>NZ_LZSU01000052.1 GCF_001665575.1 Mycobacterium sp. 852013-51886_SCH5428379 | reverse complement strand
CCGGGGTTGCCGGTGGGTGCTGTGGTGTTGGGGATCGTGTCGGAGAAGACGGGTTATCCGGCGGACATGTTGTCGTTGGAGATGGAGATGGAGGCCGAGCTCGGTATCGACTCCATCAAGCAGGTGGAGATTTTGGCGGCGTTGCAGGCGAAGTTCCCGGGGGCGCCGGATATTCCGGCGTCGGAGTTGGCGGGTCTGCGGACGTTGCAGGACGTGGTGGACAAGGTGGGTGGGTTCGCCCCGAATGTTCCTGACGTGGCAGCTGCTGTTGCAGCCTCCGCGCCTGTGCCGGGGTTGCCGGTGGGTGCTGTGGTGTTGGGGATCGTGTCGGAGAAGACGGGTTATCCGGCGGACATGTTGTCGTTGGAGATGGAGATGGAGGCCGAGCTCGGTATCGACTCCATCAAGCAGGTGGAGATTTTGGCGGCGTTGCAGGCGAAGTTCCCGGGGGCGCCGGATATTCCGGCGTCGGAGTTGGCGGGTCTGCGGACGCTCCAGGACGTCGTCGACAAGGTCAGCGGCCTCGGCTCCACCCAAAATGCGCCAGCCGAGGAGGATCCGGCAGCGGCCGCCCCTGACGCGCCCACGGAGAACCCGCCGACCGGCGGCCTGTCCTGCACCGAAGCCGACTTCCAGCCGGTACCACCGAGCGGCTTCGCGATGGCCGGCCTGCGCGACGGCGAGGTCTTCATCACCCGTGAAGACCCGGAGTTCGCCGATGCCCTCGAACAGGTGATGATCGATCGCGGCGTCAAGGCCCGCGCCGTCGACGAGCTGCCGGACCGCGCGACCGCCGTCATCAGCCTCGCGGGGCTGGCGGCCGCCGACACGGCCGAAGACTGCGTCGACATGCATGTACGTGCGTTCCGCGCCGCCCGCTGTGTCGCCGGAAGTGGCGGCGAGTCAAGGCTTTTCGTGACGGTCCAGTCCACCGGCGGCGCATTCGCCGGGACCGGCGCCCCGATCGGCGTGGCGAGTCTGGCGAAGACGGCCGCCTGGGAATGGCCCGACGCCGCGGTGCGGGCGGTCGACATCGAACACCTCGATGCCGAACGGCTGGCGACCGAACTGCTCGAAGGCGGCAGCGGCGTCGAGGTCGCGCTGCGCGCCGACGGCACGCGGATGGTCGCCGTCGGCGGCATCACCTCGTCGATCGGCGAGGGCGAGACGATCAGCGTCCCCGCCGGGGGAGTCGTCGTGGTGACCGGCGGTGCACGTGGCGTGACCGCTGCGTCGGCGCTCGCGTTGGCCGAACGCCACGGTCTGAGCCTGGCGCTGCTGGGCCGTACACCGCTACGGCAGGCGACTGCCGACGAGCCGGCCGGCGACACGATCACCTCGATCGCCACCGCGCTGGCGGCGGCGGCACGCGCCCGGGGTGAGCAACTGAGCCTTCCGCAGGCGCGTGCGCAGGCGGAGAAGCTGATGGCCGAGCGGGAAGTCCGCGCCACCCTCGCGACCGCCGAACGCCAGGGCACCCCGGCGCGCTACTTCTCGGCCAGCATCACCGATGCGGCGGCGTTGCGCAGCGTGCTCGACGAGGTGCGATCGGGCCTCGGTCCGATCGTCGGCGTCGTCCACGGCGCCGGTGTGCTCGCCGACAAGCGCCTCGAAGACCTCGACGACGACCAGTTCGTCAAGGTGTTCAGCACCAAACTGGTGGGCGCGGAGGCACTTCTGGATGCGACGTCGGACGATGACCTCCGGTTCATCTCGATGTTCTCCTCCATCGCGGCGCGGGCGGGGAATCCCGGCCAGTCCGCCTACGCGGCGGCCAACGCGGCGCTGGAGTCCATCTCGGCGCGGGAAGCCGCGCGTCGCGGCGACCGGTGCGTCGTGCGTGCCTTCGGCTGGGGCCCGTGGGACGGCGGCATGGTCGACGCCACCCTCAAGAGCCGTTTCCTCGACGCCGGTGTCGGCGTCATCCCGATCGACGAGGGGGCGCAGTTCTTCGCCGAACACGCCCTGCGCCGGGCTCCGGCCACGGCGGTGGTCGTCGCCGCGCCTGCCGAACCGCGTCTGCGGACCGCGCACCTGGACTGGGACGTGTCCACCGAGACGCTGCCCGTCCTGGAAGACCACCAGGTCCGGGGTCAGGTCGTGGTGCCGGTCGTCGTCGTACTCGAGGCCATGCTGCGTGCGGCTCGCGATCTGATCGGTGACGCGACGGTCACCGTCCGCGACTTCCAGGTGCTCTCCGGCGTCACCTTCGCCGCCTGCGGACAGCAGGATCTCGCGATCGACATCGAACCGGCCGGGTCGTCCTACGCCGTGACGGTGCACGACTGCGAGGGCCGTGCCCGCTACCGCGCCGGCCTTGACCTGTCACCCGCGGCACCGACGAGCGTGTCGCTGCCCGAGCTGCCGGCATCTTCGTGGCCGATGAGTGTCGACGACGCCTACGCCGTCCCGCTCTTCCACGGTCCGCGGTTCGCGGTCATCGACGGGCTGGACGCCTTCGGATCTGCCGGCGGCACGGCACATCTGAAGACCCGCACGGACCTCGGCTGGCCCGAAGCGGATTGGGCCATCGACCCCGTGGCGGTCGATGGCGGCCTGCAACTCGGCATCCTGTGGGCCAGTGCGCACGGACATCCGCTCGTGCTGCCCGTGCGAATCGGACGCGTGGTGCTGCACCGCTCGTTCGAGGAGGCCGGGGCCCTGCGCTGCCGGTTCGCCGCCCATCCGGTCAACGACAAGCGCGTCGACTTCGACATCGCCCTGGAAACCAGCGACGGTGCGCCGGTCGCGACGCTCGAAGGCGTGGAGTTCTACGTCGCGGGCACCGGGTCGTGAGCCCATTCGACCCTGTCGCGATCGTCGGCCGCAGCTGTGTGCTGCCCGGTGCCAACACTCCGGAAGCGCTGTTCGAGGCGACGCTGGCCGCGCGCTGTCTGCTCACCCCGACTCCGCGTGACCACTGGCGGGGCGTCGACCCCGCGGCGCTGTTGGCCGGTGACAAGACCGGGCTGAGAGTGTCGTCGGCCACCGGTGGCTATGTCGACGCGTCCTTCGACCTGCCCGAGATCGCCTCGCGAATCGGCGATCTGGACCGGCTCGACCCGCTGGTGTCGTGGCTCGCCCAGTGCGCGCAGCAGGCGCTGGGCGGCTCGCACACCGCACCTCGGACCGGACTGATCGTCGGCAACCTGTCCTACCCCAGCACGATGAACACCGCGTTCGTGGAGAGCGTCTGGGCCGGCGGCGCCGAGGTCGACCCGCGCAATCGATTCTCCTCCGGGCTGCCGGTACATCTGGTCGCCGCGGCCATGGACATGACCGGTCCTGCGTACGCGCTCGACGCGGCCTGCGCTTCGTCGCTGTACGCCATCAAACTCGCCTGCGACGCCCTGCACGACGGTGCGGCCGACGTGATGCTCGCCGGCGGGGTCAACGGCGCCGATGACCTGTTCCTGCACCTGGGATTCACTGCGCTGCAGGCGTTGAGCGCCTCGGGCCGGTCCCGGCCGTTCCACGCCGACGCCGACGGTCTGGTGCCGTCGGCGGGCGCCGCGCTCGTCGCGCTCAAGCGCCTGGAAGACGCCGAACGCGCGGGCGACCCGATCCTCGGCGTCATCATGGGTGTCGGGCTGTCCAACGACGGACGCCAGAGCGGGTTCCTGGCGCCGGCGGTCGGCGGCCAGACCCGCGCCATGCTCGCGGCGCTGGAACAGGCCGGGGTCGCACCCACTGACATCGACTATCTGGACTGTCACGCGACCGGAACCCCGCTGGGGGACGCCACCGAGCTGCAGAGCATCGCCGCCGCCTACGGTGAGGCGCCGCTGACACTCGGTGCGCTCAAGGGCAACCTGGGGCACACCATCACGGTGTCGGGTGCGGCGAGCCTGGTGAACGTGCTGTCGGCGATGGCCGCATCGGTGATCCCGCCGGCGTTGTGCGACAAGCCGACCGGCGCCCTCGCCGACACCCCGTTCACTCTCGCGACCACCCCCACCCCGTGGGACGCGGAGGTCAAACGCGCCGCCGTCAGCAACTTCGGATTCGGCGGTAACAACGCCCACCTCATTGTCCAGAACCACGTGCGCACAAAGCGTTCCACCCCGCGACGGCCCGCCCCGACCGATGACGTCGTCATCTGCGGCATCGGCGTTCTGACCGGTGACACACAGGACGCCGGCGCGTTCCGCCGTCGTGCGCTCGGACCGGAGGCAGAGCCGATACCCCTCGAGACCGTCGAACTCGGCCTCGCCGGACTCGGGTTCCCTCCCAACGAACTCAAAGCCAGCCTCACCCAGCAGACGGCGATGCTCGCGGCCGCCGCCGAGGCACTCGATGGCGTGACCCTCGATCCCGACCGCACCGGGGTCGTCGTCGGTATGGGATGCGACGCCACCATCGCCCGGCAGCGGCTGCGGGTGCTGCACATCGACGACGACGCATGGCTTGCCGCCAACCGGGATTCGGCCCCGCAGCTGACCGCCGACGGCGTCGTCGGCACGATGCCGAACATCCCGGCCAACCGCATCCACGCCCAACGCGACTTCCGCGGGTTCGGGTTCACCGTCTCCAGCGAGGAACTCTCCGGCGTTGACGCGCTGCGGATCGGGGTGCGCGCCCTGCGGCACCGCGAACTCGACGCGGTGGTCACCGGCGCCGTCGACATGTGCTGCGAACCGGCACACGCCCGGGCCGCCGATGGACTGTCGACCACGCCGGGCGCACCGCACGGTGACGCGGCCGTCGCCTTCGTTCTCAAGAGGCGCCAGGACGCCGAAGCCGCCGGCGATCAGATCCTCGCCGTCGTCGACGTCGACGGCACCCCGACCGCCGTCGCGCCGAACATCGCGCAGGCCCGCTTCGGACGCACCCACGCCGCGAGCGCCGCCGCCGAGATCGCGGCGTGGGCCGCCGCGGTGACGTCCCGGGTACGGGTGGACCAGAACGGGGCACAGCCCGCCCCCGGCGGCACCCGAGCGGCGGTGCAGCTGTCATCGATCGGCGGGCGCGCCGACGGGATCAGCCTCACCGCGTCGGCCGAGGCGCCGGTTCCACTTGCCGCCGGAGTCGTCCCGTTCTCGGAGCGCTACGCCGGCGAGAGCCGAGCCGACCTGGCCGACCGGATGCGCGATCACCGCCCGGGCGGAACCGGTCCGGTGCGATGCGCTCTGGTGGCCGCCAGCGCAGCCGCTCTCGACGGCCTGCGCGAGAGCGCGGTGCAACGGCTGGGCCGGGGCGAGACGCCCGCGGGCATCGGCGTCGCATACTCCGAGGCCCCGATCACCGGCGAGCTCGCGTTCACGTTCACCGGGGCGGCCGCGGCCTATCCGGGCGCCGGACGTGATCTGCTGCTGGCCTGGCCCGAGGTGGGTGACGCACTCGCCGAACGCTTCTCGGGAGTCGGCGACCTGGCCCGGGCGCTGTACGGCGCCGGAATCACCAGCCTGGACCCGCGCACACAGCTGACCGGATGCGCCCTGGTCTGCCAGGCGCAGGCGGAGTTGTCCCGAAATGTGCTCGGCCTCAACCCGACCGCGGCGATCGGCCTGTCGTCGGGGGAGACGAATGCCCTGCTGGCGTTCGGCATCTGGCGCGACCTCGAACCCATGCTCGACGAGATCGAGGCGTCCGGCATGTACGGCGACGAGCTGACCGGTGCCTGCCGGGTGGCCGCGGCGGATTGGGGACTGGGCGACCGTCCTGCGCCGTGGGAGTGCTGGCGGATCACCGCCCCGCGTGCCGCCGTCGAAGCGGCGCTCACCGCGGAACCGCACGCCTACATGACCATCGTCCAGGCCCCGGACGACTGTGTGATCGGCGGTGATCCGGCTGCCTGCCGGCGGGTGATCGACGCCGTCGACGGCGCCGCCGCGATGCCGCTCGGTCTCGACATGGTCATCCATTGTTCGGCGATGGCGCCATTCGCCGATACGTGGCGGCGCATCCACACCCGGGAAACCCACACCGCACCGGATGTGCGGTTCTACACCAACGCGGTCAACCGCGCCTACACGCCGACACGGGAGGCCGCCGCCGAGGCGATCACCCGGCAGGCGCTCGAACCGATCGATTTCCCGGCCACGGTGCTGCAGGCCTACGAAGACGGTGTCCGGGTGTTCGTGGAGCACGGTCCGCGCGCCATCCTGACCGGGGCGATCCCGAAGATCCTCGGCGACCGTCCGCATCTCGCGGTGGCACTCGACCCGCAGGAGCGGCGCGGACTGCGGGCGCTCGCGGAATCCGTGTCGAAATTGTGGGTCGGCGGGGTCTCGGTCGATGTCGACGCCTTCGACGACCGGATGCGGCAGCTCCGCGACGACAGCGCGTTCCCGTCGGCGCCGAAGACCCGCACACTGAGTCTGGCCGCCCATTGGCCCGACGTCGTCTCCGCACCCGCGGCGCAGCACAGCGCCGGCCCCGCCACGCCCTCGGACCGTCAAAGGATGCCGGAAGTGAACTCTGTGTCAGTGAATCCCGAATCGCTGCAACACATGCCGCCGGCCCCGGCCGAACTCCAACCGCTGGCGTTCGCACCCGCACCGGCCGCCCAGGTGCAACCGGCCACCGTGACTGCGGCGCCCCCCGCACCGGTCGCCGGCAGGGCGGCCGCCGCGCTGAATCTGGTCACCTCGGTGGGCGAGGCGCATACCGCGTTCGTCGAGCAGACCGCGCTGGCACACGCGTCGTTCCTTCAGTCACGGGCGGCGTCGCTGGCGCTCACGGCCGGGAGCAGGGCGCCGCGGCTGCTCGAGGCACGCGGCCTGGCGACTGCGGTCGCGAGCCCGCCCCCTCCGGCGCCGACGCAGGCACCTCCGCCGGCGTCGCTGCCCACGGTCCGCCGTGAATCCCCGCCACGACCGGCGGACCTCTCGCCCCCGGCGCCTCCGCCACCTCCGCCGCCACCGGCGAAGGCCGGGCCGCTGTGGACGCGGGACCAGCTCGAAATCCTTGCCGGCGGCCGGATCTCGGAGGTACTCGGACCGCTGTTCGCGGAGTTGGACCAGTACGAGCGGCTGGTGCGGATGCCCGAACCCCCGCTGCTGCTGGCCGATCGGGTGATGAGCATCGACGGTGAACCCGGCACGATGGGCACCGGTCGGATCGTCACCGAGACCGATGTGGACCCTGAGGCGTGGTACATGCACAACGGCCGGATGTCCCCGGGGGTCGTGATCGAGTCGGGGCAGGCCGATCTGCTGCTCGCCTCGTGGCTGGGCGCCGACTTCAGCAATCGCGGTCAGCGCGTCTACCGCCTGCTCGGCTGCGATCTGACGTTCATGGGTGGTCTGCCGCAGGCCGGGGAGACGCTGCACTACGACATCCACATCGACGGCCACGCGAAGACCGGTGACACCCGGTTGTTCTTCTTCCACTACGACTGCTACATCGGCGACCGGCTGGCGATCTCCGTGCGCAACGGGCAGGCCGGGTTCTTCTCCGACGAGGAGCTGGCCAACTCCGACGGGGTGCTGTGGGACGCCGCCGACGACGCCCCACGCGAGGGCGCCCGACGGGACACACCCCCACGGGTAACGCGCAAACGCTCCTTCGACCGAGCCGACATCGAGGCCTTCACGCACGGAAACGCGTTCGCCTGCTTCGGCAGTGGATTCGAGATGGCCGCTGCGCACAGCCGCACCCCGACGCTTCCGGTGGGCCGGCTGCGCCTGTTCGACGAAGTGGCCGAATTCGACCCCGACGGCGGTCCCTGGGGGCGTGGCTATCTGCGCGCGAGGGCGGCGGTGCCGGCCGACGCGTGGTTCTACGACGGACACTTCAAGAACGACCCCTGCATGCCCGGCACGCTGATGGCCGACGCCGCAACCCAGGCCCTGTCGTTCGCGATGGCGGCCTACGGATTCACGATCGACCGTGACGGCTGGCGCTTCGAACCGGTGCCAGAGGAGATGGCGCGCTTCGTGTGCCGTGGCCAGGTCACCCCCGACGCCGACCACATCCTCGACTACGAGGTGTTCGTGGAGGAGATCATCGACGGTCCGACGCCGACGATCTTCGCGTCGCTGCTGTGCAGCAGCGATGGGTTCAAGGTGTTCCACTGCCGCCGGTTCGGGATGCGGCTGGTGCCCGACTGGCCGATGCCGCCGGGCGCGCCCGGCCCGGTGCGGATCCTGGAGGGCACCAAGGACGTTCGCGGCGATCAGGGCGCCCTTTTGGCCTGCGGCCGCGGGATGCCCTCGGACGCCTTCGGCGCGCTCTATGCCCCGTTCGACGGGACCCGGCGCGCACCGCGCCTGCCCGACGAGCCGTACCACTTCATGTCGCGCGTGCTCAGCGTCAGCAGTCCGCCCGGAGTGCCGACCAAGGACGGCGTCGTCGTCGCCGAGTACGACGTACCCGCCGACGCCTGGTATTTCGAGGATGGCCGCTCCGACGCCGTCCCGATGGCGGTGCTGATCGAGATCCTGCTGCAGCCGTGCGGTTGGCTCTCGTCGTACAACGGGTTCGCCGCCAACCGCGCCGACGACGTGGTGTTCCGCAATCTCGACGGCAACGACGTCACGTTGCACCGACCCGCCCGGCCCGGCACGCTGCGGGTCACCTCGAGACTGGAGCGGTTCGCCGAGGGCGGCGGGTCCACGATCGTCTTCTTCGACGTGGTCTGCACCCAGGGCGACGACGTGGTCATGACGATGAAGACGGCGTTCGGGTTCTTCAGTCCGGAGGCGCTGCGCAACCAGGTCGGTCTTCGGGTTAATCCGGGAGCGCTGGAGGCGATTTCGGCACCGGCGCCGGTGTCGGTGGCCTACCGCGACGACGCACTGACCGGTGCGCCGTGGCTCGCGCAGGGCCGGCTCCAGGTGATCGACCGCGTCAAGTTCTGGCCGGGCGCGGGAGAAGCCGGTCTGGGGCGGTTGGTCGCGGAGTTCGACGTCCGCCCGGAGGCGTGGTTCTTCAAGGCCCACTTCTTCCAGGATCCCGTCCAGCCGGGTTCCCTGGGGCTGGAGGCCATGCAGCAGGCGGCGCGCGCGGCCGCGCGGCTGTCCGGGATCGCCACCGACGGGGCGGCGTTCGAACCCGTGGCGGTCGGCCACACGTTCAGCTGGAAGTTCCGCGGTCAGGTGATCCCGACCAATACGCGGACCCGCTCGGAGATCGAGATCGTCTCCACCGAAACCGATGAGCGCGGCATCGTGCTGCTGTTCAACGGTGCGTTCTGGGTCGACGACCTGTGCATCTACTCCACGACAGGCATGGGAGTACGGGTCCTGCCGAACTGACGGATCAAATCGGGCCGGCGCCAACTCGGCGCCGGCCCGGTCTGTCAGCTGGAGATCGGGTGCCGGCGGGTCATACCCGCTGGGGGAGCGGGCGAGCCGGACGCGATCGGACGTTCAGCGGCCACCAGAACCAGCGACCGAGCAGCGCGGCGATCGACGGCGTCAGGAACGCACGCACGACCAGGGTGTCGAACATCAGGCCCAGCCCGATGGTGGTGCCGACCTGGCCGATCACCTGCAGATCACTGAAAACCATTGCCGCCATGGTGAATGCGAACACCAGACCGGCGTTGGTGACGACCTTGCCGGTGCCGCCCATGGCGCGGATGATGCCCGTGTTGATACCGGCGCCGAGCTCCTCCTTCATACGGGACACCAGCAGCAGGTTGTAGTCGGAACCGACTCCGAGCAGCACGATGACGGCCATGGGCAGGACCATCCAGTGCAGGTCGATGCCGAGGATGTACTGCCAGATCAGCACCGCCAGCCCGAACGATGCGCCCAACGACAGCGCCACCGTGCCGACGATCACCAGGGCGGCGATGAGGCCACGGGTGATGAGCAGCATGATCAGGAAGATCAGGCACAGGGCGCTCACCCCGGCGATCAGCAGGTCGTACTTCGAGCCCTCCTGGAAGTCCTTGAACGTCGACGCCGAGCCGGCCATGTAGATCTTCGCTCCCCGCAGGGGAGTCGTCTTGAGGGCTTCCTCAGCGGCGGCGCGGATCTGCTCGACACTGCCGATGCCCTCGGGAGAACCCGGATCCATCTTGTGGGAGATGATGAAGCGGGCCGACTTGCCGTCCGGCGACAGGAAAGAACCCATCGCTCGCTGGAAGTCCGGATTCTCGAACACCTCGGCGGGGAGATAGAAGGAATCGTCGTTGTGGGCCGCGTCGAACGCCTGACCCATGGCGGTCGCGTCCTGCGCGGTGTCGTCCATGATGCTGATGGTGCCGTCCATGGTGCTGTGCATCGTCAGCATCATGTCCCGCATCGACTCCATGATCTCGATCATCCGCGGCACCTGTTCGAGCAGCTGCGGCAGCACCTCGACGAATGTCTCGAGGTCGCCCAGGAGTTCGTGCATCGTGCCGGCAATCTGATCGACGCCGTCCAGTGACTCGAAGATGCTCCGCAGCGAGAAGCAGATGGGGATGTTGTAGCAGTGCGGTTCCCAGTAGAAGTAGTTACGGATCGGCCGGAAGAAGTCGTCGAAATTGGCGATGCCGTCCCGCAGGTCGTCCATCACCACGGTCAGCTCTTTGACGAGCTCGATCGACTTCATGGTCGATTCGGTGATCTGCTTCTGGATCTCGTACATCCGCTTGGCGAGCTCGATCTGCCGGTTCATCATCTCGGCCTGCGCACCCATGTCGTCGATCCGGCCGCGCATGTGTTTCATCATCTGCTGCTGGCCGGCGTTCTGAATGCTGATGAGGAACGGGATCGACGTGCGTTCGATCGGCGTGCCCTCGGGTCGGGTGATGGCCTGCACGCGGGAGACCCCGGGTACCTGGAAGATCGCCTTGGCGAGTCGGTGCAGAATCAGGAAGTCCGCCGGATTCCGCATATCGCGGTCGGCTTCGATGATCAGGATGTCGGGCATCATCCGGGCCTGCGAGAAGTGCCGGTCGGCCGCCTGGTAGCCCAGGTTGGCGGGTACGTCCTCGGGGATGTAGCGCCGGTCGTCATAGCTGGTCCGGTAGCCGGGCAGCGCGATCAGGCCGACGAGTGTGACCGTCAACGTCGCGATGAAGATGGGTCCGGGCCAGCGGACGATCGCGGTGCCCACCCGTCGCCACCGCCGGACGGCGATCTCGCGTGTCGGATCGAACAATCCGAACCGGCCGCCGACGGTCAGCACCGCCGGGACCAACGTGAGCGCGACGACGACCGCGACCAGCATTCCGACGGCGCACGGCACACCGATGGTCTGGAAGATCGACATCCGCGTGAAACTCAGGCACAGCAGCGCACCGGCGATGGTCAATCCGGAACCCAGTACGACGGGTGCCACACTACGGAATGTGGTGTAGTACGCGGTCTCCCGGTCTTCGCCGTTCTGGCGGGCTTCCTGGTAGCGCCCGAAGAAGAAGATCCCGTAGTCGGTCCCGGCCGCCATGGCCAGCGCCACGAGCAGGTTGATGGCGAATGTCGAGAGCAGGAACATCTCGCTGTGGCCGAGGTAGGCCACGATGCCGCGCGCGGCGAACAACTCGACGCCCACGGTGATCAACAGGATGCAGACGGTGACGACCGATCGGTACACGATCATCAACACCACGAAGATGATCGCCGCACCGATGAGGGTCATCTTGAGGATGGAGGACTCGCCGCTGTGCTGCATGTCGGCGAGCAGCGGGGCCGCGCCGGTGACATACACCGACACGCCCGGCGGTGGGGGCATCCGGTCGACGATCGTCCGGACCGCCTGCACGGATTCGACTCCGGCCGACGAGCCCTGGTCGCCGACCAGATTCAACTGCACGTAAACGGCTTTGCCGTCCGGGCTCTGCGCGCCGGCGGCCGTCAGGCGATCACCCCACAGATCCTGCACGTGTTCGATGTGCTGCGGGTCGCTGTTGAGCTCACGGACCAGGTCGGCGTAGTACTCCTGGGCTTCCTCGCCGAGAGCCTGTTCGCCCTCGAGGACGATCATCGCCGTGCTGTCCGAGTTGGACTCCTCGAAGAGCTGACCCATCCGCGCCATGGCCTGAACCGACGGTGCGTCTTTCGGACTCATCGGCACCGACTGCTCCCGGCCCACCTGCTCGAGCGAGGGCACGGCGAACGTCAACAGCAGCGTGAGCGCGACCCAGCCCAGGATGATGGGCACGGCAAGGGTCCGGATGATCCGCGGGAGCAACGGCCGGTGGTTCGGGAGTTGGTGATCACTCATGCGCCCGGCTCCGCGGGTCTGCGTGGACAGCCAGGGCGGACGAGATCATTTCGGTTGCCGCAGAACACTACTGCTGATTCTGCAGTAGGGCGCGCATCAGCGGGCGGGGACCGGTCGGGCGGGCCGGCGCGCCGGCGGGACGGGAACGGACCTGCTGCGGCCACCAGAACCACCGGCCCAGCAGCGCCGCGATCGACGGTGTCATGAACGCGCGTACGACCAGCGTGTCGAACAGCAGGCCCAGCGCGATCGTCGTGCCCACCTGCCCGATGCTGCGCAGATCACTGACGACCATGGAGCCCATCGTCGCGGCGAAGACCAGACCCGCGGTGGTGACGACCTTGCCGGTGCCGCCCATCGCCCGGATGATCGCGGTGTTGATGCCGGCGCCGAGCTCGTCCTTGATGCGTGCCACCAGCAGTAGGTTGTAGTCCGAACCCACTGCCAACAGCGTGATCACGGTCATCACCAGGACCGCCCAATGGATCTGCACGCCGAGCACGTACTGCCACACGAAGACCGCAACCCCGAACGCCGCACCCAGCGACATCACCACGGTGCCGACGATGACCATCGCGGCGATGAGACTCCTCGTCATCATCAGCATGACGATGAAGATGAGGCAGATCGCGGCGACGACGGCGATCATCAGGTCGTACTCGGACCCCACGATCATGTCCTTGGTGATCGCCGCGGTGCCGGTCAGATAGATCTTCGAGCCCTCCAGCGGGGTGCCCTTGAGCGCCTCCTCGGCGGCATTCCTGATGTCGTCGACCCGCGAAATGCCCTCGGGTGAGGCCGGATCGCCCTTCTGCAGCACCAGGAGGCGGACCGCTTTGCCGTCCGGCGACAGGAAGATGTCCATGACCCGTTTGAAGTCCTCGTTCTCGAAGACCTCCGGCGGGATGAAGAACGTATCGTCGTTCTGCGCGGCGTCGAACGCCTTGCCCATGGCGGTGGGATTCTCGCCGGTACCGTCCATCTGACCGATCACGCCGGACATGGTGCTGTGCATCGTCAGCATCATGGTCCGCATGCTCTGCATGATCGCGATCATCTCCGGGAACTGGGCGACGATCTGGGGGAGCAGCAGGTTCAGCTGGTCGAGTTGCACGACAAGTCCGTCGAGTTTCTCGGTCACCTGATCGACTCCGTCGATCACGTCGAAGACGCTGCGCACCGACCAGCACAGCGGGATGTTGAAGCAGTGCGGTTCCCAGTACAGGTAGTTGCGGATGGGTCGCCACATGTCTTCGAAATTCGCGATGTTGTCGCGCAGTTCGGTGGTGATCTCCTGCATCTCGTGGGTCTTGGCGACCATGTTCTGCGTCGTCGTGACCATCTGCTCCATCAGCGAGTTCATGCGCTGCATGATCCCGATCATCTCGGTGAGCATCTCGGCCTGTGTGAGCAGATCGTCCATCCGCGACTGCTGGAATTGCATGTACTGCTGCTGGCCGGCCTGCTGCATGCTCAGCATGTAAGGGATCGTCGCCCGCGCGATCGGAATGCCCTCGGGGCGGGTCACCGCCTGGACGTTCTCGATTCCCGGTACGGCGAGAACGGCTTTGGCCAACTTGTTCAGGATCAGGAAGTCCGCCGGGTTGCGCAGATCGCGGTCGGTCTCGACCATCAGCATCTCGGGCGTCATCATCGCCGACGGGGGGAAGTGGCGCTCCGCGGCGGCCATGCCCTCGTTCGCGGGGATGTCGGTGGGCAGATACTGCTGGTCGTTGTAGCTCGGCTTGAACCCGGGCAGCGCCAGCAGTCCGAGCAGGGTGATGGCCATTGTTGCGACGAGAATCGGTGCGGGCCAACGCACGATCGCCGTGCCGAGGCGCCGCCATCCGCGCACGGCCAGATCGCGCTTGGGGTCGAACAGTCCGAACCGGCCACCGATCGCGAGCACCGCGGGAAACAGGGTGAGCGACACGGCAACCGCGACCAGGATGCCGATCGCCGTGGGTAGTGCCAGCGCGCTGAAGAACGGCAGTCGGGTGAAGCTCAGACAGTAGAGCGCGCCGGCGATCGTCAGTCCGGATGCCAGCACCACCTTGGCGACGCCCTGGTAGGTGGTGAAGTAGGCCGTCAGCCTGTCCTCGCCGGCCTGACGTGCCTCCTGATATCGGCCGAGGAAGAAGATGCCGTAGTCGGTGCCCGCGGCGATACACAACGCCACCAGCAGGTTCACCCCGAACGTCGTGAGCCCGAGCAGGCCGTGATCGCCCATCAGCGCGACGATTCCGCGCGCCGCCTGCAGCTGCATACCGACGACCAGCAGCAGCACGATCACCGTCACGATCGACCGGTAGACGAACAGCAGCATCACGAAGATCACGATGATGCTCGCGAGCGTGACCAGGATGACGGTGCGGTTGCCGCTCTGCGCGACGTCTGCGGCGATCGCGGCGGGTCCGGTGACGTACGCCTGCACCCCGGGCGGGGGCGCCGCCTGATCGACGATGTCGCGGACCGCCTGGACCGACGCGTTGATCGAGGCATGTTCTCCGCCGGACAGGTTGACCTGTACGTATGCGGCCTTGCCGTCGGCGCTCTCGGCCGCGCCCCTGGTGAGCGGATCGCCCCAGAAGTCTTGGACGTCCTGCACATGTGCGGTGTCGGCGCGCAGCTGCCGCACCAGTTCGTCGTAGTACCGGTGGGCGTCCTCGGCCAGTTGTTCCTGACCCTCGAGCACGATCATCACGACGCCGCCGGAGTCCGGTGCCTCGAAGGCCTCGTTCAGCCGCTCGGCGGCCTTGAGTGACGGTGCGTCAACCGGATTGAGATCGACCGAATGCTGTTGCTCGACCTGCTCCAGGGAGGGCACCGCGACGCTCAGTGCGGCGATGATCGCCAGCCAGGCCAGCACGATGAGCACGGCGAAACGGTGGATCGTGCGGGCCACGAACGAGCGACCATCGCGGAGGTGATGGTTGCTCATGCGGCCCTCAGCATGCACGAGGTGAAGGTGCTCACTTCGTGCGTCGCGATCTTCTCGTCTTTGATCTCGCCATCGACGAGGATGCGGCAGCCCAGGCTTTCGCTGTCACCCTGTGCCGCAACGCTGCCGACACCGGCGGCGCCGGTGATCGGGAATTCCAGCGACCAGGGCAGCGCCACTTCCTGGAGGAACTCCGGGTCGCCGTTGCCGTTGAAGAAGCTGATCTGCGCGACGGTCCCCGGCGGTCCGAAGATCTCGTAGCGCAGGATCTTCGGGTTGACCGGCCTGGTGTCCTCGGTGGCGGTGTCGCCGTAGGCGAGCGAGGTGTCGGATCCGAAGACCCCGTGCAACCGCGACACGGTGAACCCACCGGCGGCGACCACGATGACCACGACGAGGGGAATCCACAGCCTGCGCAGGAGCAGGAAGAGAATGGATCCGAGTCCCCGCCGCCGCTTCCGGGGGACAGGCGTGGGTGGAGGCGGAGGCGCGGCGGCAATCGGGCCGGTGTCGTCGTCGACCTGAGCCGTATCGGGCGGTGCTGGCACCACGTCGGGCGAGCTGCCGTCGACCACCGAACCCACCTTCCACCTTTCCCAAGGTCTGAACACCCCGCGCCCTGCCGGGTGACCGCATGTGTACGACGGACTGCCGGACATTCGCGCCGCCGAGTCGCACCCGTCGAGAGCGCGTCGTGGCGAACGCAAGCATTTGACGCCAGAGTCAATCACGCCGACAGGCACCGTAAGGCGGTTTTTCGCAAACGCGCAGGTGTCTCGGCGTGGCAGACGGTTCCGATGCCGACGGGGTCGGCGCCGGCGCCCGACATCGGCGTCGTTCGCGACCAGGTGAGCCGTTCAACCTGGCATTTTGCTGTCAGATCGTCGTGGGTTCGCCGCTGATCGCCACTGGTGGGTCGACAGCGGGCGGGCCACTCCAAGCGGCGGAACGGCCGCGGGTAACGCGGTCGCCGAACGCTGCTGGCAATGTTTGCTCAGGCCCGCGCGGACACGGGCACGACGGCCTGCGGTGCGACATACCGGCGACCGGATGTAAATGTCGATGACGTCATTTTTTGCCCCGTGGGAGGGCTGCGGACTGCTACAGTCGGGCCGTCCAGCGGCGGTACACGACGCAGAGTGGGGCACTCAATTCATGCGGGCTGAACCGACTGCACTGCAGGAATCGCGACGGCGATCGCCGGCGTGGCTGCGCTCCCGGCACTTCCTGGGCCCGGTCATCGCGATCGGCGGCGTGCAACTGGTCGCCGCGATGGACGGCCCCATCGCGGTGTTCGCGCTTCCCAAGATCCAGAACGAGCTGGGCCTGTCGGACGCGACGAAGGCATGGGTGATCACCGCCTACCTGTTGACCTTCGGGGGCCTGATCCTGCTGGGTGGGCGTCTCGGCGACGCCTTCGGGCGCAAACGGGTGTTCATCGCCGGCGTGGCGCTGTTCACCTTCGCCTCGATTCTGTGCGGTGTCGCCTGGAACGGTGAATCACTCGTGTTCGCCCGGCTCCTCCACGGGGTGGCCGCGGCGATCGTGACCCCGACCTGTACCGCGCTGCTGGCGACCACGTTCCCGAAGGGGCCGGCTCGCAACGCCGCGATCGCGGTGTTCGGCACGTTGGCGAGTCTCGGCGCGATCCTGGGTCTGGCTCTGGGCGGCATCCTCACCGAGGTGTCCTGGCGGTTGGCGTTCCTGATCAACGTCCCGATCGGCGTCCTGGTCATCCTCGTGGCGCGCCGCATGTTGCAGGAGTCGCAGCGGGAGCGGATGAGGCTGGATGTCGCCGGAGCGGTGCTGGCCACCGCCACCATCATCGCGGCCGTCTTCGGTCTGTCCATGGGCCCGGAGAAGGGATGGCTGTCGCCGGCCACAGTGGTGCTCGGTATCGCGACGCTGGTGGGTTTCGTCGCATTCGTGCTCGTGGAGCGTACGGCCGAGAACCCGATCGTGCCGTTCAGCCTCTTCCGCGACCGCGACCGGCTGGCCTGCTTCGTGGCCGTATTCCTCAGTACCGGAATCAGTTTCACGCTGACCGTGCTGGTCGCGTTCTACGTCCAGACCATCATGGGCCGCAGCCCGGCCGAGGCCGGTGTGGGCTTCATTCCGATCGCCGTCGCGATGGCGGTGGGAACAGGGGTGTCCTCCCGGCTGGTCATGGCGTGGTCACCGCGAGCCGTCGTGCTCACCGGCTGCACACTGGTGATCGGCGCCATGGTCGTGGGCGGATCGACGCTGAGTCCTACGATGGCCTACTTCCCGAACCTGTTGGTGCCCATGTGCATCGGCGCCTTCGGCATCGGCCTGATCAACGTTCCGCTCGGCTTGTCGCTGGTCGCCAGCGTCGGTCCCGACCGCATCGGCCCGACGGCGGCGATCATCGTGATGCTCCAGAGCGTCGGCGGGCCCGCCGTGCTGGTGGGCATCCAGGCCGCCGTCACGTCTCGCACCCTGCAGTTGGGCGGAACCACCGGCCCGGCGGCGGCGATGACCGACGGGCAACTGGACGCACTCGACAGCGGCTACACCCACGGGGTGCTGTGCCTGGGCGCGGTCGCCCTGCTGCTCGCCGGCGTCGCGCTGTTCATCCGCTACACCGCAGCGCAGGTGGCACACGCGCGGCAAGCGCAGCAGATCCTCGACGACGCGGCGGACGAGATCGGGGATTAGGGTCGTTACTCGATCCGGCCCGACAAACCGAAGTCGGCCGCCACCTGAGCCACGAGGTCGCGCAACTCGGCCCTGGTGCTCACCGCACCGGGGCGGAACGCGCAGACGTAGATCGTGACCATGTTCATCTCTGTCGCGGTGCCGTAGTAGACGTGCGCCTGACTGCCGATGCGCGCGAGCCGGCGCCGGGTCAGGTGTTGGCTCGCACCCCGGGCGAATGCGGCGTCGCACAGCGTGCCGTCGGGGCGAATCGCCGCGGGACCGGTGTCCCCGAGGTTGGAACACACCGCGGGCTGCTCGGGATCGTCGATCGCATAGTCGGCGAGCTGACGCCAGGCCCGCTGCGGAGTGAACGGTGTGAGGGGAACGAGCTCCTCGGCCTCATCCTGGGTCTCCTGCGCCGTTGCGAGCGCGGCCTTGATGGCTGCGCGTGCTCCTGTGAGATTCGTGGTGATGTCGGCGGTGCCGATGCGGGCGCGGACGAACTTGACCGCGATCGCCCGCGCGTCATCGGCTGTCGTGCGGTCGTTGAGGGTGAGCAACACCGGTACGCCGTCGACGCCTCCGTGCTCGCGCCCCATCCGCTCGTCCAGCCGTGCGGTGAACGCTGCGGCCAGGGTGCTGTGGGTGCCGCCGAGATCCCCGGCCCTCGCGTTCCATTCGTCCTGGGCGAAGCGGATCCAAACGCTGGGCGCGACGACGGGTTCGTCGGTGCCGGTTGCCGCAATGGGTCGTGCCGGTGTGGCGCGGTCGCCTTCGTCGCGTCGGCGCCGGGCTTCTCTGGCCGCCGCCACCACGGCGCGGGCGACCGACGGCAGCTCCTGCGCCGTCTCACGGGTGTCCTGGATCAACGCCTGGAGGGGGGTCCTGGATCGGGGCGGTGGATAGCCGAGATGCCGGGGCAGCTTCAGGATCGCCTCGGTGACCGCGAGGGCCCCGCCGATACCGTCGATCACGTAGTGGGACAGCACCAGGCTGATCGCGGTCGATCCGTCCGACAGAGGGGTGACGTCGATGCGCCACCCCGGTCCGGACTCCGGATCGACTGGCAGCTGGGTGCATTCGTCGAACCAGTCGCCGACCTCGGCGCGGGGACGCGCCCCCTCGGCGACGGTGATGCGGCGCGGCGGCGGCGCCGCGACCCAGCGATGCCGGCCGAACGGGAGCGGTGAGCGCTCGATGAGCCGCCCGAGGAGTCCGCGGCCGAGATTCTGCGAGAAGTCTTCGAGCTGATCGAAATCCACGGGGCGCTCGTACACCCAGCCGACCTGCATGACTTCGCGTTGTCCGGCAGCTCGGTGCCCCTCATAGAAGGCCTGGTCCAGGAGGGCGAGGCGGTTGTCCGGCGGTGCCTCACCGACCGATGCGTGGTCGTCGACAGGTGAACGCGCGGAGTGAATCCGGACTGCCACTAGCTAGCCTCCGATGAGCATGAGCAATTTCCCGCGGGCGCGCGGCGAAGCATCCGGCGTCCACGGAGACCGACGCCGCGCCGCGCTTCAGGCGGATCGCGCCGTTCGTCATGGTGAGAGTAGCCGACCGTTGCGGGTGGTCTCCGCAAAAATTTGCAAGAACGTCAATCGACTGGCTCCTAACGGCATTACCGCTGGGTCGGCGGGTTCGACTGTTTCCTTGCGGAAGCAGTTTCGGTATCCCTATCCTGTCGCCGTGCACAGGACCCAACGCAATGTCGCGGAGCCCGTCGCTACGGCGGACACGAACGTCATGGGCGGGCGGGTCATCCCCTTGCCGGTGCTTCGCGTCCACGAAGCGCGTAGCTAGCCGATGCGTGAATCCCCTGCAGCACCGTCGACGACGCCCCGGCCGGTGGTCCTCTTCGTTCTCGGGTTCGGCAGGTCCGGGACGTCGGCCCTGGCGCGGGTGCTCTCGTTGTGCGGTGCGAAGCTGCCCCCGCGACTGCTGGGTGCCACCGCCGACAACCCCCGCGGCTTCTGGGAGCCGCGCGCGGCCATCCACCTGAACGAGGCGATCCTGCGCAGCCGACGCAGCTCGGCATACGACCTGGCCATGCGACCGCCGGACGGGGCGACCTCGCCCGAGCAGGATGCGGTGTGGATCAACAGGATCCAGAAGTATTTCGCGGCGCTGCCGCCCGCCCCCCTCGTGATCGTCAAAGAACCCAAGATCACCGCGTTGATCGGTCTGTGGTTCGAAGGGGCGCGCCGCGCGGGGTTCGACGTCGCCGCCGTGGTGGCGATGCGGCACCCGGCGGAGGCCTCGGCGTCGATCGAGAAGCGCGCCAGCAAACAGAACTACGTGCGGTCCTCGCCGGAGCTCGGCAGCGCCTGGTGGCTCAAGTACACCCTGCTGGCCGAGCGCGACACCCGCGACGTACCACGCGTGATCGTCGAGTTCGAGAATCTCCTCGAGGACTGGCGTCGGGAGGTCAAGCGGATCGGCACCGGCCTCCAGGTCGATCTGGACAACCGCAACGACATCGCCATCGAAGAGTTCCTCTCCCCGGGTTTGCGGCACCACCGCCACAGCGGCCCGGTCGCCGAACCCTTCGGCACCGACTGGGTGAAAACGGTCTACGACGAACTGGGCCGCGCTGCAAGGGACGACCCGTGGGACCGGACCGTGCTGGATCGGGTCTTCGACCAATACCAGGCCGGCGAGCGGGGTTTCCGGACCGCCGTCGAGGATTCGCAGCGCTACCGCAATCTGAACCGGCTCCTGCTGCCGCCGCTGGTCAAGGTCGGGTTGGAGACTCTCGCGCTGGTGCACCGGCGCCGGGGCACCTGGGCCTGAGGCCGGCCGCCGTGGAGGGTCACGTGGAGGGTCAGCAGAAGTCGATGAAGGTGGTGTTGGCGTTCTACGGGACGCGTGGTGACGTCGAACCCGGGATCGCGCTCGGCCGCGAGCTCGCGGCGAGGGGACATGACGTCTGTTTGGCTGTTCCGCCTGACCTCGTCGCATTCGCCGAGGCGGCCGGACTGGCTGCGGTCGCCTACGGACCGGACAACCAGACCTGGCTCGAATCGACCCGCAACTTCTGGGCCCGCTTCTTCCGCACCTTCTGGCGGATCAACCAGCTCAAGGACCTGCTGCGGGAATCCCGCGAGCCGGGCCTGCGGGCCTGGGGGCAGATGAGCACCTCGCTGGTTTCCGTCACCCGCGGGGCCGATTTGCTCGTGAGCGGGATGAGCTATCAGGAGCTCGCCTCCAACGTTGCTGAGTACCAGAGGATTCCGCTGGCGACCCTGCTCTGGTTCCCGATCCGGGTCAACGGCCGGCTGTTGCCGGGCATCCCTGCGCCGATCGTGCGGGCGGCGATGACGGCGTACGACTGGCTCGTGTGGCGCGGGGTCAAAACCAGCGAGGACGCGCAACGCCGCGAACTGGGACTGCCCGAAGCGACGGGTTCCGCGCCGGCCCGGATCGCCGCCCGCCGCGGCCTCGAGATCCAGGCCTATGACGACATCTGCTTCCCGGGGCTGGCCGCCGAGTGGGCGCATTGGAACCGTCGCACACCGCCCGAGCGGCCATTCGTCGGCACCCTGACGCTGGAGGCGCCTACCGAATCCGATGACGACGTCATGGACTGGATCGCGTCCGGGACGCCGCCGATCTTCTTCGGATTCGGCAGCATTCCGGTCGAGTCACCGGCGGACACGATCGCGATGATCGTCGCGGCCTGCGCACAGCTCGGCCACCGCGCGCTGGTGGGCGCGGGCTGGAGCGACTTCGACGCCGCCGCGGTGCCACCGCACGTGAAGGTGGTCGGCACGGTCAACTTCGCGACCATATTCCCCTCCTGCCGCGCCGTGGTCCACCACGGTGGCGCGGGCACCACCGCCGCGAGCCTGCGCGCCGGTGTCCCGACGCTGATCCTGTGGATGACGGACGTCCAGGTGGTGTGGGGGACCGCGGTCAAGCGACTGAAAGTCGGTACGGCGCGGCGCTTTTCGAGCACGACCAAGAAGACGCTGATCGCCGATCTGCGCGCTGTCCTCGATCCGGGATGTCAGGTGCGGGCCCGTGCGGTCGCCGCGCAGATGACTCCGCCCGCACAGAGTGCCGCGGCCGCGGCCGACCTGGTCGAGACATATGTCCGTCAGCGGAGGTGATGCGCCCGGACGGCAAGCGGATCCAATGGTGTCGCTTGCGTCAATTTCCCGTTCGGGGTCGGTGCCACGCGCCTATCATCTGCAGTCGTGATCGAGGTTGACGGCATAGCGAAGACGTTCGGTGGTTCAGTCCACGCGCTCCGGGACGTCAGCTTCGCGGTGCCGACGGGGACGGTCTGCGCGGTGCTCGGCCACAACGGGGCCGGTAAGACGACCACGATCAAGATTCTGTCGACCTTGCTGCAGCCGACCTCGGGCCGGGCCCTGGTGGCCGGCTACGACGTGGTCCGTCAACCCGCCAAGGTCCGCGCGAGCATCGGCACCACCGGCCAACTCGCGGCGCTGGACTGGCAGCTGACCGGACGGGAGAACCTCGTCCTGTTCGGCCGGCTACGAGGGTTGCGGCGCAAGAGTGCGCAGTTGCGCGCCGACGTACTGATCGACCAGTTCGACATGGCACACGCCGCTGATCGGCGGGTGCTCAACTACTCCGTCGGTATGCAACGCCGGATCGACATCGCCGCCGCGCTCGTGGTCCCCCCGAAAGTGCTCTACCTCGACGAGCCCACCACGGGACTGGACCCCCGCAGCCGTCGGGCGGTGTGGGATCTGGTCTCCGCCCTGAAGATCCAGGGCGTCACGGTGCTGCTGACCACCCAGTATCTCGAGGAGGCCGACCTGCTCAGCGACTCCGTCGTCGTCATCGACCATGGTCGCGTCATCGCCTCGGGCACGGCCGAGGACCTCAAGCACCGCGTCGGGTACACCTACTGCACGGTGAGCCCGGTCGACCCCCACGACCTGAGCGCGATCTACGACGCGGTCGCAGATCTCGACGGAGCGGAGATCGACGTCGACGCGAACGCCGTGTCGGTGCTCGCCCCGAACGGGGTCGGGACCCTGAGCGAAGTGGTTCGCCGGGTCGACCGGCTCGGGTTCGATCTCGCCGACATCTCTCTGCGCAAGCCGTCGCTGGACGAGGCGTTCCTGCATTTGACCGATCACACGATGCACGACAACGGTCCCGTCCCGAACGACAGCGCCATCGCGTGACCGCCCTCGCCGCGCTGACCGAGCGGGAGGTGCTCGGACAACTCCGCGACGATGTGCCGTTCGCGATCCTGGCGCCGGCCGGCTTCTTCATCGTGTTCCACTTCGCCCTGCGCAACGTGATCGACACGGGCGAGACCAGTTACGCGCAGTACCTCCTGCCGGTCATCATCGTGCAGGTGACGTTGCTCGGCGCCCTGGCGACCGTCGACCGCGCCGCGGTGAACCAGCAGTCCGAGATCGGGGTGCGGCTGCGCACGCTTCCCATCTCCGCCGCGACGCCGCTGATCGCGCGGATGCTGTACTGCCTGCTGCGCGGCTCGATCGCGCTGATGACCGCCGTCGCGATCGGATATCTCTTCGGCTTCCGGATCGTCGGCGGGTTCGGCTACGCGATCGCGTTCGTCGTCCTCGTTCTGGTGTTCACGCTCGCGCTGTCGCTGGGCGCCGACGCAGCGGGCGCCGGCATCGCCGGCTCGGAGATCGCCAGAAGTGGCACCTCCAGTCAGGTGCTGCTCGTGCCGCAGTTGCTGCTGATCATGCTGTCCAGCGGGATGGCGCCGGTCGAGTCGTTCCCCGACTGGCTGCACCCGTTCGTGCGCTACCAACCGGTCTCCCAGGTGACCGAAACCCTGCGGGGGCTGGCGACCGGTCACGTCAACGGCCCGAACCTGGAGGGGACCCTGCTGTGGTGTGGCGGTCTGCTGGTGCTGTTCGGGGCGCTGGCGGTGCGGATACAGAGGCGAGCTGTATGACGGTGGACAACGAGCCGCGCAGCTCCCTACCGGGCGAAAGCCTGGTGTTCGCCCGCAGGCTCTTCACCCACTGGCGCCGGCAACCCGTGGTGCCGATCCAGGCGGTGTTCTTTCCAACATTCCTGCTGGTCACCTACTACCTCCTCGTCGGCGAGTCGGTGATGACCGTCACCGGCGCCGACAGCCTGTACGGCCTCGTGCCCACCTGCGCGGTGGCCGGTGCGATGTTCGGGGCGCTGGCGGCCAGCTTGAGCATCCGGTTCGAACGGGAGGGCGGTCTACTCAGCCGGATGTGGACGCTGCCCGTGCATCGGTCCAGCGCGCTCACCGGCAGGCTGCTCGCCGAGGCGGTACGCACCCTGGTGGCGTCGGCGGTGATCACGGCAGTCGGCATCGGACTCGGACTTCGATTCGAGGGCGGCTGGTTCGACCTGCTGCTGTTCCTGATGGTGCCCGTGGTCGTCGGGGTGATCTTCGCGGCAGCGCTCATCGCGATCGCCGTGCGGACGACGAACAGTTCGGTGCTGATGTGGCTGGCCGTCCCGGCCATCACCGCTGCCTTTGCCAGCTCGGGGTCGCCGCCGGTGGAGCTGCTGCCGGGCGCGGTGCAGCCGCTGGTTCGCTACCAGCCGATGGCGACCGCGATCGGCGCGATGCGCTCCCTGGCCCAGGGCGATTCTGCGCTGTGGCCCCTCGTGCTGGGATGTGCGTGGGCGGTCGCACTGGCAGCGGTGATCCTGCCGCTGGCTGTCCGGGGGTACCGTGCCGCCGCGGAGTCGGGGCCATGAGCACGCCGCGACACCACTCACTGACGAGTCCGTCAATTCGCCGTCGAAAGCCGAGGCGCCGTGTTTAGACTCTGCCCCGGAATGTTTGAGTACGAGAACAGGGGCAGCTCTTGACCGTGACCGACCTTGACGTCCGATCGCTGTATCTCGATCTGCTCCGTCGCAATCTCACGCGGTCCGGCATGCACGAGCGCATCCCGTCGGAATGGCCGCTGCGGCGCCGGGTCCTGTTCAGCGCGGTCAACGCGATCAGTCCGCTGCGCCTGGGGATGAGCCCGTTCTCGGAGAACAAGCGCGATCTGGGGTTGGACTGGCCGGCCGAGGCCGAGACCATGATCGGGATGAAGCGCCTGACGAGCCTGCAGGAGTGCGTCGAGACGGTGTTGGCCGACGACGTCCCCGGCGATCTGATCGAGTGCGGCGTCTGGCGCGGGGGCGCCTGCATCCTGATGCGCGCAGTCCTGGCGGCCTACGGTGACGAGACCCGGACCGTCTGGCTCGCGGACTCGTTCCAGGGAGTGCCCAAATCGGACCCGGACAATTACAAGGCCGACAAGGGGATTCGGGCCGACTTCGCGGCAGGGATCCTCGGGGTGTCCGAAGCCGAGGTCCGAGCTAACTTCGAGCGCTACAAGCTGCTCGACGATCAGGTGCGGTTCCTGCCGGGCTGGTTCAAGGACACGCTGCAGGATGCGCCCATCGAACGAATCTCGGTGCTGAGACTCGACGGTGACCTGTACGAGTCGACGATCCAGGCGCTCGACGCACTGTATCCGCGGCTGTCGCCCGGCGGCTTCTGCATCGTCGACGACTACCGGGCCGTGAAGGCGTGCGAGCTGGCGGTGACCGATTACCGCAACAAGCACGGAATCACCGCGCCCATCGTGGATATCGATGGGACGGGCGTGTTTTGGCGCAGGTGACGGGCCGCACGGGCGCCGGTCGCCACGGCCTTGCCTGACGGGCGGGGCAGGGTTCGCATCGGCGTCCTGGGCGCCGCCACCATCGCACCCCTGGCACTGATCAATCCGGCCCGCGACCATCCCGACGTCGAGGTCACGGCGGTTGCCGCGCGAGACGTGTCCCGCGCCGAAGCCTTTGCCGCACGACACGGCATCCCCCGTGTGCATGACACCTATGCGGCGCTGCTCGCCGATCCCGACGTGGACGCCGTGTACAACCCGCTGCCGAACGGATGGCACGGCAGGTGGACCCGGGCCGCCATCGACGCGGGCAAACACGTCCTGTGTGAGAAGCCGTTCACCGCCAACGCCGCCGAAGCCTGCGAACTGGCCGCAGTCGCGGCCGCCTCGGACCGCGTCGTGATGGAGGCGTTCCATTACCGCTACCACCCACTGACGCTGCGCGCCGAAGAGATCATCGCCTCCGGGGAACTGGGCACACTGCGCCGCGTGGAGGCCGCCTTCTGCTTTCCGCTGCCCAAGTTCTCCGATATCCGCTACGACTATGCGCTGGCCGGCGGCGCGACCATGGACGCGGGCTGTTACGCGGTCCACATGCTGCGCACGTTCGGTGGCTCGACGCCGAAAGTGGTGCAGGCGTCGGCGAAGACGCGTGGTCCCGATATCGACCGGGCGATGACCGCGACGCTTCGCTTCGCCGAGGGGCACACCGGACGGCTGCGGTGTTCGATGTGGTCGAGGGATCTGCTGAATATCACGGCCCGCGTGATCGGTGACCGCGGCGCGCTGAAGGTGATCAACCCCGTGCTCCCGCACCTCTACCACCGGCTCTCCGTACGCTCACCCGACGGCAGGCGGACGGAACGCTTCCCGGGGCGCACCTCGTACGCCCATCAGCTCGACGCGTTCGCAGCCGCGGTACTGCACGGCGAACCGGTGCGGACCACACCCGAGGACGCCGTCGAGAACATGGCCGTCATCGACGAGATCTACACGGCCGCCGGGCTTCCGCTGCGTCGACCCGCGTGATCCGTCATCGCACCACGATCTCGTCCGGCAGCGACGCACCGGAGACCCAACCCGCCACGGTGCGCGCACACAACTCCGGACGGCGCATCGGCCAGTCGTGGCGCAGACCGAGCGCGACGGCCTCGGTGCCGCGCGGCATCGACCGCGCCAGAACAGCGCCCGAGCGGCGCACCGGCATCGGCTCCTTCGATCCGGTCACGAACAGTGCGGGTACCGGCGACGCCGCGAGGCCGGTCGGAACCCCGAATCCGGCGGACTCCGAGACGATCCGGTCGAGTTGCTCTCCGGCGGCCAGACGCGCCAGCAGTCCGGCGGCGTGAAGCGTCAACCGTGGGTACGCCAGTGGGTTGACGAATGTCCCGCACAAAACCGCCCGGTCGACGAGATCCGGTTCGGCCGCCAGGAGGTGGACGGCCACCTGGGCGCCGAGGGAAAAGCCCACCACGGATGCCCTTTCGGATTCGACGCGCGATCGGATGAGTTCGGCCACGGCGTCGGCGGCGCGCCCGATCCCGAACGGGCCGTGTCGTGCACTCGCGCCGAAACCGGGCAGATCCGGCGCGAGGCATCGGTATCCCGGCAGCTGTCCCACGACAGGCTCCCAAGACCAGCCGCTGGTGCGCCCGCCGTGCAGGAAGACGATGGCGGGAGCTGGCATCGGACCCGATTCGCGTACGAACAGATCCATGTCCGGATGCTACGTCGTTGTCCGCCACGTGATCTGCGTCCCACTCCGGTGACGGCAAAGCAGCTCACAGCGGGTGAAACTACTGCTAGCGTCAATTTCATGGCAGACAGCGTGGCGCCGGTGCGCATCGGCATTCTCGGCGCTTCGACCTTCGCCCCGACCACCATGATCAACCCCGCTCGCGACAACGCGGACGTCGTCGTCGCAGCGGTCGGGGCCCGTGACGACGACAGCGCTACCGCGTTCGCCGCCAAGTACGGCATCGCCCGGGCACACGGGAGCTACGAAGCGCTGATCGACGATCCGGACCTCGACGCGGTCTATGTCCTGGTGCCGACCAGCATGCACGGCAAATGGACCAAGGCGGCCCTGGCCGCCGGTAAGCACGTGCTGGTCGAGAAACCCTTCACCGCCAACGGCGCCGAAGCGCTCGAGATCTCGGAGCTGGCGGCCAAGACCGACCGGGTGGTGATGGAGGCGATCCAGTTCCGGCACCATCCGCTGACGCTGCGGGTCCAGGAGATCATCGGCTCGGGGGAGCTGGGCCGACTCGAGCTGGTCGACATCACGCTGTGCGTCATGCTGAGACCGTTCACGGCCAACTGCTACAACTACTCTCTGGCCGGCGGCGCGATGATGGACGCCGGCAGCTACGTGGCCAACATGGCCCGGACCTTCGGTGGATCGACCCCGAAAGTCGTGTCCGCACAGGCGAAGTTGCGCGACCCCCGCGTGGACCGCGCCATGACGGCAGAACTGCACTACCCGGAGGGGCACACCGGGCGCATCCGCTGCGCGCTGTGGTCGGGGAATCTGTTCCGGGCCAGCGCCAGGGTGGTGGGCGAACGCGGCGAGCTGCGGATACTCAGCCCGGCGGCGCCGCATCTGTTCCCCCGGTTGTCGATTAGATCCGGCGGACGCAAGCGGGTCGAGCGCTTCCCCCGGCGGGCCACCTACGCCTATCAGCTCGACACGTTCGCGGCGGCGGTGCTGCACGGCGCGCCGGTGCGAACGACTCCCGAAGACGCCGTCGAGAACATGAGTTTGATCGACGAGGTCTATCGGTGCGCCGGCCTGCCGGTCCGCGAACCGAGCTGAACACCTTCGGCTTGCGAGCCGGTAGGTCAGTTCGCGAAGTGCGCCTGGTCGATGTGTGAAGCGACCCGCAGGGCATTGGCGGCGACCGTCAGACTGGGATTCAGTCCGGCGCTCGACGGGAAGAACGACGTATCGACGACGTAGAGGTTCTCGACCTCGTGCGCCCGGTTGTGCGGATCGAGCACGCTGGTCCGGGGATCGGTGCCGAAACGGCATGTGCCGCAGACGTGCCCGAGATTGGCGTTGTTCCTACCGCTGCCCAGGGCGCGGGTGCGGAACGGTGCCAGTGTCGCCTTGAAGAGCTGGAGGAACGCCGCGTGCCGCGCGGTCTCGCCCGGGTGCAGCCGGTACTGGATCCGCATCCGCTGCCGACCGTCTGCGGTGCTGCTGTCGCTGAGCAGGACGCGGTTGTCCAGGTAGGGCAGATCCTCCATCATCGCAGCCAGAACCAGACCGCCGGTGAAGAACCGCTCGTAGACCTGGCGAACGGCGGGAGCCATCATCCGCATGGCCTTACCCCGGGCGCCGGGTCGGTTGATCACCCACTCCATCGGAGGTATCGCGCCGAAGGACTGGACGGTGCCGTACTTCTGTCCCTCCCAGATGTAGAAGTCGTTGAGACCGATCTCCTTGTTGGCGGCCGTGATCGACGAGTCGCGGTCGAGCCAGACCTCGATCGGATCGAGCAGGTGGCGCATCAGGTTGCGCCCGACCCAGTCCGAGCCGTTGGCGAGCCCGCGCGGCCAGTCGCCGGAGCGGGAACCGAGCAACAGCACCGGCGTGGCCAGCGCGCCGGCGGCCAGTACGACCACGTCAGCGGTCAGCGCGAACGTCCGGCCCGCCTGCTCACAGATCACACGCCGGACCCGGGTGCGATCGGCGTCCAGGCGCACGACCCGGGCGTCCGCCAGTAGCGCGGCGCCGTATTCGGTGACCGCGGGCAGGACGCAGTTGCGAGCGGCGTCGTTCTTGCACGGCCGGTCACACAGATACGTCTGACACGTGGTGCATCCGGGGGTGTAGTCGCATGCCATCGGCAGGTGATAGGGGTGCAGTCCCTGGCCGAGCAGGTGATCGACCAGCGGACGGTTGTCCGCCGAGAACGGCGGTGCGGCAGGCAGGCACGCGGCCCGGGGTCGGAGTGGATCGGGCTGTCCGCGCACGCCGAGGAGGCGTTCGGCTTCGGAATACCACTGAGCCATCTCGTCGTAGCTGACCGGCCAGGCTTCCGGCACCGTCGAATCGCCCGGATCGGCGAAGTTCTGCCGGGGCGTGAAGTCCTCGGCGAAGAACCGCTCGCACACCATGCCGTAGAGCGCCGAGGACCCGCCGGTGCCGCTGCCGATGAACGGGACGAAGCGCTTCGGGAAGCGGCCGCTGATGTCCTCGACCTCGTCGGTCGACCGTCCGGCGCGGGCGAGCGTCTCGTAGTACGTCTCGGCCGAACGGGTCCCCTCGGGCGCCGCCAGTTCCGGCACCGCAGCGCGGATCGTGCCCGGCGTCCCCGGAAGTGTCGAACGCCCCTTCTCCACGAAGAGCACCCTGCGACCCGAGCGGGCCAGCCGGTGGCCCAGCGTCCCGCCACCCATACCGGCGCCGACGACGATCACGTCCCACGGCATGCGTTCGGCGTCGCGGGCGTCCAACACGCCGTCAGTCAAATCCCACTCCTGCGCGGTGAGGCCCAAAAGAGGTGAGTATCTGGGCGATTCGGGATCGTATCAACCGTCGGTCACCGCCGACCGCAGAACGCTTACTCATGCGTCAAAAAACCGCCATAATGGCCGGACCCGACATCGTGCGGGCCCGTCGACCGGAGAGGCCCAGATCCACACATGAAGTTGGTGCTGTCGAGCTACGGCGGTCGCGGCGACGTCGAACCCGCGGTCGTCGTCGGGCGCGAATTGCAACTCCGAGGCCATCAGGTGACGATCGCCGTCCCGCCGAATCTGGTGGGATTCGCCGAATCCGCCGGACTGCACGCTGCCGCATATGGTTTGGATTCGGCCCCGATCCTGGAACTGCAGCGCAGGTACTTCACGTGCTATTCGCGTACCCCGTGGAAGCTCAAGGAGATCAACGGGATGGCTCGCGAGACCGAGCGGTTCGCCGCCGAGTGCTGGGCGGAGATGACCACCACACTGCATGCGCTGACCGACAACGCCGATCTGCTCCTGACCGGGCTGATCTTCGAGCAACCCGCTGCCAATGTCGCCGAGTCCCGCGATATCCCGTTGGTGACGTTGCAGTATTTCCCGTGCCGGGCGCACGGTCAGCTGCTGCCGTTCCTGCCGCCGCCGCTGAGCCGCCTGGCGATGCATGGCAATGACTGGGCGGCGTGGCGGGGGACGCGCGCCGCCGAGAACATCCAACGCCGGGGGATCGGGCTTACCGACGCCACCGCACCGGCGCCGCGGCGAATCGCCCAGCGAGACGCCCTGGAGATCCAGGCCTACGACGAGGTGTGCTTTCCGCGGTTGGCGACGGAATGGGCGACGTGGAACAGCAGGCGGCCACCGCGCCGACCGTTCGTCGGCGCCCTGGCGATGGCGTCACCGACCGACGCGGACGAGCAGGTCGCGGCGTGGATATCGGCGGGCACCCCACCGATCTTCTTCGGCTTCGGCAGCGTGCCGATCGCATCCCCGGCCGATATGGTCGCCATGGTCGCAGCGGCCTGTACCGAGCTGGGACATCGTGCCGTCATCGGCGCCGGCGGAACAGATTTCGGTGACGTACCCCAGTTCGAGCACGTCAAGGTCGTCGGGCAGGTGAACTACGCGACGGTGTTCCCGACCTGTCGCGCCGTGGTGCACCACGGGGGATCGGGCACCCTCGCCGCCTGTCTGCGGGCGGGCGTCCCGCAGCTGATCCTGTGGACGCTGCCCGATCAGCCGTTCTTCGCCGCTGCGCTCAAGCGCCTCAAGGTGGGAGCGGGCCGGCGGTTCTCCACGACCACCGAGAAGACGCTGACCGGCGATCTGCGCCGCATCCTCAACCCGGAATATGCGGTCCGCGCGCGCGAGATCGCGCCGCGGATGAGTACCCCGGCCCAGAGTGCTGCGGCGGCAGCCGACCACATCGAAGAGTTCGCAGGTCTGACCACCGCGGTGTGACACCGCCAGTTTGCCAACGAGCCCGGCGCGCGGTGCGCCGGGCGGCGCTAGTTGCGGATCAGAAACCCGTTCGGCGCGAATGTGAAGCCGAACTTGTCCTCGCGTTCGGTGTCATGCGTGTAGTCGTCCGGGAACTCGGCTTTGTAGGCCTCGATCGCTTCATACGGCCCGGGGCCCCATCCCGGCAATACCGGGTGTCCGTTCACGCAGGAATCCTCGACCAGAAGATAGTCGCCGGCGGAAAGCAGCGGCCGCAGAAGTTTCATTTCAGCCAGCACATGATCCTTGGAGTGATCGCTGTCGAGAATGGCGAAAATTCGGCCGGGATATTCCTTCTTCAGCTGTTCGATACGGTCGGTGATGGCCGGCTCGATCGAAGAGGATTCGATGAACAGAATGTCCGGATCCGCCGTCGCCGCGGGATCGAGGCGCTGGTGGCTGATGTCGACCGACAGCACCTTGAACGGGACGCCAACACGCTGCATGATGTGCGCAAAGAACAACGCCGACCCGCCGCGGTTGGAGCCGAATTCGATGATCAACGACGGTTTCACATCGAAAAGGATCTCCTGGTAATTCCACATGTCGGCGACTGATTTCCAGCACTCGACACCCAGCCACGTGGTCTTGTTCCAGACGAAGGTGTTGTAGTACCACTTGTGGTATTCCTCGCCCTCCGTACCGGTGGGCTGATAGAAGAAGATCGACGCCGCAGAGTTCACCACTCGCCGCAGTGACTTCGCCGTATTCACGGCGATTCGCCCCACAGCTTTGATGTCCATTTCACCCGGCGCGTACACGGGACCTTCGCGCCGCAGGGCCAGGTTCGTGCGCCCTGGATTTTGTTCTTCGGTTCTCTGACGCCTTTGCACGGCCGCAGAGTAGCAGCAGAAGTAGTGCCGGGCGGGCGTCTGGACGAACTCCGTCGGAGCGGACCTACACGTCGGCGGGCCGCGCCGCACGGGCAGCCGACTACTGCCGTCGCGGCTTCGCCAAAAATCGCAATACACGCATGATTGACGGATGCGTTAGTTAGACTCCCGCCGTAGCCGGGGGCTAGAGGGTCCTCACTGTGACGTCGCCGAACTCCGCGAGGGGGACTGAAAGGCTTGGTACCGCATGGCTAGGGGCGCGTTCGGACGCAGCGACGCCGAGATCGATCTTCTCGTCCGCGGCATGCGCTCGGGGATCGCGGTCGTCGGCTTCGGATACATCGGCACGGTGATCGGCGCCGTGCTGGCCGACCGCGGTTGGCCGGTGACCGGCATCGATGTCCGCCAGAGTGTTGTCGACGACATCAACATGGGCAGGACCGCCATCGCCGAGCCGGGCCTCAGCGAAATGGTGGCCGACGCTGTCCGTGTCGGGAAACTCCGTGCGACAACCGATTTCAGCGCCGTCGCCGACAACGACTTCGTCATCGTGAACGTCGGCACGCCGCTGGGCCCCGATTACGAGCCCATCGTCGACGACATCGAGGCCGCGGCGCGTGCGGTCGGGGAACACCTGCTACCCGGCCACGTGGTGATCCTCAAGAGCACCGTGCCGCCCGATACCACGGAGACGCTCGTCCGGCCCATCCTCGAAAAGGCGTCGGGTCTGCGCGCCGGAGTCGACTTCGGTCTGGCCTTCTGTCCGGAGCGGCTCGCCGAGGGGCAGGCCATCCGTGAACTCACGTCGATCCCGGTGGTGGTCGGCGCGGTCGACGAGTCCAGTGCGAGGGCCTGCTCGGCGCTGTGGCGACATGCGCTGGGCGTGGAGTCGGTGATCGTCGAAGACCCCAGAACCGCCGAGATGGTCAAGCTCGCGGACAATGTGTGGGTCGACCTCAACGTCGCGCTGGCCAATGAGCTGGCCAAGGTGTGCGACCGGCTCGGGATGGATGCGCTGCAGGTCATCGAAGCGGCCAACACGATGCCCAAGGGCGGTCACCCCGTCAACATCCTGCGCCCGAGCATGGGGGTCGGCGGCTACTGCCTGACCAAGGATCCGTGGTTCGTCAACCATCTGGGACAGTCGCTGGGGCTGGAGCTGCACATCCCGCGCACGTCGCGGACCGTCAACGACACCATGCCCGGCTACACCTACGGCCTGCTCGAACAGCTGCTCGCCGATCAGGGAAAAACCGTCGCGGACAGCAAGATCGCGGTACTGGGCATCGCGTTCAAGAACAACACCGGCGACTGCCGGCTCACGCCGACAAAATACATCGTGTCGCTGCTCGAAGAGTCCAACTGCCAGCTGTCGATCCACGATCCGTGGGTGATCGACGAGGAAGCCCTCTCGGTGACAACGATCCCGCTGACCCCCGACATCGAGTCCGCGGTCAAGGACGCCGACGCCGTGGTTGTGCTCGCGGGCCACCGTGAATTCCATCAGATCCCGTTGACGCGGCTGGCCGATCTGACCGCAGCCGGATGCGTGTTCCTCGACGGCCGCAACAGCTTCGACCCGGCGGCAGTGCGTGCCGCCGGTTTCGTCTACAAGGGCGTCGGGCGCTGACCGGCCCCTTCCTGGAACGAGAAAAGAGCAACGATGTCCCATGTCGTCGTGACAGGTGGCTACGGCTTCGTCGGATCCCACCTGGTCACCGCGTTGTTGAACCGTGGCGATTCGGTCACGGTCTTCGACTATGCCCGTAACACCCGCGACACCAGCATCGACTTCGACCGCCACCCCGGATTCCGCTTCGTCCAGGGCGATGTCACCGATCTGAGCTCACTGCAGGCTGCGGTGACCCCCGACGTCGACACGGTGTTCCACCTCGCCTCGGTCGTCGGGGTGAACAAGTACGTCGAAGACCCGCTGCGCGTCGTGGATGTCAGCGTGATCGGCACGCGCAATGTGTTGGAGGTCAGTCGCCAGTGCGGGGCGCGCGTGGTATTCACCAGCACCTCCGAGGTGTACGGGAAGAACCCGAGCACGCCGTGGGCGGAGGATGACGACCGCGTGCTGGGGTCGACCAGAACGGCGCGGTGGAGCTACAGCACCAGCAAGGCGATGGCCGAGCACATGGTCTTCGGGATGCACGACGCCTATGGCCTGCCGGTGACGGTCGTGCGGTTCTTCAATGTGTATGGGCCGCGGCAGAATCCGATCTTCGTGATCTCGCAGAGCATCCACCGGATTCTCAACGGCAGAGAACCGCTGCTCTACGACTCCGGTGAGCAGACGAGGTGCTTCACCTACGTCGACGACGCGGTGGCCGGCACGCTGCTCGCCGCCGACAGCGACGCGGCGATCGGTGAGGTCTTCAACATCGGGAGCATGACCGAGACGACGATGCGCGACGCCGTCGACCTCGCCATCAAACTGGCCAAGGTGGATTCGGTGTCGAGCACCGCGGCCTTCGACACCGTGGAACGCTACGGCGCCCGCTACGAGGACATTCCGCGTCGCGTACCCGATTCGACGAAGGCGCAGCGTCTGCTGGGCTGGCGGCTGCAGGTCGACCTCGAAGAGGGCATCCGCCGCACGATCGACTGGGCGCGCGACAACCCGTGGTACCTCGAGGAACGCGGTGACGGAGACCAGAACTGAACGCCGCGCGCGGCGCCCGCGTCTATGGACGCGAGGCGGGGGATAAAGCGACCTCGCGATGAAGGTGGTCCTGGCTAGCTGGGGGAGCCGTGGCGAGGTCGAGCCACTGGCAGCCGTCGGGCGAGAACTGACGCACCGGGGGCATGACGTGCTGATGGCTGTGCCGCCCGACATGGTCGGCTTCACGGAGTCGGCGGGTCTGGAAGTGGTCGAGTACGGACCCGAATGGCATCCCTTCAGCGATGCGTACCGCGATTACTGGACCTTTTTCTTCCGTAACCCGTGGCGGATTCAGAAGCTCGGACAGATGTGGAGAGAGGTGTCCGACCCGCTGCTGAGGTCGCGGCCGCAGGTCAGCGCGACACTCTCGTCCCTGCTGCAGGATGCCGACCTACTGCTGACCGGAATGAACTTCGAGGAGACCGCAGCCAACGTCGCGGAATGCCTCGACGTCCCACTGGCCACGCTGCACTGGTTCCCGCTGCGGGCCAACGGGCAGCTCGTACCCTTGCTGCCGGCACCTCTCGGCCGGCGTCTGATGACAGTGCTCGAGTGGCTGTCGTGGCGCGGCGCGAAGAGGACGGAGGACACCCAACGTCGCGAGCTAGGGCTTCCGAAGGTCAACAGGCCGTGGCAGACCCGCATCGCCGGGCGGGGATCGCTGGAGCTCCAGGCCTACGACGAGGTGTGCTTTCCGGGGCTGGCCGGCGAATGGGCGCAATGGAATGCGCAGCGGCCCGCCAAGCGGCCCTTCATCGGCACATTGGCGTTGGAGTTGACCACCGACGCCGACGAGGACGTCCTGTCTTGGATCGCGGCCGGGCCGCCACCGATCTTCTTCGGCTTCGGCAGCATGCCGCTGAAGTCACCGTCCGCGACGGTTGCCATGATCGCTTCGACGTGCGCCCGTTTGGGTGAGCGAGCGCTGATCGGCACGGCCGGAGCGGATTTCAGCGATGTGCCCCAGTTCGAGAACGTCAAGGTCGTCGGGCTGGTCAACTTCGCCGCGGTATTCCCGGTGTGCCGTGCCGTGGTCCACCACGGCGGTGCGGGCACCACGGCGGCGAGCCTTCGTGCCGGCGTCCCCATTCTGATCCTGTCGACGGACTTCAATCAGGCCCTCTGGGGCGCGCAGATCAAGAAGCTGGGCGTCGGCCTCACACGTCGATTCACGAGTTGTACCGAGAAATCCCTGGCCGAGGACTTGCGCCGTTTGCTGTCTCCCGAGTTCATCGGTCCGGCCCAGCGGGTCGCGTCACAGATGACCAAGCCCCACGAGAGCGCCGTCGTCGCAGCTGACCTCATCGAGGAGTACGTCAATCACGCCCGGATGTGCCCGCCGTGACCGAACTCGATCACGCGCGGATGCCGGCGCGCGAGCAGGGGAAGGGCGACGATCTATGAAGTTCGTGCTGGCAAGTTGGGGCAGTCGCGGCGAAGTCGAGCCATGCGCGGCGGTAGGTCGGGAGCTAGTGCGTCGAGGACACGATGTCTGGATGGCGGTTCCGCCCGACCTGGTCGGCTACGCATCGTCCGCTGTGCCGCAAACGGTCGGATTCGGATCGGATCTGCAGGCGATGATGGACGCGTACCGAGACTTCTGGACCGGCTTCTTCCGCAGCCCTTGGCGGATCCGCGAGATGAACGCGTTGCTGCAAGAGATGTGGCAGCCCCTCAACAGCAGTTGGGGTGAGATGAGCAGAACCTTGACGGCACTCACCGACGGATCGGATCTGCTGTTGACGAGCAATGTCGGCTTCGAGGTGCAAGCCGCCAATGTGGCGGAATACCGCAACATTCCGTTGGCCACGCTCCATTGGTATCCGATGCGTCCCAATGGTCAACTCGCGCCGTTTCTCCCCGCGCCGGTGGCTCGCTCAGCGATGGCGACTTACGACTGGCTGTCGCGCGGAGGTTGGGCGAGAAAGGTCGAAGCTCTACAGCGTCGCGAACTGGGTCTGCCAAAGGCCAGAGGACCATGGCCGCAGCGGGTGGTCGACCGGCGCCCACTGGAGTTGCAAGCGTATGACGACGTGTGCTTTCCCGGCCTGGCCGATGAATGGGCGAGGTGGAACGGCCAGCGCCCCTTCGTCGGTGCGCTCACGCTGGAATTGGAGACCGACGCGGATGAGGAGGTCGCATCGTGGATCTCAGCGGGGAAGCCGCCCATCTTCTTCGGATTTGGCAGTATGCCCGTCGAATCGCCCTCCGAGACACTGGCAATGATCGCCTCTGCCTGCGCGCGGTTGGGGGAGCGGGCATTGGTCTGCGCAGGGTGGGATGACTTCGGCGCCGCAGACCGATTCGAACACGTCAAGGTCGTGGGCGTGGTGAACTTTGCCTCGGTTTTTCCCCAGTGTCGCGCTGTGGTCCATCACGGCGGCGCAGGCACTACAGCATTGGGGTTGCGCGCGGGAATGCCGACGCTGGTGTTGTCGACCGATGCCAACCAAGCTCTGTGGGGGGCGCAGATCAAACGCTTGAAAGTTGGTACCGGCCGGCGCTTCTCGGCGACAGACGAGGCGACGCTTGTGGCCGACCTGAGAACCATCCTCGAGCCGCAATACGGCGTCAGAGCCCGGGCACTCGCGACCCAAATGACCGCGCCCGCAGATGGGGCCGCGGCCGCCGCTGATTTGGCGGAAAGATTTGCAGCGGTTAGACAGAGGGGTTGATCCGTCTACGTCCTGCGGCGTTGTCGCTGCTAGTGGGTTGATCCCGGTTGACGGAGCAATAGGCTAGTTCCGGATCAGGAAACCGTTCGGTGCGAAAGACCATCCGAATTTCGTCTCCCGTGCTCGGTCGTGGGAGTAGTCGCTGGGGAACTCGCGCTCGTACGCTTCGATGGCTTCGTACGGTCCAGGTCCCCAATCGGGAAGCACCGGATGTCCGTTGAGAAGTGAGTCTTCCACCACGAGGTAATCGCCGGAAGAGAGCAGCGGCCGAAGCAGTTTCATCTCTGCGAGTACGTGATTCATCGAGTGATCACTGTCCAGGATGGCGAAGACCTTCCCCGGGTACTCACGCTTGAGGCTGGTGATGAGTTCGGCGACAGAGGCGTCCGCCGAAGATGATTTCACGAACAGGACATCCGGGTCCTGTCGGGCTGCCGCGGCCAACCGTCCGTGGTCGATGTCCACCGAGACGAGTTTGAACGGTCGGCCGATCTGCCTCATCGCATTGGCGAAGAACAGGGCTGAGCCGCCGCAGAAAGTGCCGAACTCAATGACCAGCGAGGGCTTCAGCTCATGCAGGATCTCTTGATAGTTCCACATGTCGCTGACCGACTTGTACGTCTCGATGCCCATCCAGGTGGTGGTCCGCCACACCAGGGTATTGAAGTACCACTTGTGGTACTCCTCAGATTCAGAGCCCGTCGGTTGGTAGAACGTGTTCGGATACTGCGTCTGAATGGCGTTGGCCAACTTCCGCACCAGAACGGGCGGCGTGACGTCGGAGTTTCTACCCATTGCGTCCTCTCACTTCACGATCCGCACGTTGTCTGTGTGTGCGGATCTCATAATTTGACTCGGCATGCGACGTGTTGTCCCTCGGATCTTCCCGAGCGAGATCGGAAGATGTTGCGCGCCTTGGATTCGCTACCCCTACGGCTTAGCGCGTTTGATACGCGATCCAGTCGAGTAGGGCCGGTAAACCATCCTCGAGTTGCCACTTCGGGTACCAATTGAGTTCCTTCGTCGCGGGCTCGATATCGCAACGTGCCGCGCGGACGTCACCGTCCCTGAACTTCGCCACGAGGACAGGATCGGGCGCTCCGCAGAGTCGAGCCACTGTGGAGGCCATGTCGCGGATGGTGGCCGGCGTGCCGGAACCGATATCGAGGCAGCGCACATGCTGAGCAGGCGCCGCCACGGTGGCGAAGAGCGCCTCGACGACATCGTCGACATAGACGAAATCCCGCAAGATGTTCCCGTCCTCGTACACTTCGAGCGCGTGCTTCTCGCGTGCCAATCGCGCGAAAAGGGCGACGATCCCGGTGTACGAGTTGAACAACGACTGACCGGGGCCGTACACGTTCTGCAGACGGAGAATGCTGAACTTGGCATCATGCGCGGCAGTCCACGCGGCCATGACATGTTCTTGAGCAAGCTTCGTCGCGGCGTAGATATTGGTGGGCCGCGGCTCTGTCCGGCCGGCACAGCTCGCCAGGGGGACTGCAGGTTCACCGGACGGGCTCTGGGGATCCCAGATGCCGGCCGCGAGCTGAGCGTGGCTGCGGGGACGCGGGTAGAAGACCTGTTCGCCTGACTGCCACGCGCCCTCCCCGTACACGGCTCTCGACGAAGCGAGCACGATCTGTTCCGGCACATGCCCTTTGCGGCTCAATGCATCCAGCAATTGCGTGGTGCCCACGACGTTCACGGAGCTGTGCCGCGTCGCCTCCGACAGCGACTGCGCCGTCCCCGTTTCCGCTGCCAGGTGGACGATCTGGGAGGGTGAGAACAATCGGAGGACGGCGTCCCAGTCGGGCGCGTGCGTGACGTCTCCGGTGAACAGGCGCACAGACGGCGGCAAGCTGATCGGCACCCCGTCCGGATGCACCTGCGGGTGGAAGACGTCGAACACCGCAACTTCGTGTCCAGCATCAGTCAGGCGACGAGCCAACGCGGACCCGATGAAGCCCGCACCGCCACTGATGAGTACGGATGTCGACATCAACTGCCCCTTCCGGTTTCCCATCGGGAAACGACATCCCGAGTAATAATACCGTAAGCGTTAATAACGGCTTTGCGGAGCGAAATCCGCGTCGCGCGGTGTTCTACGACCTCGCGGATGGCGGCGAACAGGAGGGTGTCGGTGGCTGCCATCGATAGGCAGACGGTGGACCATACCGATCTTCATCGGCTCTGGAAGGCGATCGCGATCGGCATCGGGCTTGCGGTGGTCGTGATGGCTCCGGCCCTGATGGCCGCGGTCGGCATTCTCGCCGTGGTGCTTCTGTGTGGCCGCATGGTCTACCGGGGTGGCGACCGCTTTATACCGAACCTCTACGCCAGAGATACGCGCTCGTACGACAAAGCTTATGGCGCCTTCATCCGGCAGAGCCTTGCAAGTCTGCGGACTAAGAAGATCGCTGGTCATACGCTGTTGTGGGAGGCCTCGCGACTTCCCGCCCCTACTGTTGACGGCGCACCCGAGCTAGTTCTGGATCTGGGCGTGTGGATCGGATGGTCAACCAGACTGGCTGCAGAGGCGTCCGGTCGGAAGGTCTATGGGTTCGACACGTTCACCGGCCTGGTGGAGGACTGGCAGATCGACGATCAGACCCTCATCAAGCAGGGCACGTTCTCGATCTCCGAACCTTTTGCGCGACAATTCATCCGGGACACCGGTGTCAGCCTCGATCGCGGCGTCCCCACCGCGCTCGGTCGCGATGTGGAATTCATCCAGGGGAGCACGTACGACACGTTGGAGCCGTTTCTGACTGAGCGGCCCGGCGCTGCCATCCGGCTCTTTCACATGGACCTGGATACCTATGAGAGTTGCTTGCACGCGCTCGAGACGTGCAAGGACCGTTTCGTCGAGGGATCGATCCTGGTGTTCGACGAGTACCTGGTCACGAATGGCGAAATGCGCGCGTTCTACGAGTTTCAGGAGCGGTACGGGCTGGAGTGGAAGTACCGCGCATGGGGTTTGGAGATCATGGAGATGAATGTCCACATGGTCGCCTCTCCCGTCAAACGGCTGTGGTACGCGGTCGACTGGATTTCGCGGTATTGGCTGCGCGGCGACGGGCGCTATGTATGGCAGGTGCTCGACAAGCGGTTCTGGCGTTTCTGGCTCGGGGCGCCGATCGGCGACATCATCTTCATGTTGGGTGCCGCCGGCCAGCGGAAGTCGGTCAGTATCGAGATCACCGGACTGGGCGGGCTCCAGCGGAGTCGCAGTCAGCCGGCGTAAGCCGGAGTGCTGGGACCCGTCGGCGACTGCAGTCGAAGGCCTCACCCAACCGATCGAAGCTCGCGGTTGACCAACGTGCCGACGAATCCGCCGCCGAGTCCGGGCATCTCGGCATGGAACAGCACCACGGCCTGCACGGCGACCGCGCGCAACCCCTCGATATCCGCGCGGAACCGCCACGACGGCGAGCCCTTGTCCTGCCTACCACCAGCCCGCACGGCGCTGTCCCTTCGACGCAATGTCAAATTCGGACGGACAACCCCGATCGGTCGGAAGAAAAATTATCATATCCGTCAGTATTTGCCGTCGACTCGACCAAATGTCCGGTGCGAACGCCTAGTCTGCTAGCCGTGACCCTGGAGGAGAACCGGTGAGCGTCGTCGACGGGCAGACCGCAGATCGGATCGGCAGGAAGCCGGTCGACCGGACGACCCTGCACCGCGTGTGGCGGGCGATCCTCGTGCTCATCGCCCTCGGCTTCGCCACCGCCTGCTATTTCGTGCCGGTTCTGCTCGCCGTCGTCGCGGGACTCGTTCTGGTCCTCGGATGCGCCCGCCTGCTCTACCGCGGCCGGGACCGCTACATCCCGAACCTGTACGCGCGGGACACCCGGGTCTACGAGGACGACTACCGGAGCTTCATCACCGACACGCTTGCGGATCTGCGGCAGTGCAGGATTCCTGATCACACGCTCCTGCGCGAGGCCTCGCGACTGGCTCCGCCGCCGGGTGCCGGCGCCGACGCGCTGGTGCTCGACCTGGGCGTGTGGATCGGATGGTCGACACGGCTCACCGCAGATGCGAGCGGTTTCCGGGTCTACGGCTTCGACACGTTCGAGGGTCTGGTCGAGGACTGGCAGGTCGACGATCAAGTGGTCATCAAGCGCGGGACCTTCTCGCTGACCGAACCCCTGGCCAAACGGTTCATCGCCGACACCGGCGTCAGCCTGCGTGACGGGATCCCGCCTGCGCTGGGCCGCGGCGTCGAGTTCATCAAGGGCAGTACCTACGACACGCTCGAACCGTTCCTCGCGGCCAGGCCCGGGGCCCCGATCGCGTTGTTCCACATGGATCTCGACACCTACGAGAGTTGTCTGCACGCGTTGGAGACCTGTAGGGACCGCTTCGTCGAGGGATCGATCCTCGTCTTCGACGAGTACCTCGTGACCAACGGCGAGATGCGGGCGTTCTACGAGTTCAGCCGTAGGTACGGACTCCAGTGGCGCTACCGGGCCTGGGGTCTGGAGATCTGGGAGATGAACATCGAGATGGTCGCCTCGCGCTGGAAGCGCCTGGCGTACTACCTCATTCTCATCGCCGGGTACTGGTCGCTGGGCGACGGCCGTTACGTGTGGGCCTTCTTCGACAAGCGCTTCTGGCGGTTCTGGCTCGGCGCACCGATCGGCGACATCCTCTTCATGCTCGGCGCCGCCGGTCAGCGGAAGTCGGTCAGCCTCGAGATCACCGGTCTCGGGCGCCTACTCGATAACCGCTGACGAAAAGCTCAGCCGCGGTTGGCGATCCAGGTGGTGGTGAACGCCATCACCGAAGGGATGTTCGCCGCGAGATCGGCTCCGATCGTCTTCTCGAGTTTGCCGCCCACCAGCGGAAGCCTGACCTCCACCCGGCCTTCGAAACTCATCCGGGCGCCCGCGGCCGTCGGGGCCAACCAGGACCTCCCGGTGCACGACCCCAACCCGCCGGACACCGTGACGTCGATGTCGCCCTGCATCCGGCGCTCCTCGGGCCGCCACGTCTCGCGGTAGCGCATCGTCACGTCACCGGGCACCAGGCGGGCGATCGCCCCCGGCATCAGTTGCCGCCCGAGGTACTGGGTGTAGTGCACCGCCACCGTTCCGTCCTCGCCGATGTCCAGCGCATCGAGCGTGGTCTCGGCGGGGCTGCCGGTCAGGCGATCCAACCAGTACTCCCGGTGACCGAAGGCCGCGTGGATCTCGGAGACAGCCGCCGTCGACTCTGCCGTGCCGGTGAACGAACGTGCCATTGCCGCACCCCTGTCGTGGTCGCCGACACGCCGTCGGCGAGTTGGCCCATTTTATGGACGCGTGCGTCAGTTTATGGGCAGGATCGTCGCGTGGATATCAACGACGGGCTCGTGAAGCTGGCCGACGCATGGCCCGGAATGAACCGGATCAGGGCCGTGCAGCGCGCGCTCGAGGGCCGGGTGAACCCGGTCTACCTCGAGATCGGCGTCTCGCGCGGTCAGGCCTTCCAACGGATCAGCGCCGACGTGAAGATCGCCGTCGACCCCGCCTTCCGGCTCACCCCGCGCACCCGCGAACTCGCCGACGCCAAGGGCCGAAGCACCCATTACTTCGAGACGACCAGCGACGCGTTCTTCGAGAACGAGGCCGCATTCCTCGACGAGCACCCCATCGACGTCGCGCTCATCGACGGTCTGCACACCTATGAACAGGTAGTGCGCGACGTCGAATACACCGTGCGCCACCTGTGCGATGACGGCGTCATCTTCCTGCACGACTGCAACCCGCCGTTCGAACTGGCCGGGCGCCGGGCGAACTCGTGGGACGAGTTCATCGCCGGGCAGAAGGGCCCGCTGGTCATCGGCATCTGGAACGGCGACGTGTGGAAGGCCATCGTCCACCTGCGCAGCACCCGCCCCGACCTCCTGGTCGGCGTCTTCAAGTGCGATCAGGGCGTCGGCTTCGTCCGCAAGGGCACGCCGGAGACCACGCTGTCCTACACCCCGGCGCAGATCGAGGCACTCACCTACGCCGATCTCAAAGCCGACCGGAAGCGACTGCTGAACCTCAAGTCCCCCCGGTATCTCGACGAATTCCTGGGGGCGAACGCCGGATCGTCTCCCCGATAGGCGGCGCGTCCCGATGAAAATCGTGTTGGCCACATGGGGGAGTCGCGGCGACATCGAACCCTCGGCCGCCGTCGCCCGCGAACTCGCCCGGCGCGGACACGACGTGTGCATCGCGGTCCCGCCCGATCTGGTGGGGTTCACCGAGAAAGCCGGAATCCCCTCCGTGGGCTTCGGCCCCGATTCGGCGAGCATCCTCGATGCCCACCGCGATTTCTGGACGTGCTTCTTTCGCAGCCCGTGGCGCCTGCGGCAGATGATCCGGTCGCGGGTGCAGATCGCCGGTCCGCTGCTCCAGGGGTGGCAGGAGATGAGCGCGACGTTGATGTCGCTGGCCGACGGGGCCGACCTCATCTTCACCGGCATCAACTTCGAGGACGCCGCCGCCAACGTCGCTGAGCACTACGACATTCCGCTGGCCACCCTGCACTACTTCCCGCTGCGGCCCAACGGCCAGATCCTCACGTCGCTTCCTGCGCCGGTGGGCCACGCGCTGGTGCGAGCCTTCTGGTGGCTGTCGTGGCGGGTGACCAAGAAGGTCGAGGACGAGCAGCGCCGGAACCTCGGTCTGCCGCAGTCGACGGGTTCGGCGCCGCGGCGGATCACCGAACGCGGCTCCCTCGAGGTGCAGGCCTACGACGAGGCATGCTTCCCCGGTCTTGCCGACGAATGGGCCGGGGGCGACGGTACGCGCGAGTTCAACAGACCGTTCGTCGGCACGCTGACCCTGGGCTTGGCGACCGAGACCGACGCGGAGGTGACGCGCTGGATCGAAGCGGGCACGCCCCCGATCTACTTCGGCTTCGGCAGCATCCCCGTCGAGTCCCCGGCCGACACCATCGCGATGATCGGCAACGCCTGCGCGCAGCTGGGGCAACGGGCTCTCATCGGCGCCGCAGGAACCGATTTCAGCAAAGTGCCGCACGGCGAGCACGTCAAGGTGGTCGGCGCGCTGAACTATCCGGCCGTATTCCCGCTGTGCCGGGCGCTCGTGCACCACGGCGGCTCGAGCACCACACCGATCGGCATGCGCGCCGGCGTGCCCCAGCTGATCCTCTACTGGGACATGGTGCACGCGATCTACGGCGCCGCCGTCAAGAGGCTGGGGGTAGGTACGGCGCGGCGCTTCTCGACCGCCACCGAGGCGTCCCTGGTGTCGGACCTGCGCAGCATCCTCGACCCGCAGTGCGTCGCGCGGGCCCGCGCGCTGGCGCCCCGGATCACCGAACCCGCCGTGAGCTCGGCCTCGGCGGCCGACCTGCTGGAGAAATTCGTCCGAGCCCAACGGGTGAGCTGACCAGCGCAGACGCTTCGGTCGTTGAGGTGACAACGATCACAGACGGTGAAAGTGATTACACGCAGGCGGAAACTTGGCAAACTGTTACCCCAACGTCAATTAGATTCGGGAGACCTGTGAGCACCAATCCGTTCGACGACGACTCGGGCAGCTTCTTCGTCCTGGTCAACGACGAGGGACAGCACAGCCTGTGGCCGACCTTCGCGGAGGTGCCCGCCGGGTGGCGAGCCGTCCACGGCGAGGCGCCCCGTGCGGAATGCCTGGAGTACGTCGAACAGCACTGGACCGACATCCGGCCGAAGACTCTGCGTGAGCGGCTGCCGGCGGGCGGGGCTTCGGATAACTAGAACAGTCGGGTCGGAGAGTTCGATGGAGCTTGATGAGCGCACATTTCCGCTGACGCGCGCGCAGCTGGATATCTGGCTCGAGCAGGAGATGGGCCATTTCGGTGCGGAGTGGCAGTTCGGCCTTCTGGTCACGATCGACGGCCCGATCGAACTCGACGCCCTGGAGTGGGCGCTGCGCCGCGTGATCGACGAGGCCGAACCGGTCCGGGTCGCGATCGCCGAGGTGGACGGCCGGGTCGTGCAGCGGGCCGTCGAACACCCCGACGTCGACCTCGAGTTCCACGACCTGAGTGCCGCCGCCGACCCGGTGCGCACCGCACAGGAGATGGCGCTGGCCATCCAGCGCACGCCGATGCCGTTCACCGGACCGCTGTTCCGGTTCGCGTTGTTCCAGACGGGGTTCGACGCGTATCTGCTGTTCGGCTGCTTCCATCACATCGTCACCGACGGCGCTGGTCTGGGACTGATCGGCAACCGGATCGCCGCGGTCTATTCGGCGATCGTGGCGGGCGAGCCCATTCCCGTCGCTTTTTTCGGCTCGCTGCAGGATCTGGTCGACTGCGAGGCGGACTACGAGGCGTCCACGGAGTATCGCGACGACGAGGAGTACTGGTCGCGCAATCTTCCGGTGGCCGAAGCCGCGAGGCATTCGTCGCAGGCGGCCGATGAGCACAGTCCGAACGAGCTGTCGACGCCGGTGCAGCTGGACCCGGCGATCATCCGCCGGATCGACGAGCTTGCACACATCTGGAACATGCCGCGCGCCTCGGTCGTCACCGCGGCGTGCGCACTGCTGATGCCGGGACGATCCGCCGCCGAGTCCGAGGTGGTCCTCGACTTCCCGGTCAGCAGGCGCGTGCGCCCGGAGTCCAAGACGCTGCCGGGGATGGTCGCCGGGGTCACCCCGCTGGCGTTGACGGTCTCGGCGCGATCCACGGTCGCTGCGTTCTGTGAGCACACGGATCAACGGATCCGGGAAGCGTTGCAGCATCAGCGGTTTCCCGTGCACTCGCTGGAGCGCAAGGCCGGCGGTGCGGACCAGCGGGCCGGCCGGGTGGTTCTCGACTTCTTGCCGCACGCGTTCTCGCTGGACTTCGGCGGGGTCGCAGCCACGGCGTCGATGACGAACTCCGGCTTCGTCGGCGGCTTCGGAATGATCTTCTCCGGCACCGGCGACGAACTCTTCCTCAGCACGCTGGGCGCCGGTCGGCTGTTCGCCGACTCCGACGTCGCGGATCTCGCGCGGCGGCTGGAGCGGGTGCTGATCGCGATGGCCGCCGATCCCGGCCGCCGCCTGTCGACCATCGACGTCCTCGACGAGGCCGAGCACGCGCGGCTGCGTCGCTGGGGCAACGACGTGGCGCTGACCCGGGCGGCCGCCACCGAGTCGATCGCCGACCTGTTCGCCGCACAGGCCGCGCGCACACCGGAGGCGTCGGCGCTGACCTGCGACGGCCACACCCTCACCTACGGCGAACTCGACGAGGCCGCAGGCCGGGTGGCGAGAATCCTGGCCGGCCACGGTGTCGGACCGGGCCGGCGGGTGGCGTTGCTGATGCCTCGGTCGGCCGAGGCCGTGGTGGCGATGGTGGCGGTCGTGAAAACCGGCGCGACATACGTCCCGATCGATCCGTCGGTCCCCGCCTCGCGGCGGGACTTCGTGCTCGCCGACGCCGCCCCGGTCGCGGCGATCACCACCGCCGAGTTGGCCGGCGAGTTGACCGGGCGCGGACTGCTGGTCCTCGACATCGCAGACATCGCGGACGCCGATCCTGCCGGCCCGACCGGCGCGGCGCTGCCGGCGGCGAACGCCGACGACATCGCGTACGTCATCTACACCTCGGGCACCACCGGCACGCCCAAGGGCGTGGCGATCCCGCACCGCAACGTCGTCCGCCTGCTGGAGACGCTCGACGCCCAGATGGCGCTGACCGGACAGGTCTGGTCCCAGTGCCATTCGCTCGCGTTCGACTTCTCGGTGTGGGAGATCTGGGGGGCACTGCTCTACGGCGGCCGCCTGGTCGTGGTGCCCGACGCGGTGGTGCGCGCACCGGAGGAGCTGCACGCGCTGCTCGTTGCCGAACGGGTCGGCGTCCTGAGTCAGACCCCGTCGGCGTTCTACGCGCTGCAGGCAGCGGACGCGCTCGCTCCCGAACTCGGCCAAAAACTTTCGCTCACCGCGGTGGTGTTCGGCGGGGAGGCGTTGGAACCCCACCGCCTCGCCTCGTGGCTACAGGCCCATCCGGAGTCACCACGACTGCTCAACATGTACGGCATCACCGAGACGACCGTGCACGCGTCGTTCCGCGAGATCGTCGCCGCCGACGTCGACGGCGTGGCCAGCCCGATCGGCGTGCCGCTGAACCACCTCGGGTTCTTCATCCTCGACGGGTGGCTGAAACCGGTGCCGCCCGGCGTGGTCGGGGAGCTGTACGTCGCGGGCGCCGGGGTTGCCGACGGCTACGTCGGCCGGACCGGCCTGTCGGCGACGCGGTTCGTGGCCTGTCCGTTCGGAGCGCCGGGTGAGCGCATGTACCGCACCGGCGATCTGATGTGTTGGACCGCCGACGGTGAACTGCGGTATCTGGGCCGCGCCGATGAGCAGGTCAAGATCCGCGGCTACCGCATCGAATTGGGTGAAGTGCAGGCCGCGCTGGCGGCCCTGGACGGCGTCGAGCAGGCCGAGGTGGTCGCCCGCGAGGACCGCCCCGGCGACAAGCGGCTGGTCGGGTACGTCACCGGAGCTGTGGATGCTGCCCAGCTGCGTGCCGCGCTGTCCGATCGTCTGCCCGCCTACATGGTGCCCGCGGCGATCGTGGTGGTCGACGCGATGCCGCTGACCGTCAACGGCAAACTCGACACCCGGGCGCTGCCCGCACCCGAGTACCGCGATGTCGAGCGCTATCAGGCACCCGCCGACGCGGTCGAGGAGATCCTGGCCGGCATCTACGCCCAGGTGCTGGGCCTGCCGCAGGTCGGGGTCGACGAATCGTTCTTCGAACTCGGTGGAGACAGCATCCTGTCGATGCAGGTGGTCGCCCGGGCGCGTGCGGCCGGTGTGGTGTGCCGCCCCCGCGACGTCTTCGCCGAACAGACCGTGGCCCGGCTGGCGCGCGTGGCCCGGGTCGCCGACAGTCGGACCGCACTCGACGACGGTGTCGGCCCGGTGGCCGTCACCCCGATCGTCGGCTGGCTGCAACAGGTGCCGGGCCCGGTGAATCGGTTCAACCAGACCGTGGTGCTCCAAGCCCCTACGGGGACAACCGAACACGAGGTCCTGGCGTTGCTGCAGGCGCTGCTCGATCGGCACGCCATGCTGCGCGTTCAGGTCCGCGACGACGACACCGGCGGCTGGTCGCTGACCGTGCCCGAACCCGGATCGGTCGACGCCGCGTCCTGCGTGCACACCGTCGAGGAACTCACCGACGACACGATCGCCGCCGCACGGTCCCGGCTCGACCCCGCCGCCGGGATCATGGTGAGCGCGCTGTGGGTGCCCACGACCGGGCGGTTGGCGGTCGTCGCGCACCACCTCGCCGTCGACGGCGTGTCCTGGCGAATCCTGGTCGAAGACCTCACCATCGCCGCACAGCAGCACCGCAGCGGACAGCAGGTGGCGCTGCCGGCGCCGGGCACCTCGTTCGCCCGCTGGGCCACCCTGCTGACCGAGTACGCGCACCGCCCCGAAGTCGTCGACCGCGCTGCGCAATGGCGACAGATCGCCGACACCCCGGCCGAACTGCCCGCACCTCAGCCCCACCTGGACACCTACGCCACCGCTGGCACCTGGTCGTCGGAACTCGACACCGAGACCACCGCGCTTCTCCTGGGTGAGGTACCCGCGGCCTTCCACGCCGGAATCGACGAGATCCTGCTCATCGCCTTCGGATTCGCGTACGCGGAGTTCCTGGGCGCGCTGGGTGTCACCCCGACCGCGCTGTCGGTCGACGTCGAAGGTCACGGCCGCCGCGAAGAACTCGGCACCGGCCAGGACGAGGTCACCGGCGAGGACGTCGACCTGTCCCGCACCGTCGGATGGTTCACCGCGAAGTACCCGGTGTGCCTGGAGGTCGGCGGCCTGACGTGGTCCCAGGTCGTCGCGGGTGACGCGCGACTGGGCGCGGCGGTCAAGGCCGTCAAGGAACAGCTCCGCACCCTGCCTGACGGGCTGGACTACGGCGTGCTGCGCTATCTCAACGACGACGTGGACCTCGACGGGGACGACCCGCCGATCGCGTTCAACTACCTGGGCCGCCAGGGTGCGACGGCGGCCGACGCGCCGGGGGAGTCCTGGCAGATCCGGGCCGACGGTTGGGCGGCCACCACCGCCGCGGCGGAGATCCCGATGCCCTTGCCGCACACCGTGGAACTCAACGCCGCGACGATGGACACCGACTCGGGTCCGCGGCTGCGTGCGGGCTGGACCTGGGCGGCCTCGGTGCTGAACGAGGCACAGATCAGGCGGTTGAGCCGGTTGTGGTTCGACGCGCTGACCGGAATCTGCGCGCATGTGCGAGACGGCGGCGGAGGGCTGACCCCCTCCGACATCGCGGTCGGTCTCAGTCAGCAGCAGATCGACGAGCTTGCGCGCCAGTATGCAGATAGCTGACGTTCTGCCCCTGACGCCGTTGCAGCGGGGGCTGCTGTTCCTCGCAGGCACCGCCGACGACGACGACGACGTCTACGCCGTGCAGCTCTACATCACGCTTACCGGACCCGTCGACCGCGACCGGTTGTGCGAGGCCGTGCAGACCGTGGCGACCCGGCATCCCCATCTGGTGGCCCGGTTCTCCCAGAAGTTCGCCGACCCGGTGCAGATCGTGCCCGCCGATCCCCGGATCCCCTGGCGCTATGTCGATCTCACCGCCGAGGATGCCGATGTCGAGGAGCGGATCGACGGCGTCTGCCGAGAGGAACGCGCCGCGGTCTGCGAGTTGGCCGACCACCCACCGCTGCGCGCCACGCTGATCCGGACCGGCGACGACGAGCACCGGTTCGTGCTGACCAACCACCACATCGTCCTCGACGGCTGGTCCCTGCCGATCCTGCTGGGGGAGCTCTTCGCCGCCTACTACGGGCACCGGCTGCCACCGCCGGTGCCTTACCGCCGGTACCTCAACTGGCTGGCCGGTCGCGACCTCGACGCCGCCCGCACCGTATGGGCCGACGTGCTCGCCGGGTTCGACACGCCGTGTCTGCTCGGACCGGCGACCCGCGGTAGCGAGGGGCGCCGGGAGGTGGCGTCCTTTGCGCTGTCCGAACAGTCCACCCGGGCCCTCGACGATCTCGCCCGGTCCTGCCACACCACCGTCAGCACCGTCCTGCAGGGCGCCTGGGCCCGGGTGCTGGTGTCGCTGACCGGTCATGACGACGTCGCGTTCGGCACCACCGTGTCGGGGCGGCCCGACGAGGTGTTCGGCGCCGACGCCATGGTCGGCCTGCTGATCAACACCGTCCCGGTGCGCGCGCGGATGACCGCTGCCACCACGACCGCCGATCTGCTCGACCAGATGCAGACGTCCTACACCCGCACTCTCGACCATCAACACCTGGCGCTCAACGAGATTCACCGGGCCACCGGCCAGGACCACCTCTTCGACACGTTTTTCGTCTACGAGAACTATCCGGTCGACGCCGCATCGCTGCCCAGCGACGACGGTCTGGCGGTGACCGCGTTCGCCCACCGGGAGTACAACCACTATCCGGTGGCCATCCAGGCGTTGCCCGGGGACCGGCTGACCCTGCGCGTCGAGTACGACACCGAGGTCTTCGACTGGGCGGATATCGAAGCGCTCGTGGACCGGATGAAACGGGTGCTCTCGGCGATGGCCGCGGACCCCGCACGGCCGCTGTCCTGCGTCGACATCCTCGACGACGACGAACTCGCACTGCTGGACCGGTGGAGCAATCGCGCAGCGCTGACCCGGGAGTTGCCCACCGCGCAGTCGATCCCCGCGTTGTTCGCCGTGCAAGCCGCCCGGGTTCCGGAGGCGCCCGCCCTCACCTGGGGTGAGCGGTCGTGGACCTACCGCGAACTGGACGAGGTGTCCAACCGCTTCGCACACCTGCTGGCCGACAACGGGATCGGGCCGGGACACCGCGTCGCCCTGCTGCTGCCCCGTTCGGCGGAGGCGATCGTGTCGATCCTTGCGGTGCTCAAGACGGGCGCCGCCTATGTGCCGATAGATCCGGCGGCGCCGCAGGCCCGGATGCAGCTCGTCCTCGACGACGCTGCCCCCACCGCGGCGATCACCACCGCGGAGTTGGCCGGCCGGCTGGCCGACCGGGATCTGCGGATCATCGACGCGCAGGAGATCCACGTCGGTGCCGATCAGTCGGCCACGCCACCACCACAATCGCCACCATCCGCCGAGGACGTGGCGTACCTGATCTACACCTCGGGCACCACCGGTGTGCCCAAGGGGGTGGCCATCACCCACGACAACGTCACCCGGCTGATGGCAGCGTTGCAGGACCACCTCGACCTGACCGGCCAGGTGTGGTCGCTGTGGCATTCTCTGGCCTTCGACGTCTCTGTCTGCGAGATGTGGGGCGCGCTCCTGCACGGCGGTCGGCTGGTCGTGGTGCCGGAGTCCGTGGCGCGCGCACCGGAGGAGTTCCACGCTCTGCTGGCCGCCGAACAGGTCACCGTGCTCAGCCAGACGCCATCCGGGTTCTACGCCTTGCAGACCGCCGACGCCGTGGCACCCGATCTCGCACGCCGGCTCGCACTGCGCGCGGTGATCTTCGCCGGAGAGGCACTCGAACCGCACCGGCTCCGCACCTGGCGGGACCACCACCCGGAGCTGCCCCGGCTGCTCAACCTGTACGGCACGACGGAGACGACGGTGCACGCGTCGTTCCGGGAGATCCTCGACGACGACATCGCCGCCAGCAGCGACACCGCCGTCAGCCCGGTCGGCGGACCCCTGGCCGAACTGGCGTTCTTCGTACTCGACCAGTGGTTGCGGCCGGTGCCCGCCGGCGTCGTCGGCGAACTGTATGTCGCGGGACCGCAAGCGGGCCTGGGCTATTGGCGACGGCCCGGGCTGTCGGCGACGCGGTTCGTGGCGTGCCCGTTCGGAGCGCCGGGGGCGCGGATGTACCGCACCGGCGATCTGGTGTGGTGGGGTGCCGACGGGCAGCTGCGGTATGTCGGACGGGCCGACGAACAGGTCAAGATCCGCGGCTACCGCATCGAGATGGGCGAGGTCGCTGCGGTACTGGCGGACGTGAGCGGTGTCGAACAGGCGGTGGTGATCGCCCGCGAGGACCGCCCCGGCGACAAACGGTTGGTCGGTTACGTCACCGGCGGCGCCACCCTCGATCCAGCCGCCGTGCGCGCCGCGGTGGCAGAACGCCTGCCCGAGTACATGGTGCCGACGGCGATCATGGTGATCGACACGCTGCCGCTGACCGTCAACGGCAAGCTCGACCGGCGGGCGCTGCCGGCACCGGACTACCAGAGCAGCGACGACTACCGCGCGCCGGTGACCGCGGTCGAGGAGATCCTCGCCGGCATCTACGCGCAGGTGTTGGGCCTCGAGCGTGTCGGGATGGACGACTCGTTCTTCGACCGGGGCGGAGACTCGCTGTCGGCCATGCGCCTGATCGCCGCGGTGAACTCCGGGCTGAACGCCAACCTCTCGGTGCGGACCCTGTTCGAGGCGCCGACCGTCGCGCAGCTGGCTCCGCGCATCGGCGGCGACACCGGCGGGCTGGCACCGCTCACCGCGGCCGAGCAGCGACCCGCGGTCGTGCCGCTGTCGTTCTCCCAGAACCGGTTGTGGTTCCTCGACCAGTTGCAGGGGCCGTCCCCGACGTACAACATGCCGGTGGCGCTGCGGCTGCAGGGTCGGCTCGACGCTGAGGTGCTCGGGGCGGCGCTGACCGACGTGGTCGGCCGCCACGAGAGCCTGCGAACCCGGTTCGCCGCACCCGGGGGGATCCCGCAGCAGCTGGTGGTGCCGTCCGAGGACGCCGACTTCGGTTGGGAGATCGTCGACGCCACCGGATGGTCGGAGGCCGAGCTCGACGAGGCCGTCGGTGCCGTCGCGCGCCACGCGTTTGACCTGGCGGCTGAGATTCCCATGCAGGCGCGCCTGTTCCGGATCAGCGACGACGATCACGTGGTGGTCGCCGTCGCCCACCACATCGCCGCCGACGGCCTGTCAGTCGGACCACTCGTCCACGACCTGGGGGTCGCCTATCTCTGTCGCCTGGCCGGTTTGGCGCCGATGTGGTCCCCCCTGCCCGTGCAGTACGTCGACTACACGCTGTGGCAGCGGGCGCAATTCGGTGATCTCGACGACGACGGCAGTCTGATCGCCCGGCAGCTGGCGTACTGGCGGGAGGCACTGGCCGGTATGCCCGAACGGCTGCAGCTGCCGACCGACCGGCCGTATCCGCCGGTGGCCGATCAGCGCGGCGCCAGCACCAACTTCCACTGGTCGGCCGAGGTGCAGCAGCGCATCGCGGAGGTGGCGCGCGACCACAACGCCACGAGCTTCATGTTGATGCAGGCGGCGCTGGCGGTGCTGCTGTCCAAGCTCAGCGCGAATCCTGAAGTGGCGGTCGGCTTCCCGATCGGCGGTCGACGCGATCCGGCGCTCGACGAGCTGGTGGGCTTCTTCGTCAACACCCTCGTGCTGCGGGTGGATCTCACCGGCGACCCGACTGTCGCCGAACTGCTGGCCCAGGTGCGCCGCCGGGCGCTGGCCGCCTACGAACATCAGGACGTGCCGTTCGAGGTGGTCGTGGACACCCTCAGCCCCACCCGCTCGCTCACCCACCACCCACTGGTCCAGGTGATGCTGGACTGGCGCAACCTGCCCGCGGAGGCCAGCGACGAGATCGTGCTGGCGCTGGGCGATCTGCAGATCAAGCAGATCCGGCTCGACACCGACACCGCCCGGGTGGATCTCGCGTTCTCCCTCAACGAACGCTGGACCCGCACCGGTGAACCCGCCGGCATCGGCGGGGCGGTGGAGTTCCGCACCGATGTGTTCGATCCGGCGAGCATCGAGGCGATGATCGACAGACTGCAGCGCGTGGTCGTGGCGATGACCGCCGACCCGGCGCAGCGACTGTCGGCGGTCAGCGTGCTCGGCGCCGCCGAACTCGACCGTCTCGACGAGATCGGCAACCGCGCGGTGCTGACCGCACCGGTATCCGAACTCGCCACCATCCCACAGCTGTTGGCGCGCCGGGTGGCGGCCGATCCCGACGCGGTCGCCGTCAGCGACGGCGGCCGGGGCCTGACCTACCGGGAACTCGACGACGCAGCGAATCGGTTGGCGCACTGGCTGATCGCGCGCGGCGTCACCCGCGGCAGCCGGGTCGCACTACTGCAGGAACGCTCCGCCTCGGCCGTGGTCACCATGCTGGCGGTGCTCAAGGCCGGCGCCGCGTACCTGGCGATCGATCCGGCGCTGCCGGACACCCGGATCGCGTTCATACTCGCCGACGCCGCTCCGGTAGCCGTCGTGACCACCGGCAACCTGCGGTCGCGCGTGGGGCAGCACCCGGTGACCGTGATCGACGCCGACGATCCCGCGATCCGGTCCCAGCCGGACGGGCCCCCGCCGGGCCCGAGTGCCGACCCGGCGGTCGACGATGTCGCCTACCTCATCTACACCTCGGGCACGACCGGGACACCCAAGGGTGTCGCCCTCACCCACCGCAACCTCGCGCACCTGGCCGACTCGGCCCCCGCCGGACTGCCCGCACACCAGGTCTGGACGCAGTGCCACTCGTACGCGTTCGACTTCTCGGTGTGGGAGATCTGGGCCGCGCTGCTCGGCGGCGGTCGGCTGGTGGTCGTCCCCGACGAGGTAGTCCGCTCGCCCGAGGACTTCCACGCCATGCTGATTGCCGAGGGCGTCAACGTCCTGACCCAGACCCCCTCTGCGGTCGCCGCGCTGCGCCCGCATGGCCTGGATTCGGTGGCACTGCTGCTCGGCGGCGAGGCCTGCCCACCCGACGTGGTGGCGCAGTGGGCCCCGGGCCGGACCGTGATCAACGCCTACGGTCCCACCGAGATCACGGTGTACGCGTCGATGAGCGCACCGCTGCAGACGGGAATCCCAGGATCAGAAGAAGTGCCGATCGGTGCGCCACCGCCGACCGTCGCGCTCTTCGTCCTCGACGAGCGGCTCAACCGGGTGGCCGAAGGCGTGGTCGGCGAACTGTACGTCGCCGGCCGCGGGGTGGGCATGGGCTACATCGGCCGCAGCGCCCTGACCGCCTCCCGGTTCGTGGCCTGCCCGTTCGGTATCGCCGGGGCGCGCATGTACCGCACCGGGGATCTGGTGCGGTGGCGGTCCGACGGCCAACTGCAGTACGTCGGGCGCGCCGACGAACAGGTCAAGATTCGCGGATACCGCATCGAACCCGGCGAGGTGCAGGCCGCGCTGGCCGCCGTCGACGGAGTCGACCACGCCGTGGTGATCGCCCGTGAGGACCGCCCCGGCGACCCCCGGCTCGTCGGCTACGTGACCGGTTCGCCGGCCCTGCGCCCGGGGACCGTCCGCGCCGCGCTCGCCGAACGCCTGCCCGCCTACATGGTGCCCGCGGCGGTACTCGTGCTCGACGAACTGCCGCTGACCGTGAGCGGCAAGCTCGACCGGCGCGCGCTGCCCGCCCCCGACTACGCCGACACCGAGAACTACCGCGCCCCAACCACTCCCGCAGAGGAGATCCTTGCCGGCATCTTCGCCCAGGTGCTGGGCGTGCCGCGGGTCGGCGTGGACGACTCCTTCTTCGACCTCGGCGGCGACTCGCTGTCGGCGATGCGGCTCATTGCCGCCGTCAACGCCGGAATGGGCGCCGACCTCACTGTGCGGACGGTGTTCGAGGCGCCCACGATCGCCCAGTTGGCGCCTCGCATCCACACCGACGGCGCGGGCCTGCAACCCCTGACCGCCCAGGAACGGCCCACGGTGATCCCGCTGTCGTTCGCGCAGAACCGGCTGTGGTTCATCGATCAACTGCAAGGCCCGTCGCCGGTGTACAACCTCGCGGTGGCGCTGCGGCTGCGGGGCCCCCTCGACGGCGACGTGCTGGCCGCCGCCCTGACCGACGTCGTGGGCCGGCACGAAAGCCTGCGCACGGTGTTCGACGCGCCCGACGGGGTGCCCCGGCAGATCGTGGTCGATCCTGCGCACGCCGACTTCGGGTGGCAGGTCGTCGATGCCGCCGGTTGGCCGGCCACGCAGCTCGAGCAGGCGGTGGAGCAGACCGCGCTGCAGACGTTCGATCTCGCCTCCGAGATCCCGCTGCGGTCCCGGCTCTACCGCGTCAGCGACGACGACCACGTGTGGGTGGCCGTCGTGCACCACATCGCCGCGGACGGCTGGTCGATCGGCCCGCTGGTCGCCGATCTCGGGGTGGCCTACACGGCCCGGCGCGCAGGTCACGCCCCGTCCTGGGCCGCTCTTCCGGTTCAATACGTGGACTACACGCTCTGGCAGCGTGCGCAATTCGGCGAGCTGGCCGACGGGACCAGCCGCATCGCCGCCCAGCTGGACTACTGGCAGGACGCGCTGGCCGGGTTGCCAGAACGACTCGTGCTGCCCACCGACCGGCCCTATCCGCAGGTCGCCGATCAACGGGGCGCGACGGTGGCGGTGGAGTGGCCGGACGACCTGCATCGCGACGTCGCCCGGGTGGCGCGCGAGCACGGCGCCACCAGCTTCATGGTGGTGCAGACCGCGCTGGCGGTGCTGCTGGGCAAGCTCAGCGCCAGTTCCGATGTGGCGGTGGGTTTCCCGATCGCCGGCCGCAGGGACCCCGGGCTCGACGAACTGGTCGGGTTCTTCGTCAACACCCTGGTGCTGCGGCTGGACCTCAGCGGCGATCCGAGCGTCGACGAGGTGCTCGACCAGGTGCGCCGGCGCAGCCTGGCCGCATACGAGAACCAGGACGTCCCGTTCGAGGTGGTGGTCGACCGGCTCAACCCGACCCGGTCGCTGACCCACCACCCGCTGGTCCAGGTGATGCTGGCCTGGCAGAACCTGCCCGCTGACACCGGGGACCCGTCGGCCGCCGGCCTGGCGCTGGGCGATCTGGAGGTCAGCCGGCTCCCGGTGAACACGTCGTCGGCCCGGGTGGATCTGTCGTTCTCGCTGGCCGAAAGAACCACGGCCGGCGGTGATCCCGCCGGCATCGGCGGTTTCGTCGAGTTCCGCACCGACGTGTTCGACGCGGCGACCATCCTGGCGCTGGTCGACCGGCTGCGACGGGTACTGGCGGCGATCAGCTCTCGCCGTGAGCCGGCGCTCCACCTCTCGTCGATCGACGTGCTCGACGACGCCGAGCATGATCGCCTGGACCGGTGGGGCAACCGCTGGGCACTCGCCGCGCCGGCCGACGCTCAGTCGTCGATTCCTGCGATGTTCGCCGCGCAGGCCGTGCGCGCCCCCGACGCGACCGCGATCTCGTGCGGACCGCGCTCGTGGACGTACCGGGAACTCGACGACGCGTCGAACCGCTTCGCGCATCTGCTGGCCGACCGCGGGGTGCGCACCGGCGACCGGGTCGCGCTGCTGCTGCCGCGCACCGCCGAAGCCGTCGTCGCCATCCTGGCGGTCGTCAAAGCCGGCGCCGCCTACGTGCCCGTCGACCCGGTGGTGCCCGCGGCCCGGCTGGACTTCGTGCTCGGCGACGCCGCACCGGTGGCCGTGATCACCACGGCCGCGCTGGCGCACCGGCTCGACGGCCACCGCATCCCGGTCATCGACATCGACGATCCCGCCGCCGCACGCGCACTGGAAACGGCGCTGCCCGCGCCGGACCCCGATCAGGTTGCCTACGTCATCTACACCTCGGGCACCACCGGAACACCGAAGGGGGTGGCGGTCCCGCACCGGAACGTGACCCGGCTGCTCGACACCCTCGACGCGGAAATGGGCCTGGCAGAACAGGTGTGGACACAGTGCCATTCGCTGGCCTTCGACTATTCGGTGTGGGAGATTTGGGGTCCGCTGCTCTACGGCGGCCGACTCGTGGTGGTGCCCGACGCGGTGGTGCGGGCGCCGGAGGAGCTGCACGCGCTGCTGGCCGACGAACAGGTCACGGTGCTCAGCCAGACCCCGTCGGCGTTCTACGCGTTGCAGGCCGCGGACACGCTGCAGCCCGACGTCGGCAGGCGGCTCGCACTCGAGGCGGTCGTATTCGGTGGGGAGGCGCTGGAACCGCAGCGCCTGGTGCCGTGGTTCGATGCGCACCCGGATTCGCCCCGGCTGATCAACATGTACGGCATCACCGAGACCACCGTGCACGCGTCGTTCCGGGAGATCTTCCCGTCCGACGCCGGCAGCGCGGTCAGCCCGATCGGGGTGCCGTTGGGGCACCTCGGCTTCTTCGTCCTCGACACCGCGCTGCAGCCCGTGGCGCCGGGCGTCGTCGGTGAGCTCTACGTCGCCGGCGCCGGCCTGGCCTACGGCTACGTCAACCGGGCCGGGCTGTCGGCGACCCGGTTCGTGGCCTGTCCGTTCGGGGCACCGGGCGACCGGATGTATCGCACTGGCGACCTGATGTGCTGGGGCGCCGACGGGGAGCTGCGGTACCTCGGCCGCGCCGACGAGCAGGTCAAGATCCGCGGCTACCGCATCGAGCTGGGCGAGGTGCAGGCCGCGCTGGCCGCGCTGGACGGTGTCACCCAGGCCGAGGTGATCGCCCGCGAGGACCGCCCTGGCGACAAACGGCTGGTCGGATACGTCACCGGCGCTGTGGAGGCCGCGCAGCTGCGTACTGCGCTGACGGATCGGTTGCCCGAGTACATGATTCCCGCCGCCGTGGTGGTGGTGGACGCGATGCCGCTGACGGTCAACGGCAAACTCGACAAGCGGGCGCTGCCCGCGCCCGAGTATCAGGACGTCGACTCCTACCGGGCGCCCGCCGACGCGGTCGAGACGATCCTGGCCGAGATCTACGCCCAGGTGCTGGGGCTCGGACGGGTCGGGGTGGACGAGTCGTTCTTCGAACTCGGCGGTGACAGCATCCTGTCCATGCAGGTGGTGGCCCGAGCGCGGGCGGCCGGGGTGCTGTGCCGCCCCCGCGACGTGTTCGTCGAGCAGACCGTGGCCCGCCTGGCCCGGGTGGCCCGGATGACGACGGCCGCCGACGAGACAGTCGACGAGGGCGTGGGCCCACTGTCGGCCACCCCGATCATCCACTGGCTGCGGCAGGTGCAGGGTCCGGTGAACGAGTTCAACCAGACCGTGGTGGTGCAGGCCCCGGTCGGAGCGACCGAAGCCGACGTCGTGGTGGTGCTGCAGGCCGTACTCGACCGGCACGCGATGTTGCGGTTGCGCGTCGACGACGACTGGGCGCTGGTGGTCCCCGAACCCGGCGCGGTAGATGCGCACCTGTGCCTGCGTACCGTCGATGCGCTGACCGACGAGGTGGTCATCCAGGCGCGAGCACGGCTGAACCCGGCGGACGGCCGGATGATGAGCGCGCTGTGGATGCCCGCGACGGGACAGCTGGTGGTCATCGCCCACCACCTGGTGGTCGACGGGGTGTCGTGGCGAATCCTGGTCGAGGACATCAACCTCGCGTGGACGCTGCACCGCACCGGACAGCCGGTGGAACTCCCCGCCCCGGGCACGTCGTTCGCCCGATGGGCGGACCTGCTGGCCGAACACGCCCACCATCCGCGGGTGGTCGCCGAAGCCCTCGCGTGGCAGGAGATCACGGCCGTGCCAGCGCCGCTGCCCGCCATCGACCCCGCAGTGGACACCTACGCCAATGCGGGAAGTCTGTCGGTGGAGCTGGACACCGAGACCACCCGGCAGCTGCTCGGCGAGGTTCCTGCGGCCTTCCACGCCGGGATCAACGACATCCTGCTGATCGCGTTCGGTCTGGCGTTGGCGGAGTTCTGCGGGGTGCTCGGCGACCCCGGCGCCGCTCCGATCGTCATCGACGCCGAAGGCCACGGCCGCGAGGAGGAACTGGGCGGCGAGGAGGGGCTGGGCAGCGAGCGGGTATCCGTCGACCTGTCGCGCACCGTGGGCTGGTTCACCACCAAATACCCTGTGGCCCTTCACCTCGGGGGCGGCCTCACCTGGAATCGGGTGCTGACGGGCGACGCGGCGCTGGGCGCGGCCGTCAAAGATGCCAAGGAGCAGCTGCGGCACCTGCCGGACGGCGTGACCTACGGTCTGCTGCGCTATCTCAACGACGATGTCGACCTGGCCGGGACCGACCCCCCGATCGGGTTCAACTATCTGGGCCGGCTCGGTGCCGGCAGCGGCGACGTGTCCGGTGACATGTGGGAGATCCGGCAGGACGGCTGGTCGGTGACCGGCGCGGCCGCGGCCATCCCCATGCCGTTGATGCACACGGTGGAACTCAACGCCGGAACCGTGGACACCGACGCCGGCCCGCGACTGCGCGCCGGCTGGTCGTGGGCGCTGTCATCGCTGGACCACGCGCAGGTCAACCGGCTGAGCGAGCTGTGGTTCGACGCCCTTGCCGGCATCTGCGAACACGTCCGCGGCGGCGGCGGCGGATTGACCCCATCCGACATCGCGCCCGCCACGCTGCGTCAGGAGCAGATCGACGAGCTCTGCGTCACGCACCGGGTCGCCGACATCCTGCCGCTGACCCCGCTGCAGCGCGGCCTGCTGTTCCACGCCGACGTCGCGCACGGCGCCGGCGACGACGTCTACGCGGTGCAATTGGACGTCACCCTCTGCGGCCGACTGGACCGGCACCGGTTGCACGACGCCGTGAACCTGGCCGTCCAGCGGCATCCGAACCTCGTGGCCCGGTTCTGTGCAGACTTCGGCGAACCGGTCCAGATCATCCCGAGCGATCCCGAAATCCCATGGCGCTACGCCGATCTCACTGATCACGGCCAGCACGTCGAGGCCGGTGTCGCGCGATTGTGCGCCGACGAGCGGGCAGCGGTCTGCGATCTGGCCGGCCAGCCGCCGTTCCGGGCCGCACTGATCCGGACCGCGCCCGACGAGCACCGGTTCGTGCTGACCAATCACCACATCGTGCTGGACGGCTGGTCGATGCCGATCCTGCTGGGCGAGATCTTCGCCAGCTACTACGGCCAGTGGTTACCCGCTGCGGTGCCGTACCGGCGGTTCGTCAGCTGGCTCACCGGTCGCGATCTCACCGCCGCCCGCGCCGCCTGGACCGAGGTGCTCGCCGGCTTCGGCGAACCCACCCTCGTCGGTCCGTCGTCGCGGCTGCTGCCACCGGGCCCGCGTTCGGTTGCCGCCCACAAACTTCCGGAACCCACCACCCGGGCGTTGGGCGAACTGGCCCGCGCGCACCAGACCACCGTCAGCACGGTGCTGCAGGCAGCGTGGGCGCAGGTCCTATGCCGGCTGACCGGTCAGCGCGACGTCGCTTTCGGCGCCGTGGTGTCGGGCCGACCCGACGAGGTGGTTGGCGCGGACTCCATGGTGGGCCTGTTCATCAACACGGTCCCGGTCCGGGCCACCGTCACCCCGACGACCACCACCGCCGACCTGCTCGACCAGTTGCACAACGGCCGCAACCGCACCCTCGAACACGAACACATGCCGCTCTACGAGATTCACCGGATCGCGGATCGACAGCAGCTGTTCGACACCGTGTTCGTCTACGAGAACTATCCGACCGACGCCGCCAAGCTCTCCGGTGACGACGGGCTCGCGGTCGCCGGGCTGGCCAACCGCGATCTGTACCACTATCCGCTTGCACTCCAGGCGGTTCCGGGTGCCGAACTCGATCTGCGCCTCCAGTACCGGACCGACGTGTTCGACGATGCAGCCGTCGGCGATCTGATCGAGCAGTTCCAGCGGGTGGTGGTGGCGATGATCACCGATCCCACGCAGCCGCTGCCCACACCCGGGGCATCCCGCGACGGAGAGCCCACTCCCGCAGCGGTCGCCGGCTATCGCGCCCCGACCGACGAAGTGGAGACCGCACTCGTCGACATCGTCGCCGGCGTGCTGGGTGCAGAGCGCGTCGGCGTCGACGACTCGTTCTTCGACCTGGGCGGGGACTCGCTGTCGGCGATGCGGGTGATCGCCGGCATTCGTACCGCGCTGGGCGTCGAGCTTGCGGTCACCGCGCTGTTCGATGCGCCGACTGTGGCGCAGCTGAGCCGGACCGTGGAGGCGGCCCGCTGAGACTCACCAGACGCAGGGCACCAGACGGTAGCGGACCCGGGTGGTGTAGTCGCGGTATCCGGTGAGCTCCTCCCGGAGCAGTGTCTCCTCGTCCCGGATCCGGGAGGCCAGCACCATCACACCGGTGGCGACGAAGAGCAGCGCCCAGTAGGAGCCGAGGGCCAGCGGGATGCCGACCATCATGATCGCGTTGCCGGTGTACATCGGATGGCGCACCAGCCCGTACAGCCCGGTGGATACCACGTTCTGGCCCGCCTCGACCTGGACGGTCGTCGAGGCGTAGGTGTTCTGCGTGGTGACCATCACGACGACCGTCAGGCCGGCGCCCACCAGCGCGGCGCCGAGTACGCAGACGGCCGCAGGCACCGACGACCAGCCGAACCGGTGGTCCAATCCGCCGACCACGCACATCGCAGCCAGCGAGAGGTACAGCCCGGCCATCACGATCTTCTGCGCCCGGCGCGCTTCGGCCGTCGGACCGCCCCGCATCCGCCGTTGCAGCGCAGCGGGATTGGTGATCTGTAGATAGACGCTGGGGACCCAGGCCGTCAGCGCGAACACGGCCAGGAACAGCCACGCCTGCCAGTAGGAGAACGTCCCCGCGGGCAGAAAGATCAGCGCGGCGATCGAGCACACCTGGATGAGCCCGGAGACGAATACTCGCAGAACGGCTTTCACGATCCTCCTGAGCCGGCAGTGGAGTCGGACGAGAGTTTGAGGCACAGCAGATCAGCGAGGTCGCGCACCGACCGGTCGGCCAGATCGCTGGTCGCCAGCCGGATACCCGTCTCGGATTCGATACGGGTCCGCAACTCCAATGCGCCCAGCGAATCCACGCCGTACTCGGACAGCGGCCGGTCGGCGTCGATGCTGCGCCGCAGCACCAGGCTGATCTGGTCGGAGATCAGCCGCCGCAACCGGCCGGGCCGTTCATCGGCCGGCAGCGCCTCGAGGACGAGGCGCAGCCGGCCGGTGTCGGCATGGTTCTCCTCGGAGCGGCGGAAGGCCTCCGCGAACGGGCTGCGGTGGGCGAACGTCGTCAGCCACGTCGATCCGGCGATCGGTGCGTAGCCGGTGTGCGCGCGGTCGTGGCGCAGCAGTGCCTCGAACGCGCGGGCGCCCTCGTCGGGGGCGATGGCGGCGGTCTCCGCGCCGGCATCCGCCCCGGCGGCCGGGGCGTTGCCGATCCGGCTCCAGGCGCCCCAGGCGATCGCCGTGGCGGGCAGGCCCTGCGCCCGCCGCCACCGGCTGAAGGAGTCCAGCCAGCTGTTCGCCGTCGCGGAGGCGCCGCAACCCGGTGCCCCGACCAGCGCGGCGGCCGACGAGAACGAACAGAACCAGTCGAGCGGCTGATCGACGGTCGCGGTGTGCAGGTTCCAGGCCCCGTGCACCTTGGCGGCCCAGTGCTTTTCGAGTAGGTCGTCGGTGACGTCGGCCAGCGCCGCATCCGATCCGCCCGCCGCGGCGTGCACGACGCCGCGCACCGGCAGGCCGGTGGTCGTCGCAGTGGCCACCAGTCGTTGCGCCGTGTCGGGGTCGGCGATGTCGCCGCAATGCACGACGACGTCGGCGCCCATCACCCGGATCAGCTCGATCGTCTCGAGGGCCTTGAGTGTGGGCTGGGCCGGGGAGGTGAGCACGATGCGCCCGCAGCCGCCGTCGGCCATCTTCTCGGCGAGGAACAGTCCGAGGTCGCTCAGCCCGTCGGTGACGACATAGGCGCCGTCCGGACGGAAGACGCGCACCTGCTCGGGCGGTGTCACCACGGTGCTGTGCGCGGGCCGCGGTACCTCGAGCACGAGTTTTCCGGTGTGCTGCGCGGCGGCCATCGTGCGGATCGCGTCGGCGGCGTCGGCCAGCCGGTAGGTCGTGTGCCGCGGGGCCGGAAGGGCGCCGTCGGCGACGAGACCGAACACCGTGCGGAGCAGTTCGGCCACCCGGCGGGGGTGGCTGGACGCCAGGAGCGCCAGGTCGACGTAGTGGAAGGTGAGGTTCCGGCGGAACGGGTACAGCCCGAGCTGGGTGTTGCCGTAGACGTCGCGTTTGCCGATCTCCACGAACCGGCCACCGGCGGCGAGCAGTTCGAGTCCGGCGCGTTGCGCCGCTCCGGTGAGGGAATTGAGGACGATGTCGACACCGTAGCCCGCGGTGTCGTGGCGGATCTCGTCGGCGAAGGCGGTGCTGCGGGAATCGTAGACGTGCTCGATACCCATGTTGCGCAACAGTTCCCGGCGTTCCGCCGACCCGGCGGTGGCGTAGATCTGCGCTCCCGCGGCGCGGGCGATCGCGATCGCCGCCTGGCCGACACCGCCGGTCGCGGAGTGGATGAGCACCCGGTCGGACGACGAGATCCTGGCCTGTTCGTACAACCCGTACCACGCGGTGACGGTCGCGGTGGCCGCCGCGACGGCTTCCTGGTCGGTCAGTGTGCGCGGAAGGGGGATGGCCAGCCGGGTGTCGCAGGTGAGGAACGTCCCCCAGCAGCCGGCGGGGGAGAATCCACCTACGCGGTCGCCCACCCGGTGGTCGGTGACATCCGGCCCGACACGCGTGACCACTCCGGCGAAATCTGTTCCGAGACCGGGGGTCTCACCGTCGGACGGATACCGCCCCATGGCGACCAGGACGTCGGCGAAGTTGAGGCTGGACGCGTGGACGGCGATTTCGATCTGACCGGGTCCCGGCTCCGCGCGTGCGCAGGAGACGGGCTCCAACGTCTCCAGGTCACCCGGGTTGCGGATCTGCAAACGGAACCCATCGTGTTCGTGGTCGGCGACGATGGTCTGCCGGTCCTCGGGGCGCAGCGGCGCGGGCCGCAACCGCGCGGTGTGCCAGACGCCGTCCCGCCACGCGGTCTCGTCCTCGTCGGAGTCGCTGAGGAGCTGCCCCGCCAGGACGGCGGGACCGGTGCGTTCGTCGACGTCGATGTGGGTTACGCGCAGGTGGGGAAGCTCGGCGCCCAGGACCCGCAGCAGGCCGCGGACACCGCCCTGGTCCAGATCGGCCACGTCGGTGCGCAGCACGGTCTGGGCGGCGCGGGTCACCACCACGAGGTGGGGGAGCCGGCCAGGCACCCCGGTGATCTCCCGGGCGATGCGCAGCAGGTGCCGGGTGCATGCGAGGCCCGACAGCGGGCCGGACGGTGTGGTGCCGGGTCCGGGTCCGGTCACGATCGCCACGCCGGCGTACTGGCGCTCGCTGAGGTGCGCGCCGAGAGCGGCAGCGGCCGCGACGTGATCGCCGTGGGGAAACCACGACATCGCGGTGCAGTGCGCGCCGTGATCGCGCAGAGCCGTGGTCACTTCGCCTGCCGAGGTGCCCGCGGAGGTGGCCGCTGTGAGCACCAGCCACGAACCGGCCTCGTCGCGGGACGGCTCCGGGGAGCGACGGGGGTGCCAGTCGACGGCAAGCAACCGGTCGTCGAGAACCCGGTCGGTGTCGTCGACGGTCTCGGTGCCGAACGCACACCCCTGCGCGCTGAGCAGGACGGCGCCGTGCTCGTCGAGGAGGTCGAGATCGGCGTCGACGCCGGTCGCGTCGGCGCGGGTCACCCGGACGTGGCAGTAGCGGGCCCCTCGCACCGACCGGTGGACGCGCAGTCGGTGCATCCGGACCGGGGCCCCCAGCGCCCGACCGTCGAGCGCGTCGAGACGTGGACTGGCCGCCACCGCGCGCAGGCAGGCGTCCAACAGCATGGGATGAACACCGAAAGCGCTCTGCTGCGAGCGCAATTCGTCCGGCAGGGCGAGCTCTGCAAGCACCGAACCGGCCGCGTCGCCGCTGATGCGGACGGTACCCAGAATGGGCAGCATTGCGCCGTCCGCGTACTCCGCATATGCGGCCGTCAGCGCGGGCAGGTCGTACGGGGAGGGTTCGTCGTCGTCGGCGGCGACACCCAGGGTTGCGGTCACCTGCCGCCGGCACATGCCGTCGTCGTTCGACTCGACGACGAACTCCGCTGCGGCCGGGGGTGACAGCGAGGCCGCGGCGCCGAGCGAGATGCCTCCGTCGAACGGCAACCCCGGACCGAAGTGCAGGTCGCGGACCTCGGTGCGCTCGCCGAGAACCACACCTGCTGCGGCCATGGCCATCTCGCAGTACACGGCGGCGGGCAGCGCGGTCGTGCCGAGCTCGGCCAACCACGGATGGGCGGCGGTGCCCACCTCGGCCCGCCACACGTACCGCTCGGGTTGCTGCTGGAGTTGCACGTGCGGGCCCAGCAGCGGATGCACCGACACCGTCCGTCCGCCGGGTGTGGTGGCTTCCGGTGCCTGATCGGCGAGCGAGAACCGGCGGTGGGTCCACGACGGCAGCGGGGTGTCGATGAGCCGGCCGGTGGGATACGGCACGGAGAAGTCGACGGCGGCGCCGGCGGTGTGCAGCTCGGCGACGAAACCCGCCAGCCCGCAGGGCATGTCCGCACCGGGCTGCAGCGCCGCGAGCGTGACCAGGGGCAAATCCAGGCTGCGGGCGGTCCGTTCGACCGGCTCGGCGAGCACGGGATGCGGGCCCAGTTCGGCGAAGATCCGGTATCCGTCTTCGAGCGCGGCCCGCACCGCGGCGGAGAACCGCACGGTGCGGCGCAGTCCCTGCACCCAGTACCTGCCGTCGCACACCGGTTCCTCGCGGGGGTCGAACCCGGTCGCCGAGTAGTAGGGGACCGTGGGTCGCAGCGGTTCGACGTCGGCCAGCGCAGCCGCGAGTTCGGTCAGGATTGGGTCGAGCTGGGGCGAGTTGGCGGCCACGTCCACGGCGATCTCCCGCACCCCTACGTCCCGTTGGCGCCAGGTGGCGGCGAAGTCGTGCACCCGCGTTGCGGCGCCCGCGATCACGGTGGTCTGCGGTGCGGCCACTACCGCAATCGCCGCATCCTTGACCGCGTTCTGCGTCAGCTCCGAAAGCACCTGTTTGGCAGGAAGATCCACCTCGGCCATCGCCCCGCCGTCCGCGACAGTGGCCATCAGCCGGGAACTGCGGCAGACTACGCGCACGCCGTCCGCCAGGGACAGCGCACCCGCGACCACCGCGGCGGCGATCTCGCCGGTCGACCGTCCGATCACCGCGCCCGGACGGGCCCCGCGGGCCGCCAACGCGGTGGCGGCGGCCACCTGCATCGCGAACAGCGTCGGCTCGATGCGGTCGACACCGGTCGGTGCTTCGGGTCCGGACATCGCCTCGGTCACCGAGAACCCGGATTCGTGGCGGACGAGGGGTTCGATCTCTTCGACGGCCGCCGCGAAAGCCGGTTCGGCGGCGAGGAGATCGGCGCCCATCCCGGCCCACGGCGTCGCCTGGCCGGAGAACACCCACACCGGTCCGCGGTCGTCGTCTCCGACCGCCGCCGGATGGGCGGTATCGCCCGCGGCGAGCTCCCGCAACGCCTCGGCGAGGCCGGGCCCGCTCTCCGCGAGGACCGCGGTGCGGACCGGCCGGTGCGCCCGCCGGCGCGCCAGGGTGTACGCGACGTCCGGCAATGCCACCTCGTCACGGTCCTGTATCCACTCGGCCAGTCGAACGGCACTGCGGCGCAACGCCTCCGGCGATGTCGACGAGAGCGGAAACAGCAGGGGGCCTGCGGTCGTCGCCGCCGGCTCCGCGGCCGGCTCCGGTGCCTGCTCGAGGACGGCGTGCACATTGGTTCCCGACGCGCCGTGCGATGAGACCGCGGCCCGGCGGGGATGGCGGCCCTGCGCGGGCCAGCCGACGAGTTCCTGCGGTACGAACAGGTTCGTGCCGATCCGTGCCGCGGCGTCGGGCAGGCGGCTGAAGTGCAGGTGCTCCGGGATGACGCCGTGCTGCAGCGCCAGGACCGTCTTGATCAACCCGAGCAATCCGGACGCCGACCGGGTGTGCCCGAGGTTCGTCGTCACCGAGCCCACCGCGCAGGAGCTGTCGACGCCGTATACCTCGCACAGTCCGGCGTACTCGGCGGCGTCGGCCGCCGGGGTTCCGGGTCCGTGCGCCTCGATCATCGCGACCGTGCCCGCATCGACCCCTGCGGCGTCGAGCGCGGCGCGGTACAGCGTCGCGTGGGCCTGCCCGTCGCGGCTGTCGTGGCCGACGGCGGTGCCCCGGATGACGCCGAGGATCCGGTCGCCGTCGCGCTGCGCGTCGGTGAGCCGCTTGAGCACCACCACCGCGACGGCCTCGCCCGGCGTACAGCCGTCGGCGGCGGCGTCGAAGGCGGAGCACCGCCCCGTCGGCGAGAGATCGCCCTGCTCGGCGACGAACGTCCGCGGGTCGAGCACGAGCGACGCCCCACCGACCAGCACGAGGTCGCTCTCGCCGTCGCTCAGACTCCGGCAGCCCAGGTGTACGGCCGTCAGCCCCGACGAGCACGCGGTGTCCACGGTCAAGGCCGGTCCGCGCAATCCCATGCTCCCGGCGATGCGGTCCGATGCCGAACCGGAGACGGTGCCGGTCAGTCCGACGAACACCCCGGCAAGCGAGTCGGTCAGCGCGGACGGATCGAGTCCGGCGTGTTCGACGGCCTCCCACGCCGACTCGAGCAGCAGGCGGTGATGCGGGTCGAGCGCCGCGGCCTCGTCATCATCGATACCGAAGAACTTCGCGTCGAATCCGGCGACGTCGTCAAGGAACGCACCCCACCGCGGCGCGTCGTGCTCCCATCGGTCGGCCGGGGCCTCCGTGACGAGATTCGCCCCTCGCAGCAACGCTGCCCACATCCGCTCCGGAGAATCGATTCCGCCGGGGAGCCGGCAGGCCATGCCGATGACGGCGACGGGTTCGGCTGTCCGGGCGGTCATCGGCTGCGGAGGATTCGCCGAATCGAACGGTTCGCCGATTCGCCGGTCGCGCCGCATGACGCCATACCATCTCCTCACAACAGCGACTGTGCTGTTCGCTGACCGCTCGACGATCCGTTCCCCGGGCTGCGGGGCGCCGATCAATTGACGCAGACGTAGGTGTCGCAGGTCAAGTACCGGCGACCGGTGGTTCGCCGCTCCGCATGTCGCTTGGACCGTCCGCGTCGGCGAACCCCGAGCCGCGGTCGCGGCGGTCAACTTCCGGTTTCGAGGATGCGCGATTGACGCCTGCGGTAATTTGCATCGCGTGACACAGGTGGCTGAGATATCCCTGACATCCCTTCCAGCGCTGTTGCGTGAACGCGCCAGTCTGCAACCGGACGAGACGGCGTTCACGTTCTTCGATTACGAGCGCGATCGCGAGGGCGTCGCCGAGAGCCTCACCTGGCCGCAGCTGTACCGGCGCGTGTCGAATGTCGCGCGCGAGCTGCGGCACTGTGCGTCACCGGGCGACCGGGCGGTGATCTCCGCGCCGCAGGGGCTGGACTACATCGTCGGCTTCCTGGGTGCGCTGGAGGCCGGCCTCATCGCGGTCCCGCTGTCGGTGCCGTTCGGGGGAGTGGCCGACGAGCGGGTCGACTCGGTGCTGCGCGACGCGTCGCCCGCCGCGGTCCTCACCACCTCGGCTGTCGCCGGCGACGTCGCCGCCCGGGTTGCGCAGCTCGACGGAGCCACGACGTCGGTCGTCGAGGTCGACCGACTGGAGTTGGACGCACCGGTCCGCTTCGACGGCGGGCACGGGGTCTCGTCCACCGGCGAGCACCCGGACATCGCGTACCTGCAGTACACGTCCGGTTCCACGCGCAGCCCGGCCGGCGTGATGATCTCGTACACGAACCTGATGACGAATATCGGGCAGATCACCACCGACTACGCCGTGGACCACGGCGGGGTCGCCCCGCCGGATATGACGGTGGTGTCGTGGCTGCCCTTCTACCACGATCTGGGCCTGCTCCTGGGCATCTGCACCCCGGTGTACGGCGGCTTCAGCACCGTGCTGACCAGCCCGGTGGCGTTCCTCGAACGCCCCGCCCGCTGGATGCAGCTGATGGCGAGCCATCCGCAGGCCTTCACCTCGGCGCCGAACTTCGCCTTCGAACTGGCCGCCCGCAAGACCACCGACGCCGACATGGCCGGACACGACCTCGGCGACGTCTTCATCATCCAGAGCGGTGCGGAGCGGGTGAACCCCACGACGGTCAACCGCTTCACCGACCGGTTCGCCGAGTACCACCTCGATCCCCGGGTGATCCAGCCGTCATACGGCCTCGCCGAGGCGACGCTGTACGTGGCGACCTGCAGACCGGGGTTGCCCCCGGAGGTCGTCGACTTCGACCCCGACCAGCTGTCGGCCGGTGCGGCCCAGCGGTCCGTCGACGGCCGCGGCACGCCGCTGGTCGGCTACGACACGCCGCTGTCCTCGCAATCGCCGTTGGTCCGCGTCGTGGATCCGGACACGCGCCTGGTGTGCGACGACGACCGGACCGGCGAGGTCTGGGTGCACGGCGACAACGTCGGCGCGGGCTACTGGCAGAAGCCGGAGGAGAGCGAGCGGGTTTTCCGCGGCACGCTCGCCGAACCGGCGGCGGGGACGCCGGCGGGTCCGTGGCTGCGGACGGGCGATCTGGGGTTCATGTCCGGCGGACAACTGTTCATCGTGGGCCGGATCAAGGATCTGCTCATCGTCCGCGGGCGCAACCACGCCCCGGACGACATCGAGGGCACGATCTCGGAGATCAGCAGGGGGCGGGTGGCCGCCATCGGCGTGACCATCGACGGTGAGGAGCAACTGGTCGCGGTCGTCGAGGCCAGGGCGGGCGGATCTCCGGCTGAGGTGGCCGACGCGCTCGCCGCGCTGGCGAACATGATCACCGCGGCGGTCTCCACCGCGCATGGACTGACCGTCGCCGACCTGGTGCTGGTCGCACCGGGGTCCATCCCGATCACCACCAGCGGCAAGGTGCGCCGCGCGGCCTGCCTCGAGCAGTATCAGCGAAATGGGTTCAGCCGCTTGCTCCGGCGCGACGGGTGACGCTCACAGCGTGAACAGCGCCTCCGCGATCATGATCATGAGATTGGCGAGGAACGGCGGTGTCCCGGTGCTGCCCGCACCGCCGGTGAGGCCGTCGAACAACCGGCCGTCCCCGCCGGGCCCACCCTTGCCGGCGATCCGTTGATCGAAGGCCGCGGCGCCGCCGCCGCTGCCGCCCGCACCGCCGGTGGACAGCAGAGTCGTGGTGTCACCTCCGGCGCCGCCGTTCCCGCCGCGGGCCAGGCCCACGATGTTGGAGGCGTCGTGCAGGAGGCTGTAGGCCGCCCCGCCGTCGCCGCCGGAGGCGCCGATGAGGCCGGTTCCGTTGCCGCCCCTGCCGCCCTTGCCGCCCTGTGCGATGTTCGGGCCGGTGGTTCCGGTGAACAGCGCCACCGCGTTCAGCACGGCGCTCAGCGGGGCGTATTCGATGTTGATGGCGAGGCCGCCGTCGCCGCCGCGTCCGCCGGAGCCGGACAGGCCGGTGCCGCCGTCACCACCTGCGCCCCCGAAGACGGTTCCGGGCACGTAGGCGCCGCCGAAGAGGGCGCCGGGAGCCGGCGCTCCGAAGTGTCCCAGGCCGATGCTCAGCACCTGACCGCCGTCACCGCCGTCGCCCCCGCTGGACCCGTCGCCGCCGCGACCGCCTGCGCCGCCGCCACCGCTGGCGAATCCGCCGTTGCCGCCGTCGCCACCGGCGCCGCCGCTCCCGCGCGACAGCGAGCCCACGCCGCCCGCACCGCCCTTACCGCCGGCGCCGCCGGTGCCGAACAGGAACGCGTGTCCGCCGTCGCCGCCTCTGCCCCCGGTGGCGCCGGTGATGCCGAGGTTGAGAATCGTCCCGCCGGACGCGCCGTTGCCGCCGTTGCCCCCGTTGCCGATGAAGCCGGCCGCACCGCCTTTGCCGCCGTCCTGCCCGGATCCGGGTGGCGGGGAGTAGCCATCGCCTCCGTCGCCGAACAGCCAGCCGCCGGGCTTACCGTCGGGGCTGTCCGCGGTGCCGTCGGCGCCGTGGCCGATGATCGGCCGGCCTCGCCACAGGTTCGTACCCCAGGCGTTGAAGACCTCTTCGACGGTCAGTTTGACCGGGACGTCGAAGATGCCGATCGGCGCGACGACGGACTGGAACTGGCCGACGAGTTCGAGCAGCACGCCGGGGAGGATGAGCAGGAAGTCGATGTTGCTCGCCATCGGCGCCACGTCGGGCTCCGGCAGTGCGTTGAGCTCGACCGCCTCGGCCGCGGGCGGGCCGGAGCCGGCGGTGAGCGGGACGATCGCCGTGGTGACGAGTGCGCCGGCGTCGTCGGCGAGGGTGCGCAGCGACCTGGGCGACTCGTCGACCAAGGGGTTGCCGGTGGGTACCGAGGTCGCGGTGGTGGGTACCGACGCCGCGGTGCTGCGCGCGGCGGTGACGCTCACGCGGATCTGGGCCGTCGAATCTGGGGCGCTCGTGGCGATGGTGGTGTTCACCCGGGCCGGTCGCGCAGCGGACCTGCCGCGGACGGGTTCGGTCGAGGCTTCGGTGTCGTCGCGATTGTCGTCGCGCTGTAGACGGTTCGCGCCGGCGGATTTACTGGTGGACGTCGAGCCCGTCGAAACCCCGGCACCGTCGGTCGACGCATCCGAGGTGGGTGTGCTGCGGTGCGCCGTGCTCGGGCCGGACTCGCTGCGGGCGGCCGGGCCGGGGTTGCTATCGCCGGCGGCAGGGTTGCCGGATGAGGAGGTGTCCGCGTGGGCGACGGCGGTGCCGTTGGACAGGGACGCGCAGACACCGAGGGCCACCGCGCCTGTTCCGAGCCATACGGCGACGTCACTGTGGCGCTCGGGCGCGCGATGCCGACCGGCTCGCAGCTTTGCTCGGTGCTTTGCTCGGTTTGTCGCGCGATGCTTGGCGCCCACCGGCCGGACTTTACCGGGCTCGACTTACGCAGGTGACAATTTGCGATCTGTTCGTCAAATTCGGCGCGCGGCGGCCGCAAGTGTGCCGCAGGGCGTCACGCCGTCGCGAGCTCCTTGGCCCAGCGGTAATCAGCCTTACCGGCGGGCGAGCGGACGATCTTCGGCGTCCGGATGAACGCCTTCGGGATCTTGTAGCGGGCGATCGCGCGACCACAGGTCTCGACCAGTTCCTCGGCCAGTTCCTCGTCGGAGGCGGTCGTTCCATCGGCGAACTGCACGATGGCGACGACCTCGCTACCCCAGCGTTCCGAGGGTCGGCCGACCACCACCACGTCGTACACCGCCGGATGTGCGGCGATGGCGCGCTCCACCTCCTCGACGAAGATCTTCTCGCCGCCGGAGTTGACGGTCACGGAGTCGCGGCCCAGCAACTCGATCCGGCCGTCGGGGAGGACGTTGGCCCGGTCGCCGGGAACCGACCAGCGCACCCCGTCGATGGTGGGGAACGTCTTGGCGCTCTTGGCTTCGTCGTTCAGGTAGCCCAGCGGGATCAGGTCGCGCCGCGCCAGCCACCCCGGTCCCTCGCCGGGGCCGAGCACCCGGCTGAAGTCGGCGGCCACCACCGCGGTGTCGCTCTGCGGGGTGAACGTCGCCGCCTGCACCTCCGCGCCGGCGCTGGCGTAGGTGCTCATCTGGGCGCCGGACTCCGACGAGCCCACCGCGTCGAGCACCATGACGTGCGGCAGCGCGGTGAGGATCCGCTCCCGCACCGTCGGCGACAGCGGCGCACCGCCGTTGGTGACGGTGAACAATCCGGACAGGTCGTGGTCGCCGCGTTCCATCTCCTCGACCAGAGGACGCGCCACGGCGTCGCCCACCATCGGGATGCTCAGCACCCGCTCCCGGGCGGCGACCCGCAACGCGTCGGCGGGGTCGAGCCGGTCGACCGAGTCCGGGATCACGACCTTGCCGCCCATGGTGACGGCGTTGTACGCCGCCCACTGTGCGGCGCCGTGCATCAGCGGCGGGATCATCAGCAGGCCCATCGCGCCGCCGCCGGCGACCGCCCGCTCGGCGAGCTCCTCGTAGGACTGCAGAAAGGTGTCGCTGCCGAAAGGCCGGCCGCCCATCGACGACAGGAAGATGTCGTGCTGTCGCCACAGCACGCCCTTGGGCATCCCGGTGGTGCCGCCGGTGTAGAGGATGTACAGATCGTCGGGCGAAGGGGTGGGCATACCGCCCGCCGGTGCCGCGGCCGTCACCACCGATTCGTAGGCGACCGCGCCCGGCAGCAGCGGGTGCCCGGAGCCGTCGTAGACCTGGATCAGGATCTCGAGGTGCGGCAGCTGATCGCGCACCGCCGCGACCTGCGGGGCGAACTCGGCGCCGTAGACCAGGGCCCGGGCCCGCGCGTCGGTGAGCAGGTACACCAGTTCTTCACCGACGTAGCGGTAGTTGACGTTGAACGGCGCGACTCGGGCCCGGTACGCCCCGACCATCGCCTCGAGGTACTCGTTGCCGTTGCGCAGGTAGATCCCGAGATGGTCCTGACCCGACTCGTGTCCCGCCAGCGCCGACCGCTCGGTGTGGCAGCCCAGCCCCAGCGATACGAGGTGATGGGCGACGCCGTCGATCCGCGCGTTCATGTCGGCGTAGCTCAGCCGCCTGTCCCGCCACACCAGAAACGGTTGATCGGGCACCGCCCGGGCGACGGTAGAGAACACCGTCGAGAGGTTGAATTCCACGCCACCGCTCGTCATGCGCACGACCATACATCGGTCATTCGTGCGTATGGTCGACTCAGGCGGGGAACAGGCCGTTTCCGGTGAGCACCGTCGGCTGCCAGCCCTGGGCCCCGACGCACAGCAGCGGCCTACCGTCCGGCGCCTGGGCCGTCGACTGCGGATTGGGGCACGGCGCGCCGATGTCCTGGACGCCGTACAGCTGATAGGTCGCCGTCCAGAACCCGGTGTACACCGGCGGCCACTGATTAGGAATCCACTTGCACTGCAACGGTTCCCCGCCGCGGCCACGGCCGAAGACGTTGCGGTCCCAGCTGTGGCAGGGGCCGCCGAGGCGGGCGTCGTAGCTCATTCCGGGAACGTCGGTGGGATAGCGGCCCGGACCGTCGTCGTAATCGTTGGACGGATCGGCGACAGCGCCCGGCGCAAGACCGACGGCGGCAGCGGTGATCGCCGCGACGACGAGGAATTCGCGAACCATGCAGGGAAGGGTAGTCCCTGGGCGAACACGCGCGTCCGGTTTCGAGCCGCTACTCGTCGGTGCCCGGCGGTGTGGCGGCGTCGAGCACGCTGACCGCGATGCCGTACGGCAGGAAGCGCACCCTGCGCTTCGGGTCGGTGTTGTTCTTGTTCGCGCGCAACGCGTCGAGTTCGGTCGGATACACCTGCTCGATGTGCGCGCCGCCGTCGTCGTCGACGGTGTAGATCGTCCACACGCCGTCGCCGGTCTCCCCGGTCGTCTCCGGTTCGGTGCGGGGCCGGGAGAGGCGGCCGATCTCATCGATCAGCGCACCCCAGCCCGCCCGTTCGCCCGACGTCGCGAAGAGCCGGCCGACCCCCTCGAGTGCTTCGCGCGCCACCCGGTCGAGGTCCTCCGGGTCAAAGCCGAAAGGTCCGTTGTTGCTCATACATCCACGGTACTCATCGTGCGGGTGATCGCCCTGACGAACTGCCCACGGGGATAATGGCTGACCTATGAGCTTCACACGTGCCGAACTGCTCGCCGCCGTCGACCGTTCGCCGGAGCTGGTGGCCGCGAAGGACCGGGCCGGCTGGGTGGGCCTCTACACCCTCGACGCGCAGATCGAGGACCCGGTCGGGTCCCGGCCGCACCGCGGCCCGGCCGAGATCGACCGCTTCTACGCGACCTTCATCGCGCCCCGGGACATCACGTTCCACCCCCGAGCCGATCTGGTGGCCGACGACACCGTCATCCGCGACCTGGAGCTCGAGGTGCGAATGTCCGGTGCGGTGACGATGCGGATTCCCGCCGTGCTTCGGTACGACCTCGCCCAGGCCGGCACCGAAGTCAAGATCACCCGGCTGCAGGCCTTCTGGGAGCTGCCGCTGATGGTCGGCCAGTTCCTGCGGGCCGGGCCTGCCGCCCTCCCGGTGGGCGCCGCCCTGACGACGGCGCTGCTGCGCAATCAGGGCGTGACGGGTACCGGCGGATTCCTCGCCGGCTTCCGCGGTGCCGGCAGGTCAGGACGTCGGGAGTTCACCCGGTTCCTCACCGACGCCCGCGACGGGGACGAGGTGGCGGTGCGCCGCCGGCTGGCCCGGGGCGCGCGGATCACCCGCGGTGAGATCCAGCCGATGTCCGGCGCCGAGCTCCTCGGCCGGCTGGCCGACGCCGAGTGGCACAAGGTGATCGTCGCCGGGCGGCACGTCGTCGCTGGCCTTCAGTCCGCGGCTGGAGCCGCCGTCCTCATCGCCGACGTCGAGAAGAACCCCTTCGCGATCACCAGGATCCGGTGGTTCGACGAGTCCGCCGCCGGGTAGTACGTCCGGATGAGCAGCCCCAGCGATGAAGAGAACAAGAGCGAAGCGGATGTCCAGGAGGACAGCAAGGTCGCCTCGTCGCGCGCCGGTAAGGAGGGCGACGACGGGGAGGACGGCACCTACGTGGGCCGCACCTTCTCCGACGACGCCATGGACGATGAGCAGACCGGCGCGGAAGCCCGCGCCCAGCAGGGCGGTAACTGACCGGGTTGCGGTGAGGTTGCGCCGTGCGACCGCGCCGGCGTGAGACGGTATGACGACCATGCCTGATCACCAGTACATGACCTACGAGGACTTCGGCCGGAGGTTCTTCGAGGTCGCCGTGACCGAGGAGCGCGTCGGCGAGGCCATTGGGCAGATCGCCGGTGACGCCTTCGAGATGGGGCCGATGGGCCAGGGACCCGGCGGTCTGGCGAAGGTGACTGCCCACGTGAAGGTGCAGACGCCGCGCGTGAAACGCCATGTCGGCGAGATGATCACCTTCTCGATCCGGATTCCGCTCGAGATCGACATGGTCGTCGACCTGCGCATCGACAAGCCGCGGTTCGTGGTGTTCGGCGAGATCTCGCTGCGAGCCTCCGCGCTGGCGGCCGAACCGCTGCTGCTGATCCTCGACGTCAAGAAGCCACGGCCCAGCGACATCTCGATCCACGTCACCTCCAAGACGCTGCGCGCCGAGGTGGTGCGCATCATCGGCAACATCGACTCCGAGATCAAACGCTTCATCGCCATGCACGTCGCCGGCGAGATCGACAGCCCGGAATCGCAGCAGGCCAAGGTGATCCCGGTCGGCGACATGATCGACGAGAGTTGGAACGGGCTGTAACCGGTCCGGTCGCGCTATCGGGCGAAGGGGCCGGTGAGGGCCTCGGCCACGATCTCGTACGCGACGTTCTCCTCCGGATGCACACCGGGAAAGAAATAGAACCCGTGCGGCATGCCCGCCGGGAAGTAGTCGACGACGACACCGCCCGCGGCACGAATGCGCTCGGCGAACGCCCGGGCCGAATCGACGATCGGATCGTGACTGCCTGCGGCGATGACGGTGAGGGGATAACCGGTCAGATCGCCCTCGATGGGGCTGACCCAGGGATGATCCCGTTCATCGGCAACGCCGGGTCATCTGCAGCGACATAGCTCAGACCGTCGATCGTGACGGGTGTGATGACGTCGACCGAGCCGGCGGGAACAGATCTCAGGGCGGCGGGGATCACGTGGCGAATCCTACGGACGGTGAGGGGTTCGGCGGCCAGTGCGCGGGTAGCCAAGGGGTGGACGTCTTTGTAAGGGTGAGAGGAGAGCATTCGCATGCCGAACGAACTGCAGGGCCGCAGGGTCGCCGTGCTGGCGGCCGACGGGGTCGAGAAGATCGAACTCGAGCAGCCACGCACGGTGATCGAGGAGGCCGGCGGCACGGTCGACGTGCTGTCCGTCTCCGACGGCAAGATCCAGGCCATGAACCACGACCTCGAACCCGCGGGTGAGATCCCCGTGGACCGCAAGGTCTCCGACGCCACCGTCGACGAGTACGACGGTCTCGTGCTGCCGGGCGGCACCGTGAACCCGGACAAACTGCGCCTCGAGGAGGCCGCGGTGGCGTTCGTCCGCGACTTCGTGCAGTCGGGTAAACCGGTAGCCGCGATCTGCCACGGGCCGTGGACGCTCGTCGAGGCCGACGTCGTCCGGGACCGAACGGTGACGTCGTATCCAAGTATCCGCACCGATCTGCGCAACGCCGGCGCCACCGTCGTCGACCAGCAGGTGTGCATCGACGGCAACCTGATCACCAGCCGGTCCCCAAAGGACCTGCCGGCGTTCTGCCAGGCGATCACCGATCAGTTCGCCACCACGCCCGCACACACCTGAGATCAGCGAAATCTGAGCTGCGACAGAAACTGTTCGATCCGGGTGCGCGGCATCGCGAGCTGCCACGACGGCAGCGTCGCGGTCACCGCCACCACATCCGGGGCGAATTCGATACGGGTCAGCTCCAGACCGCTCGGCAATTCCGGAAGCGGCACGCGGTAGGCCGGCGTGCGCGCCGGCAGCTCCCAGCGTCGGCGGCCCATCGTGACCGCACGCGGGTGCAGGCACAGCGTGGCCCCGTCGAGGCGCGCGTCGACCTCCAGGTCGCCGAGCCCGGGGCGGCGGGCCCACCGCAGCCGCGCCACCGCATCGGCGCCCACCTCGCCGGCCAATCGCGGTGCAGCCCAACGGAACACCTCGAGCAACGCGTCGGCGTGCACATGCACGGTGGCCTCGACGGGCGCCGCGGACAGCGCCGGAGCGGTGGTCGGACGCAGCTGCAGATCGCGGAACACCACATCGGCGCGCTCGAATCTGCTGTCGTTCCACTCGATGTCGCGGGCGGTGATCCGCACGTCGCCGAACCGACCCCCCGGCATCTTGCGCAGATCCGGGCGGGGGTCGAATGCGGTGACGGTGGCGCGCAATTCGCCGTCGTCGAGTTGCAGCGTCACCCGGCGGCTGACCACCAGCCGCGGCAGCGTGACGAACAGCGTGCGCAGCACGCCGAGCAACTCCCAGCGATGCTGCGGACCGGGACGCGTCACCCCACCAGCATGGCATCTGCTGCGTAAGCTGGGGCCGATGACGTCTGTGGTGATTGTGGGCAGCGGTTTCACCGGTTTCGAATGTGCGCGCCACCTGGCCCGCAGGCTGCGCCGCCAGGGCGGCGACACCGTCGACATCACGATCATCTCCCCGGTCGACTACATGCTCTACACCCCGCTGCTGCCCGACGTGGCCGGCGGCCTGGTGGACGCCCGCTTCGTGACCATTCCGCTGGCGAACTCCCTGCGCGGGGTGGACGCGATCCGCGGTCGCGTCGACAGCGTCGACTTCGAGGCCAAGACGCTGACATTCGTCGATCCCGAGGACCGCACCCACACCCGGTCCTGGGACCGCCTCGTGCTGACCCCCGGATCGGTGACCAAGCTGTTCGACGTGCCGGGCCTCGCCGAACACGCCAGGGGGCTCAAATCCACCGCCGAGGCGCTGTACCTGCGCGACCACGTGCTCGAACAGCTCGAACTGGCCAAGATCGACGCCGACCCGGCGCTGATCGCGGCGCGGCGCACGATCGTCGTGGTCGGCGCGTCCTATTCGGGCACGGAGCTCGCGCTGCAACTGCGGGCGCTCGCCGACGCCGCGGGCAAGCAGATGGGCTTCGACCCGGCGGCCGTGCGATTCGTCCTGCTCGACCTCGCCGAACAGGTGATGCCGGAAGTGGGGGAGAAGCTCGGCGACGCCGCCCAGGGAGTGCTGCGCGCCCGCGGCGTCGACGTCCGATTGGGCGTCACGCTCAAGGAGGTCCACCCCGACCACGTCGTGCTGACCGACGATTCGCGGATCGACACCCGCACCGTGGCCTGGGTGACCGGGGTGACCGGCGCACCCCTGATCGAGCAGTTGGGCCTGCCGACCGAGCGCGGCCGGCTGAAGGTGGACGCAGATCTGCAACTGCCCGGACACCCGGACGTCTTCGCCGGTGGGGACGCCGCCGCAGTACCCGACCTCACCGACCCCGGCGCCATCACCCCGCCCACCGCCCAGCACGCCACCCGACAGGGAAAGGTGTTGGCGCGCAACGTCGCCGCGAGTCTGGGTTACGGCACCAAGAAGCTCTACAAACATCGCAACATGGGCCTGGTCGTGGACCTCGGGCCCCGCAATGCGGTGGCCAATCCGCTGGGCGTTCAGCTGGCCGGTTTCCCGGCCAAGGCCGTGACGCGGGCCTACCACCTCTACGCCATCCCGCGACTGGTCAACCGTTGGGCGGTGTCGCTGGCCTATCTGACCGATGTGTTCTTCGCCCGGTCGGTCGTGTCGATCGGACTGTCCTCGGCCGACGACGCGCAGTTCTCGGCCAGCGAGGGCATCCCCATGCCGAAACCGGACTGATTAGCCGCCGGCGGATGGGGAACTTGTAGAGCATGGCTACCTACCGCGTGTTGAATCCCAAGGGCGACGTCGTCGAGACCACGGACATCGAGAGCGCCGACGACGCGCACGCCTGGTTCGTCGACCAGGTCCCCGGTGCCGAGTTGGGCTGGCGGATGGAGGTCCAGGTCGAGGGCGACCGGTGGGACTTCGTCGACGACAGCGAGGGCGACCGCTCGTACTAGCCTGCGGGGGTGCCGAAACTCAGCGCCGGAGTGCTGCTGTACCGGATCAGCGACGGCGTCGTGGAGGTCCTGATCGGACATCCGGGCGGACCGTTCTGGGCCAGGAAGGATGAGGGCGCCTGGTCGATCCCCAAGGGCGAGTACGCCGACGACGAGGACCCCTGGGTGGCGGCGCAACGCGAATTCGCCGAGGAACTCGGTAAACCGCTTCCGGCCGGGCACGCGGATCCACTGCCCCCGGTGCGGCAGTCCGGTGGAAAGGTGGTGACGGTATTCGCCGTGTGCGGGGAACTCGACCTCGACGGCACCGTCAGCAACACGTTCACGCTGGAATGGCCGAAGGGTTCGGGCGTGGTGCGCGAGTACCCGGAGTTGGACCGGACCGCGTGGCTGCCCGTTGCGGTGGCGCGGATCAAACTGCTGAAGGGTCAGCGCCCGTTGCTCGACGACCTCATGGCGCTTCCCGCCCTGGCCGGTCTCTCGGAAGGTGTTGTCGTACACGGCGGGTCGGACGCGTCTCGATAGCGTTGACCGTCAGAGCGCGACCGTGGATCCGCCACCCCGACGGCAGGCGCCGGTATTCGTCGTCGTAGCGCAGATGCCACACCAGATCGGTGGCCGCTCCGCCGGTGACCGTCCAGTGGTGGGCGATGCAGGTGATGCGGCCGAGGGCATAGGCCGGGTCACCCGTTGCGGCGTACACCTCGCCGACGATCGCGTGCTCGGTGCGCGTGACATCCGACAGCGCCCCCATCGCCGCGCGGACGCCGGCGTGGCCCTGCAGGACGCGAACCGCGTCGAGCGCGCGGGGCGGATCGGGCAGCCGCAGTTCTGCGGTCTCGGTGAAAAGCTGTGTCACATCGCCGAATCGGCGATCATCGACTGCGGCGGCGTAGAGGTGCACGAGGTCGGTCAGCGCCAGCCGATCGCCCGGCGGGATGCTCACGTGATCAGACCCAGCCGCTGTGCGCAGGCCGAGAGCGCGTCGGTGGCCTCGCCGATGTCGGTCATCGGCGGCATGGCCAGGACCGCGCGATCCGCGCCGAGCTCACCGAGGCGCTCGGCCCGTGCGGTGTCGATCTTGGTGACCGCGTGCCCGAGTGACAGTTCCAGCGCATCCGGATCGCGGCCCGCCCGCTCGGCGGCTTCCCGCATCTCGGCGACGAGGCCGGCGAGTTCTGCACCCGAGACCCCCAGCGGCTGGAAGCCGTCACCGAAGCGGCCCGCCCGGCGGGCGGCGGCACGGCTGTGGCCGCCGATGTGAATCGGGATGCGGCCGACCGGTTTCGGATACGAGGCCGCGTGGTCGAAGTCGAAGGACTCGCCGTGAAACGAGACACCGCACGACACCCCGTCCCCGGGCGGGCGCTCCCACAGCGCCCGGAGCACCTGCAGCTGCTCGTCGGCGCGCCGACCGCGGGTGGCGAAATCGGTTCCGCAGGCCGCGATCTCCTCGGCCAGCCAGCCGGTCCCGACGGCCAGCCGCACCCGCCCACCCGACAGGACGTCCACCGTCGCCACCCGCTTGGCCAGCACCACCGGATGGTGGTTGGGCAGCACCAGCACACCGGTCGCCAGCCCCAGCCGATCGGTGTGGGCGGCGAGGAACGCCAACAGATCCAGCGGGTCGGGCACCGGGGTCTCGGCCGACAGCTCGACCCGCCCGGAGGCGTCGTAGGGGTAGACGCTGTCATAGCGCGTCATCAACACGGTGTGCTCGACGACGACAAGGGATTCGAAGTGGCAGGCCTCGAGGTGGCGGGTGAAGGACGCCATCCACACCGGATCGGCGGTGACGCCGGCGCCGACCGGGGCGACGACGGCGAACTTCACGGGGCGGCCAGCCCGTCGGCGTCGCGGATCGCCTCGCGGCATTCGCGCCGGGTCATCTCGGTCTGCTGCATGCACACGCGCACCGGGCTCTCCCGCTCCGGCGGAAGGATCTCGTCGTCAGGCGCCGGTGTCACCGTCGGGTCGGGGATCTCACCGGGCGTCAGCGACCAGATCGCCGCACCCGTGGACTGCAGCGTCCCGCAGTAGGCCGTGGTCCCGTCGGCGGTGGTCGAGGTGGCGCCGACGGGCGTGCAGGTGCTGCCGACGACCACGTCGGCGGCCGGTGCTGCCGACGGGGGTGCGGTGGTCGCCGTGGCGGTCTCGGTCTCGGTGACGGTGTCGGTGGTGACCGGCGGCGGTGCGGGAATCCCAGCGGTCGTCTGCGTCGTGGCGGTGGTGGTGGTGACCGGCGTTCTCGCCGTTGCGGTCTCGTCGTCGGCACGCTGGAATTCGGTGACCGCGACGATGACGGCGACCACGAGCAGCACCGCGAGCACCGCAGGCACCAGCACGGCCGGGCGCATCAGGCCGCGCTTCCGGGTGGCGGCCGCGGCCGCGGGCAGCGCCAACCGGGTGCCCTCGGTGTCGTCACCACCGAGGTGGTGCTCCAGTGCCCGGGCGAAGTCGGCGCAGCTGGGGAATCGGTCGGCCGGATTCTTGGCCAACGCACGGGTGAACACCGCGTCGGCGCCGGCCAGATCGGCACGATGGGCGCCCGGCGCGGGTGGCGCGGCCGAGAGATGTCTGCTGATCACCACCGCCGGATTGGTGTCGGTGAACGGCGGCCTGCCGGTGAGCAGATGAAAAGCGGTGCCCGCCAGGGCGTACTGGTCGGCGCGGCCGTCGAGATGGCCGCCCATCAACTGTTCGGGCGCGGCGTAGGACACCGTCCCGACGGTCATGTTGGTCTCGGTGAGACCACTGATGTCGTTGACCCACCGGGCGATACCGAAGTCGGCCAACGCGATCCGGCCCTCACCCCGTTCGGGGCGGCCCAGCAGGATGTTGGCGGGTTTGACGTCGCGGTGCAGCAGGTCGCGCTGGTGGGCGTAATCGAGGGCGTCGGCCACCGCGCGCACGATGGCGAGCACCTCGGCCGGTGGCATGCCCTGCGGGTGGCGCTCCCGCAGTTGCCTGGCGGCGTCGGTGCCGTCGACGTAGTCCATCGAAATCCACAGCTGACCGTCGAACTCGCCGCGGTCGTGCACCCCGACGATGTGCGGATGCCACAACGTGGCCGCGATATCGGCTTCGCGATTGAACCGCTCTCGGTACGCGGCATCCGCTGATACGGTCGCGGGCAGCACCTTCAGTGCGTCCTGCCGGGGGAGACGCGGATGCTGGACGAGGTACACCTCGCCCATGCCGCCCGAACCCAGCTGTCGTACGACGGTGTAACCCGCGAACGTCGCCCCCTCGGCCAACGGCATGGCGCGATAGTACCGACCGGCGTTCGACATGAGCAGAAAGGCGGATCGGTGGCAACGGTTCACGTGGGCGGCCAACAGCTGGCCGGCACCTTCACCAACCATTTCCTGGCCCACCTGCAGGCCGCCGTGGTCGCCCGGTTCGGCGCGGGTAAGGGCTTCTTCCTCACCACGAGCGAGCCGGGCCCCGACGGCGCGGAGTCCACCGTCAGCCACTGGCTGCATCCGGCGCTGGCGGTCAGCTTCTCCTTCGACGTCCTCGACGGCGACGGCGCCCGGATAGCGCCGGTGACGCTGGACAGCACGGAGATCGAGGAGATCACCGCAGCGATGGACACCCCGAACGGTGTGCGCGGCAGTGATGGCCTGTGGTGGCCGTTCGCCGAGCACGCGTAGCGGTTAGAGGTCCAGCGTCAGGCGGTCTCCGACCGCCGCTCGCGAGACGCAGGTCAACATCATTCCCGCCGCGCGTTCCGGTTCGGTGAGCAGCGTGTCGCGGTGCTCGACCACCCCGTCGAGCACCCGAGTGCGGCAGGTGCCGCAGAAGCCCTGCTGACACGAATACGGGGTGTCCACGCCCGCGCGGCGCAGCGCCGCGAGCAGGGTTTCGTCGCTGCCGACAGGGATGTCGACGCCGGTGGAAGCGACGGCAACGGTGAACGGCGACCCGTCGACGACCGGGGGCGAGGCGAACCGCTCGAAGTGCAGTTCGACGCCGGTGCGGCCCGACAGCGCGTCGCGCACCACGGTCAACATAGGCGCCGGACCGCACGCGTAGACGCACGTCCCATCGAGCTGGTCACCCAGGAGTTCCCGGGGCGTCGGCACGCCGTCGGTATCGTCGGTCCGGACCGTCACCCGGTCACCGAACCCGGCGATCTCGTCGAGGAACGGCAGACTGTCGCGGGAGCGCCCGGTGTAGACCATCGACCACCGCACCCCGCGCGCCTGCGCGACCGCCAGCATCGGCAGGATCGGCGTGATGCCGATGCCGCCTGCCACGAATCGCAGGCGGCGGCCCGGGGATCCGTAGCCGGGCACGGCGAGCGGAAAGGCGTTGCGCGGTCCGTGGGTCCGCACCGTGGCGCCGACCGGCAGCCCATCGTGCACCTCGACCGAACCGCCGCCGCCACCGGGGATCCGGCGTACCGCGATGCGGTAACCGGGCGCCGCCGGCTCACCGCACAGCGAGTACTGCCTGATGAGACCGCTGGGCAGATGCACGTCGAGGTGCGCGCCTGGATACCAGCGCGGCAATGGCGTTCCGTCAGCGGCGACCAGGGTCAGCGCAACCACGTCCTCGTCGCGGGCCACGACAGTGCGATCGGTGACCGTCAGGGGGATCAGGGTTTCCCTTGCCTCGGGCGGAGTGACCTTGCGGACCTGCCCGGATAGTGCGAACAGCGCCGACAGCGTGGCCTCGGCGAATCCCAGCGACACATCGTGGCGCTGTCGTCCGGACGCGCTTGGCGGCATCTGCCGGAACCGCGACAGCAGCGCCATCTACAGGTGCGCGGCCCGCGCCGCGGGGGAGCCGGCCAAATAGGACACGGCCTGTGCCGTCGACCCCATCTGTTCCGGGGTGAAGCCGGGACGGAAGTACATGAAGGTGTTGCCACCGAACAACTTCCGATACCTGGGCAGCAGGCCCAGCGCGGAGTCGCGCATCCGCAGCCGGTTGAAACGCCACCACCCGATGTCGGTGTTCGGATCGTGTTTCACGAGGTACCACGCCGCCCGCTGAAAGAACACGAAGATCATCACCACCGCGACCGACATCGCGCGGATGCGGTCGAGGTAGCTGTCGTGGAAATAGACCGCCACGTCGTGCGCGACGCTGCGGTGCTCCACCTCCTCGCTGCCGTGCCAGCGGAACAGGTCGGCCATCGTCGGGTCGGCCCCGTACTCGTCCCACGTGCAGTTGAGCGCGAAGTCGCCCATCACCGCGGTGTAGTGCTCGATGGCGGCGATCAGCCACAGCCGGTCACATAGGTGGTTGAGCCGGCGCTCGGGATCGTCGGAGGTACTCGGTGCGAGCATCCTGGTGAAGACGTACTCGATCTGGTCGAGCACCGGGGCGGGGTCGATGCCGTGCGTTTCGAGGTAGGAGCGCAGGACGTGCTCGTGGACGTCGGCGTGGGTGGCCTCCTGGCCGATGAACCCACGCATGTCGTCGGCCAGCTGGGGGTCCTGCACCAGCGGCAGGGCCTCGTTGAACGTGTCGACGAACCAGCGTTCGGCCGCCGGCAGCACGATGTTGAGCAGGCTGACGACGTTCGACGCGACGGGGTGGCCGGGGATCCAATGAAGGTTCACGTCACCGACGTCGAAGGCCACTCGACGGGCCTGGATCTGCACCGGGCCGGGATCAATCTCCGGGGAGAGACGTCGCAGTTGCGCCATGCCCGGAGTATAGGACGGTAGGTGGGACCGCGGGTTTCGGTCGGCGGCCCGGCGGCAATACGCCCTGCCATGGCCGGGATCAACGACGTTCTCGAATGGGCGAAGCACCAGGTGTCGTCCAGGGTGCCGAAGGCGGATCTGGACCAGCGCGACTCCGACTACATCCTGGAGCAGCTACCGGGCACGTGGCTGTTGGCCTCGCTGTACTTCCGGGCCGACGTCCGGGGACTGGACCGCATCCCCAAGGAGGGTCCGGTGCTGCTGGTCGGCAACCACAGCGGCGGCAACCTCCCGCCCGATACGTTCGTGTTCACGCTGGCGTTCTGCTCGTACTTCGGCGTCGAGCGGCCGTTCTACCAACTCGCCCACAACCTCGTGGTCTCCGCGCCCGGTCTGGGCTGGCTGCGCAAGTTCGGCACCGTCGCGGCCAATCACGAGAACGCCACGCTCGCACTGAAATCCGGCGCCGCGCTGCTGGTGTATCCCGGTGGCGACTACGAGGTGTTCCGGCCGTCGTGGGAGCGGCACCGCGTCGACTTCGGCGGTCGCAAGGGGTACGTGAAGCTGGCCCGCGAGGCGGGGGTGCCGATCGTGCCGGTGGCCAGTGTCGGGGGTCAGGAGGCCGCGCTGTTCCTCGACCGGGGTCAGTGGCTGGCCAAGCTGTTGATGGTGGACAAGCTCGCGCGGCTCAAGAGCATGCCGATCCTGCTGGCGCCGCCCTGGGGTCTGGTGGTCAGCGATTTCATCCCACGGCTGCCGCTCCCGACGAAGATCGTCATCGAGGTGCAGGAGCCGATCGACCCCTCCGAGATCGCCGACGCCGATGACGGGACGATCAACGACCGCGTGGTGGCCAGCCTGCAGGACGGGGTGGACCGGCTGGCCGCCGAACGACGTTTCCCGGTGGTGGGCTGATGAGCGCTTGCGCGAAGAACAAGGAGTCCTGATGAGACTCGAACGGCGGTGTGTGCTCGACGCCGACCCCGACACCGTCTGGAAGACGGTCAGCAATCCGGATGCGTATCCCGATTTCATGGCGAGCCTCGAGCGCTGGGAGACCGAGACCGACGGACCGGTCCGCGTCGGATCCCGGTTCACCGTGCACTGGAAGGTGGGGTCGGTACCGATCGGCGGGCTGGTGGAGATCCACGAGTTCGACCCGCCGCGGGACCTGTCATGGATCGGCATCACCGGCATCACGCTGCGGGGGCGCTTCCGGCTACGGGAGGCCTCCGACGGCCGCACGAAGGTGACGTTCCGGCTGTCCTACGAGGCGCCCGGCGGTCTGCTCGGTCTGGTCGCCGACCGGGTCGCGGCCCGGCAGGTGGGCCGCAACATGTCCGAGACGCTCAAGCGGCTCAAGACCCTGGTGGACGGCTGACCCAACCGTTTGGGCGGCCCCGCCACGGGTAGTCGGCCCGCATGGCTGACTCCACCCCGCTCGCGCTCATCACCGGTGCCTCGTCGGGTATCGGTCTCGAACTGGCGAAATCCTTCGCGCGAGACGGGTACGACCTGGTGATCGCGGCCGACGAAGCCGACATTCACGTTGCGGCGCAACAACTCTCGGAGTACTCGGTCGCGGTCGCACCGGTCGAGGTGGATCTGCGCAGCGCCGAGGGTGTCGTCGAGCTGTACCGCACCGCCACCGCCGGCGGCCGGGCGCTGGACGCGGCGGCGCTGAACGCCGGCGTCGGGCGGGCGGGCCGGTTCGTCGACGGCAACCTGGACGACGACATGTCGATCATCGACCTCAACGTCCGCTCGACCGTGCACCTGGCCCGGCTCATCCTGGGCGACATGGTCGACCGCGGATCAGGTCGGGTGCTGTTCACGTCGTCGACGGTCGCGGCGATACCGGGTTCGCATCAGAGCATGTACAACGCGTCGAAGTCCTTCGTGCAGAATTTCGCCGAGGCGCTGCACGACGAGATGCGCGACACCGGCGTCACGGTCACCTCGCTGATGCCCGGTCCCGTCGACACCCGGTTCTTCGACCGCGCGAAGATGCGTAACACCCTGCTGGGGGCGTTCCTGCCCAAAGACGATCCGGCCGACGTGGCCCGGCACGGCTACGAGGCGTTGATGCGCGGAGAGCGGAGGGTGGTCGCGGCGTCGCCGATGTCCAAGGCGCTCGGTGCCGTCGACATGGTTCTGCCCGACCCGGTCAAGGCCCGGATGAACCGGTTGATCGCCAAACCCCGCTGAGGGCTACCCCGGAGGGATCGGCGCGCCGGCGCCGGCGCCGGGGGCGCCGGCGATCGGGACGACGGGGGTGGGGGTGACGGTGGTGATGCCGTTCGCGCCGACCGTCGGGCCACCTGACGGGCGCATCGCCTTGAGGGCGTCGGCCGCGGCCTGGCTGCAGTCGAGCATGAGCAGCATCTTGCCGCCGGAGGTGAGTTTCTGGGTGTCGACCAGGCACTGGGCCTGCGGGAGCACGCTGCCGAACGAGCCCCCGAAGTTGCCCTTGACGCCCTGGGCCTGAAGGATCTGGAGCGCCTTGACGTACGGCTCGCCGACGACGTTGTAGTTGCCGCCGGGCTGCGAGAACGCGACTCCAGAGCTGATCACCGCTGCGGATCCGGCAGCCAGGACCCCGGCGCCGAGCATCACGAGCTTCTTCACATGGCCTCCGTCGGTTGTGGTGCGGTGCGAACATATCGCAGCCGTGACAGTTGTGAAACCGGAGCAGAGCCCTCCGGTGTTACATCCGGCGTCACCGCAGGGGGTCGACGAGCGTGTGCATCACCTCACCGAGCGCGGCGGCCCGGGCGTCGTCGAAGATGTCCTCGACCAGCCGCTGCTTGCCGTCCGGACCGCACAGCGGCACCCGCCAGTTGGGGTATTCGTCGCTGGTCCCGGGTTGATTCTGGGTTCGCAGTTCGCCCACCGCGTCGGCCAGTGACAGCGACAGCAGCCGCGACGGGGTGCGGCCGAGATAGCGGTGCAGCGCGAGCACCACGTGATCGGTGTCCAGTTCGTCGTCGGGGATGTCGGGCAGCAACCCCGCGCGTTTCAGCTCGGCCAGCCAGGCGGACTGCGCGGCGCGGTCGTCGGCGAGTTCCTCGGCGGCCGGCCGGGCCAGTAGGCCGAGTTCGTCGCGCAGCCGGACGTGCTCACCGGCGAGATATCCGGCGGTGGGCGGCAGGTCGTGGGTGGTGACCGCGGACAGGCAGTCCTGCCGCCACCGCTCCGCGGGAAGGGGGCCACCGGATTGATTCCCCGGGTCGCTTCGCTCCTGCCCGCCGGGTTCCGCCTCGAACCACAGGATCGACGTCCCCAGGACGCCGCGGTCGCGCAGATAGTCCCGCACCCACGGTTCGACGGTGCCCAGATCCTCGCCGACGACGACCGCCCCGGCCCGGTGCGCCTCGAGGGCGACGATGCCGATCAACGCCTCGTGGTCGTAGCGGACGTAGGTGCCCGCGGTCGGCGACGCGCCGCGGGGGATCCACCACAGCCGGAACAACCCGATGATGTGGTCGATGCGAACCCCGCCCGCGTGCCGGAGCACCGCGTTGACCAACGCCCGGAACGGTTCGTATTCACGCTCGAGGAGCTGGTCGGGCCGCCACGGCGGTTGCGACCAGTCCTGGCCGAGCTGGTTGAACTCGTCCGGCGGCGCACCCGCGGTGACCCCGAGCGCGAGCACGTCCTGCATCGCCCAGGCGTCGGCGCCGTTGGGATCGACGCCGACCGCCAGATCGTGCATGACGCCGAGCTCCATCCCCGCCGCGGTGGCCGTGGCCTGCACCCGGGTCAGCTGGTCGTCGAGCTGCCACTGCAGCCAGCGGTGGAAGTCGACCTTGTCGGCGCGCCGGGCCGCGAACGCCGCGACGGCTTTACTGCCGGGATCCTGCAGCTCCTCGGGCCAGGCGTGCCAGTCGTTGCCGTGTTTCTCGGCCAGCGCACACCAGACGGCGAAGTCGTCGAGGCTGCGACCCTCCCGGTGCCGGAATCCGGCGTAGCCGAGCTCGCGGCCCGCGGACCGGTCGACCCGGTAGATGGCCTCCAGAGCGGCGCGTTTGGCCCGCCACGCCGCATCCCGGTCGATGAGGTCGGCACGCCGGGCCCGGGCCTGGACCGCACCGCGGGCCTTCCGCAGCCGACCGCGCTGGCGCAGGTCGGCGAACTCCGGGACGGCTTCTGGCCGCAGGTAGAGCGGGTTGACGAAGCGGCGCGACGTCGGCAGGTACGGCGACGGCTCCGTCGGCTTGGCCGGGGCCGCCGCGTGCAGCGGGTTGACCAGGATGAACCCGGCGCCGTGCCGGGTGGCCGACCACACCGCCAGATCGGCGAGATCGGTCAGATCGCCCACACCCCACGACCGCTGGGAGCGCACGCTGTACAGCTGGGTGGCCAACCCCCAGCTGCGCCGCTGTCCCAGCCGGGCCGGCATCGTCAACCGCGCCGGCGAGACGATCAGCGCCGCGTCGGTCTCGCCGGCCGGGGACCGCATGTGCAGGCGGTGGTACCCGAGCGGCAGATCGGCGGGCAGCTCGAAGCTGGCCTCCCCGACCAGCCGGCCGTCCAGGTCGAACGGCGGTTTGTCATTGGTGAGCTGACGCAACCCGTCGCGCGTCGACCCGTCCTCCATGCGGACCCACACCTCGACCGGATCGCCGTGGGTGACGTGCACCCAGAACGACGTGGTCGATCCGCTGCGCGCGACGATCGTCGCCGGCAGTGACCGCTGCCAGTGGCGCCGGTCGCCGGCGGCCAGGGCCGCGGTCCGCTCGACGTCGTCACCGGCGGGCACCCCGAGCGCGGCCAGCACCGCCACCAGCGTCGATTGCGGGGCGGCCACCTGCGCGCCGCGCCAGTCCTCGTAGTGCGTGGCGACCCCGTACCGGCGGGCGAGTTCGACCAGCTCGGGCGGCAGCGGCGTGGTGTCGGTGGCCATGCACGTCATCCTGCCGCGTCTGTAGGGTCGCGGGCTATGGCGCCGGACGGACAGGACGGATCCGTCGCGTCGTACCGGCGGGCGCGGATCGCCGTCGCCGCCCAGTTCTTCACCAACGGCGCCCTGTTCGCCAACCTGCTGCCGCGGTTTCCCGAGATCAAGAGCGACCTGATGCTGTCGAACTCGGTGTACGGGCTGGCCATCGGCGCATTCTCGGCGGGTGCCTTCGTCGCGGGGCTCACCGCCGGCGCGCTGATCCGGCGGTTCACCTCGGCGCGGGTGGCCGTGGGCGGCACGGTCGGCATCGCGGTGTTCCTCGTCGTGGCCACCCTCGCGCCCTCGGCCGTGCTGCTGGGCGCCGCGCTGTTCGCCGCAGGCGCCTGTGACGCGGTCACCGACGTGTCGCAGAACGCCCACGCGCTGCGGGTGCAGCGCGGTTACGGCCGGTCGATCATCAACTCGGTGCACGCCGTGTGGGCCGGCGGCGCCGTCATCGGCGGTCTGATGGGTGCGGGGGCGATCGCGCTGCATGTGCCGCGCGTCGTCCACCTCGGCGCAGCCGCCGTGCTGTTCAGCGCCGTCGTGCTGGTGGCCTACCGGTTCATGCTGCCCGGCGCCGACCACGACGACCATCCGGCCGCGGCGCGCGCCGCAGGCGGGCGGGCCGGTCCGCGGGTGTACGCGCTGCTTGCGGCGCTGGCTGCGATCGCCGTGGCGGGGGCGGTGGTCGAGGATGCCGGGAGTTCGTGGGCGACGCTGTATCTGCGCGACGGCATCGGCGCACCGGCCGCGATCGCCGCCTTCGGATACGTCGCACTCGTCGCGGCGATGTTCGTGGGCCGGCTGGCCGGAGACCGGCTGGTGGACCGGTTCGGCGACGCCGCGGTCGCGCGCGCGGGCGGGGTGCTGGTCGCGGCGGGGATGGCGACCGCCCTGGCGTTTCCGAGCGTGCCCGGGACCGTGGCGGGTTTCGCCGCGGCCGGGCTCGGTGTGGCCACCTGGATCCCGGCGGCGATGAACCGCGCTGATCAGTTGCCCGGTCTGCGGCCCGGCACCGGTCTGACGCTGCTCACCTGGCTGCTGCGCATCGGCTTTCTGGCGTCCCCACCGGTGGTGGGCGCGGTCGCCGATGCCACCAGCCTGCGCATCGGCCTGCTCAGCGTGCCGATCGCGGGCGTCGTGGTCATCATCCTGGCCGGCGCCCTCAGTGCGAGAGGCCGACCAGTTCGATCGTGAGGACGCCCGCCACGATGAGCGCGATCCCCACGCCCATCACCGGCGTCAGGCGTTCGCCGAAGAGGAACCGGGCGATCACCGCCACCAGCGCCACCCCGCACGCGGTCCAGATGCCGTAGACCAGACCGACCGGCGCACCGAGCGACAGCGTCAGCCACAAGAGATAGAACGACCCCACGTAGCCGAGCACCACGGGGACGATCCAGCGCCTGCGGCGCAGCCCCTCCGAAGCCCGCAGCGACAAGGTGGCGAAGACCTCCAGCACGATCGCGCCGCCGAGCACGACGTAGATCACGATGGGACCTCGGCGGTGGCGCGGGGATGGGATCCCACCTCGACGAGCAGGACGCCGGCGACGATCAGGCCGATACCCGCCGCGATCGGCCAGGTGAACGCGTCGCCGAACAACACGGCGGCGAGCACCGCCGTCGCCGCGGTGCCGGAGGCGCCCCAGATCCCGTACGCGACCCCGACGGCCATCCCGACCCGCAGCACGGCCGACAGCAGCAGGAAGGCGCCGAGATAGCCGGTGACGACGAGCACCAGCCACGCGGTGTGATCCTGGGAAGCCCGTAGCGCCAGTGTGGCCGCCACCTCACTGGCGATCGCTCCTGCAAGGAGCGCTGACTTCTGCACGGGCTCAACCTATCCGAGGCGTGAGTAGCCTGGATGGGTCGGCGCCTGAAGAAGTTTGCCAGGCGCAGAAAGGAGTCAGCGCATGACCGCTGAGACAACCAATGGCACCTCGATGGCCGAACCCGTGGCCGAGACGGTGTACGGCCCGGTACGCGGCACCGACGACGGGGTGGCCGCCTCGTGGCGCGGGATCCGCTACGCGGCCGCCCCGTCCGGCGAACTGCGCTGGCGGGCGCCGCAGCCACCCGAACCGTGGCGCGACGTCGCCGACGCCCGCCGGGTGGGACCGTCGTGTCCACAGCCGGTGTTCCCCGGCATCCCGTTCGACCTGGGCGCACCCCAGGGCGAGGACAGCCTGGTGCTCAACGTGTGGGCGCCGTCGGGAACGTCGGCCGGCGACGGGAAACCGGTGCTGGTGTGGGTGCACGGCGGGGCGTACCTGATCGGTGCGGCCACCCAGCCGCTCTACCGCGGCCGCACCCTGGCCGCGGACGCCGACGTGGTGGTCGTGACGGTCAACTACCGGCTCGGCCCGTTCGGCTTTCTCGACCTGTCCTCGCTGAGCACCGCCCGAACCCGGTTCGACACCAACGTCGGTCTGCGCGACGTGCTGTTCGCGCTCGAATGGGTCCGCGACAACATCGCGAACTTCGGTGGCGATCCGACGCGGGTCACGCTGTTCGGCGAATCGGCCGGCGGCGGCATCGTCACCACGCTGCTGACCAGCCCGGCCGCCGAGGGACTGTTCGCGGCGGCGATCGCCCAGAGTTCACCGGTGACCTCGGTCTACAGTGCCGAGCGCAGCAGGCGCACCGCCGAACAGTTCCTCGACCGCCTCGGGGTGGCTCCCGCCGACGGCGACCGGCTGCCCGACGCACCGCTGACCGCAGTGCTGGCCGCCGCCAAGAAGCTCTTCGACGAGGTGCCGGTACAGATGCCCGGCACGCTGGCCTTCGCCCCGGCGGTCGACGGCGACATCGTCCCCGACTTCCCGGCACATGCCGCGCGGGCGGGCCGGTCCTTGCCGGTGCCGTTGATCATCGGCACCAACAAGAACGAGGCTGCGCTGTTCCGCTGGATGAAGTCACCGCTGATGCCGATCACGCCGGAGGCGATCAACGCGATGTTCGCCGACATCGCCATCGAGCAGCCCGGGCTGCAGATCCCCTCCGACGAGCAGTTGATCGCGGCCTACCCCAAGTTGAAGGGCAAGAAGCGGGGGATGGGTGTCGCGAGCGACATCGGCTTCCGGATGCCGTCGGTGTGGTTCGCCGAGGGACACAGTGCCGTGGCGCCGGTGTACCTGTACCGCTTCGACTACGGCACCCCGGCGATGCGGGTGCTCGGCCTCGGCGGCGCGCACGCGACCGAGCTGCCGTTCGTCTGGGGCAACCTGTCGGCCGGTCCGAAGGATCCGACGTTCAAGCTGGGTGGGCTCAAAATCGGCACCGCGCTGTCGGAGCGGATGCGCGGCCGGTGGGCCGGGCTGGCGAGAACCGGCGAACCCGGCGGCACCCCGGATTGGCGGCCGTACCGGCCCGAGGACCGCGCGACCTTGGTCATCGACCGCGAGGACCGGGTGGTCGACGACCTCGACGGCGACCTGCGCGCAGCGTGGGGCGACGAGGTGCTCAGCTTCCGCTGACGGCTGCCGGAGGCACCGCCGGGGGCGGCTAGAATCCGCGCTCGGAGGTGTGGATCGTGGATGTGGCGTTTCTCGACGTGTTGCCCCCGCAGATGCGGGATCCGGTGCTGTTCGCCATCCCGTTCTTCCTGCTGCTGTTGACCCTCGAGTGGACCGCGGCGCGCAAGCTCGAGCATCTCGAGGGCGAGCAGCGCAGCCCCGCGGGTTCGTACGCCCGCCGCGATGCGTGGACGAGCATCTCGATGGGCTTGGTTTCGATCGTGACGACGGGGGCGTGGAAGTTCCTCGCGCTGATCGGCTACGCGGCGCTCTACACCTACGTCGCGCCGTGGCATCTGCCGGCCACGCAGTGGTACACGTGGGTGATCGCACTCGTCGGCGTCGACCTGCTGTTCTACGTCTATCACCGGGTGGCGCACCGGGTCCGGCTGATCTGGGCCACCCACCAGGCGCATCACTCCAGCGAGTACTTCAACTTCGCGACGGCACTGCGCCAGAAGTGGAACAACAGCGGCGAGATCCTGATGTGGATCCCGCTGCCGCTGTTGGGTGTTCCGCCGTGGATGGTGTTCTTCGCGTTCTCGATCAGCCTGATCTACCAGTTCTGGGTGCACACCGAGCGCATCGACAAGCTCTGGCGGCCTTTCGAGTTCGTCTTCAACACCCCGTCGCACCACCGCGTGCACCATGGCATGGACACCGAGTACCTCGACAAGAACTACGGCGGGATCCTCATCATCTGGGACCGCCTGTTCGGCACCTTCACCCCGGAGGTGACCCGGCCGCGCTACGGGCTGACCAAACCCGTGGGCACCTTCAACATCTGGAAACTCCAGACCCACGAGTACGCCGCGATCGCACGCGACGTCCGTCGGGCCACCCGGTGGCGCGACCGATTCGGCTACGCGTTCGGTCCCCCGGGCTGGCAGCCGGCGAAGCCGGTGACCGCCGAGCGCCCCGCCGAGGTCGTTTCCTGACGCGTCGGGACTCCCGGCCCGATAGTGTCCGCGTGTGCAAACGGTTTTCGACGCCCACGTCGCCCCCGGCATCGTCGAGAGAGGGCTGGCCCCGGCGAAGTTCGGCGCCATGTGGCTGGATGTGCCGCGGCCCGAGCATCCACCGCTGAGCGGCGACGCCGACGCCGATCTGGTGGTGGTGGGCGGCGGCTACACCGGCCTGTGGACCGCACTGCACGCCGCCGAGCAGCATCCCGACCGTCGCATCCTGCTCATCGAGGCCGACCGCATCGGCGGTGCGGCCTCCGGGCGCAACGGCGGCTTCGTCGACGCGAGCCTCACCCACGGGTTGGAGAACGGTCGATCCCGGTGGCCCGATGAGCTCGACGACCTCGAGCGGATGGGTCGCGAGAACCTCGACGGTATGCAGGCCGACATCGAACGGCTAGGCCTCGACGTCGACTGGGAGCGCACCGGCATGCTCACCGTGGCCACCGAACCGCACCAGGTGGGCTGGCTCGCCGAGGCGGCCGCCGCAGGGGAGGGCGCGCTGCTCGACGAGAAGGCCGTCCGCGCCGAAGTCGACTCTCCGACCTACCGGGCCGGCCTGTTCAGCGCGGACACCTGCGCGATCGTCGACCCCGCGAAGCTGGCGCTCGAACTGGCCCGGGCCGGTGCAGACGCCGGCGTGCGGATCCACGAGCACACCGCGGCCACGGCGCTGCACACCGACGGATCGGGGGTGCAGATCGACACCGGCGCCGGCCGGATCACCGCGCGCCGGGCGGTGCTCGCGACGAACGTGTTCCCGAGTCTGCTGCGGCGCAACCGGCTCTACACCGTGCCGGTGTACGACTACGTGCTGGCCACCGAGCCGCTGACCGACGATCAGCTGGCGCGCATCGGCTGGCGGCACCGCCAAGGCGTGGGGGATGCCGCCAACCAGTTCCACTACTACCGGCTGTCGGCCGACAACCGCATCGTCTGGGGAGGGTACGACGCCGTCTACTACCCGGGCCGCAAGATCAGACCGCACTACGAGAACCGCCCGCAGACCTACCGCCGGCTGGCCGCCCACTTCTACCTGACGTTCCCGCAGCTGACCGACGTCCGGTTCGCGTACCGCTGGGGCGGCGCCATCGACACCAACACCCGGTTCTGCGCGCACTGGGGGCTGGCGCGCGACGGCCGCGTCGCCTACGTCAACGGGTTCACCGGGCTCGGCGTGGGCGCCACCCGATTTGCCGCCGACGTATGCCTTGACCTGCTCGAAGGCCGCGACACCCCGCGCACCCGACTGGAGATGGTGCGCCGCAAACCCCTGCCGTTCCCGCCGGAACCGTTCGCCTCGGTGGGCATCCAGGCCACCCGATGGTCGCTCGACCGCGCCGACCACGCGGCCGGCCGGCGCAATCTGCTGCTGCGCACGCTCGACCGGTTGGGGCTGGGTTTCGACTCTTGATCGACCCGTGACGACACGCTTCGGTAACGGTGCTTGACATTGGATCGATAGGGTCTACGAGACAAGCAACCCACCGGGGAGGGGAGCACCCATGCGCCGCCTACTGCTCAGCGTCCTGGCCGCCGCGGCCGCGTTCTTCGCAATGCTTCTCGCCCCGCCCGCGCCGGGCCAGGCCGATCCGGGAATCGTGGTGTTCCCCGGGATGGAGATCCGCCAGGGCACCAACGTCTGCACGCTGGGCTTCGTCGATATGGAGACCCGCGTCGCCTACACCGCCGGCCACTGCCGCGGCGGCGCGCAGGTCACCGACAAGGCCAACGGGTTCCTGGGCAGCCAGGTGGCGTTCTCCGACAACACCCCCGACGGCACGACGGTCGACACCAACCACCAGATCTCCGATTGGCAGACCATCGCCCTGGCTTCCGACGTCCAGCTCAACAACGTGCTGCCGAACGGGCGGCCGCTGGTGCGGGACGCGTCGGTGACGGCGACCCGCGGGATGCCGGTGTGCCACTTCGGCGTGATGACGGGCGAATCCTGCGGCACGGTGGAGGCAGTCAACAACGGCTGGTTCACCATGGCCAACGGTGTGCGCAGCCAGAAGGGCGACTCCGGCGGGCCGGTTTACACCAACACCCCGGACGGCCGCGCCGTCATCCTCGGCATCTACAACAGCACGTGGGGTTCCTTCCCGGCCGCCGTGTCCTGGCAGGCCGTGCCCCAGCAGGCCGGCACCGCCCCGGTGCTGGTCACCGCCGGCGCGGCGTGACGGGCTGGTCCAGCAATTCGAACACCGGGATCGACGGCGCGGTCGCACGCAGGTCAGCGTCGCTCGAATCCGGTGTCAGGCCCCCCACGTGGCCTTTGACCTCCCAGTACCACCGCTGCAGATAGCGCCGCAGCAGGTGCGGTTTGTCCAAATCGGCCACCTCGGCCAACCGCACCGTCCGGCGCCGCCAGCGTGGTCCGATCTCCACCTCGCCCGCCGCTCGGGCGTTGCGCGCCCACTGGGTGTTGCCGCGGGGGGAGACCAGATAATCGCGGCCGTCGATGGACAGCACGTTGACGACGACGCCGCGCATCGTCCCCGTCTTGCGGCCGCGGACCCGCACCGCGCGGGTGCCCGCGATGGACACCCCTGCCTCGGCCAGCCGATGGATCACCGCATTGAACGCGCGGGCGAACATGTCGGGTTCGTCGTACCTGGTGGTCATGTCCTTCTCCTCAATATGTGAGCAGTGCTCTCCCTTTAGGGTGCGACGCCCGGGCGAGAAATGCAAGAGCAGTGCTCACTTTTCTGACAGACTCGGGGACGTGGGTAAACGCGAGGACACCAGGGCGCGCATTGAAGCGCAGATCGTCGAGGTCGGCCGCCGTCATCTGGTCACCGACGGACCTGCGGGCCTGTCGCTCCGGGCGATCGCCCGCGAACTCGGCATGGTCTCCTCAGCGGTGTACCGGTACGTGGCCAGCCGCGACGACCTGCTGACACTGCTGCTGGTCGACGCCTACGGGGAGTTGGCCGAGCAGGTGGACCGGACGCGCGGCGCCGAAGCGGGGGACTGGCAGGCCCGCCTGCTAGCGATCGCCCACGCCGCCCGGGGCTGGGCGACGTCGCAGCCGGCACGCTGGGCCCTGCTCTACGGCAGCCCGGTGCCCGGCTACCACGCACCCGCCGAGCGGACCGTCATCCCGGGGACCAGGGTGGTGCAGGCCATCTTCGACACGGTCGCCGTCGCCGTCGCGGACGGCGGCATCACGGTATCGAAATCGCCTGCGCCACAACCGTTATCGTCGGATCTCGAACGGTTGCGTGCGGAGTTCGGGTTCGACGGCCCCGACGATCTGATGGTGCGCTGCACCGCGCTGTGGGCGGGACTGGTCGGCGCCATCAGCCTCGAGGTGTTCGGTCAGTACGGGCCCGAAACGTTCCGTGATCCGGCCGGCGTCTTCGATCTCCAGATGCGGATGCTGATCGACATGCTCGCCGCGTCCGCATAACTAGAACACGTTCTAGCGTTGGAGCGAGCAGGGCGATATTCTCGGTCACGATGCCTGACCAGACACCTGTCCAGATCGCCTGGGTGACCCGTGATCAGGACGCCACCGAACAGGCACTGTCCGCTCTGCTCGGCGCGCGGCGCTGGATCCGGATGCCCGGTGTGCACTTCGGCCCCGACACCTGCCGGCTGCGCGGCGCACCCGCGGACTTCGTCGCCGACGTTGCGCTGAGCTACGCCGGCGACACCCAGCTCGAGATCATCACCCCGGTGAGCGGGCCCAGCATCTACTCGGAATTCCTGGACCGCTGCGGTCCGGGACTGCACCACGTGTGCGTGGAGGCCGAGGACGAGCAGGCCTTCGCCGCGGCCGTCCGCGACGCGGAGCAGGCGGGCGCGGAGGTGGTGTGCGACGGCGTCATGCCCGGCGGTATGCGGTTCGCCTATGTCTCCGCCGAGGGCAGCGGTGTGCCCTATCTCGAGATCGCGTACGTCCCGGACGAGATCCGGTCCTTCTTCGACTACATCAAGCAGGAGCAGCAATGACTCTCGACATCCCCGAAACGATCAATGCCGCAACGGTGTCGGAGTGGTCCGACGACGTCGACGTGGTCGTCCTGGGCTTCGGCATCGCCGGTGGTTGCGCCGCGGTCAGCGCTGCGGCGGCCGGCGCGCGGGTGCTGGTACTCGAGCGCGCCGCCGACGCGGGCGGGACCTCCTCGATGGCCGGTGGCCACTTCTATCTCGGCGGCGGCACCGCGGTGCAGCAGGCGACCGGACACGACGACACCGCCGAGGAGATGTACAAGTACCTGGTGTCGCAGGCGCGTGACCCCGAGCACGACAAGATCCGCGCCTACTGCGAGGGCAGCGTCGACCACTTCGAGTGGCTCGAGGCGCTCGGGTTCCAGTTCGAGCGCACCTACTATCCCGGCAAGGTGGTGGTACCGCCGGGCACCGAGGGACTGTCCTACACCGGCAACGAGAAGGTGTGGCCGTTCTGCGAGCAGGCGGTGCCCGCGCCGCGCGGACACTCCGTGCCGGTGCCCGGCGAACTCGGCGGCGCCGACATGGTGATTCGGCTGCTGGTCAAACGCGCCGCCGATCTGGGGGTGCAGATCCGCTACGAGACCGGCGCCACCAATCTGGTCGTCGAGAACGGTCGTGTGGTCGGGGTGCGGTGGAAGCACTTCGGTGACACCGGCACCGTCCGCGCCGCATCGGTGGTCATCGCCGCGGGCGGGTTCGCGATGAACGCCGACATGGTCAACGAGTACACCCCGGCGCTGGGCAAGAAACGGCGCACCAAACACCACGGTGAGGTCGAGCCCTACATCCTGGGCAACCCGAACGACGACGGCCTCGGCATCCGCATGGGTGTCTCGGCGGGCGGGGTCGCCAAAGACCTCGACCAGCTGTTCATCACGGCCGCCGCGTATCCGCCGGAGATCCTGCTCACCGGCGTCATCGTCAACAAGGACGGTCAGCGCTTCGTCGCCGAGGACTCCTACCACTCCCGTACGTCGGCGTTCGTCCTCGAACAACCCGATCAGACCGCCTACTTGGTGGTCGACGAGGCGCACATGCAGATGCCCGAGATGCCGCTGATCAAGTTCATCGACGGCTGGGAGACCGTCGAGGAGATGGAATCCGCCCTCGGCATCCCGCAGGGCAATCTGGCCGCAACCCTGCAGCGCTACAACGAGAACGCCGCCCGCGGTGAGGACCCGGACTTCCACAAGCAGTCGGATTACCTTGCGCCGCAGGACACCGGCCCGTACGCGGCCTTCGATCTGTCACTCGGGGTCGCCATGTACTCCGGCTTCACCATGGGCGGCCTGACGGTGACGGTCGACGGTGAGGTGCTGCGCGAGGACGGCGCCACCGTGCCCGGCCTGTACGCCGCGGGTGCATGCGCGTCGAACATCGCCCAGGACGGCAAGGGCTACGCGAGCGGCACCCAGCTGGGTGAGGGCTCCTTCTTCGGGCGGCGGGCGGGAGGACACGCAGCCGGAGCTGCGGGCGCACGCACTTAGGGCGCGGCCGCTCCGACCGGGCCCAGCCGCCACTCGCCACCGCCGAGCAGCGCGAGTTCCTGTTCGTGGTGGTCGATGACGGTGCCGCGATGGGCGACGCTGACCAGGATCGTGTCGGGCAGATCCTGCCGCACCATCCGGTAGAGCATCGTCTCCAGGCCGGTGTCCAGCGCGGAGGTCGCCTCGTCGAGGAACACCGCCTTGGGCTTGGTCAACAGGATCCGCGCGAACGCGACCCGCTGCTGTTCGCCGGGGGAGAGCACCTTGACCCAGTCCTGCTCCTCGTCGAGCCGTCCCACCAGATGCGGTAGCGCAACCTTTTCGAGCATGGCGGCGAGCTCCTGGTCGGTGAAGTCGCCGACCTCCCGCGGATACGACAGCACCGCCCGCAGATTGCCCAGGGGTACGTACGGCATCTGGGACAGGAACATCGTCTCGTTGTCTCCGGAGGGGCAGCGCAGTGTTCCGGTGGTGTACGGCCACAGCTGGGCCAGACTGCGCAGCAGCGTCGTCTTGCCGGTGCCCGACATCCCGGTCACGGCCAGGGTGTCGCCGGCCTCCAGCCGCAGATCGATCGGATCGATGAGCTGGTTGCCGTCCGGGGTGCGCACCTCGACGTTGTCGAGTTCGACCGCGCCGTCCCGGCTCGCGGTCACGCCGAGGGTCGGCAGTTCGCGGCCCTCGTCGTTGGCCACCACCAGACCGTGCAGACGCACGATCGCCGCGCGGTACCCGGCGAAGTCGTCGTAGGCGTTTCGGAAGAACGACAGCCCGGTCAGGATCGAGCGGAACGCCGACGCGGTCTGTCCCAGGGCGCCGAGGGTGATCTCGCCGTTGTAGAACCGCTGGAACTGCACCACGTACGGGATGAGCTCCTGGGCCTGGGTGATCGAGAGGTTGAAGCCGGCGAACCCCATGGTCCGGTTGATGTACTTGCGGTAGTTGGTCACCACCGGGGCGAACAGGCGGCGCAGCCCGGAGCGTTCGGCGACCTCACCGCGGTAGAAGGCCACCGCTTCGGAGGCGTCCCGCAGCCGCACCAGCGCATACCGGAACGCGGCGTTGAACTTCTCGTTGTTGAACGACAGCGTGATGAACGGCCGGCCGATCCGGAACGCGATCACCGTCGCGATGAGGACGTAGACGATGCCGATCCAGAAGATCGCCTTGGGCAGGGTGTAACCCACCAGCGGCAGCGTGAGCGGTCCGGACAGGTTCCACAGGATCGCGGTGAACGAGATCATCGAGGCGATCGAGGAGATCGCGCCGAACAGCAGGGTGGTCTCCGAGCCCTGGTTGGGCCGGTTGGGTTGGGAGTTCACCCCGGCGGTGAAGATGTCGATGTCGGCCTGGATGCGCTGATCGGGGTTGTCGATGGTGGCGTCGATGAACCGCGACCGGTAGAAAGCCTTGCCCTCCAACCAGTTTCCCGTCAGCCGGTCGGTCAGCCATACCCGCCAGCGCAGCATGAACCGCTGGGCGAGGTAGAGGTCGAGCATCACCAGCGCGATGTTGATGGCCGCGAGGACGGTGAAGACCAGCATCGACAACCAGAAGCCGTCGCCGCCGGACTGCCGGACGGCGTCGTCGCCGTTGCCCAGCCCCGCGGCGATCACCTGGAAGCTGGTCGACATGTCGTTGCCCTGGTAGCTGAACAGCACCGACAGCCGCACACCGGTGATCACCGACAGCAGCAGGCCGGCCAGCCAGACCCACACGATCACGCTGTCGCGGCCGACGAAGTAGTCCCGGGTGACCCGCCAGAACTGCCTGCCCCAGGTCGTGAACTTCACGATCAGGACCAGCACCACCATGGTGGCCACCGCCGCGTACGTCCAGGCCTGGGCTATCCACCACAGCGAGGTCCAGAGCTCGTTGCCCCAGTCGAGGGTCGGTGTGAACGTTTCCACCGGGGGAAGGTACCGCGACGATCCGCGTTCGGCCGTCCACACGGCCCGCGCCGACCGGGCGCGTCGTGCAGATCAGCCGAAGGTCAACTTCAGGTGACGGCGCAGGTCGGCGGTGTCGAGACCGTGCGCGCTGTAGCCGAGATAACCGTCCGGGCGCACCACGAACGTCGACGTGCCCGCCACGGAGTAGCTGCGGGCGAAATGGCCGTCGGCGTCGCGCAGCACCGGCAGCACGGTGCTGTCGACGTCGGCGGCCGGCGCGGCGACCAGATAGACGTCGGCCTGCCCGTGGGCGGCGTCGCGGGCCGCGTCGGCGGCCGCCTCGAACCGTCCGATGTCGGCCGGGCCGGTGTCCCCGTCGGCGTACAGCACGACGGTGTGGTCGCGGCCGAACACCTCGAACAGCCGCAGCGGGTTGGTGACCGCGTCGCGGGACAGGCCGGTGGCGTCGGGGGCCCGCCCGCCGGGCAGCGGATCCCCGGAGTGCGCCGAGACGATAGGACTGTCCGCGTAGTCGATGAGCAGCTGGGCCTCCCTGCGCATCACGAAGTCCATGTCGGTGGAATCCGCCCCGATGCCCTGCCGGGCGCTGCGCACGGTGCGGCCGACGACCTCTTCGCCGACCGGTCGGCGTTCGGCGTCGTAGCTGTCGAGCAGTCCGGGTGCAGCGTGACCCGCCACGGCCAGCGCGAGCTTCCAGGCGAGGTTGTGGGCGTCCTGGATGCCGGTGTTCATCCCCTGGGCCCCGGTGGGCGGGTGGATGTGGGCGGCATCTCCGGCCACGAAAACCCGGCCGCGGCCATACGTGTCCACGATGCGATGGCTGATCCGGAACACCGACGACCAGCGCAGATTGCGCGCCGTCGTCGGTTCGGGGGACAGGCGGTCGAGCACGGCCTGGATGTGGGACAGCTCCGGGGCGCGGCTGCCCTCGAACCCGTGGGCGACCCCGCCGCTGGGCGCCGTCGCCAGGTCGTCGGGCACCAGCATCGACATGCGGTAGCGGTTGCGTCCCGGCAGCGGGATGCACACCAGCAGATCGTCGGCCTGCCCGTCGGTCCGACGTACGGACCGCACGGCATAGCCGGGGGGCTGTGACCAGTCCACCTCGACGTCGCCGAGCATGTACTGCTCGTCGAACGCGGCGCCCTCGAACGACAGACCCAGCCCCTTGCGCACTGCGCTGTGCGCACCGTCCGCGCCCAGGAGATAGTGCGCGCGCACCCGTTCCTCGCCCGCGTCACCGGCCACGGTCACCGTGACGCCGTCGTCGTCCTGGCTGAACTCGGTGACGCGCACGCCGCGCTGCACCGACACGCCGCGCCGTGCGAGTTCCTCGCGCAGCACGCGCTCGGTCTCGTACTGCGGGATGCACAGGAAGCCGAAGGGCACGTCCGACGGGAGCGCCAGATCGATCCGGCCCGCCGGCTCGCCGTTGACGTAGACGCACTGCCCCCGCATCTGGGTTCCCGCGTCGAGGATCTGGCGCAGCACGCCCATGTTCTCGAACACTTCGAGCGTGCGAGGTTGCACGCCAACGGCTTTCGCATACTGCGGCGGTGCGGTCAGCGGATCGACGATGCAGCAGTCGACCCCGCGGCGGGTGAGTTCGATGGCGGCGGTCAACCCGATGGGGCCTGCGCCCGCGATGAGGACCTCGGTGTCAGACACCGCACGAGTATGGCGGGCCGGGCCGCCCTGGGGGTGATCTTGAAGGATGCGGCCCATGCTGGGGGACGTGCGAGTGCGCCTCCACCCCGACCCCGACGACTTCGTCGCGTGCGCCGGCGACTGGTACCGGCGGAGCCCCATCGTGCACACCGTCGAACTGTCGCTGCTGCGGGGCGGGATGTCCGCCGACGAGGCGCCGCTGCTGGTCACGGCGTGGGAGGACGACGAACTGGTGGGCGCGGCGATGCAAACCCCGCCGCTGCCGATGCTGTGCGGCGGGCTGAGCGGTGTGCCGGCCGACGAAGCGGTCAGCGCGCTGCGCGGCGCCGGCATCGCCGTACCCGGTGTGCGCGGACCACGCCGGACCGCCGAGACGCTCGCCGAGCGGTGGCGCGCCCAGACCGGCGCGGCCACGGAGGTGACCACCGAGGAGCGGCTGTACCGGTTGGCCACCCTGAGCGCACCCGTCGGCGTACCCGGCGGACACCGCGTCGCGCGCACCGCCGATCAGCCGGTGCTCATCCGTTACCAGTGCGATTTCGCGGTCGAGGCGTTCGGTCACGCACCGGACCCGCGGCGGGCGGCGGCGGCAGTGGCGGGTTCGGCGGCGGCGGGGCACGCCTATCTGCTGTGGACGGCCGACGGGGCGCCGATGAGCATGGCCGGCGTGCGGGCACCCGCGGCCGGGGTGTCGCGGATCGGACCGGTCTACACCCCGCCGGAGGTCCGCGGACGGGGGTTCGCATCGGCGGTCACCGCAGCCGCTTGCCGGTGGGCCCTGGCCGCCGGCGCCCGGCAGGTGGTGCTGTTCGCCGACCTGGCGAACCCGACGAGCAACCGCGTCTACCGGCGGCTCGGTTTCGTACCGGTCGGCGATTCGATCTCGATCGCCTTCCGCGTACCGTAAACGTGTGCCCAAGACGAGTTCCCGCACCACCGGCCGCCTCAGCGGCAAGTTCTGGAAGCTGCTCGGCGCCGCCACCGAGAAGAACCAGGGCCGCTCACTGGCACAGGTCACCGCCTCGGCGGAGTTCGAGAAGCGAGCCGCCGACCTCGACGACGAGCAGCTGCGCAAGGCCGCCGGTCTCCTGCGCATGCAGGATCTGGCCGAGGCCGACGACATTCCGCAGTTCCTGGCGATCGCGCGGGAGGCCGCCGAGCGCGCCACCTCGCTGCGCCCCTTCGATGTCCAGCTGCTCGGCGCCCTGCGCATGCTCGCCGGCGACGTCGTGGAGATGGCGACCGGCGAGGGCAAGACACTCTCCGGGGCGATCGCCGCCGCCGGGTACGCCCTCGGCGGCCGCAGCGTCCACGTCATCACGATCAACGACTATCTGGCCCGCCGCGACGCCGAATGGATGGGTCCGCTGCTGGAGGCGCTCGGGCTGACGGTCGGGTGGATCACCGGTGAATCGACCGCCGAGCAGCGCCGCGCCGCCTACGGCTGCGACATCACCTACGCCTCGGTCAACGAGATCGGCTTCGACGTGCTGCGCGACCAGTTGGTCATCGATGTGGACGACCTGGTGTCGCCACGGCCGGATGTGGCGCTGATCGACGAGGCCGACTCCGTGCTGGTCGACGAAGCGCTGGTGCCGCTGGTGCTGGCGGGCACCAGCCACCGCGAGACCCCGCGGGTGGAGCTGATCCGCATGGTCGGGGAGCTTATCCCTGGCACCGACTACGACACGGACGCCGAGAGCCGCAACGTCCACCTCACCGACCGCGGCGCCCGCAAACTCGAGGCGAAGCTCGGCGGTATCGACCTCTACTCGGAGGAACACGTCGTCTCCACGCTGACGGAGATCAACGTCGCCCTGCACGCCCACGTGCTACTGCAGCGGGATGTGCACTACATCGTGCGCGACGGCGCCGTCCACCTCATCAACGCCTCGCGCGGCCGCATCGCGCAGCTGCAGCGCTGGCCCGACGGGCTGCAGGCCGCCGTCGAGGCCAAGGAGGGCATCGCCACCACCGAGACCGGCGAGGTGCTCGACACCATCACCGTCCAGGCGCTGGTCAACCGGTATCCCACGGTGTGCGGGATGACGGGCACCGCGCTCGCCGCCGGTGAGCAGTTGCGCCAGTTCTACAAGCTCGGGGTGTCGCCGATCGAGCCGAACAAACCGAACATCCGCGAGGACGAGGCCGACCGCGTCTACGTCACCGCCGCGGCCAGGACCGCGGCGATCCTCGAGCACGTCGAGGCGGTGCACGCCACCGGTCAGCCCGTGCTGATCGGCACCCGCGACGTCGCCGAATCCGAGGAGCTGCACGAGAAGCTGGTCAAACACGGCATCCCCGCGGTCGTGCTCAACGCCAAGAACGACGCCGAGGAGGCCCGCGTCATCGCCGAGGCCGGCAAGCTCGGGGCGGTCACGGTGTCCACGCAGATGGCCGGCCGGGGCACCGACATCCGGCTCGGCGGTTCCGGCGCAGACGACCACGCCGCCGACCACGAGAAGGTGGCCGAACTGGGCGGCCTGCACGTCGTCGGCACCGGCCGTCACCACACCGAGCGGCTCGACAACCAGCTGCGGGGCCGCGCCGGCCGCCAGGGCGACCCGGGCTCATCGGTGTTCTTCTCCAGCTGGGAGGACGATCTGGTTCGCGCCCACCTCGACGTCGACAAACTGCCGATGCAGACCGACCCGGACAAGGGGGACGGGCGGGTCCTCACCGACAAGGCCGCCGGGCTGCTCGACCACGCGCAGCGCATCGCCGAGGGCCGGCTGCTCGACGTGCACGCCAACACGTGGCGTTACAACCAGCTCACCGCCCAGCAGCGCGCGATCATCGTCGAGCGGCGCGACACGCTGCTGCGCACCGCCGCCGCCCGTGAAGAGCTCGCCGAGCTGTCCCCGAAGCGCTACGCCGAACTGTCCGAGCAGCTCTCCGAGGACGAGCTCGAGCGGATCTGCCGGATGATCATGCTCTACCACCTCGACCGCGGCTGGTGCGAGCACCTGGCCTATCTCGCCGACATCCGGGAGAGCATCCACCTGCGCGCGCTCGGCAGGCAGAACCCGCTCGACGAATTCCACCGGATGGCCGTGGACGCGTTCGCATCCCTGGCCGCCGACGCCATCGAAGCCGCGCAGCAGACGTTCGAGACCGCACCCGAGATCGAGGACGAGCCCGGCATCGACCTGTCCAAACTCGCCCGCCCGACCTCGACGTGGACGTACATGGTCCACGACAATCCGCTGGCCGACGACACGATGGCGGCGCTGAGCCTGCCCGGGGTGTTCCGCTAAGTTCAGGCTATGAACGCTCCGGGGGCGGCGGGCGCGCGAGACCGGGTGCTGACCGTGCCCAACGCGCTGTCTGCACTGCGCCTGGTGCTGGTGCCGGTGTTCCTGTGGCTGCTGCTGGTGGTGCATGCCTACGGGTGGGCCGTCGGGGTGTTGATGTTCAGCGGCTTCTCCGACTGGGCCGACGGCAAGATCGCCCGGCTGGTCGCCAACCAGTCCTCCCGGCTCGGCGAACTGCTCGACCCGCTCGTCGACCGCATCTACATGATCACCGTGCCGCTGGCGTTGGCCGTGCACGGCAGCGTGCCGTGGTGGTTCGTCGTCACCCTGCTGGGCCGCGATCTCGTGCTGGCCACGACGCTGCCGCTGCTGCGCAGCCGGGGACTGACCGCGCTACCCGTCACCTACCTCGGCAAGGCGGCGACGTTCGCGCTGATGTCGGGGTTCCCGCTCGTCCTGCTCGGACAGTGGGACGCGCTCTGGAGCCGGGTGGTGCTGGCCTGTGGCTGGGGCTTCCTGGTCTGGGGACTGGCGTTGTACGTGTGGTCCGGCGTGCTCTACCTGATTCAGGTCGGTCTGGTGCTGCGGCGCATGCCGAAGGTGCACACCGGTGGTTGACCCGGGACCCGGCGGCCGGCGCATGCTCGGCGGGTTCGACCCGTCGGCGGGCCTGAGCCACCACAAGGCCGCCGCACCCCAGAAGATCCCGGTGCCGTCGCTGCTGCGCAGTCTGCTGTCCGACCACCTCGACCCCGGCTACGCCGCCGCGGCGGCCGCCCGCCGGGACGGCGCACGCAGAGGCCGGGCCCGGGAGTGGACCTGGCAGGTGGCGGCCGCGCTCGCGGTGGCGGCGGTCTTCGCCGTCGCAGCGACCCAGGCGCAGATCGCCGCGCCGGAGGCCCGGGAGGCCCAGCAGGTGCTGGCCGGCAGCGTGCGCGCGGCCGAAGCCGCCGACGATCAACTCACCGCCGAACGCAGCACCCTGGCCGCCGAGGTCGCCGCGCAGCGCCGCAGCCGGCTCGAGGGCGACGCGCTGGGGCGGCAACTGCTCGCCGACCTCGACGTCGCCGACGCCCAGGCCGCCGCGACCGCGGTGATCGGGCCGGGGTTGGTGGTCACGGTCACCGACCCCGGTATGTCGAAGAACCTCTCGGACGTGTCCGTGCGGCGGGTCGAGGGCAGCGCGCAGGTCATCCTCGACCGCGATCTTCAGCTGGTGGTCAACTCGCTGTGGGCCGGCGGCGCCGAGGCCGTGGCGGTCGGCGACGTCCGCATCGGCCCGAACGTCACCATCCGGCAGGCAGGCGGCGGCATCCTGGTCGACAACCAGCCTGTCAGCAGCCCCTATGTGTTGCAGGCGATCGGCCCACCGAACACGATGGCGGAGTCGTTCCGCGGCAGTACCGGGCTGCAGCGGCTGCGGCTGCTGGAGACCTCCTACGGCGTCGGCGTCACGGTCGCCACCGCCGAGGCGCTGACCGTGCCCGCCGCCTCGGTGCGCGAGGTCAACTTCGCCGAACGGCCGGGCGCCTGACATGACCACCGGACGAACGGATCACCCATGATCGGAATCGCCGCCCTCGTCGTGGGCATCGTGCTGGGTCTGGTGTTCCGGCCCAATGTGCCCGAGTTCGTCGAACCGTATCTGCCCATCGCGGTGGTCGCGGCGCTGGACGCGGTATTCGGCGGGCTGCGCGCCTATCTGGAGCGGATCTTCGACGCCAAGGTGTTCGTGGTGTCGTTCGTGTTCAACGTGCTGGTCGCGGCGCTGATCGTCTACGTCGGCGATCAACTCGGGGTCGGCACCCAGCTTTCCACCGCGATCATCGTGGTGCTGGGCATCCGCATCTTCGGCAACGCCGCCGCGCTGCGGCGCAGACTGTTCGGCGCCTGACATGACCGACCCGCAGACCCCCGCCGACCCGCCGGACCATCACGCGCCGCAGCACGGCCGCCACGAGCTGCCGCCCGACGCGAAGCCGGGCCGCCCGGGGACCCGGCGCACCCGCTCGGAGCTGCTGTTCGGCGCCCTGGCCGTGGTGCTGTGCCTGGTGCTGGGCGTGGCGATCGTCACGCAGGTGCGCCAGAACGAATCCGGTGATTCGCTCGAGACCGCGCGACCGGCGGATCTGCTGGTGCTGCTCGACTCCCTGCAGCAGCGCGAGGCGTCCCTCAACAGCGAGGTCACCGAACTGCGCAGGACGCTGGAGCAGCTGCAGGCCACCGGCAGCACCGATCAGGCCGCCATAGAGAACGCCCAGGCCCGCCTCGCCGCGCTGTCGATCCTGGTCGGCATGGTCGCCGCCACCGGTCCGGGGGTGACCCTGACCATCACCGACACGGTGCCGGGCGTACCGGCCGACACGCTGCTCGACGTGATCAACGAGCTGCGGGCGGCCGGCGCCGAGGCCATCGAGATCCAGGGGGCGATCCAGGGGGCGGGCGAGGGCGGCACCGGGGACCGGCGGGCGGCGGTCCGGGTCGGCGTGGACACCTGGGTGCTCGGCAGGCCCGGCGCCCTCGACGTCGACGGCACCACGCTCTCACCGCCGTATACCGTTGTCGCGATTGGTGATCCGCCGACCCTGGCCGCGGCGATGAACATCCCCGGCGGCGCGATGGACAGCATCGAACGCGTCGGTGGGACGATGGTGGTGCAGCAAGCCGACCGCGTCGACGTCACCGCCTTGCGGCAACCGAAACCGCGCCAATACGCTCAGCCAGTCAAATGACCACCCGCCCCCAGTCGGACCCCCGAGGAGCCCCGTGAGCGACATCCCAACCGAGCTGTACTACACCGAGGAACACGAGTGGGTGCTGCGTACCGGTGACGACACCGTGCGGGTCGGTATCACCGACTATGCGCAGGCCGCCCTCGGCGACGTGGTCTTCGTCCAGCTGCCCGACGTCGGCGCGGACCTCACCTCCGGTGAGACGTTCGGCGAAGTCGAGTCCACCAAGTCGGTCTCGGATCTGTACGCGCCGGTGAGCGCGAAAGTCCTTGCGGTGAACACGAATCTGGAGGGCAGCCCGGACCTGGTGAACTCCGATCCGTACGGCGAGGGCTGGCTGGTCGACCTGCAGCTCGACGCCGACGAGATGGAGGCTGCGCTCGGCGGACTGCTCGACGCCGACGGATACCGTGCCGTCGCCAGTGAGTGACCAGTTGTTAGGGTTCTGCAGACCAGAAGGCGGATCCGGCGGTGGTGGACACAACGACGTCCGCTGCGCGGTACGGTCGAACATGACACGACGGCCGGGTACCGGCCGGGTATCGCCACAGCAGCCAGTGAGGAGCAGCGGGTGACGGACAAGGACATCAACTCTGGGGCTGACCAGTCTGAAGAAGTCACCGTGGAGACGACGTCGGTGTTCCGGGCCGACTTCCTCAACGAGCTCGACGCGCCTGCGGCGCCCAGCGGCGACAGCGCCGTTTCGGGTGTCGAGGGTCTGCCCGTCGGATCGGCACTGCTGGTCGTCAAGCGCGGCCCCAACGCAGGTTCGCGGTTTTTGCTCGACCAGCCGACCACGTCCGCCGGCCGGCACCCCGACAGCGACATCTTCCTCGACGACGTCACCGTGAGCCGCCGCCACGCCGAGTTCCGGCTGGAGAGCGGCGAGTTCCAGGTGGTCGATGTCGGCAGCCTCAACGGGACCTACGTCAATCGCGAACCCGTCGACTCGGCCGTGCTGGCCAACGGCGACGAGGTCCAGATCGGCAAGTTCCGCCTGGTCTTCCTGACCGGTCCCTCCGACGACAACGGCGGCGCGACCAGCTAGTCGCGTGCGTTCCGTCCCGGTAGCCCCATGACACAGCCCGAACGGCCGGCCCTGGCCGGTATGTCGATCGGAGCGGTGCTGGATCTGCTGCGGCCGGATTTCCCCGACATCACCATCAGCAAGATCCGCTTTCTCGAAGCGGAGGGGCTGGTGACGCCGGAGCGCACCGCGTCGGGCTACCGACGGTTCACCGCCTACGACTGTGCGCGGTTGCGGTTCATCCTGACTGCCCAGCGCGATCAGTATCTGCCGCTGAAGGTGATCAAGGCCCAGCTCGACGCCCAGCCCGACGGCGAACTGCCCGCCGCAGGCGGCTCGGCGTACGGCGTGCCGCGTCTGGTCACCGCCAACGGCGCGGGCCGGGACGTCAACGGGGTCGGGGCCGGGGTCGCCGGCATGGCCCAGCCCCAGGTGCGGCTGAGCCGCGAGGATCTGCTGGAGCGCTCCGGGGTCGGCGAGGACCTGCTGGCAGCGTTGTTGAAGGCGGGTGTAATCACTCCGTCGTCCAGGGGCGGCGGCGGGATCTTCTTCGACGAACACGCCGTGGTCATCGCACAGTGCGCCCGCGCCCTGTCCGACTACGGCGTCGAACCGCGGCACCTGCGGGCGTTCCGGTCGGCCGCCGACCGGCAGTCCGATCTGATCGCCCAGATCGCAGGTCCGATGGTCAAGGCGGGCAAGGCCGGTGCGCGCGACCGCGCCGACGACCTGGCCCGCGAAGTCGCCGCACTGGCCATCACGCTGCATACGTCGCTCATCAAGTCGGCCGTACGAGACGTATTGGACCGGTGAGGATTAGACTCGCTGACACGGGCCGGAGACATCCGGCCCGGACGTCGGATCAGGTATCCGACCGGCAGGACCGTCCGACGAGGACAACGAGCACACCGGTGCGGAGGGCAGTGTCTGATGGCTGAGGTTCGTGTGATCGGCATCCGCGTGGAACAGCCCCAGAATCAGCCGGTGCTGTTGCTGCGCGAATCCAACGGGGACCGCTATCTGCCCATCTGGATCGGACAGTCCGAGGCCGCCGCGATCGCGCTGGAGCAGCAGGGTGTCGAACCGGCCCGGCCGCTGACCCACGATCTGATCCGCGACGTGATCACCGCTCTGGGCCATTCGCTCAAAGAGGTGCGGATCGTGGATCTGCAGGAGGGCACGTTCTACGCCGACCTGATCTTCGACCGCGACATCAAGGTCTCGGCGCGGCCCTCGGACTCGGTGGCGATCGCGCTGCGGGTCGGGGTGCCGATCTACGTCGAGGAGGCGGTGCTGGCCGAGGCCGGGCTGCTGATCCCCGACGAGAACGACGAAGAGGCCACCGGCGCCGTGCGCGAGGACGAGGTCGAGAAGTTCAAGGAATTCCTCGACAGCGTGTCGCCCGACGATTTCAAGGCCACCTGAGATGCGAAACGTGCTGTTGATCACGGATGCGTCTCAACTCGGCGCTGGCTGCTCGACACGCGGCGCAACGTTCGGTCAACCCCGCGTACGGCGGTAATACTTTGAGGGCGACGGGCAGTCAGGACGTCGCGACAAGCGTATGCTCGGACACATTCGGGCTGGTGGCATAACCGCTGCAGTGCAGGTCACGGCTGTTGTGGGCCTTGCGAGTTCGATCGGCGAGAGGAATCGGTAGTGGGCGAGAAGCCACGTCAGGAGCAGCTCGACCTGACCACCGAAGGCACCCCGGCACAGCCCGTCGCGCCGGTGGGGGAGCCGGTGCAGGCCGGGTTGTTCCCGGACGACTCGGTGCCCGACGAACTCGTCGGATACCGCGGGCCGAGCGCCTGCCAGATCGCCGGCATCACCTACCGGCAGCTCGACTACTGGGCCAGGACCTCGCTGGTCGTGCCCTCGATCCGGGGCGCAGCCGGTTCCGGTAGCCAGCGGCTGTACTCGTTCAAGGACATCCTCGTCCTCAAGATCGTCAAGCGGTTGCTCGATACCGGCATCTCGCTGCACAACATCCGCGTCGCGGTCGACCACCTGCGTCAGCGCGGCGTCAGCGACCTGGCCAACATCACGCTGTTCTCGGACGGCACCACCGTCTACGAGTGCACCTCCGCCGAAGAGGTCGTCGACCTCCTGCAGGGCGGTCAGGGCGTATTCGGTATCGCGGTGTCCGGGGCGATGCGCGAACTCACGGGAGCGATCGCCGACTTCCCCGGCGAACGCGCCGACGGCGGCGAGTCGATCGCCGCACCCGAGGACGAGCTCGCCTCGCGGCGTAAGCACCGCGACCGCAAGATCGGCTGACCGCAACCCGGTCTGGGCAGGCGGCCGACTCAACCGCCCGGTAGACTGACCGACGCATCACCCGTGTGCGGGAGAGCTCCGTGGCAGCCGGTCACGGACGCCGAAGGAGCAACACCTCTCCGTCAACCTCTCAGGCACCCAGGACCGCCCACGGCCACGATGCCTCTGGAAAGTGGTGGATTCGTCCACCCGCCCATGGGGAAAGTCGCACTCCGGTACGCGGATGCGGTGAATCTCTCAGGCGCCCGTGACGGGTGGACGACAGAGGGAGGGGAACCCCACGGTTCTGTTCCCATCCGCGGCCCCCCAGAGGAGACGCCCGTGCTCGATGCCCATCAGCCCCGCTTCGCAGACCGTCACATCGGACCCGACTCCGACGCCGTCGCCGTCATGCTCGACACCATCGGCGTGCCCTCCCTCGACGAGCTGGCCGCCAAGGCGCTGCCGGTCAACATCCTCGACGAGCTCGGGGCCGACGGAGTCGCACCGGGCCTGGAGGCGCTGCCCGCACCGGCCTCGGAGACCGAGGCGCTGGCCGAACTGCGTGCGCTGGCGGGCACCAACACCGTGGCCGTGTCGATGATCGGACAGGGCTACTTCGACACCCTGACCCCGCCGGTGCTGCGTCGCAACATCCTCGAGAATCCCGCCTGGTACACCGCGTACACGCCGTACCAGCCGGAGATCAGCCAGGGCCGGCTCGAGGCGCTGCTGAACTTCCAGACCATGGTGTGCGATCTGACCGGCCTCGAGGTCGCCGGCGCCTCGATGCTCGACGAGGGCACCGCCGCCGCCGAGGCGATGACGCTGATGCAGCGCGCGGTCCGCAGCAAGTCGATGCGGCTGGCCGTGGACGCCGACGTGTACCACCAGACCGCCGCGATCCTGGCAACCCGCGCACGGCCGCTGGGCATCGAGATCGTCACCGCCGACCTGCGCGACGGTCTGCCCGACGGCGATTTCTTCGGGGTGATCGTCCAGCAGCCGGGCGCCAGCGGAGCGCTCGTCGACTGGGCGCCGCTGGTCGGCGAGGCGCACGAGCGCGGCGCGCTGGTCGCGGTCGGGGCCGATCTGCTGGCGTCGACGCTGGTCACCCCGCCCGGTGAGTTCGGGGCCGACGTGGCGTTCGGCAGCACCCAGCGCTTCGGGGTGCCGATGGGCTTCGGCGGTCCGCACGCCGGCTACCTGGCCGTGCGCAACAAGCACGCCCGCCAGCTGCCCGGCCGCCTGGTCGGGGTGTCCCAAGATGAAGATGGCGCTGTGGCGTTCAGACTGGCGCTGCAAACGCGCGAACAGCACATCCGCCGGGATAAGGCGACCAGCAACATCTGCACCGCACAGGTGCTTCTCGCGGTGATGGCCGCGATGTACGCCAGCTATCACGGCGCCGAGGGTCTGACCGCGATCGCCCGCCGGGTGCACGGCCACGCCCGTGCCGTCGCCACCGGTCTGCGCAGCGCAGACGTCGAGGTGGTGCACGACGCGTTCTTCGACACCGTGCTGGCCCGGGTGCCCGGGCGCGCCGCGGCCGTCCGCGACGCCGCCAAGGAGCGCGGGATCAACCTCTGGCTCGTCGACGCCGACCACGTGTCGGTGGCGTGCGACGAGGCCACCACCGCCGACCACGTCGCGGCGGTGCTCGCCGCGTTCGGCGCCGACCGTGGTGGACAGCCGTTCGTCGGACCCGAGATCGCCACGCGCACGAGTGAATTCCTGACCCACCCGGCATTCACCCGGTATCGCACCGAGACCGAGATGATGCGGTACCTGCGCGCACTGTCGGATAAGGACATCGCGCTGGACCGCAGCATGATCCCACTCGGGTCGTGCACGATGAAGCTCAACGCCGCCGCGGAGATGGAGCCCATCACCTGGCCGGAGTTCGGCCGGCTGCACCCGTTCGCCCCGGAGGGCGACACCGCCGGCATCCGCCGGCTGATCGCCGATCTGCAGACCTGGCTGACCGGGCTCACCGGCTACGACGAGATCTCACTGCAGCCCAACGCCGGATCGCAGGGCGAATACGCCGGTCTGCTGGCCATCAAGGCCTACCACGAGGCCAACGGGGATCCCGACCGCGACGTCTGCCTGATCCCGTCGAGTGCGCACGGCACCAACGCCGCCTCGGCCGCGCTGGCCGGGATGCGGGTGGTCGTGGTGGCGTGCCGCGAGAACGGTGACGTCGATCTCGACGACCTCCGCGCGAAGGTCACCGAGAACGCCGACCGGTTGGCCGCGCTGATGATCACCTACCCGTCCACCCATGGCGTGTACGAACACGACATCGCCGAGATCTGCGCGGCCGTGCATGATGCGGGCGGTCAGGTCTACGTCGACGGCGCCAACCTCAACGCGCTCGTCGGCCTGGCCCGGCCGGGCCGGTTCGGCGGCGACGTCAGCCACCTCAACCTGCACAAGACGTTCTGCATCCCGCACGGCGGCGGCGGCCCCGGTGTCGGCCCGGTCGCCGTGCGCAGCCATCTGGCGCCGTATCTGCCCGGCCATCCGCTCGCCGACGAACTCGGCGACGACCGCAGCGTGTCGTCGGCGCCCTACGGGTCGGCGTCGATCCTGCCGATCACGTGGATGTACATCCGCATGATGGGCGCGCCGGGGCTGCGGGCGGCGTCGCTGACTGCGATCGCATCGGCCAACTACATCGCCCGCCGTCTCGACGAGTACTTCCCCGTGCTCTACACGGGCGAGAACGGCATGGTCGCCCACGAGTGCATCCTCGATCTGCGCCCGATCACCAAGCAGACCGGCGTCACTGTCGACGATGTCGCAAAGCGGTTGGCCGACTACGGTTTCCACGCGCCCACGATGAGCTTCCCGGTCGCGGGCACGCTGATGGTGGAGCCCACCGAGAGCGAATCGCTGACCGAGGTCGACGCGTTCTGCGCGGCGATGATCGCGATCCGCGGGGAGATCGACCAGGTCGGTTCCGGGGCATGGCCGGCCGAGGACAATCCGCTGCGCAACGCCCCGCACACCGCGGAGAGCCTGCTGGTGGACGAGTGGCAACACCCGTACACCCGGGAACAGGCGGCCTATCCGCTGGGCAAGCACTTCCGGCCGAAGGTGTGGCCGCCGGTGCGGCGCATCGACGGCGCCTACGGCGACCGCAACCTCATGTGCTCCTGCCCACCGATCGAGGCGTTCGCCTGATCGCGGACCTGATCTAGGAGCGGTACGAGCGCGCTGCCGGCGCCCAGTCGCCGACGAGTTCGCTCAGGGGTGCGGGCGGTCCGAACAGATAACCCTGCATCAGGTGGCAACCTGCGGACAGCACCGCGTCGGCCTGATCGGGTGTCTCGATACCTTCGGCGGCCACGCTCAGACCGAGAGACTCGCAGAGTCCGATCACCGATCGGTACAGCGCGAGATCCCGATCCGGGTCCGTACCGACGGCCAGGATGCGATCGAGTTTGACCATGCTCACCGGGAGGGTGTGCAGGTAGGTCAGCGAGTTGTAGCCGGTGCCGAAATCGTCGAGCGCGACCTTCACGCCCGCCGCCTTGAGCCGGGTGATCTGCGCCGCGGCGTCGGAGAGGTCGACTATGGGCGCCGTCTCGGTGATCTCCACGACGAGCCGATCACTGGAGATGCGGTGCCGCTCGAGGGTGCCCCTGACGTTCCGCTCGAAGTCCGGATTGCCGAGTCGGGCGGCCCCGATGTTGACGTGGATGTCCACGGCCAGACCGGCCGACTCGACCTCGTCGACCACCCGCTCGAGGATCAGTGCGTCGAGGGCGGCGCCCAGGCCGGCCGATTCCGCGGTGCCCACGAACGTCTCGGGCGGGACCTGCATGCCGTTGGGCGCCGTCCAGCGGGCCAGGGCCTCGCCTGCCACGAGGGTGCGCTCGGGCAGCTGCGCCCAGTTCAGCCGCTGGGTGAGCAGGCGCTGCGCCCGCATGGCGATGATCTGCCTGCTGGTCACCAGTACCACCATGAGCACGAGCGCCGCGATGATGAACGGATGCCATGGCCGGTCGTGCAGTGCGTGATAGGCGAACAGCGCGGTGATGCCCAGGAAACCGACGTGCGGAATCACAAGCTGGGTCCAGTCGGTGCGCAACCGCCCGTCGTCCGGCTCGGGCTTGCGCGGCGGATACTCGAACATCGCGAACGCGATCAGCATCGGTCCGACGATGCGTCCGATGCCACCCCACAGTTCGGCGTTGCTCGCCCCGAAGGCCTGGAGGTAGGCCGTCACCCGAGTGGACGTCGCCATCATCACCAGGCCGCCCGCGAAGAGCATGTAGTTGGTGCGGTGCGGTGCGGGCGGAACGGGCCGTACGCCATCGCGACGAGTACGGAGACGCCGACGATGGCGACCTGGGCCGTCACGAACACCAGTTTCACGGCGTCGTCGGTGATCGCCCCGGCCGTCGGGAGACCGGTCCCGCTCATCGTCGCCAGGATCAGAAACGCCAGGGCCGCGACCAAGCCGTCGAGGACGTTGGTCAGCGGAAGCCGGTACCGGAAGCCGTCATGGGTGGCGGTGTCGTTCTCCCAGCTGGACCGGACCAGCAGCACCAGGGCCACGAGGACGAAAACGGGGCACAACAGATAGGCGACGGTGACCGCCGAATTCGACATGCCGGCCCACAACAGGAAATGCGTCCCCAGCCAGCACGCCATCGACGTCGAGTAGCACAGCCGCCACCACCGCGACTGTCCCTGCACCCGCGCTGCCACGGCGAACCCGCAGACCAGCGACGCCACATCCGCGCCGAGGCGCAGGGCGACCTCCACGACGTCAGCCGTCTCCCGTCCCCAGGGCGCCGCCGCGTTGACGACCGAAAGTCCGGCGACCAGCTAAGACAACACGATGTACGGCGTGTAGCGGTTGGTGAGCACCCGTCTCGACTTTCGGACGTTCTACCCCCGCGACTGACCCGATCGCGAGAACGTCAGCGAACAATTCACCGTGCTGGGCATGACCGAAACCCCTGATCGCCCGAAGGGCTGAGCGTGTTGGGCAGCGCTACCGCAACATCGTGGTGAGCGCTGCCGCCAGCTCGGGTGAGTCGGAGGTGGTCAGGCCCTGAAAGGTGCCGCCGGTGGCCTGGGTGATCGCTTCCCAGGTCGCCCGGTCGGGGTCGTCACCGAAGTCGATGACGTTGACCGCGACCGGCCGCGCCTCGTCGAACGCGTCGCGGATGAACGCCTCCAACCCGGGGCCGTCGAGCGTCTGATCGGTGTGCGGCCCCTGGGTGATGACGGTGACCGCGTTGGGCTGCCCGGGCCGGAAGTTGGCGAGCGCCTGGTTGTACACCAACCGCAGCGTGGTGAACGACACCGCACCACCGGAGGTGGACGAAAGCTGGTCGAGCGTTGTGGTCAACGCGTCCCTGCGCTCCGACAGCGTCCCCAGCGGCACCTGGGAGGTGCCCGAGGTGGCGTTGAACGTCCACAGCCCGACGGCGGACGTGGGAGGCAACGCCTCGATGCGGGGGATCAGCGCGTTGACGACGTTGCCCATCCGCGAGTTCGCACCCTCCTGCGCGGGCATGGCGAGGTCGAGCATGAGGGTCGTGGTCGCGCCCTGCGCCGGGGAGGTCAGCGCCTCGGCGATCTCGGCGCGCTCCGCGTCGTTGCCGACCGCCATCGGGGCGGGCACCGCCGCGAAGTCCACGACGTCGCTCGGTGGCGGGGAACCGTTGCCGGTGCGGAAGCCGGCCGCCGCCAACTCCGACAGCCGGGCGGGATCGCGCATGAACCGGGCGAACTCGCTGGCCGCGGCGATCTGTTCCCGGTCGAGCCAGTCCCCGGCCAGCAACACCGTCGGATAGTCCGCGGTGGCCGTCGGACCTGCCGGCCGCCACCCGGCGACGGTGTCCTTGGCATCGGGCAGCGACGCTGCCCGGCTGAAGAGCTGCTGTTCGGTCAGCGGGACGGCGTGCACTTCGGCCGCGGCGGGATCGTCGGCGTCCAGCAGGGCGTCCATCGCGGCGTCGGTGGTGTCCGCGCTGAGTTCGGGAGCGCCGGCGGCCAACGTCGTGACCGCGCCGATCCCGTCGGTGGCCGGTGCGCCCTCGGGAGCGGCGGTCGTCGCGACGGCCTCGGCCGCCAGGTACGACGCGTCGCTGTCGCGGGGCAGGGCCAGCTTCAGCGGTCCCCATCCGGGCAGGCCCAGTCCGTCGAGCGCGGCCGGATCGTTCTGCAGGCCGGGCAGCGTGGACCAGTCCCGCTCGCCGAGCCGGTCGAGGAGCTGCGGGGGCACCGCCAACACGACAGGCGAGGTGACCAGGGACCGGGCGTCGCTGATGGTCTCGGGTCCGGTGGCGGCTTCGAGACGCGCCGCCGACAGACTGCTGGCGGGAATCCACAGTGCGGGGCGTTCGCCGAGGTCGCCGGGCCAGTCACCGCCGAAACCGGCGAGCACCTGGCCGGAGCCGGCCGGGCGGACACCCACCTGCACGCAGCGGTCACCCACGGGGCTGGCGGTCTCGTTGTAGCCGTCGGCCAGCTTCTGGATCTGCTGGGCGATCGACGGGTCGGCCACCACCGCGACGTCGAGCTGACCGCTGACACACCGAGCGGCGGCCGCGTCGCTGCGGCTGTCGAGCGCGTCGCCGAAGAAGCGCCACGCGATCACCGCGCCGACCACCACGACGACCGCGACCAGTGCCGCGATCACCGGCGTGCTCACCTTGCGGCGCTGGGGTGCCAGGCTGCGGTGGCTACCGGTCCACTCGCCGTTGTCCCAGCCGACGGTGCGCTGCGCGCCGGTGGCCGGACCGGAATCACCGGTCGGCGATGCGGGGATCGCCTCCGTCGCATCGTCGGCATACGGCTGCTCGGGATCGCCGGACCGGTCCTCGGGATCGGGAAGGCTGTGTCTACCCACGTTTATCCACGCCTGCCCGAGCTTCTACCCACGTCCCTACCCATACCTGTCCCCGTTTTCGCGTCGCAGGCAGTTTAGTCGTCCGTCGCGCACCAGATCCTGCCGCCTCAGCGGCCCGCGTACCGGGCCTTGTACTCGCGGCGGCGCCGATGCAGGATCGGCTCGGTGTAGCCGTTGGGCTGCGCGCCACCGGACAGGATCAGCTCCTGGGCGGCCTGGAACGCGATGCTGTCGTCGGGGTCGGTCGCCATCGGCTTGAAGTCTGGGTCCGAGGCGTTCTGCTCGTCGACGACCGCGGCCATCCGCCGCAGGCTGGCCTTGACGTCCTCTTCGGTGATGACGCCGTGGCGCAGCCAGTTGGCCAGCAGCTGGCTGGAGATGCGCAGCGTCGCGCGGTCCTCCATCAGGGCGACGTCGTGGATGTCGGGCACCTTCGAGCAGCCGACGCCCGCGTCGATCCAGCGCACCACGTAGCCGAGGATCGACTGGCAGTTGTTGTCGACTTCCTCGCGGATCTCCTCGGGCGCCCAGGCCAGCTCCTTGGCCAGCGGGATGGTGAGCAGTTCGTCGATGGTGGTGCGCTGCTTGCCCTCGAGTTCGCGCTGCACCGCGTACACGTCGACCTGGTGGTAGTGCATGGCGTGCAGCGTGGCGGCGGTCGGCGAGGGCACCCAGGCGGTGGTGGCGCCGGCCTTGGGTTGGCCGATCTTCTGCTCGACCATGTCGGCCATCAGCTCGGTCATGGCCCACATGCCCTTGCCGATCTGGGCCCGGCCGGACAGGCCGGTGGCCAGGCCGACGTCGACGTTCTGGTCCTCGTAGGCCTTGATCCAGGGCTGACTCTTCATGGCGCCCTTGCGGATCATCGGACCCGCCTCCATCGAGGTGTGGATCTCGTCGCCGGTGCGGTCGAGGAATCCGGTGTTGATGAACACGACCCGCTCGGCAGCGGCCTTGATGCAGGCCTTGAGGTTCAGCGTGGTGCGGCGCTCCTCGTCCATGATGCCGACCTTGAGGGTGTTCTGCGGCAGACCCAGCACGTCTTCGACGCGGCTGAACAGATCCGCGGTGAACGCCACCTCGTCGGGGCCGTGCATCTTGGGTTTGACGATGTAGACCGAACCGGTGCGGCTGTTGCGCAGCGGGCCGCGCTCGTCACTCTCCTCGAGACCGTGCATCGCGATGAGACCGGTGAACAGCGCGTCCTGGATCCCCTCGTAGATCTCGTTGCCGTCGGCGTCGGTGATGGCGTCGTTGGTCATCAGGTGACCGACGTTGCGCACGAACAGCAGGCTGCGGCCGGGCAGGGACACCTCGCCCTCACCGTCGGGCCGGGTGTAGGTGCGGTCGGCATTGAGCACCCGGGTGAACGACTTACCGCCCTTGCTGACCTCTTCGGCGAGATCGCCGCGGTTGAGGCCCAGCCAGTTGCGGTAACCGAGCACCTTGTCCTCGGCGTCGACCGCGGCCACCGAATCCTCGAAGTCCATGATCGTGGTGACGGCCGACTCCAGCACGACGTCCTTGACGCCCGCGCGGTCCGTCGAGCCGATGGGGGAGTCCCGGTCGATGAGGATCTCGATGTGCAATCCGTTGTTGCGCAACAGGATCGACGACGGCTGACCCGGCTCGCCGAGGTAGCCGACGAACTGCTCGGGGTTCGCCAGACCGACCGACGTGTCGTCGCCGAGGGTGACCAGCAGTTGGCCGTCATCGACCTTGAAGCCGGTGGCCTCGGTGTACGACCCGGACGCCAACGGCACTGCACCGTCGAGGAATTCACGTGCGTAGGCGATGACCTTGTCGCCACGGACCCTGTTGTATTCGGCACCCGGTTCGGCGCCGCCCTCGGTGCTGATCACATCGGTGCCGTAGAGCGCGTCGTACAGCGAACCCCACCGCGCGTTGGCGGCGTTGAGGGCGAAGCGGGCGTTGAGGATCGGCACCACCAGCTGCGGGCCTGCGGTGCTGGTGATCTCGTCGTCGACGCCGGAGGTGCTGATCGTGAAGTCGCCGGGATCAGGCTCCAGATAGCCGATCTCGGTGAGGAAGCGCTTGTAGTCCTCGGCGTCGTGCGGGCCGATCGCACGCTGGCGGTGCCATTTGTCGATCTGGGCCTGCAACTCGTCGCGGCGGGCCAGCAGTTCCTGGTTCCGGGGGGTCAGATCAGTGACGATCTTGTCGACTCCGGACCAGAAGCTGTCCGGGTCGAGTCCGGTGCCCGGCAGCGCCTCGTCGGTGATGAAGTCGTAGAGCTCCTTGGCCACGCGCAGGCTGCCCACCTCGACGCGATCAGTCATCGTCTGCCTCCTCGGCCGTCTTTCCCGCGTACCATCCGGCACGCCGCCGTCGACTCAGCTTACCCGCGGGTAATCGCCCTGAATCCCGTGTGGACCAGCCCATCGGGTCCGGCGCCGGCGGCTGTGAGCAGTGCGTCACATCGGGCCGCGAATGTGGCGCGCAGCGGTGCCGCCCGCGCGGCGATCTCCTGCTGGATGCGGACGTACTCGGCGCGGCCCGCCGGGGTCTCGACCGGTATCGGCTCGAAGCCGTACTCGCGCAGGTCGTACGGGCTGGCCCGCATGTCGAGCACCCGGGCATCGGCGGCGAGATCCAGGCAGTCGAGCGTCGACTCGGCCGGGACGAGCGGACCGAGTTTATAGGACCACTTGTAGAGATCCATGGCCGCGTGCAGGCAGCCCGGTTGTTCAGTGGCGGTCTGGCGGTCGCGGCTCAGTGGTTCGCTGTTGCGCGCGACGGCGGGTGCGGTGAAGAAGCGGTAGGCGTCGAAATGGCTGCAGCGCAACGGCATCGACTCGACCACCGCGTCGGTGCCGGCGGCGCCCAGCCGGAGGGGGACACCGCCGTGGCGCACTTCCGGGGAGCGGTAGACCATCGCCCATTCGTGCAGGCCGAAACAGTTCAGCCGCGCGGGGCGCTGGGCGGTCGAGTGCAGTAGGGCCGCCACGAAGCGCACCGTGTCGAGGCGGCTGTATAGGTGCTCGGCGGTGACGGCCACCCCGTCGGTCGTCTCGCCGTATCCGCTGCGGTCCAGGTACCGCCGGGCGGTCGAACCGCCGAGGGTCACACCGTATCCGGGGTGCCACCTTCGCAGCTTGCTTGGGCGCAGGCTGTAGTAGGTGAACAGGAAATCCCAGACCGGATGGGTCTGGCCGGTACGCCGCCGCGCCAGATGCGGCGCACAGAACGCGTCGACACGTTCGGCGTGGGCGCGCTCCCGACGCGTCCACACCGCTTCGTCGAGCATCACACCCGGTGCGTCCCGTCCCGCACGGTGCCGACGAGATCCTCGACCAGGTCCTCGAGCGCGACCATCGCGGTCACTTTCCCGTCGTCGGTGACCAGGGCGAGGTGGCTGTTGAGGCGGCGCAGCCGGGTCAGAGCGTCCGGTAGCGGCAACGAGGCGGGCAGCTGGGGCAGCGGGCGCACCATCGACCGGTCCAGCACTGCGTCGGGATCGTCGACGAGCGTGAGTACGTCCTTGATGTGCAGATAGCCGATGAACCGGCCGGACGGCGCTGCGACCGGGAACCGCGAGTACCCCGTCTCGGTGAGCGCCTGCTCGACGGCGCCGACGGTCGGGCCGCTGTTCTCGTCGGCGACCGAGATCGTATGGATGGTGTCCAGCGGCATCGCGACGTCACGGACGGCGCGGTTGCGAATCTGCAGGGCCCGGGTCAGCCGGGTGTGCTCCTCGGGGTCGAGCAGCCCCACCGATACCGATTCAGCGATCATCTCCGAGAGTTCGACGGTCGAGACGTTGACGTCCAGCTCGTCCTTCGGTTCCACCCCGAAGGCGCGCAACGTGACGTTGGCGCACCAGTTGTAGAACGCGATGAACGGCCGTGCGGCCCGGATGTAGACCAGGTAGACCGGGATGAGCAGCATGGCCGCCGTCTCGGGCCCGGCGATCGCGATGTTCTTCGGCACCATCTCACCGAGGAGCACGTGCAGGGTCACCACCACGCTGAGCGCGACGATGAACGACACCGTGTGCAGGACGGCGTCGGGTATGCCGAGCAGCCCGAACGGTTTCTCCAGCAGGTGTGCCACGGCGGGCTCGCCGACGCGGCCCAGCAGGATCGAGCAGATGGTGATGCCCAGCTGGGAGCCGGCCAGCATCAGCGAGAGGTGCTCGCCGGCGCGGATAACCGTCACCGCGCTGTTCTTGCCCTGTTCGGCCAGGGCCTCCAGGCGGTCCCGGCGCGCCGAGATCAGCGCGAACTCCGAGGCGACGAAGAACGCGTTGAGCGCCAGCAGCAACACTGTCAGCAGGACGCCGAAGAGATCGCCGCTCATATGCGGTCTCCTTCCGGTTCGTCGCCGCGCCGGCCCAGTTCGGTCAGCTCCAGCTGGTCGATCCGGCGGCCGTCCATCGCCAAAACGGTGGCGCGCCACCGCATCGGGTCACCGGGCGGACCGTCGGGGTCGAACGCGGTGAGCTCGACCTGGTCACCGGGGTCGGGCATGTGGCCGAGTTCCTGGAGCACCAGTCCGCCGATCGTCTCGTATTCACCCTCCGGAGCGCGGAACCCGGTCTGGTCGGCGACCTCGTCGATGCGCAGCAGCCCGGAGACCTGCCAGCCGCCACCCGCCTCGACGACGTCGGGGGTCGCGTCGTCGTGTTCGTCGCGGACGTCGCCGACGATCTCCTCGATCAGATCCTCGACGGTGACCATGCCCGCGGTGCCGCCGTACTCGTCGACCACCAGCGCGGTCTGCAGTCCGTTCGCGCGGATCTGGGTCATCACCGCATCGCCGTCGAGTGCAGAGGGCACGGTCGCGACCGGCACCGCCAGCGCGGCCAACCGGGTGCGCTGCCGGTCGTCGGGCGGCACCGAGAACACCTGTTTGACGTGCACCACGCCGATCGTCTCGTCGAGGTCACCCTCGACGATCGGGAAGCGCGAGAAGCCGGTCTCGATGGCCGCGGCGATCAGATCGGCGACGGTGTCGTCCGCCTGCAGTGCCTCGATCTCGGTGCGCGGGGTCATCAGTTCCTCGGCGGTGCGGTCGCCGAACTGCAGGGACCGGTCGACCAGTAGCGCGGTGACCGGGTCGAGCGAGCCGCTGCGCGCCGAGTTGCGCACCAGCGACATCAGTTCCTGGGGGGAGCGGGCCGAGCGCAGTTCCTCGGCGGGTTCGATGCCCAGCCGACGCAGGATGGCGTTCGCGGTGCCGTTGGTCAGTCGGATCAGCGGGGTGAACAGCGTCGAGAACAACAGCTGCGGACCGGCCGACGCGCGTGCGGTCGGCACCGGCCGGGCCACCGCGAGGTTCTTGGGCACCAGCTCGCCGAAGACCATCGACACCGACGTCGCGATGAGAATCGCCAGGACCAGCGCCACCGCGCTCACCACGCGGTCCGGCAGACCGATCGCGGACAGGCCGGGGTGCAGCAGTCGGGCGACGACAGGTTCGGCGAGATAGCCGGTGGCCAGCGTGGTGATCGAGATGCCGACCTGCGCGCCGGAGAGCTGGAAGGAGAGTGTGCGGTGCGCCCGCTGGACCATCTTGTCGCGCTTGTGGCCGCTGCGGGCGTTGGCGTCGACGGTGCTGCGTTCTAGGGCGGTCAGGGAGAATTCGGCGGCGACGAACACCGCCGTGCCCGCCGTCAGCACCACGATCGCCAGCAGCGATGCCACGGTGGTCAGGACGCTCATCGACCCGCGTTTCCGGTGCCGGGCCGCGAGCCCGGCCGACTAGATGAGGGTTCGGCGTCGGGTGCCTGCGGCACGTTGTCCCTTCACGGTTCGGCGGTCATCGAAGCTCAGCGGAAAGCACAATCGTAACGCCAGCGCTCACCAGCCGGTGGGCAGCGGGTGGCCCTCGGCGAAGCCGGCCGCGGACTGCACGCCCAGCGTCACCTTCTCGTGGAGTTCGGGCAGCGTGGCGGCCCCGACGTAGGTGCAGGTGCTGCGCACGCCCGAGGTGATGTGGTCGAGCAGGTCTTCGACACCGCCGCGGGCCGGGTCCAGGCTCATCCGCGACGTCGAGATGCCCTCCTCGAACAACCCCTTGCGGGCCCGGTCGAACGGGCTGTCCGCGGCGGTCCGCGCGGCGACGGCGCGTTTGGACGCCATGCCGTAGCTCTCCTTGTACGGCCTGCCCTCGCGGTCGAGCATCAGGTCGCCGGGGGATTCGTAGGTGCCGGCGAACCATGAGCCGATCATCACGTTGGACGCACCCGCCGCCAGCGCGAGCGCCACGTCGCGCGGATGGCGCACGCCGCCGTCGGCCCATACGTGTGCGCCGAGTTCCTTTGCCGCCGCCGCACATTCCACGACTGCGGAGAATTGCGGCCTGCCGACGCCGGTCATCATCCGGGTGGTGCACATGGCGCCGGGACCGACGCCGACCTTGACGATCGACGCGCCTGCGCCGATGAGGTCACGGGTGCCCTCGGCCGAGACGACGTTGCCCGCGGCGATCGGCAGACCCAGATCCAGCGAGGCCACCGCGCGGATGGCGTCGAGCATCTTGGCCTGGTGGCCGTGTGCGGTGTCGATCACCAGCAGGTCGGCGCCGACCTCGGCCAGCGCCCTGGCCTTTGCGCCGACGTCGCCGTTGATCCCGACGGCCGCCGCGATGCGCAGCCGGTTTCGGGCGTCGACGGCGGGGGAGTAGATGCCCGCCCGCACCGCGCCGGTGCGGGTCAACACACCGGCCAGCGTGCCGTCGGGTTCGGTCAGCACCGCGAGTCCGACGGGGGCGTGGTCCAGCAGATCGAACACCTTGCGGGGTTCGGTCCCGACGGGCGCGGTGACGAAATCGGCCAGCGCGACGTCGCGGACGCGGGTGAACCGGTCGACCCCGGCGCACACGTCCTCGGTCACCAGCCCGATCGGGCGGTTCTCGAAGACCACGACGGCCGCGCCGTGGGCACGTTTGTGGATCAGCGCGATCGCATCCGACACCGCATCGTCGGGGGCGAGCGTGACGGGGGTGTCGACCACGAGGTCGCGGCTCTTGACGAAGTCGATGGTGCGGGCCACCGCCGGGACCGGAACGTCCTGCGGTAGTACGACGATGCCGCCGCGGCGGGCCACGGTTTCTGCCATCCGGCGACCGGCCACAGCCGTCATGTTCGCCACCACCACGGGGATCGTGGTGCCCGAGCCGTCGACGGTGGACAGATCCACGTCGAAGCGCGACGGTACCTCGGACGGCCCGGGGACGATGAAGACGTCGTCGTAGGTCAGGTCGTAGGGCGGGCGCTGCCCGTCAAGAAACTGCACAGCCCGAGTCTAGTGGCGGGCTGCGCGGCCCAATGTCGCCCTGACAGCGCCCTCATGGATATATATGCATGGCTGCGCTGTCAGGGCGACATTGCGATCGGTCCCGGCGCCGGAGCTAGGCCTCGACCTCACTGTGGTCGCCGCTCCACAGCGTGTGGAAGCGTTTGTCGCGGTCGGTGTCGATGCGGCCGTAGGTATGGGCGCCGAAGAAGTCCCGCAGCCCCTGGGTCAGCGCGGCGGGCAGCCGTTCGGTGCGCAGACCGTCGTAGTAGGACAGCGCGGAGCTGAACCCGGGGATCGGGATGCCGAGTTCGGTGGCCTTCACCACGACGCGTCGCCAGCTGTCGATGGCGTTCTCGATCGCGTCGCGGAAATACGGTGCGGCGATCAGCGTCGGCAGCTCGGGCTCGTCGTCGAACGCCTCGGTGATGCGGTTGAGGAACTTGGCGCGGATGATGCAGCCGCCGCGCCAGATGCGTGCCATGTCGCCGGGCTTGATGTCCCAGTCGTACTCGGCGCTGCCGGCCTGAATCTGGTTGAAGCCCTGGGCGTAGGCGATGATCTTCGAGGCGTACAGCGCCTGCCGGATGTCCTCGACGAATTGCGCAGCGTCACCTGGCTTCTCGCCGAGGCTGCCCGATGCCAGGTCGGTGGTGGCCTTACGCTGCGCCACCGACCCGGACAGCGCGCGGGCGAACACCGCCTCGGCGATTCCGGTCACGGGGACGCCGAGGTCGAGCGCCGACTTCACCGTCCAGCGCCCGGTGCCCTTCTGCTCGGCCTCGTCGAGGATGAGGTCGACCAGCGGCTTGCCGGTCTTGGCGTCGGTCTGGCGCAGCACCTTTGCGGTGATCTCGACCAGGAAGCTGTCGAGATCGCCGTTGTTCCACTCGTCGAACACGTCGGCGATCTCGCCGGCGGACTTCCCGAGCCCGTCGCGCAGCAACTGGTAGGCCTCGCCGATCAGCTGCATGTCGGAGTACTCGATGCCGTTGTGCACCATCTTCACGAAGTGGCCGGCGCCGTCGGGTCCGATGTGGGTGCAGCAGGGCACGCCATCGACGTGCGCGGAGATTTCCTCGAGGAGCGGGCCGAGGCTCTTGTAGGACTCGGCGGGGCCGCCGGGCATGATCGACGGGCCGTTGAGCGCGCCCTCCTCGCCGCCGGAGATGCCCGCGCCGACGAAGTGCAGGCCGCGTTCGCGGATGGCCTTCTCCCGGCGGATGGTGTCGGTGTAGAGCGCGTTGCCGCCGTCGATGATGATGTCGCCCTCCTCCATCGCATCGGCGAGCTCGTTGATGACGGCGTCGGTGGGGTCTCCGGCCTTGACCATGATGATCACCCGGCGCGGCTTCTCCAGGGCGGCGAGGAATTCCTCGATGGTCTCGCTGCGGACGAACTCGCCGTCGGATCCGTAGTGCTCGAGGAGGGCATCGGTCTTGGCGACGGACCGGTTGTGCAGGGCCACCGTGTATCCGTGCCGGGCGAAGTTCCGTGCGAGGTTGGACCCCATCACGGCCAAGCCGGTGACGCCAATCTGTGCGGTGCCGGCGGTGGGGTGATCGGAGTCGCTCATGCGGCGGCCTTTCGTTGTTTGGTTGTCAGGCGGGAAGAACGGGCGTCCGCGGGACGCCTGGTCAGAGGGTGAACAGCCGGTGCAGTTCGGTCAGCCAGGGCACCGCGACGGCCAGTGTGGGGACCACCAGCACGGCGGCCGCGGCCAAGTACGCGCCTGCGGCCAGCAGCGGACTGTTCGGTTGGCCGCCGAGGCGACGCACCCGGATCACCGTGGTCGGGCCGCCCGCGGCCATGGCGCCGGACGGGGCGCGCCCCGACGCGCAGGCCACCAGCGCGCGGGCCAGCGGGGTTCGGCCCGCGGTGCGCACGGCGGCGTCGTCGGCCAGCATCTCGACGAGCAGCCGCACCGCGTCCAGTGCGCTGGCGCTCCGGACGAAGCGCGGGAACGCGGAGTGCAACGCGGTGAACATCTCGAGCACCAGATCGTGCCGGGCCCGCAGGTGTGCCCGCTCGTGGCTGAGGATTGCGGTGACCTCGCTGTCGGAGAGCGTGTTGAGGGCGCCCTCGCTGAGTACGACGCGGCTGCGAACGCCCGGTAGGCAGTAGGCGAGTGGCTGTTCGACGTCCAGGACACGCAGTCCGGCGGCGCCGCGGCAGGGTTGACTCGACACCGCGGTGCGGGTCAGCCCGAGCAGGTCGACGACCATGCGGTGGTGTGCGCGCCGGCGCCGGGTCGCCACGGCGACCTGCAGCACCGACACCACCAGCCGCGCTCCGATGAGCAGGGTGATGGTGAAGACGGCGACATAGAGCGTCCCAAGCGGCCAACCCAGCGCGTCGATCTCACTGATGACGGTGGCAGTAGGCCGGCCGTCCCACCCGGGAACGAAAAGCCTGCTGGCGATGGCGATTCCGGCAGAGAAGGCGGACAGCACCGCGGCCAGGGCGATGGACTGCCAGAGCACGATCGCGGCCCGAGGTGCGCGCATCGTCCAGGACGCTCGCGCCAACAGCGCGGGCACCGGCCCGACGAGGGCCAACGCCAGGAGGGTGAATGCCAGCGCGGACACCCCCTGATTGTCCCCTAGTTGATGGCCGAATTGCCAGCCGATGGATCGAGGACGTCCTTGCTCTCGAGTTCGGCCAGCGCGCGGCGCAGCGCGGCGGCCTCACCCGCGCCCACCCGCTCGACGAAGTGCACCAGCGCGGCTTCGCGACTTCCGGAGTCCGCGGCCTGGTCGAGGGCGTCGACCATGAGGCCGGCGACCAGCTCGTCGCGGCCGTGGGTGGGCGCGTACCGGTGGGCGCGATCATCGCGGTGCTGGACGACAAGATTCTTCTTCGCCAACCGCTGCAACACGGTCATGATCGTGGTGTAGGCCAGGTCGCGGCGGGTCGCCAGGGCTTCGTGCACCTGGCGCACGGTCTGTGGTTCGGACGCGGACCACAAATGGTCCATGACCTCTCGTTCCAGTTCACCGAGGCGCGTCAACTTGGCCATATCCGTTCATCTCCTGAGCAGTAGAACCAGACTACTACGGTCGTACTACCGTGCGTCGTATCCGATGCCGAGAAGCAACAGTCTGCGCCGTCCGGCGCATTCCCGCAGTGCCTGCCCAGCCTCCCTGTGAAACGAGTCACAGCATCCCGTGGGCTACTTGCGTCTCACTATAGTAAGGCTAACCTAACCCCCATGAGTCCATGGGAGACGTTGTGACGGTGCTGGTCGAGGATCCGTTGATCGCGGGCATGAGCATCAAACGGCACCAGCCGCTGCATGATTCGAGCCGGCGGCTGCGCGAGCTCTATCCGGAGTGCCCGCGGGTGTACGGGGTCGCCGTCATGGGCGATCTGTCGCGGCGCCGGTGGTGGCCACTGGCAGAGGCGCTCACCGCCGACCGGCTGCAGGGGATGTTCGACTCCGCCGCCGCCGAGACCGACAATCACGCCGCGGTGGCCCAGCAGTTGGCTGCCACCCTGGCCCACGTCGTCCTCGGTCGGGTGATCCCGCTCCTGGTGCTCGAGGGCCGGGCCTGGGACACCGGGCTGGAGAACCTCTGGGTGCACGTCGACTCCGAAGGCGCCATCGATTGGGTCGGCGTCGTGGATCCCACGCTCCGCGCGTTGCCGGAGGATCCGTTCTTCGCCCCGGGCGCCAGACGTTCCCGCGGCCCGAACGGCGGACCGAACGGCATCGTCGCGCTGCCGAGCGAGGCCGCCCTGACGACCTGGGTCGCGCACCGCAGTCACCGCGCGCTCGCCCCGTTGTTCAACGGCCTCGAGTCGATCTGCGACGGCGCGATGTCGGTGCCGGCGATGTGGCACCTGGTCGGTGGCGCCGTCGTCGGCGCGGCGACGCAGGTGCCGCTGCTGGCCGGCTCGAGCGAGTGGACGGGCATGCGCCGCGGCCAGGCCGTCCTCGACGCGCTCGTGAGCTTCGGTCTCCCCGTCCGCGGTTCGGTCCGCGCAGGGAAGGTCTTGTGTAATTAGGCAAGCCTTGCCTATTATTTGAACAGATCGACCACGAGAACCACCGGACCGAGCCGGAGTCCTGAGGGCTGCAGAGACCCCCGGTCCACTCGAAGGGCGGGTCCCGCATTCTGTGCGGGGCCCGCCCGTTCTCGTATCCGGGCAGTACGTGTAGACACGAATGCTGTGACCGATCACGTACCCGATGGCCTCGGCGAGGGCTTCGACAGAGAACTCGGACTGACCTTCCTGGACGTCACCCCGGACGGCGGCCGCGCAGAGCTGACGCTGACCGAGAAGCTGATGCAGCCCTGGGGCATCGTGCACGGTGGTGTGTACTGCTCGATCATCGAGAGTCTGGCCAGCGTCTCGGGCCACGTGTGGCTGTCGGCCAACGGCGGCGGCACCGTCGTCGGTGTCAACAACAACACCGACTTCCTCCGGGCGATCTCCGCGGGCACCGTGACCGCGGTGTCGACGCCGATCCACCGGGGGCGCCGTCAACAGCTGTGGCTCATCACCATCACCGCCGACAACGGCAAGGTGGTCGCGCGCGGTCAGGTGCGCCTGCAGAACGTGCCCGACGAACGCGCCTGATCGCGAGCGCTGCTGAGCGCGCCACGGCGTGGCAGGATCGCCCTCTATGCGTCTGACCCCGCATGAGCAGGACCGGCTGCTCATCTCGTACGCCGCCGAACTCGCCCGCCGCCGACAGGCCCGCGGACTACGGCTCAACCACCCCGAGGCGGTCGCCGTCATCACCGACCACCTGCTCGAGGGCGCCCGCGACGGGCGTTCGGTCGCCGAGCTCATGGTCAGCGGCCGCGACGTGCTGAGCCGCGACGACGTCATGGAGGGGGTCCCCGAGATGCTGCACGACGTGCAGGTCGAGGCCACCTTCCCCGACGGCACGAAACTCGTCACCGTCCACCATCCGATTCCGTGAGGCGGCGCGCATGATCCCCGGCGAGATCCTGTTCGGCGCCGACGACATCGAGATCAACCCCGGCGCACCGCGCCTGGTGCTGACGGTGACCAACACCGGCGACCGTCCGGTGCAGGTCGGCAGCCACGTCCACCTACCGCAGGCCAATGCGGCGCTGGACTTCGACCGTGCGGCGGCCCACGGCCACCGACTCGACATCCCGGGCGGCACCGCGGTGCGCTTCGAACCCGGTCTCTCGCAGGAGGTGTCTCTGGTCCCGCTGCGCGGCAGCCGCGAGGTGTACGGGCTGAGCCTGGACGCCCCGGGCAGATTGGACGGCAGCTAGATGAGTGGACTGTCACGCGACCGCTATGCCGACCTGTTCGGCCCCACCACCGGCGACCGGATCCGCCTCGCCGACACCGATCTGCTGATCGAGATCACCGACGACCTCAGCGGCGGCCCCGGCCGCGCGGGCGACGAGGCGGTGTTCGGCGGCGGGAAGGTGCTGCGCGAATCGATGGGCCAGGGCCGCGCCACTCGCGCCGACGGCGCCCCGGACACCGTGATCACCGGCGTGGTCATCCTCGACCACTGGGGAATCATCAAGGCTGACATCGGGATTCGCGACGGCAGGATCGCCGCGATCGGCAAGGCCGGCAACCCCGACATCATGGACGGCGTTCACCCGGATCTGGTGATCGGTCCGTCGACGGAGATCATCGCCGGCAACGGGCGCATCGTCACCGCGGGTGGGATCGACTGTCATGTGCACCTGATCTGCCCGCAGATCATGGCGGAGGCGCTGGGCGGCGGCATCACCACGATCATCGCGGGCGGAACGGGGCCGGCCGAGGGCAGCAAGGCGACGACGGTGACGCCGGGGGCCTGGCATCTGGCCCGCATGCTCGAGGCGCTGGACTCGTGGCCGATGAACGTCGCGCTGCTGGGTAAAGGAAATACGGTCAACGCCGACTCGTTGTGGGAGCAGTTGCGCGCCGGCGCATCGGGTTTCAAGCTGCACGAGGACTGGGGGTCGACCCCGGCGGCCATCGACGCGTGCCTGACGGTCGCCGACGCCGCAGGCGTCCAGGTGGCGCTGCACTCCGACACCCTCAACGAGGCCGGCTTCGTCGAGGACACGGTCGGCGCGATCGCGGGCCGGTCGATCCACGCCTATCACACCGAGGGAGCAGGTGGCGGGCACGCACCGGACATCATCACCGTCGCCGCGGAGCCCCACGTCCTGCCGAGCAGCACCAACCCGACGCGGCCGCACACCGTCAACACCCTCGACGAGCATCTCGACATGCTGATGGTGTGCCACCACCTCAAACCCAGCGTGCCCGAGGATCTGGCGTTCGCCGAGAGCCGCATCCGGCCCTCGACGATCGCCGCGGAGGATCTGCTGCACGACATCGGGGCGATCTCGATGATCGGCAGCGACGCGCAGGCGATGGGCCGGATCGGTGAGGTGGTGCTGCGCACCTGGCAGACCGCGCACGTGATGAAGCGCCGCCGCGGCGCGCTCGACGGTGACTCGCGCGCCGACAACATGCGGGCCCGGCGCTACGTCGCGAAATACACGATATGCCCGGCGGTCGCCCACGGTCTGGACGGTGAGATCGGTTCGGTCGAGGTCGGCAAGCTCGCCGACCTGGTGCTGTGGGAGCCCGCGTTCTTCGGGGTGCGCCCGCACGCGGTGCTCAAGGGCGGCATGATCGCCTGGGCGGCGATGGGCGACGCGAACGCGTCGATCCCGACCCCACAGCCGGTGCTGCCACGACCGATGTTCGGCGCCGTACCCGCCGCGGCGGCCGCGACCTCCGTGCACTTCGTCGCGCCGCAGGCCATCGAGGACGGCTTGGCCGACCGGCTCGACGTCCGACGGCGTCTGGTCCCGGTGAAGGACTGCCGGCGGATCGGGAAGGCACAGATGCCGCTCAACGATGCGCTGCCGCGTATGGAGGTCGACCCCGACACGTTCACCGTCCGCATCGACGGTGACGTGTGGCAGGAGCAGCCCGCCACCGAACTGCCGATGGCGCAGCGCTACTTCCTCTTCTAGTCATGACCCAGCTGACCACCCTGCTCGCCCTGGCCGATTCGCGGTTGCCGACGGGCGGCCACGTGCACTCCGGCGGGGTCGAGGAGGCGGTCACCAGTGGGCTGGTCGGCGATGTCGATACGCTGCGCGCCTACCTGGTGCGCCGCGTGCGGACCCAGGGGCTGGTGTCGGCGTCGCTCGCGGCGGCCGTGCACGCGGGAACGCTCGGCGTCGAGGCCGCGGACCGGGAGACCGACGCGCGCACCCCCGCACCCGCCGCGCGCGCGGCGTCGCGCGCGCAGGGCCGGGGGCTTTTGCGGCTGTCCCGTCGGGTGTGGCCGGACCACGACTGGGCGCCGCTCGGCCGCACGCCGCATCTGGCCGTCGCGTCGGGTGTGGCCGGTGCGGCTGGCGGGCTCACCCCCGAGCAGACCGCGCTGTCGGTCGTCTACACGACCATGACCGGGACGGCCACCGCGGCTCAGCGCCTCCTCGCCCTCGACCCGGGAGACGTCGCCGCGTTGACGTTCGAGCTGTCGGCACTCTGCGACGACACCGCCGCGCTCGCCGCCAAGGAACTCGCCGACCTGTCCGATCCGCTGCTCGACGTGCTGGCCCAGCGCCACGCCGAACGCGAGCGTCCGCTGTTCATGTCCTGACCGAAAGGCGCCCATGCCCCCGCATTTCCTCGACGGAGACGCCCACGCCCACACCGAGCGGCCGCGCCGCCGGCGCCAACCCGGCGAACCGTTGCGCATCGGCGTCGGCGGGCCGGTCGGATCCGGCAAGACCGCGCTGGTCGCGGCCCTGTGCCGGCAGCTGCGCGACGAACTGTCGCTCGCGGTGCTGACCAACGACATCTACACCACCGAGGACGCCGACTTCCTGCGCCGCCACGCAGTGCTGCCCGACGACCGCATCGCGGCTGTGCAGACCGGCGGCTGCCCGCACACCGCGATCCGCGACGACATCACCGCCAACCTCGACGCCATCGACGATCTGATCGCCGGGCATGACGATCTCGATCTGATCCTGGTCGAATCCGGCGGCGACAACCTGACCGCGACGTTCTCCAGCGGCCTGATCGACGTGCAGATCTTCGTGGTCGACGTCGCCGGCGGCGACAAGGTGCCCCGCAAAGGCGGTCCGGGCGTGACGTTCTCGGATCTGCTGGTGATCAACAAGACCGATCTGGCCCCGATGGTCGGCGCCGACCTCGACGTGATGCGGCGCGACGCGGCGGCGGTGCGCGGCGACCGGCCGTTCGTGCTGGTGTCGCTGACCGAGGATCCCGCGGCGACGCCGGTGCTGGCCTGGGTCCGGGAGCAATTGCGCGTCCCGGTACAGCACTGACGATGCGCTCCGACGTCACGATCGTCGCGTGTCCGGGCCGCCCGCCGCGCATCGAGCACACCGGCGGTGTCGCGGCCCGCCGCACGCGGTTCGACACCGTGCACCTGGTGTCGGCGGCCGCCACGCCGCTGGGCGGCGACCTGATCACCGTCCGGATCATCGTGGAACCGGGCGCCCGCCTGACCGTGCGCAGCGTCGCGGCGAGCGTCGCCCTGCCGGGAATGTCGTCGTCCGAATCGCGGACCCACTGGGAGATCGAATCGGCGGGGGAGTTGGACGTCGACCCGCAGCCCACCGTCGTCGCCGGCGGCAGCCGGCACGTCAGCACCACCCTGGTGCGGCTGACCGGCCCCGGCCGGTTCAGGCTGCGTGAGCAGGTGCAGATCGGCCGCTCCGGTGAACGCGACGGCGTCTGGTCCGGTGCGCTGTCCGCCGACGTGGACGGGTTGCCGCTGCTGCGCCACCGCATCGACATGGGTACCGCGACGGTCACCGACGACGCCCTCGGCAGGCCGACCGCATGCATCAGCGAATTGCGTTATCCGGAGCCGACATTCGACAGCCCCGGCACCGTATTGGCGCTGGCGGCCGGCGGCTGTCTGTCGACCTGGCAGGGAGAGCGGCTGACTAACTGGCCGCTCTCTCCTTCTCCTGGTCGGTCTCGGTGACCGCCGCGGCGATCTCCTCGAGTTCCTCGATCCGCGTCCGGGCGTAGGCCTGCTGCTCGGTGATGGTGAGCTGGCCCCGGTTGCGGCCGAGGAAGGTCACCGACCAGGACAGCAACGTCGCGATCTTGGTCCGGAAGCCGACGAGGTAGATGAGGTGCAGCCCCAACCACGCGAGCCAGGCGATGAATCCGCCGAACTCCAGCTTGCCCACCTTGGCCACCGCGTTGTACTTCGACACCGTGGCCATCGAGCCCTTGTCGAAGTACTCGAACGGCTGGCGGAACGCCGGGTTGGCGCCCTTCACCTCGTTCTTGATGAGGTTTGCCGCGTACTTGCCACCCTGGATGGCGCCCTGCGCCATCCCGGGAACGCCCTCGACCGCGGCCATGTCGCCGACGACGAACACGTTCGGGTGACCGGGGATCGACAGGTCGGGTAGCACCTTGACGCGGCCGGCGCGGTCCACCTCGACGTCGGACTGGGCGGCCAGGTCCCGGCCGAGCGGGCTGGCCGACACACCGGCCGACCACACCTTGCAGGCCGATTCGATCCGCCGCTGCGTGCCGTCCTTGTCCTTGACGGTGATGCCGTTGCGGTCCACGTCGGTGACCATGGCGTTGAGCTGGATCTCGACGCCCATCTTCTCCAGCCGCGCCTGCGCCTTCTTGCCGAGCTTCTCACCCATCGGCGGCAGCACGGCAGGCGCCGCATCGAGGAGGATCACCCTGGCCTCGGTGGGGTCGATGTGCCGGAAGCTGCCCCGCAGGGTCTCGTCGGCCAGCTCGGCGATCTGACCTGCCATCTCGACCCCGGTCGGTCCGGCGCCGACCACGACGAACGTCAGCAGCTTCGCCCGGCGCACCGGATCGCTGGAGCGCTCGGCCTGCTCGAAGGCGCCCAGGATTCGGCCGCGCAGCTCGAGCGCGTCGTCGATCGTCTTCATGCCGGGCGCCCACTCGGCGAAATGATCGTTGCCGAAGTAGGACTGTCCTGCGCCGGCCGCGATGATCAGGCTGTCGTACGGCGTGGCGTAGTCGTGGCCGAGCAGCTCCGAGTGCACGACCTGATTGGCCAGGTCGATGTGCGTCACGTCGCCGAGCAGGACCTGCGCGTTGTGCTGCTTGCGCAGAATCAGCCGGGTGGGCGGCGCGATCTCGCCCTCGGAGATGATCCCGGTGGCCACCTGGTACAGCAGCGGCTGAAACAGGTGGTGGGTGGTCTTGGCGATCAGTTTGACGTCGACATCGGCCCGTTTGAGGGTCTTGGCGGCGTTGAGTCCGCCGAAGCCCGACCCGATGATGACGACTTTGTGCCGATCCGATGGAGTGGCTCCGGGATGGCTCATCAGTACTCCTCGATGGGCATGAACATGCAGCTCTCGCCCTCTACGCTAGTCGTGGGCGCCCCTGGATGCGCACCCGGTCGGTTGTGGCTTATGCCACGTGCGATGCGGCGCTAAACGCCCAGCATCGGTTTGAGCGCGGCCGCCACGTCGGTGACGCGACCGGGGTGGTACCCGTCCAGGCTGGTCACCGGGCTGAGGATTACCCCGTCGACCCCCGCGTCGAGCACTTTGGTCTTGATCTGATCGGCGATCTGCTCCGGGGTGCCGAACACCGCCTGCTGCCGGAAGTCCTCAGGGATGACGTCCTCGGTGATGTTGGGGTCGATCAGCGCGACGACGAGCATGCTGGTCTCGAGCGTGGCGGGGTCGCGGCCGATCTCCTCGCAGCGGTCCCGGACCACCTGGATCTTTCGCGGCAGCTCGTCGAAGCCGGCGATGACGTTGAGATGGTCGAAGTGCCTGGCCGCCAGCGGGATGGTCTTCTTCTCGCCGCTGCCGCCGATCATCAGCGGGATGTGGTCGCGGAAGCGCGGTTCGGCCATCGCCTCGTTGGTGCGGTAGTACTTGCCGTCGACCGTGGGGCGCTCGCCGGCCAGCATCGGCAGGATGATCTGCAACGCCTCGCCGAGCTTGTTGAAGCGGTCGGTGAAGGTGCCGAACTCGTAGCCGAGCGAATCGTGTTCGAGTTCGTACCAGCCGGTGCCGATGCCGAGGATGGCCCGGCCCTGGCTGATCACGTCAAGGGTGGTGATGGCCTTGGCCAGCAACGTCGGGTTGCGGTAGGTGTTGCCGGTGACCAGCGTGCCGAGCTGCACCCGTTCGGTTGCGGTGGCCAGCGCGCCGAGGGCGGTGTACGCCTCCAGCATCGGCTGGTCAGGGGTGCCCAGACCGGGTAGCTGATAGAAGTGGTCCATCACGAAGACCGAGTCGAAGCCGGCTTCCTCGGCCTCTCTGGCCTGGGCGATCACCGTCGGGAAGAGTTCGGCGACGCCGGTGCCATAGCTGAAGTTCGGGATCTGGAGTCCAAGTCGAATCGTCACTCGTAGAACCCTACGGCGGCTAAGCGGAACTCACACCCCGGTTCGCTCTGCGCGAAACGCGGAATACCGGGTCAGCCGATGTTGGCGAGCGCGCCGCGGCTGACGTGCATCGTCTGGCCGGTGATATGACGCGCGGCCGGGGTCGCCAGGAACATCGCCAGCCGCGTGATCTCGGCTGCGACGGCGGGCGGAGTGGTGCTGAGGCCGTCATACGAGGCGTCGGCACTCTTGCCGGGCGCCACCGCGTTGACCGTGATGCCCCGCGTACCGAAGACCGCGGCCTGGCCGGCGGTCCACTCGCTGAGGGCGGCCTTGACGGCCGCGTCGGCGCTGCCGTCGCGCGGTGCCTCTGGGACGACGTTGACGATGGTTCCGCCCGAGCGCAGGTGGTCGCCGACTATCTGTACGGTCAGCACCGCCGAGAGCACGGTGGCGTCCAGCGCGTTCCGCCACGCCGCGGCGTGATCGGCGAAGGTGAACGTCCGCGGGTCACCCGTCGGAACGCGCGGCGCCGGCACGTTGACCAACGTGTCGAGGTGGTGGGGGAGCAACTGCCGGACATCTTCGACGCTCGCGGGATCGGTGTTGTCGAACACCAGGAAGTCGACGTCGAGTTCCTTCGCGGCGATCTCCAGGTCGTCGCGGCGGGCCCCGGCGATCACCACCCGATGGCCGTCCTCGCGGAAGCCGGCCGCGATCGTGCGGCCGAGATCCGTATCGCCGCCGGTGACCAGCACCTCCATCGCCATGACCTCCTCGTCGGCTCGGCGGCCGCGCAGCGCGGCAGTGAGCACCCAGAATGTTACTGGACGGTAGCTACCCCTGGGTAATCGACGCGCCCGCGCCGGACGGATCCCCGGCAACGCGTCAGGCTGTCGCGGTAACGATCGGCGGCGCGGTGGCGATTCCCAGCGAAAGTGCACGCCGACGGCCCCGCGACAGTCCCGGCGCGGCGCCTGTGGCCCGTCTGCGTTCAGCAACGGCTGAAATCGCCTTGATCATTGCTTTTCGGCAGTCAGCAATCGTCATTCTAAGCACTTCCACAGCATTTCCCTCTTGCGTCACACCGGCGACACGGTAGTTTCTTTGGTCATGAACCACCCGGACGCGATGTCGACCCGACGCAGGCGCTTGAAGACGCTGGCGATCACCGCCGTGAGCAGTGCCACGGCAGCGGCGCTGATCATGCCCTCGGTGGCCCATGCGCAGCCCGCGCCGCCCCCGCCGCCGCCGACCCCCACGGTCGCGCCCCCGCCTGCACCGGAGCCCGGACCGCCGCCGGCCCCGGCCGATCCCAACGCGCCGCCGCCGGCACCGGCCGATCCGAACGCGCCGCCTCCGGCACCGGGCACTCCGGCCCCGGCCGACCCGAATGCGCCTCCGGCCCCGCCCGCGCCGGAGCCCGGCCGCGTCGACAACGCGTCCGGCGGGTTCAGCTACGTCGTGCCCGAGGGTTGGCAGGTGTCCGACGCGACCAATCTCTCCTACGGCCAGGCGCTGCTGACCAAGGTGCCGGCCGAGGGCAGCACCGAACCGCCGAAGGACACCAGCGTCCTCATCGGCAGGCTCGATTTGAAGGTCTTCGCCGGTGCCGAGACCGACAACGCCAAGGCCGCGAACCGGTTGGCCTCCGACATGGGCGTCTACTTCATGCCGCTGCCGGGCACTCGGGTCAACCAGCAGAACGCGACCCTCGACGCCGACGGTATGCCTGGCGCGGCGCACTACTACGAGGTGAAGTTCACCGACACCACGCGGCCCAACGGGCAGGTGTGGGCCGGTGTGGTCGGTACGCCGACGCAACCGGGCACGCCGCGCGGTCAGCGCGCGCCAGAGCGCTGGTTCGTCGTGTGGCTGGGTTCGGCCACCAACCCGATCGACACGAATGCCGCGACGGCGCTGGCCAATTCGATTCGGCCCTACGCGCCGCCCGCGGCGCCGCCACCGGATCCCAATGCCCCGCCTCCTCCGCCGGCGGATCCGAACGCGCCGCCGCCGCGGCCCGGTGTGGGCGTGGCCGTGCCGGTCGCCCCGGAGAACGCTCCCGGGATGATGCCGCCGGCCTGATCGGCAGCACTCCCACCGCGCCGGTCAGGGTCCGACGTACGGAACCTGACCGGCGAGGTCGGCGACATTGAGCACATAGCAGTTCGTTCCGCCGAAGCCCATGGCCCCGGCGGTCACGCACCGCTCGAACGACCCGTCTTGGTTGATCGGCCCGTCGCACGTCGTACCGCCGCCCCACGGGGTCCACCCGCCCTGGCAGCCTGCAGCGGCGGGTGCTGCAGTGCCCAGGGCGAGGCCGCCCGCGGCGAGCGCACCGGCGGCGAGAGTGATGAGCATCTTCATGATCGGTGTCCTTTCGCGTTGCGCGCAGTTCCGCACCGAACGTTTGCCAGCCCGTACATGACAGCATGGTTCGGTGACGAGAGTTGCCCGTGAGGTTTGTGTGGCTGGTGTGACCGAGTGGGTTCCGAAAGTCATCGCACCGCGGGGGAGGGCGGCCGCTTCCGGCGCCCGCTCGCCCGCCGAAGCGCTGCTCAGGCGATCGATTGTCACGCTCATCGCCACCTCGACCGCTCGGCGTCCCACCGGAGGGGAACCCCGGAATCGCAGGGGCCGAACCGATCGGTTACCAGCTTAGGAGCGCTTGACGCGCCGTTCAACCGGGTTTGCTGCGCGCGAAAGCCGCGTCGGCTAGGTCGACAGGTGCCAGACCAGGGCGGCGGCCAGCGCCCCCATGCCGTTGAGCGACCAGTGCAGCGCGATGGGCGCGAGCAGACTGCCGCTGCGGCGGCGCAGCCAGGTGAAGATGAACCCGGCGATACCGGTGGCCACCACCGCCAGCACGACACCGGCGACGGTGCCCATGACGCCGCCGCCGAAGATCCGCGTGAACCCGACGTTGCTGCTCGTCAGGCCCAGCGAGGTGGCGATGTGCCACAGACCGAACAGCAGTGATCCTGCGGCGGCGACACCGCGAAAGCCCCAGGCGCGGTTCAGCGCTCCGTGCAGCACCCCGCGGAACGCGAGTTCCTCTGGAATGACGGTTTGCAGGGGGATGATGACCATCGAGGCGATCAGCGCACCCGACACAGTGGCGTAGTTGTTGTTCATGAACATCGGCCGCGTCCAAGGCAGCAGCGCGCCGATCGCGATCACCGTCAGGACCAGAGCCACCGCAGCCGCCGCATAGCCGACGCCGGAGCGCCACTGTTCGCGGCCCAGTCCCAGTTCGGTCCAGCACAGTCCGCGCCTGCGTACCAGGATCAGCAGGCCGACGGCGGCTGCCGGAACCGTCGCGATACTCGCCCATGGCGTGGTGAAGTGTGCGATCAGATTCGTCGCCGCCAGCACCGCGACGACGATGGCGATGTCGGCGTACACCCGCACGCGCGGCAGCGTCGACGCCTCTGCGGCCGGGACGTGAACGGACACCCGGTCGATGCTACCGATTGCAACCGGGTGCCTGGTCCGCGCGCGTCACTCGTTGTCGGAGGTGTCCTGTGCCATCGACTGTGTGCCGTCGGGCCGGAAACCCGAGTCCCAGGTCCACCCCGAGATCGCCGGATCGTCCTCGCCGTGTTCGCGGGTATAGCGGCGCGCGTTCATCCGCGCGTCGGCCATCTCCTGGCGCAGACCTGCCGCGCGGATGCCCAGACCCTCGACCCGGTCGATGACGTCCATCACCAGGTGGAACCGATCGAGGTCGTTGAGCATCACCATGTCGAACGGCGTGGTCGTGGTGCCGCGCTCCTTGAAGCCGCGTACGTGGAGCTGGGCGTGATTGGCATGCCGATAGGCCAGCCGGTGGATCAGCCACGGATAACCGTGGTAGGCGAAGATGACCGGCTTGTCGGTGGTGAAGATGGAGTCGAACTCGCGGTCGGAGAGGCCGTGCGGATGCTCGGAGTCCGGCTGCAGGCGCATGATGTCGACGACGTTGACCACCCGCACCTTCAACTCGGGCAGCCGGCGGCGCAGGATGTCGGCGGCGGCCACCGTCTCGAGGGTCGGGATGTCACCCGCACAGGCCAGCACCACGTCTGGTTCACCGGTCGTCGTACCCGCCCACTCCCAGATACCCAGCCCCCGCGTGCAGTGGGCGATTGCCTCGTCCATGGACAGATAGTTCAGCGCCGGTTGTTTGCCGGCGACGATGACGTTGACGTAGTGCCTGCTGCGCAGGCAGTGATCCGCGACGGACAGCAGCGAGTTCGCATCCGGCGGCAAATAGACCCGCACCACCTCGGGTCGCTTGTTGGCGACGTGGTCGATGAACCCGGGGTCCTGGTGCGACGCGCCGTTGTGGTCCTGCCGCCAGACGTGGGAGGTCAGCAGATAGTTCAGCGATGCGATGGGTCGCCGCCACGGCAGTTCCGCACTGCTGGACAACCACTTGGCGTGCTGGTTGACCATCGAGTCCACGATGTGCACGAACGCCTCGTAGCAGTTGAACAGCCCGTGTCGGCCGGTGAGCAGATAGCCCTCGAGCCAGCCCTGGCAGAGGTGTTCGGACAGCACCTCCATCACCCGGCCCGCCGGCGCCAAATGCTCGTCCTCGGGATCGACTTCGGCCATCCACGCCTTGTCAGTCGCCTCGAACACCGGCGACAGGCGGTTGGACGCGGTTTCGTCGGGGCCCATGATCCGGAAACGGTCCTGGTTGCGGACGATGACGTCGCGCAGGAAGGTGCCGAGCACCTTGGTTGCTTCCGCGTTCTCGGATGCGGGCTGATTCACGGTCACCGCGTAGTCGCGGAAATCCGGCAGGTCCAGGTCGCGCAGCAGCAGACCACCGTTGGCGTGCGGGTTGTCGCTCATCCGGCGGGTGCGTTCCGGTGCGAGGGCCTTGAGTTGGTCGACCAGCGCGCCGTTCTCGTCGAAGAGCTCGTCCGGGCGGTAACTGCGCAGCCACTCCTCGAGTTGTGCCATGTGTTCGGCGTTGGTACGGGTCTCCGACAGTGGCACCTGGTGGGATCGCCAGGTGCCCTCGACCTTTTTGCCGTCCACCTTCTCGGGACCCGTCCACCCCTTGGGTGTGCGCAGGATGATCATCGGCCACAGCGGCCGGCCGGGCTCCCCGTCGAGGCGGGCGGCCCGCTGTATGGCGGCGATCTGGTCGAAGGCCTCGTCGAGGGCGGCGGCGAGCTGCTGGTGCACGTTCGCCGGGTCGTCGCCCGCCACGGTGATCGGCCGGTACCCGTAGCCGTAGAACAGTGATTCCAGCTCTTCCTGCGGAATCCGCGACAGCACCGTGGGATTGGCGATCTTGTAGCTGTTCAGGTGCAGGATCGGCAGCACCGCGCCGTCGGTCGCCGGGTCGAGGAATTTGTTGGAGTGCCAGCTTGCCGCCAGCGGACCGGTCTCGGCCTCGCCGTCGCCGACGACGCACGCCACCACCAGATCGGGGTTGTCGAACGCGGCGCCGTAGGCGTGCACCAGGGCGTAGCCCAACTCGCCGCCCTCGTGGATGGAGCCCGGAGTCTCGGAGGCGACGTGGGACGGGATGCCTCCGGGGAACGAGAACTGCCGGAACAGCCGTCGCATGCCCTCGGTGTCCTCGCGGATCGCTGAGTACACCTCGCTGTAGGTGCCCTCCAGATAGGCATTCGCGACCAGTCCGGGGCCGCCGTGTCCCGGGCCGGTGATGTAGATGACGTCGGCGTCGCGCTCGCGGATGACGCGGTTGAGGTGCGCGTAGACCAGGTTCAGTCCCGGCGTGGTGCCCCAGTGGCCGAGCAGCCGGGGTTTGACGTGCTCGGGTGAGAGCGGTTCGCGCAGCAGCGGGTTGTCCAGCAGGTAGATCTGTCCGACGGACAGGTAGTTGGCGGCGCGCCAGTAGGCGTCGATGAGCCGAAGCTCATCGTCGCTGAGCGTCGGGGTGGGACCGGGGACCACTTCGCTGATCGGGCTGCTCATACTCGCCATTCTGGTCGCATCGGGTGAACATCGCGTAGCCACCGTCTACCCACAGAGCTGACCGCTAAGCTGCCTTGACACCTGTCAACTGTTCTCGAGGAGCGTGCATGCCGTCGACCGTCCATACGCCCGTGCTGATCGGCTACGGGCAGGTCAACGACCGCGACGACGATCCGGCGCTGGAACCGGTCGACCTGATGGCCGCGGCCGCGCGCGAAGCCGCCGATCCCCGCGTGCTGGCCGCCGTCGATTCGGTGCGCGTGGTGAACCTGCTGTCCGCGCGCTACCGCGATCCGGGCCTGCTGCTGGCCCAGCGCATCGGCGCGCCCGGTGCGGCCACCCGCTACACCGGCATCGGCGGCAATGTCCCGCAGACACTGGTGAACCACGCCTGCCTCGACATCCAGTCCGGCCGAGCCGGCGTCGTCCTCATCGCGGGCGCCGAGAACTGGCGCACCCGTACCAAACTGCGCAAGCGGGGCGAGAAGTCCACCTGGACGCGCCAGGACGAGTCGGTGCCGGTGGCCGAGGGCGCCGACGAGAACGTGCCGATGGCCCACGACGCCGACATCCGGATCGGCCTGGACCGGCCCGCCTACGTCTATCCGATGTTCGAGCAGGCGGTACGCATCGCCGCGGGGGAGACCCTCGACGAGCACCGCCGCCGCATCGGCGACCTCTGGGCGCAGTTCTCCGCGGTCGCCGCGGACAATCCGCACGCCTGGAGCCGCGAGGCGCTGGCCGCCGACGCCATCTGGCAACCCGGGCCCGACAACCGGATGATCAGCTGGCCGTACACCAAGCTGATGAACTCCAATAACATGGTCAACCAGGGCGCGGCGCTGATCCTGACCTCGGTCGAGACCGCCCGGTACCTCCAGATCCCCTCAGAGCGGTGGGTTTTCCCGTACGCCGGCACCGACGCCCACGACACCTACGAGATCGGGGCGCGCGCGGAGTTCCACCGCTCACCCGCGATCAGGATCGCCGGTCGGCGGGCCCTCGACCTGGCGGAGACGGCGCTCGAGGACATCGAACAGATCGACCTGTACTCCTGCTTCCCATCCGCCGTGCAGGTGGCCGCCACCGAACTGGGGCTCCCCGTCGGCGATCCCGCCCGGCCGCTGACCGTCACCGGGGGTCTGACCTTCGCCGGCGGTCCATGGAACAACTACGTCAGCCACTCGATCGCCACCATGGCCGAACGGCTGGTCGCCAATCCCGGTCAGCGCGGGCTGATCACCGCCAATGGCGGATATCTCACCAAACACAGCGTCGGTGTGTACGGCACCGAGCCGCCGCAGCACGAATTCCGCTGGGAGGACGTGCAGCCCGAGGTCGACAGCGAGCCGACCCGGGCGGTGGAGGTGCAGTGGACCGGCCAGGGCACCGTCGAGTCGTGGACGATCCCGGTCGACCGGGACGGCGCGGCCGAGAAGGTGTTCCTCGCGGTGCGGACCCCCGAGGACGCCCGCGCGCTGGCGGTCATCACCGACACCGCGCAGGCCGCCGACGTCGTCGACCGGGACATCGCCGGGTTGCGGGTAGACGTGCACTCCGACGGCACGGCCACTCTGGTCACCTGATCGTGTAGCCGCCGTCGATGAGCAGATCTGCGCCGGTGATCATCGCGGCGGCGTCGGAGGCGAGAAACACTGCGGCGGCGCCGATCTCGTTCGGATAGGCGAACCGGCCGGCGGGGATCGACTTCTTCAGTTCCTCGCCGCGTGGTCCGTCCCAGGCCTGATGGCCCAGTTCGGTCAGCACGACGGTCGGTGAGATCGCGTTGACGCGTACGCCGCGCCCGCCCCACTCCGAGGCCAGCACCTTGGTCACTCCGACGACGCCGAACTTGGAGGCGCAGTAGGCGACGTGCTGGTCGAGTGCCACCGTCGCGGCTTGGGAGGCCATGTTGACGATGGCGCCGCCGCCGGCGGCCAGCATGTGCCTGCCGACCGTCTGGCACATCAGGAACGTGCCCTTGAGGTTGACCCCGATGGTCGCGTCCCAGGCGTCGAGCGGAAGGTCTTCGGCCGGAGCGAGTTTCACGATGCCGGCGCTGTTGACCAGGATGTCGATGCGGCCGAACGCCTCGACCACCGCGTCGACGGCCGCGGTGACCGATGCGGGATCGGCGACGTCGCACCCGAATCCGCGGCTCTGCTCGGACAGCGCCGCCGCGGCGGCCGTGGCGCCGGACTCGTTGAGATCGACCACGGCGACGCGGGCGCCCTTGGCGGTGAACGCCTCGGCGATCGCCGCGCCGATACCGGAGGCGCCGCCGGTGACCAGCGCGACCTTGCCGTCGAGGCGGAAGTCGAGGTCGACCACGGGTTCTTCGGTCGGGGTGTTCTGCATGTCAATCCAATCTGGTCGGGTGCTTCATCCTCGGGCGATTCACTGGAGTGCGGCCTCGGCGATGTCGACGTCGGTGACCACTGACGACACCAACCCCGAGCACAGCACCGCACGGGTGGCCTCGGCCTTCTCGGGCCCGGTGGCCAGCGCGATGCGGGTCGGAATGGCCCGCAGCGTCGCTTCACTGATCCCCATCCGCCGGTCGTCGAGACCCGGGATGCGGTTACCGTCCGCATCCAGCAGCAGGGCGCAGGTTTCCGCGCACACCCCCGCCTCCGCCAAAGTGCGCACCTCCTCGGCCGACAGCGACTGATACACCTGCGAGGCGCCGGGGCTCCACGCGCCGACCGAGACGATCGCGCAACTGACATCGGCGTGTCTGCGGATGGTCTCGTCGATCTGCTGATTGCCGGCCAGGCTGGCGGCGGTACGGGCATCGGGGACGACCAGCGGGGCGTACATCGGCCACGACCGGCCACCGCTGACCTCGCTGATCCGCCGGACCAGGTCGGTGCCGTTGGCGTTGATCGCGCCGGCCATCCCGGTCAGCTGCACCACGTCGCACGGCGGCAGTTTCTTGAGGTGTCCCGAGATGTGGGTCAGGGTGCGGCCGCAGTCGACGCCGACCACGTCGCCCTCACGCAGGATCGATTGCAGGAGTTCGGCGATCGCCTTGGCCACGGCGGTGACGCGGTCGGCCTCGTCGGCGGACTCCGGGGTGACGGCGTAGGCGTGTTCGAGGCCGAAGCGACGCTGGAGTTCGGTGGACAGGTCGACGTCGATGGACGCCGGGTTGTGGATTCTGATCTCGACCATGCCGGATTCCACTGCCTCATCGAGGATTCGGGCGACTTTGAACCGGGACAGGCCGAACTCCTCGGCGATCTGGATCCGGGTCTTCCGTTCCAGGTAGTAGCGGCGGGCGATCACGGCGCGCTGGAACAGTTCGTCCGGCCCCATCAAACCCCTTTCGGAACCCCCACAGAACCCAAATGCACATATGTGCGGCAGCGTTGACATATGAGCATAGGCATTGCATGATCCTGGACACAAGCACTCACATGAGTCCCGACATCGACAAACGAGCGTCGCAGGGAGCGGAGGTCGATCCGGTGCGAAGCGGTGTGGTCCCCGTCGCGCGGCGCATATCCCACTGCCCGTTCCCGCGGAAGGACGCACCCCATGACCACTGAGGTCGCCACCCCGAACACCATGCGGGCCAGCGTCATGACCGGTGTCGGCACCCTGCAGATCGAAGAACGGCCCGTGCCGTCTCCCGGGCCGCGCGAGGTGCTCGTCGAGGTGGCCGCGGTGGGCGTCTGCGGCTCCGATGTGCACTACTACCGCCACGGCCGGATCGGCGACTTCGTCGTCGAGGAACCGATGATCCTGGGACACGAACTATCCGGGCGCATCGCCGCCGTCGGCGCGGGCGTCGACCCCGCTCGCGTCGGCCAGCGGGTGGCCGTCGAACCGCAGCATCCCTGCCGTCGGTGCGCGCAGTGCATGGCAGGCCGTTACAACCTGTGCCCGTATATGAAGTTCTACGCGACACCGCCGGTCGACGGTGCGTTCTGCCGCTACGTCACCATCGACGACGACATGGCCCATCCCGTACCGGATTCCATGTCCGACGAGGCGGCGGCCCTACTCGAACCGCTCTCCGTCGCCGTCGCCACCATGCGTAAGGCCCGGGTCGCGCCCGGCACCTCGATCCTGATCGCCGGGGCCGGCCCGATCGGGGTGATCTGCGCGCAGACCGCCCGCGCCTTCGGCGCCGCCCGCATCGTGGTCACCGACCTCGTCGCCTCCCGGCGGGAGCGGGCGTGGGCGTTCGGCGCCACCGAGGTCCTCGACCCCGCCGCGGCCGACGTCTCGGCCATCGACCCGGTCGACGCGTTCGTCGACGCCACCGGCGTCCCCGCCGCGGTCGTCAGCGGTATCAAGGCGGTCGGACCGGCCGGGCACGTCGTGCTCGTCGGGATGGGCGCCGACGAATACGCGCTGCCGGTCAGCCACATCGCCAACAACGAGATCAGCCTGACCGGCGTGTTCCGCTACACCGATACCTGGCCCGCCGCAATACATCTCGTGACTTCCGGGGCAGTGGATCTCGACGCGATGGTGACCGCCCACTACGACCTCGACCACGTCGCCGAGGCGCTGGACAGCGACTCCGACCCGGCCAGCCTCAAATCGATCGTGAGCCCCTCGTGAACCGGCCGAATCCGTTCGATCTCACCGGCCGCACCGCCCTGGTCACCGGCGGCAACCAGGGTCTGGGCCGGGCATTCGCGATCGGACTCGCGCAGGCCGGCGCCACCGTGGCGATCGCGGGCCGCAGCGGCGACCGCAACGCCGCGGTCGTCGCGGACGCCGCGGCCGACGGGATCGCCCTGCATCCCATCGCCGCCGACATCACCGTCCAGGCTGACGTCGACCGGATGACCGCCGAAGCCGTATCCGCGCTCGGGCACGTCGACATCCTGGTGAACAACGCGGGGACCTGCCATCACGCCGAGTCGTGGGACGTCACCGAACAGCAGTGGGACGACGTGTTCGACCTCAACGTCAAGGCGCTGTGGGCGTGCTCGCTGGCCGTGGGCGCGCACATGCGGGAACGCGGTTCGGGCTCGATCGTCAACATCGGCTCCATGTCGGGTCTCATCGTCAACCGCCCCCAGTGGCAGCCGGCCTACAACGCCTCGAAGGCCGCCGTGCACCATCTGACGAAATCGCTTGCTGCCGAATGGGCTCCGCTCGGCATCCGGGTCAACGCGTTGGCGCCGGGCTACGTCAAGACCGATATGGCTCCGGTGGACCGCCCGGAGTTCAAACAGCACTGGATCGATGACGCCCCGATGCTGCGGTATGCGCTGCCGGAAGAGATCGCCCCCAGCGTGGTGTTCCTGGCCAGTGACGCCGCCTCGTTCATCACCGGTTCCGTCCTGGTCGCCGACGGCGGGTACACCGTATGGTGACCGCCGCGCCGGCCGACCCGCAGAACACAGGGAGTGCAACGTGACCCAGGCGCTGCTGGAATGCACCGACATCCACAAGAGCTTCGGCGGGGTGCCCGTCCTCAAGGGCATCACACTCAACCTCGAACCCGGCAGTGTCACCGCACTCGCCGGAGAGAACGGGGCCGGTAAATCCACGTTGATGAAGATCGTCAGCGGCCAGTACACCGCCGACCGCGGCACGGTGACCGTGCAGGGTGCCCAACTCGCGGGCGGCAACACCAAGGACGCCGTCCGCCACGGTGTCGCGATCGTGCCGCAGGAATTGGCCTCGATCGAGGACATGACGGTGTACGAGAACCTCTTCGTCGGACGGGAACTCACTGTCGGCCCGTTCCTGAACCGCCGGGCCATGATCGACGAGGCCCGCGACGCGCTGGGCGTGTTCGGTGTGGACATCAACCCATCGGCCCGGATGGGCAGCCTGCCCGTCGGCCTGCGCCAGATCGTCGAGATCGTCAAGGCCGCACGCACGGGTGCGCGGGTGGTGATGCTCGACGAGCCGACCTCGGCCATCTCCGAACGCGAGGTCGAAGGCCTCTACACCATCGTCCGGAAACTGCGCGACCACGGTGTGGCCATGGTGTTCACCACCCACAAGATGGCCGAGATCCGCGCGATCGCCGACCGGGTGGTGGTGCTGCGCGACGGCGGCCTCATCCTCGACGAAGCCATTGCCGAGGTCACCGACGACGACATCGTCACCGCGATGATCGGCCGGGAACTGGACACCCTGTTTCCGGCCCGCCCCGAACCGGGCGCCGACACCGTCCTCGAGGTGCGCGACCTCATGGTCGACGGCGCCTCCGAACCCGTGTCGTTCACCGTGCGGGCCGGTGAGATCCTCGGCCTGGCCGGACTGGTCGGCGCGGGCCGCACCGAACTGCTCGAGGCGATCTTCGGTGCCCGGCACACCTCCGCGGGCGACGTCGTCGTCCGGGGTAGGACGGTCAAACGCAACCAGCCCGCCGCCGCGATCTCCGCGGGCATGGCGATGGTGCCCGAAGACCGCAAGATCTCCGGTGTCGTGTTGTCGATGAGCGTGCTGGACAACGGATCCCTGCCGCGGCTTGGGGCGTTCTCGGTCGGCGGCTGGCTGCGCGGCAAGGCCCGCACCACCGCGGTCTCCGATGTCATGAAGTCGGTGCGGCTGCGCAGCCGCGGTATGAGCCAGGAGGTCGGCACGCTGTCCGGCGGCAACCAGCAGAAGGTGGTGCTGGCGCGCTGGCTGACCGGCACCGTCAACGTGCTGCTGCTCGACGAGCCCACCCGCGGCGTCGACGTCGGCGCTCGCAGCGAGATCTACCGCATCATCACCGAATTCGCCGCGCAGGGCATGGCCGTGGTGATGGCGTCCTCGGACATGCCCGAAGTCGTGGGGCTGTCGCACCGGGCATTCGTCATGCGCGGCGGCGCGTTCGTCGGCGAACTCGATCGCGACGCGCTCGACCATCCCGAGGTGCAGGAGTCGGTGTTCCGGCTGGCGACCGCGCTCGACTCCAAACCAGAGCGAAACGATCAGGAGGCAGCATCGTGACCACCAAGCTCGATGACGAGGACACCGCGCCCAAGGGCACCGGTGGTACCACGGTCGCGTCGCCGATCACCGGTGAGCCGGTGAAGCTGTTCAGCAAGGAATGGCTGGGCGGCATCGCGCTGCGCTACGCGATGGTCATCATCATGCTGCTGGTGATCGCGTACTTCAGTTACCGCAGTGCGCGTTTCGGCACCGTGGACAACCTGGTCACCATCCTGGTCGCGGCCGCGCCGTTCGCGTTGATCGCGCTGGGGCAGACGCTGGTGGTGCTGACCGGCGGCATCGACCTGTCGGTGGGCAGCGTGATCGCGGTGTCGGCGATGGCGGGTGCCGCGACGGCCAAGGCGAATCCCGGACAGGTGTGGATGACCGTCACGGTGGCGATGCTCGTCGGCCTCGCGGTCGGCTCGGTCAACGGGATCCTGGTGTCCCGCATCAACGTGCCACCGTTCATCGCGACATTGGGCACACTGACCGCCGGATCGGGGCTCGCCTACGTCATCGGTGGCGGCGCCCCCATCAACGGCCTCCCCGCGGAGTTCGGCTCGATCGCCAACACGAAGATCCTGGGTCTGCAGATCCCGGTGCTGTTGATGATCGTCGGCATCCTCGTGCTGGCCGTGGTGATGAAGCGCACCACCTACGGCATGCGCGTCTACGCCGTCGGCGGTAACCGAAACGCCGCCGAGATCGCCGGTATCAACGCCCGCAACGTGCTGTTCAGTGTCTACGCCATCTCCGGGCTGCTGGCCGGGCTGTCCGGCGTCATGCTGGCCTCCCGGGTGATCTCCGGCCCGCCGAACCTGGGCCAGGGCTACGAGCTCGACGCCATCGCAGCAGTGGTCATCGGCGGCGCCAGCCTGATGGGCGGGCGCGGCACGATCTGGGGAACGGTGCTGGGCCTGTTCATCATTCAGACCCTCAACAACGGGCTGGACATCCTCGTGGTGCCCGCCTACTGGCAGGACGTCATCAAGGGTGTGCTGATCGTGTCGGCGGTCGCCGTCGACGTCTGGTCCTCACGACGCCGAACATGACGGGGCGAACATGACGCCCACACCGCGCATCGCAGAATTCCGCACATCAACGAGAGAGAGAAGCACATGAGATTGCCGACGAAGATGTTCGCGATCGCCTCGGCCGCCGCGCTGGGGTTCGGCCTGACGGCCTGCGGCGCCGGGGACACCGAGGCCAACAGCGACACCACCCGCATCGGGGTGACCGTGTACGACATGAGCTCGTTCATCACCGCCGGCAAGGAGGGTATGGAGCAGTACGCCAAGGACAACAACATCGAGTTGGTCTGGAACTCGGCCAACCTCGACGTCGCCACCCAGGCCAGCCAGGTCGACTCGATGATCAACCAGGGTGTCGACGCGATCATCGTCGTTCCGGTGCAGGCGGATTCGCTCGGCCCGCAGGTCGCCTCCGCGAAGGCCAAGGGCATCCCGCTGGTGCCGGTCAACGCCGCACTCAACAGCCCCGACGTCGCCGCGAGCGTGCAGCCCGACGACGTCGCCGCCGGTGAACAGGAAATGCAGATGATGGCCGACCGCCTCGGCGGCCGCGGCAACATCGTCGTGCTGCAGGGCCCGCTGGGCCAGTCCGGCGAGATCGACCGCACCAAGGGCATCAACAATGTGCTGTCGCGCTACCCGGACATCCGCATCCTGGCGATGGACACCGCCAACTGGAAGCGCGATGAGGCCGTCAACAAGATGAAGAACTGGATCTCCGGCTTCGGCGATCAGATCAACGGCGTGGTCGCCGAGAACGACGACATGGGTCTCGGCGCGCTGCAGGCGCTCAAGGAGTCCGGCCGCAACAATGTGCCGATCGTGGGCATCGACGGTATCGAGGACGGCCTGAACGCCGTCAAGAGCGGCGAGTTCATCGGCACCTCACTGCAGAACGGCACCGTGGAGCTGTCCGCCGGGCTGGCCGTCGCCAACAAGCTGGCCAAGGGTGAGCAGGTCGACACCAAGCCGGTCTACATCATGCCCGCCATCACCAAGGACAACGTCGACGTCGCCATCGAGCACGTCGTCACCGAGCGGCAGAAGTTCCTCGAGGGTCTTACCGATCTGACCAACAAGAACCTCGAAACCGGCGACATCGCCTACGAGGGGATCCCCGGCCAGAAGCAGCCGTAACCGGCTACCGGCCGGTGCTGGTCGTCGTCGAGGCGACGGCCGCACCGGCCGGCACCTCGACATACCGCGGTTCGAAAGCCTCGGTGGAGAACGCGAAGCCCTTCCCGGACCGCTCGCTCAGACAGGAGATCCCCGACGCCTCCTGCACGTTGCAGCGGAACCCCGCCACCGCCAGCACCTCGTTGAAGCGCAGTTCGACGGCCGGTCCAGGCTCCGGAACGAAAGCCGTGTCCTCGACGGCGGCGAATGCGGCGTCGCCGTCGCGGGTCAGCACGATCGCGTTCGGGGCGGTCTCCTCCCCGGTGGCGTCGAGCACGGTGTCCGGTGCGCCAGGGACGTCGAGGTCCGCGCCGTCGGCAGGCTGACACCCCGCCTGGACCCGGGGGACGATCGCGCACTGCCAGCGTCCCGACGGGGTGGTGAAGAAGTAGTGCGTGACCGCGTCCACCGGGGCGCCGTAGTCGAAGGCGTTCACCAGGTTCGTGGTGTTGAGCGCCGGTGCCGCGGTGGTGCTCGGGCCACTGGCCGCCGACGGCCGCGGTTCGTCGGTGTTGACGATGGTGGGCGCGGTGCAGCCGGCTGTCATCAGTATCAGTGCCGGGGCCAGGGTCATCAGGGTCATCGCTCGCATGTCGGCTATCCAGGGTGCCCGACGCCGGTCGCGGCGCGGGCGGCGGGGTCAGCCCACCCGGGCCGCGAGCAGCTCGCGTAGGGTCCACGCGTTGCGCACCGCGTGCCCGCCCAGGTCGTTGTTGAAGTACACGACCACGCGCCGGCCCTCGTCGGCCCAGCCGGCGATGCGGTCGGCCCACTGCCGCAGTGTGTCGTCCGGATACGACCCGGCGTACAGCGACTCCTGATCGGGGCCGTGCAGACGCACGTAGACCAGATCACTGGTCGCGCGCGGCACACACGGCATACCGGCACCGCTCATCACCACGTACGTCGCGTGGTGGCGTTCCAGCAGAGCGAACACCTCGGGGTGGTTCCAGGACGCGTGCCGCAGTTCCATGGCGACCGGGATCCAAACCGGCATCACCGTCAGGAAGTGCTCGAGGCGGGCGTCGTCGCGCTCGAGGGCCGGATGCACCTGCACCAGAAGAGCTTCGCCCTTGTCGCCGAGCGCTTTCCAGCACCGTTCGAAGCGCTCGATCCACGGCTCCGGGGTGCCGAGCCTGCGGTAGTGCGACAGCCCGCGGTGGGCTTTGACCGACATGGTGAATCCGGCGGGCAGCCGGTCGTGCCATCCGGTGAAGGCCGCGTCGCGCGGCCAGCGGTAGAAGCTGGCGTTGAGTTCGACGGTGTCGAACTCCTCGACGTAGCGCGTCAGGCGTTTGGCCACCGGCAGTCCCGGCCGGTAGAGCACGTCGGCCCAGTGGTCGTAGGACCACCCGGAGGTGCCGATCTTGACGGTCACCGCGTCACCCCTGCTCGACCCTGTCCCGCAGGTCGTCGTCGAGCGACACCCGCACCAGCGCGGCGGCCAGCGCGGCGCACCGGTCGCCGGCGAGCTCTGCCAACTCCTGGGGGTCGGCGGGCAGGCCGAATCGTTTCGCCGCGTCGGTGGCCCGGTCGTCGAAGAACGGCCGCAGCCACGTCCACACGTCCTGCACCTCGCGCAGGAAGATGTCGGCGCGGGTGTCGCCGATGCCTTTGAACTCCTTGAGCAGTCTGCGGACGGTGGCGGGATCGTGGGATTCACCGAGTCGACGTAGGTCGCCTGCGTAGTCGTCGTGCACGGCCTGCGCCATATCGACCAGCCGGGTGGCCGAGCTCTCGTCGTAGCGGGCGTAACCGGCGCGGCCGAACGCATCGATCATCGTCCTGCGGTTGGCTGCGAGTACCGCATCGGGGGTGCGGAGTTTCTCCCTGAAGATCTCGTGGGCGGCGCGCACCGCGGTGGTGGCGTCGATCGGCTTGCTGGCCAACATGCACAGCGTCAGGAGCTCGAACAGCGGCATCGGTTTGTCGTCGAGCCGGATACCGGCCTGCTCGGCGTACGTCGTGCCGGCCTCGTCGAGCAGGCGTCGCACGGTGTCTTCGGTGTTCCTGTCCGCCATGATCGACCGGTACCCGCGGCGGGCGGCCGCGAACCGCGTCACCTATGACCGCTGAACAGACACAGACTCGGACGATCCAGCAACGGATCGTCCGAGTCTGCGTCTACTCGCGGGCTGGCGCTCAGGCGGCTGCGACAGTCTCCGCCGCCGGTTCCAGTGCCTGCGCGACGATCTCGGCAACATCGGTCATCGGTCTGACCGTCAGCGACTCCAGCACCTCGGCCGGCACGTCGTCGAGGTCGGCCTCGTTGCGCTGCGGGATGAACACCGTCGACAGCCCGGCGCGCTGCGCGGCCAGCAGCTTCTGCTTGACCCCGCCGATCGGCAGCACCCGCCCGTTCAGCGTGACCTCACCGGTCATACCGACGTCGGAGCGCACCTGCCGCCCGGTGGCCATCGACACCAGCGCGGTCACCATCGTGACGCCGGCCGACGGCCCGTCCTTGGGCACCGCACCGGCGGGCACGTGCACGTGGATGCGCCGGTCCAGCGCCTTCGGGTCGACGCCGAGTTCGGCGGCGTGCGAGCGGACGTAGGACAGCGCGATCTGCGCCGATTCCTTCATCACGTCGCCGAGCTGACCGGTCAGCTGCAATCCCGCGTCGCCGTCGGTGGAACCCGCCTCGATGTAAAGCACATCGCCACCCAGACCGGTCACGGCCAGTCCGGTCGCCACGCCGGGCACCGCCGTACGCTCCGCCGATTCCGGTATGAACCGCGGCCGGCCCAGATAGGTCACCAGATCCGGCTCGTCGATGGTGATCGGCGACGGATCGGCCGCCAGGATGGTCGTCGCCTTGCGCATCGCCTTGGCCAGCAGCCGTTCGAGCTGCCGCACCCCGGGTTCGCGGGTGTAGTCGGCGGCGATCTTGCGCAGCGCGTCATCTGTGACGGCGACTTCGTCCTGGGTCAGCGCGGCGCGTTCCCGCTGACGCGGCAGCAGGAAGTCGCGGGCGATGGCCACCTTGTCGTCGGCGGTGTAGCCGTCGATCTGCACCAGCTCCATCCGGTCCAGCAGCGCCTGCGGGATGTTCTCGATGACGTTGGCCGTCGCCAGGAACACCACATCCGACAGGTCCAGGTCCAGATCGAGGTAGTGGTCGCGGAACGTGTGGTTCTGCGCCGGGTCCAGCACCTCCAGCAGCGCCGCCGCGGGGTCACCGCGATAATCGGAGCCGACCTTGTCGATCTCGTCCAGCAGCACAACGGGATTCATCGAACCCGCCTCGCCGATCGCCCGCACGATGCGCCCGGGTAGCGCGCCGACGTACGTGCGCCGGTGACCGCGGATCTCGGCCTCGTCGCGCACACCGCCGAGGGCGACGCGGACGAACTTGCGGCCCAGTGCGCGGGCGACGGACTCGCCGAGCGAGGTCTTTCCGACACCGGGAGGGCCGGCCAACACCATCACCGCACCAGAGCCGCGACCGCCGACGACGGCCAACCCGCGCTGGGCGCGGCGGGCCCGCACCGCGAGGTATTCGACGATGCGCTCTTTGACGTCGTCGAGCCCGTGGTGATCGGCGTCGAGGATCTCTCTGGCGGACTTCAGATCCGTCGAGTCCTCGGTGGTGACGTTCCACGGCAGGTCGAGCACGGTGTCGAGCCAGGTGCGGATCCAGCCGCCCTCCGGACTCTGGTCGCTGGCGCGTTCGAGCTTGCCCACCTCGCGCAGCGCCGCCTCACGGACCTTCTCGGGCAGATCGGCAGCCTCGACCCGGGCGCGGTAATCCTCAGATCCCTCGGGTTCGTCTTCGCCGAGCTCCTTGCGAATCGCGTTCAGCTGCTGACGCAGCAGGAATTCCTTCTGCTGCTTGTCCATACCGGCACGGACGTCCTCGGCGATCTTCTCGTTCACCTCGACCTCGGCCAGGTGTTCGCCGGTCCACTCGATCAGCGCCCGTAGCCGCTCAGCGACGTCGGGCGTCTCCAGCAGCTGACGCTTCTGCACCTGCGAGAGGTAGCCGGCGTAACCCGCGGTGTCCGACAGCGCCGACGGATCGCTGAGCTGGTTGACGAAATCGATGATCTGCCAGGCCTCCCGGCGTTGCAGCATCGCCAGCAGGAGCTTCTTGTATTCGGCGGCCAGCGTGCGGATCTCGTCGGTGATCTCCGGTTCGGTCACCTCGGTGACCTCCACCCACAGCGCGGTTCCCGGTCCGGTGGTCCCGGCGCCGATGTGTGCGCGGGTGGTGCCGCGGACGACGGCTGCGGTGCCGCCACCGGGGATGCGCCCGGTCTGCACGATCGTGGCCAGCACGCCGTAGGACGGGTAACGATCGTCCAGTCGCGGGGCGACGAGCAACTCACCGGATTCGGTCGCGCCGGCCGCGTCGATCGCGGCCTGGGCGGCATCGTCGAGTTCGATCGGCACCACCATGCCCGGCAGCACGATCGCGTCGTTGCTCAGCAGGACGGGCACAGCACGTGTCGTGCCGTTGGCTTCAGCCATGTGATCCTCCAAAGTTCAGTCAGATCGACTCAACCTTGGCGGGGAGGCGTTTGTTCCCGGCCGCTTCTCGCCCAGACAAAGGCAGGGAGCCTGCCGCGGGGGGTCGCGGCAGGCTCCCTGGTTGGGGGGATCTTCTAGACGTCGATCTCAGACACTGCCCTGTGCCCCCAGGACCCGCTGGATGTCGGGCTTCATCTGCAGCAGCTGCTGACCCCAGTAGCCCCAGCTGTGCGTGCCGTTCGGCGGGAAGTTGAACACACCGTTGGTGCCGCCCGCGGCGATGTATTTGTCGCGGAAGGTGATGTTGGTGCGCAGGGTGAACCCTTCGAGGAACTGTGCCGCCATCAGGTTGCCGCCCTGGGTGCCGGCGTCGAGGTCCGACGGGGTGCCGGTGCCGCAGTAGACCCACAGCCGCGTGTTGTTCGCGACCAGCTGAGCGATGTTGACCATCGGATCGTTGCGCCGCCAGGCCGGGTCACTGCTCGGGCCCCACATGCTCTCGGCGTTGAACTTGCCGGCATCCTGCATCGCCAGCCCGATCAGCATCGGCCACCAGCCCTCGGACGGGTTCAGGAAGCCCGACAGCGACGCCGCGTAGATGAACTTCTGCGGGTAGTAGACGGCGTAGGTCAGCGCCGCGCTACCGGCCATCGAGAGGCCGACGATGGCGTTACCGTCCGGGGACACCCCGCGGTTGGCCTGCAGCCATGCCGGCAGCTCCTGGGTCAGGAAGGTCTCCCACTTGTAGGTGTAGTCCTGACCGTTGCCGCGTGAAGGCTGGTACCAGTCGGTGTAGAAGCTGGACTGTCCGCCGACGGGCATGACCGTCGAGAGCCCCGACTGGTAGTACCACTCGAACGCCGGGGTGTTGATGTCCCAGCCGTTGTAGTCGTCCTGGGCGCGCAGTCCGTCCAGCAGGTACACCGCGTGCGGTCCGCCGCCCTGGAACTGGATCCGGATGTTGCGGTTCATCGCCTGGGAGAACACGTCGAGATACTCGACGGGCAGCCCGGGTCGGGAGAACGCGCCCGCCGTCGCCGTGTTTCCGGCGAATCCGATCAGGCCGGGCAGCGCGAGCAGCGCCACGGCCATCGCCGCCAGTCGGCGCCGCAGGGTCCCTCGCCCCGTCCGCGCCTTCAGTTCACCGATCTTCATAACGGCAACCCACCAACCTTTCCATCGCATGTCTCAAAGCAATCGCCGTCGCTTTTCGGTCCTCATGAAACAGGCGGCACGGCTCCGGCGGCCGTTTCAACACGGACAACGCGCATCGCGAAACCACAACGATTGCGACTCGGGTCGTTACGAAACCCTCAGGGGCGCGGCGTGAGTCGGTGCAACTGGGTGACGTGGTCGGGGGTCAGCTCGTCGAGTGCGGTGACGCCGAGCAGCTGCATGGTGCGGGCGAGCTGTCCGGCCAGGATGTCGACGGCCCGGCGCACCCCGGCCTCGCCGCCGGCCATCAGACCGTAGAGGTAGGCCCGGCCGATCAGGGTGAACCGGGCGCCGAGCGCGACCGCGGCGACGATGTCGGCTCCGGACATGATCCCGGTGTCCAGCAGGATCTCGGTGTCGCGGCCGAGTTCGCGTGCGACCTGCGGCAGCAGGTGGAACGGCACCGGCGCGCGGTCGAGCTGTCTGCCGCCGTGGTTGGACAGCAGGATGCCGTCCACACCCAGGTCGACGACCGCCCGGGCGTCCTCGAGGGTCTGAATTCCCTTGACCACCAGCTTGTTCGGCCACTGCTCGGCGATCCAGGCCAGATCCTCGAAGGTCACCGTCGGGTCGAAGGTCGAGTCCAGGTAGGACGCGACGGTGCCCGGCCACCGGTCCAGCTCGGCGAACGACAGCGGTTCGGTGGTCAGCAGATCGAACCACCAGCGCGGCCGCGGGATCGCGTCCAGCACCGTGCGCACGGTGAGCCGGGGCGGTATGGACATGCCGTTGCGGGTGTCGCGCAGCCGCGCACCCGCCACCGGGACGTCGACGGTCACCAGCAGCGTGTCGAAGCCCGCGGCGGCGGCGCGTTCCACCAACGCCATCGACCGTTCGCGGTCGGTCCACATGTAGAGCTGAAACCAGTTGCGGCCGCGCGGATTCGCGGCGCGAACCTCTTCGATGGAGCGGGTGCCGAGCGTCGAGAGGGCGAACGGGATGCCCGCCGCGGCCGCAGCGTGCGCCCCGGCGATCTCCCCGTCGGTGTGCATCAGCCGGGTGAACCCGGTGGGCGCGATGCCGAAGGGCAGGGCCGCGGGGCCACCGAGCACTTCGGTGCTGGTGTCGACGGCGGCGACATTGCGCAGGATCGTCGGGTGGAACTCGATGTCGCGGAATGCCTGTCGGGCCCGCGCCAGGGACAGTTCGTCCTCGGCGGCGCCGTCGGTGTAGTCGAACGCGGCTTTCGGCGTGCGACGCTTGGCGATTCGCCGGAGGTCCTCGATGGTCAGCGCTTTGGACAACCGCCGCGCGGTGGGCTGCAGCACGGGTTTGCGCAGCTGCAGCAGCGGCGCGAGATCGCGGGGGCGCGGCACGTGGCGGCTGGGCATGGTGGACCTCCTCGACGCGCCGGATACGCGTGTGGTCGTCGTCTCCCGACGATAGTCGCTGGGCCCGGGCCGACGGTGAATGTCGGCCCGCTCGGGTGGGTATCCGCACCGCATGAGCACCGCCGCCGACGGCCCCGATCCGTTCGACCTGCAGCGCTTCCGCGATGCGCAGGATCCGGTGTACGAAACCGTGCTGACCGAGTTGCGGGAAGGCCGGAAACGCAGCCATTGGATGTGGTTCGTGTTTCCCCAGCTCCGCGGGCTCGGGCACAGTCCGACGGCGGTGCACTACGGCATCGGTTCGCGCGCTGAGGCGCAGGCCTACCTCGCGGATCCGGTGCTGGGTGGCCGACTGCGGGAATGCACCGGCCTGGTGCTCGCCGTCGAGGGCCGGTCGGCGGGGGAGATCTTCGGATCGCCCGACGATCTGAAGTTGCGTTCCTCGATGACGCTGTTCGCCCGGTGCGCAGAGGACGGTGGCCGGTTCCGTGCTGTACTCGACAAGTTCTACGACGGTGCGGAGGATCCGGTCACTGCCCGCAGGCTTGACTGAACCGGCCTCAGGCCGGTTTGACGACGACCCAGCTCTGCGGAGCCACGGTGACCTGCTCGACCTCGTCGGGCGGTGGCGCGCCGGCGCCGGCGATCACCGTGCCGCGACCGAATCCGGCATCGGCCAGCGGCACCGTCAACGGCTCCGCGTCGTCGACGTTGAGCGCCACCAGCAGTGCGTCGTCGCCGTGCCGAGACTGGTAGACGTAGTGCCGGTTCGTCAGCACGACCGGGGTGGTGGTGGCCCGGTGCAGCCACGGATGCCTGCGCCGCAGCCCGATCAGGAACTGGTGCAGCCGGAAGATATCGCTGTCGTCACCCGGCGGCGTCCCGAACTCCGGTCGGACGGCATCGTCACCGCCGGCCCGATCTTCCTTGACCCCGCGGTAGCCGAGTTCGTCGCCGGCGTACACGCTCGGCACTCCGCCGATCGTGAACATCAGGGCCAGTGCCTGGGCGACGTGCGCCGGGTTCTCGAGCTTGCTCGCGATCCGGGTGACGTCGTGGTTGCCCACGAACGTCAGCGGTGCGAACGTCTCGAGGAACTCGTTGTGCCGCTTGAGCGCATGGTCGAGTTCGTGGAAGTTGCCGTCGTTGAGGCTGCTCCAGATCGCCTTCCACAGTTCGTACTGCGTCACCGAGTCGAAACCGGCCGCCACCCGGGCCGCGTAGTCGCCGTGGATGACCTCGCCGACGAACCAGGCATCGGGATGCGCTTCCCGCACGCGGGGTAACACCTGAGCCCAGAAGTGGTCGGGCACCGCGTAGGCCGCGTCGAGCCGCCAGCCGTCGGCGCCGCGCGACAACCAGTGCGACATCACCTCCACGGTGTAGTCGACCACCGCGGGATTGCGGTGGTCGAGCGCGATCAGCTCGCCGTGCCCCTCGAAGGTAGCGAATTCGTTGCGCCGCTTGCGGAACCACTCACCGCCGGGGCCGCCGTCCAGTGCGTCGCGGTACTGCGGGAAGTCGGTGCCGACGTGGTTGAAGACGCCGTCGAGCAGCACCCGCAGCCCGCGGGCGTGCGCTTCGGCGACCAGCGCGTCGAAGTCGGCATCGTCACCGAGGCGGGGATCGATGCGCAGGTGGTCGGTGGTGTCGTAACCGTGGGTCTTCGACGCGAACACCGGGCCCAGCGCCAGGCCCGACGCACCGAGCGCGACGGCGTGGTCGAGCCAGTCGATGATCCGTCGCAGCCGGTGTTCGTCGGCCGACGGCGGCGTCTCGGCGGGGAAGGCCCCGACGAAACCCAGCGGATAGACGTGCCACCAGATGGCGTGCTCGACCCACCCGGGCGCGCTCATCCGCGGAACCTCGCTTCGTAGAGACCGCGCATGACCTCGGCGAGTTCGGGTGCCGGACCGTCGGCGGTGACGTCCGGCGCGACCGCGTTGATCGGCAGGCCGGTCACGGGCGGCAGGGGAGCGCCCCATTCGGTGAGCCAGTCCACCAGTTGTGCCGAGGAGGTCGCATACACGATGCGGTCCAGCCCCACCCAGGCGTGCGCAGCCGAGCACATCGGGCAGTGTTCGCCGGAGGTGTAGACGGTGGCGTCGCGGCGGCCGGCGGGGTCGAGGTGTTCGGCCGCCCACCGGGCGATCTCGAATTCCGGATGGCGCGTCGCGTCGCCGCCGCTGACGCGGTTGTGATCCTCGAACAGCGTCTGACCGGCGCCGTCGACCAGGATCGACCCGAACGGCTCGTCGCCTGCTTCCAGCGCCTCTCGGGCCAGTTCGACGCAGCGCCGCAGATGCTGCAGGTCGGAGTCGCTGATCGGCACGCCCCGAAGTCTACGCAGCGGGTCCCGGTCAGCAGGCCTCAGTCGCAGCAGCCGCCGGCGACCTCGAGCCGGCAGGCGCACGAGGCGTTGACCGGGACGTCGGCGCGGGCGGCGGCGATCGCCAGTTGCCGCCCGATGATCGTCGCCTCGGCCGTACGGCCGAGTCGCTGCAGACATTCGTGATAGCCGTGCAGGCTCCACACATTGCCCGGATGCTGGGACGACCGCGCGAGTGTCGGATCGAGCCCCAGATCCGCCGCGTACACCGCGGCGGCCTCCTCCACCCGGCCCTGTTCGAGCAGCAGCGCGCCGTACGCATGGCGGGTCGGTTGCATCCACCCCCACGGTTCGTCGTAGGGCAGGGCGTCGTCGAGGTCGATCGCCCTACGGAGATCCGCGAATGCGCGCTCGAAATCGCCTTCCCGGTAGGCGATCTCACCGTCGAGCATGGCGCGGCCGACGGCGAGGATGTCGCGGCTGGTGTTGTTGAACAGGTAGCGGCTCTCGGGGATCCGGTCATGAGCGGCGGCGAAGGCGTCGCGTTCGGCGCGGGCCGCGTCGAGATCACCCTTGGCCGCGTGGGCCACGCCGCGGCCGTAGTGCACGGTGGCCGCGGTGGTGCAGTAGAGCTGCAGATCGTCGGGCAGCGGTTCGGCGATCAGATCGTCCCACCGGCCGAAGCGGACCAGGACATGTACCCGCAGCGGGACGAAGGCCTCCAGCCAGTCGGCCATCGGCGGCGACTCGATCGCCAGCAACTCCGGGGTCAGCTGACCGGCGAGCTCGTCGGCGGCCTGCAGCGCGATCCGCGACGCGCCCTCGAACATCGCCGAATACACCACGAAGTGCAGATCGTGCGCCCGATAGAGCGAGTAGAAGTTCAACGGCCCGGCACGTTCGACGAACCGCCGATCTGCCTCCACCGCAACGGTATTGGCGACGACCGAGGCGCGGTAGTGGCCGCACAGCACGTCGATGTGGCTCGGCATGTGCTGCAGGTGTCCGGCGTCGGGCACCAGTCCGCGCAGCAGATCCGCGGCTGGCAGCGCCACCTCGGGCGTCGCCGACATCTCCATCGTGTGCAGATACAGATGCAGCACCCCGGGGTGCGCGCAGCCCGCCGGCGTGTCCAGGGCGGCATCGAGGAGCGCCTTCGCCTCGACCACGCGCGACCCCGGCGCGGGTTCGCCCGTCCGGGTGTTCCACAGCGCCCACGCGGTGACGTTGACGAGCGCGTCGGCTGCCAGCGCCTGGACGTCGACGTCGTCGGGGTGGGTGCGCGCCAGGCCGGCCATCGCCTCGGCGTAGGCGCGGTGCGCGGCTTCCAGCGCGTCCCCGTCCTCGGGATCCTCGGCGGCGAACCGCGCCTTCAGGGCGTCGATGAGGCCGCGTTCGACCGTCGACGCCCGCGCCGCGGCGGCCAGGTCGAGTTCCATGCGGGCCCGCGCGAGCGAGGCCTGCCGGTCGACGGGATCGAAAGCCTCCCAAGGCTTGTTGTAGTTCGGGCCGACGGCGTAGGCGACACCCCACCGCGCGATCCCGAGATCCGGGTCGAGCTCCAGCGCCCGCTCGAAACAGTGGATCGACTCCTCGTGGTTGAACGCGTATGCCCACACCATGCCGCGGTCGAACCACGTCTGCGCCTGCGCGGACGGGGTGTCCGTCGGCCGGTGGTAGGTCCCGAGGTCGTAGTAGGGCTCGGCGTCCGTGCCGAGCGATACAGCCATGTCACGCACGGTAATCGAATACGGGCCCGACCGCGACGGTCGCGTCTGCCCCGTTGTACGGCGGATCGATGCGTCTGCCACTACGGTGACCCAATGATCCGATGTGTGCGGCTGTGGACGGGCTCCGACGACGCGTCGCACTTCGAGGTCGGCCGCCTCGACATGCGGCCCGGCCGCAACGACGACCTCGTCTCGGCCGTCATGCCCACCACCCATGTCACCGTCGAGGAGACTGCCGTCGGGGGAGCGTTGGCGTGGCACACCGCGCCGGTGCGCCAGCTCGTCGTGACGCTGGCGGGTTCACTGGTGTTCGCCACGCGTGACGGCTCGGAGTTCCCGCTCGGTCCCGGCGATGTGCTGCTGGCCGAGGACACCGCGGGATCCGGACACCAATGGCGCCTGGAGGGCAGCGATCCGTGGCGCCGGATGTACGTGGTGCTGGCCGACGACGTCGAGGTGGCGTTCATCCCGGGCTGAGTCGCCACCTGACCGCCGCCGGGAACCCGGTGGGGCGCCGGATCGTTGATCGCGGGTGCCGACGCTCACCGATGCGCTGCCCACGCCGACCGAACAGGCCGACCGGATCATCGACACCGGCCTGCACGACATGGCCGGCCTCCCCGTCGACGCGCTGCGACGCGCGGCCGCCGACGCCCCCGAGGGCGCTCTGCTCGTCATCCATCCGAAGCTGTTGCCGCCGTCGGTGCTCACCCCGGCGGTCATCTGGCGGGACCGGCCGGCCTTCGTCGTCGCGGACATGACCGACGTGGACGACTTCGACCCGGTCGACGACCTGCCGGACGCCCCCGCCTATGCCGTCACCGGCCTCGACCGGGGTGACGCGATGGCGAACTGGAGCCCCGACGAGGCGCTGCCCGCACTGGTCGCGGCCGGGCGGACGCCGCTCACCGTCACCGAGGGCCTGTTCTGGGTGCTCCAACAACCCGGCGCGCTCGAACGCGGGTACTGCTTCATGACGATCGGATCGCGGCGGCGCAAACCCGGCGGCGCGCTCGACACCCGCACGCCCGCGCTGTGGATCAGCAACGGCACCGGCCGCGACGGCCGTGCGCGGCGCGATGCGCTCAAGGTCGGGTGGTGCTGGGCGGGCAACCGGCACACCTGGCTGGGGTTCGCCTCTGCCGCGCGGCGTCAGGAGATCTGAGAGCAGGCATATTCGGCTGCACGCCGGGGAAAGAACGAGCATGGCTCGAAGAGGCGGCCGCCCGCAGCTGCCGGCGCATGACCCGTTCTACCGGCCGCCCAGTGGATACGAGCACACGGCGCCCGGGACCGTGCTGCGCTTCCGCGACGTGCAGCTGGCCTTCCTCGGACTGATACCGCAGCGCTTCACCGCCACCCAGGTGCTGTACCGGACCAACGATCTGGAGAACAGACCGTTGAGCACCGCCACCACCGTGCTGACGCCGGCCGACCGCCGGCCCGGCGAGCTGACGCCCATCGTCTCCTACCAGTGCGCGATCGACGCGGTCACCGGCCGCTGCTTCCCGTCCTACGCACTGCGGCGCCGGGCCAGGGCGGCGGGTTCGCTCGCGCAGGTGGAGTTGCTCCTCATCGCGGCGCTGCTGGCCGAGGGCTGGGCCGTCGCGATCCCCGACCACGGCGGACCGCACGGGGTGTTCGGCGCGCCGTACGAACCCGGGCACTGTGTGCTCGACGGACTGCGCGCCGCGCTGAACCATGCCCCTTTCGAACTGTCCCCGGCGGCGCCCATCGGCGTGTGGGGTTACTCCGGCGGCGGTCTGGCGACGGCTTGGGCAGCCGAGATGCACAGCTGTTACGCACCCGAACTCAACATCGTCGGGGCCGTTCTGGGTTCGCCGGTCGGGGACCTCGGCAACACCTACCACCGCCTCAACGGCAAGGTCTTCTCCGGTCTGCCGGTGATGGTGGTCGTCGCCCTGATGCACAGCTATCCCGAGCTCCGCAGGATCGTCGAGGAACGGGCGAACGCCGAGGGCAGGGCAACGCTCGAGCGGCTGTCGAAGATGACGACGGCGCAGGCGGTGCTGCGGCTGATGAAAAAGGACATGGCCACGATGCTCGACGGCCCGGTCGACGAACTGCTCGAGATGCCGGAGGTGCAGGAGGTGTTCGACGCCATCCGGCTCGGCCGGTCGGCGCCGTCGATGCCGGTGCTGATGATCCAGGCGGTGCACGACCGCATCATCTCCGTCGACGACATCGACGAACTGGCCCGCAACTACCGCGGCCTCGGCACCCACGTCACCTATCACCGGGACCGGTTCTGCGAGCACATTCTGCTGCACCCGATGTCGGCGCCGATGTCGCTGCGGTGGCTGCGGGAGCGGTTCGACGGCCGCCCCCTCGACGACCATCTGACCCGCACCACGTGGCCGACCCTGTTCAACCCGTCGACCTATCGCGGGATGGCCCGCCTCGCCGCGATCAGTGCCAAGGTGGTCACCGGGCGCGGGGTCGAACGGCGGCCGCTGTCGGACCTCGATCGATGACGGCTGCGGCCGGCGACGATGATTCGACACCGGAGTCTGGAACGTGTTCTAGTGCAGAGGTGCTGGACTACACCCCTGTCGACAGCCTGAGCACCGACGACGTCCACCGGTTGCGGGCGGTCTACGAACCGCTGACCGAATCGGTGCGCGCCCTGATCGACGCCACGATCCGCACGGAGGCCGACGCCGACGCCGTCGCCGCCGCCAAGGCCGAGATCGACGCCGCGACCGCTCGGCTGCGCAGTCGTCAGATCGACGGCCCGTTCGGGATCCGCACTGCCGGGGACGGCACCCAGATGACCTGGGGCAACCCCGTCATCGGGCTGCGCAACCCGATGGCACCGCCGGTGATCGTCGAGCACCGGGACGACGGCAGCGTCGCCAGTGAGTTCGAACTGGGCGCCGCCTACGAGGGGCCGCCCGGCCACGTCCACGGCGGCGTCGCCGCGCTGGTGCTCGACCATCTGCTGGGCGAGGCGGCGAGCAACCTGGAACGGCCCCGCCTCACCGGCACCATCAGCCTGCGCTACCTGCGCACCACCCCGCTGGGCCGGTTACGCGCCGAGGCTGCGATCGTGCGGATCGAGGGCGTGAAGGCCTACGCCGAGGGCTTCCTCGCCGACGACGACGGTGTGACCGTCGAAGCCCACGGGGTGTTCATTCAGCCCAGGTGGGCGCGGGAACAAACGTGATCGCCGACAGGCTGCGCGTGATGGTCGTCAGACCGGCGACCAGGACGCGCGCCGCGGCGCTGTCCCCGGCGCCGGTCAGCGCGGTCCGGCGGACCAGCTGGTCGGCCGCGGTCAGCTCCGTCAGATCCACGGTCCACGGCGCCGCCGGATTGGCCGGCGCACCGCGCAGCGCGTCGACGTAATCGTCCACCGCCGCGACGAATTCGGGGCTCAGACCCGTCGGCGGCACCTGCGGCAGACCGGCCTCCATGGTGGTGCAGGCCCCGGTGATGGCGTTGAGCGCAGCGCGCAGGGACCGCAGCCACTGCCTCAGGTGGGCTTCGTCGAGCCGGACCGCACCCGACGCCGCCTCGAACGCTGCCCGAGCGCGGAACGCCCGCTGCCACGCGGCCGCCAGTGCGTCGGCGGGGCGGTCCACCTCCCGTACGAACGCCCGCATCACCGTGGCGGCGTAGTCGATCTCGGTCTTGAGCAGTTCGCCGGCGCGCTGGCGTAGCCGGATCAGCGAGTCGTCGGGCAGCAGCACGTGCACTGCCATCACCAGACCGCCACCGAGCATCGCCGCGAACAACCGGTCGGTTACGTCGAGCGCCTGCACCGGCGTCGCGATGCCGACCAGGAACACCGTGGACGCGGCGATCGCCCCGCTGACCGCGATGTAGCCGAATCCCCACACCAGATACGCCAGCCCGGCGAACACCACCGCGCCGAGGGCCGCCACCATGCCCGACGGCGGCCACATCAGGCCCAGCGCCGAGGCCAGCGCGATACCGCCGACGGTCCCGGCCAGCCGGCCCGCGCTGAGGGTGTAGGTGTGCGAGGTCTCCGGGCGGAGCAGCAGCAGCACCGCGAGCGCGACCCAGTGACCCTCCTCGAGATGACCGAAGCGGGCCACCCCGGCGCCGATCCCCACGGCGACCGCCAGGCGCAGCGCGTGCCGCAACACCGGCGACGTCCACTCCAGATGCCGTCGCAGCGCCGCCATCGAACCGGTCAGCGATTCGGCGACGCCGGGCCCGCGCAGCTGACCGAACCGCAGCACCGCCGCGTCGTGCAGCTGCTTCGAGAACTGTTGTGCCGCATCCGCGCCCGGACCGTCGATGGCCGCGGCTGCCGCATCGACGCGCTGCAGTGCCCGCTCGGCGTCCCGGTGGGCGGTGACGCCGTGTCCGGCGATGGCGTCGAGGAAGTCACCGGCGGCCGAGAGCAACTCGGTGGCGTCGGTGTCGGTGCGCCGCAGCGCCGTCAGCGTCGCCGAGATCCGCTCGGGCAGCCGGTAACCCACCTGGTAGGCCTTGGGGCGCTGGCGAACCGGGATGTCGACGAACACCTCGCGCAGCCAGGTGATCTGGGCGGGGTCGAGTGCGGTGTCGCGCGCCGCGGCCATACTGCGGGCATCCTCGGCCAACGATCGGTGTGCCCGCGTGAGCGCATGCTGCTGCACCCGCCAGCGCTGTGGCGGCCGTAGCCACACCAGCCCCGCCTGGAGCAGACCGGCCGCCACCGCCATCGCCGTACCGGCCACGACGTCGACCCATCCGCTCGCGACGGGCGGGGCGATCACCAACAGCGCCGCCGCGGCCGAGCAGACGAACGCCGCGTGTGCGCCGAGCGCCCACTGCATTCCGGCGACGAAACCCCACACCGCGACCGCGGCCACGAACGCCACGTCGTGTGCACCGGTCAAAGCGCCGAGCAGCACCGCGGCCCCCAGTTCGGCGGAGGCGATCAGCACGATCGGCCAGCGCCTGCCCGGTACGTCCTGCAGCGCGACGGCCGCCGCGACGATGCCCGCGCCTGCCGTCCACATCGCGGCGGTGGGCGAGATCAGGTAGAGCGCCAGTGCGGTCATCGCGAGCACGCCGAGCAGGCTGCGCAGCACCGCGCCGGCACCCGGCGTGGTCAACCGCAGCGCATCCTTCACGCGGTCGCCGATGAGCACGAGTCGATTGTGTCCTATCGCCGGTGGCCGTCGTCACGGCCATGTGTACGTTCCCTCGTGGAGGAGGTCTCGTGGAGAAGGTGATGTTCACGTTGCGCCGTGACGGCGCCGATGACCAGTGGTGTGCGCGGCTGCGCACGGAGGTGGCGAACCGGGTGCTCGACGCCGGGGTGCCGGGGCTGGCCGTCAACGTCCGCGATGCGCCGGTGCGGGCGTCGCTGATGACGCTGACGACGCTGGACCCGCCCGTGGTCGCGGTGGTCAGCGTGTGGACCCACAGCTATCACAGCCCGGAACTGGGTGCGGTGCGCGACCTTCTTGCCGCCGAATGTGCCGAGGCGCCGGCCTATCTGGTCACGGAGTCGGTGCCGCTGCCGCCGCCGAGCGTGGTCGGTGCACGCACCGACGGTTTGGCGAACGTGGCGCTGCTGCGCCGTCCGCCGGATCTCGACGAGCGGACGTGGCTGACCCGCTGGCACGTCGACCACACCCCGGTGGCGATCGCCACGCAGGACACCTTCGGCTACGTGCAGAACACGGTGGTGCGGCCGCTGACAGACGGTGCGCCGCGGATCGACGCGATCGTGGAGGAGCTGTTCCCGCTCGCGGCGGTGGCGGATCTGCACGCCTTCTTCGGAGCCGCCGACGACGCCGACCTGTCGGACCGGATGCAGCGGATGCTGGCCAGCACGGGGGCTTTCGGGGCGGACCGCGATGTCGACACGGTGCCGACGAGTCGCTACGTGCTGCGCTCGCCGTTCGCCGCCGACGCGTAGTCTGCTGCCGTGACCGTGCAGATCAGCGACGACAGCGGGGTGCGGACCGTCACCCTGGACCGGCCCGAAGCGCTCAACGCGTTCAACGAGGCGCTCTACGACGCGACGACGGTGGCGCTGCGCGACGCCGACGCCGATCCGGAGGTCGCGGTCGTGCTCCTGACCGGCAACGGGCGGGCCTTCAGTGCGGGTAACGATCTGCACGAGATGGCCGCCCGCGTGACCGATCCCGAGTTCCAGCCGGGCGAATTCGGCTTCCCCGGTCTGATGGAGGCGCTGCTGGATCTCCGAAAGCCGTTGATCTGCGCGGTCAACGGCGTGGCGCTCGGTATCGGCACCACGATCCTGGGATACGCGGATCTGGTGTTCATGGCCGATTCGGCGCGGCTGAAGTGCCCGTTCACCAGTCTCGGCGTGGCTCCGGAGGCGGCGTCGTCCTATCTGCTGCCCCAGCTGATGGGCAGGCAGAACGCCGCCTGGTTGCTGCTGTCTTCGGAATGGGTGTCGGCCGAGGAGGCGCACCGGATGGGCATCGCCTGGCGGGTGTGCGAACCCGACCAGCTGCTGACCGAGGCCCGGCGGCACGCCGAAGTGCTTGCCTCCCGGCCGATTTCGAGCCTCATCGCGGTGAAGCAGACGATGGTCGACCCACTGCGTGACGAGATCCGCGCGGCGCTGAGCCGCGAGTACGCGCAGTTCGAGACGCTGCTCGGAAGTGCGGCCAACAGCGACGCGCTCGCCGCGTTCGCAGGCCGGCCCAAGAGCTGACCGGCGGCGGCTCAGCGCGGGGCGCGCGAGGAGTGGCCGTTGCGCTGAGCCGGGCCCGATGCGGGGCACTGGTCGGTGCCGCCGGCGGGGCAGCCGTTGATCTGATGGGCGGACAGGATCGCTCGCAGGGTGCGCCGGCAGCGCCCGCAGTCGCTACCCGCACCGCAGGCATCCGCGATCTCCTTCGATGTCTTGGCCCCGGCCGCCACCACCTCGTCGACGACGTGGCTGGTGACTCCCCGGCACAGACATACGAACATGGCCGACCCGCTACTCTCCGTCGTCCACGGTCATGATGTGGGCGAGCTTGCCGACGAACAACGTCGGGTAGGCGCCGAAGCCGGCGTTGGTCATCCATTCCGCGGCGGCGTCGGGATGGTCGATCCACTGCCGGGCCGTCTTCTCGTCCCTGATCTCCTGGAGGATCATCACCTCCTGCCCGTCGTCGAGGGCGCGGTACACCCATACCTTGCGGACGCCGGCCTCCCTGAAGCGGTCGAGACCGTCGTGCACCTTCTCGATCAGCGGCCCGACGCCGTCGACCGACGCCATCGCCCCGACGATCACGCCGGCCACGTGCAGCTTGGGACGGGGCTCGTCGACGTCGATCTTCTCCACGACCTGGCCGCCGAAGATGGGCGGGATGTCCTCGACGCCGGAGACGTCGAACCATTCGAATATTTCGGGGGATCTGAGCACGTCACGGATCGACCGGGCGTGCCGGATGCCGACCGTGACCAATACCCGGCCGGGCTCCCAAATCGATGTGTAGAGCACGACATGATGGGCGCCGATGGAATGCAGACCGCGTTTGTGTTTTCTGAGCCACTGCCACATCCCGGTGACGTCGGTGACTCGGAAATCGCAGGCGAGAATAAGCGAATGCAGCTCGTCCTCGTCCATTGTTTCCCGTCTGTTCGCAGTCATCGACGACATGTTAGCGCAGTCTAACCTTACTTAGGACAGGCAGTCCAGAGAAGTGCCTAGCGCTGTCCGTACGGACGCCTCGAAACGCCGAAAATGCCCCGACATCAGGCAATAAAGGTTCACCGATGTCGTTGCACTGCACTAAGTTGGAGACACGCGGCCGGCCCACCCATCGCCGCGACGGCCCAGCCCACACGGTCGATAGGAGTAGGAAAAATGCAAGGCGATCCGGACGTTCTGAAATTGCTCAATGAGCAATTGACGAGCGAATTGACGGCGATCAATCAGTATTTTCTGCATTCCAAGATGCAGGAGAGCTGGGGCTACACAGAATTAGCCTCGCACACCCGCGACGAGTCATTCGAAGAAATGCGTCACGCGGAGGCGATCACCGACCGTATTCTGCTGCTGAATGGCCTGCCCAATTATCAACGCCTGTTCTCGCTGCGCGTCGGGCAGACCATTCGCGAACAATTCGAGGCCGATCTGGCGATCGAGTACGAGGTGGTCGAACGGCTGCGGCCGGGCATCCAGCTGTGCCGGGAGAAGGGTGACGCCACGACGGCCAACCTCTTCGAGACCATCCTCGCCGACGAGGAGAAGCACATCGACTACATCGAGACACAGCTCGAACTGATGGGGCAGCTCGGCGAGGCGCTGTACCAGGCGCAGTGCGTATCGCGGCCACCCCAGTAGCAGGACACGGACCGGTCCCCGGGGCGAAAACTGGAACACGTTCCAGAACCGCCCCGGGTCGGCGTAGCATTCGGCCATGAGCCGAATCGGAGACCCCGAGCACGATTTCGCCGACGACGACGTCACCTCGTTCGCAGTGCGCTCCCCGGACCTCGGTGCCGCGATGGCCGGTTTCGCGAACGCGGTCTACACCAAGGGCAGGCTGCCGCTGCGGGTGCGGGAGCTGGCCCGCATCGTGATCGCCAATTCGAACGAGTGCGTGGTGTGCCAGAACACCCGCGACGCCGACGGCGTGGCCGCCGGCGTCGACGAGGACCTCTACGACCACGCCGAGGAGTGGCGGACCTGGCCGGGGTACAGCGAGGCCGAGCGGATCGCGGCGGAATTCGCCCACCGCTTCGCCGCCGACCACGTCGGTCTCCGCGAGGACGACGACTTCTGGGCCCGGGCGGCCGAGCACTTCGACGCCGACCTGCTGACCGACCTGGCGATCTCGTGTGCGATGTGGCTCGGGATGGGCCGGGTGCTGCGGACTCTGGACATCGGCCAGAGCTGCAAGATCACCCTCTGATCGGCACCACTTGCGGTGCGATTCAGATCATGCCCGTGGCGTCGAACACCCACGACGTGTCGGCCGTCATCAGCTCTTCCATCCAGGTCGGCGGGGCCGTCGCGGTCAGGCCGGACATGTCCCAGTAGTCCTTCCACAACGTGATCTTGCCGTCCTCCACGCGGTGCACCGTGACGAAGCGCAGCAGGGCGGTCTCGCCGGTCTGCCACCGCCACGTCTCGGAGTGCTCGTAGAAAACGTCGGAGCCGTTGTCCACGAGCATGCCGTCGTGGTTCTCGTAGCCGGCCAGCGGTTCGAGGCCGACCTTGAGCCGTTTGACGATGTCTTCGGGTCCGCGGGCGGCCAGCGCCGCGCCCACCGGCATGTCGGCGTAAATGCAGTCGTCCGAGAGATGCGTCTTCACCGCGTTCCAGTCCCTGGCGGACAACGATTTCCAGAGACCCCGCACGACGTCTTCAGCGGACACCGGCGAGCTCCGTGACGGGCAGCGCGGGGGCCTGGTGGGCGGCGCGCAGGAAGCGGCCGGTGCGCTGTCGGCCGACCAGCTCGGTGAACTCGCCGTCGCGGAAGACCGTGCGGCCTCCGACGAGCACGGCGACGACGGTGTCGTCGTTGCGGTTGACCATGCGCGACAGGCCGCCGTACTCCTCGACGGTGTCCTCGGCGTAGGCGTCGAGTGAAGCGTCCAGGTGCGCGGGGTCGATGACGACGACGTCGGCGCGGTCGCCGATGCGGAGGTGGCCCGCGTCGAGGCGGTACCAGTCGGCGAGTTCCCCGGTGAGGCGGTGCACCGCGTGCTCGATGCTGATGAACGGCCGGCCGGCCTTCTCGGCGTCGTGGACGTGGCGCAGCAGGCGCAGGCCCATGTTGTAGAAGGCCATGTTGCGCAAATGCGCACCGGCGTCGGAGAAGCCCATCTGGATGCCGGGCTCGGCCGCCATCTTCTTGAGGATCTCGGGGCGGTGGTTGGAGATCGTGGTGCGCCACCGCAACTCTCGTCCGTGTTCGAGCACAAGGTCGAGGAAGGCGTCGACGGGATGCAGGCCGCGGTCCACACCCACCTGGCCGAACGATCTGCCCACCACCGTCTGGTCCGGGCAGCCGACGATCTCGGCGTCGAAGAAGTCCCGGTGCCAGACCCGCAGACCCATCTTGTTCTCGTAGTCCTTGCGGAACCGGCGGCGGTAGTCCTCGTCGCGCATCAGCGCGTTGCGCTCCACCTCGTCGCGCAGATGCAGGGCAGCGGCGCCGGAGCCGAACTCCTCGAACACCACCAGGTCGATTCCGTCGGCGTAGACCTCGAACGGCACGGGCAGGTGCTGCCAGCGGAAGTCGCCGCCGAGCTTGTTCACGGCGCGGGCCGACGGCCCCATCGCGAGGATGGCGTAGGGGTTGGACTTCACGTCGGCCGCCGAGAGCAGGCTGGTCTTGAGTGGATTGCGGAAGATGCCGAGCGATTGCGCCAGCTGGGAGCCGAGGTTGAGCGGATTGGCGATGTCCGGGCCGGACTGCAGGATGCGGCCGGCGTGGCGCAGCAGCGCCTTGAGGCGGCGCAGTTCGCGCGGTTTGGCGTAGGTCGACGGAAGGGTGCGCGAGCGGCAGGTTTCGCCGTCGATCTTGTCGAAGAGCAACTGCTGCGACGACATCCCGACGAAGCCGGCGTCGAGCGCCTCGCGCAGCATCTCCTCCATCCGGGCCTGCTCGGCGCGGGTGGGCCGCTCGTCATGGCGGGTGGCGCGATCCAGACCCATCACGGCGGTGCGCATATCGGAATGGCCGATGAACGCGCAGAGATTGGGGCCCAAGGGAGTGGATTCGAGTGCCGCAACGTACTCGTCGCAGTTCGTCCACGTCTTGTGCTCGTCGACCGCGGCGATGACGTGCTCGCGCGGGATGGCCTCGACACGGCCGAACAGGTCGCCGGCGTCGGTGCCGTCGACGTGCACGGTGGACAGCGAACAGGAGCCGAGCATCACGGTGGTGACGCCGTGGCGCAGCGACTCGCTCAGCGCGGGCGCGCACAGCACTTCGACGTCGTAGTGCGTGTGGATGTCGAGCATGCCCGGCAGTACCCATTTGCCGGTGGCGTCGATGACCTGGGGGCAGTCGGTGTCGTCGAGGTCGTCCGGCGTGATGGTGACGACGTGGCCGCCGCGGATGCCGATGGTGCGCACCGCCGACGGGGCGCCGGTGCCGTCGAACCAGCGGCCGTTGCGGATGATCGTGTCGTAGGTCACGTCTGTCATAGAACAGTCCCCGGCGGGCGGGTGTCAACGATCGTGATGAACAGATTTGATTTTCTGTCTATTTCTGACCGTGAGCTGGCAATTTCCGGCGGCGGTCGGGTGGCGTGGGCATACTCGCACGAGTGACGCCGCTACAGCAGTACATCGCTGAGGAGATCGCGACCGATCACGTGGACGGGCTGTTGACCCGGCGCGAGGCGATGCGCCGTCTCGGCCTGCTCGGCATGGGTGCGGGTGCGGCGGCCGCGTTGATCGCGGCGTGCGGGCAGAACCGGCAACCCGAGGCCGAGGCGCCGGTGACGTCGAGTGGCGCGGCGACGGTGAGCGCGCCGCCGCCGGGCGCCGAGACCGCGGTGACGACGATGCCGGTGACCTGGGCCGGACCCCGCGGCGAACTGCAGGGCGCGTGGGCGGCGGCGGTGCAACCGCGCGGCGCGGTGCTGGTGATCCACGAGAACAAGGGCCTCAACGACTACATCCGGTCGGTCGCGGGACGCTTCGCCGGCATCGGCTATTCGGCCCTGGCCATCGATCTGCTGTCGGCGCAGGGCGGGACGGGCGCTTTCGCCGATCCCGCGGAGGCGACCGCGGCGCTGAGCAAGATCCCGCCGCAGGAGGCGGTCGCGGATTTGCGCTCCGGGATCGACGAGCTCGCCCGACGCACGCCGGATCAGAAGCTCGCCGCTGTGGGCTTCTGCATGGGCGGCGGCATGGTGTGGCGGTTGCTCGCGGCGGGGGAGCCACGGCTGGCCGCCGCGGTGCCGTTCTACGGCCCGGCACCGGACAACCCGGATTTTTCCGGCTCGAAAGACGTTGCGGTGCTGGGGATCTACGCCGCACAGGATCAACGGGTGAACGCCACCGAACCGGTCGCGCGCGAGGCGCTGGAGAAGGCCGGTCTGGTGTTCGAGCTCGTCACCGAACCCGACGCCAACCATGCGTTCTTCAACGACACCGGTGACCGCTACAACCCGACCGCCGCCGCCGATGCGTGGAAGCGCGTGCAGGACTGGCTCGCCCGCCACGTCGGCTGATCCGTCCTTTCAGGCCAGACCCACCGGTTCGGGCAGGTATGGTGCCGGACATCTGTCCGTTGAGCCGTAGCCGAACGAGGACTCCAGGTGATGAGACGGGCAGCGGCGCCGGATCATCCGATGCCCGTGCGGCACCGGTTGCGGCTTGCCGTCCGGCGGCCCACGACGGTTCTCGGTGTGCTCGGGCTGCTGCTGTTCGGCTACCTCATCGTGGTTCCGATCGTGACGATGCTGATCCAGGGCGTCACCGTCAGCCCCAAGGACACGCTGATCGTGCAGCAGCCAGCGGGCTCGCTGACGTCGTACTACCTCTGGCGGGTGTTCCTCTCGCCGGTCTCCGCCGACCTGTTCTGGCAGCCGTTGCTCAACACGGTGGTGGTCAGTGTTTGTTCGGTGGTGCTGTCACTGCTCGTCGGCGGGGTGTTCGCCTGGCTGCTGACGCGCACGGATCTGTGGGGCCGCCGGTGGTTCAGCACGGCGCTGATCGTTCCGTACATGCTGCCGACGTGGGCGTTCGCGCTCGCGTGGACCACGATCTTCAAGAACCGCACGGTGGGTGGACAACCCGGCTGGCTGGAGTCCATCGGCATCACCCCTCCGGATTGGCTTGCCTACGGCGGCGTTCCGATCACCATCATCTTCACGCTGTACTTCTCACCGCTGGTCATCCTGTTGGTCGGCAACGCGCTCGAACGCTTCGACTCGCAGTGGGAGGATTCGGCGCGGTTGCTCGGAGCGAGTTACGCGACGGTCGTGCGCACCATCCTCGTGCCGCTGATGCGGCCCGCCATCGCGTCAGCCGCCACACTGATCCTGGCCAAGATCCTCGGCGAGTTCGGAGTGACCTACATCCTCGGCCTGCCCAGCGACTTCGATGTCCTGGCGACCTCGCTGTACCGCAACATCTCGACCCGCGACAGCGGTTCGGCGGCGGTCATCGCCGGCGCCATCGTCGTGATCGGGCTGCTCTCCCTGTGGGTGGATGTGCGGTTCCTCAGGGAGGCACGGCGTTTCGTGACCGTCGGCGGCAGGGGGGCGATGGACCGGCCTCGACTACTCGGGAGACTGCGTCTGCCGGCCACTGCGCTGTGCGGATTCGCATTCTCGCTGAGCGTGGTCGTTCCCGTTGGTGTCCTGCTGCTCTCGACCCTGATGCGGCGGCCGGCCGACTTCTCACTCGACAACTTCACCGTGGCCTACTGGACCGGCCACGACCTCGACACCCCGGGGTTCACCGACGGTGTGCTGGTGAGCAGCGCCGTGTGGTCGGCAGCGTGGAACACGTTCTGGATCGTCGGCGTCGCCGCGGTGTCGGCGGGCATCCTGGGCCAGCTCGTCGGCTACGTCGTCGTCCGCTCACCGCACCGGTTCCTCGCAACGACGCTGCGCCAGTTGACGTTCCTTCCCTACCTCGTACCGGGTATCGCGTTCGCGGTCGCCTACCTGTCGCTGTTCGCCGTACCGCGCGGGCCGATTCCGGCGCTGTACGGCACGGCCGCGATCCTGGTGCTGATCTACACCGCCGAGCAGATGCCGTTCGCGTCCCGCGCGGGCATCTCGTCGATGATGCAACTTGGCCCGGAGCCCGAAGAGGCGGCGCAGGTCGCCGGTGCCGCCTGGTGGCGTCGGATGGCGGGCATCGTTCTCCCGCTCCAGAAACGCTCGCTCGCCGTCGGTGTACTCCTGCCGTTCATCGCGGGAGTCCGCAGCCTGAGCCTCGTCGTGATCCTGACCGTGCCCGGGATGGACGTCCTGACGACGTTTGCGATCAAACTCGTCGAGTTCGGCTTCACCCAGGCCGCCAACAGCGTCGTGCTCATCGTCTCGGCGATCGCGTTCGGCGGCACCTACGCCATCCAGAAGACGATGAAAGCCGACCTCGGTCGGGGATGGGGTTATTGACCGATGCCCACGATCACACTGCGCCGCGTCACCAAGCGATATCCCGGTGCGACGACGGCTGCCGTCGACGAGCTGGACCTGACGGTCGAGCACGGGGACTTCATGTGCCTGCTCGGCCCGTCCGGCTGCGGCAAGACGACGACGCTGCGGATGATCGCCGGTCTGGAGCCGCCGACCGCCGGGTCGATCTCCGTGGAAGATCGCGTGTTGGACTCGGTCGACGACGGTGTGTGCATTCCACCCGAGCGCCGGGACATGGGCATGGTCTTCCAGAGCTACGCACTGTGGCCGCACATGACGATCCGGCAGAACACCGACTACGGTCTGCGTCTGCGGAAAATCGCCCGAGCGGAACGGAATCGGCGCGCCGACGAGGTGATGGCGGTGATGGGCATCGACCGTTACGCGGACCGATACCCGTCCCAGCTGTCGGGCGGACAACAGCAGCGGGCGGCGCTGGCCCGGATGCTGGCGGTCAACCCCGGCGTCATGCTGCTCGACGAGCCGCTGTCGAATCTGGACGCACGGCTGCGTCTGGAGATGCGGGCGGAACTGAAGCGCATCCACCGCGACTTCGGCTCCACCATCGTCTTCGTGACCCACGACCAGTGGGAGGCAATGACTCTGGCGACGCGGATCGCGGTCATGTTCGACGGTCGGCTCCAGCAGATCGGATCGCCGACCGACATCTACGACCGCCCACGGAACCGACTCGTCGCAGAGTTCCTCGGCAACCCGCCGCTCAACGTCGTGGAGTTCGTCGACAGCGAGAGCGCGCCGCATGTGTCGGCGGCGTACGCGTTCGGGACTGCGAGGATGCAGGGCTCCGCGGCTGCCGCGGGTTCGGTGGGGTTTCGTCCGGAGTCGATCCGGATCGAGAGACGCAGTGCATCGACCGGCGACGGGTTGAGCATCGAGGGCACGGTGTTCGCGGTGCTCGCCACCGGCGGAAGCTGGACCGTGGAGGTCGTCGCCGACGGCCACCACTTCTTTGCGACCACATCCGTGCCGCCGGTATGCCGGCCCGGTGACGACATCCGAATGCGGATCGCCCCGGACGACGTACACGTCTTCGACACCGCAGGTGACCGCGTCGACGCGAACTCGCTCTCCAGCCCGTCCAACCACTGATCGCTCGTCCATCAAGGAGAACTCATGCTCGCAAACCCCTCGCGCATCCGGCGCGTCATGCTCGTGGGCGCCGCCGCCACGCTCCTGGCGACGGCCTGCGCGCCGCCCGCCCCGACCGATACCGACGAGGCGCCACCCCCGCTGGCGCAGAAGACGACACAGCCCGATGAGGATCTGGCGGGCTTCGATCTCGATGCGCTCATCGCAGCGGCCCGCACCGAGCCTCCCATCACGATCTACGACCAGACCACCAAGGTCGTCGCCACCGCCGAGGCCTTCGCCGCGAAGTACGGGCTCGAGGCCACCGGGGTGAAGGTCGAGCTCGGTGCCATCGACAAGGTGCTGAAGGAGAACCAGTCCGGCAACGTCATCGGCGACGTCGTCATCAACGAGGATCTCCCGACGTACGCCGTCGAGCTGCTGGACCAGGGCATCCTCGTCAACTGGGTGCCAGGCGACATGAAGGAGTCGATCAAACCGAACGATCAGTACCCGCTGATCGTGCACTACGGGCCGATGGGTTGGGTGTACAACAGCGAGGTTCATTCGAGCTGCCCGGTCTCCAACATCTGGCAGCTCACCGACGAACAGTTCAACGGACGCGTCGCGATCGCGGATCCGCTGAGTAACGCCAAGTACTCGTACTGGTTCAACACGATGGCGCTCAACGACGACGCCGCACTCCGAAGCGCTTACAAGGAGCTGTACGGGACGGAGCTGACCACCGATCAGCCCGACGCCGCGCATGAATGGGTGAAGCGCTTCGCGCAGAACAGTCCGAAGCTGACCCGTAACGACGAGGAGGTTTCTGAAGCCGTCGGTGCGCCCGGCCAGCAGGATCCGAGCTTCGGGCCCATCTCGATGGCGAAGTTCCGCAACAACGCCCAGAAGGGCTACCACCTGGCGCTCTGCGACGGGATGAAACCGTGGGCGCTGCAGTCGTTCCCGTCGGCGATCGCGTACGCCGCGAAGACCGACAGCCCCAACGCGGCGAAGCTCTACATCCATTACATGCTGACCGAGGAAGGGTTCGCCATCCAGCTCGCCGACGGTAAGCCTTCCGCCAACTCCCAGGTGCCTGCACCGGACGACCCGTCCAACGTGAAGAACTTCATGGACCAGATGTCGCCGTTCCCCAGCGCCGACCTCGTCAGCGACTATCGCACCAAGTCCACGTGGGAGGACTTCTGGCGCAACTCGTACAGCTGACAGCGCTACATACCCCGCCGCAGTCGTGTCGTCGCTGGGCGGTGAGATGCGCTGTGGTGCAGCGCTAATCATCGTCATCACCGTCGCTGCCGTCGCTGTCTTCGGTGTGGAGGTAGCGCTGGGGGTGGTGGTAGTGGTTGATGCGGGTTTGGCCGGTGTCGAGTTTGGGTGGGGGGACCCATTCGGTGTGGCCGTTGCGGCGGCGGGTGGTCCAACCGGTGTCCTCGAGCGTTGCGTGGTCGAGGGTGCAGGCCAGGGCGAGTTCGTCGATGTTGGTCTGTCCGCCTGCAGCCCAGGGCTTCTCGCCGTGGTGGGCTTGGCAGTCGAAGGCGGGTTTGGTGCAGCCGGGGCGGGTGCAGCCGATGTCGCGGGCGAACAGCGCGAGGCGTTGTCTCTTATACACATC
>NZ_LZSU01000051.1 GCF_001665575.1 Mycobacterium sp. 852013-51886_SCH5428379 | reverse complement strand
AGATGTGTATAAGAGACAGGCGCCGGGGCGGGCGGGTACGGGGTGAGGCCCGTCGCGCCCGGGGTCGGGTACATCGCGGAGAACTGCTTGGTGCTGTTCGGTGGCGTCGGGACCGGCACCGGTGGCGCCACGGCCGCGGACGACGCCGCAGCGGTGGCGGCTTTGGCCAGTTCTCCGGCCGTTGAATACCGGTCGTCGGGATCCTTCGCCATACCGCGCGCGATGACGTCATCGAAGGCGCGGTTCACGCCGCGGCGCATGATGCTCGGCCGCGGCGGCTGGGCGAACATGTGCGCGCTCATCAACTGGCGCAGGTCGCCGGTCTCGAACGGCGCCCGCCCGGTCAGGCATTCGTAGAGCAGGCAGGTCAGCGAATACACGTCGGCCGGCGGCCCGACCGGTATCCCGTTGAACCGTTCCGGCGCCATGTAGGCCGCCGAACCCACGATCATGCCCGTCGAGGTGACGCCGGGATCTCCGCCGGTGTGAGCGATGCCGAAGTCCACCAGATAGGCGAAGTCGTCGGCGTTGAGCAGCACGTTCTCCGGCTTGATGTCGCGGTGCACCAGACCGTCGGCGTGCGCGGCGTCCAGCGCCGCGGCGACCTGCGTGATGATCGATGCCGCGCGGTGCGGAGGCAGCGCGCCGTTGGCGCGGAGTTCGCCGGCCAGGCTGACGCCCTCGACGAGCCGCATGTCGATGTAGAGGACGCCGTTGATCTCACCGAAATCGTGCACCGGGATCACGTGCGGTTCCTGCAGCCGGGCCGCCACGCGGGACTCCCGACGGAAGCGCTCCTGGAAGCTGGGGTCGGCCGCCATCTCGGTGCGCAGCAACTTCAGCGCGACCATGCGGCCCTTCACCGTGTCGTACGCCCGGTAGACCTCGCCCATTCCGCCCACACCGATGACAGAACGGAGCTCATAGGGGCCGAACCGGGTACCGAGACGTGCGCCGCCGTACGGGGTGGCCATGAAGAAGAGTTCCTTTCGATTCGTCCCGACGGTACCGGGAGCTCCTCGCCGGAGCCCACTGCGCGGCCTACCCATCTGGTATGACTATGCCCACACGCTGGGCCCACACGCTGCCCACCCTGCTTTCTCTGTGCAGGGCCTGCCAGGAAGGTCTGACGGTGAGCACTCCGACTCTCGAGCCGGTGCGCGCCGCCCCGGGACCGAGGGGTGCACTGGCGCTGTGGATCCGGCGCCTGGCCGTACCGATCATCATCGGATGGGTCGCGCTCGTCGCCCTGATGAACGTCAGCGTCCCCCAGCTCGAAGTGGTCGGCCAGCTGCGGTCGGTGTCGATGAGCCCCGACGAAGCGCCGTCGGTGATCGCGATGACCCGCATCGGCGAGGTGTTCGACGAATTCGAGTCTGACAGTTCGGCGATGATCGTGCTCGAAGGCGATCAGCCGCTCGGCGCCGAGGCGCACCGGTTCTACGACGACATGGTCGACCGGCTCGAAGCCGACACCCACCACGTGGAGCACGTCCAGGACTTCTGGGGCGATCCGCTCACCGAGGCCGGCGCGCAGAGCAACGACGGCAAGGCCGCCTATGTCCAGGTGTACACCGCGGGCAACATGGGCGAAGCGCTGGCCAACGATTCCATCGCGGCGGTACAGGAGATCGTCGACGGGATGACCCCGCCGCCCGGGGTCAAGGTGTTCGTGACGGGCACCTCGGCGTTGGCAGCCGATCAGCAGATCGCCGGCGACCGCAGCGTCCGGGTCATCGAGATGGTGACCTTCGCCGTCATCATCACCATGCTGCTGATCGTGTACCGGTCGGTCGTCACCGTCCTGGTCGTGCTCGCGATGGTGGTGCTGAGTCTCACAGCGTCACGTGGCGTCGTCGCCTTCCTGGGCTACCACGAGTTGATCGGGCTCTCGACATTCGCGACCAACCTGATCGTCACCTTGGCCATCGCCGCATCGACCGACTACGCGATCTTCCTGATCGGCCGGTACCAGGAGGCCCGGAGCATCGGCGAAGACCGGGAATCGGCCTTTTTCACGATGTTCCACGGAACCGCGCACGTGGTCCTCGGATCGGGCATGACGATCGCCGGGGCGACGTTCTGCCTTTCGTTCACCCGGCTGCCCTATTTCCAGTCCCTCGGCATCCCGGTCGCGGTCAGCATGACGGTGGGCGTGGTGGCAGCGCTCACCCTGGGGCCGGCGATCATCACCGTCGCAAGCCGGTTCGGTCTGCTCGAACCCAAACGCGCGATGCGGATCCGCGGCTGGCGGCGGTTCGGTGCGGCAATCGTGCGGTGGCCCGGCCCGATCCTGCTCGCCACCATCGCGCTGTCGCTGGTCGGGTTGCTCACGCTGCCCGGGTACAAGACCAACTACAACGACCGCAACTATCTGCCGTCGGATCTGCCCGCCATGGAGGGCTTCGCGGCGGCCGAGCGGCACTTCTCGGCGTCCAAGCTCAACCCCGAGATCCTGCTTGTCGAGAGCGACCACGATCTGCGCAACCCAGCCGACTTCCTGGTGATCAACAAGATCGCCAAGGCCCTGTTCAAGGTGGAGGGCATCGGCAGCGTGCAGGCGATCACCCGCCCGCAGGGAAAGCCTCTGGAGTACAGCACCATTCCGGCGCAGATGAGCATCGGCGGCACGATGCAGGAGCTGACCAGGGCCTACGTCGAGGGCCTCACCGACAACATGCTGGTGCAGGCCGACGAGATGCAGAACACGATCGACACGATGCACAGGATGACGGCGCTGATGGCGGAGATGAGCGCCAACACCAGCCTCATGGTCGAGCAGACCCACCGGATGGCCGCCGACATCACCGAACTCCGGGACAACATCGCCGATTTCGACGACTTCTTCCGGCCGATCCGCAACTACTTCTACTGGGAACCGCACTGCTACAACATCCCGGTCTGTTGGTCGATGCGGTCGATCTTCGACGCCATCGACGGTACGAACATGCTGACCGACGAAATCCAGAATTTGCTCCCGCACCTGGACCGGCTAGACGCACTGCTGCCGGAGCTGCTGGCCCTGATGCCCCAGCAGATCGAGTCCATGCGGTCTGCCCAGACCATGATGCGCAGCATGCAGTCCACGCAGGCGGGGATCCAGGAGTGGATGGCCGCCCAGCAGGAGGACGCCAGCGCGATGGGCGAGGCGTTCAACGACGCGATGAACGACGACACCTTCTATCTGCCGCCGGAGATCTTCGAGAACGAGGACTTCAAGCGCGGGATGGAGAGCTTCCTCTCCCCCGACGGTCACGCGGTGCGCTTCATCATCTCCCACGAGGGCGATCCACTGTCCGTGGAAGGTATCGACCGCGTCGACGCCATCAAGAACGCCGCCAAGGAAGCGATCAAGGGCACCCCCCTGGAGGGCTCGCGCATCTACATCGCCGGGACCGCGTCGGCGTTCAAGGACATGCAGGAGGGCAACAACTACGACCTGCTGATAGCCGGGATAGCGGCGCTGTCTCTGATCTTCATCATCATGCTGCTGATCACCCGGGCGCTGATCGCGGCCGCGGTGATCGTCGGCACCGTGGTGATCTCCCTCGGCGCCTCATTCGGGCTGTCGGTGCTGGTGTGGCAGCACCTGCTGGGCGTCGAACTGCACTTCATGGTCATGGCGATGGCGGTGATCATCCTGCTCGCCGTCGGAGCCGACTACAACCTGCTGCTCGTGGCGCGCCTGAAAGAGGAGTTACCGGCGGGGATCAACACCGGGATCATCCGCGCGATGGGCGGCAGCGGATCGGTGGTGACGGCGGCGGGGCTGGTGTTCGCGTTCACCATGATGTCGATGGTGGTCTCCGAGCTGACGGTGGTCGCCCAGGTCGGCTCGACGATCGGACTCGGGCTGCTGTTCGACACCCTGGTGGTGCGCGCGTTCATGACGCCGTCGATCGCGGCGCTGCTCGGTCCATGGTTCTGGTGGCCGCAGCGGGTTCGCCGGCGGCCCGCGTCATCGGGCTCGCTGGCGCGCCGATGACCGCTGTCGGCGGTATGCCCGCAAAGTCGCGCCGCGACGAGAGACAATGTCAGATCAGCCCGTCCCCGCCCGATCCCGAATGTCGGAGGTAGCCGCCATGGTCCGAACACTGTCCGCCGCACTCCTCGCCGGCGCCGCCGGTGCCCTCGGGCTCGCCGCTCCCGCCGCCGCGGACGAGGCCGGCTACCTCAAGCTGCAGGACCGGTTCGCGTTCCTGACCGCCGACCAACTGCTCAGCACCGGATACCAGGTCTGCCAGGCGTCACGCAGCGGGATGGTGGCGCCCGACATCGTCGACATGGTCTCGCGGGATCTCGGTGCTGGATTGGCTTCGGCCACCGAGATCGTCGCGAGCGCCATCATCCAACTCGACTGCTGACTCAGGGAGCCGGCGGCGGCACGTTCGGCAGACCCTCTTGGATCGCCGCGAGCTGCTTGTTGCCGATCTGATCGATGAAGTCCGGCGGCGGAGCGCTCGTGTCGCCGGGCGCGCTGTCGAACGAGATCGTCGTGAAGGTGTTCTGCTCGGTGAACATCAGTGCACTCGAACCGCGGCTCCCGTCAGGCGTCGTCCCGTTGACGACGGTGCCGTCGGATCCGATCGGCGCCGGCTCCGGTGTTCCGGTGTTGATGGTGCCCATTCCCTCGAGGGTCTTGGCCTTGAGCGCCGTCGCCTGTTCGGGGTTGTCCATGACGAAAATGTTGATGGTGATCGTCGCCGCCTTGTCGGCCGTGGCGAACACCTGCTCCGCACCCTGGGTGCCGTCCGGGTTGAGCTTCGCCGGTTCGGCGATGAACTCCACCGGCGCGTCGATGTCCTCGGCCGTGATGAGCAACGAGGTGTAGTCCGCCTGCTCTGCGGCCTCGTCGGCGGTGGCCTCGCCCGAACCTGCTGCGGCGGAGGTGGTTTCGGAACTGGCCTCGGCGGCGGACGTCGACGAGCTTTCCGACGACTCCTCTCCCCCGCCGCCGCAGGCTGCCAGCACGCAGGCGAGCGCGAAGCCGGCAGCCGCCATTCGGGTTCCGGTGGCGAGTGACGCGTTCATCGATCAGTGGCCCTTTCGCAGACATTTGCTGCCACCCCGTCGGCGACATGCGCGATGATGACGGTAGCTGCAGATCCGCCGTCACCGTCAAATTTCGGCGAATAACAGAAAAGCGTGTCTGACGTCGGGTCTTGGCCGGCAGCATCCGGTGAGGTGGATTATCGTCGTGACGGTCTGCTCCCGCCGTCGGCGAAGCGAACGAATGTTGCTCCACGGGACGCTCGCTCGACGCCACAGACCAATATTGACGCGCCACGAAACCCTTTGCGAACAAAATCATCCGCCGGAGAACCGCGCCTTGTAGCCTCTGCGTGACTGAATGGAGGTCATCTCGTGACGACGGTGAAGCAGATGTGTCTCGGTGTCGCCGTAGCCGGCGTCGTTGCCGGTGGCGGCGCCGCCGTCGGGACCGCGGTGGCCTACGCAGATCCCACCGGGTCCGACTCCTCGAGTGGCGTCAACGCCGGTCCCGGCGCATCGTCCGGTTCCACGGCGCAGGACGCGAGCACCCCCACGGAGCGGCCGACTCGGGGCGTGTCGAGCCCTGCCCGGGCGTCGTCGGACCGCAATCAGTCCGCTCCGACGCAGCGCACCACCTCCACCGCCCGATCCGCGCAGCAGGACGACGACGCCGAAGCGCCGAAGTCGATCCGGAGCGGAACCGCCTACCGCACAACGGGTTCGGTCGAATCGGCCGCCGATGCCGGTCAGGGCCCGACGGGATCGGCCGCCAGCCGGCCAGCCCCTCGGCGGGCCGAGACGACCGCGCTGCGGCAGGCCGTCAACAAAGTGCCCGATGTCGTGGCCCGTGCGCTGCAGACACCGGACGCGGCACCCAACCGGATCCCGCTGCCCGCCCCCTTCGTCCCGACGGCGTTCACCAACACCGCGGCGACCACGGCGGCGACCCGCACGCGCAACACACCCGCCGGGGTGACCGGAAAGCGCGTCGTCGACCCGACCAGAGAGCGCGTGCTGGTGATCGGCGTCGACGGCGCCAATCTCAGCCGCATCCTGGCCAACCCGCAGAACCAGAACTTCGTGCGCCTGATGGAGACCAGCACGACTGCGTCCGCGAGCATCGTCGGACACACCACGATCTCCAACCCGTCGTGGACCGCGATCCTGACGGGGGCGTGGGACAACAAGTCCGCCGTGATCAACAACGTGTTCACCCCGGACACCTACGACCGGTGGCCGACCGCGTTCACCCAGCTCGAGGGCTACAACCCCGACCTGCGGACCAAGGCCATCGCCAACTGGGACGTCATCACCGACATCGCGGGCGCGGGCGCCATCCCCGCCGACGACATCGTGTTCATCCCCCAGGTCCCCGGCGACGACGACTGGGCACTGACCGATGCGGCCGTCACCGCCGAGGCGGTCCGGTCGATCCTGGGCACCGCCCCCGGCTACGAGGACGTCCCCAACTTCCTGTTCACCTATCTGGTCCAGGTCGACGAGAACGGTCACATGCACGGCGGCGCGTCCCCGGAGTACGCGGCGTCGCTCGGGCGCACCGACGACAACCTCGGGCTGCTCCTCGACGCGGTCGCCGCGCGCGAGGCGGCCACCGGCGAGGACTGGACGATCATCGTGGTCACCGATCACGGCCACCAGCCGCAGCTCGGCTTCGGCCACGGCTTCCAGTCGCCGGATGAGACGGAGACGTTCGTCATCGTCGACGGTCCCGACTTCGCCGACGGCGCCATCAACCTCTCCTACGAGATCGTCGACGTGACGCCCACCGTGGTGAGTCTGTTCGGCGCCATCCCGGACGGCAACATCGACGGGGTGCCGCTGATGTCGCTCGCCGGGGACACCCTCATCCCGCCGAACCTGTTCCAGGCGCTCGAGGAGGCGATCGCGGCCAACCAGGCGCCGGACCCGATCACGACGTTCGCGCTGAGCCTGCGCACGATCTTCGCCACGATCCCCTACTACGTCGTGGACCTGACCGGTAGCGAGGACAATCCGCTCTACGACGTGACCAACCTCATCGCGCAGATCGTCGCGCAGCTGACCGGGGTGCAGGTGTTCCCGCCGCAGTATGCGACGCCGAGTCAGCCGCAGCCCAGCACCACGGCGGTGTGACGCTCGGTGCCGATGCGTTTCGCGATCACGTTCGTCGCCGCCCTACTGGCCGTCCTGACGATTCCCGCCACGCCCGCGGGGGCGACGAAGCCCAACGCACCCGATCTGCAGGCCTACACGTCCGTGCCCGCTGAGGGTTTCGTCGTCGGCCGGGAGGCGTACTTTCAGACCCCTGACGGCTTGCTGTGCGCAATGCTGCCCGACCAGGGCCGCGCCGGTTGTCACGGACGCCTGCCGGGAACGGCCAGCGGCGCCAACGAGATCGCGCTGGCCGCGGACGTGAACGCGCGGGGCCTGCGCAGCACCGTCAACCCCGGCTTCGTCAAACCGCTCGGCGGCGCCGCACCGGTGCTTCGTGAGGGCCAGAAGCTGGTGTTCGGGGACTTCGAGTGCGGGGTGGGACCCGGGCCGACCACCGCGTGCACCGAGGGCACCCCCGCGGCGCAGTGGCTGGTGGTCTCGCCGGCCGGCACCGGCGTCGGTCCGCCCACCGAGGGGCTGCCGGACAGCTTCCCCGACCCGAACGACTTCGTCGTCGGCGACGAGAGCTACATCGTCGGAATGGGCCCGAAGAACATGTTCCCCGTCTTCACCGTCGACGGCGGACTGACCTGTTCGATCGTCGTCTTCAGCGGCGGTGAGATCGGTTGCGACGGACCGCTTCCGGGCGTCACCGGTGGGGAGAACGAGGTCTACGCCCAGCTGCCCGGCGGCGCAGGCATCCGCCGCACCGACGATCCGAGATTCTCCACCCCCGCCTACCCCGGGCCGATCCGGCGATTGCCCGTCGGGCACCGCGTCAACGGGATCGGCTCGACGTGCATGGCCATTCCGTCCGGGGTGGCGTGCTACGGCACCATCGGCGATACGGTGCAGGGCTTTGAGGTCACGCCCGACGGCGTCTCGACGTTCGGCGGGTGATGTCCCGCCGGTGGGACCCCGCCGGGCCGTAACTGGTTTGATGGACCTTGATGCGAAGCGATGACCGGCTGTCCCCTCCGGAGCCGCCCGGTGCGACGGACGATCTCGTCCCGGTGGGCACACCGATCGACCTCGACAATTGCGCCCGCGAGCCGATTCACATCCCCGGCAGTATCCAGCCCCGTGGCGTACTGGCGGTCATCCGCGAGCCGGAGTTCGTCATCCGCCAGGTCAGCGAGAATGTGGCGGACCTGCTCGGACGTCCCGTCGACGCCGTACTCGGTGCACACCTGTCGGCGCTGATCGGCGCCGACCAGTCCGCCCTGATCGAGCAGGCGGCCGCGAGCTTCAGCGATCTGCGTCAGCGCAATCCGGTCGAATGCACGCTGGCGGTGGACGGCGAACTCCGCCCGTTCGACGCGATCATGCACCGCGAACCGGGCGGGGTGCTGCTCGTCGAACTGGAGATGGCCTACGGCGAGCGGCCGTTCTCGTTCCCGAACACCTACCAGGCCGTACGCAGTTCGATCGAGGAACTCAACCGGGCCGCGACCCTGACCGAGCTGTACAACGTGACCGCGGTGGCTGTGCGCGAACTCACCGGCTTCGACCGGGTGATGGTCTACCGGTACGACGCGGAGTACAACGGCGAGGTGGTCGCCGAGGCCAAGCGGGCGGACCTGAACTCCTTTCTGGGCCTGCACTATCCGGCCTCGGACATCCCGGCGCAGGCGCGGGCGATGTACGAGCGGAGTTGGCTGCGGCTGATCTCCGACGTCGACTACACGCCGGCACGCCTCGTGCCGACCGTCGACCCCGCCGTCGGGGCGCCGCAGGACCTGACCCACGCGACGTTGCGCAGCGTGTCTCCGATCCACATCGAATACCTGAAGAACATGGGTGTGCAGGCGTCGATGTCGATCTCGCTGCTGCGCCACGGCCGGTTGTGGGGCCTCATCGCGTGCCACCACTACGCCGGTCCGCATCTGCCGCCGTACGGCACGCGCGCTGCGGCGGAGTTCCTCGGATCGGCGTTGTCGCTGCGCCTCGTCGAACGATACGAGGGTGACCAACTGGAGAAGCGGCTCGCGGCACAGGCAGTGCTGACGAAGCTGACCGCGGCGGCGATGAACGAGGCCGAGCCGCTGACCGTCGCGCTGCTCGGCGCGCCTGATCTGCTCGATCTGGTACCCGCCGACGGTGTGGTCGTCGACATCCAGGGTGACCGGCAGGAGCGCGGCACGGTGCCGCCGCCGGAGGTGGTGTCCGCGGTCGCCGCCTGGGCGCTGGACACCGGCGAGGAAGTCGCCTACAGCGACTCCCTGTCCGGGGCGCTGCCCGACACCGACGTCGACGTGCAGTCTGCCGCCGGCGCGCTGGTGCTCAACCTGCCCGACGGCCAGTCCGCGATCTGGTTCCGGCGCGAGGCGGTGCGCTCGGTGGACTGGGGTGGCGATCCGCACAACAAGGCGATCGCGGTCCAGGAGGGCGACGAGGTCAGGCTGAGCCCCCGCAAGAGCTTCGAGAGATGGCGCGAGGTGCTGCATCACCGCAGCGAACCGTGGTCGCCGAGCGAGGTCGAGTCGGCGGACTCGCTGCGGCGGTCGCTGGTGGAGTCGCTGTACAACCGGACGCGCGACGAACTGCGGGTGGCGGAGATCCTGCAGCGCAGCCTGATGCCGGAGACGTTGCCGACGCTCGAGAAGTGGCAGCTGACAAGCCATTACGAACCATCGGGGATCGGACGGGTGGGTGGCGACTGGTACGACGCGTTCCAGCTGCGCGACGGCAGGCTGATAGTGCTGCTCGGCGACGTCGCCGGGCACGGGATCACGGTCGCAGGAACGATGGCGCAGCTGCGAAATGCGTTGCGCGCGCAGCTGTTCGCGGGTGCCGCACCGGCCGAGGCGCTCACCCAGCTCAACGAGTTCAGCTCGCACATGCTGCCCGGATCGCTGGCGACCGTGGTGGTCGCACGGATCGACCTCGAATCGGGCTACGTCGAGGCGACGAGTGCGGGGCACCTGATGCCGTATCTGACCAACGGGGGGCCGAGGGCCGCCGCGGCGCCGATACAGCTGTCCCCGCCGATCGGGCTGCGCGGCGCGGTGTATCACCAGAGCACGTTCACCGTCGACCCCGACCACGGGTTCGTGATGTTCTCCGACGGCCTCGTGGAGCGGCGGGGTCAGGCGATCGACGACCGCCTCGAGCTACTGTCCGAAACCCTCGGGCGCGCAGGCGATGCCCCGGCGACGAGGCTGTGGGCGGAGATGGGTTCCAGCGAGACCGACGACGACGTCACGGTGGTGACGTTGCGGCGGTTGTAGTCGCGGCCGCGAAGTTTCGGATCGGGGCGGCGGAGAGATACGCTCTCACGCTGTGAAGCGTCTAGCAGTACTCACTACCAGTCTTGTCCTCGGATTTGGGCTGATACCCGCGGGCAGCGCGAACGCGCAGAGTCCCTGCGACCCCAATTACTCGGGCCCCTGCGTTCCGATCGCGAGCGACGTCGACTGCGCAGGTGGCAGCGGAAACGGCCCGGCGTACGTGTCGGGTCCGGTCACGGTCGTCGGAAACGACATCTACGACCTCGATCGCGATGGCGATGGGACGGGTTGCGACTCGTAGTTCGCTCGGCAATGTGCGTCGCCCGCCCTTGCACCCGTGAGTATGCATTACGTATCCTACGGAGGTACGCTTTGCATATATAGGGACCGAACATGGCACAGACGCGCAGCACTCCGATCCCCACCACGCTGGCCCAGGCCCCGCTGAGGACAATCCGGCCACGCGATGCGGCAAGTACGTACGCTCATCCCCGGCCGCAGTTGGCCCGACTGGCCGAACAGGGACTCCTTCACCGTCTCACAGATGGGTATTACGTCGTCGTTCCCCAGGAGTTGGTGGGGCGCAACTGGATACCCGACCTGGAAACGGCGGCCGCTGGAATCGCGGCCGCGATCTACGGCCATGACGACGTCGTCGTCATGGGATTGAGCGCCGCACGCCTACACGGCGTAATCCCGCGCGCACTCGCCACCGCGATAGTGGCGGTACCGCGCCAGCACCGCGCCGTCACGCTCACCGACAGGCCAGCCGTCGTCCGGTTCGTCAAGCGCGACACCGCAGGCCTCGACGCGGAGCGCATCCGCACCGAGCTTGGCCCCACGCTGGTGACGACGCCCGAGCAGACCATTCTGGACCTGGCGCACCGACCAACTCTTGGCGATAACGAATCTGACGTTCCTGACGCTGTCGCCGCCCTTTGCTCACGCAGCGACAAGAAACACCTTCAGCGCCTCGCCACCGAACAACGCCGACTGTCCTCCCTGCGCCGGGCGGAAGACTGGGCGGGGGTCGATCATGGATCCTGACGAACGTGACTCGGTCGCAACGCAGTTCGGCGTGTCCGCCGAGCAAGTTGAGCGCGATCACCTCATTTCCCACCTCCTGGCGTTCCTCAGCCGTGAGTTCGGTGACCGGGTCCACTTCATCGGCGGGACCGCCCTGGCCCGCACCCACCTCCCCGACGGACGGCTGAGTGAGGACATTGACCTCATCGCCGTCGGCAGCCGCAAAGAGGTGGCCACCGCGCTCGACGCCACACTCCCCCGCGCCGTCGCGCGCACCCACGGCCGGCTGACCGTCGAACCCGCCCTCAGCGCTACCGCCGACACCCTGCCGGTGCTGTTGCACCCCTCGGACGGACGCCCGGTTCGCCTCCAATTGCTCTCCGCGCGCGACCGGGTCGTCTGGCCGACGGAACGCCGCGATCTCTTCAGCGCTATGGGGATGCACCCGCTGCTGAACTACTCGTGCCCACGCTCCCCGCGTTCGCGGCGTCGAAGACGGCGACATGGACGGACCGGCACGCGGCCCGCGATCTCTGGGACCTGTGGGCACTGAGCCGGGTCGGCGCCATCGACGCAGACGCCGCCGCGGTGTTTCGGCGGCACGGACCGACCAACAAGGCACCGGCGCAGCACATGTTTGACCGGGCCCCGACGGACGCCAAGTGGCAGGCGCAGCTGGCCGGGCAGACCCGCCTGACCGTGTCAGCAGCCGAAGCGCTCGCCGCCGTACGCGAGGCGTGGCGGCAGGCCGTGCGACCTGCACAGACGTTCACGAACGGTGAATAAACGGTGACTCGGCGAGACTGATCTTGAAAAATAGCCTCACCAGTGGGGCGGGCGGGGCTCGAACCCGCGACCAAGGGATTATGAGTCCCCGGCTCTAACCAACTGAGCTACCGCCCCGGCGCGTAGCGCGCCGACCATCGTGTCACACCGCGTCGGCGAAGACCGTCTGCCCGTCGTCGTCCACCAGGTACCGCTCCGTGCCGGACTCGACCCGCGGCGCGTCCGCGGCCAGCGCCACCGCGATCTTGTTCGTCGCGTTGCGCATCACATCCAGCGTCAACTCGACAGACTCCTCCTCCGAGAAGTGCGCGTGCACCCCGGCAGCGACCTCTTCCGGGATCGCGGACGGCGTCCACACCAGCGCATCGACATACCGCAGCGCGGCCTTGTGCTGCTCGGTCAACCGCTCAGAGGCCTCGAAGTCCTCGATGTCGCCGTACAACTCCTCCGAGCCGCCCGCATCCAATGCCTTGGCCTCCCGCAGTGATCGGCACAGCCGGCAGTGATGCGCAGCCGCACCGCGCAGTCGCACCACCTCGGTCGTCACCGCATCGAGCTCGCGCAGGCGCGCCACCGACGGCACGTACTCCCCCAGCAGCACACCGGCAGGATCCGTGTCGTGATCCCAGCCCACCTCGTCACTGTGGTCCGGCCGCGCCAGCCCCAGCGCGGCCAATCCCGCCCACACCCGCGGCACGAAGTCGGCGACGAAGATCGCCGACACCACCCGGAAAGCTCTGTCCCCCACCACCGCTGCGAACCGCCCGCGCTGGTGATCCCCGATCCCCGTGACATCGGTGCTGAACTGTTCGGCGAACGCCGCGACCACCGACTCGACCTCGGAATTCTCGTCGAGCACATCGACCTCGACCGGAAGCGGCCGTAGCCGCAGCGCGCGCCCACTCGTCAATCGGATCACGTTGTCGAGGCGGGGATCTCCCGACGACATCGCGACCAGACGGGACAGTTGTTCGAACACCGCGTCGACAGCCACAAGCGAATTATTGCGCCTGACTGACCGACGACATGTGAAAGTCGGGAATCCGCAGCGTCGGCATCGCTGCCCGCGTCGCCCAATCGCCCCATTCGCGCGGCAGCGTCACCTCGCTGCTCCCGGCTTCGGTGGCCCGCCGCAGCAGATCCAGCGGGCTCTCGTTGAATCGGAAGTTGTTGACCGCAGCCGTCACTTCGCCGTCCTCGACCAGGTACACCCCGTCGCGGGTCAGCCCCGTCAGCAGCAGCACCGTCGGATCGACCTCGCGGATGTACCAGAGCGTCGTCAACAGCAGACCCCGCTCCGTGCTCGCGATCATGTCCGCCAGGCTCGCGGTGCCGCCCGTCATCACCAGGTTCTCCGCCGGCACCGCCACCGGCTGGTCGAATTCGGCTGCCGCCGCCCGCGGATACGCCAGCGCATTGATCACACCGTCGCGCAACCAGTCCACCCGGCCGATGTCCATCCCGTTGTCGAACACCGAGACCCGCTCCGACGACGTCGACGCCGCCACGAACGGCGTACACGCCAGCCCCGGCACCGCCGGATCGGAGAACAGCGTCAACGGCAGATCCGTCAGTTTCTCACCGACCCGCGTCCCGCCCGGGGCCGACAGCGCCGTGCGGCCCTCCTGGGCGCCCCGGCCGTCCATCGTCCACGTCAGGTAGATCATCATGTCCGCCACGGTGGACGGCGGCATCAACGTCTCGTACCGGCCGGCGGGCAGTTCGACGGTCCGGCGCGACCAGTCCAGTCGCAGTGCCAGATCCGCGAGCATCGCATCGGTCGGCACGTTGACGAAGTCGGCGGTACTGATGCCCGCCCACGCGCTGCCGCCGTGGCGTTTCGCGTTGATCTCCACCGACCCCGTCGGCAGCGTGTAGCGGCGGCGCAAACCGGTCGACGTCGCCACGAACGTCGTCTCCAGCACGTGCCGGGCGAAACCGTACAGCGTGTCCTCGCCACGGAATCCGCGCGCAAGACTGCCCGCCACCCCCGCGAACACCTCGGCGCCGGTCATCGGCACCGGGGTGCCCCAGTCCCCCGGCGTCTCGGTGGCCGCCAGCGCGGGCGCGGCATCGCGGGCCTCGGGCGCCGCGATCGCCGCCTCCTGCGACGCCGTCACCAGCGCCGGGATCGCCGCCGGTTCCACCTCGCTGGAACGCACCGACCCGACCTGGGCCCGATCACCCTTGCGCACAATCGAAATCACCGTGGTGGTGCGGGTCACCGACTCCCCGTTGGTGGTCATGGAGTTGCCCGCCCACCGCAGCGACGCGTCGGCCCGGTCAGTGACCAGAACGATGGTCTCGTCGGCGCGGCCGCGGCGCTGCGCCTCGGCCAGGACCGCGTCCACGACCTCCTGCGGCTCGATCATCGGCTCGCCCCGATTGCCCTCTTCGCTGCGCTCATCGGGCGCCCTCACTCCGGGTGTTCAGCACATTGATCCCCCGGAACAGCGCCGACGGACAGCCATGGCTGACCGCCGCCACCTGACCGGGTTGCGCCTTGCCGCAGTTGAACGCGCCGCCGAGCCGCCACGTCGCCGGACCTCCGACCGCCTCCAACGCCCCCCAGAAATCCGTCGTCGTGGCCTGATACGCCACGTCGCGAACCTGGCCCTCGAGTTTGCCGTCGCGGATACGGAAGAACCGCTGCCCGGTGAACTGGAAGTTGTAGCGCTGCATGTCGATCGACCACGACTTGTCGCCGACGATGTACAGACCGTCGTCGACGCGCGCGATGAGGTCCTCGGTGCTGATGTCCTCGGCCGCGGGCTGCAGCGACACGTTGGCCATCCGCTGGATCGGTACGTGGTGCGGTGAGTCGGCATACGAGCAGCCGTTGGAGCGGGCGACGCCCAGCCGCGGCGCGAACACCCGGTCGAGCTGATAGCCGACGAAGATGCCGTCCCGCACCAGGTCCCAGCTCTGCGCCCGCACCCCGTCGTCGTCGAAACCGGTTGATGCCAGGCCGTATTGGACGGTGCGGTCGGCGGTCACGTTCATCACCGGCGATCCGTAGCGCATCGAGCCCAGCTTGTCCGGCGTCGCGAACGACGTGCCCGCATAGGCGGCTTCGTAGCCGATTGCCCGGTCGTATTCGGTGGCGTGACCGATGGATTCGTGAATCGTCAGCCACAGGTTCGTCGGGTCGATCACCAGATCCGTCGGCCCGGCGGTGACGCTGGGCGCCTTCGCCTTCTCGGCGAGCAGCCCCGGCAGCTGCGCGAGTTCCTCGGTCCAGTTCCAGATCCCGTCACCGGCAAGAACCTCCCAGCCCCGCGCAGTCGGCGGCGCCAGGGTCCGCATGCTCTCGAAGGTGCCCGCCGCGCTGTCGACGGTGACGGCCTCGAGGCTGGGCAACACACGCACCCGCTGCTGGGTGATCGAGGAGCCGAACGTGTCCGCGTAGAACGTCTGCTCCTTGGCGGTGTGCAGACCCGCCGACACGTGGTCGACGCCGTCGGCTGCCAGCAGTCGGCCCGAATACTCGCCCAGCACTGCGATCTTCTCGGCCGACGGCACGGTGAACGGATCCACGATGTAGTCCGACACCCAGCTCACGTCGCGGTACACCGGTTCGGGCGCGAGCTCGACGCGTTCGGCGTTGAGGGGGGCCAGTGCCTGGGCGACCTGGACCGCACGCTGCGCGGTCGCCGCGGCCACCGCGGGGTCGAGTTCGGCGTGCGAGGCGAACCCCCAGGTGCCGTCGACGATCACCCGCACCGCCAGGCCGATCTCCCGGTCGAGCACCGCGGTCTCGAGGTCACCGTCGCGCAGCTGAACCCATTCGTTGGTGATGGAATGGATCCGCAGGTCGGCGTAGCTCGCACCGGCGGACAGCGCTGCCGACAGGGCGGCGTCGGCCAGCTGGTGTCGCGGTAGCGCAAGGAAATCGGCGTCGATACGTCGCGGCGCTGTCACGCCACCACCGTAGTAGCTGCGTCCCGATCAGGTCGGTGCGGCGCTCGTCGGCAGCACGGTCAGCTCCACCGCCAGTGCCGCCCCGCACACCACCGCGACGATCGCGAGCGTGATCCAGTCCCTGGCCTTCGGACCGGCGGGCGCGGCCGCGATCTGGCCGGCGCCACCGCGGGCGGTGATGGCGTCGCCCATCTCGTCGGCGCGGCGTAGCGCCACGGTCATCGTGGCCGCCAGCAGGTCGACGACCTCGATCAGCCACCGTCTGCGGCGTGCCCGCCGGCTCGCCAGGTGCTGTTTGGGCCGCAGTCGCCGGGCGGCGTACAGCGTGGTGAACTCGTCGATCAGCATCGGGAACGCGCGTAGCGCCAGCGCGATCGCGACCGACCAGTGATCGACCGGGATGCGTAGCGGCCGCAGCGGACGGCCCAATTTCGCGATCGCGGGGGCGATCTCGGCGACGTTGGTGGTGAACGAGACCATGGCGCCGAGGCCGAGCAACACGATCGACAGCGTGGTGATCCGCAGGAAGTTCAGCAGCCCGCCGAATCCGATCTCGATCGAGCCGAAGTCGACGATCGGCGCCTTACCGGCGAAGGTCGCGGTCAGTCCGCCGAGGAACAACAGGAACCACAGCCACCCGGGGATCGACGGCAGGGCGCCGCGGGGGATGTGGGCCAGCCGCGCGGCGATCACGATGAGGACGCCGACGGTCAGGATCGGCACCCAGCCGGGGTAGAAGGTCAGCAGGACACCGATGGCCAAGACGATGATGAGCTTGGTGCCGGCCCACAGATCGTGGATCACCGAGCTGCCGGGCACCGGTCGCAGCAGGACGACCGGACGGCGTTGCCGGCGCGCAGGCGCGGTCATTGCACCCTTCCCGCGGCGGTTTGGGGGGTGACCAGTGCGCCGTCACGCAGATGCAGGGTGCGCGAGCACAGCTCCTCCATCCCGGAGAAGTCGTGGGAGATCACGACGACGGTCAGCCCGGCGGTGCGGCGGAGATCGGCCAGCAGCCGCAGCAGGCCGCGGGCGCTGGCGGCGTCCAGCCCGGCAAGCGGTTCGTCGAGGATGAGCGCCCGGGGGGAACGAGCCATCAGGCCGGCGAGGACCACGCGGCGCATCTGGCCGCCGCTGAGCTGGTCGATCCGCCGGTCCGCCATCGTCCCGTCCAGACCCACCGTGGCCAGCGCCCGGGCCACCCGGGCCTCGTCCCGGGGCGAGAACCCCGCGGCCGAGGCGATCTCCTCGCCGACGTTGGTGCGCATGAGTTGCAGCCGCGCGGCCTGGAACGAGATCGCCACCGCCCCGACCTGATCGCTGACCGGCTTGCCGTCGAGGAGGCACTGGCCGCTCGTCGGCACCGTCAGACCGGCCATGATCCAGGCCAGCGTCGACTTGCCCGAGCCGTTGAGGCCGTGGATGAGCACGCCGTCACCTTCGGGCACCACGAAGTTCAGGTCCCGCAGCGCCGGCTTCGCCCATGGCGTCCCGCTGCCGTATTCGTGCCCGACGTCGATGAGTTCGAGCACCGGCGCGGCCTGGGTGTCGCCGACGGGCGCCGTCGCAGCCGGGGCCTGCGCCGTCTCCACCATGTCGGTGTTGTCGGAGGCGCCGCCGTTGCCGGTGAGGTTGATGGCGCGGTCGGCGCTACGCGCCTCGTCGTTGTAATGGGTGATGTGTACCAGCGCCATCTGATGATGGTTGGTGAGGCCGGAGAGCACCGTCATCAATCCCTCGCGGCCCTCCTGATCGACCATGCTGGTCACCTCGTCCGCGATCAGCAGGGACGGTTCGCGCGCCAACGCGGCGGCGACGGCCAGACGCTGCAGCTCACCGCCGGACAACCCGCCGGTGTCACGTTCGTCCATCCCGTCGAGGCCGACCTCGGCCAGCAACCTGGGCACATCGGTGGTGGTGCCGGGCGGCAGCCCCCAGACGACATCGTCGGCGACGCGGGTGCCGAGCACCTGACTCTCGGGGTGCTGCATCACTACGGCGGTTCCGCCCAGCCGGCCCAGACCGACGGTGCCGGGGCGTTCGACGATCCCGGCGGTCGGCTCGCGGCCGGCGAGGATCAACATCAGGGTGGTCTTCCCAGACCCGTTGGCCCCTGTCACGGCGACGTGTTCGCCGCTTTCGATGGTCAGCGACACCGGGCCCAGCGCGTCGTGGTCGGCGCCGGGATAGCGGAAGCGCACGTCGGTCATCCGGGTCGGCACCGGGCCGACGGCGCCCTGTTCGGGCACCGGTTCGAGTTTGTGCACGTCGGGGACGCCGAGCAGCCGGCTGAGCACCCGGGACAGCGCCCACCAGCCGACGAGGGTGACGAACACGATGCTCAGCACGCCCGAGCCGCCGATGAGCAGCGGCCAGTAGTCCAGGGCGGTCGCGAAGTCGCGTTTGAGCCGTTCGGCGGTGCCCTCCATGTCCGGGATGCGGGCGATGATCGCGGCGACGCCGTTGACGTTGGCGGTGATCGAATCGAAGATCAGGTTGCGCAATCGCGACAGGACGGCCAGGGCCGCCACCGACGCCGCGCCGAACGCCGTACCCGCGATGAGGGCGGTGACCAGGACGGTCGGGGTGCCGCGACCGCGTCGTTTGACGACACCGGTCAGGCCGCCGATGTAGGCGCAGTTGATCACCGTCATCATCCCGCCCATCCCGGCGATGAGGAACGCGATGGTGGCTCCGGCGACGGTGGCGGCGAGCAGGACCCGCAGCCGGTATCGGTAGGCCAGTACGCCCATCGGAACGGTGCCCAGCAGGGACAACGCCGCCGCGAACGGGACGACGACGGCGATGATCGCCGTCGCCGCGCACAGCGCTGCCATCACCGAGGCCTGGGCCAGCTCGCCCGGGTGCAACGATCCGGCACGTCGACTGGGGGTCGGCGTTCCGGTAGCGGTCATCACCTGATTCTGCCAGCCTGATGGGGTGGCACCGCGCTCCCGTCGCGCAGAATCCACCACTGCATAGTGTGCCTATGTATTATGACGCCATGTCAGGTGAGCATCTGGGCGCCGAACTGCTGTCGGTCGTGGCCCGGTTGAATCGGTTCGCCACACAGCGCACCAAGCTCCCCCTGCCCTGGGCGCAGGCCCGGCTGCTATCCACGATCGAGGACCGCGGCGCGGCGCGGATCTCGGATCTGGCCTGTCTGGATCACTGCTCCCAACCCACGATGACCACCCAGGTCCGCCGACTCGAGGACGCCGGTCTGGTGTCCCGCACCGAGGACCCCCTCGACGGTCGGGCCGTGCTGATCCGGATCACCAAGAAGGGCAGACAGGTGCTCACCGAGGCCCGCATCGACCGCGCCGCGGTGATCGATCCCCGCCTCGAGAAGCTGACGGCCGAGGACCGCGAGACGCTCGCCCGCGCGGTGGAGGTCATCGAGCGAGTGCTCACCCAGACCGACTGATCACATCGCGAACGCCAGCACCTGCGTGGTCTGTTTCGGCGAGAAGTTGTCATCGCTGACCAGGAGCACCGTCCGGCGGCCGTCGGGCAGCGTCGGACCGAGCGTGATGCCTTCGATGTTGTCCAGCGCGGTCAACCCCGGCGTGGTCGTCAGATCGGCCAGCAGCGTCTTGGTCATGGGCCGCACGGCCTGCCCGGCCACCGCCGGACGCGCCAGCACGTCGTCGGCGCCGGTCACCTCGACGCGGTAGATCCGCACGGCCACGCGGGTGCCGTAGCCGCGTTCGATCGCCAGGAACGACGAGTCGTCGAGCGCCACCAGATCCGACAGCCCGTTGTCGCCACCGGGCCCGGCCACCACCGGATCCAACGGGTAGAGGTACTGCGCTGTCGCAGTACGGGTCTCGGGGTCGAAGCGGGTGATCCGGGTGAGCGCCCCGTCGGACTCCGTCGGCGCCGGACCGTCCTCGAAGCGAGGAGCCTCCATCGCCGCCCACAGCCAGCGTCCCTCGGGCGTCAACGTGAGTCCCTCCAGGGCGAAGTTCTGCCGGGGCCCGTGCTCGTCGGCGGACATCCGCAGGCCGGCGGGCAGCGCGAACTCGCCGAGGTAGCGGCCGTCGAGGTCGGCGATGCGCACCCACGGGTCGGACAGCAGCGGCGCCCCCTCCTCGGTGCGTCGCTCCCCCTCGCTGGACCAGTACAGCCGCTGCCGGGCGGCGTCGAAGGCGATGCCCTCGGGATCCGGCGGCACCACCGGCGGGTTCGAAGCGGCGTCCAGCGGCCGGAACGGGACGCCGGCCGGATCGAGCCACGGCCGGGTCGACACGATCTCGACGTTGTCGATGCCGTTGCCGGACAGCTGGATACGCGCGGTGTAGAACCTCGCCGGATTCTTCGCCGAGCGGTCGTCGCTGACGATGTAGTACAGATCGCGGCCGGGGTCGTAACTGATGCCGGACAGACCGCCGACGACCGTGCCGTCGAACGTTGCGTCCGGCGGCACCTGCCACTGCCCCAGGAACTGCAGTCCCGCCGGGGCCGCCTGCACCGGCGCGCATCCGGCGACACCCAGCGCACACGTCAGTAGCAGCGCACCGACGGTGCTTCTCATGTGACGACCGTTCCGATCATCGAACCGACGGCGTAGGTGGCCGCGATCGCCACCCCGCCGAGTAGCAACTGCCGGGAGGCCGCCCACAGCACCGGTTTCCGGGTGAACCGCGCGGCCACTCCCCCGACGAGGAACAGACCCGCCCCGCCGCAGGCCAGCCCGGCGGCGAGCGAGGCGAAGCCGAGCAGGTACGGCAGCAGCGGGATCACCGCGCCGATCGCGAACATGAGAAACGACGACCCGGCCGCGACCCAGGGGGACGGCTTCTCGTTCGGGTCGACGCCCAGCTCCTGCACGAGATGGAAATTGAGCGCGCGGTTCTCGTCGCGGTGGATCTCCTCGGTCGCGGTGGCGGCGGTCGCCTGGGACATGCCCATGTCGACGAGCATCGCCGCGAGTTCCTCTTTCTCCGCCTCCGGATACTTGCGGAACGAGCGGCGCTCGACGCGCACCTCCGAGTCGATCTGCTCGTTGGCCGTGGTGACCGAGGTGTACTCGCCGAGCGCCATCGAGAATGCTCCGGCCAACAGTCCGGCGACGCCGCTGAGGATGATGGCGTTGGCGCCCGCGCTCGCGGCCACCCCGGCGATCAGCGCGGTGTTGCTGACGAGGCCGTCCATCGCCCCGAACGTGGCCGCCCGCAACCAGCCCCCGGTGACGTCGGCGTGCTGGTGATCGAAACTGTGCGGTCGGGGCGTGGGTGGTTCCGGGGCCGGTGGGTTCGATTGCGTCATACGTGGTTCCCCTCGGTTTCCGACATCACAGTTTCCGGGAGCGTATAGCGGGTTACCGTCCAGTATGACCACCACTGCGGAGCATCTGCGAAACGCGCTCGACGGGCGCTGGCGCGACGTGAAGAACGACATGCGGGACAAACTCTCCCACCCGGTGTTCAAACCGCATCACACGCCCAACACCGTCATCGCCCGCACCAAAGCGAGCGAGCAGTTGCGGATCATGGCCGCCGAGGGCGCCGCCGAGGACGGGTTCGCCAAGGAGCACGGCGGCAACGGCAACGTCGGCGCTGCGATCACCCAGATCGAGATGCTCGCGATGAGCGACCTGTCGCTGATGGTCAAGGCCGGGGTGCAGTGGGGCCTGTTCGGCGGGGCCGTGGAGAACCTCGGCACCGAACGCCACCACGAGAAGTACGTCAGGCGCATCATCGAGTGCGATCTGCTCGGCTGTTTCGCGATGACCGAGACCGGCCACGGCAGCGACGTCCAGTCCCTGGAGACGACGGCCACCTACGATCCGCAGACCCAGGAGTTCGTCGTCAACTCCCCTACCCCGACCGCACGTAAGGACTACATCGGCGGCGCCGCCCAGACCGCCCGGATGGCAGCGGTTTTCGCGCAGCTGATCACCGACGTCGACGGCGAACCGGTCAGTCACGGTGTGCACTGCGTCCTGGTGCCCATCCGCGACGAGGACGGCAACGACCTGCCGGGTGTGACGACCTCGGACTGCGACTACAAGGGCGGTCTGCCCGGTGTGGACAACGGCCGCATCGTGTTCGACAACGTGCGGGTGCCGCGGGAGAACCTGCTCAACCGTTACGGCGACGTCGCCGAGGACGGCACCTACACCTCGCCCATCGAGAACCCCAACCGGCGTTTCTTCACGATGCTGGGCACCCTCATCCGCGGCCGGGTCACCGTCGGTGGTAGCGGCGCCGCCGCGGCTCGGGTCGCCCTGGACATCGCGACGCGGTACGCGTTGCAGCGCAAGCAGTTCTCCGCCCCCGACGGCGACGAGGTGCTCATCATGGACTACCTGGTCCATCAGCGCCGACTGCTGCCGCTGATCGCCCGGTCCTACGCGCTGCAGTTCGCGCAGAACGAACTCGTCGCCAAATGCCATGAGCTGCAGAGCGCGGAGAACCCCGACGCCGAGGAGCAGCGCGAACTCGAGTCGCGGGCGGCCGGCCTCAAGGCCGCCAACACCTGGCATGCCAGCCGCGCGATCCAGGAGGCGCGCGAAGCCTGCGGCGGCGCCGGATATCTGGCGGAGAACCGGCTGATCGGCCTGCGCGGCGACATCGACGTGTTCACCACGTTCGAGGGCGACAACCACGTGCTCACCCAGCTGGTGGCCAAGGAACTGCTCACCGCCTACGCCGACGACGTCAAGGGCATGAGCCCGGTGGAGTGGGTGCGGTTCGCTGCGAACTTCGCCGGCGAGCGGGTGCTCAAACGCACTGCGGCGGAGACGATCATGCAGACGATCCTCGACACCCGCCAGGACAACGAGGAGGAGGGCAGCCTCTTCAACCGCGGCACCCAGGTGCAGATGTTCGAGGACCGCGAGGAGTACCTGATCTCCACGGTGGCGCGCCGGTTGCAGCGCCGGTCCAAGGAGATGAGCGCGTTCGACGCGTTCAACTCGGTGCAGGACCACGTGCTGCACGCCGCGCGCGCCCATATCGACCGCGTCGTCCTGGAGGCCTTCGTCGCCGGCATCGACGCGTGCCCGGACGAGGAGGCCCGGCGCATCCTCGACCTGGTGTGCGACCTCTACGCGCTGTCGGTCCTCGAGGAGGACAAGGCGTGGTTCATGGAGCACCGCTTCCTGTCCACGGAGCGGGCCAAGCGGGTCACCAGCGGCATCAACGAGCGCTGCCGCAATCTGCGGCCGTACGCCGAGCTGCTCGTCGACGGCTTCGGAATCCCCGAGCAGCTGCGCTACGCGGCGATGATGGATCCGGACGAGCTGATGACCGTGGGACCGGCCTAGGAGTTCGGAATCGGGTCGAGGGCCTCGAGCGTGCCGTCCTGTCCGATGCGGAACCGCACGGTACCGATCCCCGTCGGGCAGCACGGCGCCTCGTCGCCCTGGCGCCACTGATACTGCACCTGCACGGTGTCCTGGCCGCCGGTCAGCACGGACACGTAGGGGCGCGGTGACGGTGTCGCCGGGCCCAGGGGCCGGTCGCCGTCGAAGAACAGCACCTGCTGCGGACTGTCGGACTGCTGGACGGCCGGGGCGATCTGGACCCAGTGCAGCCTGCAGTCCAGGGCGTGTCCGCGCGCGACCTCGGTCCACGGCCCCGATGCGGGTGGGGTGGCGCCGATCTCGCGCTGTACAGTGCCGGGTGCCGGGCCGTCGGCGGGGGTGCAGGTGTCAGGCTTGGGCGGCGCGGCGCCGGGCGGACTCCATCCGCACCCGGCGGCGATCAGGCCCGCCGATGCCAGCACTGCCAGGGGTAGGCGCATGCGGCTCAGCCTACGGCCGGGCGGGCTCCAAGAATTCCCCAAGAATCCGTTGAGGGCCGGGGCGGATTCTCTAGATGCGCCCCGAACAGCCCCCTTACCTGATCAGGACGCAAGAGGGCGGGCCCGTCAATGTGTCGACGGGCCCGCCTCTGCCTTTCCGGAGCAACTGTTCACTTGCGAGCGGATTCGATATTCGTCAATATCGATATGTGTCTAATTCAGACGGATCAGTGGTCGACGCCTGCTGCGTGACGCCACCGAGGCTGCGCGAGCCACTGGACGAGCGGGCATCCGCCGAGATGGCCAAGAAATTGAAGGCGTTGGCCGACCCGGTGCGCTTGCGGCTGTTCAGCGCGATCGCCAGTCACGCCGGCGGGGAGGCCTGCGTCTGCGACGTCTCCGCGGGGATCGACGTCTCACAACCCACCGTGTCGCACCACCTCAAGGTGCTGCGGGACGCCGGCCTGTTGCGATCGGAGCGTCGCGCTTCCTGGGTGTACTACGCCGTGGTGCCCGAGGCGCTGCGCGAGATCTCCGCCCTGCTGGATCTGCACTCTGCGGCGTCGACGGGGGCGACGGCATGACCAGTACGGTCGCCGCCGATCCGGCCCCGGTGGGCAAGCTCTCGACGCTGGACCGGTTGCTGCCGGTGTGGATCGGCCTCGCCATGGCGAGCGGGCTGTTGTTGGGGCGGTGGGTCCCTGGTTTGAACGCGACGCTGGACAGCGTTCAGCTCGACGGGATCTCCTTGCCGATCGCCCTCGGTCTGCTGATCATGATGTACCCGGTGCTGGCCAAGGTGCGGTACGACCGCCTCGACACCGTGACCGGCGACCGCAGGCTGCTGCTCAGCTCGCTGCTCTTGAACTGGGTGTTCGGACCGGCATTGATGTTCGCCCTGGCCTGGTTGATGCTGCCCGATCTTCCCGAGTACCGCACCGGTCTGATCATCGTCGGTCTCGCCAGATGCATTGCGATGGTGATCATCTGGAACGACTTGGCCTGCGGTGACCGCGAAGCTGCCGCCGTGCTGGTCGCGCTCAATTCGGTCTTCCAGGTCGTCATGTTCGCGGTGCTGGGCTGGTTCTACCTGTCAGTCCTGCCCGGCTGGCTGGGTCTGGAGCAGACCACCATCGACACCTCGCCGTGGCAGATCGCCAAGTCGGTGCTGATCTTCCTGGGCATCCCGCTGCTGGCCGGCTATCTGTCGCGGCGGCTCGGCGAGAAGGCCAAGGGGCGCGACTGGTACGAAACGACGTTCCTGCCCAGGATCGGGCCGTGGGCGCTCTACGGGCTGCTGTTCACCATCGTGATCCTCTTCGCGCTGCAGGGTGAACAGATCACCAGCCAACCCTTGGACGTCGTGCGGATCGCCCTTCCCCTGCTGGCCTACTTCGCGATCATGTGGGGTGGCGGCTATCTGTGGGGCGCAGCCATCGGTCTGGGCTATCAGCGCACCACGACACTCGCGTTCACGGCGGCAGGCAACAATTTCGAGCTGGCCATCGCGGTGGCGATCGCCACCTACGGCGCGACCTCCGGGCAAGCGTTGGCCGGGGTGGTGGGCCCGCTGATCGAGGTCCCCGTCCTGGTGGCCCTGGTGTACGTGTCGTTGGCGATGCGCCGCCGGTTCCGGCGGCACGAGTCAGAAGGACTTCCCGATGTCTGAAGGAGCCACACCGTCTGTGCTGTTCGTCTGTGTCAAGAACGGCGGCAAATCGCAGATGGCTGCCGGTCTCATGCGCCAGATCGCCGGCGACACGGTGACCGTGCATTCGGCCGGCACCGAACCCGGCGCTGCGGTCAACGAGCTGTCCGCCCAGGCCCTACTCGAGGTGGGTGTCGACATCGCCGGCGAAAAGCCCAAACCGGTGGACTACGAGCTGGCCGAAGAAGTGGACCTGGTGGTCACACTCGGGCGGGAAGCCCGACTCGACCCGCTGCCGGGCGTGCGTGTGGAGAACTGGGACACCGTCGAGCCGGCCGAACGCGGGATCGACGGTCTCGACCGTATGCGCCTGGTCCGCGACGACATCGCGGCGCGTGTGCATCGCCTGCACGCAGAACTCACCGACGCCACCTCCTGACCGACCCCGTCTCCATCGGTGCGCGGGCCGACAGCGATCGCGGGCCGGAACTCGCCGCGAGCAGCGCCCCCACTGCGGCGATCCCGCCGAGGGCGACGAACATCGCGGCGTACCCGCCCAGGATGCTGGCGAGCGCGGCGCCGACGAACGGTCCGACCGCGGTGGAGATCATCACAGGGGCATTGAGAATCCCGCTCAGGTGGCCGTAGTGGGCGGCTCCCCAGCGTTCGGTGACAGCGGTGGCCTGCAGCAGCGTCATGATGCCGCGCATCACTCCCGCCCCGATGGCCGCCGCAACCAGAGCGGCGTAGGCGGTGAACAGACCCAGCAGCGCGGTGGTGGCGGCGACCCCGGCCATGATGAGCACCGTCCGCGGTACGACGCGGACGCGACGCACCAGAGTTTGGTACCCGAGGCGACCGAGCACCTGGCCGGCGCCCCCCAGACCGAGCGCGACCGCGGCGGCGCCGGTGCTGATGCCACGCTGACTCATCAGCGGCACCAGATTGGCGATCACCGCGTACGACGCGAGCCCGGCCAGGGCGAAGGCCGCGATGAGCGCGAGGAACGGCCAACTGCGCGCGGTACGGGTGGGCGCCTCCGAATGGTGTGATGTCATCGCAGGCGGCCACGGACGGCGCAGCCCGAAGAAATGCGAAGGAACGGTGATGACCGCCAGGATCGCGGCCAGAACGAGATAGGTGTGACGCCAACTCATCTGCGCGGACAGGGCGGCAGTCAGGGGTGCGAAGACGGTGCTGGCGAAACCGGCGACGAGGGTGAGCACTGTCAGCGCGCGCACGGCGTCCGCGCCGAAGTATCGGGTCAGGGCGGTGAACGCGGGTGCGTAGAACACCGCGCTCATCGCCAGTCCGGCGAGGAGCCAGGCGGCGACGAACCAACCGTAGTTCGGCGCTCCCGCGACGGCGGCCACCGAGACGACGCCGAGGGCCGAACCGGCAGTCATGATCCAGCGTGGGCCCACGCGGTCCAGCCACCGTCCGACGGGGATTCCCACCAGCGCCGAGGTCACCAAGCCCGCGGAGAACGCCGCGGTGACCGCGGGCGCGGACCAACCGGTGTCGGCGCTGATCCGGTCGGAGAGCACGGTGAAGGCGTAGTACAGCACGCCCCAGCTGGTGATCTCGGTGACGCAGAGGGTCAACAGCACCCAGCGCAGCCGGTGTGCTGCGCTGGGCGTCGTGCACGGAGGTGTCCCAGTCATCCGCCAACGGGGTTGAGCGACAACGGCAACGGTTGCGGCGTCGACGGCGCCCCGCAACACCCTCCGCCGTCGTTCTCGTCATCGGGACTGTCGAACAGGCCCGCGCCGTTGCACACCCCGGTATCGGGCAGGGTGAGCTCGACCCGCCGGGCTGCCTCGTGGTCGCCGGCCAGCTCGGCGGCGATGCTGCGGACCTGCTCGTAACCGGTCATCGCCAGGAACGTCGGCGCCCGCCCATAGGACTTCATACCGACGATGTACAGATCCGATTCGGGGTGGGCCAGCTCGGCGGCGCCGTGCGGCAGCACGCTCCCGCACGAGTGCATGTTCGGATCGATCGACGGCGCCAGGTTGACCGGGGCCTGCAGGATGGGGTCCAGATCGATGCGCATCTCCGACAGGAACGACAGGTCCGGGCGGAAACCGGTGAGCACCACCACGTGATCGGCCCCCGGCAATTGACGCCCGTCCTCTGCTGTCAACACTGCCCGCCCGCCGACGAGATCGATGCGCTCGGTGCGGAACCCGGTCGTCAGTGACACCCGGCCCGCATCCACCGCCTCCTTGGACCGCACCCCCAAGGCTCCGCGCTCGGGGAGTTCGTCGGCAGCGCCGCCGCCGAAGGTGTTGCCGGAGACTCCGCGGCGCAACACCCACGTCACCGTCGTAGCCGGAACGTCGCGCACCACCTCGCCGAGCTGGATCACCGCGGTCATCGCTGAATGCCCGCTGCCGACCACCACGACGTGCTTCCCCGCCCATGACGCGGCCCGCTCGGGTGTCGGGGGAACGTAGCTCAACACCCCCGAGGCCGCGGCGGCACGTTCACCGATCGCGGCGACACCGTCGGCGCCCGCAGGATTCGGCTGACCCCAGGTGCCCGAGGCATCGACGACCGCCCGCGCCTGCACGCGGGACTGCGTCCCGTCTGCGTCAGTCACGTGCACGACGAACGGAGCTTCCGCGCGGCCGGGGCTGACCAACCGGTCTCGGCCCAGCCGAGAGACCGCCTGCACTCGCGTGCCGAATCGAACCCGCTCACCCAGAATTGTCGCCAGCGGCGCCAGATAGCCGTCGATCCACTCCCGACCGGTCGGGAAACCCTCTGCACGGGCAATCCAGCCGGTCGGCTCCAACAGCCGAGCAGCGGCCGGGTCGACCAGCTCGGGCCACGGCGAAAAGGTGCGGACATGGCTCCATTGTTCGACCGCGGACGCGGCGGCTTCACCGGCTTCCAGCACCAGCGGGGTCAGGCCACGTTCTGACAGGTGCGCCGCTGCCGCCAACCCCAACGGGCCGGCGCCGATCACCACGACGGGCAGCTCTGACATTCTCCGATCCTTCCATCGACGTCTTTCGATGTGTCGATAGTCGTCGACCCATCGATACTTGTCAATGCGTGTGTCATGATGGGTGACATGGCGACCGCTACCGCTCCGTTGACCGCCAGTGACGCGGCGTCCTGCTGCTCGCCGCTGACCGGCGGAATTCTGGATGACGCTGCCGCTACTCGTCTCGCTGCGATGTTCAAAGCGCTCGCCGATCCGGCGCGAGTGAAGCTGATCTCCCTCATCGCCGCATCGGACGGCGGCGAGGCCTGCATCTGTGATCTCACCGGACCGCTCGGACTGAGCCAACCCACGGTGTCTCATCACATGAAGATGCTCGTCGACACCGGCCTGGTCAGCCGTGAGCCGCGCGGCAAATGGGCGTACTACCGGGTCGACACCACCACACTGGACCGCATCGCCGCTGCCGTCTCTGCGACGCGTCCGTAGCAGCGGCCCTGGCGTAGAAAGCAAATCAGGCCCCGCGAAGGGGCCTGATCAGCGAACACCTGCTCCCCCGGCTGGACTCGAACCAGCAACCCTTCGATTAACAGTCGAATGCTCTGCCAATTGAGCTACAGGGGACCGTCTGGGCCGCACCTCGATGCGGACCGAGGAGTGACTCTAGCGCAGCACCGGGGGCCTGACCAACTCGCTCCCGGCGGGCTCCCCGACCCGGCGCGCACCGCCCGGCGTGAGGCAGGATGGAACCACTACACCGTCTTGTTGGAGGGCTCTGTTGATCGGGTATGTCGCCGTGATGGCCGTCGGCTATGTGTTGGGCACCAAGGCGGGCCGACGCCGCTACGAGCAGATCGCAGGTACCTATCGCGCCGTGACGGCCAGCCCTGCGGCCAAAGCCGTCATCGAATCGTCGCGGCGCAAGATCGCCGAACGTGTCTCTCCCGACCCGAATCTGGTGGCGCTGACGCCGATCGACGAGCAGACGACGGTGCTGCACCCAGAGGCGCGCACCGAGAGGTGAACGAGAAACGCCTCGGCGGTTAGCCGATTCCCTGGTTGATCGTCTGGCCCGGGAACAGCGGGCTGGTGTAGAAGCCGCCGTTGCCGATGCCGAATCCGGGCGTACCGACGCCGATGCCGTTGCCGTTGGAGTAGGACAGGCACTTGCCGTCCTCCTTGTTGCCGTACCAGGCCAGGCACGGCGGGGCGGCGGAGGCGTCCGGCGCGGGAGCGGAGTACACCGCAGCGGCGATGGGAGCGGCCACCACGGTGGCAGCGAATGCGCCGACGGTCAGATAGCGCTGAATCCTGGTCATGGATGCCACAGTGAGATGCCTTCCGCTAGCCGTTCCCCCGACGGTTTATAGCGCGCTCACCATATCGCGTTACATCACCTCATGCAGAGATGTCATCTCCGCTGGCCTGTTCGAGCAGGCTGCGGCGGTAGGCCTCCATCGCGACCAGGTCGCCGAACAGCGCGTGGTATTCGTCGCCCTGCTCGACCGGTGACATCCGCTGCAGCTTCGATTTCACCTCGGCGATCTGGCGGCCCACCCAGACTTCCTGCAGACGGGCCAGCACCCCACCGACGTAGCGGGGCAACTTCTCCTCGTCCTCGACCCGGAACGCCTCCGCGCAGAGTTCGTTGACGAGGTTCGCCGCTGCCGGCGCGGCGGTCTTGTCGCGCACCGCCTCGATCCACTGCGCACCGGACAGACCCGCCGCGGTGCCGCCCGCCGCCTCGACCGCCGCGCGCACCGCCCGGTAACCGGGATGGGTGAAGCTGTCGATGGTCAACGCATCGAACACCGGGCCGGCCATCACGGGGTACTGCAGCGCCGCCTTGAGCGCCTCACGCTGCGGCCACAGGGTGGGGTCCTTCGGGTCCGGCCGTGATGCGGCGTCCTGGGTGTGCTGCGGTACGGCGGGCGACGAACTGGTCGCGGTGTTGCGGCGCCGCCGTCCGCCCTCGGGCATCCCGCGCTTCTGCGCCTCCTCGCGGACCCGGCTGAGCACCTGCGCCTCGTCGGGCCAGCCCGTCCACCCCGCGAGCCGGCGCGCGTACTCGTCGCGCAGCGCGTAATCACGGATCCGGGCCGCCAGCGGTACGCACCGGCGCAGCGCGTCGACCTGCGCCGACGGATCGTTGTCGAGGACGTCGCCGGCCGGGATCTGGCTGCGGATGGCGAACTCGAACATCGGGATCCGGCGCGCCACCAGATCGCGCAGGGCGTTGTCGCCGGCCTTCAGCCGCAGATCGCAGGGATCCATCCCGTCGGCGGCGACGGCGACGAACGATTTGCCCGCCACCTGCTGATCGCCGTCGAACGCCTTCAATGCGGCGGCCTGGCCGGCGGCGTCACCGTCGAAGACGAAGATCAGTTCGCCGCGGTACCAGTTGTCGTCCATCATCAGCCGGCGCAGCAGCGCGAGGTGGCCGTCGCCGAAGGCGGTGCCGCAGGATGCGACAGCGGTGGTCTCACCGGCCAGGTGCATGGCCATCACGTCGGTGTAGCCCTCGACGACGACGGCGCGGTGCGATTTGGCGATATCGCGTTTGGCGAGGTCGAGTCCGAACAGCACCGACGACTTCTTGTACAGCACCGTCTCCGGGGTGTTGACGTACTTCGCTTCCATCGGGTCGTCATCGAAGATGCGGCGCGCACCGAATCCGATGACCTCCCCGCCGCTGGCGCGGATTGGCCACAGCAGGCGACGGTGGAAACGGTCCATCGGCCCGCGCTTGCCCTCGCGGGACAGTCCCGCCGCCTCGAGCTCCTTGAACTCGAAACCCTTGCGCAACAGATGCTTTGTCAACCTGTCCCAGCCCGACGGGGCGAACCCGCACCCGAAGCGCGTCGCCGCGGCGGCGTCGAACCGGCGCTCGATCAGGTACTGCCGCGCCGGTGCGGCCTCCTCGGTCTGCAGCGCCTCGGCGTAGAACTCGGCGGCGGCGGCGTTGGCCGCCAGCAGACGGCTGCGGCTGCCCCGGTCCCGCTGCACCGAGGTGCTCGTTGCGCCGGTGTAGGTGACGGTGTAGCCGACCCGATCGGCCAGCAGTTCGACGGCCTCGACGAAGCTGACGTGCTCGATCTTTTGCAGGAACGCGTAGACGTCACCGCCCTCGCCGCAGCCGAAACAGTGGAAATGGCCGTGGTTGGGCCGCACGTGGAAGGACGGGGACTTCTCGTCGTGGAAGGGGCACAACCCCTTCAGCGAATCGGCGCCGGCCCTGCGCAACTGCACGTAGTCGCCGACGACGTCGTCGATGCCGACGCGTTCACGGATGGCCGCGATATCGCGATCTGCAATGCGCCCGGCCATCGGGTCATTCTAAGGGTCGCGGCGACCGCGCCTCGTGCACTCGCTCCAGCCGCCCCTCGGTGTAGGACGCGATCTGGTCGACCACGGCGCGCAACCGGGCGCCGTCGTCGTCGGCCGCGGCGAAACCGGCCGCGAACTGCGGATCCAGACTGCCCGGCGCCTGGGCCCACAACGCCAGCGCGACCTCCTGGATGCGGGTGCGCTGATCGGTCTGAATCCCCAGATGCCCGTGGTCGGACATGATGAAGTGCAGGGCCAGGGTCTTGAGCAGGGCCACCTCGGCGCGCACCAGGACCGGCACCGCGAGCTCGGCCTGGAAGCGGCGCAGCGGACCCGGACCGGCGACCTTTCGCGTCTCGGCGATCGCGGCGTTGGCGAAACGGCCGACGAGTTCACTGGTCAGCCGCTTGAGCGCGACGGACGCGGTCAGGGTGCCGTCGTACTTTCCGACCGCCGCCACCACCGGCACCTCCGAGAGCCGTTGCGCGGCGGCGAGGAGGTCGTCGGGGGTCAGCGACGGGAACGACCGGGCGCCCAGATGCGCCAGCGTCGCGGCCTCGTCGGCGTCGGCCAGCACCCGCAGGTCGATACGGCCCGAGACCACCCCGTCCTCCACGTCGTGCACGGAATAGGCGACGTCGTCGGCCCAGTCCATCACCTGGGCCTCCAGACACGGCCGTTCGGCGGGCGCGCCGTCGCGTACCCAGGCGGCCGCGGTGAGGTCGTCGTCGTAGAACCCGAACTTCTTGCGGTCGCCGAACCGCTGCCACGGATACTTCGTCACCGCGTCGAGCGCCGCCCTGGTCAGGTTGAGCCCGGCCGAGTTACCTTCCGCATCAAGCACTTTGGGCTCGAGACGGGTCAGGATGCGGAAGTTCTGCGCGTTCCCCTCGAATCCACCGAACGATTTGGCGATCTCGTTGAGCGCGCGTTCGCCGTTGTGGCCGTAGGGCGGATGTCCGATGTCGTGGGCCAGGCCCGCGAGATCCACCAGATCGGAATCGCAGCCCAGCCCGACGGCCATCCCCCGGCCGATCTGCGCGACCTCCAGTGAGTGCGTCAGCCGGGTGCGCGGCGTCTCCCCCTCGCGGGGACCGACCACCTGCGTCTTGTCGGCGAGGCGGCGCAGCGCCGCGCAGTGCAGCACCCGCGCCCGGTCCCTGGCGAAAGCGGTGCGGTGCTCGGTGTCGGTGCCGGGCAGCGTGGCAGCCTTGGGCGGTTCGGCCACCATCCGCTCGGTGTCGAACTCGTCATAGCTGTCATCTCGTGAATTCACCGAGGCACAGTCTGCCAGCACGTGCGACGGGAAACTCCGGGCCCGCGCCGCGCTCGCACTAGATTGGCGAACATGCGATTCGCCCGACTCTTCGGCCTGCTCGCCGCCCTCATGACCACCGCGGCCCTGGTGGCGCCCGGTGCCGTCGCGGAACCGCCGCTGCGGCTGCCCACCTACATCACCGATCACGCAGGGGCGTTGAGCCCGTCCGGCACGACTGAGGTCCAGTCCGCCATCGACGCGCTCTACAACGAGCGCCGGATCCGGCTCTGGGTGGTGTTTGTCGAGGACTTCTCCGGACAGGACCCGCAGGCGTGGGCCCAGTCCACCTATCAGCGCAGCAGTCTGGGCGATCAGGACGCCATCCTGGCCGTCGCCACCGTCGACCGCGCGTACGCGTTCCTGGCCCGGCCCGGCGCGCTGGGCGGCATCGACATCGACGAGGTGCGCCGCAACGACGTCGAACCCCTGCTGCGCACCGGCGACTGGGCCGGCGCAGCGGTGGCCGCCGCCGACGGACTGGCCACGACCAAGACGACCGGCGGGGTCAGCTGGGTCGGCATGCTGACCGTGCTGGCGGTGCTCGCGGTGGCGCTGGCGGGGCTGGTCTTCTGGCAGCGCAGCAAGCGGCGCAAGCGCCGCGAGGCCGAATTCGCCGCCGCACAGCGGGTGGACCCCTCAGACCCCGAGGCGCTGGCGCGCGTATCGCTCGACGCGCTCGACGACCTGTCCCGGCGGATGGTGGTCGAGGTGGACAACGAACTGCGCACCAGCGACAGCGAATTGGCGCTGGCCGTCGAGGAATTCGGGGAACGCGACACCGCGGCGTTCACCCAGGCGGTGACCAATGCGAAGAACACCCTCGCCCAGGCGCTCAACGTGCGCCACATCCTCGACGACGCGGTCCCCGAGACGCCGCAGCAGCGCCGTGACCTGCTGACCCGCGTCATCGTCTCGGCGGCCCACGCCGACCGGGAGCTCGAGGCGCAGCGCGAGGCGTTCGCCCAACTGCGCGATTTGGTGATCAACGCCCCAGACCGGCTGGACAAGCTGACCCAGCAGATGGTCGACCTGACCGCGCGGCTGACGCCGGCCGAGCAGACACTGGGCGGGTTGCGCAACCAGTTCGCCGAGGCCGCCCTGGTGTCGGTGTCCGACAACATCGACGAGGCCCGGCGGCGACTCGAGTTCGCCGACCAGAACATCAGTGCCGCAAGGAATTTGGTGGCGCGTCCGGCAGACCGGCAGACCGGTCTGGTCGACGCCATCCATGCCGCCGAGGCCGCGCTCGGACAGGCCCGCACCCTGCTGGACGCCGTCGACAGCGCCGCCACCGACATCAGCCGCGCCGTGGCCGGTCTGCCTGCCGCGATCGCCGACACCCAGAACGGCATCAATCAGGCCGGAGCGCAGCTGGCCCAGGGCCGGCTGGCGGTGGCCACCGAGCTGAGCGACGCCCGCGACGCCGCGGTCGCTGCGGTTGCCCACGCACAGAGCGACGGCAGCGCCGACCCGCTGGGCAGCTTCACCCGACTCACCAAGGCCGACGCCGAGCTCGACCGCCTGCTCGCCGACGTCGCCCAGGAACGGCAGACCGTCGAGCGGCTCACCCGTCAGTACGACCAGGCGCTGTTCACCGCGCAGTCACAGGTGCGGGCGGTGTCCGACTACATCGACACCCGCCGCGGGATCGTCGGCCCGGAGGCCCGCACCCGGTTGGCCGAGGCGGTGCGGCAGCTGCAGGCTGCCCGGGACAAGCGGGACACCGATCTGGCCGAGGCGATCGCCCATGCCAACGGCGCCGCGATGCTGGCCGGCCAGGCACAGTCGATGGCCAACTCAGATGTCGTTGCGGCGCAACGGCATTACGGCGGACCGTACGGCGGTGGTGGCGGCGGTCAGATGGGCGCCGTGATCGGCGGCATCCTGATCGGCAACATGCTCGGCGGCGCGATGCGCGGCGGCTTCGGCGGCGGCGGGTTCGGCGGTGGCTTCGGCGGCGGCGGTTTCGGAGGTGGCGGCGGAGGCGGCTTCAGCGGCGGCGGAGGCCGCTTCTAGACGCCCTTGAGCCGCACCGCGAGGTAGTCGCTCACCGCGTCGAGCGCGACGCGGTCCTGCGTCATCGAATCGCGCTCCCGGATGGTCACCGAGTGGTCCTCGAGGGAGTCGAAGTCGACGGTGATGCAGAACGGCGTGCCGATCTCGTCCTGGCGGCGGTAGCGCCTGCCGATCGCCCCCGCGTCGTCGAATTCGACGTTCCACGCCTTGCGCAGTTCGGCGGCCAGGTCGCGGGCCTTCGGCGACAGGTCGGCGTGGCGCGACAGCGGCAGCACGGCGGCCTTGACCGGCGCCAGCCGCGGATCCAGCCGCAGCACCGTGCGCTTGTCGACGCCGCCCTTGGCGTTGGGCGCCTCGTCCTCGGTGTAGGCGTCGACGAGGAATGCCATCACCGAGCGGGTCAGACCGGCTGCCGGTTCGATCACGTACGGCACGAACCGGGTGTCGCTGGCCTGGTCGTAGAACGACAGGTCGGTTCCGGAGTGCTTGGAGTGCGTCGACAGGTCGAAGTCGGTGCGGTTGGCGATGCCTTCGAGCTCACCCCATTCGCTGCCCTGGAACTTGAACCGGTACTCGATGTCGACGGTGCGGTCCGAGTAGTGCGAGAGCTTTTCTTTTGGATGCTCGTAGAGCCGCAGGTTGTCGCGGTCGATGCCGAGGTCGACGTACCACTGCAGGCGGGTGTCGATCCAGTACTGGTGCCATTCCTTGGCCGTCGACGGCTCGACGAAGAACTCCATCTCCATCTGTTCGAACTCGCGGGTCCGGAAGATGAAGTTGCCCGGGGTGATCTCGTTGCGGAAGCTCTTGCCGATCTGGCCAATACCGAACGGCGGCTTACGCCGCGCAGTGGTGACCACGTTGGCGAAGTTGACGAAGATGCCCTGCGCGGTCTCGGGCCGCAGGTAGTGCAGACCCTCCTCGGTCTCGATCGGGCCGAGGTAGGTCTTGAGCATCATGTTGAAGTCGCGGGGCTCGGTCCACTCACCCTTGGTGCCGCAGTCGGGGCAGGTGATCTCGGACATCGCGACCGAATCCGGGTCGTCGAGACCCTTCTTCTCCGCAAAGGCCTCCTGCATGTGGTCCTGCCGGTGACGCTTGTGGCAGTTGAGGCACTCGACGAGCGGATCGTTGAAGACCTCGACGTGTCCGGAGGCGACCCACACCTCGCGCGGCAGGATGATCGCGCTGTCCAGGCCGACGACGTCGTCGCGCCCGGTGACCACCGACCGCCACCACTGCCGCTTGATGTTCTCCTTCAGCTCGACGCCGAGGGGGCCGTAGTCCCACGCCGACTTGGTGCCGCCATAGATCTCGCCAGACTGGAAGACGAGGCCACGACGCTTCGCCAGATTCGCAACGGTGTCGATGATCGAAGATGGAGCCACGGGACAACAGCGTAGCGACCGGCCGGAGCCGCTCCGCCCCCACGCCGCCCCAACCCCCGTTGACATGCGCATGAGCGCATGTAATCTGGCTCAGTAATGAAAACCGTTTCCACGATCGCCGCGGACACCGAGCACCATCACCATGCCGCCGCCGCCCCCGAACTCCCCGGCCGTGATGTGCTCGACACCGCCGGTGAGCTCCTGCGGGCGTTGGCCGCGCCGCTGCGGATCGCGATCGTGCTGCAGTTGCAGCAGTCCACGCGCTGCGTTCACGAGCTGGTCGATGCCCTCGGCGTGCCCCAGCCGCTGGTGAGCCAGCACCTGCGCATCCTCAAGCAGGCCGGCGTCGTCGCCAGTGAACGCTCGGGCCGGGAGGTGCTCTACCGGCTCGTCGACGCCCACCTCGCCCACATCGTCAACGATGCGGTGGCGCACGCCGAGGAGGGGCACCGGTGAGCCCGGCGCAGGTGCGCGCGACCCGCCAGCGCGCCGCGATCACCGAACTGCTCGACGAACTCGACGATTTCCGCTCCGCACAGGAGCTGCACGACGTGCTGCGGCAGCGCGGTGAGGGCATCGGCCTGACGACGGTCTACCGCGCGCTGCAGTCGATGGCCGAGGCCGGCCTCGTCGACACCCTGCGCACCGACACCGGCGAATCGGTCTACCGACGCTGCTCCGACGAACACCACCATCACCTGGTCTGCCGGGCCTGCGGCGCGACCGTGGAGATCCAGGGCGGACAGGTCGAGACGTGGGCCGCCGACATCGCCCGCGAACACGGCTTCTCCGACGTCAGCCACACCATCGAGATCTTCGGGGTGTGCGGCGACTGCGCCGGGCTGACCTCAGTCGACTAGCGCGCGGCGCACCTCGGCGCCGTTGGCGAGCACCAGCAGCACCAGCGTGCGCAGCGCGTCATCGGGCAGTCCGGTCGCCGGGAAGTTGTAGCGCAGCAGCACATCCGCGGTCTTCTTCTTCGCCGCCAGCGACACGGTGCCCAGCAGGGTGGTGTGCGCGTGGGTCAGCACGGCGCTGCGCAGGCGGTTGTCCAGCGGCTGGTCCCACGCCAGGATCTGGGTCAGCGACACCAGTTCGAGATCGTCGGCGATCGCCACCACCCGCAGCGAGGCGATGGTGCCGTCGTGCCGCACGGTCAGTGCGCCGTCGTCCTCCCGGGTGAGGTCGACGACGTCGGTGAGGGCCGCGGCAAGGCGCGCCGGGTCCACCGGTCAGGCCCTACCGAAGCGACGGTTGCGGTGCACGTATTCCTCGCAGGCCGCCCACAGATCGCGGCGGTCGTAATCGGGCCAGAGTTTGTCCTGGAACACGTATTCGGCATACGCGGACTGCCACAGCAGGAAGTTGCTCGCGCGCTGCTCCCCCGAGGTCCGGATGAACAGGTCGACGTCGGGGATGTCGGCGCGGTGCAGATGCTTGGCGAACTGGGCCTCGCTGATGCGGCTGGGGTTGATCTTGCCGTCGACGGCCTCCTGGGCGAGCTGACGGGTCGCCTCCAGGATCTCGGTGCGGCCGCCGTAGTTCACGCAGTAGTTGATGGTGATGACGTCGTTGTCGACGGTCATCTGCTCGGCGATGTCGAATTCCTTGATGACGCTGCGCCACATCCGCGGCCGCGACCCGACCCAGCGCATCCGCACACCCATGTCGTTGAGGTTCTCGCGACGGCGGCGCACCACCTCGCGGTTGAACCCCATCAAGAAGCGGACCTCCTCGGTGCTGCGCTTCCAGTTCTCGGTGGAGAAGGCGTACACGGTGAGGTGCTTGATACCGATCTCGATGGCGCCGCAGGTGATGTCGATGAGCACCGCCTCGCCCATCTTGTGGCCCTCGGTGCGGCCGAGCCCGCGCTGGGTGGCCCAGCGGCCGTTGCCGTCCATCACCACGGCGACGTGCTGGGGTACCTGATCGGCGGGGATCTTCGGCGCGGCGGCCTTGGAAGTGTGCTGCGGGGGACGGCAGAACCGGCCGTTGGTATTCGGCGGCAGCTCCGGGAAGATGACCGGCCACGTCGACTTGTCGGGGAACTCGGGGTAGTCCTCGGCGGGCGCGTCGAGCTGCGGGTACAGCTCCTTCTTGCGCTCAGCCGCCCGCCGCGAGCTGCTCACCCGGTTCGTCACCACGGTGCACATCCTGCCGCAACACGGTGATGCGGTGGTCGGCGACCACTTGATCAACCCGGTGGACCCGTTCCACCAGCGGCAACGTCCGTAACTGCCGTTCCAGATGCCACTGCAGATGCGCTGCCACCAGGCCGCTGGCCTGGCTGCGGTGCGACGACGAGGACATCTCGGCGGCCGCCCAGTCACCGTCGTGTAGCGCCGACATCAAATCGATGACGGCCTGGGGTGGGGTGACCGATCCCGACGGCCGGCAGTGCACGCACACGCTGCCGCCGGCGGCGACGTGGAACGCCCGGTGCGGGCCGGGGGTGGCGCAGCGCGCGCACTCGGTGAGCGCCGGCGCCCAGCCGGCGATTCCCATGGCCCGCAACAGGTATGCGTCCAGCACCAGTTCCCGGGGCCGGGTGGCGTCGGCGACGGCGCGCAGCGCCCCGACGGTGAGCCGGTGCAGCGCGGGCGCAGGCGCGCGTTCCTCACCGGCCAGCCGCTCGGCGGTCTCGAGGACCGCGCAGGCACAGGTGTAGCGGCCGTAGTCGCTGACGATGTCGGCGGCGAACGCGTCGATCGCCTGGACCTGGGTGACGATGTCGAGGTTGCGGCCGGGGTGCAGCTGGACGTCGATGTGGGCGAACGGCTCCAGCCGGGCGCCGAACTTGCTTCTGGTGCGGCGCACCCCTTTGGCGACCGCGCGGACCAACCCGTGGTCGCGGGTCAGCAGGGTGACGATCCGGTCGGCTTCCCCCAGCTTGTGTTGGCGCAGCACGACGGCGCGGTCCCGGTAAAGCCGCATTCGTCCAGTGTTCCACCCCATCGGCCCGACCCCGGCGCGCAGCGCCGATAAGGTTGGCACCGATGGCAGATTCGTTCACCCCCCGACCCCGCCGGACCTCCTTCCCCACTCTGACCGATCAGCTGTATCAGCAGGCCAGCGGGGCGGTGACGGCCGAGGATCTGACGCGCCGGTCGCTGCACGCCATCACCGCCAGCCAGGGCACCCTCAACGCGTTTCGCGTGGTGCTCACCGAACGGGCGCTCGCCGACGCCGCCGAGGCCGACCGGCTGCGCGCCGAGGGCCGGGACCGTCCGCTGCTGGGCATCCCGATCGCGGTCAAGGACGACATCGACGTGGCAGGTGTGCCGACGCGCTTCGGCACCGGCGGCGACGTGCGACCTGCCGCCGAGGACGCCGAGGTGGTGCGCCGGCTGCGGGCGGCGGGTGCGGTGATCGTCGGCAAGACCAACACCTGCGAACTCGGCCAGTGGCCGTTCACCAGCGGGCCGGCGTTCGGTCACACCCGCAATCCGTGGTCGCGTGAGCACACGCCCGGCGGATCGTCGGGCGGTAGCGCCGCCGCGGTGGCTGCGGGTCTGGTCACGGCCGCGATCGGCTCCGATGGGGCGGGCAGCGTCCGCATCCCGGCCGCGTGGACCCATCTGGTCGGCATCAAACCGCAGCGGGGCCGGATCTCGACGTGGCCGCTGCCCGAGGCGTTCAACGGAATCACCGTCAACGGCGTCCTCGCCCGGACCGTCACCGATGCGGCGCTCGTCCTCGACGCCGCGTCCGGCAACGCGCCGGGCGATCTGCACCGGCCCCCGCGCGTGCGGGTCTCCGACTACGCCGCCCATCCGCCCGGACCGCTACGCGTCGCACTGTCGACGCGGTTCCCGTTCACCGGGTTCCGGGCCAAGCTGCACCCCGAGATCGCGGCGGCGTTACACGCTGTGGCCGGACAGCTCGAGCTGCTGGGCCACAGCGTGCGGCCCGCCGATCCGGACTACAGCCTCGGGATGAGTTGGAACTTCCTGTCCCGCTCCACATCCGGGCTGCGCGACTGGGCCGAGCGGCTCGGCCACGACGTCGAGCTGGACAAGCGGACCAAAGCCAACATGCGGTTGGGCTGGATGCTGTCCGAGCACGTGCTGCGCAAAGCGCGGGCCAAGGAGGCGGCCGCGCAGACGCGGATGGGCTGGCTGTTCAACATCTGCGACGTGGTGCTGGCGCCGACAACCGCACTGCCGCCACCTCCGGTGCACGACTTCGACGGGCGGGGCGGCCTGTCCACCGACCGGGCGATGATCCAAGCCTGTCCGGTGACGTGGCCGTGGAACCTGCTGGGCTGGCCGTCGATCAACATCCCCGCCGGTTTCACCTCCGAGGGCCTGCCCATCGGCGTGCAGTTGATGGGGCCGGCGAACAGCGAACCGCTGCTGGTCTCGCTGGCCGCGGCACTGGAGGCCATCAACGGCTGGGCGGCGCGTCAGCCCGAGGTGTGGTGGGACACCCCGCAGATGGGTGACCGCAAGCCCGAGATCGAAGCCACGGCGGAGTCGGCCGCCGAACCGGTGGAGTTTCGCGAGACGGCTTAGCCTTGCGGGTGCCGCGGTCCGCGAGTGTGAAACCGTTGCGATATTCGGGCCGGTTTCTCGCAGTGAGTTCACACTGGGCGACCTTGCCCGCCCCGCGATATCGCTTAGAAGCCCAGGCGGCCCAGCTGTTTCGGGTCGCGCTGCCAGTTCTTGGCGATCTTCACCCGCAGGTCGAGATAGACCTTCGTGCCGAGCAGTTTCTCGATCTGAGTGCGCGCCGCGGTTCCGACCTCACGCAACCGCGCACCGCCCTTGCCGATCACGATGCCCTTCTGACTGTCGCGTTCGACATAGAGAATTGCGTGCACGTCGATGAGCTCACCCTGCTCCGGGGAGCGGCCTTCGCGGGGACTGACCTCGTCGATCACCACCGCCAGCGAATGCGGCAGCTCGTCGCGCACGCCCTCCAGCGCCGCCTCGCGGATGAGCTCGGCCATGAGCACCTCCTCGGGCTCGTCGGTCAGCTCTCCCTCGGGGTAGAACGCCGGGCCCGGTGGCAGCTTCGCGGCGAGCACACCGGTGAGCACGTCGAGTTGTTCACCCTGGGTCGCGGACACCGGCACGATGTCGACATCCGGGCCGGCCAACTCGCTGACGGCCATCAGCTGGGCGGCGACTTTGTCCTTGGTGACCTTGTCGATCTTCGTCACGACCACCACCAGCGTGGTCCGCGGGGCGACTGCGCGGATCTGTTCGTGGATCCACCGGTCCCCCGGCCCGATCGTCTCGTCGGCAGGAATGCACAGGCAGATGATGTCGACCTCGGAGTAGGTGTCCTTGACCAGCTCGTTGAGCCGCTGCCCGAGCAGTGTGCGCGGCCGGTGCAGACCCGGGGTGTCGACGAGGATGATCTGGAAGTCCTCGCGGTGCACGATGCCGCGGATGGTGTGCCGAGTGGTCTGCGGCCGGTTCGACGTGATCGCCACTTTCGAGCCGACCAGTGCGTTCGTCAGCGTCGACTTGCCGGTGTTGGGGCGGCCGACGAAACAGACGAAGCCGGAACGGAATTCGCTCACGCGAGGACCTTGCCCGCCCGGTCGGTGACGATGACCGCAGCCCCGGCGGAAAGCTCACGCACTGCGGCGACCCCGGCGTCGTCCGCCGCTCCGCCCACCAGTACCGCGGCCTCCAGTCCGGTGGCCCCACTGGATACCGCCGCCGCGACCGCGGCCTGCAGCGCCGTGAGTTCCAGAGCAGCCAGGGCCACGGGGGCGCCCGCGTAGGTGCGGCCGTCGAGATCGCGGACCGCGGCCCCGCTGGCCGACTCCGTGCGTCCCATCGCACCGCGCGCCAGCGTCACCAGCTTCGCATCTTCGGCGTCGAGCTCAGGCACCGCGCTCCTCCGGTTCGCTCTCGTCGTTCTCGTCGGGTTCGGTGGGACTGATCAGCACGGTGCCGATCCGCACCCGGCCGCGGTGGTCGGCGCCGCCCTCGGCGCGGAGTCGTAACCCGTCCCAGGTGACCTCGGCCCCGGGGAGCGGAACGCGGCCCAGCTCGAGCGCGATCAGCCCGCCCACGGTGTCGACGTCGAGGTCCTCGCTGACCTGGATGTCGTAGAGGTCGTTGAGGTCCTCGATCGGCAGGCGAGCCGACACCCGGTACTGCCCGTCGCCGAGATCTTCGACGGGCGCGACCTCGTCGGTGTCGTACTCGTCGGCGATCTCCCCGACGATCTCCTCGAGCACGTCCTCGATGGTGACCAGCCCGGCGATGGCGCCGTATTCGTCGACCAGCAGCGCCATGTGATAGCGGTCGCGCTGCATCTCGCGGAGCAGTTCGTCGAGCGGTTTGGAGTCCGGCACGAACACCGCGGGTCGCATCACCTGCCCGACGGTGGTGTCCCTGCCGCCGTTGACCGAGTAGTAGGTCTGCTGGACAAGGTCTTTGAGGTAGACGACGCCCACGACGTCGTCGACGTTCTCGCCGATCACCGGGATCCGGGAGTGCCCGCTGCGCACCGCCAGGGAGGTCGCTTGGCCCGCCGTTTTGTCGCGTTCGATCCACACCATCTCGGTGCGCGGCACCATCACCTCGCGCGCCGGGGTGTCCCCGAGTTCGAACACCGACTGGATCATCCGGCGCTCGTCGTCGGCGACGACGCCGCGCTGCTGGGCCAGGTCGACGACCTCACGCAGCTCGATCTCCGAGGCGAAGGGGCCGTGCCGGAAGCCGCGGCCGGGGGTCAGCGCGTTGCCGATGAGCACCAGCAGCCGACTGATGGGCAGCAGCAGCACCGAGATCGCCTGCAGCGGAAGCGCGGTGTAGAGCGCGATCGGATAGGCGTGCTGCCTGCCGAGGGTGCGCGGACCGACGCCGACCGCCACGAAGCTGACGACGGCCATGATGCCCGCGGCCGCGGCCAGGCCCCAGCTGACACCGAGGTGTCCGTCGAGGTAGGCGGCGAGCAGCACGGTCGCGGTCACCTCGCAGGTGATTCGCAGCAGCACGATGAGGTTGATGAAGCGCGGCCGCTCGTTCATCACCCGTGAAAGGCGTACCGCGCCAGGCCGTTCCTCGCGGACGAGTTCTTCGACGCGGGCCATCGACACCGTGCTCAGGGCGGCGTCGATCGCGGCGAACAGGCCGCCCAACGCAACCAGGACGATGGCGCCGACCAGCTGGGCGAGCCCGTTCACGGTGTGTCGAAGTGTCGGGATTTGTCCAGCAACCGGCGGTCCCGCTCGAGCTGGCGGTCCTGGTGGTAGGCCTCGACCTGCTCGGCCACCCACTCCTCGAGTAGTTCGCGCTGCAGGGCGAACATCTCCTTCTCCTCATCGGGTTCGGCGTGGTCGTAGCCGAGCAGATGCAGGACGCCGTGCACGGTCAGCAGCGCGAGTTCGTGGCCGAGCGAATGTCCAGCGGTCTCGGCCTGTTTCGCGGCGAACTCCGGACACAGCACGATGTCGCCGAGCATGGCCGGGCCCGGATCCGGTGCGTCGGGCCTGCCGCCGGGTTCGAGCTCGTCCATCGGGAAGCTCATCACGTCGGTGGGTCCGGGCAGGTCCATCCACCGCATGTGCAGATCGGCCATCGAGGACGTGTCAAGCAACACCATCGACAGCTCGGCGGCCGGATGCACCTTCATCTTGTCGATGACGAACCGGGCGACGCTGATCAGCTCCTCTTCGGACACGTCCATACCGGATTCGTTGGATACCTCGATGCTCATGGTCGCCTACCGGCCCGGCGCTGGGCGCGGTTGAGTTGGCTGGGCTCCTCGAACCGGGCGTAGGCGTCGACGATCTCGCCGACCAACCGGTGCCGGACGACGTCGGCGCTGGTGAGTTCGGCAAAATGGATGTCGTCGACGTTGTTGAGGGCGCGCGAGGCGGTTTCGAGACCGGACGCCGCCCCACCCGGCAGGTCGACCTGGGTGACGTCACCGGTGACCACCATCTTCGAACCGAAGCCGAGACGGGTGAGGAACATCTTCATCTGCTCGCCGGTGGTGTTCTGCGCCTCGTCGAGAATGATGAACGCGTCGTTCAATGACCTGCCCCGCATGTACGCCAGCGGCGCCACCTCGATGACGCCCGCACCCATCAGCTTGGGGATCAGTTCGGGGTCCATCATGTCGTGCAGCGCGTCGTAGAGCGGCCGCAGATAAGGGTCGATCTTCTCGCTGAGCGTGCCGGGCAGGAAGCCCAGGCGTTCGCCGGCCTCGACCGCGGGACGGGTCAGGATGATCCGGCTGACCTGCTTGGTCTGCAGTGCGGCGACAGCCTTAGCCATCGCGAGATAGGTCTTACCGGTGCCCGCCGGACCGATGCCGAACACGATGGTGTGCGCATCGATGGCGTCGACGTAGCGCTTCTGGTTGAGCGTCTTGGGCCGGATGGTCTTGCCGCGCCGCGACAGGATGTCGAGCGTCAGCACCTCAGCGGGCGATTCCTCGCCGGTGCCGGACAGCATCGCGACGCTGTGCCGGACCGCGTCGGCGCTGAGCGCCTGACCGCCGGCGACGATCGCGATGAGTTCGGAGACCACCCGTTCGGCGAGCGCCACGTCAGCCGGGTCACCGGACAGCGTCACGGTGTTGCCGCGGACGTGGATATCGGCCGCCATCAGCGACTCGAGTGCGCGGAGGTTCCCGTCGGCCGAGCCGAGCAGGCCCATCACGAGGTCGGGCGGAACATTCATGCTGGTGCGCACTTCGGTCGCGTCAGCGTTCGTTTCGCGGGGCGTCACGTGCGGTGTTCTGCCTGCTTTCGTGTTGTCGGGCGGCGGAGCGACAGTTGCTGCCGCCGTCGGCCAGTCTACCGCCGGCCATCACGGTGGCCCACTCCCCGAGGTTCGCTGGTATACCTGGCCACTGGTATGCCCGAGCCTTCCACCTACCGGCCCCGCATCGCCGCCGTCGCGTGGATCACCGGCGCGGTGGTCTACCTCGGTGCGGAGGCCGCGGCAGCGGCGGCCTGGGAGGGCTACCACTACGCGAACCACGTCATCAGCGACCTGGGTGTTCCCGGCCGGCCGCTGGCCACGCTGATGAACGTCGCCTTCGGTGTGCAGGGCGCGATGTTCCTGCTCGGCGCGGTGCTGGCCCAGCGCCGCTCCGCGCGGTGGTTGACGGTGTTCGCCGCGGCCAATGCGATCGGGAACCTGCTGGTCGCGACGGTGCACGCCGGGGCGGGTCCGCTGCACGTCGTGGGGGCGGCGCTGGCCATCGTCGGCGGTAACGCGGCCGCGATCGTCGGCGCCGGGCTGAACGGGGGCAGGTCCTACCGGATCAGCTCTCGGCTGCTCGGCGCCGTCGGGCTGATCTGTACCGCCGCGCTGGTGGCACAGGTCGGGATCGTCCCCGCCGCGGTGTGGGAGCGCGCCGCGGTCTATCCGATCTTCGCGTGGCAGCTGCTCGCCGCGGGGATGCTATTGCTGCCAGCGCGACGTGAGCACGCCGAGCGCACCTAACGCCACCGCCGCGGCGGTCGAGGTGCGCAGCACGGTCGGTCCGAGCCGCACGGCCTGCGCCCCCGCCGCGGTCAGCGTGGCCAACTCCTCGTCGCTGATCCCGCCCTCCGGCCCGACGATCAGCAGTACCGCGTTCGCCGCGGACAGCGGGATGCCGGTCAGCGGTCCGGTGGCCGACTCGTGCAGCGCGAGCACCGTCGCCCCCGCGGCCACCTCGGATTCCACCCGTTGGGTCAGGTCGGCGGTGCTCAGCACGCCGGTGACCGGCGGGATGTACGCCCGCCGCGACTGCCGGGCCGCAGAGCGCGCCACCGCACCCCAGCGGCGCAAGCCTTTGTCCGACTTGGCCCCGGACTCCCAGCGCGCCACACAGCGGGCGGCCTGCCACGCCACCACCGCGTCGGCCCCGGCCTCGGTGGCCAGCTCGACCGCCAGTTCACCGCGGTCGGATTTCGGGATCGCCTGTACGACGGTGACCGTGGGTACGGCTGCGGCGACGGTGCGGCGTTCGAGGACCCGGGCGGTCAGCGTGCCCTTGGCGACGTCGGTGACCACGCAGCGCGCGACGGTGCCGACGCCGTCTGCGAGATCCAGCTGTTCGCCGGTACGGGTGCGCCGCACGGTGGCGGCGTGGAACCCCTCGTCACCCTCGACGACGACCGACTGCCCGGGTTCGGGCACGGCGTCGACGTAGAACAGCGCTGTACTCATGCGCGATCCCGCTCCGCTTCTCGCTGGACACTCATCCGCGCAAGCCGGCGTCAGCGGCCGGTGAACGTCTCACGCAACCGGCTGAACAGGCCGCCGCCCGAGTGCGCCCCCGAGGACGCTGACGTCGACCGCACCTCGGCGACGTCGCGGGAGCGGTGCTCCTTGAGCTGACGCAGCAGTTCGGTGTCGGTGTGGTCCAGCCGAGTCGGGATCACCACGTCGATGTGGGCGTGCAGATCGCCGCGCACCCCCGAGCGCAGGTGCGGCATACCGTGCCCGCGCAGAGTGGTCACCGCACCGGGCTGGGTGCCGGCCGGAATCGCGATCTCCACGGGACCCTCGATGATGCCTTCGACGGTGACCGAGGTGCCCAGCGCCGCGTCGAACATCGGCACCGAGACCGTGCAGTGCAGATCGTCGCCGTCGCGCAGGAACACGTCGTGCGGCTTCTCGTGCACCTCGACGTAGAGGTCGCCAGCGGGTCCGCCGCCGGGGCCGACCTCGCCCTGGGCGGCCAGCCGCACCCGCATGCCATCGCCGACGCCGGCGGGGATCTTGACGCTGATCTCCCGGCGGGCCCGCACCCGGCCGTCGCCGCCGCAGCGGTTGCAGGGGTCGGTGATGACCTCGCCCACACCGCCGCAGACCGGGCACGGACGCGAGGTCATGACCTGCCCGAGCAGCGAGCGCTGCACGGTCTGGATCTCACCGCGGCCGCCGCAGGTGTCGCAGGTGGACGGGGTGGAATCGCCGTGGGTGCCCTTGCCGTGGCACAGGTCGCACAGGATGGCGGTGTCGACGGTGACCTGTTTGGTCACGCCGGTGGCGCACTCGGCGAGGTCAAGCCGCATGCGCAGCAGCGAGTCGGAGCCGGGCCGGACCCGTCCGATGGGGCCGCGGGAGGCGCCGCCGCCACCGCCGAAGAACGCTTCGAACACGTCGCCCAGGCCGCCGAATCCACCAGGGAAGCCGGCGCCGTTGGCGGCGCCCGCGCCCTCCAGCGGGTCACCGCCGAGGTCGACGATGCGCCGCTTCTCGGGATCGGAGAGCACCTCGTAGGCGGCGCTGATCTCCTGGAAGCGCGCCTGAGCCTGGGCATCGGGGTTGACATCGGGATGCAGCTCGCGGGCGAGTCTGCGATAGGCGCGTTTGATCTCCTGATCGCTGGCGCCCTTGCTCACTCCGAGCAGGCCGTAATAGTCGCGTGCCACGCTTACCTTTCGAATGCCTTAACGGCTGCCGCTGATCATCGGCTGCCGCCGAATTGCCTCTTCGCTACGCTCATCGGCTGCCAAGTACCTCGCCGATGTAGAGAGCAACCGCAGCGACATTAGCGATAGTTCCCGGATAGTCCATTCGAGTGGGGCCGACCACACCCATGCCGCCGAACACCGTGCCCTCGCGGCCGTAGGCCGTGCTGACCACGGACGCGCCGAGCATCTGTTCGGCCTCGGTCTCGTGGCCGATGCGCACGGTCACCTTGCCCGCCTCCTGCTGGGCGGCCAGCAACCGGAGCACCACGACCTGTTCCTCGAGTGCCTCGAGAACCGACCGCAGGGAGCCGCCGAAGTCGGCGGTGTTGCGGGTGAGGTTGGCGGTGCCGCCGAGCAGCAGCCGTTCCTCGGTGTGTTCGACGAGTGTCTCGACCAGGACGGTGGCCGCGCGTCCGACGGCGTTGTCGAGGCGGCTGCAATGTCCGCCGGTGTTCTCGAGGTGGGACGCCAGGTCCGACACCGCGATCGACGCCGCCGAGAGCCGCTTACCCTCGAGCGCCTTACCCAGCAGATCACGCAGCGTCGCGAGTTCGTGTTCGTCGATCGGGTCGCCCAGTTCGACGATGCGCTGGTCGACGCGGCCGCTGTCGGTGATGACCACGAGCAACAACCGCGCCGGCGACAGCGCGACCACCTCGAGGTGGCGCACCGTCGAGGTCGACAGCGTCGGGTACTGCACGATCGCGACCTGCCGGGTCAGCTGTGCGAGCAGCCGGACCGCGCGGCGCAGCACGTCGTCGAGATCGACCCCGCTCTCGAGGAATCGGAGGATCGCGCGACGCTCGGACCCCGACAGGGGTTTGACGTCGTCGATGCGGTCGACGAACTCGCGGTACCCCTTCTCCGTGGGAATCCGCCCAGAACTGGTGTGGGGCTGGGTGATGTATCCCTCGGCCTCGAGCACGGCCATGTCGTTGCGGACGGTCGCGCTCGAGACCCCCAGATTGTGCCGCTCCACCAGGGTTTTGGAACCGATCGGCTCCTTGGTGGCGACGAAGTCGGCAACGATGGCACGCAGCACCTCGAAGCGGCGGTCGTCGGCACTACCCATGTGTTCACCTCCGTCTCGAACAGCTCCCGGCAGGGGTTCTGCCGCTATTTTACGTTGACCTGCGCGAGCCCGACGCAACCAGCGCTTCGCTCGGCTAATCTTCGTCCGGTGATCTTCAAGGGTGTGCGTGACGGCAAGCCGTACCCCGACCATGGACTCAGCTACCGCGAGTGGTCGCGCATCCCGCCGCGCCAGATCCGCCTCGACGAGTTGGTGACCACCACGACGGTGCTCGCCCTCGACCGGCTCCTGTCGGAGGACTCGACCTTCTACGGGGACCTCTTCCCGCACGCGGTGCGCTGGCAGGGCGTCAACTATCTCGAGGACGGCCTGCACCGCGCCGTGCGGGCGGCGTTGCGGAACCGCACGGTGCTGCACGCACGCCTCTACGACATGGACGTGCCGTACGCCGCTCAGGTCTAGCCGCTGGCCTGCATCGCCTCGCGCAGGCTGCGGGGCCGCAGATCGGTCCAGTTCGCCTCGACATAGGCCAGGCAGTCCGCCCGGGTGCCTTCACCGAAGACGACGCGCCAGCCGGCGGGGATGTCGGCGAACGCCGGCCACAGGCTGTGCTGCTCCTCGTCGTTCACCAGCACATAGAAGGTGCCGTTCTCGTCATCGAATGGGTTGGTGCTCATCGCTTCTCCTGTTCGCGCGATCGTTCGTGTCGGCCCCGTCGCCCAGATCCGCGCCCAGCACGCGGTCGGACAGCAGGCCGAGGCAGCTGAGGTTCGGGAACCCGGGGCCCTGGTTGAGCCCGGCGAGGCCGGGCAGGAACAACTTCGGTGTCACGCCGACGACCGACAGGTCGTGGCCGATCGACTCCTGCAGCGTCTCGCCGGTCAGCGGGCCGCGCAGGCCGAGTTCGACTAGATCGCGGGCCTCCTGGCTGAGCAGCCGGACGAACCACAGCGGATCGGCGCCCTGACCGTCGATCACCAGGTCGAAGCCGTGGACGGTCTCGAGCCGTTCCCCGGCGCGGTCGGTGTGCAGGGTCAACCGGATCCGGCCGTCACGGGGGACCGCGTGCGCAACCCGGCCGCGCAGATGCCGGATGCGGTCGTCCGCCAGTAGCGCCTCCTGCACGCGCGCCGAGAACACCCCGCGGTCGGTGCGGAACATGGCGTCGCGTCGTTCGGCGAGCGTCAGACCGGTCCAGCCCGTGGGGTCGGAGAACAGCATGTTCTCGAAGAATCCTTCGCCCCGGGTGAACAGTGTGATCTGCGGGCTGATGACGGTGATGGTCGAAACCCGGTGCCGGAACAGCTCGTTCAGCATCGACGCCGCCGTCTCGCCGCCGCCGACCATGGCGACGCGTTCGGCGACGATCAGTTCGTGCGCTGCGGCGCGCTGCCAGAAGTCGGCGATGGACAGCACCCGAGGATTGCCGGGCAGCAGCGTGCGTTCGGCCTGACCCGGACCGGTGATCATCACCGCGTCGGCGGTCAGCGTCGTGTCCGCGGTGCGCAGCTCCCACTGCCGGCCCACCACCGACATGTTCTGGACCTCGCCGCGGATGACGGTCATCCCGACCGCGGCGGCCACCCAGCGCAGATAGGCCGCCCAGCGGCGATGATTCGGTGCCGGCCTGCCGCGATCGATCCACTCCGCGAATTGCGAGGTGGCGATCAGGTAGGCCTGCCAGCTGTGCCGGGTCATGCGGTCGTCGAGTTCGGCGTTGCGTCGCGGCACCAGAGCTGAGCGGTACGGAAAGCCGATGTCCTTCTCGGGGCTGGTGCCGAGGCGGTGCTCGCCGTCGGTCCAGCCGCCCGCGGCGGTCCAGTTGGCCCCGACGTCGGTGCGTTCGACGACGACGACGTCCGGGGCGTCCATGCCCATGGCGCGGAGTTCGGCGGCCTTTGCCGCGACGGCGACGGCCTTGGGGCCGGCACCGATCACGGCCAGGGTGGCGGTCATGGGGCTACCTCCTGCAGGGCTTGCAGCCACAAGGACTGAAGCGTCTCGATGTCGTTGGCGGACAACACCTCCGGTAGAGCGCGCCACTGTGTGGCGAGCACCGGCGCGTCCGCGCCGGCGAGAACTGCCGCCGACACGGTCAGCTCGTGACGGACGGCCAGGTTCGGTTCGGGCACCAGCGACGTCGGGCTCAGCGTACCGAGGTCAACCCCGCCGAAGCCGACGTCGACCCGACCCAGGTAGTTCAGCAGCAGCTGCGGGTCCTGGTGTGCGGACAGCCGCGCGGCGGTATCGGAGCGCAGATAGCGCAGGAGACCGAAATCGATGCCGTGTCCGGGGATCTCGACGGTGTCGCCGCCGGGGCCGACGCGCAGCGGATAGATCGCGCTGAGCAGGCCCACGGTCTCGCCGGTGTCGACGGCGTCGCCGACGGTGGCGTCGGCGCGGCCGTGGATCTCCAGGGCCAGCAACGGCGTCGGGGTGTCCTGGCCGCGGAGTCGGCGCCACGCGGTGACGGTGCGGGACGCCGCCGCCGCCAGCAGTCGTGCCATCGGGCCCGCGGCGAGCAGTCGCTCCGTCAGGGCCGGGTCCGCGGTGTGCACGCTGACCGCGAGATCGCCGGCCCGGTCGGTGTCGGGCCGGAGCCGGCGGGCACCCAGGTCGGGATCGGCGCCGTCGAGCTGACCGGCCCAGAAGTCGGCCGTGTCGAGTTCCGCGGCGCGCCGGTGCAGGTGGGCCGACCACTGGCGGTAGGTGGTGTGTTCGCGGGTGGGCGCGGGGCGCCGTCCGGCTGCCAGCGCATGCCTGGCGGTGTCGAGTTCGCCGAGCACGATGCGCCACGAGGCGGGGTCGAGGGCGAGGACATGCGCGGTCAGCAGCAGCATGCCGGGGCCATCCTGCGGTCGCAGCCACGCGGCCGACCACAGCTGGCCGGCCTCGGGGTCGAGCGCGTCCACAGCGAGCGCGGTCTGCTCGGCGACCACGGCGGCCGGGTCGTTGCCGTCGACAGCGACCTCGCTGAACACGTCGGTGACCGTCCACTCCGGTTGCGGAACAAGCGTCATCGCGGTGCGGTCCAGCCGGCAGCGCAAAACCTGGTGGCCGGCGGCGACGGCGCCGAGCAGGGTCCGCAGGTCGTCGGCGGTGACGTCGGGCGGCAGCGGGATCGCCTCGGTCTGCGCGAGCCGGCGCGGGTCGCCGTGGCTGTAGAGCCAGTGCGCGTTCGGCAGCACCGGAATGGGGTCGTCAGATTGATCTGCGGGAGCGGCGGATTGGGCGGCGGCCTCGTCGTCGATGGCTGCCGCGAGCTCGCGCAGCGAACCGCATTCGAGCATCAGCCTGGCGCGCAACGGAATTCCGCGACGGCGCGCGGCCTGCACCACCGAGAGCGCCACGATGCTGTCCATGCCGAGATCGAGCAGTTCGGCGCCTACGTCGACGGTCGGGGTGCCGAGCAGTTCGGCGACTGCCTCCGCGAGAGCCTTCTCCGTCGGGGTCTCGGGTGCGACGGCGGGACCGGTGACCGCGGCGTCGTCCCGCGCGGCCAACGCGGCGTCGTCGATCTTTCCGTGCGCGGTGAGCGGCAGGGTGTCGAGTACGACGAGCGCGTGCGGCACGAGGTAGCGCGGCAGGCGCTCGCGGAGCATGGCGCGCAGATCGCCGACCGCAACCTCGACGCCGCCGGTGGCGGCGTAGGCGACCAGGCGCGGGCCGCTGGGGTGTCGGCGCACCGCGACGTGTGCGGCCCGAACGGCCGGGTGGGTCTGCAGCACGGTCGCGACCTCTCCGGGTTCGACGCGGAAGCCCCGGATCTTCACCTGGTCGTCGCTGCGGCCGAGGTACTGCAGGGCGCCACCGGGGTCCCGGCGCACCACGTCGCCGGTGCGGTACATCCGTCCGCCGGGCTGGAACGGATCGGCGACGAATCGGCCGGACGTCTCGGCGGCGCGGCCGAGGTAGCCCCGGGTGAGCTGGGCGCCGGCCAGGTACAGCTCGCCGGCGACGCCGTCGGGCACCGGCCGTAGCCACGAGTCGAGGACGTACTGCCGGGTGTGGCGGGTGGGCCGGCCGATCACCGGGTGCGGGTGATCGGGGATGGCGGCGACGACGGCCTCGACCGTCGTCTCGGTCGGGCCGTAGCAGTTGTAGGCCGCCATCTGTGTTCGCACGCATTCGGCCTGGATCGACCGCCAGGTGCCGGGGGCGATCGCCTCGCCGCCGAGGGCCAGTACGGCCAGCGGCACCCGCGAGATCAACCCGAAGCCCTGCAGCTGGGCGAACATCGACGGGGTGGTGTCGATCATGTCGATGCCGTGCCGGTCGATGGCCTCGACCAGCGCCTCGGCGTCGCGCTGGACGTCGTCGCCGATGAGGTGGACGGTGTGTCCGTCGAGCAGCGCGACCAGGGGCTGCCAGGCGGCGTCGAAGGTGAACGACCACGCGTGCGCGATGCGCAGGGGTCGTCCGAGCCGGGCGGCGGCGGGCCGCAGCACATGACGGATGTGGTCGTCCGCGTACGCCGACACCGCGTCGTGGGTTCCGATCACACCCTTGGGCAGTCCGGTTGTCCCCGAGGTGAACACGAGGTAGGCGGCTTGGCCCGGGGCCACCGTCACCGCGGCGTGGTCGCCGGTGCCGGCGGTGGCCAGGAACGCCTCGTCGACGACGACGGGGGCTGCGGTCTGGCGCAGGATCTCGGCGATGCGTTCGCCGGCCATCGCGGGGTCCAGCGGCACGATGGCACCGCCGGCCTTGAGGATCGCCAACATCGCCGTGACGTAGTCGGGTCCGCGCGAAAGGCGGATGGCGACAGGCGTTTCCGCAACCACTCCCTGCGCGGTCAGCGTCGCCGCCAGCCGGCCGGCGGCGGCGTCGAGCTGTGCGTAGGTCAGTGTTCCGCCGTCCCAGCTCAGTGCGACAGCCTCCGGGGTGCGGTGAGCGGCGGCCCTGAACGCGGTGTGCACGCCCGTGGGCGCGGGCGCCGGCTCGGCGCCGGTCAGCTGCAGCCGGTCCGATTCGTCGTCGGACAGGAGGCCGACCTCACGAAGGGGGCTGTCCCACAACGCGATCAGGCGTTGCACGGTGTGCAGCAGGCGCTGACCGACGCTCTCCGGGCTGACTGGGCCCAGCGCACCCTCGAGGGTTTCCACCAGAACCGTCAGCTGATCGTCGGCCATGTGGGCGGCGATCGTGACCGGGAAGTGCGACAGGCTCTCCAGCGCCGCGGGCACGAACGTCGCACCGTTGGCTTCGAACCGGTGGTCACCGCCCACGAGACCCCCCGGCGGGAAGTTCTCGTAGACCAACAGGGTGTCGAACAGCTCCCCGACTCCCGCGATCGCCCGCAGTTCGGCGTGGGTGAGGTAGCTGTGGTCGCGCAGTGCGGCCGCCGAACGCTGCAGCGCGGTGCACTGCGCGCCGACCGTCCGCACCGGGTCCAGTCGGATGCGCAGGGGCACGGTGTTGATGAACAGCCCCACTATCGTCTCGACGCCCGAGAGTTCTCCCGGCCGGCCGGAGACCGTCACCCCGAAGGTGACGTCGCTGCGGTCGGTGAACACCGACAGCAATGCAGCCCAGGCCATTTGGACGAGAGTGTTGACGGTGACGCCCCTCGACCGGGCCGCCTCGGTCAGCCGTGCGGTGGAAGTGGCGTCGAGTCGCACCCCGGTCCGGTGCGGCAGCCCGGCGGACGGTTCGACGGCGGTGAGTGCCGGGGTGAGCAGCGTCGGGCCGTCCAGCCCGGCCAGATGTTCGGCCCACAGGCCCCGGCTGGCGTGCTGATCCCGTGCCGCCAGCCAGCCGATGTAGTCGCGGTACGGCCGCGGCGGTGCACCCAACGCGGACGCGTCCCCACCTGCCCGGTAGAGGGTCACCAGTTCCCCGACGAACAGGGGCAGCGACCAGCCGTCGATCACGATGTGGTGGGCCACGATCACCAATCGCCACTGGCGGCCGGGCTTCTCGATCAGCACGAAACGCAGGACGGGTCCGCGTTCGAGGTCGAAGGGGCGTCGCCGCGCCTCGTCCTCGATGTGGGCGGCCTCGTCGTCGGTCTGCACGGCGTGCTGTTCCCACGGCACGTCCACGGCGGTGGGCACCACCTGGACGGGGCGGGGAAGGTCGCCGCGGAAGAAGCCGGCCCGCAGGTTGGGATGGCGGGCCAGCATGGCCGCGGCGCACTTCCGCAGCAGCGTGATGTCAAGGGTCCCGGTGACTTCGGCGGCCATGGCGATGACGTACGGATCGCTGTGGGCGTCGGCGCCGCTGAGCACCGTCATCGAGTAGAGCCCCTGTTGCAGCGGGCTCAGTGCCATGACGTCCTCGATGCCCGACGTCACGGGGCATCGTCTCGCGTCGCGTTCCACGACGCCGTGAGCGTGGCCAGATCGTCGGCGGACAGCCCCGATGTGCTCATCGGCGCGTGGCTGGTGTCCGCCTCGGTCGCCGCGTCGGTGGCGCGGTCGACCGCGGCGGCGAGCTCGTGCAGCGACGGGTGCTCGAAGACCATCCGGGCCGTCAGTTTCAGACCGGTGTCGCGGGCGCGCGCGGCCATCTGGACGGCGAGGATGCTGTCGCCGCCGAGGGCGAAGAAGTCGTCGTGACGGTCGGCCACCGTCACCTCGAGGACCTCACCCAGCAGGGTGGCCAACGCCCGTTCGGTGTCGGTGGCCGGTGCTTCGGCCGTATCCCCGCCGGTCGACCGCACCACCGGCGTGGCCGCGCGTTCACCGGAGCCGACCAGTTCGAGCACGCCGTGCGCCGTCCACCGCGCCCTGTCGCCGGTCCGGTGCAGGCGCGCGCCGGGTTCCGCGCCGAGGGGGTGGGCGACGAACCGGGTGGCCGACAGCGAGGCGCCGGTCCAGTGCGCGGCGGCCAGCGGTCCCCCGCCGGTGTAGAGGTCGCCGACGACGCCGACGGGCACCGGCGCGAGGGTCTCGTCGAGCACGTACACGCTGCCGCCGCTCCACTCGTCGATAATGCGCTGCCGCTCACCGGGTGCGCCGATCTCGAGATCGCGAAGCGTCGTATCGGGCTGCTCGGCGAACGCCTCCACCACCCTGGTCAGCCAGCCGACGAAGCGCTCGGCGGTCTCGCGCGAGTACAGCTCGGGCCGGTAGATCACGTGGCCCCGATAACCACCCGTGCTGTCCTCGGCGGCGAAGAAGTTCAGCGACAGATCGGCGTGCGCGGCGTCGAACGTGGGCTCCAGCACCGTGACGGTGGTGTCGCCATCCGGGCCGTGCTCGATGACCCGGTTCTCCGGAAGCTGTTCGCGCACATGGACGACGACGCTGAACAGCGGGTTGCGCGACAGCGAGCGCACCGGGCTCACCGCGTCGACCACCTGGTCGAACGGCAGATCCTGGTTGGCGTACGCGGCCAGCGACATCTCGCGGGCGCGGCGGCACACCTCCCGCAGCGTCGGGTTGCCGTGCAGATCGTTGCGCAGCACGAGGATGTTGATGAAGAACCCGACCAACTGGTCGAGCTCCGGCTCCGAACGGCCCGCCACCGGCGTGCCGAGCGGGATGTCCTGTCCGCCACCGGCCTTGTGCAGCACCACCGCCGCAGCGGCCTGCAGCAGCATGAACTCGGTGACGCCGAGGTCGCGGCACAGCGCGGACAGCTTCTCGCGGACCGCGCCGTCGATGTGGAATTCGACGGCCTCGGCCAGACCGCTGGGCACCGGTGGCCGGTCGAAGTCCGGTCGCAGTCCGGTCTCCTCGGGGATACCGGCGAGCTGTTCGCTCCAGTACTCGCGCTGCGGGCCGGCCACGGCGCCGTCGTCAGCGAGCAGCGCGGTCTGCCAGGCGCCGAAATCGGAGTACTGCACGGGAAGCGGCGCCCACGCCGGCGGTTCGCCGGCGACGCGGCCCCGGTAGGCGATCAGCAGATCGGTGAACAGCACGGTGGCCGACCAGTGGTCACCGGCGATGTGATGCATCACCAGCGAGAGCACCGTTTCGTCCCCGATGCTCAGAATGGCGGCTTTGATCGGCCGGTCGGTCTCGAGGTCGAAGACGTGACCGCGTTCCCGGTCGAGTTCGGCGCGCAGCCAGTCCTCGCCCGCACCGGACGCGCGGCGCACCTCCACCGGTCCCGGATCCTGCACGATCTGGTAGGGCACGCCGTCGATCTCGCGGTAGACGGTACGCAGGATCTCGTGCCGGTCGATGACGTCGCCGATCGCGGCGGCCAGCGCCTCCACGTCACACGGCCCGCGCAGCCGCGCCGCGAAGGGGATGTTGTTGACCACGCTCGGGCCGTCGACGCGGTAGGCGAACCACGACCGCAGCTGCGCCGACGACAGCGGTGCGGGCCCGTCCAGGTGCAGTGGCACCAGCCGCGGCCGCGCCAGCCCGCCGGTCCCGGTGCGCAGCGCCTCGATGTGTTTGGCGATGCGCGCCACCGTGGCCAGCTCGAAGACCTCCTGGACCCCGATGTCGACTCCGCACGTCGCACGCACGGCCGCAACGAGTTTGGTGGCGAGAAGCGAGTGGCCGCCCAGATCGAAGAACGAGTCGTCAGCCCCGACGTCCGCGCCCATCCGGTCGCGGCCGAGCAGCTCGCCGAACAGTCCGGCGACCTCCCGTTCGGTGTCGGTTGCGGGCTCACGGAACGCGGTCACCGAGGCGATCTCGGGTTCCGGCAGGGCGGCTCGATTGATCTTGCCGTGGGTGGTGATCGGGATCTCGTCGATGACCACGTAGGCGGCGGGAACCATGTACTCGGGCAGCGCTGCGGCGACCCGGGTACGGATGCGGTCGACGGCCACCGAATCGGTGCCCTCGCCGCTGAGCGGCGTCAGGTAGCCGACGAGGCTCTTGCCGAGGGTCGGCAGATCGCTGACCACCACGACGGCCTGACCGACGCTGGGGTCCACCGAGATCGCCGCGGCGACGTCCCCGAGTTCGATGCGGAACCCGCGGATCTTGACTTGTTCGTCGGCGCGGCCGACGAACTCGATGTCACCGTCAGCGTTGCGCCGGGCCAGGTCGCCGGACCGGTACATCCGCGCGCCCGGGGTGAAGGGGTCGGCGACGAAACGTTCCGCGGTCAGACCGGACCTGCGGTGGTAGCCGTGTGCGACATGCCCGCCGCCGATGTAGATCTCGCCGATCACGCCGACGGGCACCGGCTGCAGCGCATCGTCGAGCAGATGCAGCTGGGTGTTGATCTTGGGTCGGCCGATCGGCACGATCCGGCTGCCCTGCTTACCCTCCACCTTGTAGCGGCTGGCGTTGATCATCGTCTCGGTCGGCCCGTAGAAGTTGTGCAGCAGCGCGTCGAAGGTGGCGTGGAACTTGTCGGCCACCTCGCCGGGCAGCGGCTCCCCGCCGATCGGTACCCGCTGCAGGGTGCGCCACTGGTTGACGCCCGGCAGTGACAGGAACAACCCGAGCAGTGACGGCACGAAATGCATTGCGGTGATGCCCTCGTCGTGCAGCAGGTTGGTCAGGTAGCCGATGTCGTTGAGCCCGCCGGGTCGGTGCACGACGAGCCGGGCGCCGCAGGCCAGCGTGCCGAACACCTCGGCGATGGACACATCGAAGCTGGTCGAGGCGACCTGCAGCAGCCGGTCGGATGCGTCGACCTGGTAGTCGTCCTTGAACCAGACGAAGTACTCGCAGATGGGCCGGTGCGGAACGGGGACGCCCTTGGGCAGTCCCGTGGTGCCGGATGTGTAGATCAGGTAGGCGGTGTTCTCGGGGTGCAGCGGGCGGACCCGGTCGGCGTCGGTGGGGTCGCCGTCGCGTTCGCCGTCGAGGTCGGTGAGCGGTTCGCGCAGCACGACTTTCGCGTCGCAGTCCCCCAGGATGAAGGACAGCCGGTCCTCGGGATAGGTCGGGTCGATCGGCAGATACACCGCACCGGCCTTCACCACGCCCAGCGCGGTGGCCACCAGTTCCGGGGATTTGTCCATCAGCACGGCCACGCGGTCCTCGGTGCCGATCCCCTGCCCGATCAGCCGGTGCGCGATCCGGTTCGCCTGCGCGTTGAGTTCGCGGTAGGTGTAGTGCCTGCCCTCGTAGACCATCGCGACGTTGTCCGGTGACCGCGTCACCTGCGCGGCGATCAGATCGGGCAGCGTGCAGGCCGCCGTCTCGAACCGTTCGCCGGACGCGACCTCGCGCAGCCACGCCGTGTCGTCGGCGTCCATCACGTCGAGCCGGGACAGCGGCGTGTCGGGGCGGCGCAGCGCGTCGTCGAGCAGCACCACGAAGTGGTCGAGCATCTGTCGGGCCAGTGCGGGTTCGATGATCTCCACGAGGTGTTCGACCTCGACGAGCGCTCCGCCCTCGGACTCGGCGTCGAACTCGACCATGACGCCCAGCGGCAGTTGGGTGAGTTGGCTACGCAGGTCGGCGCGCTCGCACCGCACACCGGGTGGGGCGAAGCCGAATCGGTCGGGACCCCGGAACCCGAAGCTGACGCGGGTCATCCGCTCGGCGCCGTGCCTGCGGTCCGGATTCAGTTCGCGAACCACCACATCGAGGTTGATGCCCTGATGGGCGAAGGCGCCCAGTGCGGTGTCACGGGTCTGGAGGAGCATGTCGCGGAACGACATCGACGCCTGCGGCCGCAGCCGCATCGCCACGGTGTTGCCGTAGTACCCGATGCGCCCCTCGGCGCCGACCCCGCGGTTGAGCACCGGCGTCACCACCAGGAAATCGTCGGTGTGGGTGTAGCGGTGGATCAGCGTGCCGAACACCGCCAGCAGCACCGCATACGGGGTGGCTCCGGTCTCGCGGGCGAGATCGGCCACGCCACGGGTGGTTTCGGGTGACAGCCGCGTCTCGGTGCGCGCGGAACGCCAGCTGGTGGGCACCGCCGAACCGTGGGGGCCGGGCAGCTCCAGCGGCTCGGGCGGATCGGCCATGATCTCGCGCCAGTAGGCGAGATCCTCGTCCTCGGTGCGCACCGCCGCGGGCCGGTGGACATCGAGTTCCGCGCCCAGATCCGCGCCGGTGTAGGCACGGGTGAGTTCGGCGAAGAAGATCTCCCAGGAGCCGTCGTCCCAGGCGATGTGGTGGGCGACCAGCAGCATCACGAACTCGTGGGCGGCGGTGCGCACCAGGGTGATCCGCAGGGGCGCATCGGTCGACAGATCGAACGGCGCGGCGAACTCGCGCTGGGCGAGCACTTCGAGCCGCAGGCGTTTCGCCTGCCCCGACGGATCGGTGAGTTCGGTGAGATCGTGTTCGGTCCAGCCCGGCCGCAGGTCGGCATGGACGGTGGGCACCGGCAGGCCGTTCTCGTCGGTGGCATACGTGGTGCGCAGCACCGGATGCCGGTGCGCGACGGCGTCCAGGGCGGCGTGCAGGGCCGCCGGATCGACGTCACCGGTGATCCGGTAGGACAGACAGACGTTGAGCAGCGCTCCGGAGGGGTCGGCGGCCTGGACGAACCACATCCGTAGCTGACCGTCGGTGAGTCCATCAGCCACCGGCTGCGGCGGTTCGGCCAGTGCGGTGCCGCCGGACGCCAGTCCGCGTTCAGAGAGCTTGCGGCGCAACAGTTCCAGGCGTGCGTCGGGAGTGTCGGTCACTTCGGGGATGTCACTTTCTGGCTGAGCTCGGCGACCAGTTCGGTGCCGGTGATACCACCCAGCAGGGTGGCCAGCGGCACCGTCCGGCCGAGGAGGCTTCTGAATCGCTTACGCAGGTCGAGGGCGAGCAGGGAGTCGACGCCGAGATCGAACAGCGAGGCGTCGAGGTCGATTCCGGATCCGTCGGAGATGCCGAGCACGGCCGCGAGTCCCCCGCGGACGGCGTCCTCGGCGTCGGCCGGCGTGTCGGTGGCGGCCACGGGCACCTGTGGGACGGGCGCCGGTTCGGCGTCGCCGAAGAACATCCGCAGCCGGTGCGGATCGGCCGACAGCACCAGTGGATCGCCCGCATGGTCGGCGAGACCGGCTTCGACGGCGGCCTCGGGCGCCATCGGCCGCAAGCCGGACCGTTCGATGCGGGCGGTCTCGGCCGCGTCCACGATGCCGGCGCCGTCGGAGGCCTGCCACAGTCCCCAGCGCACCGACACGCAGCGGGTGCCCGCGGCGCGCAGCCGGGCGGCCATCACGTCGAGCATGCGGTTGGCCGCCGAGTACGCGGCGTGGCCGTGGCCGCCCCACAGACCGGACACCGAGGAGCACAGCAGGATCCGGGCGTCCGGGCGCCGTGGCCAGAGCTCGGCGATCCGGCCCAGTCCGGTGACCTTGGCGGCGAGGGTGTGCGCGGTCGCGGCCGCGTCGAGTCGGTCACCGGTGGCGAAGGTCGCCGCCCCTGCGGCGTGGATGAGCAGCGAGGCACCGGATCCGGCGTATTCGCGGGCCGCCGCGGCGAGGCCCTCGGCGTCGGTGATGTCGCAGGGCACCGAGACGACCTCGGCGCCGTGCGGTTCGGCCAGCGCCGCGAGCACCTCCGGCTCGACACCGCGACGGCTCAGCAGCACGATGCGCCGCGCGCCCTGCTCGGCCAGCCGCCGCGCGAAGTGCATCCCGATCGCGCCCGCGGCGCCGGTGATCACCACCTCGTCGAGGATCGCGGTACGCGGAGGCCAGGACGGCGCCAGCGGTGCGTCGGCCAGTCCGCGCCGGTACCGCGTGACGCTCGAACCGGCTGTGCGCAAAGCTGTCTCACCGCTACCGGCCAGCAGGGCGTCGATGACGGCGGGTCCGGTGAGGCCGCCCGCGGGCAGGTCGAGGTGGTGGAATCCCGGGTCGGGGTTCTCCAGTCCCAGACTCCGGTGGGCGGCGGCCAGGGCGGCCGCGGGCAGATCGACCACGTCATCGGCGAGGACCTGCTCGGCGGCGGCGGTGACCAGCCAGACGTCGCGACACCGCGGCCCGAGCGCCGCCGGATATCGCAGCGCGCCCGCGTCGACGAGCGCCGTCAGGGCAGCGACCGCTGAATCGGCGTCGGTGCCGCCGGGTGCCGGTGCGGCGACCACGGTCAGCTCCGCGGCCTCCGGCGTCGTCAACGTGACGCCGGGGTGGCTGTCGGCCGCGGCGCGCAGGGCCTCCCCCAGCGGGCCCGGCTCGCCGAGGTCGAGGACGGCCACGTCGACGATGTGCTGCGGCGCGTCGGTGGCGGGGACCGGCGACCAGGTCTCGTGCGCGATGGTCAGCGCGGTGACCTGGGGCAGCGGTTCGGACACCGCCCACAGCGGGGTGGCCCGCATGGGTGCGGGCGGGAAGCCGCGCAGCAGGCGGCCGGGGTCGCCGACGTATGAGCGCCAGTCGTAGCCGGGAGCCGACGCGGCGGCGGCGACCAGGTTCTCGGAAAGGCTCTCGCCGAGGGACACATCCCGCCGGCCGGATCCCACGAGCACGGCGGGGGTGTCGCCGAGCAGATCCCCCATCGCGAACAGCAGGGCGGGATGAGCCGAGAGTTCGACGAAAACCCCTGCCCCGCAGCGCAGAGCCGACCGGAAAGCGTGGTCGAACCGCACCATGTCCCGGAGGTTGGCCCACCAGTAGCCGGCGAATTCTGTTCCGGCGGGCACCACGTCACCGGTCGTTCCGCCGATGAACTGGACCGCGCTGTCGGCGAAGACCGACTCCGGCAGCCGGCGCAGCAGCTCGTCGCGCAGCGGTTCGAGGATGCTGGTGTGCACCGGGAAGCCGACGGTGATCTCGCGGGCGAACCGGCCCTGGTCGCGGACGCGGGCGACGGCGGCCGAGACGGCGTCCCGGTCCCCCGACACCGCGACCGAGGTCGCGGCGTTGACGACGGCGAGTTCGAGCCATCCGGGCGTCGCGGCGATCACAGCGCGCGCCTCGTCCGCACTGACGCCGAGGACCGCGACGGCGTGGTGACCGGGCAGCCGCTCGACGACGCTCGCCCGGGCGATCACGACTGCCACGGCTTCGGAGCGCGTGATCACCCCGGCGAGATAGGCGGCGGCGATCTCGCCGAGGCTGTGCCCCACCGTCAGGTCCGGCAGCACACCCCAGGAGCGCCACACCTGGGCCAGCCCGACCGCATGGAGGAACTGGGCGCCCTCGATCTCGGTTTCGGTGCCGGATCCGTCCGGCGTGGTCAGGTAGTGGATCGGCGACGGGGCACCGGCGGCGACGAACGCGGCTGCGCAGGCGTCGACTTCGGCCCGGTAGTCGGGCAGCGTGGCGTACGCCTCGGCGCCCATTCCCGGCCACTGGGTGCCCTGACCTGGTACGACGAACGCGATCCGCGTGGCGGCACCGTCGGCGCCGCCGGTCACCAGTGCGTGCTCGGCGCCGTCGGCCACCGCGCGCAGCCCGGCCGTCAGCTCGTCACGGGTGCGGGCGCGGATCACCCTCCGGTGCCTGCGGATCCGGCGGGTGGTCAGCAATCGGCCCGCCACGGCGTCGACCGTCGCGGCGGGGTCGCGGTCCAGGTGGCGCAGCACCGCGGCGGCGTCGGCGCGCAGCAGGTCGTCGCCGTGCGCACTCAACACCACCGGGGTACGTCCGTCGGGTAGGTGGGTGTTCACGTCGCTTCCCGGAGGTGGTCCGGCACCGCGACCACGACATGGGTGTTGGTGCCGCTCATCCCGAACGCCGAGACCGCGGCCAGGCGTTCGCCGTTCCGTGCCGGCCACGGTGTCAGTTTGTCCGCGAGCCGCAGTCCGGTCTGGTCCCAGTCGATCTCGCGGCTGGGTTCGTCGGCGTGCAGCGTGGGCGGGACGGTGGCGCGGCCGGCGGCGATGAGCACCTTCGCCAGTCCGAGCGCGCCGGCGGCGGCCTGGGTGTGGCCGATGTTGGATTTCACCGAACCGAGCAGTGGTCCGCGGCCGGGCGCGGCGTCGCCGTAGGTGGCGGTCAGCGATTGCAGTTCGGTGCGGTCGCCGAGGTGTGTTCCGGTGCCGTGCCCCTCGACCATGCCGACGTCCTCGGCGGTGACGCCGGCCTGCCGCATCGCCCGGGCGAACAACCGGGTCTGGGCGGTGCCACTGGGTGCGGTCAGTCCGACGGTGCGGCCGTCGGAGTTGACGCAACTGGCCCGCACCTCCCCCAGGATCGGCCGCCGGTCCCGGACCGCCGCCGATCGGCGCTGCAGCACGAACATGCCGGCGCCTTCCGCCCACACGGTGCCGCTGGCGTGCGCGCTGTAGGGCCGGCAATGACCGTCGTCGGACAGCGCATGCTGCTTGGAGAACTCGACGAAGTATCCGGGTGAGCCCATTACGCACACGCCGCCGGTCAGGGCGAGGTCACAGTCGCCGGCGCGCAGCGCCTGGACGGCCAGGTGCACCGCCGACAGCGCCGACGAGCACGAGGTGTCGACGGTGACGGCGGGACCGGCCAGATCGAGGGTGTAGGCGATCCGGCCGGAGATCACGCCCAGCGACGTCCCGGTGATGAGATGTCCGCTGTGGTGCGAGAACTCGGTGAGTGCGGGGCCGTACTCGAGCGCGGACGCCCCGATGTAACAGCCGGCGTCGTGGCCGGCGAGGTCGTCGGGGTTGATGCCGGCGTCTTCGAGGGCGCGCCAGGCGAGTCGCAGGGCCACCCGCTGCTGCGGGTCCATCGCCACCGCCTCGCGCGGCGAGATCCCGAAGAACTCCGGGTCGAAAACGGCTGCGGTGGAGAGGAATCCGCCGAGGTCGTGGATGGGTTTGAAACCGTCGCGACGAGACCCGTCGAAAAGCTCGCGCAGCGGCCAGCCGCGGTCGCTGGGGAACGGGCCCAGCGCTTCACGCTGTTCGGACAGCAGCGTCCAGAGGTCATCGGGATTCTCGACGCCGCCGGGCGCCTCGACCGCCATGCCGACGATGACGACAGGGTCGGTGGCTTCGGGTGCGGTCATCTGTCGCTCAGCAACCCGACGACGGCGTCCAGGTGTTCGTTGAGGTAGAAGTGGCCGCCGTCGAAGGTCGTCAGCGTGAACTCGCCCGAGGTGTGCGCCGCCCACCGGTCCGACCACTCCCGGCTGATCCGGTGATCGCGGTCGCCGCGCAGCGCGTGGATGTCGGCGGCGATCCGGTCGTCCGCGCCGCACGCGTAGCCACTGAGCGCGCGGTAGTCGGCCTGCACCGCCATGACGAGCAGCTCGACGAAGTCCTCGTCCTCGAGCAGGCGCGGATCGGTGCCGCCGAGGTCGACCATGTCCGCGAGCACGTCACGGTCGGAGGTCGGCAGCGGCGGCGCCTCGGCGACCGTCGACGGCGCCTGTCCGGCCGACGCCCACAGGGTGCGCACCGGCACACCGTGGCGTTCGGCGACGCGGGCGAACTCGAACGCGACGACGGCGCCCATGCAGTGCCCGAACAGGTTCAGTGGCGCGACCCGGTCCCACGGGCCGGCCTCGAAGAGCTCGGTTGCGAGGTCGGTGATGCTGGTGGCAGCGGGATGGCGCAACCGGTCGGCACGCTGCGGGTACTGCACGATGAAAGTGTCGACGCCGTTGTCCGACAACGCTTTCGCCAGCGAGCGGTATGCCGCGGCGGCGCCACCGGCATGCGGGAAGACCACGGTCGACGCCGCGCCTGCACCGTCGAAGCGCTTGACCCAGGGGGCGAATTCCACCTGCGGCGCCGTCATCGCATCGGCGCCGAGGTCGAACCGGGCACCGTACCGAGAGCGGAGGCCACGTCGTCCGACTTCATCGCGACGACCTCCAGATAGAGCTCGGCGACGGCATTCAGGCGGGCACTGCCCGATTCGTGACCGACCAACCGCTGGGCGAGGGCGGCGACGGTGCGCGCGGCGAAGATGTCGGTCACCATCACCGACGGCGAGTCCAGCCAGTCGCGGATCCGGGCCACCGTCTGCGTCGCCAGCACCGAATCCCCACCGAGCTCGAAGAAGTCGTCGTCGAGCCCGACCCCGTCGCGGCTCAGCACGGAAGCGACGATGTCGGCCAGCGCCCGCTCCAGCGCCGTGGACGGCGCCCGGTGGGTCTGCGCCGGGCCGTCGCCACGGTCGGCGAGGCTCTCGGACAGCAGGGTGGCCGCCGCGCGGCGGTCGATCTTGCCGCCGACGGTGAACGGGACGGCCTCGACGAGGGCGATGTGGCTCGGAACCATATGCGGCGGAACGAGTTCGGCCATCGCGCTGGTGAGGTCGCCTACCGACAGCCGGGGATCGGCCAACCGCACGACGGCGGTCAGCTGCTCCCCGCGCCGGTCCCCGGGGGTGGGGAGCACCGCGGCCACGGCAGCGTCCACGCCGGCGATGCGGCGCAGCGCGGCCTCGACCTCGCCGAGTTCGATCCGGTAGCCGCTGACCTTGACGCGATGGTCGGCGCGGCCGACGAAGTCGATCTGGCCGTCGGGCAGATGGCGGACGAGATCACCGGTGCGGTACCAGATTCGGCCGGCGTGGGACACGAAGCGCTCGGCGGTCAGATCGGGCCGGCCACGGTATCCGCGGGCGATCCCGCCGGAAACCCACAGCTCTCCGGGCACCCAGTCCGGGCAGTCCGATCCGTCGATGGCGACCACGCGGCAGGCGTTGTTGGGCAGCGGCCGCCCGAACGGGACCGCCGACCAATCCGCCGGCAGCTCGCCGGGCTCGCAGATGGTGTTGTGGGTGGCGGTCTCGGTGGCGCCGCCCAGACCGGCGAACCGGACACCGGGTGCGGCCGCGCGCAGGGCGCGCACCATCTCGGGGCGCACCCAGTCGCCGCCGGTGGGCACCACCCGGACCGACGGCAGCGCATCACCCACCTCCAGCAGCATCTCCAGCCAGCCCGGCATGAAGTGCAGCACGGTGACCCGATGGTCGTTGATCATGCGGGCCCAGCTGTCGGGATCGCGGCGCTGCGCCTCGTCGACGACCACGAGCGACCCACCCGCGCGCAGCATGCCGAACACGTCGAGCACCGACAGATCGCCTTCGAGCGTGGACAGGGCCAGGCAGCGGTCGGCAGGTCCGATCGCGAAGTGGTCGTTGATGAATTCGACGGTGTTCATCGACGCGGCGTGCGTGACCTCCACCCCCTTGGGCTCACCGGTGGATCCGGAGGTGAACAGCACATAGGCGATCTGCTCGGGCGAGATCGCCGCAGGCTTGTAGTCCTGCACCCGCGCGCCCACCCGCAGCGCCTCGCGGACGGTCAGCGCGCACAGGTTCTCGGGGATGTCGCCGTCACCGCACACCAGCGCCATCCGCGCCTCCGAACTGCGCAGGATGCTCGCGGCGCGGTCGGCGGGCTGATCCGCGCCGATCGGCACGTACACCGCACCCGCGGCGTGCACGGCCAGCAGTGCGGTGACCTGCTCGGCGCACTTCGGGCCCAGCACCGCCACGGTGTCCCCCGGCTTGATGCCGGCGACCGTGAGGGCCGCGGCGACCGACAGCACCTGCTCCCGCAGTTCGGCGTAGGTGAGATCGCCCGACCCACTGATCACCGCGGGCGCATCCGGATTCGTTGCGGCGCTGCGGAAGAAGCCGTCGTGCAGCGCGTCGCCGCTACGTTCGGCGGTGCTCTCGAGGGCCCGGCGCACGGCCAGCTGCGCCTCGGGTACGGCGACTGGATCCGGCGCGTCCCAGGCGGCGTCGTCGGTGGCCAGGCGGTCCAGCTCGGCGAGCTGGTAGGCGAACATCGCGTCGATGACGCCGGGACGGAACGCCTCTTCGCGGACGTCCCAGTTCACCAGCAGACCCCCGCTGAACGGCGTGACCTGCGCGTCGATCAGCACCTGCGGGCCCTGGGAGATGTGCCATACCGGGGTGCCGAACTGATCGGTGACGTCACCGGCGAACAGGTCGCCGAGCCCCAGCGCGCTGGTGAACACGAACGGCGCCAGCGTCGGAGTGCCGTTGTGGCGGCTCAGATCGCGCAACACCGACAGCCCCGAGTAGGTGGCGTGCCCGGCGGAGGTGTGCAGGGCCTCCTGGACGACGCGGGCCCGCTGGGCCGGGGTGTGCGCGGCGGTCAAGTCCACGTCGAGCATCAGCGAGGAAGAGAAGTCCCCGACGAGCCTGTCGACGTCGGGGTGGTAGGGCTCGCGGCCGAACATCGGCAGGTTGAGCAGGAAGTGCCTGCTGGTCGACCAGCGGGCCAGGGTGCCCGCGTAGGAGGCGGCGAACGCCATCGCCGGGGTGATCCCCCGCTTGCGGGCCGCGGCGTACAGGCCGTCGCGGGTCTGGGCGTCGAGGAACTTCCAGCGCCGGGTACCGCGGTGCGGGTTGCGCTGCTCCGCGCGGGGCACCAGCGGCAGGGCGGGCGGCTCGGGCAGCGACGGGATGCGCTCGGTCCACCAGTCCCGGTCGGTGTCGGCGTTGGCGGGTGGCGTCGCGGTGTACGCGCTGCGGTACTCCCGGTAGCTGTAGCCGAGGTCCGGTAGCTGCGCGCCCCGGTAGAACGCCGCAAGGTCGGCCATGAAGTTGCGGTAGCTGACGGCGTCGGCGGCCTGCATGTCGAGATCGACGTGCAGGCGGGTGCGCCCGTCGGGCAGCAGCGTCAGCGCCAGCTCGAGGACCTCGCCCTCGAGCAACTGATGCGATTTGGTCTGGCGGATCTCCGCGAGCCGCGCCTCGGCGGCGGCGGCGTCCAGGTCGCGCAGATCGGTGGTCTTGACCGGCAGCGGCCGGTCACCGATGCGCTGCGTACCGTCGCCGAGGATCTCCACACGCAGCATCGGGTGGCGGGCCGCGAGCTGGGCGGCCGCAGCGCCCAGACGGTCGGGGTCCACGCCGAAGCCGTCGAATTCGACGTACAGGTGGGCGGCCACGCCGCCGAGTTCGGTGAGCTCATTGCGGCCCATCCACAGGGCGTGCTGCATCGTCGCGAGCGGGAACGGTGCGTGGGGATCACCGGCATCGGCGGCGGGCTCCTCGACGCCGCTCGCCAGGGCGGGGGCGTGTTCGCCGACCAGCTGCGTCCAGTACGCGACGGTGGGGTTGGCCGCCATGGCCGCAAAGCCGACGTCGATGCCCTGTTTCCGCCAGCGGCCCGACAGGCTCATCATGCGGATGGAATCCAGCCCGGAGGCGATCAGGTCGGCATCGGGATCCAGTTCGGACGCGTCGACACCGAGGAGTTCGGCGACCTCGGCGCGCACCGTGGCCGAACTCGTCGTGAGGCTGTCCGCCTGGCTCGTCACGCGTCCTCCAACTCAGTATAGGCTGCCCTAACTTCGTGGAGGCTACCCTATATTCAAGGGACCGAACACTCCTACCAGAGGGGCCTTTCCACGCGATGAGCAGTGGTTTCCAGCACGTCCAGGACGCTCCGACCAGCGATCTGCGCGAGGGTTTCGTCCCCTTTCCCGCCGACCGGGCCGAGGAGTACCGGCGTGCCGGTTACTGGACCGGCCGCCCCCTGGATTCGATCCTCACCGACGCTGTACAGAAGCGCCCCGACCATCCGGCGGTCGTCGACCGCGACGGCGCGCTGACGTTCGCCGAACTGAGCGCCCGCGCCGACGGCGTGGCCGCGGCGCTGGCCGCCCGCGGCATCGCCCCCGGCGACCGGGTGCTGCTGCAACTTCCCAACTCGGTGCAGTTCGCCGTCGCGTTCTTCGGTTTGCTGCGGGCCGGTGTGGTGCCGGTGATGTGCCTGCCCGGACACCGCACCGCCGAACTCGGCCACTTCGCCGACGTCAGTGGCGCCGTCGGCCTGATCATCCCGGACCGCGCGGGCGGCTTCGACTACCGCGAGATGGCCGCGCAACTGGCGGCCGACCGTCCCGCCTTGCGGCACATCATCGTCGACGGCGACGCCGGGCCGTACGTGTCGTGGGCCTCGCTCGCCGCCGCCGAGGGACCGGCCCCGGACCGGGGAGCCGTCGACACCTCCGCACCCGCGCTACTGCTGGTCTCCGGCGGCACGACCGGCCTGCCCAAACTGATCGCCCGCACGCACGACGACTACGTCTACACCGCCGTGCGCAGCGCCGAGACCTGTCTGTTCACTCCCGACGACGTCTACCTGGTGGCCCTGCCCGCCGGTCACAACTTCCCGTTGGGCTGCCCCGGAATGCTCGGCGCGATGACCGTTGCCGCGACGACGGTGTTCACCGCCGACCCGAGTCCGGAGGCGGCGTTCGCGTTGATCGACCGGCACCGGGTGACGGTGACGGGGCTGGTCAATGCACTCGGCAAGCTGTGGGCACAGGCATGCGAGTGGGAGCCGGTGCTGCCGACGTCGCTGCGGCTGGTGCAGGTGGGCGGCTCGCGGATGAGTCCGGAGGAGGCGCAGTTCATCCTCGACCGGTTGACGCCCGGGCTCTCGCAGATCTTCGGAATGGCCGAGGGGATGCTGAACTTCACCCGGCCGGGAGATCCGGTCGACGTGGTGGTGCACACCCAGGGCAGGCCGATGTCGCCGCACGACGAGATGCGGGTGGTCGACGAGGACGGCGTCGAGGTGGCGCCGGGCGAAGAGGGCGAACTGCTGGTCCGCGGTCCGTACACACTCAACGGCTACTACCGGGACGCCGAGGCCAATGCGCGGTCGTTCAGCCCGGACGGCTTCTACCGCACCGGCGACCGGGTGCGGATCTTCGCCGACGGTCCGCTGGCCGGCAATGTCGAGGTCACCGGCCGGATCAAGGACGTCATCCACCGTGGTGGCGAGACGGTGTCGGCGACCGATCTGGAAGACCATCTGCTCACCCATCCGGCCATCTACTCCGCGGCCGCGGTCGCCCTGCCCGATGAATACCTCGGCGAGAAGATCTGCGCGGCAGTCGTTTTCCGCGGGAAGCCGTTGACGCTGGCCGAACTCAACGGGTTCCTCGACGAACGCGGCGCCTCCACGCACGCCCGTCCCGACGTGCTGGTCCCGATGCCATCGCTGCCGATGACCGCCGTCGGCAAGGTGGACAAGAAGAAGATCGTGGCGGGGCTGACGGCCTGACCGGTCGCGTCGGGGTCTAGATCTCCCCCGCCGTCAGCAGTTCGACGATGCGCCCGGTGACCGCCTCCGCGGTCGGGTGCTCCCACAGCAGCGTCGGGGGCAGCGCCAACCCGGTCTGCTTCTCCAGCTGCCGGCGCAGCGCGACCGTCATGATCGAATCGACCCCGATCTCGACGAGTGGTAGCCGGGTGTCCACATCGTCTGTGGCGCAACCGAGTTCGGCTGCGACAGCCGACAGCACCTGACCGGCGGCCCATTCGGCGATGTCCATGTCGCCGCGGTCGGCGACGGCCGGCGCCGCGTCATCGGCACCGATGTCCGCCGGCGCCACATCGGCGAGCATCGGCACCGCGGCGGCCGCGGGCAGCACGGGCAGCACCACGACGTTCGGATCGTCGTCGCGCATCGCGGCGTCCAGCGACCGCATCGCATCGTCGAGTCCGACGGTCCCCATTCCCAGCGCGTCGAGTTGCGCCGCGACGAATCCCGACGTCGACCCCATACCCAGGCCGCGCCAGGCCGTCCACGCCACCGCGGTGGTGCGGTCGCCGAGGTTGCGGCGGTGGCGGGCCATCGCGTCGAGATAGGCGTTGCCGCAGGCGTATGCGCCCTGACCCGGGAACCCGGCCAGATATCCGCACGACGAGAACAGCACCATCCAGTCCAGCCGCCCGGGCGGGAACACCTCGTGCAGCGCCCGCATCCCGTCGACCTTCGGGCGCATGGTGGCCTGCAGATCCTCCGGCGTCGTGCTCATCAGTAAGGCGCCGGCCTCGACGCCGGCCGCGTGGATCACCCCACGCACGGGCGGCAGGTCGGCGAGTGCCGTGCGCAACGCCTCCGCGGCGTCGGGCGCACCCACGTCGACGGCCGCGACCCGGACGGACACGCCGCGCTCTTCGAGCGCCGACACCACCGCCACGGCGTCCCGGTCGTCGTCGGCGCGCCACGCGCTCCGCTCGGGCAGCCCCGACCGCGAGAGCAGTACCAGCCGCCGCGCTCCGAGGTCGGCGAGGCGCTGCGCGAGTCGCAGCCCGAGCACACCGGTGCCACCGGTGATCAGATAGGTGCCGCCCGGTGAACAGCGCATCGGCGCCGCGTCCCCCGCGGCGGCGTGGGACAGCCGGGCGCCGTAGGCCACGCCGTCTCGGACCACCACGACACCGTGTCCGTGCAGGGCGCCCAGTGCGCGCACAGGCAGCCGGTGGCCGTCCACGTCGAGCACGCCGCCCCACAGCTGCGGGTGTTCGGCGGCGGCGACCCGGGCCAGACCCCACAGCGGTGAGTGCACGACGTTATCGCCCTCGTGCACCCGCTCGGTCAGCACCCACAGGCGGGCTTGCACCGACGAGGCGTCGAGGTGCTGCAAGGTGCGCAGCACCAGTTCCGCCGAGGCCTGCGGTGACTCGTCAGCGCGCGGCAGCAGCAGCACCACCGCATCGGGCGCGAGATCATCCAGCGCGCCGGCGGCATCGCCGGTCAGGTCGAGAATCCGGTGCGGGACGTGCGCCGCGTCGAGGTCGCGCGTCACGAAGTGCACCGTCGCCGCGTCGCCGCCGACCAAGGCCACCTCAGCGGGGGCGTCGACGTCCGGCCAGTGCACCGGCTGCCACGTCACGTGGTGCAGCAGGCGCACGGTGTCCCGGCCGCTGGGGTTCTCGAGTTCCTCGAAGGCCATGCCGGACAACGTGACCGAGACCGCTCCGGACTCCTCTGCGAGCACGACGTCGGTGATCGTCGAACCGGCGCGCCGCCGCACGTGCAGGAGCGCGACCGCGGGCGGCTTGTCGCGGACGTGGACCCGCTCGATCCGCGCCGGCATCCGTAGTCGGGCCGGGCCGCCGAAGATCGTGGACGCCGCCGATGTCGCCGCATCGATCAGCCCGGCCCACGTCGTGGGCGTCGAGCGATCGGGTTCGGCGGCGACCTTGGCGAACAGCTCGTCGTCCCCGCGGCGCATCTCGAGCACCTGCCAGCCGAATCCCATCGCGGCCACGCCCAATTCAGCGAGCGTCTCGATGACGTGGTCTGCGGGCAGCGGTTCGGTGCACCGGCTCCGGATGTCGTCCTCGTCGAGAGCGGTCGGGCCGGCGTCGACGGTGGGTACGGCCAGTGCCGTGCAATGCGTCAGCCAGCCGGAGTCCAGGTCACCGTCGTCACCGGCGGCACGGTCGTCGACAACTCGCGACGCCAGCGCGAGGGACCGGTCCTGCGACACCACCTGGACGTTGCGCGCCCGGCCGGGTGGCACCGGTGTGCGCAGCCGGACGTCGGCGAGATCGGTTGCCGCTGCGGTCAGGAACGTGTTGAGCAGCACCGCGGCCGGCACGATCTCGGTGCCCTGTACGGGGTGGTCGCCGGGATAGGGCCGCGTCGACATGTCCAGCCGCGTCTGCCACACCCGTGACGGCACCGCTCCGGTGATCTCCATCGCGCCGCCGAGCAGGGTGTGGGTCTCGGCGTCGTGGACGCCGCGTCCGCCGGGTGGCGCGCTGGGTGTGCGCCAGTGCCGCCGATGCACCCACTGGGTACCCGGCAGTCCGTCGGCCCAGGGAGTTTCGGCGGAGACGCCGTGGGCGACGGGCGCGCCATGGCAGTACAACCCGGCCACGGCGACCGCGAGGGCCCGGCGTTGCGGTTGCTCGCGACGCAGCACCGGCAGGACGGCGTGTTCGGTGATGCCGAGGTGTCCCATCGTCTCCGCGATCGAGTGCGCCACCACGGGGTGGGCCGACACCTCGAGGAACAGCCGGTGGCCGTCCTCCGCGGCGGCGGTCACGGCCTCGGCGAAGCGCACGCGGCCGCGCAGGTTGGCCACCCAATAGTCGGGATCGCGCGGTGCCATCGACCGGGGATCGCTCAGCGCCGTGGTGTAGAGCGGGACGGCGGCGGGCCGCGACGGCGCCAAGGCGCCTGTGCGACGGGCGAGTTCGCCGGTCAGGGCGTCCATGGCCGGACTGTGGAACGCCACGTCGGTATTGACCCGCCGCACCGTCACCCCCTGTGCGACCCACTGTTCGGCGACCTCCTCGACCGCCGCGGTCGTTCCGGAGATGACCGTCGACCCGGGTGAGGAGCTGATCGCGGCCACCACGTCGGTACGACCGGCCAGCCGCTGCTCTGCGTCTGCGAACGGCAAGGCCAGCAACGCCATCGCGCCCTGTCCCTGCACCGACCGGAAGCCCCGCGCCCGGTAGCACGCGACCGCGGCGCCCTGTGCCAGGTCGAAGACCCCGGACACCACGCACGCCGCGACCTCGCCGACCGAGTGGCCGATCACCGCCGCGGGTTGCACGCCACGGTCCCGCAGCGCCGCCGCCAGTCCGACCTGCATGGCGAAGGTCAACGCCTGAACCCGGTCGGTGCCGCCCAGCTCGCCGGACTGCAGCGCCGCGCGCGCAGAGAAGCCGAGTTCGGCGGCGAACACCGGTTCCACGGCGTCGATGACCGCGGCGAATGCCGGTTCGGTGGTGAGCAGTTCGCGTCCCATGCCGGGCCAGTGCGAGCCGTGGCCGGAGAACACCCACACCGCACCGTCGGCCGCGGCGGCGAACACCTCACCGGTCACCACGGCCGGATCGCGCCGATCGGCGGCAACCGCTTCGAGAGCGTGGACGAGTTCTGCGGCCTCATCCGCCACCACCGCCGCGCGGACCGCTTCGTGGGAGCGTCTGCTCCACATCGTCGCCGCCACATCGGTGACCGAGACATCCTGTGCGCGAACGCTGTTCGCGAGCGCGGCGGCCTGGGTGAGCAGACGGGTCCGGGACCGCCCGGACAGCGGGATCACCGACGGCGCGACCTCGCCCGTACCGGGCGGGGTCGTCTCGACTCGGGGCGCCTCCTCGAGCAGGACGTGGGCGATGGTGCCGCCGTATCCGTAACTGCACACGGCCGCCCGCCGGACCGCCTCGTCACGGCGGGGCCACGACTCGACCGTCGTCGGCACCCGCAGACCGCTGTTGTCCCAGTCCACCGCTGGAGTGGGCGTGCGGACCCCGACAGTCGGCGGAATCTGCTCGTGGTGCAACGCCATTGCGGCCTTGACCAGACCGACGACACCGGCGCCGCCCTCGAGGTGCCCGACGTTCGGCTTGACGGATCCGACGCGGCAGCGCTCGCCGTCCGGACGTCCGGCGCCGTAGACCGCGGCCAGCGCGTTGAGCTCGACCGGATCGCCGGTCGGCGTGCCGGTGCCGTGCGCCTCGACGAAATCCACGCTCTGAGGCGGGATTCCGGACACCTCGCAGGTGTGTCGGAACAGGTCTTCCTGGGCTGCGCCATTCGGCGACATGATGCCGACCGTGCGGCCGTCCTGGGCGACCGCACCGCCGCGTACCACCGCGATGACGCGGTCGCCGTCGCGTAGCGCATCGCCGAGTCGCTTGAGCACCACCACCGCGGCGCCTTCGCCGCGGCCGTATCCGTCGGCCGCCGCGTCGAAGCTCTTGCACCGGCCGTCCGGCGCTGTCGCCCCGGCCTTGTCGAGCACCCGGGTCAGGCCCGGTCCGATCAGGGCGCTCACCCCGCCGGCCAGCGCCAGTGACGTCTCGCGATCGCGCAGCAGCTGACAGGCCTGGTGCACGGCCACCAGCGAGGCCGCGCACGCCGCGTCGAGCGCGACGCTCGGACCCCGCAGATCGAGTAGGTGCGACACCCGATTCGCGATGCCGCACAACGACGTTCCGATGCCGGTCCACGCCTCGATGCCCGGCAGATCCTCCATGATGAGCTTGCCGTAGTCGTCGGAGTTGACGCCCATCAGGACCGCGGCGTCGGTACCGGCCAGCGAGCGCGGCGGCACCCCGGCGTGTTCGAGCGCCTCCCACGACACCTCGAGCGCCAGGCGCTGCTGCGGATCCATCAGTTCCGCCTCGCGTGGCGAGACGCCGAAGAATTCGGCGTCGAATCCGGCGAGGTCGTCGATGAAGGTGCCCCAGGGCGTCGTCTCGCGCAGGACGGCCGCGTTGCGCGGATCGCGCCGCAGATAGGGCTCCCACCGTTCGGCGGGGATCTCGCGCACGTCGCTGCCGCCGTCGAGGAGGAACTGCCAGAAGTCGGCGGGCGTGGTGATGTCCCCGGCCAGCCGACATCCGATGCCGATGATCGCGACGGGCTCGGGAGGGGTGCAGGAGTGGGTAGCCTCACCTAAGTTCCCGGGCGCCATGGCGAACATGTTCGCACAGCGGAGCCCGTCCGGGGCAGGCACCTTGACCTTGCCGGGACGCTGCGATCAGCATCACGCCAACAGCGTGCGGACCACCCCGTCGGCCAGCAACCGTCCTGCGTCGGTGAGGATCAGCCGGTCGCCGAACACATGCACCAGCCGGTCGTCGACCAGACCGTTCACCCGGCCCCGCTCGTCGGCCGTCAGCAGCGGCAGCGGCAGTCCGCTGCGCAGCCGCAGCCGCAACATCACCTCTTCGACGTGCATATCGACGCCGTCGAGGATCTCGTAGTCGGCCAAGGGCAGTTCCCCGCGGGCCAGCGTCGCGGCGTAGGTGTTCGGATGCTTGACGTTCCACCAGCGGGTGTCGCCGAGGAAACCGTGGGCCCCGGGTCCCGCACCCCACCACTCGCCGCCGTCCCAGTAGCCCAGGTTGTGCCGGCACTCGCCGCCAGGACGTGCCCAGTTCGACACCTCGTACCAGGTCAGCCCGGCGGCGGACAGCTGCGCGTCGAGCATTTCGTATCGGGCGGCCAGGACATCGTCATCGGGAGCCGCGACCTCCCCGCGCCGGACGCGCCGCGCGAGTGCGGTGCCGTCCTCGACCACCAGCGCATAGGCCGAGACGTGGTCGACGCCCGCAGCGATGGCCGCGTCGGCGGAGCGCCGCAGATCGTCGTCGGTCTCCCCCGGCGTCCCGTAGATGAGGTCGAGGTTGACGTGCTCGAATCCGGCCGCGCGGGCCTCTTCGGCCGCCTGCAGCGCCCGACCCGGCGAGTGCACGCGGTCGAGCACCGCCAGCACGTGCCGGGCGATGGACTGCATGCCCAGCGACACCCGGGTGTAGCCGGCGTCGAGCAGCGTGTCGAACAGCTCCGGCCCACTCGATTCCGGGTTTGCCTCGGTGGTCACCTCGGCACCGGGGGCCAGGACGAAATGCTCACGAACACCGTCGAGCACGGCCCGCAGCCCGGCCCCCCCCAGCAGTGAGGGGGTGCCGCCGCCGACGAACACCGTCTGCACCGGCGGCGGAGAGCCGAGGGTCTCGGCGGCCAGCGCCAGCTCCCGGCGCAGCGCGGCCAGCCAGCCGTCCGGGTTGGCGCCGCCGAGTTCGGCGGGCGTGTAGGTGTTGAAGTCGCAGTAGCCGCAGCGCGTCGCACAGAACGGCACATGGATGTAGATGCCGAACGGCCGGCCCACCGTGTGCGACAGGGCGGCGGCCTGGGCAGCGGCGGTTCGGACGGTCACTCCGCCCATGGTCCCAGGTGTGCGGCCCGGGGACTAACGACCGTTGCGCTCGCGGTGCTTACACCCCGGCCAGCAGCAGGGCCTGCGCTTGCCCTCCTCGAGCTCCTCTTGGGTGCGGCGGATGCGGCGTTCGCGGGTCTTCTGCTGTTTGGCGTCCTCCACCCAGCAGATGAACTCGTTGCGGGCCAGCGGCGTGATGTCCTCCCACTTGGCCAGCACCTCGGGGTTACCGAGCAGCGCGTCACGCAGATCCTGCGGCAACTCGTGGACGACACCGCCCGCCACGGCCTTGACACTCACGGCCCGATCGTAGCCCGGGGCCTCGGCGGACTTTTGCTCATCGAGAGCGCAAATCTTTCCCGGTTAGGGCATGTGCGCCCCGCCGTGGCACAATTGCGGGGTGACCGCCGGCTCGAACTCCACCACCCGCGTATCGCTGGTGACGCGGCGCCACGTCGACTTCAAGCGCGTGTGTACCAGCTGCTGTCTGCCCTAGCTTGCGGATTCTGTAGGACCCAGCCCTGACCACAACAGCTGGCCGACGGATCTGCGCCGCCGGACAGCCCCCGGATTGACGCGCGATCTGAAACGCCGGCTCTGACCGAGAGCCACATCATGACCACAGCCAAACCTGCCGCCGCCAAGCCCGTGAAGCGCCCCCGCGGCGAAGGCCAATGGGCGCTCGGCTATCGCGAGCCGCTCAACGCCAACGAACAGTCCAAGAAGGATGACAACCCGCTCAATGTGCGCGAGCGCATCGAGACCATCTATGCCCCCAACGGCTTCGAGTCGATCGACAAGGGCGACCTGCGTGGCCGGTTCCGCTGGTGGGGTCTCTACACCCAGCGCAAACCCGGCTTCGACGGCACCTGGACCGGTGACGAGAACACCGACATGCTCGAAGACGAGTACTTCATGCTGCGGGTCCGCAGCGACGGCGGCGCGCTGACCGCCGCGGCGCTGCGCACCCTCGGACAGATCTCCACGGAATTCGCGCGCGACACCGCGGACATCTCCGACCGGCAGAACGTGCAGTACCACTGGATCGACGTCAGGAACATGCCGGAGATCTGGCGGCGCCTCGACGAGGTCGGCCTACAGACCACCGAGGCGTGCGGCGACTGCCCGCGCGTCGTCCTCGGCTCCCCCCTGGCCGGTGAATCGCTCGACGAGGTGATCGACGGCACGCCCGCGGTCAACGAGATCGTCAAGCGCTACATCGGCAAGAAGGAGTACTCCAACCTGCCGCGCAAGTTCAAAACCGCGATCTCCGGCCTGCAGGACGTCGTCCACGAGGTCAACGACGTCGCCTTCATCGGCGTCAACCACCCCGAGCACGGCCCCGGCTTCGACCTGTGGGTCGGCGGCGGGCTGTCCACCAACCCGATGCTCGGTCAGCGGGTCGGCGCGTGGGTGCCGCTCGACGAGGTGCCCGACGTCTGGGAGGGCGTGGTCAGCGTGTTCCGCGACTACGGCTACCGGCGCCTGCGGTCGAAGGCCCGGCTGAAGTTCCTGATCAAGGACTGGGGCGTCCAGAAGTTCCGCGAGGTGCTGGAAACCGAATACCTGAAGCGCCCGCTCATCGACGGACCGGCGCCCGAACCGGTGACCCGTCCGATCGACCACGTCGGCGTGCAGAAGCTCAAGAACGGCCTCAATGCCGTGGGCGTCGCCCCGATCGCCGGCCGCGTCTCGGGCACCATCCTGACCAAGGTCGCCGACCTCGCCGAGTCCGTGGGCAGCGACCGGATCCGCTTCACGCCGTACCAGAAGCTGATCGTGCTCGACGTCCCCGATGACAGACTCGACGAGCTGCGTGCCGGCTTGGACGCGCTGGGCCTGCCGTCCACCCCGTCGCACTGGCGGCGCAACCTGATGGCCTGCACGGGCATCGAGTTCTGCAAGCTGAGCTTCGCCGAGACCCGCAGCCGCTCGCAGGTGCTGGTGCCCGAGCTGGAGAAGCGGCTCGAAGACATCAACGCCCAGCTCGACGTGCCGATCACCATCAACATCAACGGCTGCCCGAACTCGTGCGCCCGCATCCAGGTCGCCGACATCGGCTTCAAGGGCCAGATGGTGGACGACGGCGACGGTCCCGAGGAGGGTTTCCAGGTCCATCTCGGCGGCAGCCTGGGCCTGGACAGCGGTTTCGGGCGCAAGTTGCGTCAGCACAAGGTGGTCGCCACCGAACTCGGCGACTACATCGAGCGCGTTGTCCGCAATTTCGTGAAACAACGCGAGCAGGGTGAGCGTTTCGCTACGTGGGCACTACGAGCAGACGACGCGGACCTTCGATGAGCCGCTCGCGCGAAGAGCGAAGGTGAGGTGACGGCATGACTGACGTGCTTTCCGAGGTGGACCTGCAGCGGCTGGCCGAGCTCGGCGCGGCCGAACTCGGTCCGAACGCCACGGCGGACGAGCTGCTGCGCTGGACCGACGAGAACTTCACCGGGAACTACATCGTGGCGTCGAACATGCAGGACGCGGTGCTCGTCGACATGGCCGCCAAAGTACGTCCGGGCGTCGACGTGCTGTTCCTCGACACCGGATACCACTTCGTGGAGACCATCGGCACCCGCGACGCCGTGCAAGCCGTCTACGACGTCAACGTGGTCAACGTCGCGCCCGAGCGCACCGTCGCCGAACAGGACTCGCTGTTCGGCAAGGATCTGTTCGCCCGCGAACCCAACGAGTGCTGCCGCATGCGCAAGGTCGAACCCTTGAGCAAGGCGCTGAGCGGCTACTCGGCGTGGGTCACCGGCATCCGCCGGGTCGAGGCGCCGACGCGCGCCAACGCCCCGCTGATCAGCTGGGACAAGGCGTTCGGCCTGGTGAAGATCAACCCGCTGGCCGCATGGTCGGACGACGAGATGGACGCCTACATCGCCGCCAACGGCGTACTGGTCAACCCCCTCGTCGAGGACGGCTACCCGTCGATCGGCTGCCTGCCGTGCACCGCCAAGCCTGCACCCGGATCCGATCCGCGCAGCGGACGCTGGGCCGGCACCGGCAAGGTCGAGTGCGGACTGCACGCGTCTTGACGTTGTCGATTCCCGGGTCGCCACGCTCCTGCCCGCCGACCCTCGTCCTGACCGCACACGGCAGCGCCGACCCGCGGTCGGCGGCCATCACGCACGCCGTGGCCGGCCGCATCCGGCGACTGCGGCCCTGGCTCGACGTGCGGCCGGCGTTCCTCGAGCAGACCAGCCCGGCGCTGTCCAACGTACTCGCCCAGACCCGGGGCGCCGTCGTCGTCCCCTTCCTGCTGGCCGACGCCTATCACGCCCGTGTCGACACGCCTGCGGTGATCGCCGCGTCCGACTGCCGGGCCCGCCAGGCCGCGGTGCTCGGCGAGGACCCGGCACTGCTGGCGGTGGCCCACCAGCGACTGGCCGAAGCCGGCGTCTCGCCCAACGACGACGGCCTCGGAGTGCTCGTCGTCGCGGTCGGATCGTCGAACGCCGCGGCCAACTCCGGGACCGCCATGGTGGCCGGGATGCTCGCGCGCAACACCCGCTGGACCGGCGCCCAGGTGGCGTTCGCCACGGGCCCGCATCCGAATCTTGACGAGGCCGCCGCGCTGCTGCGCGCCCGCGGCGCCGACCGTTTGGTCATCTCCCCCTGGTTCCTCGCACCGGGGCGCATCACCGATCGTGTTCTCAACTGGGCTGCGCCGCAAGGCATTCCGATGGCAGCACCGTTGGGTTCGCACAACCTGGTCGCTGCCACGGTGCTCGACCGCTTCGACGCCGCAGTCGCGGTGCCCGCGGCGGCCTGAGTACACACTCCCAAGCACTGCGGCTGCACCGGTACGCTGAATCTCGACGTAGCGCCACCCCTCACCGAGCAAGGACTCGATGCAATCTCATAGACCCACGGCGGTCACATGTTGACCGCCGTGATCGGAATTGTCATTGGATTTCTCGTCGTTCTGGCGATCACCGCGCTGACCGGATACTTCGTCGCGCAGGAATTCGCCTACATGGCCGTCGACCGGTCACGACTCAAGGCGCGCTCGGAGGCAGGTGATCAGGCCTCCACCCGGGCGCTCGCGGTCACCCGTCGCACCTCGTTCATGCTCTCGGGCGCCCAGCTCGGCATCACCGTCACCGGTCTGCTGGTCGGATATGTCGCCGAACCGCTGATCGGACGGGGTTTCGAAACGCTGATCGGCGGTGCGGGAATCCCGACCGCAGTGGCCGTCGCCCTCGGCGGGGTCGCCGCGATCGCGGTGTCGACCGTGCTGCAGATGGTGTTCGGCGAGTTGTTCCCGAAGAACTTGGCGATCGCGCGGCCGGAGCCACTCGCCCGCTGGCTGGCCCTGTCCACGACGATCTACCTCAAGCTGTTCGGCTGGCTCATCTGGCTGTTCGACCAGTCGTCGAACGCGTTGCTGCGCCTGCTGCGGATCGAACCGGTGCACGACGTCGAACACTCGGCGACACCGCGCGACCTCGAACACATCGTCGCCGCGTCCCGCGACGCCGGCGAGATCCCCCGGGAGCTCTCCGCCCTGCTCGACCGCATTCTCGACTTTCCCACCAGCAGCGCCGAACACGCGATGATCCCGCGGTCCCGCGTCGACGTTGTCGCAGGCACCGACACGGTGTCGAGCGTGCTCGCCCGCATGGCCGAGCGTCACACCCGTTATCCGGTGACCAGCCCCGACCACGAGGACGTCCTCGGCGTCATCCATCTGCACGATCTGCTCGGCCCGGTGTCCGGTGACGACACCGCGGCGATGCACTGCCGGCCGGCCGTCATCGTTCCGGAGACGCTGCCGCTGCCCAACGTGGTCACCGCGTTGCAGCAAGCCGGCGACGAGATGGCCATCGTGATCGACGAGTACGGCGGCTTCGCGGGCGTCATCACGGTCGAGGATCTCGCCGAGGAATTGGTGGGCGACATCGACGACGAACACGACACCGAACACGAGGCCGACGTCATCCCCGAAGCCGATGGCTGGTTACTCGCCGGCGACCTACCGCTCGACGAAGCCGAACGCACGCTCGACCTGACGCTCCCGCCCGGTGACTACGAGACGGTCGCCGGCATGGTGATCGCGCACGCGGCGGGCCTGCCCGCCATCGGCGACACCGTGGTGATCGATCTGCCCGCCGATCCGGCCGATCTGGTGTCGGGACAGCCCCTGACACGCCGACTGACCGCCGAGGTACGGGAGATCGAGCGGCACGTGCCCGCCGCGGTCTTCGTCAGCGTCGCGACCGAGGAGGCCGGCCATGAGTGACCCGTGGGTCGTCGCGGCGATCACCGTCGCGCTGATCGCCTCGAGTGCGTTCTTCGTCGCGGTCGAGTTCGCGTTGATCGCCGCGCGGCGCAGCCGCCTGGAGGACGCCGCCCCGAACAGCCGTTCGGCCAGAGCCGCGCTGCGCAGCGCCGGTGAGCTGTCGGTGCTGCTGGCCGGCTCGCAGCTCGGTATCACCGCCTGCACCCTGCTGCTCGGTGCGATCACCAAACCCGCTGTGCACCACGCCATCACACCGTTCCTGGCTGAGGTCGGAGCGCCGGCCTGGGTGGCGGAGGTCGGCGGCTTCGTGCTCGCGCTGCTGATCGTCACGTTCCTGCACCTGGTGATCGGTGAGATGGCGCCCAAGTCGTGGGCGATCGCCCATCCGGAACGGTCGGCAACCCTGCTGGCGCTGCCCATGCGCGGATTCATGGTCCTGACCCGCCCGCTGCTCCACGTGCTCAACCAGACCGCGAACTGGTGCCTGCGCAAAGTCGGCGTCACCCCGGTGGACGAACTCGACGACACCCAGGATCCCGACGCGCTACGTCAGCTGGTGGAGCACTCCCACACCGCAGGCACGCTCGACGAGCGCTACCACGGCAACCTCGCCAGCGCCCTGGAACTCGAATCGCTGACCGTGGGGCAGATGGCTCGCCGCCACGCCGAGTACAGTTCGGTGCCCGCAGATGCGTCGCCGGAGGAGATCCAGCAGACTGCCCGCGCGACAGGGCATCTGAGGTTGTTCGTGCGGGACGGCGCCGCCACCGTCGGCGTGGTGCACGTCCGCGACAGCCTGTCGTCGTCCGGTTCGGCGCGCGACCTGATGCGACCGGTCTTCACCCTGCCCGAGGACACCCCGGTCTACGAGGCGTTGCGGCTGATGCGCGAGCAACGCAGGCACCTCGTCGTCGTCGACGGCCCGTCCGGTCGGGGCATGTTGACTCTGACCGATCTGCTGCACCGTCTGCTGCCGACCGCGGCGGCCTGACGCCGTAGCGAGTGTGCGCGCCGCGAGTCAGCTCACCGAGCTGGTCTTCGGCAGCACGACGTCCCCTGGGATCTCCGGGATCCGGGTCGCGCGCACGTAGACGGTGTCGCCCTCTTTGAGCCCGAGCGCTTCGGCGTCACCGCGGGTGATCTGCGCGGTGAACGGCGCGTGGGTCGCGGCGCTGGTGAGCTCGATACGCACTTCGAAGCCCAGCATCACGATCCGGTCAATCGTGGCTCGCGTGACCCCTGCCGACGAGACGCTGCCGTCGGCCTGCGCGATCGCCATGTCGGGGTTCCGCCCGACCCGGATGTCGTGCGGGCGCACCAGGCTTCCGTTCAGCGAGGACACCGCGCCGAGGAACGACATGACGAACGCGTTCGCCGGGGTGTCGTAGACCGCGGTGGGCGAGCCGACCTGCTCGATGCGGCCCTTGTTGAGCACCGCGATCCGATCGGCGACGTCGAGCGCCTCGGCCTGGTCATGCGTGACCAGCACGGTCGTGACGTGGACCTCGTCGTGCAGTCGACGCAGCCAGGCCCGCAGATCTTCGCGCACCTTGGCGTCGAGCGCGCCGAACGGTTCGTCGAGCAGCAGCACCTGCGGATCGACGGCCAGCGCACGCGCCAGCGCCATCCGCTGCCGCTGCCCCCCGGAGAGCTGGTTGGGGTAGCGGGTCTGGAATCCGGCGAGGCCGACGACCTCGAGCAGATTGTCGACCTTCTCCTTGATCTCGGCCTTGGGCCGCTTGCGGATCTTCAACCCGAACGCCACGTTGTCGCGCACGGTGAGGTGTTTGAACGCCGCGTAGTGCTGGAACACGAATCCGATCCCGCGGCGCTGCGGCGGCACCTTGGTGACATCGACACCGTTGATCGTGATGGTGCCGGTGTCGGGCTGGTCCAGGCCGGCGATCGCGCGCAGCAGCGTCGACTTGCCCGATCCGCTGGGACCCAGCAGCGCGGTCAGCGATCCGGACGGCACCTCGAAGTCGATGTTGTCCAATGCGGCGAAATCGCCGTAGTGCTTGTTCGCACCCCGGACGACGATCGCGGCGGTGGTCTCGGCGGTCATGGGTCCTCTTCCCCGGCTCACTTGCTCTGGCGGGCTCGGCGCGCGTCGAGCACCACCTGGACGATCAGAACGAACACCGCGACGCCCATCAACAGCGTCGCGATCGAGTAGGCGCCGTACTCGGCGCCGCGGTTGTAGCGATCGGCCACCAACAGTGTGAGCGTCTGCGAGGTGCCGGGCAGATTCGATGACACCATGAGCACGGCGCCGAACTCGCCGAGCGTGCGAGCCACCGTCAACACCACGCCGTAGGTCAGGCCCCACCGGATCGAGGGCAGGGTGATCCGCCAGAACGTCTGCCACCACGTCGATCCCAGCGTCGCGGCGGCCTCCTCCTGATCGGTGCCGATCTCGTGCAGCACCGGTTCGACCTCGCGGATGACGAACGGCACGGTGACGAACACGCTGGCCAGCACGATGCCGGTGAACCCGAAGATGATCTTCCAGCCGAAGTCGTTCTCCACGAAGCCGAACAGCCCGGCCGACCCCCACAGCAGAATCAACGCGACACCGACGACGACGGGCGATACCGCGAACGGTAGGTCGATGACCGCCTGCAGGATCGTCTTACCGCGAAACCTGTTGCGGGCCAGCACGAGAGCAGTCGGCACCCCGAACAGCACGTTGAGTGGCACCACGATCGCCACCACGATCAGCGACAGCTGCAGAGCCGAGATCGCCGCGGGGGTCCCGACCGATTCCAGGAACGCGCCGACACCCGGGGAGAACGTGCGCCACAGGATCAGCCCGACCGGGACCACAACGAGGACGAGGATGTAGGCCAGTGCCAGGTACCGCAGCAGATGCTTGACGACGGGCGACAGTGTCATCCCGCCAGCTCCTCGCGCTTCGCCGCGCGGACACCGATAGCCCGGAGCACGAACAGCACCACGAACGAGATCACCAGCAGCACAATGGAGATCGCCGCGGCGCCGGTGCGGTCGTCGTTCTCGATCAGGGTCCGGATCCACTGCGAGGAGACCTCGGTCTCGCCCGGGACGGCGCCGCCGATCAGCACGACGGAGCCGAACTCGCCGATGGCCCGGGAGAACGCCAGACCGGCGCCCGACAGCAGCGCCGGGAGCAGCGACGGCAACACCACCCGGGTGAAGATGGTCCAGTTGTCGGCGCCGAGCGAGGCCGCGGCCTCCTCGATCTCCCGGTCGAGTTCGAGCAGCACCGGCTGCACCGACCGCACGACGAACGGCAGCGTCACGAACAACAGGGCGATCCCCACACCCCACTGGGTGTGCTGGAGGTGCAGACCCACCGGGCTCGCGGGCCCGTAGAGCGCGAGCATGACCAGGCTGGCGACGATCGTCGGCAGCGCGAACGGCAGGTCGATCACCGAGTCCACCAACCGCTTGCCGGGGAAGTCGTCGCGGGTGAGCACCCACGCCACCAGCAGCCCGAATACCAGGTTGATCGCGGTGACGGCGATCGAGATGGTCAGCGTCACCCGGAACGACGCGATCGCCGAGGGTGAGGTCACCGCGGCGGCGAACGCCTCCCAGCCGCCCGCCGCGGACTGCCACAGGATCGCGGCCAGCGGTAGCAGGACGATGACGCTCAGCCAGATCGAGGCCGCGCCCACCCGCAGCGACGTGGTCCCGTGCCGGCCGGGACGCACGCCGCGTGCGGCGGAGTCAGGCTGCAGGGTTGCCGTCATCCAGTGGCCTGCTTGTAGATCTTGGTGATGCTGCCGTTCTCCTTGTCGAACAGCGCGGGATCGACCTGACTCCAGCCACCGAGGTCGGCGATCGTCCACAGCTTCTCCGGGGTCGGGAAGTCGATCGCGAAGTCCCCGGCGACGCCCGGGTCGACGGGCCGGAAACCGGCCTCGGCCCACAGTTTCTGGCCTTCGGGCGTGTACAGGAAGTTCTTCAGCGCGGTGGCCTTGTCGGCGTGGGCCGAGCCGGTCACGACCGCGACGGGGTTCTCGATCTTGAACGTCTGCGGCGGGTTCACGTGCTCGACGGGCTTGCCCTGCCGTTCGACGTTGATCGCCTCGTTCTCGTAGCTGATCAGCACGTCACCGGTGCCCTGCAGGAACACGTCGGTGGCCTCCCGGCCGGAGCCCGGCCGGGTCCGGACGTGCTCGGTGACCAGACGGTTGACGAAGTCGAGGCCGGCCTCGGGGTTCTGGCCGCCGTTGCTCTTGGCCGCATAGGGGGCCAGCAGATTCCACTTGGCGGAGCCGGAACTCAGGGGGCTCGGGGTGACGACCTCGAGCCCCGGCTGCAGCAGGTCGTCCCAATCCCGGATGTTCTTCGGGTTGCCCTCGCGCACGACGAGCGAGACGACCGATCCGAACGGGATGCCCTTGGTGACGTCGGCGTTCCAGTCCTCGGCCACCTTGCCGGCCTTGACCAGGCGCGTGATGTCGGGTTCGACGGAGAAGTTGACGATGTCGGCGGGCTTGCCGTCCTGCACGGCACGAGACTGGTCGCCCGACGCGCCGTAGGACGAGGTGACGGCGACGCCCTTGCCCTCCTCTGTCGCCGCGAAGGCGGGGATGATCTTGCTCCACCCGGGTTCGGGCACCGCGTACGCGACCAGCGTCAGCGTGGTGTCCGCGGCCGGTCCACCGGAATCTCCGGCGACGTCGCTGGCACCGCCACCGCAGGCGGCCAGGACGGTCGCGGTCAGACCGAGTGCGGTCGCGGTACGCCACCGCTTGGCGAACGGGAGGTCGGAGAACTGGGGCATGGGGTGGGCCTTTCCTTGGTTTTCTGCAGCGGGCTGGAGGAGAGCACCCGTCGATGCGGCAAGGAAACGACGTCAGGTCATGACGGCAGACGGCCGTCACCGATCCCATACCGCGGACGGGAGGGTTCAGCGACAACAGGCGACGTCTGCAACAGCGCAATCACCCACGGCGATGAGTGCCAACACATGGCACTGCGCTCCGCCGGACGCTGCTTGCATGGCGGGAAGAGTAGCAGAGCCGGCAACCGGCTCGCCCGAGGTGATCAGCGAGTGAGCAGCCACATGACGATGACGAGGACGACGAGGGCTATCAGGATGAGCGTCACCCGCGACCGCGGCATCCCCGTCACCGGGCGTCCTCGGTGCCGTGACGGGCGCGGCGGAGCACCTTGATGCTGCGTCCGAGCACCCCGTCGAGCAGCACCGCCAGCGCGAACGCCACCAGCAGCACCACCGGCATCACCACCGCCGTCTGGGCGACGAAGCCCAGCCCGGTCAGCCAGAGTTCGACGCCGTCCCACCAACTCAGGAATGCGCCCACCACGCCAGCCTAGGCGATGCAAGGATGGGCCCGTGTCGACTGAGGTGGAGGAGACCGACTGCGTCGTGTCGGGCGGTGGCCCGGCCGGGATGATGCTCGGACTACTGCTGGCCCGCGCCGGGGTGCGCGTCACGGTGATGGAGAAGCACGCCGATTTCCTGCGGGACTTCCGCGGGGACACCGTGCACGCCAGCACCCTGCGGATGCTCGACGAACTCGGCCTGGGCCGGGCGTTCGCGCAGATTCCGCACCGGCTGATCGAAACGCTCAGTGTGAACCTGCAGGGCACGACGGTGCAGGTGGATCTGCGCCGAATTCCCGGCTCGCACAAGCACATCGCCCTGGTTCCGCAGTGGGACTTCCTGGAGTTGCTCGCGTCCGCAGCCGAGCAGGAGCCGACGTTCACGCTGCTGCGCAGCACCGAGGTGCTGGCCCCGATCCGGGAGGGCGGACGGGTGACCGGCGTGACCTACCGGGATTCGGCAGGGAACACCCGCCGGTTGCGGGCGGCCTTGACGGTGGCGTGTGACGGCCGCGGATCCACGCTGCGGGAGTCGCTGGGGCTGACGCCGACGAGTTTCGGTGCGCCGATGGACGTCTGGTGGTTCCGGCTGCCCCGGCGCGACGACGATCCGCAGGGCCTGGCCGGGATGCTGGGCACCGGACACGCCGCGATCGCCATCGACCGTGGCGACTATTTCCAGATGGCCTACCTCATCCGGAAGGGCAGCGACGCCGCACTGCGGGCGGAGGGCGTCGAAAGCCTGCGCCACCGGGTGGCCGAACTGGTGCCGTTCCTGGCCGACCGGGTGGATCAGCTGAGCTCGTTCGACGACGTCAAACTGCTCGACGTCCAGCTCAACCGGTTGCACCGCTGGTTCACCGACGGACTGCTCCTCATCGGCGACGCCGCGCATGCGATGTCGCCGGTCGGCGGGGTCGGGATCAACCTCGCCGTCGCCGATGCCGTGGCGGCCGCGACCATTCTCGCCGCCCCGCTGCGCGAACACCGGCTGACCGAGCGGCATCTGGCGGCGGTGCAGGCGCGCCGCTGGGCGCCCACCATCCTGGTGCAGTCCGCGCAGCGGATCGCGCACCTCCGCGTCATCGCCGCCGTGGTGGGCGAAGGCGCGGTCGAGGCTCCGGCGGCCGTCCGACTGCTCAGCCGAGTCCCCGCGCTGCGCACGCTGTTCGGCGCGGCCGTGGCCATCGGCCCGTTTCCGCAACGCATACCGCGCTTCGCGCGTCGGTGAGCCCGGAGTCGACCGACCTGATCGGTGGACGCCGAGCAGGTCGGCAGTCGATGATGTCCGAATGGTTCTGCACGACACCGGTCCGACCGCCCCCGACGTCACCGCCGCGCCCCCGCAGCCGCGCGACGAACCCGATACGCCGCTGACGCTGACCTCACCGATGCCGTATGCCCCGACCCTGCGCAATCCCTTCCCGCCGATCGCCGACTACGGCTTCCTGTCCGACTGTGAGAACACCTGTCTGATCTCCTCCGCCGGATCGGTGGAATGGCTGTGCGTACCCCGGCCGGACTCCCCCAGCGTGTTCGGGGCGATCCTCGACCGCGGTGCGGGCCACTTCCGCCTCGGCCCCTACGGCGTCACCGTGCCCGCGGCCCGCCGGTACCTGCCGGGCAGCCTGATCCTGGAGACCACCTGGCAGACCCACACCGGCTGGCTGATCGTGCGGGACGCGCTGGTGATGGGACCGTGGCACGACCTGGAACGCCGGTCGCGCACCCACCGCCGGACCCCGATGGACTGGGACGCCGAGCACATCCTGCTGCGCACCGTGCGGTGCGTGAGCGGCACCGTCGAAGTGGTGATGGATTGCGAACCGGCCTTCGACTACCACCGCGTCGGCGCCGAATGGGAGTACTCCGGACCGGCCTACGGCGAGGCGATCGCCCGGGCGACCCGCGACCCCGATTCGCATCCCACCCTGCGGTTGACCACCAACCTGCGGATCGGTCTGGAGGGCCGGGAGGCCAGGGCGCGGACCCGACTCAAGGAGGGCGACAACGTGTTCGTCGCCCTGAGCTGGTCGGGGCATCCGGCGCCGCAGAACTACGAAGAAGCCGCCAACAAGATGTGGCAGACCAGCGAGGCCTGGCGGCAGTGGATCAACGTCGGCGACTTCCCCGACCACCCCTGGCGGGCATATCTGCAGCGCAGCGCGCTGACCCTGAAGGGTCTGACCTACTCCCCGACCGGCGCCCTGCTGGCGGCCAGCACCACCTCGTTGCCGGAAACCCCTCAGGGCGAACGCAACTGGGACTATCGCTACGCGTGGGTGCGGGATTCGACGTTCGCGCTGTGGGGTCTGTACACGCTGGGACTGGACCGCGAGGCCGACGACTTCTTCGCGTTCATCGCCGACGTGTCGGGCGCCAACAACGGTGAACGCCACCCGCTGCAGGTGATGTACGGCGTGGGCGGCGAGCGCAGTCTGGACGAGGAGGAGCTGCACCACCTGTCGGGCTACGCCGGGGCGCGGCCCGTGCGGATCGGCAACGGCGCCTTCGACCAGATGCAGCACGACATCTGGGGCACGATGCTCGACTCGGTGTATCTGCACACCAAATCGCGCGAGCAGATCCCCGAGGCCCTGTGGCCGGTGCTCAAGAACCAGGTCGAGGAGGCCATCAAGCACTGGAGGGAACCGGACCGGGGCATCTGGGAGGTGCGCGGCGAACCGAAGCACTTCACCTCCTCGAAGGTGATGTGCTGGGTGGCGCTGGACCGCGGATCCAAACTCGCCGAACTCGAAGGCGAGAAGAGCTACGCCCAGCAGTGGCGCACCGTCGCCGAGGAGATCAAGGCCGACATCCTGGCCAACGGCGTCGACGAGCGCGGGGTGTTCACCCAGCGCTACGGCGATGATGCGCTGGATGCGTCCCTGCTGCTGGTGCCGCTGGTGCGGTTCCTGCCGCCGGACGATCCGCGGGTGCGCGCGACCGTGCTGGCCATCGCCGACGAGCTCACCGAAGAGGGTCTGGTGTTGCGCTACCGCACCGAGGAGACCGACGACGGACTGTCCGGCGAAGAGGGCACGTTCACCATCTGCTCGTTCTGGCTGGTGTCGGCGCTCGTCGAGATCGGCGAGGTGAGCCGGGCCAAGCATCTGTGCGAACGCCTGCTGTCGTTCGCCAGCTCGCTGCACCTCTACGCCGAGGAGATCGAGCCGCGCACCGGCCGACACCTCGGCAACTTCCCGCAGGCGTTCACCCATCTGGCGTTGATCAACGCCGTCGTGCACGTGATCCGGGCCGAGGAGGAGGCCGACAGTTCCGGGGTGTTCGTCCCGGCCAACGCGCCGATGTAAGCGAAGGTTCAGCGCAATGTCAGGATCACGGTGTATCCAAGTCTTGTCGGGGTGCGACATCGACGCGCACGATGGTGTTGCCACAGAAGGGGACGAGTATGGATCACCGCACGGACGCAACATCGCGCCGCGTCATAGATATCGCGATCGGCATCCTGATGGGCCTGCGGGGCTGCTCGGAACGGCAGGCTTTCGATGAGCTCGTCGCGGTCGTCAGGCAGACCGGGCTCGGAATCGGCCGGGTGGCAGGCGGTTTGGTCGCACTCGCGGGCGGGTCGGCCTCAGCCGAGCACGCGGAGGCGTTCACCGTCTGGGGTGAGCTGATCCGCGGCGTGCGGTCGGCCACGCTGTCCGCAGCGCACTGACCCCGATCGGGTCCGCGCGTCAGCGCCCGGCCGCGTTGTCGACCATCTCGGTCGCGATGGTGGCCGCCTCGTCGCCGATGGTGTAACCGCAGGCCCAGGTCTCGACCACCACGTTCGACACCGCGGCCAGCGCATGCTGGCACGCCCAGCCGTCGGCGTCGCGCTGTTCGGAGACCTGGGTGAGCAGCTGACCGTCGAAGCGCACCGGCTCCATCTGCCAGACGAAACTGTCGGACCCGTCGTAGACGGTGAGATCGTCGGCCTGGCACTGCTCCCACGTCGTGTGGGAGGAGTCGACGAACGCCGTCGCCTGATCCGGCGAGCCGAACAGCACTGCCGTCTGTTCGACCCAGTGGTCGTTGTCGTCGCTCGGCTCGCGTGCCACCTGATCGCGGACCGCGGTCCATCCGCTGCCCTCGTACACCGGTTCCTCGGCGCCGTAGATAGCGCCGACGCACGCCGGATCCGAGATGTCGGCGGAGTGGTCGGTCATCGCTTCGGCCACGTCGTTCGCGGTCATCTGCGTCGAGCCCATGATGCCGTTGAGTTCACCGATCGTCAGCAGCACCCGATCGAGCTGGGCCTCGGTCAGCGGCGCGACATCCACCGGTGCGGCGCTCGCGCCCCGCACCGCCCGCCCGTCGACCGTGCTGACGCAACCGGACAGCGTCAGCACCGCGACCAGCGCGACCAGTGGGGCGCGCATCAGCCGGACAGCTTGTCGAGCATGACCTCGGCGACGTCGACCGCGTCGCGGGCGCCTGCGGCCTTGGCGTCGGCCACGTCGGTGATCTCGATGTCGACGATGCAGTCCGCCGCGACCCCGAGCGCGCGCTGCAGGGTGATGCCGTTGTCGCCGGACTCGTGCACCACCACCGCGGACACCATGCGTGGCTCGACCACGACGTCGGAGATGCGGCTCTGCTCCCCGGCGCCCCGACCGTCCTGCTGCAGCACCATCGTGCGGCCGTCGCAGCGCTGCCATTTCTCGGCGACCGAGGCGAAGAATGCCTGGGCATCGGCGGACGAGGCGAACTGCACCACCCCGAAGAATCCGGTGAGCGACGGTCCGTCGACGCCACCGCCCGCCCACGACCGGGTAGCCACCGACCGGACCGGACTCGCGGCGTAGGTCATCTGCTGCAGCCGGTAGGTGGCGCTGACGCATTCGGCCGGGAAAGCCTGCGCCCGGTCGACGCCGCGCAACAGCATGTCGGCACCGCCCTGGACGAGTTGACCCATGAACCCGGTCGGGGCGATCCCCAGTGCGCCGGAGAGCTCCTGGGTGGTGGGAAGCACCTGATCGAGCGCCCGCGCGATAGGCGGGGCCGGGTTCGCCGGGGATGCCGGTTTGTCCATGACACGGCCGTCCACCTGGGAGGAGCACCCGGCCAGCAGCAGACCCGCGACCACCACGGTCGACAGGATGCGCGCGGACGGCATGCCTTTCAATAGCACGCCTGGCCGTATCGCGCGTGCGATCAGACCGTTTCCAGGATGGCCTCGACCGCGTGTATCGCCTTGGCGCGGTTGTCGCCGCGCCGCTCGCCCACCGGGGTGACCGCCAGCGACACCTCGGCGATCGTGTCGCCCCGGACGCCGAGGGCACGCTGGTACTGCGAACGACCGACCGCCGGCGGCAGCTCGGTGACCACCGTCGCCGAGAGGATCCGGTCGGTGTCGGTGACGTCGTCGATCACCGCGGTCATCTGGCTGTCGCTCGCGCCGCGCAACCGCTTGTCGACGGTCGTACCGTCGCACTGCCGCCACTGCGCGGCAAACGTCTCGAACAGCCGGTCGGCCGCGGCCTCGCTGGCCATCCGGACCACGACCGCGTCCATCCCCGACACGGCCGCGCCGGCGGCGAGCGAGAAGTAACTCTGCCGCGCCGCCTCGAGCACCGCGGCGTCCTCGTAGGCGAACCGCGGCGCGGTGTCGGTCACCGCGACGCAGGCGATCGGTGCCGCGTCGGCGTCGGTGCGGAACCCGTCGGGCAGGATGTCGGCGCCTCCGACGAAGGGGGCGAATCCGAAAGTGCTCAACCCGTTTCCGACCGCTTCGGCCAGCTCGGCCTCGGTCGGGAGCAGGCCCAACACCGACGCCGCGGGACGGGCGGCGCCCTCGACGGTTCTGGCGCATCCGGGCAGTGTCGACGCCGCACAGCACAGCGCGACGAGGACAGCGGCCCGGACCGACACCGGGCTACTTCTTCGGCTTGTCGCCGGCGGCGTCGGTGGACAGCGCGGCGACGAAGGCCTCCTGCGGGACGTCGACCCTGCCGATGGTCTTCATCCGCTTCTTGCCCTCCTTCTGCTTCTCCAGCAGCTTGCGCTTACGGGTGATGTCACCGCCGTAGCACTTGGAGAGCACGTCCTTGCGGATGGCGCGGATGTTCTCGCGCGCGATGATCTTCGAACCGATCGCAGCCTGCACCGGCACCTCGAACTGCTGGCGCGGGATGAGCTCTTTGAGCTTGGTCGTCATCTTGTTCCCGTACGCCGCCGCGGAGTCCTTGTGCACGATCGCGCTGAACGCGTCGACGGCCTCGCCCTGCAGCAGGATGTCGACCTTCACCAGCGCCGCCTCCTGCTCGCCCGCCTCCTCGTAGTCGAGGCTGGCGTAGCCGCGGGTGCGCGATTTCAGCGAGTCGAAGAAGTCGAAGATGATCTCGCCGAGCGGCATCGTGTAGCGCAACTCGACCCGCTCCGGGGACAGGTAGTCCATCCCGCCGAGCTCGCCGCGCCGGGATTGGCACAGCTCCATGATGGTGCCGATGAACTCGCTGGGCGCGATGATCGTCGTCTTCACCACCGGTTCGTAGACCGTGCGAACCTTGCCCTCCGGCCAATCCGACGGATTGGTGACGATCAGCCCAGAATCACCGGGAGCCGCGTCATCCGTGATCACGCGGTAGACGACGTTGGGTGACGTCGAGATGAGATCGAGGTTGAACTCGCGCTCGAGGCGTTCGCGGGTGATCTCCATGTGCAGCAGCCCCAGGAAGCCGCACCGGAAACCGAAGCCCAGCGCCACCGACGTCTCGGGCTCGTATGTCAGCGCGGCATCGTTGAGTTGCAGTTTGTCCAGCGCGTCGCGCAGCACCGGATAGTCCGAGCCGTCGACCGGATACAGTCCGGAGTAGACCATCGGCCGGGGTTCGCGGTACCCGGTGAGCGCCTCGGTGGCGCCCTTGCGGGCGCTGGTCACGGTGTCGCCTACCTTGGACTGGCGGACATCCTTCACCCCGGTGATCAGGTAGCCGACCTCGCCGACGCCCAGCCCGTCGGACGGTTTGGGGTCCGGCGAGACGATGCCGACCTCGAGGAGTTCGTGAGTGGCGCCGGTCGACATCATCGCGATGCGTTCGCGCGGGGTGATCTTGCCGTCGACGACGCGCACGTAGGTGACCACGCCGCGGTAGATGTCGTAGACCGAGTCGAAGATCATCGCCCGGGCGGGGGCGTCGGCGTCACCGGTGGGCGCGGGGATCTGGCGGACCACCTCGTCGAGCAGTTCGGTCACACCCTCGCCGGTCTTACCGGACACGCGCAGCACGTCGGACGGTTCGCAACCGATGATGTGGGCCAATTCGGCGGCGTAGCGATCGGGGTCGGCGGCGGGCAGGTCGATCTTGTTGAGCACCGGGATGATCGTCAGATCGCGGTCGAGCGCCAGGTAGAGGTTGGCCAGCGTCTGCGCCTCGATGCCCTGCGCGGCGTCGACCAGCAGCACGGCGCCCTCGCAGGCCTCGAGCGCACGGGACACCTCGTAGGTGAAGTCCACGTGCCCGGGGGTGTCGATCAAATGGAGAACGAACTCTTCGTCGGTGCCGTCCTCCCGAGCGACCTTCCACGGCAGCCGTACGTTCTGCGCCTTGATCGTGATGCCGCGCTCGCGCTCGATGTCCATCCGATCCAGGTACTGCGCCCGCATGTCGCGGTCGGCGACGACGCCGGTGATGCCCAGCATGCGGTCGGCCAGCGTGGACTTGCCGTGGTCGATGTGCGCGATGATGCAGAAGTTCCGAATCTGCGCCGGCGCAGTGAACGTCTTGTCGGCGAAACTACTGATGGGAATCTCCTGGTAGAAGTGCTGGCCGGGCACGCGGTGTACCCCCACAAAGGGTATCGACCCGGGCGCGTCGGGGCACAATCGCGCCTCGCCGGTTCACCTATGCTCGAAGACATGCCTCCGCAGTGGAGAAGGTTCCAGCAGGTCGCGGGTCATGTCGCGAGGAACGTCGCAAACAATGTGGTGTTCAACGAGGCGCCGAAGATCATTCGTCAGCTGCAGCAGTCGGAGAACCGGCCGCGCACGGTTCAGCAGGGCATCCAGCAGGGTCTCAAACTGGGTCTCGGCGCCGGGCTGTCGGCTCTGGCCAACGCCGCCGCGGCGAACGCGGGCCCGGCCGCGCCCGCGATCGCCGCAGGCCGCCCCGTCACCGACAACAGCGTCCCGACGGCGCACCGCGCCCGGAAAGTCGTCTACGCGCCGGATCTCGACGGCCGCGCGGATCCGGGCGAGATCGTGTGGACGTGGGTGGTCTACGAGGACGACCCGACGCGCGGGAAGGACCGCCCCGTGCTGGTCGTCGGTCGCGACCGGCGCACGCTGCTCGGCCTGATGCTGTCGAGTCGGGACCACCACCGCGACGATCCGGACTGGGTCGGCATCGGCAGCGGCGCCTGGGACGACGACGGGCGTCCCAGCTGGGTGCGCCTGGACCGGGTGCTCGACGTGCCCGAGGAGGGCATCCGTCGCGAGGGCGCGATCCTCGACCGTGAACGCTTCGAGATCGTCGCGAGTCGGTTGCGCGCCGACTTCTCCTGGAGCTAGCTAGCGCGCTGACCGCCACATCGCCGTCATCGCCGGGCCGTTGTCCGGCAGGTGTATCTCGCCGGTGATCTCGAATCCGAACCGCAGGTAGTACGGCACGTTGTCGGGGTTGCTCGACTCCAGGTAGGCCGGTGCGTGGTCGGCATCGACCCGGTCAAGGCGCGACTGCATCAGGGCATGGCCGAAACCACCGCCCCGCACCGACGGATCGCTGCCGATCACGGCGAGATACCAGTGCGGCTCCTCGGGGTGGTGCTCCTTCATCAGTGCGGAGAGCTGCTGGCCGCGGGCCGACCGCGCGACCCCCATCGCCCACAGAAAGCCCGGCAGCATCCGCAGCTCCTCGCGTTGGGTCTGCTTCCAGCGGCCGGGCGGATCCCACAGCGCCGCCGCGCCAATGCCGTCGCGGGTGGCGACCTCGGTGCCGCCGCCGGCGAGGAAGTGGTGACGGGTCATCGTGGCGAACATCCGCGGCAGCGCGCGGGCCCGACGGCGCGGGTCGGGCGCCATCCACGCCATCACCGGATCGTCCTGGAAGGCGCGGCCGAGGGTGCGGCTCAGCTGCCGGATGTCGGACCGGGAAGCGGGACGCACGTCGACGGCTGCCACGGACTCACCTTTGCACACCCGACCCGTCGGGGGCCGGGTCAGCCGCGGGTGATGTAGGCCTGCAGGTGTTCCTGTTCGGTCTGCAGGTACTCCATCCGGACCTTGACGACGTCGCCGATGCTGACGATCCCGGCCAGCCTGCCGTCCACCACCACCGGCACGTGGCGCACCCGGTTGTTCGTCATCACCGCGGACAGATCGTCGACCGGGTCCTCAGGAGTGCAGGTGACCACCAGAGCGGTCATGATCTCCGACACCGGCCGGCGCAGCAGGTCGGCGCCGCGTTCGTGCAGACTGCGAACAACGTCACGCTCGGACACCATGCCGACCACCCCGCCGTCGGCGCCGACGACGACCATGGCGCCGATGTTGTGCGTGGCGAGCTCGGCCAGCAGACCGGTCACCGTGGTGGTCTCGGTGACCGTGGCCACCATCGCCCCTTTGCTGCGCAATACGTCCGCGATCCGCATGGACCCTCCCGTGTGACTCAGCTCACACCAGGTTAGGTCGCCGGCGCTGGCCGCGGAACGAAAGCGCGGATGTTCCCAATCCGACCAAATCCAACGAGCGGTGAGCTAGGTATGGGCACATGATCGAAGTGACTCTGCTCGGCACCGGCAGCCCCATTCCCGATCCGCGGAGGGCCGGACCCTCCACCCTCGTGCGCGCGGGCGGGCAGACGTTCCTCGCCGACTGCGGCCGCGGCGTCCAGCAGCGGATGGCCGCGGTCGGGGTGAGCGCCACCCAACTGTCGGCGCTGCTGCTCACCCACCTGCACAGTGATCACATCGCCGACCTCGGCGACGTGATCATCACGCGCTGGGTGTCGAACTTCGATCAGGACCTGCCCCCGCTGCCCATCATCGGCCCACCCGGCACCGCCGAGGTCGTGGAGAACATGTTGAAGGCGTTCAGCTTCGACATCGGCTACCGCATCGCACACCACGACGACCTGACGACGCCGCCACCGGTCGAGGTGGAGGAGGTCACCGACGGAGTGGTGTGGGGACGCGACGAGGTGTCGATCAGCGTGGGCCCCACCGACCACCGGCCAGTGACCCCGACGATCGGTTTCCGTATCGAACACCACGGGGCTTCGGTGGTGCTGGCCGGTGACACCGTGCCGTGCGCCAGCCTCGACGCGCTGGCCGACGGCGCAGGCGCGCTGGTGCACACCGTGATCCGCCACGACCTCGTGGAACGCCTTCCGCAGCAACGGATCCGGGACATCTGCGACTACCACTCGTCGGTAGAGCAGGCCGCGGCCACCGCGGAGCGCGCCGGCGTGGGCATCCTCGTGCTGACGCACTACGTGCCCGCGATCGCCCCGGGCCAGGAGCAGGAGTGGCGCGCGCTGGCGGCGTCGGTGTTCCCCCGCCAGATCGAACTGGGCGACGATCTGCACCGCGTCGAGGTGCACCCCGGGGTGTCGGTCAGGCCAGCCGGGTGATCTCCACGACGACGTCCAGGTCGGTCGACCCCTCGCCGGAGTAGATGCCCTTCAACGGGGAGACGTCGTCGTAGTCCCGTCCGACGCCCACGCTGACGTACTGCTCGTTGATCGCCTTGTCGTTGGTGGGGTCGTAATGCCACCAGCCGCCGGTCCAGGCCTGCACCCAGGCGTGGCTCTGCCCGTCGATGGTGTCACCGACGGCGGCCTCCCGGTCCGGATGCAGATACCCCGACACATAGCGCGAGGGAATTCCCATGCTGCGCAACAGAATCAGCGTCAGATGCGCGAAGTCCTGGCAGACGCCCTTGCCCTCGCGGTGCGCGTCGAGGCCCGACGAGTGCACGCCGGTGGTGCCCGGCACGTACTCCAGCTCGCTGTGCACCCAGTTCGCCGCGGCGGTGACGGCTTCGTGCGGTTCGTGGTACTTGGCGATCCGCTCCCCCACCCGGGCGATCCGCTTGCTGTACGGGGTGAAGTGTGCGGGGGTGATCAGTTCGTCGAACCGGTCGACGACGGCCGGTCCGCGCAGGTCGTCCCAGGTGATGGGCTCTTCGGGCGCCTGGTCGACGTCGGTCTCGACCACGGAGAAGGCCGTCACCTCGAGTTCGGTGTGCGGAGCGTGCAGGTCGAACGCGGTGACCGCGGTGCCCCAGTAGTCGACGTAGCGGTACTGCCGGGTGGCCGGCGCCGTCTCGATCCGGTTGAGGATGACGTTCTGCCGGTTGTCCGACCGCGGCGTCAGCCGCGCCTCGTTGAACGATGCGGTCACCGGCGACTTGTAGGCGTATCCCGTCGCGTGCACCACGCGCATGCGCCACATGATCAGATCTCACCTTCCTCGATCACCGACGTGTTGCGGCCGGCATCAGTCCACGCCACCCACGGCGCCGAGTAGAAGAACTGCAGCGCCAGCGCTTCGCTGACGTCGTAACAGGTCTGCTGCAGACCGGCCAGCCGCGCCTCGAGCGATTCGAGCAGCACACCGGGCTGGAGGAACTCCAACTCGCTGCGCGCGCGGCCGAGCAGACGCTGGGCTTCGACCGTCGCGCCCAGCCGGTTGTGCGGACGATTGAGCAGCTCGTCGATGCTGTGCTCGGCCAACCGCAGCGAGTAGAAGATCGACCGCGGGAACAGCCGGTCGAGCAGCATGAACTCCACGACCCGCCCGGCGTCGAGGACGCCGCGGTAGGTGCGCAGATAGGTGTCGTGAGCGCCCGCGGAGCGCAGGAGCGTCACCCACGCCGGGGACGAACCGCTGTCGCCGACGCGCGACAGCAGCAGCCGCACCGTCATGTCGACCCGTTCGATGGCACGCCCGAGCACCATGAACCGGTAGCCGTCGTCACGCGAGAGCGTCGAGTCGGCCAGACCCGCGAACATCGCGGCCCGGCCCTCCACGTACGAGAGGAACTCGTGCGGGCCGAGGCGTTTGGCGGCACGTTCGCGCTCGGGCAGCTCGTTGTAGGTGGTGTTCAGGCATTCCCAGATCTCCGACGACGTGACTTCGCGTGCGCCACGGGCGTTCTCGCGGGCTGCGGAGATCGCGTCGACGATCGACATACCGCCGGACGAGTCGCGCGTGAACGCCACCCGGTCGGACAGCGACCACACGTCCAGGGCATGTTCGGGCGCCTCCATCCCCAGCACCCGCAGCAGCGTCCGCGACGCCCAGTCGGGGTCGACGCTGGAGTCCTCGAGCAGTTGGTGCACCGTGACGTCGAGGATCCGGGCGGTGTCGTCGGCCCGTTCCACATAGCGCCCGATCCAGTAGAGCGATTCGGCGTTGCGTGCCAGCATCAGTTCACCGCCTCACTGCTGTTGCTGCTGTTGCTGCTGCTGTTGATCGAGCGTGTACTGCGATTCGCCGTTCTTCTCGGCTTTACCGCCCTTCGTCGCGCCGGGCAGCGAGCGCACCACCTCCGCGGCCGCGAGTTCCCTGTCGGCGGCCGAGGTGCGCGAGGCCAGCACCCAGGTGTCCTTGGACCCGCCGCCCTGGCTGGAGTTCACCACCAGCGATCCCTCCGGCAGCGCGACGCGGGTGAGTCCGCCGGGCAGCACCCACACGTCGTCGCCGTCGTTGACCGCGAACGGCCGCAGGTCGACGTGGCGGGGTACGAGTTTGTCGCCGATCTGGGTCGGGACGGTGGACAGCTGCATCACCGGTTGGGCGATCCAGCCGCGCGGATCGCTGCGGATCTTCTTGCAGATCGTGTTGAGTTCCTTGCCCGACGCGTCGGGGCCGAACACGATGCCGTAGCCGCCGGAACCCTCGACGGGCTTTATCACCAGTTCGGCGACCCGGTCGAGCACCTCCTCGCGCTCCTCGTCGAGCCAGCAGCGGTAGGTGTCGACGTTGGCCAGCAGGGGCTTCTCGCCGAGGTAGTACTCGATGATGGTCGGCACGTAGGTGTAGACGAGTTTGTCGTCACCGACGCCGTTGCCGACGGCGCTGGAGATCACGACGTTGCCGGCGCGCGCCGCGTTGAGCAGCCCGGCGACGCCGAGTACGGAATCCGGCCGGAAGTGCATCGGGTCGAGGTAGGCGTCATCGATGCGGCGGTAGATGACGTCGACCTGGCGTTCACCTTCGGTGGTGCGCATGTAGACGGTGTTGTCGCGGCAGAACAGGTCGCGGCCCTCGACGAGCTCGACCCCCATTTGCCGGGCCAGCAGTGAATGCTCGAAGTACGCCGAGTTGTAGACCCCGGGGGTCAGCACCACCACGGTCGGATCGGCCTCGTTGGAGGCGGCGGCGTTGCGCAGCGCCCGCAGCAGGTGCGATGGGTAGTCGCCGACGGCCCGCACCCGGTGGGTGGCGAACAGGTTCGGGAAGACGCGCGCCATCGTGCGGCGGTTCTCCATCACGTAGGACACGCCCGACGGCGAGCGCAGGTTGTCCTCCAGGACGCGGAAGTCGCCCTTGTCGTCGCGGATCAGGTCGATGCCGGCCACGTGGATGCGCACACCGTTGGGCGGGACGATGCCGGCGGCCTCGCGGTGGAAGTGCTCACACGAGGTCACCAGCCGGCGCGGGATGACGCCGTCACGCAGAATCTCCTGCTCGCCGTAGATGTCGTCGAGGTACATCTCCAGTGCCCGCACGCGCTGGGTGATGCCGCGCTCGAGGCGGGTCCACTCGGCGGCGGAGATGACGCGTGGCACCAGGTCCAGCGGCAGCGGTCGTTCCTTCCCCGACAGCGAGAAGGTGATGCCCTGGTTGATGAAGGCGCGGTCGAGGGCCTCGGTGCGCGCGGCGAGCTCGGAGGCGTCCGAGGGCGCCATCTCGGCGAAGATGTTCTTGTAGGGGCCGCGGACGTTGCCCTGGGCGTCGAACATCTCGTCGAATGCCTTGTCGTAGCCGCCGACGCGGTTGTACCCGTCGAAGACGCCCTCGTGGGGCTGGGCTTTGGCGCTGCCCGTGCGCGACGATCGAGCGGTGGCGTTCGGCGGTGCGCTGGGCACGGTGCGGGCGGTCACGCCACCACTTTGCCTGACGAGGTGTATTCCGGCAGGCCAGGGGCGCTCGCTTTGGGAGATTCGTGACCGCGCTGGTACCCTGAACAGTCGCTGCCCGCCGACTTCGCGCGGGCCGAATGACTCTTTGCACGCACACCCCGAGATCGCACATCTCCGAGAACGACGAAGGACAGCTCTACGTGGCCAACATCAAGTCGCAGGAAAAGCGCATCCGCACCAACGAGCGCCGCCGGCTCCGCAACCAGTCGGTGAAGTCCTCGCTGCGCACCGCCGTGCGTCACTTCCGCGAGGCCGTCGAGACCGGCGACAAGGACAAGGCCGCCGAGCTGCTCACCGCCACCAGCCGCCAGCTGGACAAGGCCGCCAGCAAGGGCGTCATCCACAAGAACCAGGCTGCCAACAAGAAGTCGGCCCTGGCGCTCGCGCTCAACAAGCTCTGAGCTTTCCGGTCCTCGTGACCGTCAGTCGCTGACCAGTTCGGCCACGCGGCGCACCGCTGACTCGAGCGCGTAATCGGCATCCGCCGCCACCCCCTTGACGTCCGCATTGAGCGCCGCCACCACCCGGATTGCCTCGGCCACCGACCCCCGCGACCACCGTCGCGCCTGTTTCTGGGCTTTCTGCACCCGCCACGGCGGCATCCCGATCTCACCGGCCAGCCGGTAGGGGTCCCCGGACAGCGGGCCGACGCGGGCGATGGTGTGCACCGCCTCGGCGAGGGCGTCGGCCAGCACCACCAGCGGCTCCCCGCTGATCATCGCCCAGCGCAGCGCCTCCGTCGCCCCCGCGACGTCCCCGGCCACCGCCTTGTCGGCGATGTCGAATCCCTTCACCTCGGCCCGGCCCGAGTGATAGCGACGCACCGCGGCCGGGTTCACCTCACCGGCGGTGTCGGCGACCAATTGCGAACACACCGCGGCCAGTTCGCGGATGTCGGATCCGACGGCGTCGAGTACGGCGGTGACGGTGTCGTCGGAGACCTTCACCTTGGCGGCACGGAATTCCCGGCGCACGAAATCGGCCCGCTCCGCGGCCTTGGTGATCTTCGCGCACGGATGGACTTCGGCGCCGAGCTTCTTGAGCTGATCGGCCAGTGCCTTCGCGCGGCCGCCGCCGGAGTGCACGACCACGAGCATCGTGCCCGGCGGCAGATCCGCCGCGGCGTCCGCGATCAGCGCCACGGCGTCCTTACCCGCTTCGGCGGCGGCTTCGAGCACCACCACCCGTTCGTCGGAGAACAGCGACGGGCTCAGCAGCTCGGCCAGTTCGCTGGTGCTGACCTCCCCCGCCCGCAGCCGGTTCACCGGCACGTCGGCGGTGCCCGCGAGCTTGCGCGCCGCCCGCAGCACGTCCGCCACCGCACGCTCGACCAGCAGTTCCTCGTCTCCCAGCACGAGATGGAGACCATCGATCGATCCGCTCACCCGCCGATCGTGCCACGCCGGACCGACAGCGCCGCCCGCAGTGCCTCCTCCGCCGAACCCGAGATCGCCCACGCCAGGACGCACACCCCCGCACCGGCCGCGATCATCCGTGTCGACCGTCGGCCCCAGAGCGCTACGACGGCCCCGGTGCCCAGCGTCACCACCGCCAGCCCCGCCCAGCCCGACGGCACCGGTAACACCGCGCCGGGCACCGCGGCCGCCCATTCGGCCACCCGCAGCAGCCACCACAGCTGCGGTCCGGTGAACCGGATGAGCAGCCGCGCCCCGGCGGGCCAGAACGGACCCAGCGCGGCCGCCGCGGTGCCGACCACGGTGATGGGCGGAATGACCGCGGCGACAGCGAGATTCGCCGCCACCCCGACGAGGCTGACCGCACCGGAGATCGCAGCGACCAACGGCGCCGTCACCAGTTGCGCCGCAACCGCGACCGCGACGGCGTCGGCCACGGGTTTCGGCCATCCGCGCCCGGTCAGCCGCGCCGACCAGACCGGGGCGACGACCACCAGCCCGGCCGTCGCCGTCACCGACAGGGCGAACCCCGCGTCGACCGCCAGTTCCGGCGCGGCGACCAGCAGGAACAGCACACTGGCCGATAGCGCCGGGATCGCCTGCCGACGGCGGTGTGACAGCACCGCGAGCAGCGTGACGGCCCCCATCACCGCCGCCCGCAGCACGCTCGCCGACGGCTGCACCACGATCACGAACGCGACGAGGGCAGCCGCGGCGAGCACGGTCGCCGCGCGCGGACCGATCAGTCCGGCGCTGAGCAGCACCGCACCGCACACGATGGTCACGTTCGCGCCCGAGACGGCCGTCAGGTGGGTCAGGCCGGCCGCTCGAAAGTCGGCGACCGTGCCGGCAGGCACCGTCGAGGTGTCCCCGAGCACCAGTGCGGGCAGCATCGCCGCCTGATCGGCGGGCAGCACGCCGCGCGCCGCGTCGGCGTATCCCGTCCGCACCGCGTGGGCCATCCGCTGCACCCGGGATGCGGTGCCGAGCGTCGGCTCACCAGTGGCCGAGAGCGCCGCGACGGTGAGGTCGCGCCGGTTCGGCCGGTTGACCTGGGCGCGGAACGTGGCCGGGCGGCCCACGCTCAGCTCCCCGAAGCGTGCAGCCGATGCGAAAACCACCACACGGCCGGAGGATTCGATCCCGTCGAGCTGTCGCAGGCCGCCGCGGAACATCAGGCGTCCGCCGCCGAGAGGACGCGGGCTGTCGGTCGGGATGACGGTGACCGTCGCGGAGGTGCCGTACCGCGTCGTGATCGGGTGCTCGCGCGCCTGCCCCGTACGCACCGTGATGGCCAGTGCGAACGCCGCGCCGAGGACCGCGACCGCCAGCAGGCCACCGGCCGCGCCCCGCAGCGCCGCCGCCACGGACTTCTCGCGCTCGGCCCAGCACGCCACCGCCGCGGTGCTCCCCACACCTCCCAGCAGCACCAGCACCGCGGCCCCGCCGCCGCCCAGGATGCCCGCGGCGGTGACAGCCCAGCCGGTCAACGCCGCAGGCACCAGGCGCAGATCGAGCCGGCGGGGGTCCCCCGGCGCGGTCACACATGGACCAGATCGCGCAGCTTGGCCAGCCGCGCCGGGCCGATGCCGTCGACTTCGCCGAGCTGGTCGACACTGCTGAAGGGGCCGTTGGCATCCCGCCAGGCCACGATGGCCGCCGCCGTCACCGGGCCGACCCCTGGCAGCGTGTCCAGTTGCTCGAGGGTGGCGGTGTTGAGGTTCACCGGCTCACCGGGAGCGCCCGCGGCCGGACCCGACGCCGGCGCGCCGGCCGGACCGGGACCCGCGGCTTCGGCCGATCCACTGGTCGAACTGCCCATCGTCGGCGGCTGACCGGGCGCCGGGGCGAGCCCCACGATGATCTGTTCGCCGTCGGTCAGCTTGCGCGCCATGTTGAGGCCGATCAGATCGGCACCCGCTGTCGTGCCGCCGGCAGCCTCGATCGCGTCGGCGATGCGCGCCCCCGCCGAAAGGGTCACCAACCCCGGTTTGTGCACCAGCCCGACGACGCTGACCACCACCTGCGCCTCGGCCCCGGGCGCCGTCGGTGTCCCCGATGCCGACGAGATCATCTGCACTTCGGGCAGATTCGCCGAGGCCACCGGTGGCGGACTGTCGCGCCAGACCGTGAACACCGTGACCAGCACGGCCACCGCGCCCAGGACCGCGAGGCCGATCACCCCCGCACGGCCCGGATCGGCGCGAGCCGCGGCCAGCCAGTCCGGCCGGCGCGACGATGCCGACGCCGCGGCGGTATCGGGCAACCAGCGCGACAGCGCGGTATCCGACCGCGCGGTGTCCGATCGCGTGGTGTCGCGTTCGGGTTCGTCGTCGCCCAGTCTGCGCTGCAGCCGCTCGGCCGGTTCTTCGGTCCGCATGAGCCTGACGGTAGGACCGGCCGCCGTCGAAACCCCGCCCGATGATGGACCCGGCGGCGTGCCTGTGGATGAACCGGCGCCTGTGGACAACCGCGGCGCATAGTGTCTACTGCGCACACAGAACTCGACGAGGAGGCCCACCCGTGACCGGATCGACGCACCGCCCCCTTCGCGTGATCCAGTGGACGACCGGCAACATCGGCCGTCGCTCGCTGCACGCGATCATCGGTCGCGACGACATGGAGTTGGTCGGGGTCTACGCCCACGGCGCCCACAAGGTCGGCCTCGACGCCGCGGAGCTGTCCGGGTGGCCTGAACCCACCGGCGTCACCGCCACCGACGACATCGACGCGCTGATCGCGCTGCGCCCGGACGCGTGCTGCTACAACCCGCTCTGGCCGGACATCGACGAGCTGGTCCGCTTGCTGGAGGCGGGCGTGAACGTGTGCTCGAGCGCAGCCTGGATCACCGGCGGCAAGCAGTCACCCGAGGACCTCGAGCGCATCGGATCTGCCTGCGCTGCGGGCAATTCGACCATCTTCGGCAACGGCGCCCACCCCGGGATGACGAACATGGTCGGCATGGTGCTGTCCGGGGCGTGCGAGCGGGTCGAAGAGATCCGTATCACCGAGTCGGTGGACTGCTCGACCTACGAGTCCGCGGGCACCCAGACCGCGATGGGCTTCTCCCAGGATCCGGACACCCCCGGGTTGGCCGAGAGCGTGCGCCGCGAGAGCGAGGTGTTCGCGGAGTCGGCGGCGATGATGGCCGACGCGATCGGCGCCGATCTGGACCGGATTACCTTCGACGTCGAGTTCACCACCGCCACCGGCGATTCCGACCTCGGCTTCATGACGATCCCGGCGGGCACGGTCGCCGGGGTGTACGGCTACCACCGGGGCTGGGTCGGCGACCGCAACGTCGTCAGCGTCGGGTTCAACTGGACCATGGGTGATCACGTCACCCCGCCGAAGCCCCTCGAGCACGGTCACGTGATCCAGGTGTTCGGGCTGCCCAACATGCGCACGGTGCTGCACTGTCTGCCGCCCCGCGACTGGACCGAGCCCGGTTTCATGGGTCTCGGCATGATCTACACGGCGATGCCGGTGACCAACGCCGTACCCGCGGTCGTGGCAGCTGCGCCGGGCATCGTGACGCTCAAGGACCTACCGCCGGTCACCGGCCGCGTCGCGACGGCCTGAGGAGGTCGGTTCCTGCCACGCGACGGTCAATCACTGCCACCTGGATGAAAACCGTTGACCTGCTGGTTGAGCAGATCAGAACGCCAGAACATCTCCAGACAAAGAGGCAGAGACATGAACGCTTTCGGAATCGCGACCATCACCGCCGGAGCTCTCGCCACCGCCGTCATCGGCCTGGCCGCCCCGGCCGCCGCCGCCCCGTCCGGCTCCGGTAACGCCCAGGACGCCATCGCCCAACTCGACGACCGCGGCTACACGGTCCGCGTCACCCAGCAGGGCATGAACAAGCCGCTGGATCAGTCCAGCATCGTGTCGGTCCGCTACGACAACAACCGGCGGATCGTGTACGTCACCACCCGCTGACACCGCACTTGATGAGCATGGGGCGCCCCTTCCCCCGGGGGCGCCCCATTTTCGTGTCCGCAGCGGACTCAGTCCGCGAGGCTGACGCATACGCCGACGGCGCCCGCACCGAGATGGACGGACAGCACCGGACCCATGTCCGTCACGGTGAGCGCCTCGATCTGCGGCAGGCGTTCGGTCAGGGCCGCCCCGAGCGCGTCGGCGGCGTCGTGGTTGTCGACGTGGTGCACCGCGACCGCGGCCCGCCGGTCCCCGATCACCTCGACGACCTGGTCCACCAGCGCGGCGTGCGCCTTCGACGCGGTGCGGATCCGCTGCGCCAGCACCAGCCGTCCGTCGACGTCGAGCTGTAGCAGCGGTTTGAGTGCCAACGCGGTGCCCAGCCGGGACGCCGTCGAACCGATGCGGCCGCCGCGACGCAGATTGTCCAGCCGGTGCACGACGATGAACGCCCGCCCGCGGCCGACCGCGACGCGCGCCGCAGCCTCGACGTCGTCGAGCTCGGCGTCCTGGGCGGCCTGGCGGGCGGCGGCCAGGGCGACGAAGCCGACACCCATCGCCGCGGACCGTGAGTTGACCACCCGTACCGCGGAGCCGAATTCCCGGGCCGCGACCACCGCTGAACTGAGCGTGCTCGACAGCGCCGCCGAGAGGTGCACGGCCACCACACCGTCGCCGCCGCTGTCGGCAAGCGCCCGCCGGTAGGCGTCGGTCAGCTCCGCCGGGGTGGCCCCGGCGGTGGTGACGTGGGGGCGCTCGTGCAGATCGTGGGGCAGCGCGTCGATCCCGTCACGCAGATCGGCGCCGTCGACGAGGACGTGCAGCGGCACTTGCCGAATGTCGAAGCGCGCCAGGTCTTCAGACGGCAACCGCGACGACGCGTCGGTGACGACGATCACCGCCACGGTCAGCTCTCCTCGGCCGCCGACGGCACACCGGCTTCGGCGAGCGCCTTGAGCATCAGCTCCGCCACGGCCTCGTGTGCCTCGAAGTTCCAGTGGATGCCGTCGGGGTTACCCCGCCCGGAGAGCACGTGTTCGGCGACGGCGGCCTTGAGGTCGACCAGCGGGACGTCGTGGGCCTGTGCCCATTCGGTGAGCGCACGCACCGTGCCGGTTCGGCCGTGGTGGGCCTTGCCGTACGTCTCGGCGATGTGCACCGACGGCAGAGACGCGACGATCGGAATGCCGGGCCGGTTGAAATCGATCGCACCGCGAGTCATTTCGAGGTACTCGGCGCTCAGGTGCGGAGGCAGCGCCGACGACGCGACCGGAGAGAGCCGCGGCTGCACCCAGCCGTAGCCGTCGCGCACCCAGCGGCGCAGCCACGGCGGACGCACGTAGCGGATGAGCTCACGTAGGGCGGTGGGCAGCGGTGACGGCAGCGAATCCATTCCGCCCGTGGCGAAGACGACCGCCCCGGCGCGGGGCAGCGCGGCCCAGGCGCGCGGATCCTGCGTTGCCGCCCACCAGACGTCCCGACACGTCCAGCCGATGCGACCGATCAACTCGAGATCCCAGTCCAGTTGCCGGGCAACGATGTTGGGCCAGATGCGCGGATCGTCGGACGGCAGCCCGCCGGTGGGGCCGTAGTAGGCCAGAGAGTCGGCGAAGACCAGGAGGGTCCTCCTCTCAGAGGACGTCATGGCCGACCTGCGCCGAGGCGTTCCACACATCCAATCGCCACCGGATGCCGTCCAGGGGCGCATCCGCTCCGCCGTGGCCGGACAGCTGCACCCAGCTCGCGTTGCCCATCCCGCCCAGCACCGGCCAGGTGTCGACGGGCAGGCCCAACAGGTCGGCGGTCAGTGCCGCGATCAGCCCGCCGTGGGCCACCAGGACCACTGGGCGGTCCTGGCCGCCGTCGGCGTCTGCCCCCCAGTCGGGTTGGGCGGCCACCAGTTCGGCGACCAGCGGCCGACTGCGGGCCGCGACGTCCACGCGGCTCTCGCCGCCATGCGGCGCCCACCGGGCGTCGTCCCGCCACGCCAGCCGGGCGCCGGGGGCGACGGCGTCGACCTCGAGGTGTGTCATGCCCTGCCAGTCCCCCAGATGGGTCTCGCGCAGCCGGGTGTCCACGTCCACCGCCAGACCCGTCCGCTCGCCGAGCGCCGTCGCGGTGTCCAGGGCGCGGCGCAGATCCGAGGAGACGATCAGCAGCGGGTGGCGCTTGGCCAGCGCCTCGGCAGCCACGACCGCCTGTTCGCGTCCGAGGTCGGACAGATCGGTGTCCAGCTGACCCTGCATGCGGCGGCCCGCGTTGAACTCGGTCTGGCCGTGCCGCAGCATGACCAGGCGGCGAACCCTCACGCCTGCTCGTCCTCATCTGAATCTCTTCGCGCAAGCGGCTCATCGGCATCCACCGGGACGACCGGGCAGTCCCGCCACAGCCGGTCCAGCGCGTAGAAGTTGCGCTCATCCTGGTGCTGGATGTGCACCACGATGTCGACGTAGTCGAGCAGCGTCCAGCGGCCCTCGCGGGTGCCCTCCCGGCGGGCCGGTTTGTGCCCGGCCAGCCGCATCTTCTCCTCGACCTCGTCGACGATCGCGTTGACCTGGCGTTCGTTGGACGCCGAGGCGATGACGAAGCAGTCGGTGATCACGAGCTGTCCGGAGACGTCGATCACCACCACGTCGTCGGCGAGTTTCGACGACGCCGCGCGGGCGGCGATCGTCGACATCTGGATGGCTTCGTCGGTGGCGGTCATAGCGGTGCGTCCTCGGTGAGCGGTGGGGAGAGATAGAGCCTGCGCTTGGCCACGTACTGCACGACGCCGTCGGGCACGAGGTACCAGATCGGCCGCTCCTCGGCGGCGCGTTTGCGGCAGTCGCTCGACGAGATGGCCAGCGCCGGCACCTCGACCAACGACAGCGCCTCCGGCGGAAGTTCCCGCATGGCGGCGGAGATGTGTTTGCCGTCGAGTTCGTAGCCCGGCCTGCTGACCCCGACGAACCGGGCGATGGAGAACATCTCCTCCCAGTTCTGCCAGGACAGGATCGAGGCCAGCGCGTCGGCGCCGGTGATGAAGTACAACTCGGCGTCGGGGTTGAGTGCGCGCAGGTCGCGCAGGGTGTCCTTGGTGTAGGTGGGCCCGCCGCGGTCGATGTCGACCCGGCTGACGGAGAACCGCGGGTTGGCGGCCGTGGCGATCACGGTCATCAGGTAGCGGTCCTCGGCGGCGGTGACCATCCGGTTGTGCTTCTGCCAGGGCTGACCCGTAGGGACGAACACCACCTCGTCCAGGTCGAACAGATCGGCCACCTCGCTGGCCGCGACCAGGTGCCCGTTGTGGACGGGATCGAACGTCCCGCCCATCACGCCGAGCCGCCGAGGTGGGGATTGCACGAATAGCGAGCTTACGGCAGGCCGGGCCCGGGTCAGATGGGCAGCAGCTGGTCGATCACCCCGGCGAGCTGCTTGGCCGAGCGGCATTCGTGCATCGTGATCACGTCGGTGTAGCGCGGTACGGCCGAATCACCGCTGCCCCACAGATGCAGCGGCTCCGGGTTCAGCCAGTGCGCGTGCCTGCTGGCGTTGACCATGCGGGCCAGCAGCTCGGTCTCGGGGTTGCGGTAGTTGTTGCGGCCGTCGCCGAGGATCAGCAGCGAACTGCGCGGCGACAGCGCGGTCGGATACTTGTGCAGGAACGACACGAACGCGTTGCCGTAGTCCGAGTGGCCGTCGCGGGTGTAGACGCCCGCCTCGCGGGTGATGCGCTGCACGGCGACCGCGAGATCCGCGTCGGGACCGAACAGTGCGGTCACCTCGTCGGTGGTGTCGATGAAGGCGAACACGCGGACCCGGCTGAACTGCTGCCGCAACGCATGCACCAACATCAGCGTGAAGTGACTGAACCCGGCGACCGACCCGGACACGTCGCAGAGCACCACGAGCTCCGGGCGCGCCGGATGCGGCTTCTTGAGCACGACGTCGATCGGCACGCCGCCGGTCGACATCGACTTGCGCAGCGTCTTGCGCAGGTCGATCTCCCCGGCGCGGGAGCGACGGCGGCGGGCCGCCAGCCGCGTGGCCAGCGTGCGGGCCAGCGGTGCGACCACCCGGCGCATCTGGCGCAGCTGCTCCCCCGACGCGCGCAGGAACTCGACGTTCTCGGCGAGCTGCGGCACCCCGTAGGTCTGGACGTGCTCGCGGCCGAGCCGCTCGGCGGTGCGCCGTTTCGTCTCATTCTCGACCATCTTGCGTAGCTGCGTGATCCGCTGCGCGGCAATGGCTTTGGCGATCTGCTCCTGGGTGGGGGTCGGCTCGTCGCCGTACGGTGCGAGCAGCCCGGCCAGCAGCCTGCCCTCCAGGTCGTCGAGATTCATCGCCTTGAGCGCCTGATACGACGAGTACGACGGTCCGCGACTCGAGTCGTAGCGACCGTAGGACTCGATGATCTTGGCGATCATCGCCGTGAGCCGCTCGTCGAGGCGGGCCAGATCGGGGTTGTCGGCGAGGAGTTCCAGCAGTGCGCTGCGCATCGCCTCGACGTCCTCGGCCGGCAATCCCGGATCATCCGAGGCGTCTTCGTCGGTGTCCTCGTCCACCAGCACGGTTCGACCACCGATCGCGGCAGGGAAGAACAGGTCGAACAGCATGTCGTAGGTCTCGCGGTGATCGGGACGACGCAGCACCGCGCAGGCGATTCCCTCCCGCAGCGCCTCACGGCTACCCAGCCCGAGGACCGACATCACCCGTCCGGCGTCGACGGTCTCCGACGGCCCCACCGAGATGCCCTGTCCGCGTAACGCTTCGACGAACTCGACCAGGTGGCCGGGTATCCCGTGCGGGGCCAGCGGCTGCTTGGGCCGGACGCGGCGGGATGACATCAGTGCTTCCCCATCAGTTCAACCGCAGCTCACCGGCGGCGCGCTGCTGATCGGACTGGTGTTTGAGCACCACCCCGAGTGTCGCGGCGATCATCGCGTCGTCGATCGTGTCCATGCCCAGCGCGAGCAGCGTGCGGCCCCAGTCGATCGTCTCGGCGACCGACGGCACCTTCTTGAGCTGCATACCGCGCAGCACGCCGATGATGCGGACCAGTTCGGCGGCCAGGTGTTCGGGCAGTTCGGGCACACGGGAGAGCAGGATGCGACGCTCCAGGTCCGGGTCGGGGAAGTCGATGTGCAGGAACAGGCAGCGGCGCTTGAGGGCCTCGGACAGTTCGCGGGTGGCGTTGGAGGTCAGCAACACGAACGGTTGCCGCTCGGCGGTGATGGTGCCGAGTTCGGGGACCGTCACCGCGAAATCGGACAGCACCTCCAGCAGCAGGCCCTCGATCTCGATGTCGGCCTTGTCGGTCTCGTCGATCAGCAGCACCGTCGGTTCCGTGCGCCGGATGGCGGTCAGCAGCGGACGCGACAGCAGGAACTCCTCGCTGAAGATGTCGGTCTTGGCCTGGTCCCAGTCGTTCGAACCGGACTGCATCCGCAGGATCTGCTTGGCGTGGTTCCACTCGTAGAGGGCGCGCGACTCGTCGACCCCCTCGTAGCACTGCAGGCGCACCAGGCCTGAACCGGTCGTCTGGGCGACGGCGCGGGCCAGCTCGGTCTTGCCGACACCGGCCGGGCCCTCGACGAGCAGGGGCTTACCCAGGCGGTCGGCCAGGAACACGGCGGTGGCCGTCGCGGTGTCGGGAAGGTACCCGGTTTCGGCGAGCCGGCGCGAGACGTCGTCGATGTCGGCGAACAGCGGTGCGGGACGTGCGGGGACGCTCAAATCACTTCATCCGATCTAGACGGGGCGGGTGTGGCCGTCGCCCCACACGATCCACTTGGTAGAGGTCAATTCCGGTAGGCCCATCGGGCCGCGGGCATGCAGCTTCTGGGTGCTGATCCCGATCTCGGCGCCGAAGCCGAACTGCTCACCGTCGGTGAACGCCGTCGACGCGTTGACCATCACCGCGGCGGCGTCGACCCGCTCGGTGAAGCGCTGCGCCGCAGCCAGATCCGTCGTCACGATGGCCTCGGTGTGCCCGGAGCCGAATTCGTTGACGTGCTCGATCGCGGCGTCTACGCCGTCGACCACGGCCAAGGCGATGTCCATCGACAGGAACTCCGCGCGCAGCTCGTCCTCGGACGGGTCGGCGTGCACGGTGACTCCGGCCTCGGTCAGCGCGCGGGTCAGCCGGGGCACCGCGTGCTCGGCGATCGCCGCGTCGACGAGGACGGATTCGGCGGCGTTGCAGACGCTGGGGCGGCGGGTCTTGGCGTTGAGCACGATCTTCTCGGCCATGTCGAGATCGGCGGCGGCGTGCACGTAGACGTGGCAGTTGCCGACGCCGGTCTCGATGGTGGGCACCTGGGCGTCGCGGACGACGGCGTCGATGAGGCCGGCGCCGCCGCGCGGGATGACCACGTCGACCAGACCGCGCGCCTGGATCAGGTGGGTGACACTGGCCCGGTCGTGGCTGGGCAACAGCTGCACCGCGTCGGGATCGACATCCTCGGCGACCAGCGCCGCACGGACCGAATCGACCAGCGCCGCATTCGACTGCGCCGCCGAGGAGCTGCCGCGCAGCAGTACGGCATTGCCGGATTTCAGCGTCAGCCCGAACGCGTCGACCGTGACGTTCGGCCTGCCCTCGTAGACGATGCCCACCACACCGAGCGGCACCCGCTGCTGGCGGAGTTGCAGACCGTTGACCAGCGTGCTGCCCCGCAGCACCTCCCCGACCGGATCGGGCAGCCCGGCGACCTGGCGCAGACCGGTGGCCACACCGTCGATGCGCTGCGGGTTGAGCGCCAGCCGGTCGAGCATGGCGGCCGGCGTTCCGGCGGCGCGCGCGGTCTCGAGATCGCGCTCGTTGGCCGCGATGATGATGTGGGCGTCCATCAGGATCCGGTCCGCGGCGGCGCGCAGGGCACGGTTCTTGACGTCGGTGGACAGGGTCGCCAGCGAGCGCGAGGCGGCGCGGGCCCGGCGGGCCGCGTCGTGCACCTGCGCACGCAGATCGGGCGCCGCGGGGGCGTGCACACTCATCCGCCCAGGATATCGGAGGTGCGCCGGTCGGGCCCCGGCGCATCCATAGCTGGGCTAGCGTTATCCGCATGGCGACGGCGCGGGTCTGCGTGGTGGGCAGCGTCAACGCCGATCTCCAGTTCACCGTCGCGGCGCTGCCGCACCCCGGCCAGACGGTGCTCGCCTCGTCGTCGTCCTGGTCCCCGGGCGGCAAGGGCGGAAATCAGGCGGTTGCCGCCGCCCGCGCCGGGGCACAGGTTTCGCTGGTCGCCGCCCTCGGTACGGACGACGCCGCGCCACGGTTGCGCGCCCACCTCGCGGGCAACGACGTCCGCCTCGACGCAGTGGCGACAGTGCCGGGGCCGAGCGGGACCGCGGTGGTGGTCGTCGACTCCGCCGCCGAGAACACGATTGTCGTCGCGCCCGGCGCCAACGGCCGGTTGACCGTCGATCCGGAACCGGTGCGTGCCGTGATCGCCCACGCCGACGTGGTGCTACTCCAGTTGGAGATCCCGTCGGCGACGGTGCTCGCCGCCGCCCGTATCGCCCGCGACGCGGGAGCGGTGGTGATGGTCAACGCGTCGCCCGCCGGCGCAGCGGCCGACGATCTGCAGACGCTGTCGCACCTCGCCGACGTGGTGGTGGTCAATGAGACCGAGGCCGCCGACTGGCGTTGGCCGGTCCCCCATCTGATCACCACCCGCGGCCCGCGCGGCGCCAGCCATCTGGCCGGCGGCGAATCCTTCGACGCCCCGGCCCCGGCGGTGGACGCGATCGACACCACCGGCGCCGGCGATGTGTTCGCCGGTGTGCTGGCCGCGCACTGGCCCGCCGGACCCGAGGACGCGTTGCGCCGGGCGTGTGTGGCCGGCGCGCTCGCCACGCTGACCCCCGGCGCGGGTGACTGTGCCCCGACTGCGGCGGCGATCGCCGACGCGATGACCCGAATGACGAGAGGACAGGAATGACGTCAGAGCAGACGATCGACCAGACACCCCGGCCGCCGGAGGGCGACTGGTTGGGCACCCACTTCCTGAAGTTCAGCCGCGAAGGCGCCTTCGGGGTGTGCACGCTCGACCGTCCCGAGGCGCGCAACGCCATGACACCGGCGATGTACTTCGGGATCAAGTACGCGGTGCGCCACGTCGACGGCGATCCGGATCTGGCGGGCCTGCTCATCACCGGCACCGGTGACGTCTTCGCCCCCGGCGGCGACATGGGCGGCGGCGGTGCGGACAACTGGTTGACGTTCGGCTCGGCGCTCGGCATGGACGCATTGCCGTTCGACACCCTGCGGCAGTCGTCGAAACCGGTGGTGGCGGCCGTCAACGGGCTCTGTCAGGGCGGCGGGATGCAGATCGCGCTGTGCGCCGACATCGCCGTGGTGAGCGATCGGGCGACGTTCCGGGTCCCGGAGCTCTACCGCGGGATCGCCGACACCTACTACAGCCACATGCTGGCCCGGCTGATCGGTCCCGTCCGCACCCGCGACCTGATGTTCACCGGCCGCACCCTCTCCGCCGCAGAAGCCCTGGATTGGGGTCTGATCGCCCGGGTGGTGCCGCACGACGAACTGATCGACACCGCGAAAGACGTTCTGGCGCAGTGCTGCCGGACCGCGCCACACGCCCGCACGGTGATCAAGTCCAGCCTCGACGACTACATCGGCCTCTACGACCGCATCGGGATGCAGGCCAGCCTGGGCGCCCCGGAGTCGATCGAGGGGTTCATGGCGTTCAAGGAACGACGCTCCCCGAACTGGGTGCATCCGGAGCTACGGATCGACGGGCGGCTCTAGCCGGCGGACGACGGGCATTGCGCGCCAACATGGTTGCGGGCACCGCTGCGAGGACCAGGAGCAGACCGCTCGCCGCAATATAGAGGTGTACGCCGGTCGCCGTGCTTGCCGGAGCGCCGTCGACGAGCACGCCGGGGATGCGCGTTGCTTCGAGCACCTCGCCGCCGCCGATGGTGAAGAGGACTGAGCCCAGCGCGCTCACCACCGAAACCAGCCCGGCGACCGAGCCCTGCCGCTCGGGCGCTTCGAGGCTGGTCGCGAGGTTGTAGCCGGAGGCGCCGATCGCGCCGGCGGCCACGCCGAGCAAGCCGCCGCAGCACATCGCCAGCGGCGGCACAGATGTGCCCGGCACCATCGCGTAGGTCGCCAGGATCCCGACGGCGATGCCGCCGAGCAGGGGTCTCGCCGGACCGATCCTGCCCGCGAGCCATCCGGCGCCGATACCGCCGAGCGCGATCCCGAGATTCGCCGCGGCGAACAGCGCGGCGACCGCCGTTCCGTCACCCAGCCCGTAGCCGAGTCCGAGCCCGGGAGGCACGTAGGCGACGATGCCGATCAGTTGCAACATGCTCCGGAACGCACCCGCCGCCAGGACCAGCACCAGCAGCGTGAGCAGCACTGGTCGGGTGAGTGCGCGGATGTCGATGATGGGCTCATTGACCCGGAGCGTGCGGAACACCCAGGCGCCCAACGCGAGGGCACCGGTCACCAGCAGAACCGTCATACCGATGGACAGCCATCCGAGATCGCCGCCGAGGCTGATGTAGGCGAGCACCGCGCCGAGGCCGCCACCGAGAAGCAGCGCGCCGACCACGTCGATGCGGCCCCGGCTGCGGACCGGTGACTCCGGGACGAGGAGGCGGACTCCGGCCGCTGCCGCGGCCGCGAGCACGGCCGCCGTGGCGAACACACCCTGGTGACCGAACGCGTCGATGACCGGCTTCATCAGGAACGGCTCGATGATCCCGACGACCGACGAGCTGGACGTCACGACCCCGATCACCGTCATCGCGACCCGGGCCGAGCAGATCCCGAGGACGAGGGCGACGGTCAGGAACACCGCGGCGAAGGCGGCGCCCTGGAGAAAACGACCCAGCAGGAAAACCCAAAGAACTGGAGCGGCAAGGCAAATCAGCGCTCCCGCGCAGGCCAGCAGGAGCGCCACGGTCAGCGTCCGGCGCCTACCGTAGACGTCGGCACACCTGGCGAACAGTGGTGACCAGACGGCGCCTGCCAGCATCGCACTCGCGTTCAGCCAGGCCGTCTGGTCGGTGCCGAAGTGGTCGAGCAGCTGAGGTACGACCATCATCGGGGACCCGATGACCACGTCGGCGAGCACGTTGGCGAGGGTGAGGACCGCCGCCCACAGGATGAGCCGCGGGGTCTCGATCATCGAGTGTCGCTCGCGTCCAGAGGACGTCGCGAGCGGCGAAGATCTCGATCGGACAGCGACAGATCGTTCGCGGCGGTGCGCAGGTGGCTCTGCAGGAGTCCGACGAGTCCGAGGTGCTGCAACAGTGGTACCGCACAGAGTTTGGCGTTTCGGCGTAGCAGCTGACCGCGGGTGCGAGCCAAGACGGTTCCGTCGGTACGCAACGCAAGGGCCTGATTCTTCGTCACGTAGTCGCGCAACCGGTGTTCGTAGGCCGCGAAAGCCGGGCCCGGTCGGTCGTGAGCGATGAGTTCACTCGCCAACACGTAGGCTCCGGCGATCGCGATGCTCGTACCCTGCCCGGACAGGAACGAAGGCGCATACGCGGCGTCACCCACGAGTGCCACGCGGCCGGAACTCCAGCGGTCCATGCGCACCTGACTGACCGTGTCGAAGTAGACGTCGTCGGCGCCGGGCAGCGTGTCGATGACTTCCCCTGTGCGCCAGTCATCTTCAGCGAAGGCTCGATGCAGCGCGTCCAGGATGCGGTCGGTGTCGTACCGGTCCACGGCACCCGGGGACGGGTGGACGAAGGTCAGGAATGCCCGCGCGGCGGCTCCGCCGGGCGTCCGCTCCACCAGTACGGTCCGTCCGGGGTGGGAGTAGAAGAAACCGGTCCCCGGATCGAACAAGTCCTTCGGCAGATCCCATATCGCCACGTACGGACCGAGGTGGTGGAGGTACCGCCCCTCCTCACCGAAGGCGAGTGCCCGGACGTTGGAGTGGATGCCGTCGGCGCCGATCACCACGTCGAACGTCGCGGGTCGACGGCGGCCGAAGGCGACGTCGACGCCCGACTCGTGCTGGGTCAGGGCGGTGATCGAGTCACCGAAGACATAATCGGTCCGCTCGGCCGTTGCCCGGTACACGATTTCGCTGAGCACGCCACGCGTCAGCTCGACATCCGCACTTCCCGATGAGGCGATCAGATTCCCGTAGTCCAACGTGCACAACCGATGTCCACGGGGGGTCAGCACGTCGACCGGCACGTGGCGGTAGCGCTGCGCCGACATCGCGTCGTACAGACCCATCCGGCGGACGACGTCGACCGCGGTCCCGCGGACGTCGACGGGGTATCCACTCGTGCGGAGTCGGTCGGCGCGTTCGACGATCGTGACGTCCCAGCCGGCCTCGGACAACCAGTACGCGAGGACGGGGCCTGCGATGCTCGCTCCGGAGATCAGTGCGGTGCGTGTCCTCATGCGTGAACCTCCGAAAGATAAGCGACAGTTGTGTTGCTTATCCGGACGGTAGCGCGCTGCGATAAGCTACGCAAGTGTCCTCTAAAACTGCGGTTGGGCAGCGGCGCCGTGGCGCCGCGCTCGAGTCCGCGATCCTGGAAGCGGGCTGGGATCAGCTGGTCGAAGCCGGCTACGAACGCTTCACCATCGATGCGGTCGCCGCGAGATCGGGATCCGCACGCTCGGTGCTGTACCGGCGCTGGCCGACCCGATTGGAGCTACTCGAAGCCGTGATCCGTCACCGGGGCGAGATCGACACGATTCCGGTGCCCGACACCGGGACGCTGCGCGGTGATGTACTGGCGATCCTGACCGATTTCAACGACCGCCGATCGCGGACCATCGGCCTGTTCGCCGCGCTGATCGGTGCGTACTTCGACGAATCGGGCAGATCACCGGATCAGTTGCGCGCACTGTTTCTTCCTGACGGGCCGAGTTCCATGGAGACGATCGTCGAGCGCGCTGTCCGCCGAGGGGAGCTCTCCGCCACACCACCGGCTCGCATCGTGAGCCTGCCGGCTGATCTGCTGCGCCACGAGCTCTTCATGACCATGGCCGGGGTCTCGCGAGACACGCTTCTCGAGATCGTCGATGACATCTTCCTGCCGCTGGCAACGGGATTCGGCAAGCACCCGTGAGGCCGGATCTGACCCGCCGTGTCAGCCTTCGGGGACCGACCGCTCGATCTCGTCGAGCCACACCCGCGCCGACATGTCCGACGGCGCGCGCCAATCACCGCGCGGGGACAGCGAACCGCCCGCGGAGACCTTGGGGCCGTTGGGCAGAGCCGAGCGTTTGAACTGGCTGAACGAGTAGAACCGCTGCGCGAACACCTGCAGCCAATGCCGAATCTCCTTGAGCGAGTACTCCGGACGCTTGTCCTCGGGGTAGCCGACGGGCCAGTCACCACGATCAGAGTCGCTCCAGGCGTGCCACGCCAAGAACGCCACCTTCGACGGGCGTAACCCGTACCGCAATACCTGGAACAACGAGAAGTCCTGCAGGACATAGGGCCCCACTTTCCCTTCGCTGCTCTGGATCTCCTCGTCCTCGCCGGCGGGCACCAACTCCGGGCTGATCTCGGTGTCGAGCACCGACTGCAGCACCTCGTTGACCCGGTCGTCGAACTGATGCGACGAGATCACCCAGCGGATCAGGTGCTGGATCAACGTCTTCGGCACCCCGCCGTTGACGTTGTAGTGCGACATCTGGTCGCCGACACCGTAGGTCGACCAACCCAGCGCCAGCTCGGAGAGGTCACCGGTACCGAGCACGATACCGCCGCGCTGGTTGGCCAGCCGGAACAGGTAATCGGTGCGCAACCCGGCCTGGACGTTCTCGAACGTCACGTCGTAGACCTTCTCCCCGCGCGAGAACGGGTGGTCCATGTTCGTCAGCATCAGTTCGGCCGTGGAGGTGATGTTGATGGTCTCGAAGCTCACACCCAGCGCCTCGGCGAGCCGCGTCGCGTTGTCCTTGGTCCGCTCGCCGGTCGCGAACCCGGGCAGCGTGAACGCCAGAATGTCGCTGCGCGGCCGGTCCTCCCGGTCCATCGCCCGAGCCGCCACGATCAGCGCATGGGTGGAGTCCAGACCGCCCGAGAGTCCGAGCACGATCTTCGGGAAATCCAGGGCGCGCAACCGCTGTTCGAGGCCGGCCACCTGAATGTTGTAGGCCTCGTAGCAATCCTGCTCGAGGCGAGCCTCGTCCGCGGGGACGAACGGGAACCGCTCGACCTCTCGTCGCAGACCGATGTCGCCGGTGGGCGGATCGAGGGTGAACTCGACGCGGCGAAACGCATCCTCGTCGATCAGGTGATGGCGGCGGTTGTCGTCGAACGTGCCCATTCGGACGCGTTCGTTGCGCAGCAGCTCGACGTCCACGTCGGCCACCGACCGTCGCTCACCCTTGGGGAACCGCTCGGACTGGGCCAGGCACACGCCGTTCTCCCAGATCATCGTCTGTCCGTCCCAGGCCAGATCGGTCGTCGACTCCCCCTCACCCGCGGCGGCGTACACGTAGGCCGCCAGACACCGCGACGACGCCGACCGCGCCATGAGATTGCGGTCCTCGGCGCGCCCGATCGTGATCGGACTGCCCGACAGGTTGGCCAGCACCGTCGCACCCGCCAACGCAGCCTCTGCGCTCGGCGGTACCGGCACCCACATGTCCTCACAGATCTCGACGTGCAGGACGAAGGCGGGCAGATCCGCGGCCGCGAAGAGCAGATCGGGACCGAAGGGCACCTCCACCCCGGCGACGGTGATCTCACCACGCTCGTCGTCGCCGGCGGCGAGCTGCCGCTTCTCGTAGAACTCGCGGTAGTTGGGGATGTAGGACTTGGGCACCACGCCGAGAATCTGACCGCCGTGGACGACCACCGCGGTGTTGTAGACGCGGTTGCGGTGCCGCAGCGGTGCGCCGATCACCAGCACCGGCAGCAGCTCGGCCGAGCCCACCACGATGTCGAGCAGCGCCGCCTCGACCGCTTCGAGCAGCGCGTCCTGCAGTACGACGTCCTCGATCGAGTAGCCGGTCAGCGTGAGCTCGGGGAACACCGCGAGCGCGACGCCGTCGTCATGACATTCGCGGGCCAGCCCGAGCACCGATTCGGCGTTGGCCGCGGGATCCGCCAGCGCGGTGGTGTGGGTGCAGGCGGCGACGCGGACGAACCCGTGCCGGTAGGCCGAGAAAAAATCCATGCCCACATTGTTGCCCGGTTTCGCTTCGGGGTATGCCTGCGCCATGACCAAGACCGCGGTGCTGATCATCGACATGATGAACACCTACGACCATCCCGACGCCGAAAAGCTGGCGCCGAACGTCGAGGCGATCGTCGACCCCCTCGCCAAACTCGTCAGCGACGCCCGCGCCCGCGACGACGTCGACCTCATCTACGTCAACGACAACTACGGCGACTTCTCCGCGGAGTTCAGCGACATCGTGCAGTCGGCGCTCGACGGCGAGCGCCCGGATCTGGTCAAGCCGATCGTCCCGCACGACGGCTGCCGGCTGATGACCAAAGTCCGCCACAGCGCGTTCTACGCCACCCCGCTGGCGTATCTGCTCACGCAGCTGCAGCCCGACCGTGTCGTGTTGACCGGTCAGGTCACCGAACAGTGCATCCTCTACACCGCGCTGGACGCCTACGTCCGGCACTTCCCCGTCGTGATCCCGCGGGACGCGGTCGCGCACATCGACGCCGAACTGGGAGAGGCCGCACTGCGGATGATGGCCGACAACATGAGCGCCGAGCTCATCGCGGCCGCCGACTGTCTGCACTGATCGCCGCGGCGATCAGCGATCGGGCTCCCGGCCCGCGCGGTGCTGACCGATCAACCAGGCGCCAATCGGCTTGGCGCGCTTGGCGGCCGCGGCGTCGCCCTCCGCCGCGGCCACGATGCTGCCCTTCATCAGGACGTTGAAGGCAAGGGTGAACTCGTCGACGTCGCGCAGGCCGGCGAGCCGGGCCCGTTCGGCGACGATGGCCCGAATGTTGGCGAGGTGCTCGATGCAGGCTCGACCGACAGGTCCGTCGGCACCCATCTCCAGCAACACCTTAATGAACGAGCAGGCCTCGAAATCATTGTGCTCGGCGAACCAGTCGTCGAACACGTCGAAGATCGCCAGCAGGCGACCTTCCGGGTCGTCGGCCCGTCGGTGGGACTGCCGGTCCACCATCTCGACGGTCCAGACCTGCTCCCGCTGCGCCAAGAAGGCGATCACCAATTCGTCCTTGGACGGGAAGTGCCGATAGAGGGTGGTCTTGGCGACGCCCGCCCTGTCGACCACCTCGTCGACCCCGACATCGCGGATGCCGCGCCTCGTGAACAGGTCGTAGGCCGTCGCGAGTATCCGGTCGCGGGCCGACGGTGACTCGGGTGGGGGCATGTGTCCGCTCCGGTTTCGGGCCGTTCCCGGGAGGGTATCACCGGCGCTACAGACAGGTCTGTAGCGCCGATCCCGGACCGGCGAGAGAGGAGCCACGATGGGACGGACAGACCGCATCGCGCAACCCTGGGGATCGCGCACCCCATACGGTGCCGGCCAGCCGTGGCCGCAGCGCATCGATCAGTATCTGGCCGACGGCGTCTCGCCCGAGCAGGTCGACAGGTGGGTGCAGTCCGCGGCGGTGTTGCACTCCAACGGTGACGGACTCGACATCGCCGTCAAGGACGGCCGGATCGTCGGCGTCCGCGGCCGCGCGGTCGACCGCGTCAACCACGGCCGTCTCGACCCCAAGGACCTGTTCGGATGGCAGGCCAACGCGTCGGCCGACCGGCTCACCACTCCCCTGATCCGGCGCGCAGGCACCCTGGTCGAGACCGACTGGGACACGGCGATGAACGCCATCGTGACCCACAGCAAGCAGTTGCTGGCCGAACGCGGCGCCGGATCGATCGGCTTCTACACCTCGGGCCAGTTGTTCATCGAGGAGTATTACACGCAGGGTGTGATCGCCCACGGCGCCATCGGCACCAACCACGTGGACGGCAACACCCGCCTGTGCACGGCCACGGCGGCCGAGGCGCTCAAAGAATCGTTCGGCTGCGACGGCCAGCCGGGCTCCTACACCGACGTCGACCATGCCGACGTCATCGCGCTCTACGGCCACAACGTCGCCGAAACCCAGACGGTGCTGTGGATGCGGATGCTCGACCGGCTCGCCGGACCGAACCCGCCGGCCATCATCTGCGTCGACCCCCGCCCGACGCCGGTGGCCCGCCACGCCACCGTGCACCTCGCCCCACTGCCGGGCACCAATGTCGCGTTGATGAACGGGCTGCTGCACGAGATCCTCGCTCATGACTGGGTTGACCACGACTACATCGACGCGCATACGGTGGGTTTCGACGAGCTCGCCAAGAGGGTGGCGGAATTCCCGCCCGAGCGCGTCGCCGAGATCTGCCGCATCGACGCCGACGAGCTCAGGCGCGCCGCACGGATCATCGGCAACGCCGAACGACTGCTGTCGACTGTGCTGCAGGGCTTCTACCAGTCCCACCAAGCCACCGCCGCTTCAGTGCAGGTCAACAACATCCACCTCGTGCGCGGGATGCTCGGCAAACCGGGCTGCGGGCTGCTGCAGATGAACGGCCAGCCCACCGCCGAGAACACCCGCGAATGCGGCGCGGACGGTGACCTGGCGGGATTCCGCAACTGGGCGAACGACTCTCACATCGAGCAATTGGCCGGTATCTGGAACATCGACATGATGCAGATTCCGCACTATGCCCCGCCCACCCACGCCATGCAGATGTTCCGCTACGCGGAGGAGGGCACCCTGCGCATGCTGTGGGTCAGCGCCACCAATCCCGCGGTGTCGCTGCCCGAACTGTCGCGAATCCGCAGCATCCTGTCGCAGGAGCGGCTTTTCCTGGTGGTGCAGGATCTCTTCCTCACCGAGACCGCACAACTGGCCGACGTGGTGCTCCCCGCCGCGGCGTGGGGTGAGAAGACCGGGACGTTCACCAACGTCGATCGCACGGTCCACCTCTCGGAGAAGGCGATCGATCCGCCTGGGCACGCGCGCTCGGATCTCGACATCTTCCTCGACTACGCCCGCCGCATGGACTTCCGCGACAAGGACGGCAACCCCCTACCGGCCTGGACAACCCCCGAGGAAGCGTTCGAGGCGTGGAAGACCTGCAGCGCCGGACGACCCTGCGACTACACCGGCCTGACCTACGAGAAGTTGCGCGGAGGCAGCGGCGTGCAATGGCCATGCACCGCAGAACATCCCGATGGCACCGAACGGCTCTACGCCGACGGGCAGTTCTTCGCCGACCCCGACTACTGCGAGGCCTACGGGAAGGATCTGATCACCGGCGCCCCGCTCGAACCGACCGAGTACCGCGCGATGAACCCGTTCGGCCGAGCGATCATCAAGGCAGCCGAATACGTGCGCCCGCACGAACGTCCGTCGGCGGAGTTCCCCTACGTGCTGATCACCGGGCGCACCGTCTACCACTTCCACACCCGCACCAAGACCGCCCGGGCACCGCAGCTCGACGCCGCCGCACCGCAGGTCTGGGTCGAGGTTTCCGTCGACGACGCCCGAAACGCCGGCATCGCCGAGGGCGACCTGCTCGAGATCCGCACGCCGCGCGGATGCGTGACGGCCGCCGCGCGCATCACCGGCATCCGCCCGGGCGTGGTGTTCCTGCCGTTCCACTACGGGTACTGGGACACCGATGGCCACGGGGACACCGATCCATCGGGACACCACCGGGCAGCCAACGAACTGACGCTCACCGACTGGGATCCGGTGTCGAAACAACCGATCTTCAAGACCGCTGCCGCCTCGGTTCGGCGCGTCGGCGCGGGACATTGCCCGGCGCCCGCGCCGACGACCGCCGCATCGGCTCCCGTGAGCGACGGCGTCGCCGATACCGTCGGCGGTCCGGCCGCCGCGGTCGACGAGCACCCGGTCGCGGAGGCGGGACGATGAGCAAGCTCGGCCTCGCCATACGCGAACTGCACCGCAGCGAACGCCGCCTCGCCCACGAGCTGCGCGCCATCGCCGCCCGCCACCACAGCGATCAGGACATCTGCCACCTCGCCCGCGACCTGGCCGGCTGGTGCGACGAGCACGTCGAGGCGTTGGCCCGGCACGGCCGGCGCCACGGCGTGCGTCTCTCGACCCGTCCCCGCCGCATGGCCGTCAGCCGCGTCGTACAGGAGAAGCTCAGCGATGCGCTGCGGCGCCGGCCAGAACCCGCGCTGGTGCTGCTGGCCGATCTGCGCCGGGTGCACCGCGTGGCCGCCGGGGCGTCATTGGACTGGGAACTGCTCGGCCAGGGGGCACAGGCCGCCAAGGACAGCGACCTCCTCGCGGTGACCGAGCGTTGCCACCCGCAGACGCTGCGCCAGATGCGCTGGGCCAACGCGATGTTGAAGGAGCTCTCACCGCACGCACTGACGTCCTGAAGCCGGGTACTGCCCGCATGATGCAAAGGAGAAGTGATGTCCCACACCAGTGCCCACCTGGTGATCGGCTCGATCCTGCTGACCGCCGCGACGGTCGGCTGCAGTCCCGATGCGGACCCCGAATCGACGAATCGAGGCACGACGTCGACGACCAGCCTCACCACCGTCGAAAACGCCTTCATCGTCCCCAGGTTCCTGCCGGACAGCTGCGCCCTGCAGATCGGTGACTCCGCCGCACTGCGCTTCACCGTCACCAACAATCGGCCCGTCGACGTCGAACGGCTCACCTCGGTGAGTGCCGACCGCGCCGAGGTCACCCTGCCGGAGGGCGCCGCCGTCGACATCCCTGCCGGCGGGGTACTCGCGTTCGGTCAGCCGCAGCCCACCGCCGCCCTGCCGCCCGCCACCGTTGACGGCCTCGACGCCGACGTCACACCGGGGATGTCGGTTCCGATGACCTTCACCTTCGCCGAGTTCGGACCGCTCGAAATCGATGTGCCCGTCGAGGCGTGTCCGACCCAGCAGCGCTGACACCGCAAGAGTTCACCGATGCGTGGCGCGACCACGTCCCTGTCGTGACCGCATAGGGTGGGACGGTGCTTGACTTCGGACTGCTCGGTCCGCTGCAGCTGGTCATCGACGGCGTCGACACGCCGCTCGGGACGCCCAAGCAGCGGGCGGTGCTGGCGATGCTGCTGATCAACCGCAACCGCGCGGTGAGCGTCGACTCGCTGACCGACGCGCTGTGGGCGGACTCCCCACCCGCGGGAGCGCGCGCCAGCCTGCACTCGTACGTGTCGAACCTGCGCAAGCTGCTCGCCGTGCCCGACGCCCGCTCCTCGCTGGCCAGTGCGCCACCCGGCTACCGCCTGACGGTGCCCGAAGGGCACTGCGATCTCGACCGGTTCGTCGCGGCACGATCGAACGCCGCCCAGGCCGCGGCGGCCAACCGGTTCGAGGCCGCCGCCCGTGAACTCACTGAGGCGCTGGCGTTGTGGCGTGGCCCCGTACTCGACGACCTGCGCAGCTTCACCTTCGCCGAGGCCTTCGCCACCGCGCTGGCCGAGGACCGCCTGTCCGCCGTCACCGCCAGAGCCGAGGCCGAACTGGTCTGCGGACGCGCCGCCACGCTGATCGGCGAACTGGAGATGCTGACCGCCGAGCACCCCTACCGCGAACCGCTGTGGACGCAGCTGATCAGCGCGTACTACGTCTGCGAACGCCAGTCCGACGCGCTGGACGCGTATCAGCGGCTGCGCACCACGCTGGCCGACGACCTCGGCGTCGATCCCGGCCCGTCCCTGCGCGCGCTGTACGAGAAGATCCTGCGCCAGGAGCCGCTCGACATCCGCCGCGCCGCACACACCGCCGCCGTCGGCACCGTCACCGTGCTCGAACAGCGGACCGCGGTGAGCACCGCCGCCGCCGCGGGGGTGCTCATCGGGCCCGACGGAAATCGGCATCCGTTGCGGGCGATCGCCACCCGGATCGGTCGGCTACCGGACAACGACGTCGTCGTCGACGACGCCATGGTCAGCCGCCACCACGCCGCCGTCATCGGTACCGGGGCCGGTTACGTGCTCAGCGATCTGAGGTCCTCCAACGGCGTCGAGCTCGGCGGCAGCCGCGTCCACGGCAGCACCCCGCTCAACGACGGCGACGAGTTCACGATCTGCGGGCACCGATTCACCTTCGTCGTCGAGGATGCCGGCGGGTAGTACCGTTTGCTCCTGTGACCAGCGGCCCGCACTCCTCGCGCGCGGGTTCGATGTTCGGCCCCTACCGGCTGACCCGGCTGCTCGGCCGCGGCGGTATGGGTGAGGTCTACGAGGCCGAGGACACCGTCAAGGGCCGCACGGTCGCACTCAAGCTGCTGCCCGACGCGCTGTCGCACGATCCGGTCTTCCGGGAACGGTTGCAGCGCGAGGCGAGGGCCGCGGGCCGGCTGCAGGAACCGCACGTCGTCCCCATCCACAACTACGGCGAAATCGACGGGCACCTGTTCGTCGACATGCGGCTGATCGACGGAATCGATCTGCGCACCGCGCTGGCCCGCAGTGGGCCGATGGCGCCGCCGCGCGCGGTATCGGTCGTGCGTCAGATCGCGGGCGCCCTCGACGCTGCGCACGCCGCGGGTGTCCTGCACCGCGACGTCAAACCGGAGAACATCCTCCTCACCGCCGATGACTTCGCTTATCTGGTGGACTTCGGGATCGCCAGTGCCGCAAGCGAAAACTCCCTCACCGACCAGGGCACCACGATCGGCACGTTCGCCTACATGGCGCCCGAACGATTCAGCGGCGGTCCGGTCACCCACCGCGCCGACGTCTATGCGCTCGCCTGTGTGCTGCACCAGTGCCTGACCGGCGCACAGCCCTACCCCGCCGACAGCGTCAGCACCCTGATCACCGCCCATCTGATGGATCCGCCACCCGCGCCGAGTCGGTTACGGCCCGACATTCCAGCCGAATTCGACGCGGTGGTGGCGCGCGGAATGGCCAAGAACGCCGACGACCGGTACGCCAGCGCCGGCGAATTCGCCCGCGCCGCCGAGGCCGCACTCGGCGACCGTGCCACGACCTCCGCGCAAGCCGACACGATGCCCGCGGCCGTCCTGCGCGGCGCCGCACCCGCGGGGCGACGGTCCGGACGCAGCCTCGCCGTCATCGGTGCGGTGGCGGCGGTGGCGCTCGTCGCCGTGGCGGGTGCCGCGGTGTGGCTGGCCGGCCGCGGCGACCACGCGACGGGAATGTCGGCGACACAGACCATCACCCGCACCGTCGTCAAACCGTCCGCCGCCCTGCCCGGCGCCGACACAGATCTCCCACCCACTGAACGTGACCTGCTCGAGGTCGTGATCCATCCCGACACCTGCGTGCCGGACAAGGACCGGATCGGCAACGCCGTGGCCGCGGTGACCTGCGGACCGACCTCGCCGTCGAGCGGTCAGCAGACCGCCTACTTCGCGCTGTTCGCCAACGCCGACGACCTCGACCGGGCGTTCGACGAGGTCATCGCCTACGACGACCTCACCCCCTGCCCCAACTCCGACGACTCGCCGACCAACTGGGACTACGAGGACTCCGCCGACGAGGTCGCCGGCTCACTGGCCTGCGGCACCTACGAAGGGTTCGCGGACATCGTCTGGACCCGGGATTCCGACCTCCTGCTCGGCACCGCCAGGGGCCGGCATCTGGACCGCCTCTATGACTGGTGGATCGACAACGCGTGACGACGGGACCTGCCGCCGCGAATCCGTACCCTGGACGGGGTGGAATCCCCCGAACTGGTCGGCCTGCTCGCCGGTCGCCGTGTCGCGGTGCTCACCGGCGCCGGTATGTCCACCGATTCGGGCATCCCGGACTACCGCGGCCCCGATTCGCCGCCCAGCAATCCGATGACGATCCGGCAGTTCACGTCGGACCCCGCGTTCCGGCAACGCTATTGGGCGCGTAACCACATCGGCTGGCGGCACATGGCCGCGACGCTGCCCAACGCGGGCCACCGCGCGCTGGCCGCAATCGAACGGCTCGGGGTGCTCACCGGATTGATCACCCAGAACGTGGACCTGCTGCACACCAAGGCCGGCAGTCGCCGCGTCATCGACCTGCACGGCACCTACGCCCAGGTGATCTGTCTGGACTGCGGACACACCATGAGCCGGGCCGCGCTCGCCGAGGACCTCGAGGCCGCCAATCCTGGGTTCTTGGAGCGGGCCGAATCGGTCGGTGGCATCGCGGTCGCCCCAGACGCCGACGCGGTCGTCGACGACACCGACGAGTTCCGGATCGTGGACTGCCCGGTGTGTGACGGCATGCTCAAACCCGACATCGTGTACTTCGGCGAGAGCGTGCCCAAGGAACGGGTCGAGCGCGCCTACGCCGTCGTGGACGCCGCGGACGCCCTGCTGGTGGCGGGCTCGTCGTTGACCGTGTTCTCCGGGTATCGCTTCGTCCGGCACGCCGCAGCGCACCGCATACCGGTCGCGATCGTCAACCGCGGCCCGACCCGCGGCGACGACCTCGCGACCGTGAAGATCGACAACGGCTGCTCGCCGATCCTCGCGCTGCTCGCCGACGAACTGCCCGGCTGGGCGACTTCCGCTTAGATGGGCGACGTGACCGAACTCTCCATCGGCGTAGGCGATACGCTCGCCCGCCTGGTCCCCGGACCCGAAGTGCTCGACGAGGCGCTGCGCCTGCTCAACCGCTTCGGCGGTGTCACGATCAGCGACGAGGCCGTCGAATACGACGGCGACTCGGTCGACTGGGAGGACGTCAAGGAGATCCGCACCCACGCGCTACTCGGCTATTTGTTCTCCGGAGCCCTCGAGCAGCAGGTTGGCCGACTTCCGTTGCCCTGGTTCCCCTTCCGCGGTCTGCTGGTCGAGACGGCGGCGCAGGTGGCGCTGACCACGCTGGTCGCCGCCACGGGGCCGGTGCTGGGCGGGACGCGGAACGTCAGAATTCCCAGCGACGTCCGCTACCGCGGGTTGCTCCGGGACCGTGAGCTGTCGCCCGGCGTGCTGGCGGCGCTGCTGCTGGCCTTACCGAGCGTCCAGCAGGAGGTGGTGTCCGCTGCCGAGCGCCACGGCGTCGCGGTGCGCCGTGCCGACCACGACGCGCTCGACGACGCCGAGCATCGGGCCCGCCAGGTCAGATCTCTTGTCGCCAAGGGGTTTCGGATGATCGCGGACCGGAACCGCTAGACCGCCACCAGATCGTCGGCGTGCACGGCCGGTCTGCGCATCTCGGCGGGCAGGTCCGAGGTGGACCGCCCCAGCATGGTGACCAGTTCGGTCGCGTCGTAGGCCACCACGCCGCGGGCCACCATCGTCGCGTCCGCGCTGCGCAGTTCAACCACGTCGCCGCCGTAGAACCGGCCCGTCACACCGGTGATCCCCGCCGGGAGCAGCGAACGCCGCTGTCCGACAACGGCTCTCACCGCACCGTCGTCGAGGGTCAGCGCGCCGGCCGATTCGGCGGCGTAGCGCACCCAGAACCGCCGCGCTGACATCCGTTCGGCGCGGGGCGCGAACACGGTGCCCACCGACGCCTCGGACAGTGCGGTCGCGGCGTCGGAAGCGGCAGCGAGCAGCACCGGCACCCCGGCGTCGGCGGCCAGCAGCGCCGAGGACAACTTCGACGCCATACCCCCGGTGCCGAGGCTGCTGCCCTGGCCGGCCACCACCCCGTCCAGGTCACCGGGTCCGGCGACCTCGGGGATGAACCGGGCGTCGGCCTTGCGGGGGTCCGCGTCGTAGAGGCCGTCGATGTCCGACAGCAGGATCAGCGCGTCCGCTCCGATGAGATGGGCCACCAGCGCAGAGAGCCGGTCGTTGTCGCCGAAGCGGATCTCGTGGGTGGCGACGGTGTCGTTCTCGTTGACGATCGCCACCGCACGCAGTCCCCGCAATCGATCCAGGGTGCGCTGAGCGTTGTTGTGCTGCACCCGCATCGAGATGTCGTGCGCGGTGAGCAGCACCTGGCCGACGGTGCGCTCGTACACGCCGAAGGCGGCGCTCCAGGAGTTGATCAGCGCCACCTGACCGACGCTGGCGGCTGCCTGTTTGGTCGCCAGATCGGTGGGGCGCTTGGTCAGCCCGAGGGGTTCGATCCCGGCGGCGATCGCACCGGAGGACACGATGACGACGTCGGAACCCGCGCGCATGCGCGTCTCGATCGCTTCGACCAGCGTGGCCAGCCGGTTGGCGTCGAACATGCCGGCCGGGGTGGTCAACGCGGTCGTGCCGATCTTGACGACGACGCTGCGGGCGGTGCGGATGGCGTGGCGGTGCTCACTCACCGTCGGGGGTCTCCCTGCGCGCCTTCCGGGCCGCCTTGCGCTCATCGGCGCCCACGCGGTCGGTCTGCTCGAGGCGGACGTCGGTGCCGCGGCCGGACAGATGCATGTCGATTCCGGCCGGGGTCTGCGGTTCCCAGTCGAACGTCATCTCACCGATGGTGACTGCGCACCCGGGCCGCGCCCCCAGGCGCAGCAGTTCGTCCTCGACGCCGAGGCGGGCCAGGCGGTCGCCGAGATAGCCGACGGCCTCGTCGTTGTCGAAGTCCGTCTGGTTGACCCAGCGCTCGGGCCGGGTTCCGCGCACCGCGAACCCGCCCTGGCCGTCGGGTTCGACCGTGAAGCCGGACTCGTCGACGGCGACGGGCCGGATGACCGCGCGGCGCGGCACCACCGCGGGCTGGGCCGCGCGATAGGCGTCGACCAGCTCCCACAACGCGAACGTCAACGGGCGCAAGCCTTCCCGGCTGGCGGTCGACACCAGGAAGACCGGCCAGCCGAACCGCTCGACGACGTCGTCGCGGACGAACTCGGCGAGTTCGCGGGCGTCGGGAACGTCGATCTTGTTGAGCACCACGGCCCGCGGACGGTCGGCCAGGTCGCCGAGCGTCTGATCGCCCTGCAGCGTGGGGCGGTAGGCGGCGAGTTCGGCCTCGAGGGCTTCGATGTCGGAGACGGGGTCGCGCCCGGGTTCGAGTGTGGCGCAGTCGATGACGTGGACGAGCACCGCGCAGCGCTCGATGTGGCGCAGGAACTCCAGGCCCAGACCGCGGCCCTCGGAGGCGCCCGGGATCAACCCCGGCACGTCGGCGACGGTGAACGTGTTGTCGCCGGCGGAGACCACGCCCAGATTGGGCACCAGCGTGGTGAACGGATAGTCGGCGATCTTCGGTTTCGCTGCCGAGATGGTGGACACCAGCGACGACTTTCCGGCCGACGGGAACCCGATCAGCCCGACGTCGGCGACAGTCTTGAGCTCGAGGGTGAGGTCGCGGGTCTCGCCCTGCTCGCCGAGCAGTGCGAAGCCGGGCGCCTTCCGGGCCCGGGAGGCCAGGGCTGCGTTGCCGAGCCCGCCGCGCCCGCCGGCAGCGGCTTCGAAACGGGTGCCCGCACCGACCAGATCGGCCAGTACCCGGCCCTGCTCGTCGAGGACGACGGTGCCGTCGGGCACCCGAACCTCGAGGTCGGTACCGGCCGCGCCGTCGCGGTTGCTGCCCGCCCCCTGCTTACCGGAGGGGGCCACCACGTGCGGATGGAAGTGGAAGTCCAGCAGGGTGTGAACCTGGGGGTCCACGACGAGCACGATGCTGCCGCCGCGACCGCCGTTGCCACCGTCGGGACCGCCGAGTGGTTTGAACTTCTCCCGGTGCACCGAAGCGCAGCCGTTACCGCCGTTGCCGGCCCGCGCATGGATGACCACACGGTCGACGAAACGCGGCATGGGACTTACCTCTCAACGAATGTGAAGCTGCTGCGAGATTCCCGCGGGAAATTCGCAACAGCTTCACATTGGCGTAAGTCCCGGGTGGTGTCAGTCCCGCGCGACGGGGACGATGCTGACGTGCTTGCGGCCGCGCCGGGTGCCGAACTCGACTGCGCCGGGCGCCGTCGCGAACAGGGTGTCGTCGCCGCCGCGGCCGACGTTCACGCCCGGGTGGAAGTGGGTTCCGCGCTGACGCACGATGATCTCGCCGGCCTTGACGACCTGGCCGCCGAACCGCTTGACGCCGAGCCGCTGGGCATTGGAGTCGCGACCGTTGCGCGAGCTGGAAGCGCCCTTTTTGTGTGCCATGTGTTCGCCTCCTGCTACTTGATGCCGGTGACCTTCAGGACCGTCAGCTGCTGACGGTGACCCTGACGCTTGTGGTAGCCGGTCTTGTTCTTGAACTTGTGGATACGGATCTTGGGGCCCTTGGTGTGCTCGAGCACCTCGCCGGTGACGGCGACCTTCGCCAGGTCGTCGGCCTTCGTGGTGACGTCGGCGCCGTCGACGACGAGTGCGACCGGCAGCGACACCGATCCGCCCGGCTCGGCGTCGAGCTTCTCGACCTTGACCACGTCACCGACGGCGACCTTGTACTGCTTGCCGCCGGTCTTGACGATTGCGTAGCTCGCCATCGTGTCCTTCTTCTTCGTCTCGTCTTCAGGCGCGCGGCATGAGAAGCTGCGCGTGTCTGGGGGTCCGTCTGCCGCCGGCAAGGCCTGGCGACAACCGCTCAAGGGTACGTGAGCAGCGGGATCAGGGTCAAACCGGTCACTCCGCTCCCGGCGGGCCGGCAGGGCGGGCCGCCGCACGTCGACGGGGCCGCCGGGCCGGAGGTGCGATCACCTGCGGTTCGACATCCTCGTCGTCCTCGTCCTCATCTGAGTCGTCATCTGAGTCCGAGTCATCGTCGGTGTCATCGTCGGTGTCATCGTCGGTGTCCGCATCGATGTCCTCGATGTCGTCGTCGTCCTCGTCCTCGTCGGAGTCCAGGTCGATCTCGTCATCGATGTCATCGTCTTCATCGTCTTCATCCTCCGAGTCCTCGTCAGAGTCGTCCTCGTCAGAATCGTCGAGTTCTTCGCCGACCACGTCGTGCACCTTGTCGGCGTCGTCCACCGAGGTCGTCTCGTCGTCCCCCGAGATGTCCTCGGAGATGTCGTCTTCGTCGTCGGTGTCGTCGTCCTCGTCCCGACCGTTGGCCGCGGCCATCGCCTTGAACATCGGGTGCTCACCGGCAGGATGCGGGGGCACCTTGATCACCGGGACGTCGGCGGGTGTCTCCTCAGGCTTGGCGCCCTTCTTACCGCGCCTGTTGCGGCGGCTGCCGCCGCCACCGCCGTTGCCCGAATCCGACTTGCGTCCGTTGGCGGCGGCGTTGTCGACCGGGTCCCCGTGCAGCACGATGCCGCGGCCCGCGCAGTGCTGGCACTGCGTCGAGAACGCCTCGATCAGACCGGTGCCCAGCCGCTTGCGGGTCAACTGCACCAGTCCCAGCGACGTCACCTCCGAGACCTGGTGCCGGGTCCGGTCCCGGGCCAGCGCCTCGGTCAGCCGGCGCAGCACCAGATCGCGATTGGATTCGAGCACCATGTCGATGAAGTCGATGACCACGATGCCGCCGATGTCGCGCAGCCGGAGCTGACGCACGATCTCCTCGGCGGCCTCGAGGTTGTTGCGGGTGACGGTCTGCTCGAGGTTGCCCCCGGAACCGGTGAACTTGCCGGTGTTGACGTCCACGACGGTCATCGCCTCGGTCCGGTCGATGACCAACGTGCCGCCCGACGGCAACCAGACCTTCCGGTCCATCGCTTTGGCGAGCTGCTCGTCGATACGGTGCACCGCGAAGACATCCGGCCCGTCGACACCTTCGGCGTTACCGCCCGGCGCGTACTTCGTCAGCCGCGGAAGCAGATCCGGGGCCACCGACTCGACGTAGGAGTTGATCGTGTCCCAGGCCTCGTCGCCGGAGACGATGAGTCCCGAGAAGTCTTCGTTGAACAGGTCACGGATCACCTTGACCAGCACGTCGGGCTCTTCGTACAGCGCGACGGCCGCGCCGGCCTTCTTGGCGGTGACATCGGCGGCCTTGGCCTCGATCTGCGTCCAGCGCTCCTGCAACCGGTTCACGTCCGAACGGATGTCCTCCGCCTTCACCCCTTCCGAGGCGGTGCGGATGATGACGCCTGCCTCGGCGGGCACGACCTCGCGCAGGATCTCCTTGAGCCGCTGACGTTCGGTGTCGGGCAGTTTGCGGCTGATACCGGTCGACGATGCGCCGGGCACGTACACCAAGTATCGGCCTGCCAGTGAGACCTGCGTGGTCAGGCGGGCGCCCTTGTGGCCGACGGGGTCCTTGCTGACCTGCACCACGACGTAGTCGCCGGGTTTGAGGGCCTGCTCGATCTTGCGGTTCTGGCCGCCGAGGCCCGCGGCCTCCCAGTTGACCTCACCGGCGTAGAGCACACCGTTGCGGCCGCGGCCGATATCGACGAATGCCGCCTCCATCGACGGCAGCACGTTCTGCACGATGCCCAGGTAGATGTTGCCGACCAGGGACGCCGACGCCGCCGACGTCACGAAGTGCTCGACGACGACCCCGTCCTCGAGCACCGCGATCTGGGTGTAGCGGGCGCCCTCGTGGGGCGGTTCGGTGCGGATCTTGTCGCGCACCACCATGACCCGTTCAACGGCCTCACGGCGCGCCAGGAACTCCGCCTCCGACAGGATCGGCGGCCGCCGGCGCCCGGCGTCCCGGCCGTCGCGGCGGCGCTGACGTTTGGCCTCGAGGCGCGTGGAGCCGCTGATGCCCTGGATTTCGCCGTCGCCGCCGTCGGAGGACTTGCCGCCCTTCTCCCGCGGTGGCCGCTCGTGGACGACGGTGTTCGGTGGGTCGTCGGGTGACGTGCTGTCGGAGTCGTCCGAGCTGCCGGACTTGCGCCGCCTGCGGCGGCGCCGCCTGCGGGTCGCGCCGTCGCCACCGGAGGTGTCGTCGTCACCGTTGTCATCGTCGGCGTCGTCATCGTCGGACGACTGATCCGAATCGGCACCGGAGTCGGCCTGGGCGTCGTCGCCCGCGCCGTTCCCGGAACCATTCTCGGCGCCGCTGCCGCCGTTGTCGCCGTCGCCGTCCTCGTTCTGCTCACCGCGGCCCCGGCCGCGGCCGCGACGACCACGGCGCCTGCGCCGGGCGGCGGGGCGTTCTGCCTGGTCGTCGTCGTCATCGGAGTCCGAGTCGGAATCCGCCGAGGCGTCGTCGTCCTCGTCGTCGTCGTCGGCGACCTCGGGTTCGCGTCGCACCGGCTGGGGCGCCACGAACAGCGGGAGGTAGTCCGCCGGTTCAGCGGGCGGGGTCTCCAGCATCAGCCGCGATTCGGGTTCCTCGGCCGGCGCCGGAGGGTCGACGGCCTCGGGTTCGGCCGCCTCGACGGGGGCGACGACCTCGGCCTGCTCGGACGTGGTGGTATCGCTGTTGTCGAGCGCGTTGGCCAGCACCTCGCGGACCTTGTCGGCCTCGGTCTGGTCGATCGTCGAATGCGCGCTGCGGGTGCGGCCGTCGAACTCGGCCAGCGCGTCGAGGACCCGCCTGCTGGTGGTGCCGAGCACCCGGGCCAGCGAATGGACCCTCAGTCGCTCCGGCCGCTTCTCCCGGGCCTGGGGCTGCTCTGTCGAATCCTGGGCTTGAGTGTGTTCACTGTCGGCCACGTATTCTCCTCAAGCCCCCGGGCGCGTCGTATCGACGCGGCCACGCGAGGGCTTCGCTGTTGTGCCCGGGATGGCTTTCCCCGGACCTGTTGTGGTCTCGCTCCGAGCGGCCCCAGGTCAGGACCCACACGGTGCCTGGCTGAATGATGGCTGGACGGTCTGCGCCACACCGCACGCGGTGGTCGCGCTCGTCGAAGTCTTCATTCGGGTGACGCACTCCGGTAGGAGCACGGCAACCCGCAGCCAGTATCCCACATCACGCGGCGCCGCCAGACCAAGGCGGCGCGAACCGGTCAGCGGCCGGGAAACCAGAGCTCGATCTCGCGGACGGCGGACTCGGGCGAATCCGACCCGTGCACGAGGTTGTCCTGGGTGACGAGGGCCAGGTCACCACGGATGGTGCCGGGGGTGGCCTTCTCGACCGGATCGGTGCCACCGGCGATCTGACGGAACGCGGCCACGGCGCGCGGACCCTCGACGATCGCGGCCACGACGGGGCCGGAGGTGATGAATTCCAGCAGCGACGGGAAGAACGGCTTGCCCTCGTGCTCGGCGTAGTGCTGCCGCGCCAGGTCGTCGCTGACGGTCTTGAGCTCGAGGGCGGCGAGCGTCAACCCCTTGCCCTCGATCCGGCTCAGGATTTCCCCGACGAGGCGCCGCTGCACGCCGTCGGGCTTGATCAAAACCAGGGTCCGCTCAGTCACGGCGGACAGCGTACCGGCCCACTCTGGCGATCCGACAACGTGCAGTTCAGGCCATCTTCACCGTGAAGCCGTGGGCTACTCGGTCGGCTGCTGACCGGGCAGCAGCCCCCGCTTCTGCCGGCGCAACACCTCGGCACGCAGGTAGACGATCATCAACCACACCACGGTGAAGATGACGCCCATGATCCCCACCAGGGGGTAGACGACCCACCCCGCGATCAGACCGACCTGCACCCCGAGGTTGGCCCAGATCGCCCACGGCCGTCCCTGGATGCCGGCCATCAGCACGAGCAGCACCGCGAAGCCCACCAGGTAGCCCGTGGACGCGCCGGTCAATCCACCGCCGACCGCGCCGACCACGGGCAGTGCCAGCAGCACGACGATCGACTCGAGGATCAGCGTGCCCGCCATCACCCCGCGGAAGCTCTTCCACGGGTCGGGCGGGGTCGGAAGCTGTTCGCTCGGCGATTGATCGGTCATTGGGGGTCCCGTCCGAACAGGGTGCGAGCCTCGCCCGCGGTGACCACCGATCCGGTGATGACGATTCCCGCGCCCGACAGTCCGTAGGTCTCCTCGCCGGAGGCCTCGACCAGCGCGGTGGCGCTTTCGATCGCGTCGGGCAGGGTGGTGGCGACCAGTACCCGGTCGGGGCCGAACCGCTCCTCGGCGCGCGCAGCCAGCACCTCGACGTCGAGCGCCCGCGGGGAGCCGTTGTGGGTGACGACGATGTCGTCGAACACGGGCTCGAGTGCGGCCAGGATGCCGTCGACGTCCTTGCCCGCCATCACCGAGACCACCCCGGCCAGGTACCGGAAGTCGAATTCGGTCTGCAGCGCGTCAGCCAGGGCGGCGGCGCCGGCCGGGTTGTGCGCGGCGTCGATGAACACCGTCGGCGCGTTGCGCATGCGTTCGAGCCGGCCGGGGCTCGTGACGGCGGCGAAGCCGGCCCGTACGGCGTCGACGTCGAGCTGACGGTCGGCCCCCGCACCGAAGAACGCCTCGACCGCGGCCAGGGCGAGCACCGCGTTATGGGCCTGGTGTTCGCCGTGCAGCGGCAGGAACACTTCCGAATACACGCCGCCGAGGCCCTGCAGTTCGAGCATCTGCCCACCGATGGCGACCTGTCTGCTCAGCACCGCGAACTCGGAATCCTCGCGGGCCACGGCGGCATCGGCGCGCACGGTCTCGGCCAGCAGCACCTCCATCGCCTCGGGTGGCTGTCGGGCGATCACGGCCACGGTGTCAGTGGGGACCAGATCGTCGGGTTGGCGGGTGATGATGCCGGCCTTCTCTGCGGCGATCTCGGCGATGGTGTCGCCGAGGTAGTCGGCGTGGTCGAGGCCGATCGGGGTGAGCACCGCGACCGGGGCGTTGACGATGTTGGTGGCGTCCCAGCGGCCACCCATGCCGGTCTCGACGATCGCCACGTCGATCGGCGCCTCGGCGAACGCCGCGAACGCCATCGCGGTCACCACCTCGAACTTGCTCATGGGTGGTCCGCCCGCCGCTTCGGACTGCGCGTCGACGAGTTGGACGAACGGTTCGATCTCGGTATAGGTGTCGACATAGCGGGCCGGGCTGATCGGGGCGCCGTCGATGGAGATCCGCTCGACCGCCGACTGCAGGTGCGGGCTGGTGGTGCGGCCGGTGCGCCGGTGCAGTGCGGTCAGCAGCGCGTCGATGATGCGGGCGACCGACGTCTTGCCGTTGGTGCCGGCGATGTGAATCGACGGATAGCCCTTCTGCGGCGAGCCGAGGATCTCCATCAGCGCGGTGATCCGCGTGGTGCTCGGCTCGATCTTCGTCTCCGGCCAGCGCTGGTCGAGGAGGTGCTCGACCTGCAGCAGCGCCGCGATCTCGTCCGGGGTGGGGGCAGGATCGGTCATGGCTGCGCCGGCAGGCCGGACAACCGCGCGGTGATCCGCTCGACCTCTTCACACGCCACCTGCTGACGGCCGCGGATCTTGTCGACGACGTCGGCGGGTGCCTTGGCCAGGAACGCCTCGTTGCCGAGTTTTCCTGTGGTGCCTGCCAATTCCTTCTGCGCGGCGGCCAGGTCCTTCTCCAGGCGGCGGCGTTCGGCCGCGACGTCGACGGTGCCCGAGGTGTCGACCTCGACCACCACGGTGGCGCCGGACAACCGGACCTCCACCGACGCCGACGGAATGAAGCCGTCGCCGGCCTCGGTGAGCCAGGCCAGGGCGCGGACCGCAGGCACGTGGTCGTCGAGGCCCGCGGCCGAGACCTCCGACAGTCGAGCGGGGACACGCTGGCGGTCAGCCAGCCCCTGATCGCTGCGGAACCGGCGCACCTCGGTGATCAGCTTCTGGGCGTCCTCGATGCGCTGGGTCGCGACGGCGTCGGCCGCGAAACCCGACGGCGCCGGCCAGTCGGCGATCACCAGGGACTCACCGCCGGTCAGCGTCTTCCACAGCACCTCGGTGACGAACGGCATCACCGGATGCAGGAGCTTGAGCAGCGTGTCGAGCACCGCCGCGAGCACCCCTGTTGTGTAGGCCGTGTGCTCCTCATTCCCGATCTGAACTTTCGCCAGCTCGACGTACCAGTCGCAGAACTCGTCCCACGCGAAGTGGTACAGCGCCTCGCACGCACGGCTGAACTCGTAGCCGTCGAAGGCGGCGTCCACCTCGGCGCGCACCTCTTCCAGGCGGCCCAGGATCCACCGGTCGGCGTCGGTCAGCGCGGCCGCCTCCGGCAGCGGCGCCGGGCTGGCGCCGTTCATCAGCGCGAAGCGGGTCGCGTTGAACAGTTTGGTCGCGAAGTTGCGCGACGCCCTGGCGTGGTCCTCGCCGATCGCGAGATCGCCACCGGGGCTGGCGCCGCGGGCCAGGGTGAAGCGCAGGGCGTCGGCGCCGAACTTCTCCACCCAGTCCAGCGGATCAATGCCGTTGCCGCGCGACTTGCTCATCTTGCGGCCGTGCTCGTCGCGGATCAGGCCGTGCAGGAACACATTCTGGAACGGGACGCTGCCCGCTTCGATCACGTCGTCTCCGGCGACGAACGTGCCGAACATCATCATGCGGGCCACCCAGAAGAACAGGATGTCGTACCCGGTGACCAGAACGGTGGTGGGATAGAACTTCTCGAGTTCCGGGGTGCGCTCCGGCCAACCCATCGTGGAGAACGGCCACAGCGCCGAGGAGAACCAGGTGTCGAGGACGTCGGGATCCTGCTCCCAGCCGGCCGGCGGCGTCTCATCCGGGCCGACACACACCGTCTCGCCGTCGGGGCCGTGCCAGATCGGGATCCGGTGGCCCCACCAGAGCTGACGGGAGATACACCAGTCGTGCATGTTGTCCACCCAGGCGAACCAACGGGGTTCGAGGCTGTTCGGGTGAATCACGGTGTCGCCGTTGCGCACCGCGTCGCCGGAGGCCTTGGCCAGCGATTCGACACGGACCCACCACTGCAGCGAGAGCCGGGGTTCGATCGGTTCGCCACTGCGCTCGGAGTGGCCGACGCTGTGCAGGTAGGGTCGCTTCTCCGCCACGATGCGGCCCTGCTCGGCGAGCGCCTCGCGCACCTTCACACGGGCTTCGAAACGGTCCATCCCGTCGAAGCGGGTTCCCGTACCGGTGATACGGCCCTTGGTGTCCATGATCGACGGCATGGGCAGGGAATGCCGCATCCCGATCTCGAAGTCGTTGGGATCGTGCGCCGGGGTGACTTTGACCGCACCGGTGCCGAATTCGGGGTCGACGTGGGCGTCGGCGACTATGACGATCTCGGTGTCGAGGAACGGGTGCGCCAGCGTGGTGCCGACCAGGTGGCGGTAGCGCTCGTCGTCGGGGTGCACGGCGATTGCGGTGTCGCCGAGCATCGTCTCCACGCGGGTGGTGGCGACCACGATGTGCGGTTCGTCGTCGGAGAGCGAGCCGTATCGGAAGGAGACCAATTCGCCTTCGACGTCTTCGTATTTGACCTCGAGATCGCTGATCGCGGTCTCGAGCACCGGCGACCAGTTCACCAGCCGCTCGGCCTGGTAGATCAGGCCGGCGTCGAAGAGCCTCTTGAAGATGGTGCGCACCGCGCGGGACAGGCCGTCGTCCATCGTGAAGCGGTCGCGGCTCCAGTCGACGCCGTCACCGAGCCTGCGCATCTGAGCACCGATGGTGCCGCCGGACTCCCGCTTCCAGTCCCACACCTTGTCGATGAACAGGTCCCGGCCGAAATCCTCTTTGGTCTTACCGTCGGCGGCGAGCTGCTTTTCCACCACGGTCTGGGTCGCGATGCCGGCGTGGTCCATCCCCGGCAGCCACAGCACCTCGAAACCCTGCATCCGCTTACGGCGGGTCAGCGCGTCCATGAGGGTGTGATCCAGCGCGTGGCCCATGTGCAGGCTGCCGGTGACGTTCGGCGGCGGCAGCACGATCGAGTAGCCCGGTTTGGCGCTGGCGGGGTCGGCGGTGAAGTAACCGGCGTCGACCCAGCCCTGATAGATGTCGGCCTCGACCGCGCCCGGGTCCCACGACTTGGGCAGGGCGGTCGCCTCGTTGTCGGCGGAGGGTCGGGTGCTGGCGGTCACCGCTCAATTCTAGGGAGCCGCGTGGCGGTCGACCGCGGGGGTGTCGCCCGCCTCCGGCCCCGTGCGGTCAGGCCAGCCGCGACGTCTCGAGCGTCACCTCGGCCCCGGGGAAACGCCCGAGCAGCGCATCGCCCATCGCGGCCGCCGGGGTGAGCACGCCCCGCAGCTCAGTGAGCTTGTCGCGGTCCAGGGCCAGTGCCAGCCCGCACTCCCCCAGCAGCACCGCGGTGGCCTTGTAGCCCGGGTCGCCGCGCTGCGACATCCGGGCCAGATACCGCGCGCCGGTGGTTGTGGTGGTGTAGGTCTCGACGGTGTAGTGGCCCTTCTCACGGGTCTGCTCGCTGGGGCCGGTGCCCGGTTTCGGCAGCACCCGTTCGAGCAGCGGACGCGGCAGCCGGTGGAAGAAGCGGGAGCCCAGCCCCATCACGGCGGCGTTGCCGCCGGTCATCATCGCGGCGGCCACCGGGGCGACCGGCGACTTACCGACGCTCATCAGCTCCGAGTACTCGAACCGTCGGCCGTAGGCGTAGTCGAGCAGGGCGTTGCTCCGTCGCACGATGCGCGTGTTGGCCGCGGCCATCACGAAGCCACCGGTCCAGTACCCCGCCAGCTCGGGGGCGATCTCGGCCCCGCGCCGCCACCGCACGTCGGGCTGCGCGCCGAGTTCGGGTTCGGCGCCGCGGTCCGGGCTCAGCGTGTAGGGGTCGATCATCTGCCTGCGGGCGTCGGGGTCGGTGGAGGCGGTGTTGAGCACCTCGAGCATGGAGGCCAGCGTGCCGCCGGACACCCCGCCGGCGAACGAGCGGACCACGAGGCTGGTATCGCCGAGTTGCCCCTCCCCGTCCTCGGTGGCCATCCGGTGCAGGGCGTAGACCGTGAGATCCGAAGGGACGGAGTCGAATCCGCAGGAGTGCACGATCCGCGCCCCGGTATCGGCGGCCTGCTTGTGGTGCAGGTCGATACTGTCGCGGATGAACATCGTCTCGCCGGTGAGATCGGCGTAGTCGGTGCCGGCAGCCGCGCAGGCCGCGACCAGGGGCATCCCGTATTTGGTGTAGGGCCCGACGGTGGTGATGACCACCCGGGTGCGGGCGGCCATCGCGTTGAGCGTGGCCGGCTGCGAGGCGTCGGCGCTGATCAGCGGCCAGTCGGCCGCGTTCGGTCCGAGGCCGTCCCGCACCTTGAGCAGCTTGTCCTGCGACCGGCCGGCCAGCGCGATGCGGGCGTCGCCGCCCTGTCTGGCCAGGTATTCCGCGGTGAGCTTCCCGGCGAAACCGGTCGCTCCGTAGACCACGATGTCGAACTCACGCTGCGCTGCCTGGGTCATGGTTGCGACGCTACCCGAGCATTTCGGGCAGCTCTTCGTCCCGGCCGAGCAGATGCTCACCGAGGAACGCGAACACCACCTGGTACCAGAGCTTGGCGTGCTGCGGGGCGAGCACCCAGTGGTTCTCCGAGGGGAAGTAGAGGAACCGGTGTGGTCCGGCGCCGGAGTCGTCGGCGGGCAGCCCCGATCGGGTGAGCAGTTCGTACCAGAGCCGGAGCGCCTCCCCGATCGGGACGCGATAGTCCTTGTCGCCGTGGATGACCAGCATCGGGGTGGCGATGTTCTCGACGAACAGGTGCGGTGAGTTGCGTTCGGCCATGTCGGGGGTCATCTCGCGGGCCCACCAGTAGGCACCGTCGGTGGTGGCCCCGAACTGGTCGAGCGCCCACAGGCTGGCGTGGGTGACGATCGCGTCGAACCGGTCGGTGTGCCCGGCGATCCAATTGGCCATGTAACCGCCGAAGGACCCGCCCATCACGCCGCTGCGGGTGCCGTCGATCCGCGGATCGGCGACCGCGGCGTCGGTGGCGGCCATCAGATCGGTGTAGGGCGCCGCACCCCAGGCGCCCCAGCCGCGCTGGATGAAGTCCTGGCCGTAGCCCGTCGACAGGGCCGGGTCGGGCAGCAGCACCGCGTAACCCTGCGCGACCATCAGCCACGGGTTCCAGCGCCAGTGCCACGCGTTCCAGCTCGCCAACGGTCCGCCGTGCACCCACAGCAGCAGCGGTGCGGGGTGCTCGGCGTCCGTCCCCTCGGGCAGCGCCAGCCACGACCGCACGGCGACACCGTCGTCGGCGGTGGCGTGTAGTTCGGTCAGGGTGCCGGGCAGCTGCGGCGCCTGCACCGACGGCAGCACGGAGACCGATCCGTCGGCGTCGATGCGCACCGGCTGCTGCGGCGTGGCGTAGTTGCTACGTAGCGCGTAGATGAGGCCGTCGGGTGCAGCGGTGACGTCGGTGTAGGTGTAGTCGTCGTCGGTGAGGCGGCGGACGTCTCCGGTGTCCGGGTCGACGGCGAAGATCGGGCCGCGCCCGTTCTCGTCGGCGGTCACCAGGATCGACGAGCCGTCCCGCGTCCAGGTCACCGAGGTCGGCCATCGATCCCAGTCAGCGGTCAGCTCGCGGAGATCATCACCGAAGGTCAACGCGCACAGCGTGATTCGCGGGGCAGCCAGCGGTGTGGAGATCGTCTCACGGGCGAACGCCACCGTGGTGCCGTCCGGGGAGATCGCCGGGTGTCCCAGGTCAGCGCTCGCGTCGTCGGCGATGGTGGTGCGCTCGCCGCTGCCCACCTCCACTCGGACCAGGATGTCGCGCAGCGCCGCGCCGACGGACGGCTGCTGCCATGAGGTGACCAGGAAGCGGCCGTCGTCGCTGACGTCGATGCCGGCCTCGCGCAGCCCGCCGCCGGGTGCGGGGGTGAGATCGCGACCGTCGTCGGCGTCCAGGAGATGGGGCTGATCGGGCCCCAGGTCGTGGTCCCAGGACCGCACGGGGTAGCCGGTGTGCAGGACGGCGGAGACCTTGTGGTCCTTGCGCAGGGCGCGCAGTCTCTTGTCGTCGTCGAGGGTGGTCGCCGACGCCAGCAGGGGTGCGCTCACCACGGTCACGTCCGCGCCCCGGGCACAATTCACAGCGGCCACGCCACCGGGCAGGGCGAACTCCTCGACGGCTTCGCCACCGTCGGCGGGCAGCCGCCACAGCGCCGCAGGCGGCGCATCGTCGTCTTTGGTCGGGCGGGAGGCGAGAAACAGCAGATCCCCGCTCGCGGTGAACGACGGTGACCGCTCCCCTTTCGCACCGCGGGTGAGGCGGCGGGCGGGCCGCGTTCCGGCCGGATCCAGCTCCCAGATCGCGGTGACGAATTCGCTGCCGCTGTCGTCGAGTTCGCTGATCGTGGTCACCACCCTGGCGCCGTCGGGCGACACCGCCAGCCCGGACACCCGCGGCAGCGCGAGGTAGGCGTCCAGATCGGCGAAGGGTGCTGCAGAAGAAGGTGTCGTCACGCCTGCACACGCTACTTTCGTTGCGTGACGCAGGAGTTCCTCATCGTCGGCGGGGGCATCGCGGGGCTGGCGACCGCGGCGGCGCTGCAGCGGCGCGGCCACGCGGTCAGCGTCTTCGAGGAGAAGACGGACACGTCGGCCGGTGCCGGCATCAGTATCTGGCCGAATGCGCTGGCGGCCCTCGATGACGTCGGCCTTGGCGATGCGGTGCGCGGATCCGGCGGCCGGGTGACCGCCGGCGCGGTGCGTTGGCGGGACGGGTCGTGGTTGCGACGCCCCTCTGCCGATCGGATGGTGCGGGCGCTGGGCGAGCCACTGGTGGTGACCCACCGCGCCGACCTGACCCGGATACTCTCCGACGCCCTGACCGACGGCACCGTGCAGACAGGAATCTCGGTCACCGGTGTCCGCACGTCGGGTTCCGGGGTGACGGTCGAGTTGTCCGACGGCACGTCGCGCAAGGTGGCCGCCGTCGTGGGAGCCGATGGTGTCGGCTCACGGGTGGCCCGGCACCTCAACGGCTCGCTGCCCCACCGCTACGCGGGATACACCGCCTGGCGCGGGATCGCGCGATACCGGCTCGACCCCGAGCTGGCCGGGCAGACGCTGGGGGCGGGCACCGAGGTGGGTCACGTCCCGCTGGGCTCCGACCACACCTATTGGTTCGCCACCGAGCGCACGCCGCACGGCGGATCGGCGCCGGGGCGCGAACTCGACTACCTGAAACGCAAGTACGCCGAGTGGGCGGCGCCGGTGCCCGCGCTGCTGGACGCGACGGACGCCTCGGCCGTCCTGCGCAACGACATCTACGACCGTCGCCAGGCCCGAGTGTGGTCGACAGGACCGATCACGCTGGTCGGTGATGCCGCCCATCCGATGCGCCCACATCTGGGGCAGGGTGGCTGCCAGGGCATCGAGGATGCGGCCGTGTTGGCCCGCTTCGTCGCGGGGTCCCCCGACATTCCGACGGCCTTCGCGCACTACGCCGCGTTTCGCCGCAAGCGCGTGCGAGCCCTGGTCCGCGAGTCCGAGCTGATCGGGCGCGTGGTGAACCTCCGGCCGGCCGTTCTCGGCGCGCTGGCCGGCCGGGCGACGATACTGATTCCCGAGGCCCTGGTCGGCCGGCATCTCGGCGCCATCGCCGCCCGATCGGCGTTCGTGACGCCGGAGGCGGTGTGATCCGGCTCGGCCCGCTGCTGGTAGACGCGATCGACCCGGCACGGCTCGACGCGTTCTGGTCGGCGGCCATCGGCGCCGCCGCCCGCGGGCGACTGCTGAGCTTCCGGCCGCAGGTCGCGCCCAAATCGGTGAAGAACCGGACCCACTTCGATATGCACGTCGACGAGGCCGGCGGCGTCGAGCAGCTGCTGGAGCTCGGCGCCCGGGTGGTCGCCGACCACTCGCCGGGGTGGGTGACGATGGCTGATGTCGAGGGCAACGAGTTCTGCGCCTTCCCTGCCACCGCCGTGAGCGGCGCCGCGCCGGCCCGGCCGTTCGCGGTGTGCACCGACAGTGACCGCCCCGAGGAGCTCGCCGCGTGGTGGGCCGAGCGGGTGGGTGCGCGGATTGGACCCGGTCCGGATCAGACGCCGCGCTGGCTGCAGAACAGCCGGGGCTGGGAAGAGCTGATCTGGAAGTTCGTCCGCGTCGACGATCCCCGCAGCGTTCCGAACCGCTGGCGGTGTTCGGTGACGGGGCCGGTCGACGAACTGATGGCTGCCGGCGCGAGACCGCTGGGCGACGGTGAGTTCGCCGATCCGCAGGGCAACGAGTTCAGCGCTGCAGACCCGCACCGGTCAGCGGGCTGAGCACCGCGGAGCAGAACTGCTTCAGATCGACGAGGCCGAGCACGCTGCCGGGCCGGACTGCGGCGCATCCGGTGGCCGCCGGTCGGACCGGCGCAGCGGCCGGAGCCTGGACCCGGGCGGGGGCCTGGGCCGGGTTGGCCCAGATCGCGGCGCTGGCGGGCGCGACGCCCTTCGGACCGCACTTCGGCCACGCCTTGATGCCCTGCTTGGCGAGGACTCGCTCGGCGACCATGATCTGCTCGCCGCGCGACGCGGCAGCGGGGTTGCCGCGACCGCCGTGCGCGGTCCAGGTGGCCGGCTTGAACTGCAGTCCGCCGTAGAAGCCGTTGCCGGTGTTGGTCGCCCAGTTACCGCCCGACTCGCACTGCGCAACGGCGTCCCAGTTCAGGCTGTCGGCGTTGGCGGTGGCGGTGGACAACAACGTCGGCACGACGGCCAGCGCCGCGCCGATCACGGTGAGCCAAAAGCCTCGGAGCACTGCTTTACGGATGTTGATCATTGCGGTCCTTCCCCGACCGTTTGACACCAGGACCGCTGGAATTTCGAGTGCTCATCCCGGGCGGCTACTCGGTCTGTCGGGTGACCTGCATCACGCGTTATCCACGAGACGAAAGTTTTAGTAGTTACTTATCTGACGTAAGAGGCCGGTGAGAGCGAAGAGGCGGTGCGGGGCTCTCGCCCTGCACCGCCTCTTTCGACGCGCTCGGTCGGTCAGCCGTGGCTGCCGCAGACCGGCCACGCCCCGATGCCCTGCGACTGCAGGACGTTCTCGGCCACGCGGATCTGCTCCTCGCGAGAGGCGTTGTGGGCCGAGCCCGAACCGCCGTTGGAGGACCAGGTGCTCTGGGTGAACTGCAGGCCGCCGTAGTAACCGTTGCCGGTGTTGATCGACCAGTTGCCACCGGACTCACAGGCGGCGACGGCGTCCCAGTTGACGCCGCTGTCCGCATTCGCGGTACCGGCGCCCAACGCCATGGGGGCCACAGCGAAGGCCCCGGCGAGTGCTGCCAGCCCGAACGTCTTGCGGATGCTCTTCAAACTTCTGTCCTTTCGCCAAGCGCGCGCCACCGACGCCCGCTGGTGCGGGCGTGCTCCCTCATCGATGGGAGAACATGGGTGCCGCACCGTCTCGGTCAGGTACGGCAGCAGGGAGCGAAATCGCTCCGCCAGGACGTGTCGCCCGGTCTCCGCCCGGCACTCAAGCCGGTCTGCGGACTGCTCACGCGCAGGTTCTCGGTTGTGGAATTATTTGCTCCTGTTGTGGAGCCGTTTGGGACGCTACAAAGCGAATTCACGGAAGTCATATCGGCGATCGACGGCCTCCCAGCAGATCACGCCAAGATCACGACGGCTTAATCACCATCGAATTACCAGGTCAGGACGAAATTCACGGTGACGGCCGGGGGCGGCGACGCGTCGGCAATACGTGAGCCAACTCACCGCCATTTTGTGGCGTGGACCACTCCGCGGGACGTTTGAAGGTGCCCGATACGGGTCAGAGCAGGGCCGATGCGCCCCACGACGGCATCCTCAGCTTGTCTGCCGTATGCGGTTCGCTGCCGCGCCGGACACCGGCGCGCACCCTGCATCGTCGCGAAACATGCTGTCACACAGGCTTTTCCGCTTGCCGGCGGATCGCTCAGTTTGGCCAGGCGTCCAAACGGAGGTGCCGCGTCGACCCCGTGAGCAGCACTTTCCGGTTCTCGGGAGCCCCCGCGCACGTCAGCCGATCCCCGTCGTCGCGCACCGCGGAATGGACGGCGACACAGTCAACCCAGACGAACGGAATGGCGCAGCTCAGGGCGGAATTCACGGCCGCCTCCCAGGGGGGACGTATATAAGCCGACTTACCTGAAATGTCCGCTGCGCAAGGTGGTTTCGGCGCAGCGTCGGTCGGAGCGGCGCGGAAAAGTGCGGGTTGGGGGCTGTTTCAGTGGTCGCGCGAGAATGTCGTCAATTCGATCGAATTCGACGCCTGATTATCCGCAATTCGCCGCATCACGACCAATATCGCGACGGAAAACAATTTGCTGAGAACGTACCCGTGCGTCAGGTGAGATCGGCGAGAGTGTTGACGTTGGTGAGCGCACGCTGCGGCGGTAGCACGATCCTTTGGGTGTCGACGGTGTCGACGAGGGCACGCATACTGCGTTGGCCGGCCGCCACCAGAGCGGATACCCGCTCGGAAAGATCAGTGCGGTACACGCCCGCGAGGTAGTGGCTGCGGCCGTCCCACGGCAGCACGGCGTCGACGCCGAGGCGCTGGGCGGGGTTGGCCAGTTCGTCGATGAGGTCGGCCGTCAGATAGGGCATGTCGACCGCGCACACGAACGCCCACTCGTGGCCGGCCTCCGCGGCGGCACGCAGTCCACGTCCGGTGGCCAGCAGCGGTCCGACGCCCCGCACCTCGTCCCGCAGCACCTCGGCGGGAAGATCGGGCAGCGGTTGGCCGGGTGCGGCGATGACGAACACCGGCGAGCATCGGGAACCGACGGTGGCGACCGCCTGCTCGACGAGCGTGGAGCCGTTGACGACCAGAGTCGCTTTGTCGCGGCCCATCCGCCGCGACGCCCCGCCCGCCAGCACGACGGCGGCCAGCGGTACGGGGGACGTCACGGACGTGACGTTAGCGCACCTAGTCGACTGTCCAGGTGTCCTTGCCGCGAAGCAGGGACTGCAGGGCGGCCGTGTCGTGCGCCTTGGCCTCACGCGCCGACCGCACCTGGTCGCGGGCCAGGTCGTCGTAGGTGGGCCGGTTCACCTGCCGGAAGATGCCCATGACCATGTGGTCGAGGTTCTGCTCACTCAACCGCGACAGCGCGAAGGCGTAGGCCGGGTCGTCGATCCGGGCGTCGTGAACGATGATCTCGTCGGCCGAGACGTCGGCGGTTTTGGCGACCTCGAGGCCGTACCCGGACTTGACGACGCAGTACTCGCCGTCGGCGCCGAAGGTGATCGGCTCCCCGTGGGTGACGTTGATCAGGCGCTCTTCGGCGCCCTCCTTGCGCAGGGCGTCGAACGAGCCGTCGTTGAAGATCGGGCAGTCCTGCAGGATCTCGACCAGCGCGGCGCCGCGATGCTGGGCCGCGGCCCGCAGCACCTCGGACAGACCCTTACGGTCGGAGTCCAGCGCCCGGCCCACGAATGTGGCCTCCGAGCCCAGCGCGAGCGACACCGGATTGAACGGGTAGTCCAGCGAGCCCATCGGCGTCGACTTGGTGACCTTGCCGACCTCAGAGGTCGGCGAGTACTGCCCCTTGGTCAGGCCGTAGATCCGGTTGTTGAACAGAAGGATCGTGATGTTGACGTTGCGGCGCAGCGCGTGGATCAGGTGGTTGCCGCCGATCGACAGCGAGTCGCCGTCACCGGTGACCACCCAGACCGACAGATCGGGCCGGGCCAGCGCAAGACCGGTCGCGATGGTCGGCGCGCGGCCGTGGATCGAGTGGAAGCCGTAGGTCTCCAGGTAGTACGGGAACCGGCTGGAGCAGCCGATACCGCTGACGAACGCGATGTTCTCGCGGCGCAGACCGAGCTCCGGCAGGAAGTTGCGGATGGTGTTGAGGATGACGTAGTCACCGCACCCCGGGCACCAGCGGACCTCCTGGTCGCTGGTGAAGTCCTTGCCCTTCTGCGGCTGGTCGGTCGTGGGCACACCCGCCGTCTTCGACAGCGGCGTCAGACCCAGGTCGGTCCCGATCACGTCAGTCATGCGTCAACTCCCACCCCAGTCGACACGGTGGCCGCTGCCAACCGCGCGAACGTGGCCTTCTCGTTTTCCTTGTCTGCCAGTGTGCCGTCCAGCGCGGAGTCGATGATGCCCTCCACCTCGTCGGCCAGAAACGCCATGCCCTCGACCTTGGTCACCGACTGCACGTCCACCAGGAAACGCGCCCGCAGCAGCAGTGCCAGCTGGCCCATGTTCATCTCGGGGGCGACCACCTTCGGATACCGCGCGAGCACCTCACCGAGGTTCGCCGGGAAGGGGTTGAGGTGACGCAAATGCGCGTGGGCGACCTTGATGCCCTTGCGGCGGGCACGCCGGCACGCCTCGCCGATCGGACCGTACGAACTCCCCCAGCCGACGAACAGCAGTTCGGCCTCGCCGCTCGGGTCGTCGACCTCGAGGTCGGGCACGTCCACGCCGTCGACCTTGGCCTGGCGCAGCCGCACCATCAGGTCATGGTTCTTGGGCTCGTAGCTGATGTTGCCCGAACCGTTCGCCTTCTCCAGGCCACCGATGCGGTGTTCGAGTCCCGGGGTACCCGGCACGGCGAACTGCCGGGCCAGCGTCTCGGGATCGCGCGCGTACGGCGCGAAGTCCTCGCCAGGCTGGGTGAACGTGTGGTCGATGGCGGGGTAGCTCGCCACGTCCGGGATGCGCCAGGGCTCCGAGCCGTTGGCGATCGCGCCGTCGGACAGGATCATCACCGGGGTGCGGTAAGTCAGCGCGATGCGCGCCGCGTCGACCGCGATGTCGAAGCAGTCCGAGGGCGACCGCGGCGCGAGCACCACGACCGGTGACTCGCCGTTGCGGCCGAACAGCGCCTGCAGCAGGTCGGCCTGCTCGGTCTTGGTAGGCAGGCCCGTGGACGGACCGCCGCGCTGGACGTCGATGACGACGAGCGGCAGTTCGGTGATGACGGCCAGGCCGATGGCCTCGGACTTGAGCGCCACGCCGGGACCGGAGGTGCTGGTGACACCCAGCGCGCCGCCGTAGGAGGCGCCGATGGCCGCGCCGATGCCCGCGATCTCGTCCTCGGCCTGGAAGGTCAGCACGTTGAAGTTCTTGTGCTTGGACAGTTCGTGGAGGATGTCCGACGCGGGGGTGATCGGGTAGGTGCCCAGGACCAGCTGCGTATCGGCCAGCACGCCGGCCGCGACCAGACCGTAGGCCAGGGCGGTGTTCCCCGACACCTGCCGGTATTCACCACTCTTGAGCTTCGCCGGCGACACCTCGTAGGTGGTGGCGAACGCCTCGGTGGTCTCACCGAAGTTCCAGCCGGCCTTCAGCGCCAGCACGTTGGCCTCGGCGACATCGGGCTTGCGGCCGAACTTCTCGCGGATGAACGCCTCGCTCTGGTGCAGCTCGCGGCCGTACATCCACGACAGCAGCCCGAGGGCGAACATGTTCTTCGCGCGCTGGCCGTCCTTCTTGCTTGCGCCGATGGATTCGACGGCACCCAGCGTCAGCGTGGTCATCGGCACGGCCTGCACGACGTAGTCGGACAGCTCGTCGTTCTCCAGCGGGTTGGCCTCGTAGCCGACCTTGGCCAGGTTGCGCTTGGTGAACTCGTCGGAGTTGGCGATGACGAGGCCGCCACGCGGCAGGTCCTTCACGTTGGCCTTCAGCGCGGCGGGGTTCATCGCGACGAGCACGTCGGGGCGGTCACCGGCGGTGAGGATGTCGTAGTCGGCGATCTGGATCTGGAATGACGAGACCCCGGGCAGCGTGCCCTGAGGTGCCCGGATCTCGGCCGGGTAGTTCGGCTGGGTGGCCAGATCGTTGCCGAACAGGGCCGCCTCGGAGGTGAACCTGTCGCCGGTCAGCTGCATACCGTCGCCGGAGTCACCGGCGAAGCGGATGACGACCTTTTCGAGCTTCTGGCGTGGTGCGGCACCGTTGCCCTCGAGACCCATCCGCCTACCTTTCACGTCTGTCTGCGGGCCCACTGAGTCGCGGTCTGTGCGACGCGCCGTCGGGTGGGTTTCACCGCGCAGGTTCCCCGATGAAAATTGATGTCACTCTCAGTACCGATTATTGCACTTCTCTTAGGCGGACCCCTACCACACGTGTTCGGCCACCGCAGTCTGGGGTTCGGGATATGCGCTGCTCAGCGACGTGAAGACGAGGCATTTTGGGCGCGGATGTGGTCTTCGTCACCTTTAGAGAACGGCATTCTCCTAAGAGAATGGTTACCGGCCGGTAGCTAGCTGCTAGCACTCTCCGGTCGGGTCGACCGGCGGTCATGCCACCGGAAGCGCAGCATCAGGATCTGTCGATGCGCGCGCCAGCCCACGGACAGCGGGTCACGCCAGGCGGTGTGCCGCAGCGGTGTGTGCGCGTTCATCCCTCCATTGTGACGAGCTCCGGCCGCGGCGCACCCCGGCGCGCGCCGCGAATGGATGTCGATCCGGTGAACGGCGGGTCGCAGATCAGATCTTGAACCGTCCGGCGAACCCCCGCAGCGGAAGGTCCGCACTGGTCAACAGACCCGGCGGGGCCGCAACCACGGATTTGATCGCGTTGAGCGCGGGCAGTCCTGTGACGGTCATCCCGATCGAGGCGAACGACGCCGGATCCGACAGGTCGACGCCGGGCTTCGGGAAGATCATGTGCTTGTTGTAGATGTGCGGGTCGCCGGTGATCTGCGTGATGTAGCAGCCCTTGATGTCCCAGCTGGGATCGGTGTGCGGCGTCATCTGCCACTCCAGATGCGTCTCGATGCGGGGCACGCCGTCGACCATGCCCTGGTACTTCAGGTAGTTCCCGCCCAGCGAACCCTTGGGCAACCGGTACCAGCCGAGGTCGACGTCCTTGGTGCACGCGCCGAGTTCGTACGAGAAGGTGACCTCGTCGAGTTGCACGTCGAAGCAGTCGGCCATCATCAGCACGCTGTCGGCGAACACCCGCGTGTACTTCTCGAGCTTGCCCGGGATGGACGGGTCGTCGACCGGGAGGCCGTAACCGACCTCGATCCAGGTGTCGCGGCTGTGGTGGCACGACACGTCGACCGATTCGATGGTGGTGACGTTCTCGATCTCGGCGACGTCGGCCGAACACACCACACCCAGGATCTGGTTGACGCCCGGGTTCATCCCGGTCCCGTAGAACGTCGATCCACCCTTCTCACACGCCTCGGCCAGCAGTCGGCTCACCGGCTTTCCGGAGTGGTGCGGATGGTTGTGGTCGCGGTGCCAGCCGGTGATCCAGTCGGCGGTGGTGACGATGTCGATCCCGGCCTCGAGCACCTGCACGTAGAGGTCCTCGTCGGGGAAGACGCCGTGGAATGTCATCACGTCGGGGCGCGCGGCGATGATCTCGTCCACCGATCCGGTGGCCGTCACGCCGATCGGCGGCAGCCCGACGATCTCGCCGGCGTCGCGGCCCACCTTCTCCGGGGTGTAGCAGTGCAGACCGATCAGTTCGAGGTCGGGATGGGCGCTGATGCGCTTGATCATCTCGGTACCGACGTTTCCGGTCGCGACCTGGAATACGCGGATGGGAGCGGGCATGGTTCAGCCTTTCTGCAGGGCGGCGTAGACCTCGGCAGCGCTACCGCCGATTCCGTCCGGGTAGAACTGTCGGGCCCAGTTGCGGATCGCGGTGAAGCCCTCGAACTCGGTGCTGGACAGGGCGGGGGGATCCGAATAGCGCTGGTGACTCCAGATGTGGATGTCCTGGGTGAACTGTCGGATGACCTCCTGGCCGAACATCGCGGCCTTGTCGTGGGCGCGCTGGTCGTCGCGGCCGGGCGTGCGGCCGATGTAGACCATGAACCGCACGTCGGAGGTGGAGTCGTCGACCGGGGTGATCGCCGAGATCGTCCGGTTGTCGACCATGCCCCAGCTCTTGGTCACCGCGATGCCGAGCCCGCCGTTGATCGCCTCGACGCCGCTGCCGACGTCTTCGATCTTCTGTTGATCGTCTCCCTCGAAGGTGATGGTGAAGTCGACGTAGGACACGGGTGCGGCGAAGTCGTGGCGGGTGAACACCGGGACGATCGGGGTCTGGTGGACGAACTTGAAGTGGGCGAAGTCGACACCGTTTTCCAGCACGTACTGCGGGTGCAGTTCGAGGCCTTCGCGGAACAGCCGCTGCTGCGGGTAGTACTGCTCGGCGGTGGCCCCGCCCTCTCCGTCGTCGAACGAGGAAAAGACGTCGGGCGCCTCGAAGTAGGGCTCGCGGCCGTCGACGTCGTGCCAGATGTAGACCGACTCGTTGCGTTCGGTGACGGGATAGGTGCGCATCCGCCGGCCACGATTGGGCCTCGGCTCGTAGGGGATGCAGACGTTGCGGCCCTCGTGGTTCCACTGCCAGCCGTGGAACGGGCACTGGATGACCTCGCCCTCGACGTGACCGCCGTGACCGAGGTGCGCGCCGAGGTGCTCGCAGTAGGCGTCCATCACCGTCAGGCGGCCGGACTCGGCCCGCCACGCCACCATCTCCCGGCCGAAATACTTCATCCGGTGCACATCGCCCACGCCGATCTCGTCGGACCACGCGACCTGGAACCAGCCTGTCGGCTTCATCGATAGCGGCGGCTTCGCCATTGGACGAGAATCACAGAAGCCTCTACGATTCGTCAAGTGGCAGAAACGGCGAGGCGTACGAACCGCCGCGGACAGGCGACCCGCGACGGGATGCTGGACGCCGCGTTGCGCGCCTTGGCCACCGGGGACGTCGCCGCCGCGTCGGCCAACCGCATCGCCAAGGACGCCGGCGCCACCTGGGGTGCGGTGAAGTACCAGTTCGGCGACATCGACGGCCTCTGGGCCGCCGTGCTCGCCCGCACCGCCGAGCGCCGCGGCCAGCTGCCGTCCATGGCGACACCGGAAGCACCCCTGAGGGAACGTGTTTCGGCGATTATCGACCTGCTTTTCGACGGTCTCTCGGCGCCCGACTCGCGGGCCATCGAGACGCTGCGCGCCGCTCTCCCCCGCGACGGCGCCGAGTTGGAACGGCTGTATCCCCAGACCGCCGCGGAACTGCAGTCGTGGGGCCGCAACTGGATCGCCGACTGCCAGACGGCCTTCGCCGACGTAGACGTCGACCCGGAACGGGTGCGCGAGGTCGCCTCGTTCATCCCCGGCGCCATGCGCGGGCTGGTCTCCGAACGCCAACTCGGGTCGTACTACGACCTCGACCTCGCGCGGCGCGGCCTCACGAACGCGATCGTGACGTATCTGCAGCCGTCCGCTCCAAGAATGCGCCAACCATCCGTGGAGGGTGACGACTGAGTCTCATGGTCGAACCGCCACACCGGCGCCGACCAGGAGGACACCATGCGCAGACTCGTCAACATGGCCCGCGCGGCCGTCGTCGCCACCATGATCGGTGCGGCTGCCTTCGGAACGGCCGCCACCGCCGCGGCCAGCGAATCCGGCACTCTGTACGGCGATCCGGCCGGGGCTGCCCAGTACTGGGCGCAGCAGACCGAAGGCGACTGCGTGCTGATGGCCACCGCCGACGTGATCGGGCAGGTCACCGGTGACCTGCCCTCCGAGCAGGACATCATCGCCACCGCCTCCCGGACGCCCAGCGAGTCGCACCCGGGGCCCATCTACACCCCGGACGACCCATCCGACCCCGACGGCGGAGCCGGCACCAACGGCGCCGACGTGCCCGCGCTGCTGCGCGCCTACGGCATCGAATCGGACTACACCGATGCCGACCGGGGCGGCAGGGACGGCAACATCGACGCCGGGATCGACGCGCTCGAGCAGTACCTCGGCCAGGGCCGCAAGGTGATCGCGATCGTCGACGCCTGGAAGATCTGGAATCAGGAGGACGACTCCGACGGGTCAGCGCACGGTCTGGTCGTCACCGGCGTGGACACCGGTACGGGGATGGTCCACCTCAATGACAGCGGTGTCGAGAACGGCGCCGACGAACAGGTGTCCATCGACACGTTCGTTGCGGCGTGGCAAATCTATGACCAGACGATGATCGTCACCCGCACCTGACGCGGTGCCGGGCCACCTCGGCGCTGCGGGAGGATGCAGCCATGACTGACATGACGCGATACGGACCGTGGGCGATCATCGCGGGCGGATCGGAAGGGGTGGGCGCCGAGTTCGCGCGCCAACTGGCCGACGCCGGACTGAATCTGATGCTGGTGGCGCGCAAGCCCGGACCGCTGGATCAGACGGCTGCGGACTGCCGGGCGCGCGGCGTCGAGGTGCGCACCCTCGCGGTGGATCTCGTGGCCCCCGACGCTGTGCCGCGGGTGATCGACACCGTCGCCGACGTCGAGGTCGGGCTGCTGATCTACAACGCGGGCGCCAACACCTGCAGCGAGGACTTCCTCGACGGTGAGCTCGCCGAGTTCCAGCAGGTGCTCGACCTGAACATCACGACCATGCTGGCTTTGGTACAGCATTTCGGCAGGCCCATGCGCGAGCGCAGGCGCGGCGGAATTCTCATGGTCGGATCCATGGCCGGTTATCTCGGATCGGTCCGCCACACCGTCTACGGCGGGGTCAAGGCGTTCGGGCGCATCTTTGCCGAGAGCCTGTGGCTGGAACTGCGCGACCACGACGTCCACGTCTTGGAGTTGGTGCTCGGTGTCACGCGCACCCCCGCGATGGAGCGCGTAGGCCTCAACTTCGACCTGCCGGGCCTGCGGGTCGCCGAACCGGCCGACGTCGCGCGTGAGGGGCTGGCGCATCTGGCCGACGGACCGGTGTACGTGGCCGGCGGCAACGCCGACGACGTGGCCCGCCGCAACGACCCGGACCGGCGCAAGCTGGTGCTGGGCACCCACGAGTTCATGCAGCGGCTCATCGGCGCCGGCGACCCCGGGAAGGCGAACACATGAACGACGACGCGCTGGCACGGCTGGAACGCCGGGTCCAACGCATGGAGGACGAACGCGCCGTCGAGCGGCTGATCGCGTCGTACGGGCCCCTGGTGGACGCCGGGGAGTCCGACGCCGCGGCCGCACTGTGGGCCGCCGACGGCGTCTACGACGTCGAGGGGTGGCAGATGCGCAGCAGCGACGAGGTGGCGGCCATGGTGCGCTCCGACGGCCACCGGGGCCTGATCGCCCGTGGGTGCTGCCACTTCCTCGGGCCTGCCGTCGTGACGGTCGACGGCGACTCCGCGGTCGCGGTGTGCGAATCGATCGTGGTGACCCGGCGCGCGGAGGGTTTCGCGGTGTGGCGCGCCGCGGCGAACCACTTCCGGCTGCGCCGCATCGACGGGCGGTGGCGGATCGCGGTGCGCACCACCCGCGCGCTCGACGGTGGTCCCGAGGCGCCCGCGCTGCTCGCCGACGGCGTGGCCGGCCGCTGAGCGTGCGGGGCGCCGTCTGATCGGCCGCCTATAGGCTTGAGTCATGGGCCGGGTCACTGCGCGCAGGCGCGCGCATCACGTCACCGCGGTCGACAGCGTCGCGCGCCCGGAGACCCTGGTGGTCGAGGAACCCCTCGAGATTCGGCTCAGCGGTGAACCGTTGACGGTCACCATGCGCACACCGGGCGCGGATGTTGAACTCGCCCAAGGCTTCCTGCTCACCGAAGGGGTCATCGGCCACCGCGACGACGTGCTGACCGTGCGCTATTGCCGCGGCGCTGATTCGGACGGGGTCAACTCCTACAACGTCCTCGACGTCGCCCTCGCGCCGCACGTGCCGCCGCCGAGCACCGACATGCGCCGCAACTTCTACACCACCTCGTCCTGCGGAGTGTGCGGAAAGGCGTCCCTGGAGGCGGTGCGTCTGACCAGCAGGCACTGCCCCGGTGACGAGCCGTCGCGGGTGTCGGCCGCCGCGCTGTCGGCGATGCCGGGCCGGCTGCGCAAGTCGCAGAAGGTGTTCGCCAGCACGGGGGGACTTCATGCCGCCGCGCTGTTCACCACCGACGGGGAGATGCTGGTGGTGCGCGAGGACATCGGCAGGCACAACGCCGTCGACAAGGTGATCGGCTGGGCCCTCGAGGCCGGCCGAATCCCGCTGAACGGCACTGTGTTACTGGTCAGCGGCCGGGCATCCTTCGAGCTGACGCAAAAGGCGGTCATGGCGGGTATCCCGATCATGGCCGCGGTGTCCGCGCCGTCGTCACTGGCGGTCGATCTGGCCGCCCAGTCCGGGCTGACCCTGGTCGCGTTTCTGCGCGGCGAGTCGATGAACGTCTACACCCGTCCCGACCGGATCACCCGCTGACGTTCGCCTGATCTCCACCGGATCTCCACAAAACCTCCAAGCTCCACCTACACCGTCTGGCTGACCATCGAATTCCGATGAAACGTCCAGACGGGAGCAGTCCATGCCGCAGATCCTGATCACCTCGATGTCGCCGATCGGCCACATCGGACCCCTGCTCAACCTCGCCCGCGGACTGGTCGACCGCGGTGACCACGTCACCGTGCTGACCGCCGCCGCGCACGCAGCGAAAGTCAGCGCCGCCGGCGCCCGGCACCGGGCTCTGCCACCGCAGACCGACCTCGACGAGGCCCGACTCGACGAGCAGTTCCCCGGCCGCTCCTCGACGACCGGTATCCACCGGGTGGATTTCGACATCACCAACATCTTTGTCAAGCCGATGCCCCATCAGAGCGCTGCGCTCGCAGACCTGTTCTCCCACAACCGATTCGACGCGGTCATCTCCGACGCAATGTTCTTCGGCATCCTGCCGTTCCTGCTCGGTGACCCAGCCGCGCGCCCACCGATCCTGACCTACTCCACCACTCCGCTGTTCATCAGCAGCCGTGACACCGGACCGACTGGCCTCGGGCTGCACCCGTCGTCGTCCCCGTTCGGTCGCCTCCGCAACCGGGCGCTGACGGCACTGACCCAGCGGGTGCTGCTGCGCGGATCGCACGCCGCGGCCAACCACCTGCTCGACCGCCTGAATGCACCCCGCCTGCCGGTGTTCGTCACCGATTCCGGACTGCTCGCAGACCGCTGTATCGCCCCGACCGTCCCAGAATTCGACTATCCACGTTCCGATCTGCCGTCCAACGTGCGCTACGTCGGCGCAGTCCACCCCGCGCCGACGATCGGCTTCCGGCCGCCCTCGTGGTGGCACGTCCTCGACGGCGACAGGCCGGTAGTCCACGTCACCCAGGGCACGATCGACAACGCCGACCTCACCCGCCTGCTGGCCCCGACCATCGAGGCGCTCGCCGACACGGAGGTGACGGTCGTGGCCACCACCGGCGGCAGGCCGGTGTCCGCGCTCGGCGACCGGTTACCTGCCAATGCCTATGTCTCCGAATACCTTCCGCACGACGTACTGCTACCCAAGGTGGACGTCATGGTCACCAACGGCGGCTACGGCGCCGTGCAGCGCGCGCTGGCGGCCGGTGTCCCGATGGTCGTAGCGGGCGACACCGAGGACAAACCCGAGGTCGCCGCCCGCGTCGCCTGGAGCGGTGCGGGGGTGAACCTGAAGACGGGGACGCCGTCGCCGCATGCCGTGCGCGCCGCGGTGCGCACCGTCCTGGATCGCCGGAGCTACCGGGACAACGCGTGCCGCCTGCAGGCGGCGCTGGCCCGCCGGGACGGGGTGGCGGAGATCGCCGCTCTCATCGACGAGGTGATCGCCGAGCGCGGCGCGCGGGTGCGCTGATGTCCCACCGCTCGTGCGCCGACCCGTTCTGCCTACCCCCGATCACAGACCACCGACCGATGAGGAATGACGTCCATGACGCACCGCAGCCCGCTCATCACGCTGGGCGCCGTCGCCGCCGCCGGAGCGGCGGTCTGGCTCGCCAATGGCTCGCACGAGTCCGCACCCGTGCAATCCCCCGCCCTGGCCCCGGTCACCGCAACGGTCCCGGCACCGCCGGTGACACCGCGGCAGGCCCGCTACCGGGCGGAGATCCGCACCGCCGAATCGCCCCTGGTCGTCGACGTCGACATCGACGGTGACCGCGCCCGCGCATACGCCTGCGACAACCGGGGTATCGCAAAATGGTTGCAGGGCCGCACCTCCGCGGCCTCCCTCGACCTCACCGACCCGGGAGGCAGCGGTCGCCTCATCGGCCGGATCACGCCGGCCGGCATCACCGGCACCCTCACCGTCGAGGGCGACAGCTGGAGCTTCTACGCCCGCCCGGTGAGGCCCACCGATGACTGAGGCGACCCAGCCGATCTCGACGACGCACAGAGGCTGGCCGGCGGCTGCCGCCGTCGCCGCCGGGGCGCTGACCGCCGTCGCCCTGGGTGCATTCGCAGTGACGCACGAACCCCGGTTCTTCTCGGTCAACCTGGCCGGCTTCTCGAGCGGCACGGCGGTCAAGTCATGGCTCGCCACTCTCGCCGTCGTTCTCGCCCTGTTTCAGCTGCTGTCGGCGTTCGCGATGTACCGGCTGCTGCCGCGTGCAGGCACCCCGCGCTGGATCGGGCGTGCGCATGTGTGGTCGGGGCGGCTGGCCGTTCTCGCCACCGCTCCGGTTGCCGTGCACTGCCTGTATGCGCTCGGGTTCTCCTCCGCCGACAACCGGGTGCTGTTTCACTCGCTGTTCGGGTGCTTCTTCTACGGGGCGTTCGTGTCGAAAATGCTGTTGTTGACCCATCGCCGGCTGACGCCGTGGATCATCCCTGTCATCGGCGGCCTCGTGTTCTTCAGCCTGGTCTACGTGTGGCTGACCTCGGCCCTGTGGTTCTTCCGCACCAGCGGACTCACGTTCTAGAGAGAGGAGCACTACATGCGGATCCATTCCGTCGGTGCACCCCGCCGCCACGTCGTGCTCGGCGCCGGACTGGGATTGGTCACCGCGGTCCTGGCCGCCTGCACGGCCTACGGCAGGAAGCCGGACGAATCGTCCACTGGAGACGGCGACGCCCCTGCCCCGAACCGGCCACTCACCGCGACCGCAGACGTGCCGGTCGGCTCAGGGGTGATCGTCGACGACATCGTGGTGACCCAACCGACGCCGGGCACCTTCACTGGTCTGTCGTCGACGTGTCCGCTCGCCGGGTGCAAGGTCGCCGCGGTGGAAGAGGCCGAGATCGTGTGCCGCTGTCACGGCAGCCGCTTCCGCTTGGACGGTTCGGTGATACAGGGTCCGGCGGTCCAGCCGCTCGCGTCGCGTCCGGTGACCGTCAGAGACGGTGAGATCTTCGCGGGCTGAGGGTGCGGCGGTCACCGCGTAAGGTGGGCACAGGAGCCGGTCCAGCCTGGATGGTCTTCAGCGTGCGGTGACGTTCGCAACCATCCCACCCGACCCGAGGACCCACTGTGGCAATCAGGCAGGTCGCTGCTTTCGCGCACCTCAGCGAAACCGATCTCGAGGCGCTGACCGTCGAATTGGACGCGATCCGCGCCGACGTCGAGAGCTCGCTCGGCGCGCGCGACACCGCCTACATCCGGCGGACCATCCGTGTCCAACGTCTGCTCGATCTGGCGGCCCGCGTCGTCATCCACCGCAGCCGGTCCCGGCGCGGCTGGTTGCTCGGCACGGTCGCCCTGGCGGCCGCAAAGAGCATCGAGAACATGGAGATCGGCCACAACGTCGGCCACGGTCAATGGGACTGGATGAACGATCCGGAGATTCACTCCAACACCTGGGAGTGGGATATGGCCGGTCTCTCGTCGCAGTGGCGGTACTCCCACAACTACACCCACCACGTCTACAACAACGTCATCGGCGTCGACGACGACCTGGGTTTCGGCGTGCTGCGGGTCTCCCCCGATCAGGAGTGGAAACCGGACTATCTGGCGGCGCCGATACGAAACGTGCTGCTGGCCGCCATCTTCGAGTGGGGTATCGCGCTACACGGCCTGCACGCTGCCCGTGACCGGGCGCTGGAGATCGGCGGATCCAAGGGCGGCCACGAACTGGCGGCCAAAGCCGGGCGCCAGATCGCCAAGGACTACATCGCCATCCCGGCGCTCAGCGGTCGTCGCTGGCGGCGCACACTGGCGGCCAACGCCGCGGCCAATGTGCTGCGGAATCTGTGGGCGTACATGGTGATCTTCTGCGGGCACTTCCCCGACGGCGCCGAGAAATTCGATCCCGAGGTACTCGAGAACGAGACGCGGGGCGAGTGGTATCTGCGGCAGATGCTCGGCAGCGCCAACTTCAACGCCGGGCCCGCGCTGGCGTTCATGAGCGGCAACCTCTGCTACCAGATCGAGCACCACCTGTTTCCGGACCTGCCGAGCAACCGGCTGGCTCAGATCGCGCGACGCGTGCGGGCACTGTGCGAGAAGTACGACCTGCCGTACACCACCGGCCCGCTGCCGCGGCAGTACTGGCAGACGTTCCGCACCATCCACCGGTACGCACTGCCCGACCGCTTTATCCGCTGAGCTCGGCACACCTCCGCCGAGAATGACGTCAGGGCTGTGAATCGCGCGGATTCACAGCCCTGACTGCAGTCTCGACGAGCTACGCGGTCTTTTCGCGGCGCTCGTTGCGCGGCGGCTTACGCGGCACGATCGTCGGAAGGACGTTGTCCTGCACGGTCTCCCGGGTCACGACCACCTTCGCGACGTCGTCGCGGCTGGGGATGTCGTACATCACCGGCAGCAGGACCTCTTCCATGATGGCGCGCAGGCCGCGGGCGCCGGTGCCGCGATGGATGGCCTGGTCGGCGATGGCATCGAGTGCGTCCTCGTTGAACTCCAGCTCGACGCCGTCCATCTCGAACAGCCGGGTGTACTGCTTGACCAGCGCGTTCTTCGGCTCGGACAGGATCTTCACCAACGATTCCTTGTCCAGGTTGGTCACCGACGCGACGACCGGCAACCGGCCGATGAACTCGGGGATCAAACCGAACTTGATCAGGTCCTCGGGCATGACCTCGGCGAAGTGGTCCTGGGTGTCGATCTCGGCCTTGGATCGAACCTCGGCACCGAAGCCCAGACCGCGCTTGCCGACCCGGTCGGAGACGATCCGCTCCAGCCCGGCGAAGGCGCCGGCGACGATGAACAGCACGTTGGTGGTGTCGATCTGGATGAATTCCTGGTGCGGGTGCTTGCGTCCGCCCTGCGGGGGCACCGAGGCCTGCGTGCCCTCGAGGATCTTCAGCAGCGCCTGCTGCACACCCTCGCCGGACACGTCACGGGTGATCGACGGGTTCTCGCTCTTGCGGGCGATCTTGTCGACCTCGTCGATGTAGATGATGCCGGTCTCGGCGCGCTTGACGTCGTAGTCGGCGGCTTGGATGAGCTTGAGCAGGATGTTCTCGACGTCCTCGCCGACGTAGCCGGCTTCGGTCAGCGCGGTGGCGTCCGCGATGGCGAACGGGACGTTGAGCATCTTGGCCAGGGTCTGCGCCAGGTAGGTCTTACCGCAGCCGGTGGGGCCGAGCATCAGGATGTTCGACTTGGTCAGCTCGACCGGCTCGTTGCGCGAATCGCGACTCTTCTCGCCGGCCTGGATGCGCTTGTAGTGGTTGTAGACCGCGACGGCCAGCGTGCGCTTGGCGGTGTCCTGGCCGATGACGTAGCTCTCGAGGAACTCGCGGATCTCGGCGGGCTTGGGCAGCTCGTCGAGTTTGACGTCGTCGGCGTCGGCCAGCTCCTCTTCGATGATCTCGTTGCAGAGGTCGATGCACTCGTCGCAGATGTACACGCCGGGGCCGGCGATGAGCTTCTTCACCTGCTTCTGGCTCTTGCCACAGAACGAGCACTTCAGCAGGTCACCGCCGTCTCCGATACGCGCCATGGTGGTGGGGTCCTACTTCCTGTTCGACGTCCGACTGTCGGATGCGGTGGGTCCCATCGCAGATCCGAGGAATGCCTTGGCTCTCGACGCTACCCGTTATCTCCGGTGCGGTGCGACCGATGATCGAATCGCCCCGGTGGTTTTCAGCTGTTGTCGCGCCAACATAACGCCTGCAAACGCTGCGGCCCCTCCGAACGCGCCGCCGTGTCTCTGGCGTGTCGCAGGCGTTACCCGACCGAGAGTACCCACGCCCGCGCAGAACCTCAGCCGGGCGGCGTCACACCGGCCCGGCTGAGGTCGTGATGCGGTATCGGAGGCTTTCAGTGAGGTCCGTATCCGATCGGTCCCGGCCCCGCAGGGCCCGGTCCGACGGGTCCCGGACCGGCCGGCCCGACGACGCCCCCGACGCCCGCCGGTCCCACCGGACCGATGACCGGATTGGGCGGGTTGACGACCACGGTGACCGGCTCGCACTGCGCCATGGCGGCGTCCCAGTACGTCCCTGCCGGACACGTTTGCGCCGACGCCACCAGAGGCGCCAGCGCCTGCGACAACACTCCGGCGGCCACCGCCGCCGCCGCGATTCCCGCGCCGCCCCGTATGCCCACCGTCGTCACCTCTCGTGCGCCGCCTGACCAGCCATTCCGCTAATTGTCAGAATGGCACGCGGCTCCGAGCTCCGGGCCCGGTTCGGCGGAAGTTCGGGACCCGATCAAGACTTCTGTGCGGAGAGCTTCCGGTATTCGAGGACGGTGTCGACGATGCCGTACTCCTTGGCCTCGGCCGCCGTGAGGATCTTGTCGCGGTCGGTGTCCTTGCGGATGACGCTCGGATCCTTGCCGGTGTGCCGCGCGAGGGTCTCCTCCATCAGCGTGCGCATCCGCTCGATCTCCTTGGCCTGGATCTCGAGGTCGGAGAACTGGCCCTGGATCACACCGGCCAGCGCGGGCTGGTGGATGAGGATGCGCGCGTTGGGCAGCGCGAGGCGCTTACCCGGCGTCCCTGCGGCCAGCAGCACCGCTGCTGCCGACGCGGCCTGACCGAGGCACACGGTCTGGATGTCGGCCCGCACGTACTGCATCGTGTCGTAGATCGCCATCAGCGAGGTGAAGGAGCCACCGGGCGAGTTGATGTACATCGTGATATCGCGATCGGGATCGAGCGACTCGAGGACCAGCAGCTGGGCCATCACGTCGTTGGCGGAGGTGTCGTCGACCTGCACGCCGAGGAAGATGATGCGCTCCTCGAACAGCTTGGCGTAGGGGTTCGATTCCTTGACGCCGAAGCTCGAGTGCTCGATGAACGACGGCAGGATGTAGCGGGCCTGGGGCTGCAGCCGGGGGTCCGCCGCGGAGTTCACGTAGTCGCTCATTTGTCTAGTCCTGCTCCTGGTCCTTCGCCGTTGACGCTGGCGCTGGTGATGATGTGGTCGACGAACCCGTATTCGAGGGCCTCCTGAGCGGTGAACCAGCGGTCCCGGTCGGAATCGGCCTCGATGCGCTCGAGGGTCTGTCCGGTGAACTCGGCGTTCAGCCGGAACATCTCCTTCTTGATGACCGCGAACTGCTCGGCCTGAATCGCGATGTCGGCCGCGCCGCCGGTGATGCCGCCGAGCGGCTGGTGCATCAGGATCCGGGCGTGGGGCAGCGCGTACCGCTTGCCCTTGGTGCCCGCGGCGAGCAGGAACTCACCCATCGAGGCGGCCATCCCCATCGCGTAGGTGGCGACGTCGCACGGCGCGAGCACCATGGTGTCGTAGATCGCCATGCCGGCGCTGATCGAGCCGCCGGGCGAGTTGATGTAGAGGTGGATGTCCTTGGTGGGATCCTCCGCACTCAGCAGCAGGATCTGCGCGCACAGCCGGTTGGCGATGTCGTCGTCCACCTGCGAACCCAGGAAGATGATGCGTTCTGCGAGCAACCGCTCGTAGACCGAGTCCTGGAGCGTGAAACCGCTCGCCCCGCCACGCATGTCCGTCACGACTGAGTACCTGCTTTCTTTACGTCTTGGTCGCCAGTGCGTCGTCGCTGCCGGGGCGGCTCGTCGCCGAGGTCGCCGCCGGCGCGGCTTCGCGATGTCGCTGTCTTGCGTCGGTCTGTCACCGACACTAACCAACCTCGGGCGGCGTGCACTCCCTGACAGCCGCGAGTTCGCTCAGAGCGTGGCCCCGCGTCGCTGCGCTCCTGCCCGCCGGATGCGTCACTAGGACTGTGCGCTCTCCTCCGCGGCATCCTCGTCGGCCGCATCCTCGTCGGCTGCGCCGGCTTCTGCCGCAGCGCCACCGGAGGGGCCGAAGAACTCCGCGGTGTCGATCTCGGTGCCGTCGGTGTCCTTGACGGTGGCTCCGTGCACGACGGCCGCGATGGTCAGCCCGCGACGCACGTCGGCAAAGATCGAGGGCAGCTGGTTGTTCTGCTGGAGCACCTGCAGCAGCTGCTGGGGCTCGATGCCGTACTGGCGCGACATCAGCACCAGCCGCTCGGTGATGTCGTTCTGACCGACCTGGATCTCGAGCTTGTCGGCGACGGCATCCATCAGCAGCTGGGTCTTGACGGCCTTCTCGGCGTTGCTGCGGTTCTCGGCGTCGAACTCCTCGCGGCTGCTGCCCTGCTCGGCGAGCTGCTCGGCGAACTTGTCCTCGTCGTGGTCGAGGGCGTGGATCGCGTTGTGCAGGGTGTCGTCGACCTGGGACTGCACGACCTTCTCGGGCAGGTCGACCTGGGTCTCCTCGAGCAGGAGTTCGAGGGCCTTGTCACGGATCTGCTCGGCCTGCTGCACCCGCTTGGCGCGGCGCACCTGCTCGACGAGGCTCTCGCGCAGCTCGTCCATGGTGTCGAACTCACTGGCCAGCTGGGCGAACTCGTCGTCCGCCTCGGGCAGCTCGCGCTCCTTGATGGACTGGACGGTGACGGTGACCTCGGCCTCCTGGCCGGCGTACTCGCCGGCGACCAGGGTGGTGGTGAACGTCGCGGTCTCGCCTTCGGACAGTCCGATGATCGCGGCGTCGAGGCCGTCGATCAGCTGGCCGGAGCCGATCTCGTGGGACAGCCCCTCGGTCTTGGCCTCCGGGACGTCCTTGCCGTCGACGGTGGCCGACAGGTCGATGGAGACGAAGTCGCCGTCCTGCGCGGGACGCTCGACGCCGGTGAGGGTGCCGAAGCGGGCCCGCAGCGTCTGCAGCTCCGCGTCGACGTCCTCGTCCTCGACGACGATCGGGTCGACGACGATCTCCAGGTCACCCAGGTCGGGCAGGTCGATCTCGGGACGCACGTCGACCTCGGCGGTGAACACGAGGTCCGCGCCGTACTCCTTCTGGGTGATCTCGATCTGCGGCTGACCGATCGGCTGGACGTCCTGCGACGTGATGGCCTCGGTATAGCGGATCGGCACGGCCTCGCCGACGACCTGATCGAGCATGGCCTCACGGCCGACGCGGGCCTCCAGCAGCTTGCGCGGCGCCTTGCCCGGCCGGAAGCCGGGGAGGCGGACCTGCTGGGCCAGCTGCTTGAACGCGCGGTCGAACTCGGGCTCGAGTTCCGTGAAGGGCACCTCCACGTTGATGCGAACCCGGGTCGGGCCCAACTTCTCGACGGTGCTCTTCACGGTGGTTACTCCTCGATCTCGGACTCTGCTGGTCGTTCGGGTGGTGGGCGCGAGTCGGGGTGACAGGATTTGAACCTGCGGCCTTCCGCTCCCAAAGCGGATGCGCTACCAAGCTGCGCTACACCCCGATGTCGTCTCGGTCCGCGGCATGTCACCAGTCGATGCGCTGACCACGCGAGATACTACGGGGTGTCGACGCGAGACCTTCAATTGGATTTGATCCGGTCCGCGCCGGTACAGTCTTCTCTCGCACGCTGCGGGCGTAGCTCAATGGTAGAGCCCTAGTCTTCCAAACTAGCTACGCGGGTTCGATTCCCGTCGCCCGCTCCACAGGAACCGCCTCGGTGGGGGCGGTTTCGGTCGGTCGTGGGGCTATCGGACCGTCCGGTCCGGTACTCCCGCCTCCCGGTCCCCGCCGGTGCGTAGCCAGACCACGGCGAAGAACACCACCGTCAGCGCCAGCGGGGTGAGCCCGATGAGCCAGCTCAGCGCCAGCGGGGGTCCTGGCTGTTCGAGCACCTCGACAGCCAGGTCGCCGGTACCTTCGCCCTGCGGACCGTCGATCGTGAACCGCAGCGTCCACGTCCCCGAGGAGTCGAGCGACTCGACGTCGAGGCCCCACACAGCGCGGTTACGCGGATGGCGGGACAGCCGATCCGCTTCCTCCCGGCCATCGGGGGCGATCGTCGCGATGATGCCGGATTTGTCTGCGATTCCGCCGTCCGGTTGGAACGTGAAATCCAACGATTGCATGGCGCGCAGCGGCCACACGGTGAACCCGACGGTCACCGGGTACGGACCCACCTGGACGTGCTCGGTGTGCACGACATAGTCCAGCGGATCGGCGGCAGCGGCCGGTGCCGCGCCGATCGACAGCGCGGCGACGGCGCACAGCATCGCGACGGTTGCCCGCACCCTCTCGTAGATGGTCATGCTGATGCACCGACCGCAGGTGTCGCGTTCGTTGCGCGCAACGCCCGGCCGAGTCGCCATGTCGCGCCGCCGAGCACTCCCGCGAGCAGCCCCCCGGCGAGGCACGTCAGCAGGACGCTGCCGGCATGTCCGCCGCCGTCCTCGCCACCCAGGTCGACACCCCCGGATCCCATCGAGCTGAGCAGCCAGGCGATCGCAATCAACCCTGCTGCGCCCGAACCCCCCAGCAGCCAGGCGCTCGAACCCCTCCATCGCAGCAGGAGCTCGACGACGACGCCGAACACACAGACGATTGCGGGTATCAGCACCATGTCGATGGGAAAGCCCGACTCGACGAAGTCACGAAGCTCCAAGTGCTGCAGGTCGGCGTACCACCCGACCGCCCAGCCGGCGAACGACCAGGTCGCCAGGTTCAGCACCAGCGTGAGAAGCCCGGTGCCGAGGGCTCCGCCGCGCGGCACGACCTGCGATCCGAGCAGCACGCAGACCAGCGGAATCGCCAGCCAGGTCAGGGTGGCCCAGTCGATCGTCGCACTCAGGTTGATGTCGGCCAGTGCACCACTCTGGATCGAGGCATATTGCCCGAAGGCCGCGAGCGCGACCATGAATCCCCAACGGCCCCAGCGATGTTCGCGGGCCGCGGCAAAGACGATCGCGGTGCCGATCATGGTGACGCAGATCGACGTCAGCCAACCCTGGTGTGGCGGTGACGCGACGGTCACGTCGAATCCGTACAAGCCGTGCCACCACTCGTCCCACAGCCCGTACAGCAGGAACGCGGCAGCCGCGAGGCCCGCGACCAGATAGCCGATCGGCGCGGCGAATACGCCGAGCACCTTGAACGCGCGGCCGCCCACGGTCGGATCGAGATCCCGGCCGCTGCGCTGTGCGGCGGTGGCCCGCAACACCATGACGAGACTGGTCACTCCGGCGATCGCGCCGCCGGAGTAGATCAAGAGGTGCGGCAGCGTGAAGAAGCTGTCCGGCCCGACGTCGAGGTGCCAGTCGATGTCCCAGGTCAATCCCGACAACGAGATCAGGGTGCCTGCGAGCATGACAAGCGCCGGTAGCTTGCCGCGCGATTCCACACTCGTCATGGCGGTGGCCTCTCTACCCGTTGGTGGTGGCGCTCAGAACTGCTTCGTGCACGTGGCCGCCTGCGGCGATGCGGACCGTGATCTCCCATGGCCCGGCCATGGAGAAGTCCACGTCGGCGCGGTACCGGCCGCCGCCCTGGGCTGCAGCGGCCACAGGTGTTGCGGCATGGCCCATTTGGGGCATCGCGGCCTCGAAAGTGACCGAGTCCGGTGTAAGGTCCCCGTTGCCGGTTATCTCGACGGTGACCGGAGTGCGTCCGACCTTCGGCGATTCACCGATCAGCTGCACCAGGTACGGCCCCGCCGTCGCGGCAGCCGAGCCCTCATCCCTCGACTTCGGCCACAACGCCCAGGTTCCGGCGCCGACGATGACGGTGGCGAGCACGGCGACGGCAACGAGGCGCCCGCGGCTCACGGTTGGACCTCGACTTCGGTTGGCGCGGTCAGAATGGCGTAGTCACGTTCGGTCTGCACCCACACCTTGTATCGGCCGGGCAACGCGAACGAATAGGTGAAATCGATCTCGGGTCCGTACCGGGCAACCGACTCGTCGGGCTGCCCGCCCACGGCACCGGGCGCGGGCGGCGCCATGGCATGCGCATGCGACCAGACCGGTGCTGTCAGTGCGTGTTTGCCGACATCAGGGCCGTCGGGTAGTGGTCCGACGACCATCATGTGTCCGACCATCCCGAGCCACGGCTGCAGATCGGGGGTGTCGCCGAACCTGGCCCGGATCGTGCTCGGGCTGCCCGCCGGCGCGACCGTCGCGGTGATTTCGCCATCCGAGGGCGGCGCCACGGTCGGCAGTGCAGCAGGGGATTGCCCGTCGACCGAGCCACGCAGCAGTTGCACCCCGCCACCGCGCCGGGCGAGTTCGGCAGTCATCGCGTAGATACCGCGTTCGGGGGTGTCGAACTTCGCCTCGTAACGTCCCGGTGCGACACGCACGGGATGCACGTGGAACATGGCGCCCGTCGGTGAGACGACGATGAGATGGATCAGCGCGCCGTGGTGGATCAACAGGTCGTCGGCGGGTCGCCCGGTCGAGGAGTCGGTGAGGTTCAAACGCAGCGTGGATTCAGCGGCGGACACCGCCATGGTGATCGGCGGCCGCGAATAGTCCACCGGATTGCGCGAATTGGCCGCAACGCGCGCGTAGGGATCACGAATGTTCTCGAGGGTGGGGTCGAGATCCTGGCCGGGCTGCGGGGGTGGCGGGGAGTACGCCGACAACGTCGCGCCGGTGACTGCCACCGTCAGCGCGATGAGCATGCCGGCAGCCGGGACCAGCGCGATCCAACTGCGGCGCGCGCGCAACGTCGCCCCCAGCGAGATGATCAGCAGCGCGCCCGCGGCGAAGAAGCCGTAGTCACTCGCCTTCTTCCACGGCGGAATCACCTGCGCCGGAACGATGAACGGGATACGTGCCGCGGTGTGGCCGTCGTCGACGATCAGTTCCCACGGTCCGGCCCTGTCGACGTTGAGCGTCGTCGAATAGATGCCGGGCGCGCCGAGCGTCACCTGCCCGCTGCTCGGAGTGGCTCCCGGTGCCGACGCGGTGAGTTGCAATGCGCCTGGAGCGTCGCCGCGATGTGTGGCGACGTCGACGTGCAGAGGCCCGAGGACCGGGCCGACCCGCCGGATCGTGACGGTCAGTTCGCGACCGCCGAGCGACTGGGCGACGTGCACGTCCGCGCCCGCTCCGATGCTGTCAGCGTGCGCCGCGGGCACGCCGGCCAGGGTCATGACCACCAGCGTGCCGCCCAAAAAGGCCAGTAGTACGGGAGATAACGCCCCACGGTGGCGCGCAGTGGTTGTGCAGCTCAACCCGCCAAGCGACGTCATGAAGACCAGCATGGCGCTCGGGGACGCTGTAGTCGCCAAGGTTATCCCCCACGTTGACAGGGGGATAACCTCGCTCAGCCCCCCGCATCAAGACCACGTCAAGATTCCGGCAAGCGTCCGACCAGATTCTCTCCTCACGCCACTCCGGCGACTGAGAGGGAAGACCATGACCAACGCCTTCATCCGCAGTGTGGCCGCCACCATCCTGGTCGCCGCGGCGTCGCTGGGGCTGTCCGGCCTCGCGCACGCCGAGATGTACGGGAATCCGGACGGGATGGCGGGCTGGACAGTGACGCAGAGCTACAACAATTGCGCCATCATGGCCGCTGCCGACGTCATCGGCCAGATGACCGGAACCGAGCCGTCCGAGGACGAGATCGACGAGTTCGCCAAACACACCCCGAGCGTCTCCGAGCCCGGCAACATGATCTACCGCCAAGGCGACCCGGACACCGACCCCGACGTCGGCACGGCCTTCGCCGACCTACCGATCGTGCTGGCCCACTACGGGGTCGACGCCAAGTACGTCGACGGCGCGAGCCTCCATGCCGTCGAAGAGGCGCTCGGCGACGGCAAAGCCGTCATCGTGACCGTCAACAGCGAGATGATCTGGGACGCCGACGGCGACCGCACCTCCAGCGATCACGCCGTGGTGGTCACCGGAGTCGACACCGACGCCGGCATCGTCCACCTCAACGACAGCGGACCCGACGACGGCGCCGACGAACAGGTCAGCCTCGACCTGTTCACCGCCGCCTGGCAGACCGGCGGTAACGAGATGGTGGTGACGACCTGACACCGGGCACTCGAATTCGCCGTCCGACCCGGCCTTCGACGCGTAGTCTCCCGTGCGTTCAGTGCTATTGACGTAGACGAAGGAACACGATGAGCGCAGCACGGTATGTCGGACGGGTCGGCGGTCTGGCGGCCGCGCTGGGCGTCGGCGTGGTCATCTTCCTCGCGTCGGGTGAGGCGTCGGCGGAGACGGCCGACAGCGGCGTCGCGCGCTCGGCGTCCACCTCCGACACCGGGTCTGCATCCGCGTCTACCTCCGCCTCCACCCCGGCCTCCAGCGCCGCTTCACGTACTGGTGTCGTCCGCAGTAACAGCGTCGCCGTCAGCGAAACTGACAGCGCTACAACAACTCCGATCTCGTCACGGGTTTCTGCGCGTGTCTCCGAACGGTCCACGTCAACCACAGACTCCGGCACCGAACGCGGCAGCGACGCACCGACGTCGCGGCGGTCCACCTCGCGCATCGCCGCCGCCACCGCCACCGCCGAAGAATCGGCCACCCCACCGGCCGAGCAATCCCCGAGTTTCACGTCGCCACAGGCGAACACGATCAGCGGCCCGACGCCGTACAAGCCGGTCATCAGCGTCTTCCAGGGCGTCATCACCGGCGACAATGTCGCACCCACCGGCTCCGGCCGGCTGAGCTACACCGTCGTCGGCGGTCCCGTGGGCAACGGCAAGGTCACCCTCGACGCGACCACCGGCGATTTCACGTTCCTGCCGTACTTCGCGGGCATGAGCTCCGCCGGGCCGGACCGGTTCGAGGTCCTGGTCGCCGAGCAGTCACTGCTCGACGCGGTGCTCGACAGTTCGTCGATCGTCAAGCTGATCGCCACTCCGCTCATCCGCGAGCTGCACCAGATCCCGATCGTGAGCGATCTGCTCGCCCCCGTCATCGGACGGTCCCGGGTCTACGAGGTGGAGATCCCGGTCAACGAGTTCACCACCGGCGATCCGATCGCGTTCACCACCACCATCCACTCCTTCGACGGCACGCCGATCAGTACCAACTACTTCCCCGCCCTCGGCTTGCGGACAGGCGAGTCGGCGCCGACGATCCTCAACGGCCCCAGCCTCGGTGCCGCCGGCTACACCGATCCCACCCAGCTGACCACGGTGTCGGGACTGGTGCCCGGACTCGCGCTGCTGCGCCCCGCCGGCTACAACGTCATCACCTGGGATCCGCGCGGCGAAGCTGCGTCCGGCGGACTGCTGCACCTGGATTCCGAGGATTTCGAGGCCCGCGACGTGTCGGCCATCATCGACTGGATGTCGATGCTGTCGAGCACGAAGATGGGACCCGGCCCCAACGGCCTGGATCCCCTCATCGGCATGGTCGGCGGCTCCTACGGCGGCGGGATCCAGCTGACATCGGCGGGCATAGATCAGCGCATCGACGCGATCGCGCCGGGCATCGCCTGGAATTCGCTGACCACCTCGCTGTACCCCAACAGCACGTTCAAGACCTCCTGGGCGACGCTGCTGCTCCTCGACCTGGTGGTCAACGGCGCCCGGCTGGACCCACAGATCTACATCGGGATCCTGACCGGCGTGCTGTTCGGCACGCTCGGCAACGGTCAGGAACAGTTCCTCGCCGAGAACGCGCCCGCCACCGTCGTCCGCAACATCACCGCACCGACGCTCTTCCTGCAGGGCACCGTCGACGACCTGTTCACCCTGCAGCAGGCGATGGACAACGCGATGGCGCTGCGCCCCGAGGTGCCCAGCAAGATGATCTGGTACTGCGGCGGCCACGGGGTGTGCCTCGACCCGGTGAACACCTTCCAGCAGACGAACTTCCTGGTGTCCCAACAGCTGGAGTGGATGGACACCTACGTCAAGAACAAGGGCGTCACCCTGCCGGAGTTCCCCGGCCCGAAGTTCACCTGGGTCGATCAGCTGGGCGACTGGTACACCTCGGATTCGATCCCGTTCGGCTCGGAGGAGCGCACCATCGAGGTGTCCGGCAACGGCGGCCTGCTGCCGGTCATCCCGCTCTTCGGCTCGGGCCCACAGTCCCTGGTTCCGTTCCCGGTCTCGCTGGGGCTGGCGGCGCCCGCCGGCCAGGGGCTCAACATCAAGGTGCCGTCGCAGCCGACGACCACCCACCTGCTGGGCGCACCGCAACTCACGTTCACCTACTCCGGATACGGCAGCGCCCGATCGGTGTTCGCTCAGCTGGTCGACGACCAGACCGGCCGGGTCCTCGGCAATCTCGTCTCCCCCATCCCGGTGGTGCTCGACGGCCGCGAGCACACGGTGTCGGTGCCGATGGAGAACATCGCCTACACGATGACGCCCGGTTCGACGCTCACCCTGCAGATCGTCGGCTCCTCCACGGTCTACGAGACCTTCGTGGGCTTCGGCGGGCTCAACATCAGAGACGTCGGTCTCACGCTGCGCGCCGCCGACCCGGGCACCATCACCCCGCTGGACATCACCACGGCGACCCAGCGCACCAACGCCGGCATCGCGACCCCCACCCCGCCGTCGCCGTTCGGACTGCCCCGCTGAGCCGTTCGCGCACCGCGAAACCCTGCCGTCCGTCGGTAGGCTGAATGGATGAACGGCGTTCTGCTGGTCCTGATCATCGTGGTCGTCGCGGCGCTCGCGTTCGCTGTCTACAGCGCGTCGAAGAGGTCCGGGCAGCGCACCGCCGAGACCCTTGCCGACGCCAAGGCCGACGCCCGGCGGGTGATCGAACGGCTCGGCGGCCAGGTGCTCAACCTCAGCGGCTCCGACGACGCGTCCAAGCAGGCGCTGGCCGACGCGTCCGAGCGGTACACCGCCGCCGCGTCGCAGATCGATCAGGCCACCTCGGTGCGCCAGGCGCAGCTGGCCAAGGAGAGCGCGGTCGAGGGGCTGTACTACGTCCGCGCTGCGCGCACCGCGATGGGGATGGACCCGGGTCCGGAACTGGAATCGCTGTCCGGTCAGCGCTCGGCAGGCGCGGTCACCGAGGACCGTCGCGTGCAGTTCGAGGGCCGCGAGATCGAGGCCTCGCCGACGCCGTCGCAGCGCACCCCGAACTACTACCCCGGCGGACAGGTGGCGGGCAGGCCCGTCCCGGCCGGCTGGTATTCCGAACCGTGGTGGAAGCCGGCGCTCGTCGCCGGCGCGTGGGGCATCGGCTCGGTGTTGCTGTTCGACGCCCTGTTCTCCGGGATGGCCGGCACGGGTTACGACGCGGGCTTCGCGCAAGGTTATGACGCTGGGGTCGACCAGGGTCAGGGCGGCGGAGTCGACGACGGCGGCGGCTGGGATGCCGGCGGTGACGGCGGTTGGGGTGGCGATTTCGGTGGCGGCGACTTCGGCGGGGGCGACTTCGGCGGCTTCTAGGTCGTCATCACCATCTCGTTGCCGCTGGCCTGCCAGGCGGCCAGGAACGTGTCGATCGTGACCTGCTCGTTAGCGCCGTCCTCAGCACCGCTGTCGTTGAGGTGCACGGTTGCGGTATCGGTGTTCACCCCGGTGACCACCAGAGCGTGGTCGGCCTGACTGCGATCCCCCGGCAGATCCCAGATCGTCTCGGCGTTGAGGTTCACGATGACGGCGCCCTGCCGGCCGAGTACGCCTTTGAGCGTCTCGAAGTCCGAGCCGCCGACGTATCGGGACGGCACCCCGTAGTGGTCGAGCACGATCGGCAGATCTTTGAAGATGCTGCCTGCGTTGGGGTCGTCGGGGTCATCGGAGTGCTCGTAGATCATGTCGCCGGGCTCGGACACGCTGGGCTGGTTCTTGGCCCAGGCGGTGATCTCCTCCTCCGCCGGCGCGGTGCCCGTCATCTGGCCGATCACGTCCGCCGCCGACATGATCGCGCAGTCGTCGTAGGACTGCTCGTGCCAGTACTCGGCGGCGCCTTCGGGATCGCCGAACTGCTCGGCGTGCGCGACACCGGCCAGTCCGATGACGGCTGCCGCGAAGACTCCGGCGGCGGCAAGGCGGAAGGCGTGATCGTGCATGGTCGGTCCTTTCCGTCGCGCCCAGGGGCCCGGGCGGTCAGAGCAGCCTCACCGCAGGCGCTTGTCGAGATCTTGGCGAATCCTTGGGGTTTGGCGGCGTGACCGGTGTGCTCACAACCGGCTGTCGAGGCGGGCGGAGATCCCGGCTTCCTGTAGATCGAGTCGTTCGAGCATGGCGCGCACCGTCTCGTCCTCGATGCGCCCGGCGTCACGTTCGGCGATGAGCGCATTGCGCTGTGCGCACAGCACCTCCCGGTAGAGCTTCGAGAACGTCGCGGCGCGCGGGGTCTGCGAATCCGGGTCCGGCAACTCGTCGGAATCCTGGGAGTGCCGGGCGATCGTGGCCCTGATGTTGTCCAGCGTTCCCGGATCCAGACCGGGTGGCGGGTCGGCGGCGAACCGGTTCAGCACCTCGTCGGCCGCGGTCTGCACCACTGCCATCACCTTGTGGCCCTCGCTCTCGTCGGCCTGCCGGTCGGCGTCGAACGACGGGCTGAGCCAACGGATCAGCACCGGCAGCGTCCACCCCTGCAGCAGCAGTGTGCCGACGCTGACGGCGAACGCGATGGCCTGGATCGTGGCGCGCTCCGGGAACGCCTCGCCGGACACCGTCATCAACGGGATGCCCGACGCCGCCGCCAGGGTCACCACCCCGCGCATCCCGGTCCACGACACCACCACGTTCTCCTGCCAGGTCAGCGACCGGCGGTCGGCCAGTGCCGACAGCCGGCGGGGTTTGTCGCGCCGCCTGGTGCCGAGCGTTCCGCGAGCGCGGTGCGGTGCCGGCACGCTCAGCTTGGATTCGACCTTGCGGGACAACACGTTCCGCCCGAACATCAGGAACACACACGCGGGCCGGATCACCAGCACCACCAGCAGGACGACCCCGGATGCCAGCGCCACCTCGACGAGCGACTCGTGCGCCTCGTTGAGGTCCTCGAGCACGAACCGCAACTGCAGACCGATGTAGGCGAACACGAACGCCTCGAGCATCACGTCGACGGAGTTCCACACGTACCGCTCCTGCAGCCGCGTCTGATAGCCGGCGTCCAGCGAGCCGTGACCGACGACGAAACCCGCCACCACGACCGCGAGCACGCCCGAGGCGTGGAAATGTTCGGCGGACATGAACGCCGCGAACGGCACCACCAGACCCTGGATCGTCTCCAGCCCCGGATTGGCCAACCGGCGCCGGATCCACAGTGTGACGAAGCCGAGGACGGCGCCGACCACCGGACCGAGCAGGGCGCTGTAGGTGAACAGCAGCACCGGATTCTCGATGTAGGCGTGACTGCCCGCGACCTGCGCGACCGCGATCGAGAACAGTGCCAGCGCGGCGGCGTCGTTGACGAGGCTCTCGCCGGTCAAAATCGCCATCAATTTCTTCGGCAGTCCCAACCGCCGGCCCACCGCGACCGCGGTCACCGCGTCCGGCGGGGCCACGACGGCGCCGAGGATCAGCGCGGTGCCGAAGGTCAGGGACGGCACCAGCCACGACGCCACACCGGCGACGGCGAAGGTGGTGATCACGACGAGGCCGATGCCGAGGCCGAGGATCGGCCGGATGTTGCGCAGGAACGTCGGGAACGAGAAGTTCAGCGCCGCCGAGTACAGCAGCGGCGGTAACACCACCGACAGCAGCACCTCGGATTCGAGTTCGATGCCCCTGAAGTCGGGGGCGAACGACACCACGAACCCGACCACGACGAGGACCAGTGCGGGTTCGAGCCCGCGGCGGTGCGCGATCGCGGTGATGATGATGGCGCCGACGACGACGAGGATCAATTCCACCGGGCGATTCTCCCCGACCCGTCGGGACGACGCTCAGCGCCCGTGAGCCGGGCGCCTGATCAGCACTGACAGGTGGGGCACCAGAACAGGTTTCGGCCCTCGAGCTCGGCGGTGCTGATCGGCGTCCCGCAGATGCGGCACGGTTCACCGCTGCGCCGGTACACGTATGTGCGCGGTCTGCCCTTGCGGTAAGACGGGGCGCCGTGGTCGTCTTCGGGCCGCAGCGTGACGATCTTGCCGCGGCGCACCCCGACCTTCATCAGCTCCACCAGATCGGTCCACATCGCGTCGAACTCATCGGGCTCCATGTCGGTGCCCAGCCGGTAGGGATCGATGCGGTGCCGGTAGAGCAACTCGCTGCGGTACACGTTGCCGACACCGGCGAGCACCGATTGGTCCATCAGCAGCGCCCCGACGGATCGCTTGGATTTGCTCAATCGCCGCCAGGCCAGGGCGGGGTCGGCGTCGCGGCGCAGCGGATCGGGTCCGAGGCGGGCCAAGATGTCCGACACCTGCGCCTCGTCGACCACCTCGCAGGCGGTGGGTCCGCGCAGATCGGTGCCGAACTCGGCCCCGACGATCCGCATCCGGACCTGGCCGATCGGCTCGGGCGGCGGCTGGTCGGGCGTTACGGGGAACTCGTCGAACCGGCCGTACAGCCCGAGGTGCACGTGCACGATGCGCCCGCCCCGGTAGTGATGGAACAGGTGCTTACCCCACGCGCTGGCGCCGGTGAAGGTGAAGCCGTCGACCATCGCGGCACCTTCGACAAACCGCAGTTGCGGGCTGCTGACGCGCACCCGCTGGCCTTTGAATCGCTTCTGGTGCAACCGGGCCAGCCGGTGCAGCGTGTGCCCTTCGGGCATTCAGACCCGGGTCATGCGCCCGGCACCGGGGGCGCCTCGTGGGTGCGCTCGTACTCGGACAGGATGTCGATCCGGCGTTGGTGGCGGTCGGCCTCCGACCACGGGGTGGTGACGAAGGCGTCGACGATGGCGAGCGCCTCGGCCTCGGAGTGCATCCGCCCACCGATGCCGATCAGCTGCGCGTTGTTGTGTTCGCGCGCCAGGCTGGCCGTCTCGACGCTCCACGCCAGCGCACATCGGGCGCCGGGCACCTTGTTCGCCGCGATCTGCTCGCCGTTGCCGGAGCCGCCCAGCACGATGCCCAGACTCCCGGGATCGGCAACGGTCCGCTGCGCGGCGGCGATGCAGAACGCGGGATAGTCGTCCTGGGCGTCATAGGTGAAGGCGCCGACGTCCACCGGATCGTGCCCGGTGGCGCGGAGATGATCGATGATCACCTGCTTCAGCTCGAAGCCCGCATGGTCGGCCCCCAGATAGACACGCATGGCCGCCATTCAAGCAGACGCCGAAACCCGCGATCGAGTTCAGTCCGCAACTCCGATGTCCTCGTTCCACAGGGCCGGGTGGGTGGCGATGAACTCGGTCATCGTCGCCACGCAGCGGTCGTCGTCGATGACCGTGACGTCGACGCCGAGCTCGGCGAGCCAGTCGTGTCCGCCGGTGAAGGTGCGACTCTCCCCCACCACGAGCGCGCCGATCTTGAACTGCCGCACCAGGCCGCTGCAGTACCAGCACGGCGACAGCGTGGTCACCATGATCGTCGAGCGGTAATCCCGCTGGCGGCCGGCGTTGCGGAACGCGTCGGTCTCGGCGTGCACGGAGGGGTCGTCGTCCTGGACACGGCGGTTGTGGCCGCTGCCGAGGAGTACGCCGGCGCTGCTGAACAAGGCAGCGCCGATCGGAATACCGCCTTCGCTCAGACCTTTTCGCGCCTCCGCATAAGCCACGTCGAGCATCTCGCCCATGCTGGTCACGGGCGATGCGTTACTTGTAGAACGCGTCGAGCACCTGCTTCTGCTGATCCTCGACCACCGAGCGCTTCACCTTCAGAGACGGTGTCAGCTCGCCGTTCTCGATCGAGAGGTCGTGGTCGAGCAGCTCCCACTTCTTGATGGTCTCCCACCGGTTGAGCTGTGCGTTGAGCTTGTCGACGTGCTCGCCGACCATCGCACGTACCTCCTCGGACTTCACCAGCTCGCCGTAGGACTTGCCGCCGAGACCGTTCTCCTGGGCCCAGCCGGCGATCGCGTCGGGATCAAGGGTGATCAGCGCGACGCAGTAGTTACGGGACTCCCCGAACACGAGCATGTGACCGGCGTACGGGCACAGCGCCATGAACTTGCCCTCGATCGCCGGGGGCGCAACGTATTTGCCGCCGGAGGTCTTGAACAGCTCCTTGAGCCGGCCGGTGATCGTCAGGAAGCCCTCGTCGTCGAGCTGGCCGCGGTCACCGGTGCGCAGCCACCCGTCGTCGGTCAGCGTCTCGGCCGTCTTGTCGGGCAGGTTGTGGTAGCCGTCCATCACGCACGGACCCTTGATCTGCACCTCACCGTTGTCGCTGAGCCGCACCTCGGATCCGTCGAAGATCTGCCCGACGGTGCCGAGCTTGTAGTTGTCCAGGCGGTTGATGAACGCGCCCGCCGCGGTCTCGGTGAGTCCGTAGCCCTCGAGGATCAACAGACCGGCGGCGTGGAACCACTCGGCGATCTCGCCGTTGAGCGGCGCCGACCCGGAGATCATGAACCGCACCCGGCCGCCGAAGACGTCGCGGATCTTGCTGAACACCAGACGGTCGAACAGCCCGTGGGCGATCTGCAGTGGCAGCGGCACGGACTCACCGTTGCGGCGGCGCCGGCTGACGTCGCGGCCGACGGCGAACGCGGCGTTGAACAGCTTCTCCTTCACACCCTTCTGCTGGGTGGAGACCTTGGCGTGGGCTTTCTCGAAGATGCGCGGCGCGGCACCCATGAACGTCGGTTTGACGACGCCCATGTTCTCCACGATCTTGTCGACGCGCCCGTCGATCGCGCTGGCGAAGCCACACGCCAGCTGCGCCGAGATGAGCACCTTGCCGAAGGCGTGCGCAAGCGGAAGCCAGAGCAGCTGCAGGTCACTCTCGTCGAGAATGCCGAAACCGGCGACGGTCTCGCCCTCGTACACCCACGCGCGGTGCGGCAGGCGCACGCCCTTGGGCTTACCGGTCGTGCCCGACGTGTAGATCAGGGTGGCCAGCTGGTCGGCGCCGATGGCCGCGGACCGGTCCCGCACATCGGACGGGTGCTCGCGCAGATGGGCGCGGCCGGACTCGATCACCTCGTCGAGGGTGGTGACCCAGTCGCCGTCCCCGCTGCCGGTGAAAAGGATGACCTTCTCCACGCCCGGGAGCTCGTCACGGCGTTCGCGCAGCTTCTCCAGCTGGGCGTCGTCCTCGGCGAAGACGAACCGCGATTCGGAGTCGCCGAGGATGTAGGCGGTGTCCTCGGCGTTGGTCGTCGGGTACACCGTCGTGGTGGCGGCCCCGGCGCACATGATCGCCAGGTCGGCCAGAATCCATTCGTAGCGGGTACTCGAGGCGATCCCGATGCGCTGCTCGGGTTCGATTCCCAGGGCGAGCAGCCCGGCCGCGAGCGCCTCCACCTGCTCGGCAGCCTGCTGCCAGCTCAGCGACGTCCAGCTTCCGCCGTCGAGGTAGCGGAACGCCTCGCGGCGCGCCGATTTCTCGACGCGCTCGAAGAACATGGTCGCGACGTTCGCGGCGGCGGTCTTGGTATCAGCAGACATCTCGTCTCCGGGTCAGAGGGGAACGTGGCCCCCTTTGTACCCGGTGATCGGAGATTCGGCCCCGGTATCGACGACGTTCGGCGCGGTCAGTCGAAGGTCGGGCTCTCCGTGCGGGACCGCTTGAGCTCCCAGAAGTGCGGATACGACGCGAAAATGACCGAGGCGTCCCACAGCTTGCCCGCCTCCTCGCCCCGAGGGATGCGCGACAGCACCGGCCCGAAGAACGCGACCCCGTTGACGTGGATGGTCGGTGTGCCGACGTCCTCCCCGACCGCGTCCATTCCCTCGTGGTGGCTGGCCCGCAGCGCCTCGTCGTACTCGGTCGAGGTGGCGGCCGCGGCGAGTTCGGCCGGCAACCCCACCTCGGCGAGCGACTCGGCGATCACCCGGGAGAAATCCGGATCGGAATCGCGATAGCCCTGGTTGTGGATGCGGGTGCCCATCGCCGTGTAGAGCGGCGCGAGCACCTCGCGGCCCTTGGCCTGCTCGGCGGCGATCGCGACCCGCACCGGACCCCACGCCGTCTTCATCATCTCGAGGTACTCCTCGGGCAGGTCGCGGCCCTCGTTGAGCACCGCGAGGCTCATCACCCGGAAGTTGACGTCGATGTCGCGGACCTTCTCGACCTCGAGGATCCAGCGGGAGGTGATCCAGCACCAGGGGCACAGCGGATCGAACCAGAAATCGGCTCGGGACTTCTCGGCCATTTGCGGGGTCCTTTCGTCGTGACATCGAACGGTGGACAGGAATCCGTGCAGCACAACCGGGCGCAGCCGCCCTATGTTCCCGATGTGCGTCTAGGGTTGACGGGCGTGGCCCTTCCCAATCTGACCCGCGACCAGGCCGTCGAGCGCGCGGCGCTGATCACCGTCGACAACTACGCCATCGAGCTGGATCTCACCGACGGGTCCGGAGGGCCGGGTGAGACGACGTTCCGGTCGGTGACGACCGTCGAGTTCGCCGCGCTGCCCGGTGCGGACAGCTACATCGACATCGCCGCCGACGCCATCCGTGCGGCCACGCTCAACGGCCGCGACATCGACGTCTCGGGGTACGACGAGTCGACCGGTATCCCGCTGCAGGGGCTCGCCGAACGCAACGTGCTCGTTGTCGACGCGGCCTGCCGCTACTCGAACACCGGGGAGGGGCTGCACCGGTTCGAGGATCCGGTCGACGGCGAGGTGTACCTGTACTCGCAGTTCGAGACCGCCGACGCGAAGCGGATGTTCGCCTGCTTCGACCAGCCCGACCTCAAGGCCACCTTCGACGTCACGGTGACCGCCCCCGCGCACTGGGAGGTGGTGTCCAACGGCGCACTCGAGGGCACGCGGGACGAGGGCACGAGCAAGACCCATGTCTTCGTGACCACCCCCAAGATGAGCACGTATCTGGTCGCCTTGATCGCCGGACCGTACGCCCGGTGGGACGACCTGTACCGCGACGAGCACGGCGAGATCCCGCTCGGATTGTTCTGCCGCAAGTCGCTGGCGGAGTTCATGGACGCCGAGCGGTTGTTTACCGAGACCAAGCAGGGATTCGGCTTCTATCACAACAACTTCGGGGTGCCGTACGCGTTCGGCAAGTACGACCAGCTGTTCGTGCCGGAGTTCAACGCGGGCGCGATGGAGAACGCCGGCGCGGTGACGTTCCTCGAGGACTACGTCTTCCGCAGCAAGGTCACCCGTGCCTCCTACGAGCGCCGCGCGGAGACCGTGCTGCACGAGATGGCGCACATGTGGTTCGGTGACCTGGTCACCATGCAGTGGTGGGATGACCTGTGGCTCAACGAGTCCTTCGCGACGTTCGCCTCGGTGCTGTGCCAGGCGGAGGCCACCGAGTACACCGAGGCGTGGACGACGTTCGCCAACGTCGAGAAGTCCTGGGCGTACCGGCAGGATCAGCTGCCGTCTACGCATCCGGTCGCCGCGGACATCCCCGATCTGCACGCGGTCGAGGTGAACTTCGACGGCATCACCTACGCCAAGGGCGCGAGCGTGCTCAAGCAGCTGGTGGCGTACGTCGGCAAGGAACCGTTCCTCGCCGGTCTGCGCGACTACTTCCGCGACCACGCCTATGCGAACGCGACGTTCGGCGATCTGCTCGGCGCGCTCGAGAAGTCTTCGGGCCGTGACCTTTCCGGGTGGGGCCGCCAGTGGCTCAAGACCACAGGGCTCAACACGCTGCGCGCCGATTTCGACGTCGACGGCGACGGGAAGTTCAGCCGGTTCGCGATCACCCAGAGTGGTGCCGCGCCGGGTGCCGGCGAGACGCGGGTGCACCGGCTGGCCGTCGGCGTCTACGACGAGGACGCCACCACCGGCAAGCTCGTCCGGGTACACCGCGAGGAGCTCGACGTCGAGGGCGATGTCACGGAAGTACCTGCCCTGCAGGGTGTTCCGCGCGGCAAGCTGGTGCTCGTCAACGACGACGATCTGACCTACTGCTCGCTGCGGCTGGACCCCGACTCGCTGCAGACGGTGCTCACCCGCATCGCCGACATCGCCGAACCGCTCCCCCGCACGTTGGCGTGGTCGGCGGCCTGGGAGATGACCCGCGAGGCCGAACTCAAGGCCCGCGACTTCGTGGCCCTGGTGATGAGCGGCATCCACGCCGAGACCGAGGTCGGCGTCGCGCAGCGGCTGCTGCTGCAGGCGCAGACCGCGCTGAACTCCTACGCCGAACCGCAGTGGGCGGCCGAGAACGGCTGGCCGGCGTTCGCCGACCGGCTGCTGGAACTGGCCGGCGACGCCGCGCCGGGGTCCGACCATCAGCTCGCGTTCGTCAACGCGCTGTGCAATTCGGTGTTGTCGCGCAACCACGTCGCCGTGCTGTCCACGCTGCTGGACAACGAACCGGCCGAGGCGAATCTGCCGGGTCTTGTCATCGACACCGATCTGCGCTGGCGCATCGTGACCGCGCTGGCCGCCAGCGGTGACATCGACGCCGACGGCCCGGAGACGCCATTCATCGACGCGGAGGCGCAGAACGATCCGACCGCGGCGGGTAGACGGCACGCCGCGGCCGCGTCGGCGGCACGTCCGCAGCAGGCGGTCAAGGACGCCGCCTGGGAGCGGGTGGTCGAGGACGACACGCTGGCCAACATCACCACCCGCGCGATCGTCGGTGGGTTCGTGCAGGCCGGTCAGCAGCCGCTGCTGGCGCCGTTCACCGAGAAGTACTTCTCGTCGATCGCGTCGCTCTGGGAGCGCCGGTCCAGCGAGGTCGCGCAGACAGTCGTGATCGGGCTCTATCCGTCATGGGATATCAGCGCCGAGGGGTTGGCCGCCGCCGGCCGGTTCCTCGACGGTGACGTCCCGCCCGCGTTGCGCCGCCTGGTGCTCGAGGGTCGCGCGGGGGTGGAGCGTTCCCTGCGGGCACGCGAGTTCGACGCCGGGTAGCCGCTCCCCTATTTCCGCGAGCGTGCGGGTCTGCACGCGACACGCCGCTGATCGGCGGCAGTTCGCGCACCCTCGTCGTCAGAGAATTCGACGCTGTTTTGCGAATTTCTCTGCGAGAACGAAATCCGGGCATAACATCCCCTGAAGGTGGTCTCTTCAGTGGAGAGGTATGGCCATGAACGGATTGCGGCGCCGTGCGATTTTCACCGCGACGGCACTTTCGTTCCTGCCCTTGGGCTCGCTATTCGGCGCTCCACAGGCGTCGGCCGATTGCACCGATGCCGGTGGACTGACCATGTGCCAGAGCGAAATCCGGTACGCAGGCTCCGACTCCGACTCCGAATCCGATCCAGGAATCGACATCTGGTACCCGTACCCGTGCGCCGACGACTTCCTCTGCGACGACGGCGTTTCGGTCTTCGACTACGACTCCGACCCCGACGTCGACATTCCGCCGCCGGTCAACCCCGACCGCCCCGACATCGGGCTGCCTGGGCGGCCAGGTGACCGCCCGGATCGCCCCGACCGACCCAACCGGCCGGGCGGCGGAGCGGGCGTAGGCGGCTGACTGCTCGCGTCGACCAGCGACATCCGTCCCGACCTGTTCATAAGGAGTGACATGACCATTCCGAGCGCCCTCCTCGCTGTGGCAGCTGCCGGTGCCGCGATACTCGGTGGCACCGCCACTGCCGCCGCCCAACCGCCGCCACCGCCTCCGCCCAACTGCACAGCCGCGGATCTGTCGGGGGTGGCAACGGGCGTCACCGCGGCCACGTCGGCCTACCTGTTCACCCATCCCGAAGTGAACGCCTTCTTCACCGGGCTGAAGGGTTTGCCCAAAGAGGAGGTGCGGATGCGGGTGACCGAGTACGGGGACGCGCACCCACAGGTTCGAGCCGACCTACAAGGAATTCGGCAGCCGATGGTGGACTTCCGCAATAGGTGCGGTGCGAATAACTGATTTCCGGCACGGGATGCCGAATTCGTGATCGACCGGAAGGCGGAATTCGTCTTCGTGCGCAGATATCGACAATGGCACGCCGGAGCGGCAGTCCTTGCACTGCCGATCATCGTGATAATCTCGACTCCCGTGGCGTCGGCGGAATGCACGGACGCGGGGGGCGTGACCGTATGCGCCCAGGGTGATGTCCGCGGATCGAGCGGCGGATCAACCGGCGGATCGAGCGGTCCGTGGTACCCGTATCCGTGCGAGTACGACTACTACTGCAACGACTACGGCTTGGACATCGTCCTGGGTGTCGACGGTCCGGACGGTGACCTCGGCGGACCGAGCGGCCCGGGTCTGCGACCAGACAATTCGCTGCCCGGCGGCAACCGCGGCGGAGGCGGCAATCGCGGCGGACGTGGCGGCGGTGGCGGTCGTCGCTAGCCGTCGTGTGCTGACGGGTTTTCTCGTCCAGCTCGCTTAGGCTCACGCCATGGCGTCGCCCAACAGCCGCCGGGCCCGAGCCGCCCGCAGACGTAAACGTCGTGTCGCGGCGGTGGTCAACGACCTCACCCCGACGCAGTGGGCGGCGATCAAGGCGGCCTGGCCGGGTTGTGCGTACTGCGGCGCGACGGGTGTTGCATTGCAACGGGACTGTGTGATGGCGATTTCGCGCGGTGGTCGGTACACCCTCGACAACGTGGTGCCGGCGTGCGCGGCGTGCAATGCGAGCAAGTGCAACGACGAGGTCACCGGCTGGCTGCGTCGCAAGAGGCTCGACGAGCGCGCATTCCTCGAGCAGTTCGTGCGGGTGCGCGCGGAACTGCTCACATCCGCGCAAAGCGAGTCAGTGTGAGGCTGTACAGACCGTAGGACGCGAAACCCGCCGCGGCGAAGATCAGCAGGATCAGTCCGGGTTGGGTCGCGCCGACGGCCTTCACCGCCGCGTCGATACCGGTGGCCTTCGACGGATCCACCTCGACGACCGCCACGATCGCCATCAGCCCCGCGATGCTGAGGACGAGTCCCTCGGCGAAGTAGCCGAAGAAGCCTAGGCCGGTGATGATCGGGCCGACGGGGTCGGTCAGGTCGGTGCGAAAACGTCGCGACGCGCCCTTGAAGGCGAAGTAGGCGCCGATGCCGGCGACCGCCGCGCCGCCGAGGATCAGCGCCATGCGGCCCCATCCGTTCTGCATCATCCGGGCGGTGATTCCCGCGGTCTCCTCGCGGCTTTCCGATCCGCTGCCCAGGGCGTAGCGCAGCGCGGTGTAACCGATACCGCAGTAGATGAACATCAGACCCAGCGCCTTGAGGCGGTTGCCTGGGCGATGGTCGTCGTTGAGATGCGGCTGATGGCCCTCAGCCGGATGCAATCCGACCAGCGCCTCGGCCAGCCGCCAGAGCATGAGGGGGACGAGGGCGACCACCACGATCCACAATGCGACGACGCCGCCCCTGGTCTCCGCGACCGTCTCCAGCGCCCCGGACGGATCGGCGTGGGTGCCGCGGGCGCCGAGCGCGATCCGCACGATGAGGTAGGCGACGATCAGGTGCAGGCTGCCGCTGACGGCATAACCCATGCGTGCGGAGAACCGCAGACCGTCATGACGGGTCAGGCGGAGGATGAAATGCGCATGCCGGACCTGCCTCACGCGCTGTGGTTACCCCTCTCGCGAAATAGCATTCCCGGTTGCGAAGCCGCGTGCTTGGCAACCGGGAATGCTGTTTCGCGCCAGCCCGAGCTCATGCGGTGTCGAAGTCGCCACGGTGGAACCTGGCGAGCGCACGCTCATCGGTCAACTCGGCCCGGTGCTCGGGATGCTTCCAGTAGTGCCGGACCATCCAGTAGAGCGCCGCCCCCTTCGGCGTGTAAGAGGTAGCCCCGTCGAGGTGCAGGATCGTGCCGTCGGTCAATTCGATTTGGATCGGGTTCTGACGTCGGTTGCCCCCACCGTCGTCGGAGATCTTGCGAACCTCGGTCCACCGGGCCTCCCGCGTGCGGCGCCGCTCGGTGATCGTCAACACCTTGCGGGTGAGCAGAACGCTGCCTAGACCACCCCGGGTGATGACGGCGCTCAGGATCGTCAGGGCGCCCAGCGCTGCGACGCCCATCAGCGCAGCGATGAATCCTTGCGGGCGGTCGCTCTGCAGAGGCAGGTCCAAGTCACCCATCATGGCAAGGGCAGCGCCAACACCGCAGCTCGGCAAAATGATCATGGCCGCGGCGCAACCGAGCCAGGTGACAGAACGCGCCATCTCGAGCTTGATACCAGCCGCCGAAAACGACGCGCGAGGAGTGATCCAACCGCGCATGGTTATCACCGCCAGCGCGAGTGCGAGCACCATCGCGACGGCGAAGCCCATAAAGACAAGTGCCGAGAGGAAATCGCCTCTGGCGACAAGAGTCAGCCCCCAGAACACAGCGGCGCCGGCGACTGCGACTCCCAAGATGGCGCCCACAGCAACCAGTGCGGGACGCTCCACCCAGTTGGCCGGGGTAGGACAGTGGTCCGAACTCACGCGCACACCGCCTCGCCGATCTTCGTACCCAGCGCCCCGAGAGCCGTCTGACCGAGCAACGCGCCGCCGATCGCGAACAGGGGCACGCCGACCGGGGCGAACGGCCCGGTCGAAATCCCCGCCACGCCGGCGGCCCAGGTTCCTGCGGCACCGCCCCCGACGTCGCCGCCTACCGCGAAGAGTCCGCTGATGCCGCCGACGCAGGCCTGCGTCGCGGTCTCCGCGGCGAAGACGTTGTAGGCCGCCCCCGCCAGACCGAGCGCGGGTCCCGCGAATTTCGCTCCGACGCCGACCTTTTGGATCGCGTCGTCGGTGAGCACCGGTATGCCGCCGCCTCGCCCGACATGAGAATCCAGGCCAGTAAAGGCGCCGCCCAGCACTTGAGGAATCGTGCCGTGGAGAAGCGGATGCTCCGCCGGGAGCGTCCCGTGCCGGCCGTTGGCCGTGGTGATCCCCGCGGTCCGGTAACCGTCGGCGGTTTCGGTGATCGTGAGATTCGAGTTATCCGCCCACGTGACAGAGATGTTCCTGGTTCCCTTCGTCATCGTGCCGTAGAGGGTGGAACTCTCCCAGGACGACGTGCGCGAGACGAAGGTGCCGCTGCTGTCGAGGTGCACGACGCCGAAGCTCCCGGCCAGGGTTTCGTCGCTCACCTCGTAGGTGTCACCGGCACCCCGGACAGCTATGCCCATCTCAGAGACGTTCTTCGCGATGTCGGCCGCCATCCGTCCGATGTGTTGGCCGACCATCCGGACCGCCCACCGCGTCGTCGACCCAGCCAGACCGTCGGCGCTGGTGGCCACCTTCGTCCCGACATCGGCCGCTGCGATCGCCGAAGACGCGTCCTCGACCTGCGCCGCGAACGTGCGCAGCACGTCAGGATCGACAAGCATGGTGTCTCCCACCGTCGTTGACTGTTTTTCAGCCTAAACGAGGCGTGGGTACGCGATCAGCGGCAAACCATGGAGGTCAGCGCGGCGAGACGCCCGCCGACAGCACGCGGATACCGCTGATCAGCCCGTCGATGAGGTTGCCCTCCTTGAACGACGCAGCGGCAGCCGAGACCCCCAGCGGGGCAGCTTCCTCGATGCCGCGGCCCTTGACCTTCGAGCCGTAGACCACCTCGATCGCACGCTGATCCGGCGAGACCGCCAGCAGCACCGCGTTGTCCGGCGTCGGCACCTTCGCCAGCAGGCTGCGTGCGGTCGCCGCGGTATCGGCGCCCAGATCGCCGATGTACACGGCGAAGCGGGCCTTGGCCCCGCGCGAGCCGTACTTGAGCGCGATGTCCAGGGTCACCAGATCCTTGGTGGGGAACGGGTAGTGCAGCGACAGCTCACCGGGTTCGGTGACGCCGGACAGCCGTCCGCTTGACGTCAGCGCCCAGCCGCGGGGCAGGTCGAGATCCTGATTGGCCGCAGTCGCGAGCTCACCACTTGCCACTTGCGCCACCTCCTACTGTCACGTGGTCGTCATGATGTCCAGCCCCGTGTCCGTGATCGGCCGGTTCCTCGGCCGCCCACAGGATCGGCGCATGCGTCCAGGGGTCGGTCATCTTGTACGTCGGGGGATGCAGGGGCTTACCCCGCCAGATGAACAGGGCCAAAATCGCCGTCAGGCCCACCGGCACTGCGACGAGCAAGGTGTGCGTCAGGAGGGTGCTCACGATCAGAAACCGTATCCCACCCGCACCTCAGGCCGCGCCCTCACCCAGGTATCTGACCCACGCGGGGTCGAGTTCCTTGACCGACGACAGCAACCGCCAGTGCTGTCCCTTGGGCGGAAGCGGCGCGCAGCGCAGCGACCAGCCCAGATCGGAGAGCAGGTGGTCGGCCTTGCGGTGGTTACACGTCGCGCAGGCGGCCACGCAGTTCTCCCAGGAGTGGTCACCGCCGCGGCTGCGCGGCACCACGTGGTCGACGGTGTCGGCTTTCGCGCCGCAGTACGCGCAGCGGAACCGGTCGCGGTGCATCAGCGCCGCCCGCGTCATCGGCACCCGCGCCCGGTACGGTACCCGCACGAAGGTGCGCAACCGGATCACCGACGGCACGGTGATGCTGCGGGTCGCGGAGTGGATGACGGGTCCGCCGGGGTCCTCGTGGACGACGTCGGCCTTACCGCACATCACCATGATCACCGCCCGACGCATCGGCAACGCGGTCAGCGGCTCGTAGGTGGAGTTGAGGAGCAGGACCCGCCGCCGCCCCCACAGGGAGCCGTCGTGGCCGGGCGCAGGAGGCTCGACTCCGTGTTTTTCGACACTGTGCAGCACAGTGGTCATCGCCGCGGGGCCCGGATGTCCGGCCGCGGCCGCACGCCTGTGACCAGCTGGTTTCGCCGGGCTTCTCTTGCGATGCGCCATACGTCCTCCGAGGAGACAGTCCACCACGGATCGTCGTCGATCGCACGACAATTCCGGTCGTGTTCGCAGGTCAGTCGGGTGAACTTCCGGTGACACCCCCGCGGGACGGGGTCCACCCGCTCCCTCCGCCCGCCGATGGACCACAATGGATCCGGTGAACCAACCAGCGCGGTCGTTCTACGACGAGGTCGGTGGCCACGACACCTTCACCGCAATCGTGGCGCGGTTCTACGAGTTGGTGCGCGAGGACGAGATCCTGCGCCCCCTCTATCCGGAGGACGAGCTCGACGCCGCCGAGGTGCGGCTGCGGATGTTCCTCGAGCAGTACTGGGGCGGTCCGCGCACCTACTCCGATCAACGCGGACATCCGCGGCTGCGCATGCGCCATGCCCCGTTCCGGATCGGCTATATCGAGCGTGACGCCTGGTTGCGCTGTATGCACACCGCGGTCGCCTCGATCGACTCCCAAACCCTCGACGACGAGCACCGCCGTGAACTGATCGCCTATCTGGAGATGGCCGCCGAGTCGATGGTGAATTCGCCGTTCTGACCCGCGGCGAGGACAATCGGCCGGGATGACTTCAGCCGATTCCGCTTCCGCGCCCTGGTGGGCGAACGCCGTGTTCTACCAGGTCTATCCCCGGTCCTTCCGCGACAGCGACGGTGACGGAATCGGCGACCTCGACGGCGTCACCGCTGGCCTGGACTATCTGCAGACGCTCGGCGTGGACGCGCTGTGGCTGAATCCGGTGACGGTGTCCCCGATGGCCGACCATGGCTACGACGTGGCCGATCCGCGCGACATCGATCCGATGTTCGGCGGCATCGAGGCGCTCGACCGGCTGGTGGCCGAGGCACACGCCCGCGGCATCCGGATCACCATGGATCTGGTCCCCAACCACACCAGTTCCCGGCATCCGTGGTTCCAGGCGGCGCTGGCCGCGGGCCCGGACACCGACCAGCGGGCGCGCTACATCTTCCGCGACGGCTCCGGACCCGACGGCATCCATCCGCCGAACAACTGGATCTCGGTGTTCGGCGGTCCGGCGTGGACGCGCATCGTCGAACCCGACGGTGCGCCGGGCCAGTGGTACCTGCATCTGTTCGACCCCGAGCAGCCGGATCTGAACTGGGACAACCCCGAGGTGTTCACCGATCTCGAGAAGACACTGCGGTTCTGGCTGGACCGCGGGGTGGACGGCTTCCGGATCGACGTCGCCCACGGCATGTCGAAACCGGCCGGCCTGCCGGACATGGAGCTCGCCGCGAACAAAATGCTGGCCGACACCGGCGGCGACCCGCGGTTCGACCACGAGGGGGTCCACGACATCCACCGCGGCATCCGGTCCGTTCTCGACGACTACCCGGGTGCGGTCGCGGTCGGTGAGGTGTGGGTGTACGACAACGAGGCGTTCGCGGCGTACCTGCGTCCCGACGAACTGCACCTGGGCTTCAACTTCCGGCTGGTGCGCGCGGAGTTCGCCGCCACCGAGATCCGCGACGCGATCGAGAACTCGCTGGCCGCCGTCGCGCTGCAGAGCGCGACGCCGACGTGGTGTCTGTCCAACCACGACGTCGAGCGCGAGGTCAGCCGCTACGGCGGCGGGCCGACCGGTGTGGCCCGCGCCCGGGCGATGGCACTGGTGATGCTCGCCCTGCCCGGCGCAGTGTTCGTCTACAACGGCGAGGAACTCGGACTTCCCAACGTCGACCTGCCCGACGAGGTGCTACAGGACCCGGTGTGGGAACGCTCCAACCGCACCGAGCGCGGCCGGGACGGCTGTCGGGTGCCGATGCCGTGGTCCGGCGACGAACCGCCCTTCGGCTTCTCCACGACGTCCGACACCTGGCTGCCGATGCCGCCGGAGTGGTCGGCGCTGACGGTGCAGTGCCAGGACCCGGATCCGGAGTCCACGCTGAACTTCTTCCGGCGCGCTCTGCGCGCACGCGGGGAGCAACCGGAGTTCGACGGCACGGCGCTCGAGGAGCTGGCCGTCGACGGCGACGTGCTCACGCTGCGCGCAAGCGGCGGTCTGACGTGCGTGCTGAACGCCGGCGCCGACTCGGTGCCACTGCCCGCGGGCCGGGTGCTGCTGGCCAGCGCCGCACTCGACGACGGGCGGCTGCCCGCCGACGCCGCGGCCTGGATCGTCTAGCGCAGCACCACCGCGGGATCGCCGCGGCGGCGGTAGACCGACCCGTAGCGCGCGTCGATCCGCAACCACGTCGGCAGCACCCGCACCCGCACGATCTCCTCGCTGCTCAGCATCTCGCCCGTCTGCGGCAGGAAACCCATTGCGGTGAGCGCGAATACACACCGCATCGGGATACCGACGGTCTCTGCGCCGGAACTCACTTCGACCACTTCCTGATCCAGCAGCGACGACGGCGGGCCGTGCGCGCTGCCGTGCTCACGCGCCAGCGCGCTGCCGCGCTGCGCCAGGTCGAGGACCGCCCGGGCGGGAACGTCGTCGAGGTGGACGAATCCGGTGTCGGGGGGCAGCACCCCGCGCCAGGCCGAGTCCATCGGAAAACCGGCGTCGACGTAGCCCGACGTGTCCATCGCGGCGAGCCCGGCGATCAGTGCGTCGGCACCGACGCACACGTCCGCCGGCATCATCCGGCCTGCCACCACACGAGAGGCCAGGACATCGAAACCCGTTGCCACCCAGCAGATCACCGAGCTATCACTGCGTTCACGCAGGCGGACCACCGCGGCGGCATCGAGCCGCAGCGCGCGGTCGGCGAACATCGCGAGGTCGTCGCGGTGACTGCGGTCGGCCAGCCAGACGCCACGTTCGGGCGTCCTCATCGCTGGTAGCGCTGTAGGTATTCGCGTTGCGCCGGCGTGAGCCGCACCAGCCGCTGCTCCTCGATGTGCACGGCGGCCAGCTGGGTCTCGGCGATCACCGACGGCTTGCTGTCCGGATCGGCACCCACCGGCCGCACCTCGTAGCCGATCGTGAAGTCCACCGCCCGAACCCGCTTGGACCACATCGTCACCTGCAGCGGTGAGTCGATCAGCCGCAGTTGCCCCTTGTAGCTGATGTTGACCTCGGCGATCAGCAGACCGATGCTGATGATGTCGTCACCGAAAGGCTCCAGCAGGAACGGGATCCGGGCCTCTTCGAGGATGGTGACCATCGTGGCGTGGTTGATGTGCTGGTACATGTCGATGTCGGACCATCGCACGTGCACCGGCGCCACGAATCCTGTCGTCACCCGGAAGACCCCGTTCCACTCGTTCGTGTCATGCTGCGAATCTGGCGTGCGGCCACCGACAGCGTCGCCAGATCGCGTTCGCCGTCCTCGTAGATCTCGGTCAGCGTGCGGCGGGCCCGCGACGCGCGGGAGCTGTTGGTGTGCTCCCACTCCTGGATCTTCTGCTCGCCGGTCTCGTCCGGTTCGCCGGCCGCCAGCACATCGAAGCACAGTGACCGCAGCGATCCGTAGATGTCGTCGCGAATCGCCAGGCGCGCCAACGAATGCCAGCGGTCGCCGCGCGGCAGCTGCGACACCGCGGTGAGCAAGCTGTCGGTGTTGAGGTGGCCCATCAACGCGAAATAGGTGTCGGCCACCTCGGCCGGATCGCGGTCGTCGATGTCGGCGATGTCGATGATGTCGAGCAGGCTGAACCGGTAGAGCCCGGTGGCCACCATGTACGCCAGGTCTTTGGGCGCACCGTGGTTGGCGAATTCGCCGGCCTCCTTGTCGACGATCGCTTCGTCGTCGCCGCGCAGCCACTCCGCCATTCGCGGGGTCAGCGCGGCGACCTTCTCGGCGAAGCGGTTGATCTCGGCGCCCACGGCCAGCGGCTGCGGACGGTAGTTCAGCAGCCACCGGCTGGCGCGGTCGATGAGCCGGCGCAGGTCGAGCGTCATCCGGTCGCTGATGGCCACGGGGAGTCTGTGCCGCTCGCTGGCGTCGCGGATCTGGCGCCAGATGTCACCGACGCCGAAGATCGCGTTGACAGCGACGAAGCTGCGGACGGCGTCCACCGTCCCCACGCCCACGTCCTCGGTGACCCGGTAGACGAAGGTGATGCCGCTGGTGTCCACGACGTCGTTGACCAGCATCGTGGTGACGATCTCGCGGCGCAGCTGGTGTGAGCGGGTGTCCGCGCCGAACTGGTCGCGCAACTTCGACGGGAAGTACCTGGGCAACCGTGCGGCGAACGCCTCCTGGTCAGGCAGGTCGCTGGCGAGCAGATCGTCCTTGAGCGCGAGCTTCACATGCGCCATCAGCGTCGCGAGTTCCGGTGAGGTGAGCCCGATCCCGGCGTCGAGGCGTCGGCGGATCTCCTTCTCGGCGGGCAAGGCCTCCAGTTCACGGTTGAGCCCGCGCTCGCCGGCGAACTCACGGATCATCCGCGCGTGCACCGGCAGCAGGCTGGCGGCGTTGGCGCGGCTGGTCCCCATCAGGTCGTTCTGATCCCTGTTGTCGGCCAGCACCAGTCGGCCGACCTCGTCGGTCATCGACAGCAGCAGATCGGTGCGTTCGTCGGGGTCCACCTTTCCGGCGGTCACCAGCGAGTCGATGAGGATCTTGATGTTGACCTCGTGGTCGGAACAGTCCACACCCGCGGAGTTGTCGAGGGCGTCGGTGTTGATCCGGCCACCGGCAAGGTTGAACTCGATGCGGCCGCGGGACGTCACTCCGAGGTTGCCGCCCTCCCCGACCACCTTGGCGCGCACCTGGTTTCCGTTGACCCGGATCGGGTCGTTGGCGCGGTCCCCGACGTCGGCGTCGGATTCCGTCTCGGCCTTGATGTAGGTGCCGATGCCACCGTTCCACAGCAGGTCGACCGGGGCGCGCAGAATCGCCTTCATCAGCGCGGGCGGGGTCATCTCGTCCTTGTCGTCGTCCAGACCGAGGGCCGCGCGCACCTGCGGACTGATCGGGATCGACTTGTGTTCGCGGGAGTACACGCCGCCGCCCTCGCTGATCAGCGAGGTGTCGTAGTCCTCCCAGGACGACCGCGGCAGCTCGAACAGCCGTTTGCGTTCCTGGAACGACGACGCCGCATCCGGGTCGGGGTCGAGGAACACATGCCGGTGGTCGAACGCCGCGACCAGGCGGATGTGTTCGGAGAGCAGCATCCCGTTGCCGAAGACGTCGCCGCTCATGTCGCCGATACCGACGACGGTGAAGTCCTCGGACTGGGTGTCGACGCCCATCTCGCGAAAGTGCCGCTTGACCGATTCCCATGCGCCCTTGGCGGTGATGCCCATCGCCTTGTGGTCGTAACCCACCGAACCACCCGAGGCGAACGCGTCGCCGAGCCAGAACCCGTAGGACAGCGCCACCTCGTTGGCGATGTCGGAGAACGTGGCCGTGCCCTTGTCGGCCGCGACCACCAGGTAGGCGTCGTCGTCGTCGCGGCGCACCACGTCGGGCGGCGGGGTGACCTCGCCGGTGACCTTGTCCACGTTGTCGGTGACGTCGAGCAGTCCGCTGATGAACAGCTTGTAGCAGGCCACACCCTCGGCGCGGTGCGCGTCGCGGTCCGCGGCGGAGTCACCGGTGGGGACCGGTGGCTGTTTCACCACGAATCCGCCCTTGGCGCCGACCGGGACGATGACGGCGTTCTTGACCGCCTGCGCCTTGACCAGGCCGAGAATCTCGGTACGGAAGTCCTCGAGGCGGTCCGACCACCGCAGCCCGCCGCGGGCGACGTAACCGAACCGCAGGTGTACGCCCTCGACCCGCGGGGAGTAGACGAAGATCTCGAATCTTGGTCTGGGAAGGGGCAACTCGTCGATCAGCCCCGGGTTCAGTTTGAGCGACAGCACGTTGCGGGCGCGGGCCGACTCCTCGCGCGTGACGAAGTAGTTGGTGCGCAGCGTGGCCTGGATCATCGACGCGAACGCCCGCAGCACGCGGTCGGTGTCGAGACTGACCAGGGCGTCGATGTCGGCGGTGACCGCGGCGGCGGCGTCCTGTGCGCTGCGGCGCTCGGTGTTCTCCGACGGATCGAACAGCGCCTCGAAGAGCTCGACCAGCGAGGCCGCCGTGCCGGGGTTGCCGTTGAGGACGGATTCGATGTGGGACTGGCTGTACGGGAAACCGGCCTGGCGCAGGTATTTGGCGTAGGCCCGCAGGACGGTGACCTGCGGCCATGTCAGGCCGGCCCGCAGCACAAGTTCGTTGAACCGGTCGATCTCCATGCGCCCGTGCCAGATCGCCGTCACGGCGTCGGCGAACCGCTCGGCGCTGGCCGCGCGCGCGGACTCGTCGTCGGAGCCCACGGGCATGGTGCGGTGCGGTGAGATGTTGAACCGGTAGATCCACACCGGCAGGCCGTCCGGACGGGTCACCGTGAAGGGGCGTTCCTCGAGTACGACCACGCCCATCGACTGCAGCATCGGCAGCAGCTCGCTCAGCGATGCCGACCGGCCGCCCAGGTACCAGGCGAGCTGCCCGGGCCGGTCGTCACGGCCTTCGGTGAACACCAGCTTGACCGAATCGTCCTGCAACGCTTCGACGATCGAAATGTCGGCGATGGCGTCGAGCGGTGAGATCGCCTGCTTGTAGTCGTCGGGGAACGCGGCGGCGTAGTGGTCGGCGACGCCCTGGCCGAGCGCTTCGGCCTCGACCGCGCCGAGCAGCCGATCGCCCCAGGTGCGAGCCGCCTCGGTGAGCAGCCGCTGGATGCGGTCCTCGTTGTCCTGCGAGACGTCCACGCCACCAGGCTGTGACCCCATGGGCAGCCGGACGGTGAAATGCACCACGGCCCAGGGTGATTCACTGACCCGAGCGGAGTAGTCGATGCTCTCGCCGCCGAGTTCTCGGACCAGGATGTCCTGCATCTCCAACCGCACCGCGGTGGTGTACCGGTCGCGGGGCAGATACACCAGACAGGAGACGAAGTGGGCCAGGCTGTCGGCCCGCATGAACAACAGTGCGCGCCTGCGTGTTCCGAGATCGACGACGGCCATCGCCATCTCGAGCACGTCCTCGGCACGCAGCGCGAACAACTCCGGACGCGGAATGGTCTGGATGATGTCGAGGAGCAGCTGTTCGGGGTGACTGGGATCGCGCTGGGCCATCTGCAGTGCGTCGTGCACACGGCCGCAGATCAGCGGGATGTCGAGCACGTTGGCGTTCATTGCGGCGACGGTGAACAGGCCGACGAAGCGGTGCTCGACGACGGTCCCCTCGCCGGACTGCTCGCGGATGACCACGATGTACGGATAGGTGCCGTAGCGCAGGTAGCTCGGAATGGTCGCCTGCGCCAGTGTCAGCAGCTCACCGTCACGGGTCAGCGGCGGCAGCACGTCTTCCCGCAGCCGCAGCGCGCCGAGGCGGCTCTCCGGCTCCACCGACGAGATTCCGTCGGTCACCGGGCAGCGCTGACAGCCCAGCAGGACGAAGTGCCCGTCGGCCAGCCAGCGCAGCAGTGCCGCCACGTCCTTGCGGTCGGGGGCGGAGAAGCGCTGTTCGTCGGTGTCGAGAGCGTCGGCCAGCGACTGCACCGCGGCGACCATCGCGTCCCCGTCGCGGACGATCTGGCGGGCATCGGCCAGGATCGGCGCCAGCAGCCGCTCGACCTCGTCGATGGCGTGCCGATCGGCCGTCCGGGCCAGCTCGACGTGGATCCACGCCTCCCCCGCACCGTCGCCGCCACCGGGGCGGACGTCCTGCAGCTCCCCGGCCTCGTCGCGGCGCACCTGGAACACCGGGTTCATGATCGCGCGGTACGCGACGCCGAGCCGGTGCAGCAGCACGGTGATCGAGTCGAGCAGTATCGGCCCATGGTCGGTGACGATCTGCAGCGCCGGACCGAAGCCGCCCGGGTCGTCGGCGTCGTAGCGCTGGACGAGCGTCTCACCGTCGCGCCTGCGCTGCGCCAACCGCCGGTGCGCCTCGATCAGTTCCTCCGGCACCGTTGCCTCGCCGGACGACTCCGTCTGCTCGACGGCGCCATCGGGGGTCGGCCCGCCACCATGCGATCCGCGGTAGGTCGCGCGGTAGGCCCGGGCCATCTCGTCGGTGCCGGCGCTTGTTGCCGTCATGGCGACCACTCCTGACTCACACCCGCAGGCGCCCGTCGTTGGACGCCGGCAGGAGCGACCTTAGTCGCGCGTCAGGCGGCGGTGGGTGACCCTGTGCGGGCGAGCGGCATCGACACCGAGTCGTTGCACTTTGTTCTCTTCGTAGGCCCCGAAGTTGCCTTCGAACCAGAACCACTTCGCCTCGTTGGTCTCGTCGCCCTCCCACGCCAGGATGTGCGTACAGGTGCGGTCGAGGAACCACCGGTCGTGGGAGATGACCACCGCGCAGCCCGGGAACTGTTCGAGCGCGTTCTCCAGCGACGACAGCGTCTCCACGTCCAGATCGTTGGTCGGCTCGTCGAGCAGGATCAGGTTGCCGCCCTCTTTGAGCGTCAGCGCGAGGTTGAGCCGGTTGCGCTCACCGCCGGAGAGCACGCCCGCCGGCTTCTGCTGATCGGGTCCCTTGAAGCCGAACGCCGACACGTACGCCCGCGACGGGATCTCGTTCTGGCCGACCTCGATGTAGTCCAGGCCGTCGGAGACGACCTCCCAGACGTTCTTCTTGGGATCGATGCCCGCCCGGTTCTGGTCGACGTAGCTGAGCTTGACCGTGTCGCCGACCCGCACGGTGCCGCTGTCCGGCTGTTCGAGACCGACGATGGTCTTGAACAGCGTCGTCTTACCGACACCGTTGGGGCCGATCACGCCGACGATGCCGTTCCGAGGCAGCGTGAACGAGAGGTCCTTGATCAGGGTGCGCCCCTCGAAGCCCTTGTCGAGGTGCTCGACCTCGACCACCACGTTGCCCAGCCGGGGCGGGGTGGGGATCTGGATCTCCTCGAAGTCGAGCTTGCGGGACTTCTCGGCCTCCGCGACCATCTCCTCGTAGCGGCCGAGGCGGGCCTTGTTCTTGGCCTGCCGCGCCTTCGCGCCCGACCGCACCCAGGCGAGCTCCTCCTGCAGCCGCTTGTGCAGCTTGGCGTCCTTGCGGCCCTGCACCGCGATGCGGTCCGCCTTCTTCTCCAGATAGGTGGAGTAGTTGCCCTCGTAGGGGTAGGCGCGACCGCGGTCGAGCTCGAGGATCCACTCCGCGACGTTGTCGAGGAAGTACCGGTCGTGGGTGACGGCCAGGATGGCGCCCTTGTAGGCGGCGAGGTGGTTCTCCAGCCACAGCACGCTCTCGGCGTCGAGGTGGTTGGTCGGCTCGTCGAGCAGCAGCAGATCAGGCTTGCTCAGCAGCAGCTTGCACAGGGCGACGCGACGCTTCTCACCACCGGAGAGGTGGGTGACCGGCTCGTCGGGCGGCGGGCAGCGCAGCGCGTCCATCGCCTGTTCGAGCTGCGAGTCGATGTCCCATGCGTCGGCCGCGTCGAGCTCCTCCTGCAGCGCGCCCATCTCCTCCATGAGCTCGTCGGAGTAGTCGGTGGCCATCAGCTCGGCGACCTCGTTGTACCGGTTGAGCTTGCCCTTGATCGGTACGCCGTCCTCGACGTTCTCCCGGACGGTCTTGGTCTCGTCGAGTTTCGGCTCCTGCATGAGGATGCCGACCGACGCACCGGGCGCCAGGTAGGCGTCGCCGTTATTGGGCTGGTCCAGGCCGGCCATGATCCGCAGGACGCTCGACTTACCCGCCCCGTTGGGGCCGACCACGCCGATCTTCGCGCCCGGAAGGAAGTTCAGATTGACGTCGTCGAGGATGACCTTGTCGCCGTGCGCCTTGCGGACCTTGCGCATCGTGTAGATGAATTCGGCCATTGCCGTGGTGTTGCCTTTCTCAAATGCGTACTTGTCGTGCCGCGGGCCCCATCCTAGGCGCGGCCGGTTGACGCTAGGCGCTCAGTGGCAGCGCCTCGGCGTCCTCAGCGGTGTCGGACGGGGTTTCGTCGTCGATGACCGTCGCCTGGCCCGGTGCCTGCTGCTCGGCCTGCTGGCGTCGATCGAGACGTGCGTTGCACCGTGCCAGATCGGGTCCGACGGCGGTGGCGCGGACCTCGACCGACGAGCGGCGGTTGCCGTCGCGGTCGTCGTACTCGCTGGTGTGGATGTGTCCGACGACGATGACGGGATCGCCTTTGACCAGCGCTGCGCTCGCACCGGCGACCACCCTGCCCCAGCAGGTCACCGTGACGAACAACGAGTTGCCGGGCTCCCAGGTTCCGTCGCCGGTACGCCGCCGCGAATTGCTGGCCACGCGGAACCGGACCATCTCCTGGTCCCCCACCCGGCGGTGGACGGGGTCGGTGACGATGTTGCCGACGACGGTGAACGGTGTCTCGAACATGGTGTCTTCCTCTCGCTCTTCTCGGATGCGGCCGTTTCTCGACGGCGCCGCTGGGCTCCATTCACCCGGAGCGCGCCGACGGGAGAGGGGCCGCGGCGCGGCAGAAGGGGCCACCTGTGGATGAACGAGGCGCTGGGGACAACCCCGGGTCAGTCGCCGTCGCGGCGCGCGAGTTCGGCGAGCATCGCGTTGTAGGCGTTGAGCTCGGCGTCCTCGTCGCGGTCCGCGGCGCGGTCCAGCCGCTTGGCAGTGCGCTGGTCGCTGCGCCGCCACTGGATGAGCAGCGCGATGAGCACCAGGACCAGCGGCACCTCACCGGCCGCCCAGGCGATGGCACCGCCGAGTTTCTGATCGGCCAGTAGATCGTCGTGCCAGGGCAGCTGCAGCGACCGGTAGAACGGCTCACCGAGCACCGACTGGGTGCCCATCAGCACCACGCCGAAGAACGCGTGCAGCGGCAGCGAGGCGAACACGATCCCGAGCTTGGCGAGCTGCGGAACCGGCCGCGGCGTGGGATCGACGCCGATGACGACCCAGTAGAAGAGGTAGCCGCTGAGCAGGAAGTGCACGTTCATCAACACGTGCGCGGCGTGGTCGTTGACCGCGGCGTCGAAGATGCCGCCGAAGTAGAGCCCGTAGAACCCGGCGACGAACAGCACCAGCGCCACGATCGGGTGCGTCAGGACTTTCGAGACCCGGGAGTGCAGGGCGGCCAGCAGCCATTCCCGAGGTCCGGGGGGCTGGCCGCGTCCAGCGGTCGGCAACGCGCGCAGCGCGAGAGTGACCGGCGCGCCGAGGACCAGGAGCACCGGCACGAGCATGGACAGCAGCATGTGGGCGACCATGTGCACGCTGAACATGGCGGGCATGTAGCGCCCGAGCCCGGAGGACGTGGTGATCAACAGCGCCGCGCAGCCGAGCAGCCAGGCCAACGTCCGCCCCGCGGGCCAGGCGTCGCCCCGGCGCCGCAGCCGCCGCACCCCGAACAGGTAGACCAGCGCCAGCACGATTGCCGCCGTGCCCAGGATCAGATCGAATCGCCAGTCGAACATCAGCCGGGACACCGTCGGTGGGCCGTCGAATCCGTATCCGACGGCGACCTCGGCCGGGCTCGGCTCTCGGTTGGGCGGTGGCGGCGGGGTGCGGCCGAGGCCGACGGCGACACCGAACGTCACGCCGAACAGCACGGCCTCCATCAGCGCCAGCCGCATCAGCGGCCCCCGCGCCTCGGGATCGGCCTGCAGCGCGGCCACCCCGCGGCGGCGCTGCTGCCAGCCCAGTGCGCCGAGCAGCACGAGCGCGACGACCTTCGCGACCACGAGTCGGCCGTACGTCGTCTGCACCAGCTCGGCGGGCGTGATCCGCACCAGCGCGTTGATCAGGCCACTGAGCGCCATGGCCACGAAGCACCACAGCGCAACCGCCGAGAAGCGCCGCGCCGCCACGTCGGCGTGTGCGCCTCGGCGCAGCGTGAGCGCGAGCAGGGCCAGCAGCCCGCCGGCCCACAGCGCGCCGGCGACCAGGTGGACGACCAGGCTGTTGGTGGCCAGATCGTGGTCTCCGCCGGAAGACGAATGGCCGGTCAGGGCGAGCGGCATGAGCGTCAGGAGCGATCCGGCCAGCAGCGGGGGCGTCCACGCCCAGCGCAGCACCGGCATGCTGACCAGCGTCACGACCGCGGCGAGCAGGGCGGTCCACCGCCACGCCCCGGCGATGTCGACCAGGCCGGCGATCGACCAGATCTGCAGTGGGTCGAGGTGGTCGCGCAGCGGCTGACCGGAGACGTCGGAGACGGTCAGCGGCACGAGGAGGACCGCGCAGACGGTCCACACCGCGGATGCGGCGGTGCCCAGCCGCAGCGCCCGGTACCCCGAGGCGTCGAGGACGCCGGTGGACTGCGGCGGCACCAGGAAGGCCGCGCACAGGAACGCCCCGACGGCGACGACGGCGGCGATCTCGCCCGCCGCGCGCACGAACGGCAGGCCGTACGTGGTGACCGGGCCGGGATTCGGCAACCCGGTCGCGGTCAGCGCGTCGGCCAGCGACAGTGCCCCGATGCCCGCGGCGGTCGCGCCGGCCAGCACGGCGACACCGAACAGCACCGGCCACACCGGAGTGGTTCGGCGGCTGGTGCGCGCCTTCTCGGCGACCGTGCTCATGTCTCCAGCGTATGGCGTGTTCGCCGCCACACCGCAGAGCGGTTCACGCCGTCGTCAGGCCGCGGCGCAGCTTCTCCCGTTCGAAGAACTGCTCGCGCGAATACCGTTCGACCTTGTCCATGTCCGCGAGGACCCCACGCAGCTCGTCATGGAACGCCGACCGGCGCGCGCCCAGCTGGGGTGAATCCTCGAGCAGTCCCTGATCGGCGGCCACCTGACGGGCGGTGGTGAACAACAGGGCCGATACCGACTCGGCGCTGCGGACCCGGTCCTGAGCCACATACTGGCGTCCGATGCCCATCGCCCGATCGATCAGGTCCTTCTCGTCGATCTGCGCGGGCGCATCGCAGAGTGCGTCGGCGACGATCTCGTAGGCCTCGAAGAAGGGCCGCAGCATCGCACCCGCGATCAACGGGCGCTTGGCGCGCAGGAGCGCGTCGATCTGTTCTCCGCCGGCCGCGACGTGCGACTCCCAGTCCTCGTGCCAGGACATCTCCTGGGCCAGGCGTTCGCGGAACGTCGCGGAGTCGGCGAAGTAGAAGTCGAATTTGAGCAGATCACGCAGTCGCGCGGCCTGCGTCCAGAACGCCTCCAGCCGGTCACCGTCGGCGCGGGCGGCGTACGCCAGCGCCAGTTCGACGATGGACGTCTCGAGGAATGCGTGAATGAGGGTGTTGCGGTAGAACGCGGCCTGGTGCTCGTCCTCGGCGGCGATGTACCACACCGGTTCTCGGCCGCTGTCCACCCGCGTGACCGGATGGCCGTTCGACAGGGCGTCGACGGCGGCCTGCACGCCTTCGAGGGTGCGCAGCCGCAACGCGCTGTTGGTCAGCGGCCAACCCATGCGCATCAGGTAGTCCAGCGAGTCCTGCAGCGGGTGGTGCAGCTGCTCGAGGGTGAGTGCCACCCTGCGGGTCGCCAGCAGCAGCGTCGACACCAGTGCGGTGGCGTTGATCGGGGTCACCTGCAGGATGCGCCAGGCCACCTCGAACGCCATCTTCTGCATCGCCAGGCGTTTGGCGGCCTCGTCGGTGGCGATCGGGCCGCCCGGCTCGCCGAGGTACTGACGCATCGACACCGCCTCCGGGAAGCGGACGTAGATCTTGCCGTAGCTGCGCTCCCCCTGCGCCTTGATGTAGTTGTACAGCCAGCTCAGACCCTCAGGCGTCTTCTCGCCGCCGCGCGCATACGCGGCGTACTCGGCGATCTCGTGCAGCTGGTCGAAGCTGATCGACACCGGCTGCAGCAGGATGTCGTCGCTGCGCCCGGCCAGGTAGGCATCGGCGACGTAGGCGAGCAGCCCGAGCTTGGGCGGCAACATCTTTCCGGTGCGCGACCGGGTGCCCTCGATGGACCAGCTGAGGTTGAACCGCTTTTCGACGACGTAGCCGACATACTCTTTGAGGACGTACTTGTACAGCGGGTCACCGGTCACGTTGCGGCGGATGAAGATGACCCCTGATCGCCGCAGCAGCGGGCCCATGAAGCCGAAGGACAGGTTGATACCGGCGAACATGTGCACCGGTGGCAACCGGTTCTCCTGCATCGCCGCCGGCACCACCGCGCCGTCGAGATAGGACCGGTGTGAGAACAGCAGTACGGCGGGATGGGTCTCGAGATCGTGCCGCAGCCGGGCGATCTCGGGCTGGTCGTAGTCGAAGTTCGGGTCGAACCCGCGCCGGGTGATGAGCCGGCTCAGGTTCGGGATCAGATCGACCGAGACCCGGCTCCAGCCGGTTGCCAGCTCGTCGAGCATCTTGCCCGCTTCTTCGACGGTGGCGCCGGGGATCTTCTCGAGTCCGGCCCGGAACCGGTTCGACGCCAGGATCTCGGGTTTGACCAGTCGGGGTGATTTGTATTCGGGTCCGAGCAGCCGGTACTCGACGCGCTCGATCGCCAGGGTCGCCCGGCGCACGACGAAATGCGCGAATTCCCGGGGGTTTTCGGCGACGGTGTGTTCGCTCCACTGCTGGCGCAGCTCGGAGACCTTCGCTGGTTCGCCCGCGATCACGCGCGCCCGCGACCGGTCCCGTCTGAGGATGCGCCGTTGCAGCATCTCGGGCGGCCGGTAGGTGTCCCGGCCGGAGATCAGAGCCACCACCTTGGATCGGGTGGGCAGGCCGGCGGGCACCCAGAAGACCCGGACCGGAACCACCGTACGGCCCTCGTCGGCCTCGAGCTCCTCGACGAGCGCGGCCAGCACGGTCGGCGACGGGTCGTCGTCGACGGGTAGCTGCACCACATCGACTTTCGCGCCGGGGTTTTGGCGGCGCTGCGCCTCCAGCCATTCGTCGAGCAGTTTCACCTCGGCCGGTGACGAGGCGGCAGCCAGCACCAAGGTGTCGTCGGTCGTACTGAAGCTCGCGTAGTAGTCCTCGGGCATTCTCACGGGCGGCCTTCCGCGGCGGACTTCGTGTCCCCGGCCTTCTTCTGGGCCTTCTTGGGCGTCTTCCTCGGGCTCTTGGCCGGAGTCTTACCAGGGGGCGCCTTCTTCTCCCGCGCCTCCTTGTACAGCGCGGGTTCGGGCAGCGTGCCGTGCGGCCAGGCCTTGAGGGTGTCGAGGTAGATCTTGCGAACTTCCTCGATGCGCTCGGGCAGTTCCTCGAGGGTCCAGTCCTCGGTCGGGATCGGTGGATACACCGCCACGTCGACGGTGCCGGGATTGAACGTGCTGGAGTCGCGGGCGGCGACCACCTCCGCGTTGCGGATGACGATCGGCACGATCGGTATGCCGGCCGCCATGGCGATACGGAACGGGCCCTTCTTGAACTCCCCCACCTCGTAGGTGTCGAGCCGGGTGCCCTCGGGAGCGATGAGGATCGAAATACCCTTGCGCGCCAGGTCTTCCACCTTGCGCAGGCTCTCGATCGCGGCCTGCGGGTCGTCGCGGTCGATGAACGCCGCGTCCATCACCTTGCCGATGGTGCCGATCAGCGGATCGTTCTCGAGTTCCTTCTTGCCGACCGACGTGAAGTCGGTCTCGACCAGCCGGCCTGCGATGAGTGGGTCGGCCTGGTTGCGGTGGTTGAACAAGAACACGGCGGGCCGCTGTGCCGTCAGGTTCTCTTGGCCGAGCACGTTGAGGTTGATCCCCGCGGTGGCCAGTAACAGCCTGCTCCAGTTCGACGTGAAGAAGTTGACACCGAGGCGCCGATTGCGGGTCAGCACGCCCAGACCGATCGCGGTGGCGGCGACCGGCATCAGCGAGGCGACGCCCGCCACCGTCCGCAGCTGCGAAATCGGGCTGCTGCCACTGCGACTGGTGAACCGCAGCACCGGCCACCCGCGCTTGGCGGCGACCGCGGCCAACTTACCGGCCGGGTTGGTGGGACGCGGATTGCCCACCAGATACATCAGCGCGACGTCCTCGTCACCGTCGGCGTAGAAGTAACTCTTCGACAGGTCGACACCGTTGCGGGCGGCGAAGGCCTGCACCGCATTCGCCTTACCGGGTCCCCACAGGATGGGCCGGAGCACCTCGCCGGTGATGAGCCCGTCGTCGTCGGTCTCGAACTTGTTGCTCAGCACGTTCTCGATACCGAGGAACTTCGCGACCGGCTCGACCTGCACCGTCAGCGCCGACGAACTGAGCACCACGGTGTGTCCGCGGGCCATGTGGGCGCGCACCAGTTCCCGCATCTCCGGATAGATCCGGTTGCGTACGTGCTGCATGAACAACCGCTCGGCCAGCTCGTCGATGTCGCTGAGCGAGCTGCCGCGCAACATCCGCGCGCCCTTGCCGATGAGGTCCTCGAACTCCGAGCGGCCGAGTTGGTGGTTGAGCCCGGCCTGCACCATGCCGATGAACTCGCCGACGCTCATCTGGCGGCGGCGCAGCCGGTCCTGGGTCATGATCACGCCGGTGAAGCCCGCCACCAGGGTGCCGTCGAGGTCGAAGAAGGCGCCGACCTCGGGCCCCTCAGGGGCGGCCATGATCTCGGCGACCGATCCGGGCAGCCGGAGGCTGCGGGGATCGGACTGCCGGTCGTCGTCCGGACTCATTGCGGCGCACTCCCATTCGATGAAGTGGTGGGTAGGTCGGCAATGGCCGCCGGGGCGGCGCGGCCGGGTCCGCCCAGCGCCAGCACCTCGTCGAAACCGTCGAGCAGGCAGCGGGCGAACAGGTCGGGGTCGGTGATCGAGGCGCGGTCGTAGCGGGCGGTGACGGTGCAGTACCCCGAGCGCGACACCAGCACCACCATCATGGCAACCCCGGGCAGCGGCCCGATCCCGTACTGGCGCAGCACTTTCGCCCCGGCGATGTAGGTGTCGCCCGCGTAGACGGGCACGTTGCTGGCCTGCACGTCGGAGTTGACGACCGAACCGGCCATAGTCTCCAGGATCTGGTCGGGCAGCAGACTCGCGATCGGCGCGACCGCGCCGATCATGTCGAGCGCACGCTCTTCGCGTTTGCGGGTCATCTGGGCCCGCACCTTCGCGACGCGCTGCTTGGGGTCGGTCACCCCGATCGGTGCGGCGAGGTTGATGCCGACGAAGCGGTTGCCGCCCGCGGGGTCGGCGTCCGAGCGCAGACTCACCGGTACCGCCATCGGCAGGCGCGCCACCGGCACGCCGAGCGCCTCGTGGTACAGCCGCAACGCCCCGCACAGACCGGCGAGATAGGCGTCGTTGATGGACCCGCCGGCCGCCTTGGCCGCCTTGTGCAGGTCGCTCAGCGCCATGTCGATCGCCTCGCTGCGCGTCGAGAGGCTGCGTCTGCGCAGCAACGGGGACGGTTCGCCGACGGAGCCCATCACCCGCGCGCTCGACCGGGCGTAGTCGACGACACCGCCGACGCTGGACACCGGGTCGCGCACCACTCGGCCCAGGGCGCCGACCGCGCCGCCGACGGCGCCGCGGGCCACGCCGAAGAGCGTCAGCGGGAGCCGGTTGATGCCCTGGCGCATCAGATCGTTGGGCGAGAGGTCCTGCGGGATGGGCAGTGGGGGCACCGGCTGGCTGGGCGGGTCCCGCTCGAGGTCGTAGACGCTGGCGAACATCTCCACACCGCCGACGCCGTCGGTCACCGCGTGGCTGAAGTGCAGCAATGTGGCGGCTCGGCCGCCTTCGAGCCCCTCGACCAGGGTGGCCGTCCACAGCGGCCGGCTGATGTCCAGTGGCGACTGCAGCGCGATCTCGGCGAGATCGATCAGCTGGCGCATGTTGCCGGGGTCGGGGACGCGTACGCGGCGGACGTGGAAGTCCAGGTTGAAGTCGGGGTCGACGACCCAGCGGGACGCGACCGTCGGCAACGTCGGCATGACGACTTTCTGGCGCAGTCGCAGCACCTTACGGGAGGCGAACTCGAAGCGGTCGCGGAAGCGGTCCCAGTCAGGCGTGGTGTCGAGGATCTCGACGGTCAGGATGCCGGAGCGGGTACGCGGGTTGGCCTCGCCGCGATGCAGGATCTGATCGAATGGGCTGAGCTCCTCCGGAAGCCCCGCCGCGTCGAGTTCCGGCACATCGCTCGTCGCCACCCTGTGTCCTCCTCGTCTTGCCGTGACCGCTGCCCACACGCTAGTCCGCGGTCCTGTGACGGGGGCAGCGTTTGCGTTGCGGGTGTCAGCGGCGGACCGTCGCGGGCGGCAGCTCCGCCCATCACGCAGTCGACGGTGCATTGGCTAGAGTGGCTGCGCTGCCTCCGTAGCTCAGCGGATAGAGCAGCCGCCTTCTAAGCGGTTGGTCGCAGGTTCGATCCCTGCCGGGGGCGCTTTCCCGGGTGTGGTCTCGGCCGACTTCTCCGTTTCTACGCCGGCGTTCGCACGCTTGGGCCGAGATTCGTCCTGGTCAGGCGGCGTCACATCTGCTTCGACTTCCCGCTCGGCCGCCCGCCGAGCCTCGCGGTCTTCCCGGAACGGCACGTCGGGCTTGCCCGCCGCGACTTCCGGCTTCGGCGCCCTCGCTGGCCCACCGACCCCGTACATACCCGCCGACGTCGTCCGCAGGGGGCGACCCATCCCCGAGGCCTCCAGACCGTCGTCGATACCGACCGGAATCGCCTTCAGAACGTCAGCCAAGCCCCCAATCGGGTCTGGGAGACGCAGAGCCGCCGGCGTCATCGCGCCCGGCGGCTTCTCGCGGTCGTAGCCCTTCTCGACGATCACCCGCAGCGGGGCGTCCAGCGCCAGCAGCAGCGGACGCGGCACCCCCAAATCCTGCAGAGGACGCAGCAGCGGCAGAAGGTCGGTGCCGAACGTGTAGTACACGGTGTCGCCATACCGCGTGACGTCGGTGTCGGGGGCGCCTTCCGCCAGTGCGTCGGCCGGCACCTCGTACTCGTAGCTTCCGTGTAGATACACCATGCCGGCGATGGCGTTCAGACTCGCCAGGACATTCTGGGGATACACCGGGAAGTCGGACCATCCGTCGTACTGCCGGGTCAGATCGTAGGTGGTGATCTCCTCGCCGCCCCAGCCCGCATTCGTCGTCGGCGTCGGACCCGACAGCGGGATGTCCAGGCCCGGGATGGTGAAACCCTGGAAGCGAGAGAGGATTCCACCGTTCGGTCGGCTCGGATTCGACAGCAACACGTACCCGATGTCCGGATGGACACCAGCCGCCTTGTACTGACTGACGACGACGGCGCCCTGCGAATACCCGTACACGACGATGGTGTCGTCATTCGGGGCGATCCCTTTGGCGGGATCACCGCGTCGTTCCCTTTCGATACGCGCGTCCAACTTTGCGAGACCGCCCGCCACCGAGGCGCCGTAGGTCAGATCGCCGAACCCGCCGTGGGAGAACGGCCAGAAGTCGCCGTCGTATTCGACCTCATCGCCGGTGGCCGGATCGTCGTCGTCATCAACGGTCAAGCGGGTGCCGCCGAAGGTGTTCGCGAGCACGACATTCGCGAATGCGACGAACGTGTTGTCGTCATCGGTGTAGTAGCCGATCTTGGTGCCGCGCAGGTAAAGCGCCTGCGCCGCCAGGTCCACGGGCGCCGACATCACCGACAGCGGCACCGGTTTCACCGGCGATACGACCATGACGATCGCCCCCAGGGGGATCGCCACGGAGACCCCCATCGCCTGCCACATCCTGCGCATCAGCGGCTCCTCCGCTACCGATGGTCCTCTCCTTCCCGGCTCCGCGGGGGCGAATGGTGAAGGCCTACCCGACCGGGATGCGCGGTGACCGGCGATACTGCACGGATGCCGGATTCAAGCGGGGCCGAGTCGTTCGAGGCGCTGGTCGCCCTCCTGGACTATCCGATGTTCGTGGCGACGACGCGGGCCGGGGACGATATGGCCGGATGCCTGGTCGGGTTCGCCAGCCAGACGAGCATCGACCCGCCTCGCTTCCTCGTCGGCCTGTCCAAGCGCAACCGGACGTTCCGAGTGGCCGAGGCGGCGACCCACCTCGCCGTGCACGTGGTGTCCCGGGACCGGCTCGAGCTGGCCCGCCTCTTCGGCGGTGAGACCGGCGACGAGACCGACAAGTTCGCGCGGTGCGCCTGGCACAGCGGCCCGGAGGGTCTGCCGATCCTCGACGACGCGGGGGCATGGTTCGTCGGCGCGATCGGCCGCCGCTTCGACCTCGGCGACCACGTCGGCCATCTGCTCGATCCGGTGGCCGGAGAGTCGCCTCACGACTTCGGAAACTGGGTAACCTTCGCCGATGTGCGGGATCTGACACCGGGACACGACGCATGAGCAGTCCGCAACTCGCCTTCGTCGGCGGCCTCGACGAGTTGATGCCGTACTACGCCGACGCCCCGAAGGGCCTGCGTGCCAACATGATCTTCAGCGCAGACGGCGCGGCTGCCTTTACCGGGCGCGCCGGACCGCTGTCCGATCCGGTGGATCAGGCGCTGGTGCGCGAGCTCCGCGGCTTCGCCGACGTGGTGCTGGTCGGGGCCGGGACCGCCCGCGCCGAAAGCTACGGCCCGGTGCGGCTCAGCGCGATGCCGATGAACCGTGTCCTTCCGCCCATCGCGGTAGTCAGCCAGTCGGGCAGACTGCCCGAATCGCTGTTCGCCGACCCCGCGCAACGTCCCATCCTGGTGACCAGCGCCCGGGCAGCACGCGAGCACGGACTGGAGGACGACGAACGCCGCGACGTCCTGATCGCCGGTGATGACACCGTGGACGTGGTTGCGGTCGTCGATCAATTGCACGCGCGCGGCAGGCACCGCATCCTCTGCGAGGGCGGTCCGACGCTGCTCGACGCGCTCACCGCTGCCGATCTGATCGATGAGATGTGCGTGACGATCGCGCCGCGGCTGGCGGGGGTCCAGGACATCGGGCATGGGGCCGGTGCGCTGACCGCCCCGACGGCGATGAGTCTGAATCACGTGCTCACGCATGCGGACTATCTGTTCCTCAAATACTCCCGGGTGTGATGCCGGCTCCCTCCGCGCCGCGAGCGTGCGTGTCTGCACGCGACACGCCGCGAATAGTGGGCATTTTGCGCACGCTCGCGGGCGGTCGCCCACCGTCGACCCGAAGTGTCGGTGGTTCGCACTAGTGTTCGAATCATGGACAGGGAAGCTCTGCAGTCGGCGCTCGGGCGGTGGGACGCCGCTCGCGCCGAGCTGGCCGCCTTCCCCTACGAATCACTGACCACCACCGAACGACTCGCGCTGGTCGAACGCCTCGAACGGTCACAGCGCCACGATTTGGCGCTGAGCCACACCGTGCTCGCGGCCTTCGCCGACGACGCCGACCCGCGGATGTTCGGGGAACGCTCGCTGCGCAAAGTCGTCGCCACCCGGCTGCATCTGACGGAGAAGGACGCCGGGAACCGGTTGCGCGACGCCGCCCAACTCGGTCCGCGGCGGACACTCACTGGCGAGCCATTGACGCCGGAACTGGAACACACCGCCGCAGCCCTGGCCGGCGGAGACATCGGTGCTGCGCACGTGGGCGTGATCCAGAAATTTCTCGACTCCCTGCCCGGCTGGGTCGACGCGGTCGCCCGCGCCGAGGCCGAGCAGACCCTCGCCCGCGTCGCCGTGGGGTTGGACGCCGAACAACTCGGTAAAGCCGCCGACCAGCTCTACGCGCTGATCGATCCCGACGGGGCCGAACCCAACGAAGAGCTGCAGCAGCGCAAGAGGTATCTGCGTAAAGGCAAGCAGCAGCGTGACGGCATGACCCCCATCCACGGGCTACTCGACCCCGAAACCGCCGCCCTGCTCGACGTCACCATCGCCACCCACGGTGGCCCCAGCACCGACGCGAACGGCCTGGCCGACACCCGCACCGAAGGCCAACGCCACCACGACGCCCTCACCACCACCCTGCGCGACGCTGTCGCCGCCGGGCAGGGCGGCACGGTCAACGGCCTGCCCGCCACCATCGTGGCCACCACCACCCTCGACGCGCTCGAGAAGGCAACCGGCTACGCCGCCACCGCCGGCGGCACCCGCCTCCCGATCCGCGACCTCATCCAGATGGCCGGCCATGCCCGCCACTACCTCGCCGTCTTCGACAACCACCACAAAGAAGTCCTCTACTTGGGTAGGGCGAAACGCTGCGCCACCACCGCCCAACGACTGGCCCTGTTCGCCCGCGACATCGGCTGCACCCGACCCGGCTGCACCAAAGCCGCCTTCGACTGCCAAGCCCACCACGGCGTCAAGCCCTGGGCCGCAGGCGGAAAGACCAACATCGACGAACTCACCCTGGCCTGCACCCCCGACCACGCAACGCTCGAGGACACGGGTTGGACCACCCGCCGCCGCAACGGCCACACCGAATGGACCCCACCACCCAAACTCGACACCGGACAAACCCGCATCAACCACTACCACCACCCCCAGCGCTACCTCGAAACCGAGGACGGCGACGACGACGAGCCTGACTAGGCTGGGCCGCGTGTCTGATTCGGTTCTGGTGCAGGTCGACGAACACGTCGCTCTGATCACCGTCAATGACCCCGACCGTCGCAACGCGGTCACCTTCGAGATGTCTGCTGCATTGCGGGCGGCGGTCGAGGGGGCGGAGGCCGACCCCGACGTGCACGCGGTGATCGTCACCGGCGCGGGTAAGGCGTTCTGCGCCGGAGCCGATCTGACTGCCCTGGGCGAGGCGACCGCTGACGGGCTGCGGCGGATCTACGACGGGTTCCTGGCCGTCGCGCACTGCACACTGCCGACGATCGCCGCGGTGAACGGCGCCGCGGTCGGCGCCGGCCTCAACCTGGCCCTGGCCGCCGATGTACGGATCGCCGGCCCGCACGCCCTGTTCGATCCCCGATTCCAAAAACTGGGTATCCATCCCGGCGGCGGCGCGACATGGATGCTGCAGCGCGCGGTCGGCCCAGAGGTGGCGCGAGCGGCACTGCTGTTCGGTAAGCGATTCGACGCGGAATCAGCTGTGCGACACGGACTCGCGCTGCAGATCGCCGACGATCCGGTCGCTACTGCGCGGGAACTCGCCGCCGGACCCGCGGCGGCGCCACGCGAGGTCGTGCTGGCCACGAAGGAGTCGATGCGGGCGACAGCCAACCCGGGCGCGATCGACATCGACCAGCATCGCATCGCGGTCGACACCGAGCTCGGGCCGCAGGCGCAATCCATCGAGTCGCCGGAATTCGCCCGTCGCCTGGCCGCCGCGAAACGCAAGTAGCCGATGGACACGGACGCCGTCGACCGTCGGCTGGCTCGGCTGCCCGATACCGGCTACGTGTATCGCACGGCATGGCGGGTCGCGACCGGTGACATCGGCAGCGACCTGACGCTGCGGCTCGACGGCGTGGCGCGTTACATCCAGGAGGTCGGCGCCGAGAACCTCGTCGACGCAGGGGAAGCCGAGGCACACCCGCACTGGCTCGTGCAGCGCACCGTCATCGATGTCGTCTCACCCATCGAATTCCCCAACGAGGTGGCCTTCAGCCGGTGGTGTTCGGCGCTGTCGACACGCTGGTGCACGATGCGCGTCGACCTCGTCGGCAGTGACGGCGGCCGCATCGAGACCGAGGGGTTCTGGATCGCAATCAACGCCAAGACGTTGACACCTCAGCGTGCGACGGACTCGCTGATCGAACGCTTCTCCACCACCACGTCCGAGCATCGGCTGAAGTGGCGGCCCTGGCTCGACGATCCGACCGTCGCCGGGCAGACACGTCCATTCGCTTTGCGCCGCACCGACATCGACCTGTTCGAGCACGTCACGAACACCGCCTACTGGCACGCCATCCACGAGGTGATGGCCCTCGTACCCGAGGTCTGCGTGCCGCCCTACCGGGCTGTCATCGAATACCGCAGGCCCATCAGGTACGGCGAGCAGGTGACCATCGAGTGGCTGCGCAGCGGCGACTCGCCCGTTCAGGACGTGCATATCCTGTTGTCGGTCGACGGTGGGGTGCGGGCGGTGGCGCTGCTTCGCAAGCTGTAGCTCAGCCGCCAGGCGTCAGCGCGACGATCCGCTCGGCCCGCCGCAACACCGGCATGTCGACCATGAGCCCCTCGAACTGGAACACCCCGCGCTGATCCCGCGCGGCCGCCAGCACCCGACGCGCCCAGTCGGCCTGTTCTGCCGTCGGCGCGTACCCCTCGCGGATGACGGCGACCTGCGTGGGATGGATGGCCACCTTGGCGTCGAACCCGACCGCCACGGCGTCGTCCACCTCCGCCCGCAGCCCGTCGAGGTTCCTGATGTCCAGGTACACCGAGTCCAGCGCAAGCCGCCCATACGCCTTGGCGGCCAGAAGCGTCTGCGAGCGAACGTGTTTCGCGACGTCCCGGTACGAGTCGTCCGGCCACCGGTTGTTGGTGCCACCGGTGGCCGCGAACAGATCCTCCGCCCCCCACATCACCGCGACCGCATTGTCGACGCGGGTCGACTCGACGACGTTGAGCGCTCCGATCGGTGTCTCTATCAGCACCACCACCTCGAGTGGGGCCAGCGAGGCGACCTGCTCTGGCGAATCCGTTTTGGCCAGCATCACCGTCGTGTACTCGGTCTGCCGTACCGCCTCGAGGTCGGGTTCGTGATCAGGGGTACCGACCGGATTCACGCGGATCACCGTGCGGGACGGGTCGAGTCGCGTCTCGAGGACCGCCGCGCGGGCGGCCTCCCGGTCCTTGGCCGCCACGCCGTCCTCGAGATCGAGGATCACCACATCGGCTGCCGCAGCGGCCTTCTCGAACCGTTCCGGGCGGTCGGCCGGGCAGAAGAGCCAGCCGGGTCCATTCGCGCCCAGTGTCATGACTCCTCCGCAGGACGCTTGCGCACCATCGTCTTTCGCGACGCGGTGGCCACGATGTCACCGTGCTGGTTGCGTCCGGTGTGGGCGATGGTGACGATCCCCTCCCCCGGCCGGCTCTTGGACTCCCGCTTCTCCAGCACCTCGCTCTCGGCGTACAGCGTGTCGCCGTGGAACAGCGGCTTGGGGAAGGCGACGTCACTGAAGCCGAGATTCCCGACGATCGTGCCCTGCGTCAGCTGCGTCACCGACAATCCGACGAGCGTGGACAGCGTGAACATCGAGTTCACCAGCCGCTGGTTGAACGGCGGCAGCGCGTCGGAGAACGCCGCATCCAGGTGCAGCGCCTGCGTATTCATGGTCAGCGTGGTGAACAGCACGTTGTCGGCCTCGGTGATGGTGCGGCCGGGCCGGTGCTGGTAGAGCACCCCGGTCTCGAACTCCTCGTACCACAGGCCACGCTGGACGACGATCCTCTTCGACCCCGCATCCCCCGTCACAGGCCGGCCTGCCGCGCGATCAGCATCAGCTGCACTTCCGTTGTCCCCTCGCCGATCTCGAGGATCTTGCTGTCGCGGTAGTGCCGGGCCACGCTGTACTCGTTCATGAAGCCGTAGCCGCCGAAGATCTGCGTGGCGTCGCGTGCGTTGTCCATCGCCGCCTCACTGGCGACCAGCTTGGCGATCGACGCCTCCTTCTTGAACGGCTTACCGGACAGCATCAGCGCCGCGGCGTCGTAGTACGCAGTGCGGGCGACGTGTGCCCGGGTCTCCATGCGGGCGATCTTGAAGGCGATCGCCTGGTTGCTTCCGATGCTGCGGCCGAACGCCTCCCGCTCCTTGGCGTACTTGACGCTCTCGTCCACGCAGCCCTGCGCCGCGCCGACCGAAAGCGCCGCGATCGCGATCCGGCCCTCGTCGAGGATCCGCAGGAAGTTCGCATAGCCGCGGCCCCGCTCCCCGAGGAGGTTCTCCTCCGGCACCCGCACATCGTCGAAGCTCAGCGGATGGGTGTCGGAGGCGTTCCAGCCGACCTTGTTGTACGCCGGTTCGGCGGTGAAACCCTCGGTGGGCACCGGCACCAGGATCGCCGAGATCTCCTTCTTGCCGTTGTTCTCGCCAGTGCCACTCCCCGAGTCGCTTCGCTCCTGCCCGCCGGTGACCGCGGTGACGGTGACGAGCTTGGTGATGTCGGTGCCTGAGTTTGTGATGAACTGCTTGCTGCCGTTGATCACCCAGTGGCCGTCGTCGAGGCGCGCCGTCGTCCTGGTCGCGCCGGCGTCGCTGCCGCCGCCCGCCTCGGTGAGCCCGAAGGCGCCGAGCGCCTTGCCGGAAGCCAAGAGCGGCAGCCACTCCTGCTTCTGCGCCTCGTTGCCGAACCGGTACACCGGCATGGCTCCGAGCGAGACGCCGGCCTCCAGGGTGATCGCGACGCTCTGGTCGACCTTGCCGAGTTCCTCCAGCGCCAGGCACAGGGCGAAGTAGTCGCCGCCCATACCGCCGTACTCCTCGGGGAACGGCAGCCCGAACAGCCCCATGTCGGCCATCCCGCGCACCACTGCGTACGGGAACGAGTGCTCCTCGTCGTGTTTGGCGGCGACGGGCGCAACCACCGACTGCGCGAAGTCACGCACCGTCTTGGCCAGTTGCGCATAGTGATCCGGCAACGTGCCGGTGGACAGAAAGTCAGTCATCCTGCGGACTCCTCGATTGCTGCAATGATCCGGGCCAGCGGCTGGCCCACCTTGACCTGGTCGCCGACGGCGACGAGCAGTTCCACCACCCCGTCGACCGGTGCGGTCAGCGCGTGTTCCATCTTCATGGCCTCCACCGTGACGACGACGTCACCGGACGCGACCGTCGCACCATCGTCGGCACTGACGGCGACCACCGAACCCGGCATGGGGCTCGTCAGTTCCGCGTCACCGGCGTGCGAGTCGTCGGCGCGCACCGGCTCCTCCCGGACCTCGGCGACGCGTGCGGTGCGGCCGCCACCGGACAGCCACACCTCGTGGCCGGAGGCGGCGACGACGTATTCGGTTCGTATCCCACCGATCTCGACGGCGAGCCGGTCACCGTCGAGCGCAGCGACGAGCACCCGGGCCTCCCCGTCCTCGACGGCGGCGGTCGCACGCTCCGGTGTGCCGATCAGGTGCACGTGATCGGTGCGGACGCCCGCGCTCAGCCGGTGGGTGGTCGGCGCGGGCTCACCGATCCGCCACCCTGTCGGCACCGCCCACAGATCCGCACCGGGCGCGGGCCAGCTGCGCAGCCACTGGTAGGCGGCCGCGGCGATGAGCTGATCGTCACCGATAGGCACCGGCGCGAATTCCGGTGTGCGTCGGTCCAGCAGTCCGGTGTCGAGTCGGCCGGCCCGCACGTCCGGGTCATCGAGCAGGAAACGAAGGAACTCGATGTTGGTCGCGACGCCGAGCACCGCCGTATCGGCCAACGCGCGGTCCAGACCCCGCAGGGCGGCGGCGCGATCGTCACCGTGGGCGATGACCTTGGCCAGCATCGGGTCGTAGTCGCTGCCGACCGTCATCCCCGCGGCGAGGCCCGAGTCGACGCGCACGCCGGACCGATTGGGCTCGACGAGGCCGAGTACCGGTCCCCCGGTCGGCAGGAACCCGGCGGCCGGGTCCTCGGCGTACACCCGCGCCTCGATGGCATGCCCGCGCATCCGGACGTCGTCCTGGGCGATGGACAGACGTTCCCCGGCGGCGATGCGCACCTGCTGTTCGACGAGGTCGACGCCGGTCACCATCTCGGTCACCGGATGCTCCACCTGCAGCCGGGTGTTCATCTCCATGAAGAAGAACTCGTCGGGCCGGTCGGCCGACACGATGAACTCGACTGTTCCGGCGCCCGCATAGTCCACGCTGCGCGCGGTGTCGCAGGCCGCGGCACCGATCCGGGCGCGCGTCTCGGGGTCGAGCAGCGGCGACGGCGCCTCCTCGATGACCTTTTGGTGGCGGCGCTGCAGGCTGCACTCGCGCTCGCCGAGATGGATGACGTTGCCGTGCCCGTCGGCGAGCACCTGCACCTCGATGTGGCGCGGGTTGAGCACGAACCGCTCGATGAACAGCGTGTCGTCGCCGAAGGCGGCCGCCGCCTCGCGGCGCGCGGAAACGAGGGCAGCACCCAGCTCACTGGCCTCGTGCACCACCCGCATCCCTTTGCCCCCGCCGCCGGCCGATGGTTTGACCAGCACCGGGAAGCCGACCTCGGGTGCGCCGGCAATGAGGTCATCGTCGGTCAGGCCGGGCCGCGACAGCCCCGGCACCACCGGCACACCGAACGCGGACACCGCCGCCTTGGCCGTGATCTTGTCGCCCATGGTTTCGATCGCCGACACCGGAGGGCCGATGAACGCGATGCCCGCCTCCTGCAGCGCCGCGGCGAATCGTGCGTTCTCCGAGAGGAATCCGTATCCGGGGTGGACGGCCTGGGCGCCGGTGCGCCGAGCCGCGTCGACCACCACCTCGATGTCGAGGTAGCTCTGCCGCGCCGGCGCCGGTCCGATGTGCACGGCGACGTCGGCCTCGGTGACGTGGCGGGCGCCCGCGTCGGCGTCGCTGTAGACCGCGACGGACCGGATGCCCATCGACCGCAGGGTGCGGATGACGCGGACGGCGATCTCCCCGCGGTTGGCGACCAGCACGGTGGTGAAACTGTCAGTCACGTGATCACATCCGGAAGACGCCGTAGGAGACAGGCTCGAGCGGGGCCTGTCCGACAATGGAAAGAGCCAGCCCCACAACGGTTCTGGTATCAGCGGGGTCGATCACGCCGTCGTCCCAGAGCCGTGCCGTCGAATAGTAGGCGTTGCCCTGACGTTCGTACTGCTCGCGAATGGGCGCCTTGAACGCCTCGGCCTCCTCGGCCGACATGTCCCCGCGCACCGTCGCCAGCACCGACGCGGCCTGCTCACCGCCCATCACCGAGATTTTGGCGTTCGGCCACATCCACAGGAAGCGCGGTGAATACGCGCGCCCACACATCGAGTAGTTGCCCGCGCCGTAGGAACCGCCGATGACGACGGTCAGCTTCGGCACCCGGGCACACGCGACCGCGGTGACCATCTTCGCGCCGTGTTTGGCGATGCCGCCGGCCTCGTAGTCGCGGCCCACCATGAAGCCGGCGATGTTCTGCAGGAACAGCAGCGGGGTCTTGCGCTTGTCGCACAGCTCGATGAAATGCGCTCCCTTGACCGCGGATTCGCCGAACAGCACCCCGTTGTTGGCGATGATGCCGACGGGGTGGCCGTGGATGCGCGCGAACCCAGTCACCAGGGTGGTGCCGTACTCGGCTTTGAACTCGGCGAAGTCTCCACCGTCGACGATGCGGGTGATCACCTCGTGGACGTCGTAGGGCACGCGCGAGTCGACGGGCACCACGTCGTACAACTCGGTTTGGGCGGCGACCGGGTCGACCGCGGGCAGCACATCCCACGGCGGCGCCTCGCGCGGCCCCAGCGTCGCCACGATGCGGCGCACGATGCGCAGGGCGTCGCGGTCGTCGTGGGCCAGGTGGTCGGTGACGCCGGAGGTCTTGGAGTGCAGGTCTCCACCGCCGAGTTCCTCGGCCGTCACGACCTCGCCGGTAGCCGCCTTCACCAGCGGCGGGCCGCCGAGGAAGATCGTGCCCTGATTGCGCACGATCACGGCCTCGTCGCTCATCGCCGGCACGTATGCTCCTCCGGCCGTGCAGGATCCGAGGACCGCGGCGATCTGCGGGATGCCCTGGGCGCTCAGCGTCGCCTGGTTGTAGAAGATGCGGCCGAAGTGGTCGCGGTCCGGGAACACCTCGTCTTGGCGCGGCAGGAAGGCCCCGCCCGAATCGACGAGGTACACGCACGGCAACCGGTTCTGGCCGGCGACCTCCTGGGCGCGCAGATGCTTCTTCACCGTGACCGGGTAGTAGGTGCCGCCCTTCACCGTCGCGTCGTTCGCGACGATCATGCACTCCCGGCCGGACACCCGGCCGATGCCGGTGATCATCCCCGCGCCCGGACACTCGTCGTCGTACATGCCGTCGGCGGCCAACGGCGAGATCTCCAGGAACGGGCTGCCTGGATCGAGCAGCCCGTCGACCCGCTCGCGCGGGAGCAGCTTGCCGCGGCTCACATGCCGCTCGCGGGATCTGGCCGGGCCGCCGAGCGCCGCGGTAGCCAGTTTCGCGCGCAGCGTCGCGACCAGGGGCAGGTGCTCGTCGCGGTGTGAAGCGCGCGGTGACATCGATGTCCTCGTTTCAGTTAACGATGACTAACTCGTGGTATGTTAATCACGCTTAACTCAGATTGTCCACCGCCTGACCGAGGATTCCGCGATGACTTCTCCGGCGCCGGGCACCCGCCGCCGTCAGGCGAAGTCGGATCGCCGTAGCCAGCTCATCAACGCCGCCGAGCGTCTGGTGGCCGAGAAGGGCTATCTGGCGGTGCGGTTGGAGGACATCGGCGCGGCGGTCGGCATCAGCGGGCCCGCCATCTACCGCCACTTCCCCAACAAAGAGGCCCTGCTCGTCGAACTGCTCGTGGGGATCAGCACCCGGCTTCTCGCCGGCGCCCGCGCGGTGATCGCCGACGCCGAGGACGCCGCGGCCGCGCTCGACGGCCTCATCGACTTCCACCTCGACTTCGCCCTCGGAGAATCGGATCTGATCCGCATCCAGGACCGCGATCTAAGCCACCTACCCGACCCGGCGAAACGTCAGGTGCGCCGCGCGCAGCGACTCTATGTGGAGATCTGGGTCGATGTCCTGCGCCGGTTGCACACCGGACTCGGTGAGCCCGAGGCGCGGATGATGGCCCACGCCGTATTCGGGTTGCTCAACTCCACCCCGCACAGCGTGCGGCCCGGTACCAACAAAACGGCCGAGGCCAGTTCGCGCACTGTCCTGCGAGCTATGACAGTGGCGGCACTGGCCTCGGCCGGTCGACTAGAGGGCTAATACCAGACTTTGCGTCCCCCGACGGCGCGACCGGTCGCACCGAGGATCCAGAACACCGCTCCGATCACGATGAGCACGGCGCCGATGGTTGTCAGGATGTTCATGCCCAGCACGAATCCCAGCACCACCAAGATGATTCCGAGGATAATCACTGTCTACTCCATCTCCCTGTTATCTGTAAGCGCCAGCAATTACTGGCTGGGCTGGGGAATCTGCACCTCTGCGCAGTTCACCTTCGGGTTGACGCCCGCATAGTTCAGCGGACCCGCCACCACCGTCAACGCCACATTGGCTGCGGTGGCGCAATTGGCGTCACCTTGTTGGAAGTAGCCGCGCTGGTAGGCAGCGACGACGCCGATCACCAACCAGACGAGGACAACTATGCCGATAAGGCCTCTCATGCCGCGCCTCCATCCATCATTTGCGCCAACGTGACGCGCAGCACGGTTTACCCGGTGGTCATTTTCGCCAAACCTCTGCCGGCCGCGGTGAAGTCAGACCACGCTCGCCTGGCTGAACGCCTTCACCAACCAGTCCGACATGGCCGCCGCCAGGGCGGCGCGGTTGTCCTGCTTGACGATCTCGTGGCCGTCGTCGTCGAAGATCAGCATCTCGACGGTGCGGTCGAGGGCACGCAGGGCGTCGTACATCTGCTGGGACTCACTCGGCGGCACGTTGGTGTCGTTACCGCCGTGGACCAGAAGTAGCGGCGCGGTGAGTGCGGACGCGCGCAGCAGCGGCGACAATCGCTCCAGCAGCTCGCGATCGCCGACCGGGTGGCCGTACTTCGGATAGGCCGCGGTCGCGATCCAGGTCTCCGTGTTGCGGTACCAGGTACTCAGATCGCTCATCCCGCAGATACTGATACCCGCGGCGAACAATTCGGGGTGAAATGCCAACGCCGCCTGCGTCAGATAGCCGCCGTAGGACCAGCCGCAGCAGGCGATGCGATCGGCCGGCACCGCTTCGTGTTCGATCAGGAACTGCACACAGTCGGCCACGTCGTCGATGGCGGCGAAGCGCAGTTCCTTGTCGTCGGCGTGCATGAAAGAGCGGCCGAAACCGCCGGAGCCGCGCACGTTCGGGGTGAACACCGTGATCCCGGCGGCCAGCAGGATCGGGTAGTACTCGTTGTAGCCCGGCCGGGCCTGCCCTTCCGGTCCGCCGTGCAGGAAGATCATGGCACCGATGGGTTCGACGGGAGCCGGCGGCCGGTACAGCCAACCGGTGATCTCCAAACCGTCTCTGGTGGTGATGATTTCGAGCGTGGGGTCCGCCGTGAGCGGACCCTCGCTGGGTTCGCGGTCCACCCGCTGCCATTCCCGCGACCGGGGGTCGACCAGTTCGACGGTCGGCGGCAGCGACGGACTCTCCACCGTCATTGCGACCATGGACCCGCCCGCGCTGATACTGAGTTCGGTGGCGACGAGACCCGGTAGCGGGATCGGCTCTGACAGCGTGTTGTCAATGTACTCGAGGATCTGTAATTCGCTGCAGCCGTTGATGTTCCACAGCAGCGCCACGGTCGACAGATCATCGCTGACCACGAACTCGTCGAGATCGAAGCCGGGTTTCTCGGCCACCACGTGGTAGGACACGCCCTCGGCGGTCTGGGTGACCTCGAGCAGCCGCGCGTGGCTGCCGCCGTTGTCGCTGCGGATCAGCGCCCGCACGTAACCGTCTGTGCTGTTCAATCCGAAGGTCTTGGCCGGCTGATACAGATCGAAGGTGTCGCCGATGATGCCCGACCGCAGCCGCCGGGGGCTGTGGTCGTCGAGGATGTACCCCATGTCGGTCGTCGACCCGGGGTCGTAGGGCAGCAGCGCCGTCTCGGTCAGACCACGCAGCAGGATGAGGTCCCGGTAACCGCGGGGACCCACCCGCACCAGCGCCGCGCCCGCCCAGGCGTCGACCAGCCGGCCCGCGGTGCGGCGGTCCAGGACAACCGCGCTGCCGTCGGCCGGTTCGATGAGGCAGGAGGTGCCGACCCCGTCCTCACCGGTCAGAATCGCGGCCACCTGGGTGCCGTCCCAGCCGATCAGCTCCGCACTGCCTTCGGGGTGACCTTCGGGCCAGAAGTCGACCCGGTGCGCGTCGCGGTCATCGGGATCGGTTGTCACGACCCAGATCTGGAATCGGTCGCTACCCGCGGGGGCGACCTGGCAGGCCAGCCAGTGTCCGTCGGCCGAATGCATCACCCGCACGACGGGACCCTCGACGGGCAGCTCGACGTCACGCGAGGAGCTCGCGCGCCAGCCGAGCAGGAAGCGCTGGACCGCCGACGGGAAGCCGCCGTCGTCGACGAGGTGGGCGAAAGCGGTCGCGTCCGGAGACAGCGACGCACCGTAATTCGCGCGCACCCGACGTATCACGGGTCCGATTGTCCATCGTGCCGTCAGCCGCCGCCGGGCAGCCCCGCCAAGATCATTCGTGACGGCCGAATACCCGACACCACGGTGGCCCGACGGGGTACGCGGGTACCCTGCCAGCATGAGGTGGATATGACGGATTCACCACGTCGGGAGGGCGCGGACCCGAATTCGCCGTACGGCAACGGGTATCCCCGTCAGCCCGATCCGGCGTATGCGGACCAGACACCGTACGGGTCTGGATATCAGCGACCGACCGGGCAGCAACCCACCGAGCGGATGAACCCGTATCAGCAGTACGGATACGACGCGTACGCCACGGGCGCCTACGGTCCTGGCTACGACCAGGGGTTCGGACAGGGCTATCCGCCCGGCGAGCAGCCACCACCGCCCGGCGGGCCTCGGTCGCCGATGTGGTTGTGGATTCTGGCGGCCGCAGTGGTGCTGCTTGTCGTCGCGCTGGTGATCGCACTCGTCATCGCCAACAGCTCGCGTCAGGAGACCGTCCTGGCGCCCGCGCCGACGGGCCAGACCGGGCAGTCCGGTCAGGATGGCCAGGATGGTCAGGACGGGCGGGACGGTCTCTTTCCCGGCACGTCGACGCCGCGCCCGACCACCCCGTCGCGCACGTCGACCCCGGTGGCGCCGCCGGGCACGACGGCGCCGTCTCCGACCGCACCCACCACCGGCGCCCCGTCCGGGGCCACGCAGACGGTGGAATACAGCGTGGTCGGCGAGGGCCGGGTCATCAACATCACCTACACCGACACCGGCGGGGTGCCCCAGACCGAGTTCAACGTCATGCTGCCGTGGAGCAAGCAGGTCGAGCTGCCGTCGCCGGCGAAGAGCGCAGCGCGGATCAGCATCATCAACGTCGGACGCGACGTCACCTGCGCGGTGGCGATCGACGGCGTCAAGGTCGAGCAGAGCACCGGCTCAGGGCTGACCTACTGTGTCGGCACCGGCTGACGCCGGCTTCTCCCGCTGCGGTACGCGGACCGCAAGCATCGCCAGCAGCCCGGCCGTCATCACCACACACAGACCACCCATGCCCGCCCGGTCCGTACCGAACACGTCGATGAACGTGAAGAACAGCCAAGGGGCGAGGAACGACACCGCCCGACCGGTCGTCGTGTAGAGGCCGAACGCCACCCCCTCCTTGCCCTCCGCCGCCATCTGGAGCATGAGTGTGCGGGCCGCGGACTGGGTCGGCCCGATGAACAAACACAGCAGCAGCCCGCACGCCCAGAACGCCCCCGGACCCGAGAGACTCAGCATCACCAGACCGATCGCAATCAACGCGATCAGCGATCCGACGATCACCCGCTTCGATCCGATCCGATCGTCGAGCAGCCCACCGGCGACCGCGCCGATGGCGGCGACGACGCACGCGCTCACCCCGAACAGCAGCACGTCGGATGCGGAGATGCCGTAGACGCTGACACCGAGCACGGCGCCGAAGGCGAACACCCCGGCCAACCCGTCGCGGAAGATCGCGCTGGCCAGCAGGTAGTAGATGATGTTGCGGTCGCGCTGCCATTCGCCCTTGATGTCGGTCCACAGTTTCCGATAGGCGCTCAGGATTCCCGCCGGCCGGTCGGCGGGGTCGTCGTCGGCCGGCGTGGGAGCCGTGAGCAGCAACGGCAGCGCGAAGAGCAGGAACCACGCTGCAGACAGCAGCATCGCCGCGCGCACGTTCTGACCGTCGGCTGCGGGGACGCCGAGCAGACCGCGGGTGTCGCCATCGCCGGAGATCAGGGCCAGATAGACGATCAGCAACAGCAGGACGGTGCCCGAATAGCCCATCGCCCACCCGAAACCCGAGATCCGGCCCGAGTTCTGCGGTGTGGACAGCTGCCGCAGCATCGCGTTGTAGGGCACGCTCGCCAGATCGCTGCAGGCCGCCGTCACGGCCATCAGGATCAGCCCCGCCCACAGATAGCGGTGGTCGTCCCGGATCAGGCTCATCGCCGACGTCAGCAGGACCGTGGCCCCCGTCAGAAGGGTGAGCACGGCCCGCCTGCGGCGCGGGGCCTCGACCCAGACGCCGGTCACCGGTGCGAGCACCGCGACCAGCAGGCCGGCGGCGGTCATCGCGCGGCCCAGCCAGCTCGTCGGGGTGGTGTCTCCCGGGAGATCGGAGCCGACGGCGCCGGTCAGATACACCGAGAACACGAATGTCACGACGACGGCGTTCATCCCCGTCGAGCCGCAGTCCCACAGGGCCCAGGCGATCACTCTCCACCGCCCGGCCGTCGGCGCGGGCGGGACCTGCGGCGAGGCGGGGCGCACGGTTGCTCACGATATGCTCCCGCCCATGCCCGTACCCGCTCCCCGTCCCGACGCGCGCGCGGTCGTCACCGGCGCGTCGCAGAACATCGGCGAGGCGCTGGCCACCGAACTGGCAGCGCGCGGCCACCATCTGATCATCACCGCCCGTCGGGCCGACGTGCTCGAGGCGCTGGCGCAGCGGCTCACCGAGCGGTACGGCGTGACCGTCGAGGTGCGGCCCGTCGACCTGGCCGACCCGACCGCGCGCACCGCGCTGTGCGACGAGCTGGCGACGCGGGAGATCTCGATCCTGTGCGCCAACGCCGGCACCGCGACGTTCGGTCCGGTGTCCCGGCTGGATCCGGCCGACGAAAAGGCGCAGGTGCAGCTCAACGTGCTCGGCGTGCACGACCTCGTCCTCGCGGTGGTGCCGGGCATGGTGGCCCGCCGGTCCGGCGGCATCCTGATCTCGGGTTCGGCAGCGGGCAACTCCCCCATCCCGAACAACGCCACCTACGCGGCGACCAAGGCATTCGTGAACACCTTCAGCGAGTCACTGCGCGGCGAGCTCAAGCACGACGGTGTGCACGTCACGCTGCTGGCGCCCGGCCCGGTGCGCGAGACGCTGCCCGACAGCTCCGAGCAGTCGCTGGTGGAGCGGTTGATCCCGGACTTCCTCTGGATCTCGACCGAGTACACCGCCAAGCTGTCCCTCGACGGGCTCGAGCGCAACAAGATGCGGGTGGTGCCCGGGGTGACGTCCAAGGGCATGTCGGTGGCCAGCGGTTATGTGCCGCGCGCGATCGTCACGCCGATCGTCGGAGCGGTGTACAAGAAACTCGGCGGCGACTGAAACCACACCGTCGGCGTGCGCGATCGCGGTGGGCGCATACGCTTGAGCCCCGTGCGCGAAGAATTGGTGTGGATCGACTGCGAGATGACCGGCCTGGACCTCAAGAACGACAGGCTGATCGAGATCGCGGTACTGGTCACCGATGCCGACCTGAACATCCTCGGCGACGGTCTGGACGTGGTGATCCACGCGCCGGACGAAGCGCTGGACAACATGGTCCCGGTGGTGACCGATATGCACACCCGCTCGGGGCTGATCAACGAGGTGCGGGCGTCGACGGTCGACCTGGCCACCGCCGAGGACATGGTGCTCGACTACATCCGCGGCCACGTCAAACAGGCCAAGACCGCCCCACTGGCCGGGAACTCGATCGCCACCGACCGCGGCTTCATCGCCCGGGACATGGTCAAACTCGACGACTACCTGCACTACCGGATGATCGACGTCAGCTCGATCAAGGAGTTGTGCCGGCGCTGGTATCCGCGGATCTATTTCGGTCAGCCGGAGAAGGGGCTGGCGCATCGTGCGCTGGCCGACATCCACGAGTCCATCCGCGAGCTGAAGTACTACCGGCGGACGGCGTTCGTCGCCCCGCCCGGCCCCGCCACCAGCGACATCGCGGCCATCGCGGCCGAGCTCGGACCGCCCGGGCGCAACGGTGACGGCACCGATTCGGCTCCGGAGCCTGCAAGCGGTTAAGATCGACGACGCCGCATGCACCACTCGCGGCAATGGTGGCTGTAGTTCAGTTGGTAGAGCACCAGGTTGTGATCCTGGCTGTCGCGGGTTCGAGTCCCGTCAGCCACCCGAGTACGAAAGAAGCGCCTCACCTTCGCGGTGAGGCGCTTCTCTCGTCTACGGGGGTCAGACGCCGGCGTTACCGGACTTCCACTGCTCCCACGGGATGTTCCAGTCGCCCAGACCGTCGACGCCCGACAGTGTCGGACCCACGGTGTTGACGACCTCGACGATGTCGCCGCGCTTGGTGTTGTCGAAGAACCACTTCGCGTTCGACGGGCTCACGTTGAGGCAGCCGTGGCTGACGTTGCTGTAGCCCTGGCTACCCACCGACCACGGCGCAGAGTGGACGTAGATGCCGCTGTAGGACATCTGGGTGGCCCAATCCACCTCGGTGCGGTACCCGTTCGGGGAGTTCACCGGAACGCCGTACGTCGACGAATCCATCACCAGATGCGAGTACCGGTCGCCGACGATGTAGGTGCCGTTGTCGGTCGGCGTGCTGTTCTTGCCCATCGAGATCGGCATGGTCTTGACGACCTCACCGTTGCGCCGGACGGTCAGCGTCTTGGTGGAGTCGTCGGCCGTGGCGACGACGGAGTCGCCGATGGTGAAGTGCGTCGACACGTTCTCTTGGCCGAACAGGCCGTCGCCCAGGTCCACCCCGTAGGTGTTCACGTCAACGGAGACCTTGGTGCCGGGCTGCCAGTATTCGGCGGGTCGCCAACGGACCTCGCGGTTGCTCAGCCAGTAGAAGGCTCCCTCGACCGGCGGCTCGGTCTTCACCTTGATGGCCTGCTGGGCCGCCAGCCGGTTGGTGATGCTCTCGTCGAAGCGGATGGCCACCGGCTGCCCGATCCCGACGACCTCACCCTCATTGGGCATGACGTAGGGCATCGTCAGGTTCGCCGGCGAATGCGTCTCGAACGTCATCTGCCGCTTGGTCACCCCGCCCAGACCCATCGACGACGCGCTCAGCGTGTAGCGCTCGTTGTAGCCCAGCGGATCGGTGGTCTCCCACTTCAGACCGTCTGCGCTGAGCTTGCCCTCGACCTGCTCGCCGTCCTCGTCGACCATCGACACGGACCCGAGGACACCGCCCTCGGCGGAGACCGTGACAGGCGAGTCGACAGAAACGCCCACGGCGCCGTCGGTGACCGTCGTGGTGACCTCGGGCACCAGCAGATCGCCGAACGGAGTCCCCTTGTCGGAGATCACCTGCGGCGCATCCGGTGCGGACTCAGTTGAGCAGGAGGTGAGCCCCAGCACGACTGCGGGAACCACCACCATGCCCGCCCACCAGGTTCGTTGACTGCGCGGACGGGTCGCTGATCGGACCTGCCACATTGCTCGTTCTCCTCTTATCCACCGCATGCCGGTTTCGTACGGAAAGTTTGGAATCAGTCTACGGGCTACGCCGACAAGCACGCCGGACTCGAACGCGGCACGGACGGCGATTTCACGCAGCGCCGCGTGGCCTGTTATCGTCTCATGCGCGCGCCGTTAGCTCAGTTGGTAGAGCAGCTGACTCTTAATCAGCGGGTCCGGGGTTCGAAACCCTGACGGCGCACCACCCGAAAACCCCGCCCCGGCGGGGTTTTCGCCGTTTCCGGGCAGAGCGGTTGGAAAGGGTGTGTCAGCGCGAGCGACGAACCGCGATCACCACGACCACCAGCGTCACGCCGGCCAGCGAGGCGGCAACCGCGGGCTGGGTCACGAACTGGATTAGGCGGGCCTTGACGTCATCGGCCAGCCGGCGCGGATTGGCGCGTTCGGCCAGGGTGTCGACGGTCAGCGCCAGCTGATCACGCGCCGCGTCGATGTCCTTCTTGATCGAATCGGGATCCCGGTCCGCCACGTCAGTTCCTCCAAGTCCCGTACAGGGTCCTCAAGTTCGGTCAAGCCTTCGCAACTACCCTAGAGCAGCCGGTACCCCGGCCGAGAAGAAGGGACGACACAGGCATGCCGCAGACCCCGCGCCTCGAGGTGGGCGACACCGCACCCGGCTTCAGCCTCCCCGACGCCGACGGCAACACCGTCAGCCTGTCGGACTTCGGTGGCCGCAAGGTGATCGTGTACTTCTATCCGGCCGCCTCGACGCCCGGCTGCACGAAACAGGCGTGTGACTTCCGCGACAACCTCGCCGAACTCGACGGCGCCGGACTCGCCGTGGTGGGGATCTCCCCCGACAAGCCGGCCAAGCTCGCCAAGTTCCGCGACGCCGAGGGCCTGACGTTCCCGCTGCTGTCCGATCCCGACAGGGAGGTCCTCACCGCGTGGGGCGCCTTCGGCGAGAAGAAGATGTACGGCAAGACCGTGCAGGGCGTCATCCGCTCCACGTTCGTTGTCGACGAGGACGGCAAGATCGCCGAGGCGCAGTACAACGTCCGCGCCACCGGTCACGTCGCCAAACTGCGCCGCGACCTTTCGGTCTAGGCCGTATTAAGCCCGGCCCAGCTTCTCCAGCAGCAGCGCCTCCGCGGTCGCCGCACGCTCCAGCACCCCCAGATGCAGGCTCTCGTTGACGCTGTGGGCCTGCGTACCCGGATCCTCGACGCCGGTCACCAGGATCGCGGCGTCCGGGAACGCCTCGGCGAACTCGGCGATGAACGGGATCGACCCGCCCATCCCCATGTCCACCGGCTCGGCACCCCAGGCCTGCTCGAAGGCAGCGCGCGCGGCGTCGAACACCGGTCCGCCCGCATCGATCGCGTAGGGCTGGCCGACGTCGCCGGGCGTGACGGTCAGGTGCGCCCCCCACGGCACGTGCGCTTCGAGGTGCCGGGTCAGCGCGTCGAGATGCGCCCGCGCGTCGCCACCCGGCGCGACCCGCATGCTGATCTTCGCCCTGGCCTTGGGGATCAACGTGTTCGACGACCGGTCGATCGGCGTCGTGTCGATGCCGATCACCGTGATCGCGGGTTTGGCCCACAGCCGCTGCACCACCGACCCGGTACCGACCTCCTGTACGCCGTCCAGCATTCCGGACTCCTCGCGCACCCAGTCGGGCCCACGATCCACGTCGGCCGCGCCGGTTTCGTGCAGGCCCGCGACCGCGACGCTGCCGTCATCGTCGTGCAGGCTCGCCAACAGTCGCACCAGCACGCTCAGCGCGTCGGGCACGACCCCGCCCCACAGCCCGGAGTGCAGGCCGTGGTCGAGCGTCGCCACCTCGACGACGCAGTCGGCCAGTCCGCGCAGGGACACCGTGAGCGCGGGCCGCTCGGTGCTCCAGTTGTCCGAGTCGGCGATGACGATGACGTCCGCGGCGAGCAATTCCTTGTGCGCGGCGAGCAGGGCGCCCAGCGACGGGGATCCCGACTCCTCCTCGCCTTCGACGAACACCGTGACCCCGACCGGAGGTCGTCCACCGTGGGCACGGAACGCCGCGAGATGGGTGGCGATGCCGGCCTTGTCATCGGCGGTACCGCGGCCGTAGAGCCGTCCGTCGCGTTCGGTCGGTTCGAACGGCGGCGACGACCACTGCGCGGGATCGCCTTCGGGCTGGACATCGTGGTGGGCGTACAGCAGCACCGTCGGCGCACCGAGCGGCGCGGGATGCCGCGCGATCACCGCCGGGGCGCCGCCCTCGGCGACGATGCGGACGTCGTCGAATCCGGCCGCGCTCAACAGGTCTGCGACGGCCTGCGCGCTGCGCTGCACCTCGGGGCGGCGCGCGGGATCGGCCCACACCGATTCGATGCGGACGAGATCCTCCAGATCCGACCGCACCGACGGTAAGACCTGCTGCACCCGCGCCACGACGTCACTCATGGCACCGAGGTTAATGCTCAGTCCTTTTCGGCTTCGTTGCGCTCCTGCTCCAGGCGGTCCTTGCTCCGCAACAACCGCAGCAGGGTCACCAAGACCAGCCCGCCGACGACGTTGAGGACAGCGGTGTAGCTGAACCAGGCCAACCAGTCCCAGTAGCCGAACGCGGCCTGGCCGGTGATCAGCGCGCCGAAGATCAGCAGCGAATCCAGGATGGAGTGGAACATCTGCAGGCCGGCCAGCAGGAAGCCCCCGGCGACCGCGGCGGCGATCTTCCCGATCACCGCGTCGGTGCCGTGCTGCATGCGCGTCATCAACGTGATCACCATGCCGCCCAGCAGCGCCAACGCCACCGACTCGAGGTTCAGCGGGGCGAATACGTAGTGGCTCGCCGACTCGACCGTCTTCTCGTGCAGCTTCGGGTACGCCGCCATGATCAGCCACATGAGGACCCAGCCGCCCACGAGGTTGGCGACGAGTGTGCCGCCCCAGAGTTTCAGCAGCTGGCCGAAATGCGCGCGTTTGGCGACGACCGTGGTCACCGGGACCAGGAAGCCCTCGGTGAACAACTCGCTGCGGCCGAGCAGCAGCGCCAGGAAACCGATCGAGAACGCCAGACCAGCGAGCAGCGGGTTTCCGGTGGCATGCAGCACGGACAGATAGGCGAGGACGCCGACGGCGATCTCGGTACCGCCGAAGAAGCCGGTGACCAGGACCTCGCGCCAGCCACGGTGCAGGCGCTGGGTGCCTTCGTCGACCATCCGCTCGAAGGCGTGCTCGAGCGCGTCCTCGATGGGGCTGTCGGAATCACCGAGCTCGCGTTGGCTGGCTTCGGCCACAGTGTGTCCTCACGGTCGGGCGACAGGGCGATGCCCGAGTACCCGGATGCCGGGCGACCATGCGGAAACGAGGGCTACGGCTCTTCGATGATCGCGACCGCGGCCGCGGTGTCCCCGTCGTGGGTCAGCGACACGTGGATGGTCGCCTCGCGCAGGTGGTCGGCGATGTCGCCGCTCAGGCGCACCTTCGGCCTGCCCCACATGTCGGTCACCACCTCGATGTCGCGGTGGATGCCCTCGGGCAGCACCGGACGCTTGGAGAACCGTGAACCCGACCAGGCCTTGATCACCGCTTCCTTCGCCGCCCAGCGGGCTGCCAGGTGCCGCGCCGCCGACGAACTCTTGTCGGCGGCGTCGCGGCGCTCCCCCGGCGTGAACGTCTCCGCGAACACTGTGCCCGGCTGGTCCACCTGCTCGGCGAAGTCCGGAATGGAGACCAGGTCGATCCCCACCCCGACTATCGCCATGCGCGCAAACTACCGCACATACACGCCGTCCTCACCGAGGCGGGCGGTCGCGTCGAGCAACATCGCTGCCTCCTGACGCTTCTCCGACGAATCGTCGTCGAAGCGGCGTCCGGCGGGCCGCTCGTACATCGGCCTGCCGCCGGCGATCGCCGACGCCAGCCTGCGCTGACCGGCCAGCGTGCGCTGTTCGGCCCGGCGAAGGTAGTCCGCGCGCTGCTCCGCATCGAGCGAGGCGAGGAACGCCTGCGGATGCACCAGCGCGATCAGACCCGACACGTGCCCGAAGCCGAGGCTGGTGACCAGACCGGCCTTGAGCGGGAACTTCTCTCCGAGCCGCAGCGTCTCGCGCGGCCAGACGAAGTGCCCGGACGTGGCCATCTCGTCGTCCACGCAGTCCAGGCTGCGGTTGGGCGGGATCACCCCGTCGCGCAAGACCTGGCACAGCCCCATCATCTGGAACACCGCGGCACCGCCCTTGGCGTGGCCGGTCAGCGTCTTCTGGCTGACGATGAACAGCGGGTTGCCCGGCGATCGGCCCATCGAATCGGCAAGCCGCTCATGCAGTTCCGTCTCGTTGGGATCGTTGGCCAGCGTGGAGGTGTCGTGCTTGTAGACCACCGCGACGTCGTCGGCGCCCACCCCCAGCTTCGCCAGCGACCGCGCCAGCACCGAATCCCTACCGCCCCGACCGGCGCCCAGCGCACCGAGACCCGGCGCCGGAATCGATGTGTGCACACCGTCGGCGAAGCTCTGCGCGTACCCGACGACCGCTAGCACCGGCAGACCCATCTTGACCGCGAGATCGCCGCGGGCCAGCAGGATCGTGCCGCCGCCCTGCGCCTCGACGAAGCCGAGACGACGACGGTCGTTGGCACGGGAGAACTTCGAGTCGCTGATGCCCTTGGCGCGCATCATCTGGGTGTCGGCGGTGGCCGCCATGTCGCCGAAGCCGATGATCGCCTCGAGCGTCAGGTCGTCGAAGCCCCCGGCCACGACGAGTTCGGCCTTGCCCAAGCGGATCTTGTCCACACCCTCTTCGACGGACACCGCCGCGGTCGCACATGCGCCGACCGGGTGGATCATCGCGCCGTAGCTACCGATGTAGGACTGAACCACGTGCGCAGCAACGACGTTCGGCAAGACCTCCTGCAAGATGTCGTTCGGCTTGTTCCGACCGAGCAGGTTGCCGTGGTACATCGTCTGCATCGATGTCATACCGCCCATACCGGTGCCCTGCGTCGAGGCAACCAGGCTGGGATGCACCCAGCGCATGAGTTCGGTCGGCGTGAATCCCGAGGACAGGAATGCATCGACCGTCGCAACGATGTTCCACAGCGCCACCCGGTCGATCGAGTTCGCCATGTCGGGCGTGATGCCCCACACCGTCGGATCGAAGCCGGTGGGGATCTGCGCGCCGACCGTGCGGGACAGCTTCGTCTTGCGCGGCACGCGGATCTCGGTGCCCGCCTTGCGGATCACCTGCCAGTCACCGGAATCCGGGACCGGACGGACCACCGTGTGCTCCGGGTCGTACTCGACGAACTGGCGCGCCTCCTCCTCGGAGGACACCACGAACGAGAAGTCCTTGTCCAGGAAGACACTGACCAACAGCGGTGAGGCGTGATCGGGATCGATCGCACCGTCATCAACGAACTCGCGAATTCCGCATCTTTCGACGACCGCGTCGTGGTAGCGCTCGACCAGCTCCTCCTCGGGCACGAGCTCACCGCTGGCCGTGTCGTACCAACCCGGCTTCGGATCGTCCTCCCACGTGAGAAGACCTGTGGTCCACGCCAACTCGAGCACACCGGCCGCCGACAACTCGTTGTCGACCTCCATCTCGTAGCGCGTCCGCGACGAACCGTAGGGCCCGAGCTCCGCGCCACCGACGATGACCACCAGGTCCGCGGGGTCGACGTCGATGTCGGCCCACTCGGGTGCGGGTGCGGGCGAATGCGTGCGCGGCGGCGACGGCAGCGCGGCGATGGTGCCCACCGCGGATCCGTCCACCTCGTCGTCGGTGGGAGCGCCGCCGGCCATGTCCTCGCGGGCCTTGGCGGCCAGCGCGGCCATGTCGAGCTCGACGTCGCCGAGGCCGCCGGTCAGATCGGCCTCGATGGGCGCGCGTGCCGCGGCGACCTTCGATTCGATATCGCACAGCGACAACAGCATCGAAGCCATCTCCGCGGTGGTGTACGTCCGCACACCGGCCTCTTCGACAGCGCCGACGATGGCGTCGTTGTGCCCCATCAGGCCGGTGCCCTTGGTCCAGCCGATCAGCGCGTGAGCGAGCGAAACACGCTGCGCCCAGGACGATTCGGCGTTCCATCGGGTCACCAGCGCGTCGAGCGCGGCTTTGGCCTCGCCGTAGGCGCCGTCACCGCCGAACATGCCGCGGTTCGGTGAACCCGGGAGCACGACGTGCAATCGGGAGGCGATGTCGCGCTCCGCGCCGATCGACGAGAGTCCGCCGATGAGCCGCTGCACGGCCCACAGGAGCACCTTCATCTCCATCTCCGAGCGCGAACCGGCCTCGGACATGTCGCCGGCGACCCGGGGTGCGGCGAACGGGAACAGCAGCGTCGGGGTCTGCGCGTCCTTGAGGTGGATCGACTTCGGGCCCAGGTTCTCGGCCTGTTCGGAACCGACCCACGACACCAGCGCGTCGATATCGGAGTAGGACGCCATGTTGGCCGGCACCACCCACAGCGTCGCGCCGAACCGGGCGTGGTCGCGGTAGAGCTTCTTGTAGAAGTCCAGCCGGGCGTCGTCGAGGCGCGACGTGGTCGCGACGACCGTGGCGCCGCCGTCGAGCAACTGTCCCACCACGGCCGAGGCGATCGAACCCTTCGACGCACCGGTCACCACGGCGACCTCGTCGCTGTAGCGACCCCGGCCGGGGTTCTCGGCGCCCGCGGCGATCCTGCCGAACAGCGACGCGTGAATCTGACGGCCGGCCGCAAGGGCACGCCCCTGCCACCACGTCGCCTGGGTGGCGACCACATGGCCCGCGCCTTCGAAGCGCTCGGACAGGTGCTGCCAGTCGGCGTCGACATCGTCCTCGTCGGCGAGCCAGATCTTGACGAGATCCTCACGCGCACTGGCCCAGCGGTCGTCGAACACCACGGCTTTGCGCGCGTCGAACGCCGGTGCCACCAGACGCGGCCAGTCCGAACCGAGTTCGGCGGTGACCAGATCGATCAGGTCGGCGTCGGTCGCGGACTCCGGTGCGCTGACGGCGTTCTCGAGGCCGAGCTGACCGAGCACCAGGCGGGCGGCCGAGGCCAGCACACCATCGGGACCGGTGACCGTCTCGGCGAACTCGGCCAGCGCGGCCGAGTCGACCACGCCACCCGCGGCACCACCGGCCGACGGCAGCGACACCGACACGCCCCTGCGGGCACCGACCGCGGCGACCGCGGCATCGATGGTCTTGTCGACCGCAGCCACGTCGGCCAGCGCACCCTCGTGCAGACCGCCCAGTGCGCCGCCGCGGACACTGCTGCCCTCGCGGGTACCCAGCGCCACCTCGGCGGTGACGTGCTTGGCCCAGCCGGGGCCGAGTTCCCAGGTCTTGGTGACGCGTTCGGCGATGTAGGCCGGGCGCTTGCCCGACGGTCCGAACACCGTGCGGAGCTGATCGTTGATCGCGTCCGTCAGAACCGGCCCGAACGGCTTGTAGGTGCGGGCCAGCTTGGTGACCTGACCCTTGAGCGCACCCAGATCGGCTTCCGCCGCACCGTCGATGGCGCCCAGGTTGAGCTCGGAGCCGAGGTCGACGAGCAGCTGGTTGCGCCGCGACGACGCACCGTCGGTGATCGTCTCGATCGAATCGAGCCCTTCGATCTGGTCCAGCCGCATCTTCGCCGACAGCGCGATCAGCGCGACGGTGGCATCGGCGGCGTCGAACACCAGATCCTCGGGGCGGGGCCCGCCCGACGGCGCGGCCGCCGGTGCGGGAGCGGCGGATTCCGCGGCGGGTGCGGCAGGTGCCGCGGCCTCCGGCTCGGCAGCGGGCAGATCGATCGGATCCTCCGCCGGATCCTCATCACTGGCGAACAGCACCGCGGCGTCCCGCTCACTGTTGAGCACCTCGACCGTGCTGTGCGAGTACTCCGGCAGCTTCAGCGTGTTGGTGGCCAGGCCCGCGACGGTCGGCGCGGACTTCACGCCGATCTCGACGAACCGCTCCACACCGAGTCCGCCAGCGGCCTCCTCGATGAACAGCAGATCCTGGGTCTCGATCCACCGGACCGGGCTGGCGAACTGCCAGGCCAGCAGCTCGATCACAACCTTGCGGCACAGTTCGCGCGGCTTCTCCTCGCGCCAGGTGTCGTAATCGGCGAGGATCTCGTCGAGCGGTTCGGCCGGCACCAGGTCCCGGATTTCCTGGATGAAGTCGCGGTCCAGCGTGAACGGCCGGGGCACCAGGTTCGGGATGTACTTGCCGATCAGCAGTTCGGGATCGGCGTCGCGCGGCATGACGCGCTCCAGCGAGCGGCGGAAGTCGGCGACACCGACCCGCAGCACCGAGGAGTGGAACGGCACGTCGATGCCGGGCACCAGGATGAAGGACCGCTTGCCGCCGCTGAGCTCGCGGCGCCGTTCGATCTCCTCCTCCAGCGCCTCGAGTCCGCGCACCGTGCCGGCGATCGCGTACTGCGAGCCACGCAGGTTGAAGTTCACGATTTCCAGGAATTCACCGGTATTCCGGGACACCTCAGCCACGAACTGTTTGACGTCGTCGTCGTCGAGGTCGATCTGACTCGGCCGGATCGCGGCCAGCCGATAGTTCGACCGGCCCAGCTCGTCGCGCGGCACGATGTCGTGCATCTTGCTGCCGCGATGGAACACCACCTCGAGCAGCGCCTCGAGCGGGTAGACGCCCGACACGCACGCGAGTGCGGTGTACTCGCCGACGGAGTGACCGCACGCGATGGCGCCTTCGACGAACGCGCCCTGCTCCCGCATCTCGGCGACCTGTGCGGCCGCGACGGTGGCCATGGCGACCTGGGTGAACTGCGTCAGGTACAGCACGCCCTCGGGATGCTGGTAGTGCACGCCGGAGGCGATGAGGCTGGTCGGGTTGTCGCGCACGACGTGCAGCACCGAGAAGCCGAGTGTCTCGCGGGTGAACTTGTCAGCCGAGTCCCACACCTTGCGGGCGGCCTTGGAGCGCGAGCGCACCTCCATGCCCATGCCCTTGTGCTGGATGCCCTGGCCGGGGAAGGCGTAGACAGTCTTGGGCGCCGCGAGCCGCGCGGTCGCGGACATCACCAGATCCGTGCCGACCTTGGCGGTCACCTCGAGCACCTCGGCGCCGAGGTCGACGCCGACGCGGTCGACCCGGAAGTCGATTTCGTCGCCGGGCAGCACCATGCCGAGGAAGCGAGCGGTCCAGCCGATGAGCCGGGCCGGCGGCACGGCCTTGCCGTCGGTCGCGGTGACGACGTGCTGGGCGGCGGCCGAGAGCCACATGCCGTGCACGATCGGCGATTCGAGGCCGGCCAGCAGGGCGGCGGCCCGATCGGTGTGGATCGGGTTGTGGTCACCGGAGACGACCGCGAACGGCCGCATGTCGACCGGCGCACCGATCGTGACGTCGCGGCGGCGACGGCGCGGGGTGTCGGTGGCGTTCGCCGAGATGGCGCCGCCGGCCCGCAGCGGATCGGTCAGTTCGGCGGCACCGTTGCGGCCGCGGATCGCGAACCGCTCCTGCAGGGTGGCCAGCGCGGTGCCGTCGGGTCCGGTGACGGTGACCGATACCGGGACGACCCGGCCGACCTCGGTGTCGGTGGCCGTCGCGGCCGTCGCGGTGACCGTCAGTTCGGCCGGTTCGGCGGGCAGCGCCGCGAGCAGATGGGCGGCATGGTCGAGGTGGACCAGGCTGAGCAGACCCTCGATGACGGGGAACCCGGCGTCGGTGGCCGCGGAGCCGATGGCGGCGAACACGGCGGGCCAGCAGCGGCCGACCAGCGCGTCGGGCACGACGGTCAGCGTCGGCGCGAGCGGCGCGCCGAAGGTCGCGGTGACGCCGGTGTGGTCGGCGACCAGCTCCGGATCCCACGCGACGGTCGCCGTGGCGGTGCCGTCCTGAACGGGAGGCAAATCGGCAGGCCCGCCCGAGCTTTCAATGCCGGCGGCGATCGCGAGCACGGCGCGCATCGCGGCCGCGGCGTCCTCGGTCGTCACCAGCGGCGCGCCGCCGCTGCGGATCACGTCGGTCAGGGTGAAGCGGATCTCGATCCAGGTGCCCGACAGCGGGACGCTCAGCACGACGTGCTGATCCCCGGGTCGCTCCGCTCCTGCCCGCAGGACCTGATCACCGGCGACCTCGAGCCGCGCTCCGGTCGACGCATGGGTGGCGGTGCGGCCCCCGTCGCGTACCTGCCAGTCCTTGGCCGCGGCGATGCGGTGGACGGGGTTGACCGCGGTGCGGCCGGCCCACAACACGTCGGGGGCGTCGAGCAGCACGGCCAGCGGGCCGTCGACGTCGACGCGGCCCTGCCGCCGGCTGATCACCGGCCGGGGGGCAGACCCGTCTTGCGGTGCGTGGCTCATTACCTCGTCCACGGCGGCCTGTTCGAACCGGTCCAGCAGATCACCGACGGGTTCGTCGACGCGGGTGATGCCGGCGACGGCCTGCGTGCCGGGGATGATGCACACCTGATCGGCGCTGTAGCGCGCGTCATGGGCCTGCCACAGCGAGTCCGACCGCCACCAGCGGCGCACGTCCTTGTCGATGACGGGCACGAAGTTGACCGGCTTGCCGAGCATCTTGCACAGCTGGATGAAGAACGGCACATCGGCCGGGTGCAGCTGCACGTGCTCGGCGTCGGGATAGCGGCTCAGCAACTCTGTGAGCGCCGCTTCGGGATCCTCGAGCAGCTCCTCGGAGGCGAACAGCGTGTCGATCGGACCGTGGTCCTGCTGATGCAGCCGGGCCTCGGCGCGCTGCAGCATCTGCTGGAAGCGGTCGCGCCAGGTGATGTCGAGCCACAGGGACCCGGCTTTGCTGGTGTCGGCGGTGCTGCTGCCGTCGCCGATCGAGAGTTCGACGTAGCGGCGCAGCCACTGCAGATAGGTCATGTCCGCCACGTCGCCGAAGTACGGCTTGGCGGTCCCGGCCATCGCGGCGATGATCTCGTCGCGGCGCTCGGCGACCGCGTCGGCGTCGCCGGCGACGTCGTCGAGCAGGCGTCCGCACCGCGAGGCGGCGTTGTCGATCTCGTGGATGTCGGCGCCGAGCTGGCTGCGCCCGGAGGCCATCCCGCCCTGCGCCTTGCCGGCGCCGACCCAGTGCTCGGTGCCCTTGGTGTCCACCAGCATCTGCTTGACCTGCGGCGAGGTGGTGGCCTCGAGGGTGGCCATCGCGGCGGTGCCGACGAGAATGCCGTCGACAGGCATGGCCGGGAAGCCGTAGACCTGCGACCAGCGGCCGGCCAGGTACTCGGCCGCGCGCTCGGGTGTGCCGATACCGCCGCCGACGCAGATCGTGATGTTGGACCTCGACCGCAGCTCGGAGTACGTCGCGAGCAACAGGTCGTCGAGGTCCTCCCACGAGTGGTGGCCACCGGCGCGGCCGCCTTCGATGTGGACGATGACGGGTGTGGCCGACACCTCTGCGGCGATGCGGATGACCGAGCGAATCTGCTCGACGGTGCCGGGCTTGAACACCACGTGGCTGATGCCCAGGGTGTTGAGCTCGTCGATCAGCGCGACGGCCTCTTCGAGGTCCGGGATGCCCGCGGTGACGACGACGCCGTCGATCGGGGCACCGGCCTGGCGGGCCTTCTGCACCAGACGCTTGCCACCGAGCTGCAGCTTCCACAGGTACGGATCGAGGAACAGCGAGTTGAACTGGATCGCCCGGCCGGGCTCGAGGAGCTCGACCAGCTCGTCGACGCGGTCGTTGAAGATCTGCTCTGTGACCTGGCCACCACCGGCCAACTCGGCCCAGTGGCCGGCGTTCGCGGCGGCGGCGACGATCTTGGCGTCGACCGTGGTGGGGGTCATCCCCGCCAGCAGGATCGGCGACCGTCCGGTCAGCCGGGTGAACTTCGTCGACAGTTTGATCGAACCGTCAGGCAGTCGCACGGTGGTCGGCGCGTAGCTCGACCAGGGGCGGGCGACCTCGGGGACGGCGCCGACGGTGAACAGGTTGCGCTGTCCGCCGCGGGTGGCCGCCGGCACGATGCCGACACCGAGTCCACGGATGACGGGCGCGGTGAGGCGCGTCAGGATGTCCCCGGGACCCAGGTCGAGAATCCAGCGTGCGCCGGCGTCATGCAGAGCAGTGACCTCGTCGACCCAGTCGACCTGCTTGACGAGGATGGCCTCGGTCATGTGCCGGGCGAGCGCGACGTCGATGCCGACGGCTTCGGCCCAGCGGCCGACGATGTCGATGCCGTCACTCAGGCGGGGGGTGTGGAAGCCGACCTCGACCTGCACGGGCTCGAACACCGGCGCGAAGACGGCGCCGCCGCGGATCTTGTTCTTGCGCTCGGCCTCTTCCTTCTCCGCGATCTGGTTGCAGTACAGCTCGAAGCGGGACAGCTGCTCCGGGGTTCCGGTGATGACGACGGAGCGGCGGCCGTTGCGGATCGAGAGCACCGGCGGCAGGACGGTCCGCACATCGGTGGAGAACTCCTCGAGGAGCTCGTAGATGCGCTCGGGGTCGGCGTTGGTGACCGAGACCATCGGCGGTCGGTCACCGAGCACGGTGATGCCGCGGCGGCGTGCGACCAGCGTGCCCGCGGCGCCGATCAGCTGCGCCAATGCGAGGAGCTCGACGTCCCTGGCGCCGGAGGCACGCAGTGCCTCGACGGCCAGCACGCCCTGGGAGTGTCCGGCGATCGCGACGGGTGGCGTCTCGTGCAGGTCCATGCCCTGGCGCGCGAGCGCGCGCACCGCGGCGATCTGGGTGAGCAGCACCCCGGGCACCGAGACCGCGGCCGACGTCAGCTGCTTGGCCGACGGCGTGGCCTCCTCGGCGGCGAGCGCGCGGACCCACTGCAGCGGCTCGAAGCCGATGGGGCGGACGACGACCAGTTCCCGGGCGACGGGCTCGAGCAGCAGCTGCGCCTCGCCGGCGAGCGTGGCGAGTTCGGATTCGATACCGGTCGAGGACACCAGTTCCTCGAGCGTCTCCAGCCACGCACTGCCCTGGCCGCCGAACGCGACCGCGTAGGGCTCGCCGGCGGACAGCCGATCCACAAGTGCGTGGGTGGACGTGGCTCCGGACTCTCCGTCCCGGCCGGTGGACACCCTGTCGTGCTCGTAGATCGTCACGTCTTTCCCATCTCCTCAGTACTGCTTCACATCGTTCGTCGAACGTGCGCGGTTGGTCATCGCGGTGGTGGCCGGGCTCCCCTGCCCGGGACCGACGGCGATTCGGCGTCGAATCCGGCCGGTCGTGATGCACCCGCGATGTCCGCTGTGGCGCACCGCCCAGCCCTAGTAAGAGTGTCATAAGAAGAGGGGGTGAAATTGGGCCCGAAATGGTTACTGACGAGTTCTACGCTCGGGTAACCGTCCGTTGGATAACACGCTGTCGGACCGGCGGATCCGGGCTGTGGAACAAACGTCCTGCATGTGGGTGGTTACGGTCGAGTAGCCCCAACGCCGCAGATCACGGCAGCATCGTTACCAAATCGTTATCTGTGATTTCGGTGGCGCGAACGGTGAGGTCAGCGCGATTGCCGGGTCGACAGCCGAGCGCCGAGTGTCTACCCGAGCCGGAAAAATGGACCGACACGTTTGCTGTCGCTACTTACTGATCGGTAAGGTTTCCGACCCCTGCGCCATATCGGGGTTTCGGTTGGGTAGACGGTCACCCCCGAGGTACGCCGCTTCGCACATGTCGACGTCGGATCCGAGGCAGAAGCTCCGCCGGATGCGCGACCCACCCCGGCGAACCCCGGCGACCCCGCCTGTCGAGTGCGCCGACTGTGGCGGGAGGGCGGCCGATCGCGCCGGCCCGTGAGTGAGCTCACCCGAAACCAGTTGGTTTGAGGCCCTATGCATGGGACACCATGGAAGGCATCCCATCTTCCGTCGAAGGGTTTCCTCGAGTGCGCCCCTGGATCGTGTGGGCCACCGGACTGCTGGCCTACATCGTGGCCGTCATGGACCGTACGACGCTCGGCGTGTCCGGCCTCGAGGCCGCCGAGCGCTTCTCGGCGACCCCGAGCATTCTGGCCACGTTCGTCGTCCTGCAGCTCGTGGTCTACGCCGGAGCCCAGGTGCCGGCGGGGGTCCTCCTCGACCGCTTCGGGTCCAAGGCGTTGATCGTGGCCGGGGCCGCGCTGATGGCCTGCGGCCAGCTGACGCTGGCGGTGAGCGAATCGCTGCCCGCGGCCATCGCGGCGCGGGCGGTGCTCGGCATGGGCGACGCGCTGACGTTCATCTCGGTGCTGCGCCTGGTTCCGCACTGGTTCAGCCCGAAGCGGATTCCCCTCGTCACCCAGCTGACCGGTATCTGCGGACAGCTCGGGCAGGTCCTGTCGGCCGTGCCGTTCCTGGCGATCCTGGGCGTGGCCGGCTGGACGACGGCGTACACGTCGGTGGCGGCTCTCGGCGTGGTCTCGCTCGTCCTCACCCTCGCCCTGGTCCGGGACACCCCGTCGGGCCGGCACGTGCCCGAGTCCACCGGCAGCCCCGCCGACACCCTGCGCAACGTCAAGACGGTGTGGCTACGCCCCGGCACGCGGCTCGGTTTCTTCACCCACATGGGGACGCAGTTCTCCGTCACCGCTTTCGCGCTGATGTGGGGCGTGCCGTACCTGACCGTTGCGCAGGGTCTGTCGACGTCGACGGCCGGCACCCTGCTGTCGGTGTCGGTGCTGTCGGCGATCGTGTCGGGTGTCGTGCTCGGCATCCTCACCGGCAGGCACCCCCACCGCCGGTCCTGGCTGGTACTGGGCATCATCGGGTCGAATGCGCTGGTCTGGACGGTTGTCCTCGCGCTACCCGGTCCGGCGCCGCTGTGGCTGCTGGTGACGCTCGTGGTGATCATCTCGGTCGGCGGGCCGGGCTCGATGGTCGGGTTCGACTTCGCGCGCACCTTCAACCCGAGCGCGACGCTGGGAACCGCTCAGGGCATGGTCAACATGGGCGGATTCCTGGCCTCGCTTCTCGTCATCCAGGTGATGGGCCAGATCCTCGACGCGACCGGCGGCTACTCGTTCGATTCGTTCCGCTGGGCGTGGGCGGCGCAGTACGCGATCTGGGCGCTGGCCACCGTCGGCATCCTCATCACCCGCGGCAAGGCCCGGCGGGAGATGCGGCGTCAGAACGACCGCATCCTGCTCGAGAACTTCGACGCCGGGGCGGCGCAGCGCGATTCGCGCTAGCGGCTGCGCGCGGATTCGCGCCGGTTGGCCTTCTTGATGGCCGTGACCAGCTCGTCCTTGGACATGGTCGAGCGCCCGGAGATGTCGAGTCGGCGTGCCACCTCGACCAGATGTTTCTTGGACGCGTTGGCGTCCACACCTTCGGCCGACTCACCCTTGGGATTCGGACCGCCGCTCTTGGCCCGCTTGTCCGACGGGCCCTTCTTGCCCTTGCGCTCCCAGTGGTCGCCGACCTTCTCGTAGCTGTGCTTGAGCGCGCTGTAGGCGACGCGGTGGGCCCGCTCGCCCTCGCCGTACTCCTCGGCCGCGGAGTCATGGGCCTTGGCGAACGTCCGCTGCGCCTTGGCTTCGGACTTCTTCAAGGTGCTCGGCAGTTCGTCCTTCTTCGCCTTACCGCTCTTCGCCGTCTTCGGCATCGTGGACTCCTGTCCTCGAACTCGATCAGCTCTGTGCGTCGTTGGCTACCCGCCTGCTCACCGGACAAACCGCCGGCAGCGCGCTACCGGGTCAGACGGGATCGAAGGACGAGATCAGCCAGTCGTCGCCGACCTTGGTCAGCCCGACCTTGATGCTGCTGGAGGCGAAGGCGCCGTCCGGATTCTCCTGGCTGGTCGTCGCCTGGTTGATGAACAGCAGCGCGACGGCAGATTCCGGATTCATCTCCGACATCGCCGCCTGGGCCACGGTCGCCGTGGTCTTGACGGATTTCTGGCGGGCCGCCGGGGCGACCACCTTGTCGGTGAAGTCGGTGTAGTAGCTCAGGAAGTCTCCGGTGAGGCGGGTCTTCGCGGTGGCGAGGTCGTCGTCGAGCGTCTCCGGTGCATAGGACAGCAGTGCGATCGTGCCGTCCTTGGCCGCGTCGAGCGCCGCTTGCGTCGCCGCCGGATCGACCGCCTGATCAGCCCGGTACTGGAAGAAGTAGAGGTATCCGGCGGTCGACAGCGAAGCGATCGTGACGACGGCGGCGGCGATGGGCGCGAGCAGCCTCTTCGCCCCGCGGCTCCGCCGGGCGACGGGCGCCGTCGGCTCAGTCGGGTCCTCGGTGGGATCAGCCTCGACCTCCGAGTCCGCTTCGGTCTCGGTTACCTCGACCTCGACCTCGGAATCGGGGTCGGCGTTCGTGTTGTCGTCCTTCGTCACGGCGCGAACTCCACATTCGACAGTTTGATCCGGTCGCCCTCACGGACCACGTTCACGATCAGCCGCCAGGTGCGCGGATCCTGTTCGGCGCCGGTCTCGTTGGTGATCCGCGATGTGGCCGCGACCAGCACCACCGCGGAGTCGTCGGTCATCGACTGGACGGCGGTGGCGTTGACGTTGGCTTCGGTGATCACCTTCGACCGCTCCGCGACCGTGGTGAAGTCCTCCGCGCTGGCCTCGAAGTCCTCGCGGAACTTGCCGGCTGCGTTGTCGATGATGCGCTGCACGTCGTCTTTGGCGGTATTGAAATTCAACGACATCAGTGTGACGACGCCCTGGCGCGCGGCGGCGGCGTATTCATTGGCGCGCTGCTGCTCGGCCTGGACCTCGCGATGGTTCAGCACCATCAGCACGCTGACCACCACCGAGGCGATCGTCAGCACTGCGGCGACGCCGTACCCGATCGCCTTCCACGGCACCCGGCGACCGGACCGGCGGGTGGGCGCGTCAGCCGCGACGGGGTGGACCTCCGGCGCCTCGGCGCCCGGGGTGTCGTCCGCGTCGATGTCGTCGTCTTCGACGTGTTCGGCCTCGGCCGCATCCGCTTCAGTCAGCGCGTCACCATCGGCCGGCGTCTCCGACTCCGGCTTACCGGCGATCGCAGCCTGCGCCTCCCGACGCAACCGGATCGCCCGGGCCCGAGCCCGTGCGGCCGAGGCGATGGCCTCCGCCTCGGCGGCTTCGGCTTCCGCCTCCTCCGCGCGGGCCAGTGCGTCGTCGATGTCGGCGATATCGGGCTCGTGGGCCGGGGTTTCCGCCCCGGCACCGTCAAGGACCGATGAGGTTCGCTTGCGAAGAGGCACGCGACCTCCTTGTCGGGTGGATCGTTTCGAGAATGAGAATGCCATTACCTTTTCAGGGTATCGCCGCGACGATACCTCATGTCCAGATCGATCGAAAACTGCCGTTTTCCTGCGGAAATGTCATTTCCGAGCTGGGCGGCCGCTCAGCGCAACTGATCCTTCATCACCTTCCCGGTGGCGTTGAGCGGGAGCGAGTCGCGGAACTCGACGTAGCGCGGGACTTTGAACCCGGCCATCCTCTCACGGGACCAGCCGATCAGATCCTCTGCCGTGGGACCGGCCTCGGCGTCCTGCGGAACCACGAACGCCTTACCCACCTGCCCCATCCGCTCGTCCGGCACGCCCACCACGGCGACCTGGGCGACGGCGGGATGCTCGAGCAGGAACCCCTCGATCTCGGCGGGGTAGGCGTTGAACCCACCGACGATGAACATGTCTTTCTTTCGCCCGACGATCCGCAGCCGGCCGGCGTCGTCGAGCGTGCCGAGGTCGCCGGTGTGCAACCACCCGTCGGGGTCGATGGCCTCGGCCGTCGCCGCCGGATCGTCCAGGTATCCCTGCATGACGCTGTAACCCCGGACCAGCACCTCACCGTCGTCGGCGATGCGGACCTCGACGCCGTCGCAGGCCGTGCCCACGGTGGTGGCGATGTCGGTGAACGAATCCCCCGGACGCGACAGCGTGGCCGTACCCGCCTCGGTGAGGCCGTAGCCGGTGGCCAGCGTCTGGAACGGCAACTCCTCGAGGACCCGCCGTACGAGTTCGACCGGGATGTCGGCGGCGCCGGTCACGCCCGCGCGCAACGTCGACAGTTTCGACTTGTCGGGCACCGACAGCAGTGAGTGGTACAGCGTGGGCGGCCCGGGCAGCATCGTGATGCGTTCGGTGGCGATCAACTCGACGACACGGTCGACGTCGAACACCGGAACCGGCACCATTGTCGCTCCGCGAATGAACGAGGCGATCAGGCCGGCCTTGTAACCGAAAGTGTGGAAGTACGGGTTGACCATCAGGTAGCGGTCACCCTGCCGCAGGTCGGCGAGGTCGCACCATTCCTCGTAGAGCCGGAGGTTCTGCCGATGGTTCATCATCACGCCCTTGGGACGCCCCGTCGTGCCCGAGGTGAAGATGATGTCGGAGATGTCGTCGCCGTCGACGGTGCGGCTGAACGGTTTCCCGCTGCCGAGGAAGTCTGATTTCACGTCGATCGCCGGTACACCGGGCGGGACGCTGTAATCCTGGCCGAGGAAGTTCTGCTGTACCAGAACGGCTTTCGCGCCGCTGCGGCGAATCACGTCGGCCGCCTCATCGGCCTTGAAGCGGGTGTTGACCGGCACGAGTACACCGCCGGCGGTCAGCAGGCCGAACGCCGCGATCATCCATTCGGCGGAGTTCGGCGCCCAGATCGCGGCACGGTCACCGTGTTCGATCCCGAGATCGGCGAAAGCGCCTGCCGCACAGCGGATCCGTTCGACAACCTCGACGAAGGACAAGCGCAGCGGACCGTCGACGATCGCTTCCGCGTCGCCGAACCGGTCCGCTGCACTCAACACCATCTCGGGGATGGTGTTCCAGCGATTCACGTACGTCACGTCGTGACGAGACGTCCCAGGTTGCCGCCCATGATCTTGGCCTGATCCTCGACCGAGAGATGCTCGAGCGCGGTGATGTAGTGGGTCGGCTCGGCAAGGCCCTCCGGGTGCGGCCAGTCCGAGCCGTAGAGCACCTGGTCCACACCGACCAGGTTGATCAGGTCGTCGATGCCCTCCTCGTAGAAGGGACTGACGTAGATGCGGTTCTTGATCTCCTCCATCGGGTTCCCCAGGAATGCCTCCGGCGCCTTCTTGTACACCTCGGCCATCGAATCCAGCAGCGGGAACATCCACTTCGAGCCGGCCTCGACGATGCCGACCTTCAGCGTCGGGAAGCGGAACAGGGCGCCGTGGATGACCCACGAGGCCACTGCGTCCTGGATCGGGCGCCACTCGTTGAGGATGCCCATCGCGTTGGTCTGGAACGGCAGCATCTCCTGCTGGGCACCGTCCCACTCCGAGGTGTAGCGCGAGTAGCCGCTGTCAGAGGAGTGCATCCCGACGAAGATGTCGTGGTGCACGACCCGCTCCCAGAAGGGGTCGAACTCGGGCAGCGCGAACGAGCGGGGGCCACGGAAACCGGGCACCGGCGCCGGCCGGATCAGGATGGCGCGGGCGCCGCGCTTGACGGCCCACTCCAGCTCCTCGATCGCCTTCTCGACGATCGGCAGCGTGATCACCGGGGTGGTGAAGATGCGGTTCTGGTAGTTGAAGCCCCACACCTCGTGCAGCCACTCGTTGAGGGCGTGGACGATTACGTGGATCGCCACCGGATCGTCGGACAGCCGCTCCTCGATGAGGCTGGCCAGCGTCGGGAACATCAGGCTGCGGTCGATGCCGAGCTCATCCATGACCTTGATGCGCGGCTCGGGCTCGAAGAACGCCGGGATGGCCTTCATCGGCTCGCCGAACAGTTCGCGCTTGCTCTTACCGTCCGGGTTGCCGAACTTGAAGTACTCCTCCCACGCACCCGGCTTCGCGACCACCGAGAACGTCGGGTTCGGGATGTAGTTGCTGATCTGGCCCTTCAGCGCGATCTTGGTGCGGCCGTTGACCTCGACGTACTGAACGACGTCCTTGTACTCCTTGGGGAGGTACTTGGTCATCGCCTCCGGCGGCTCGTACAGGTGGTTGTCCGCGTCGAAGAGCGGAAAGGGGATGTCGACCCGGTGGGAAAGTTGACCCATGGAATGCTCCTTTGCTTATCGAGAGAATCGTATTCTCATTTGGTGAGTGCTGCAATGTCCTGCATCGTGCTACGGCGCACCAGTTCGCGGACGCGAACCTTCTGCACCTTCCCGCTCGCGGTCCGCGGGTAGTCCTCGCCGTCGGGAATCTCCAGCAACTGCTCCGGCCATTTCTGGCGGGCGACACCGGCGCCGTCGAAGTGCGCGCGCACCTCGCTCATGGTGGGCATGCGGTGGCCGGTCTTGACGCGCACGACGGCCGCGGCGTGCTCCCCCAGCCGCGCGTCCGGGGCGGACACCACGACCGCCTCGGCGACGGCGGGCATCGCCAGCAGCACCTCCTCGACCTCCAGTGCGCTGATGTTCTCGCCGCCGCGGATGATGATGTCGGCCTTGCGGTCGGTGATCGTCAGGTATCCGTCGGCGTCGAGCGTGCCGATGTCGCCGGTGTGGTACCACCCCTCGTCGTCGAACGCCTTCGCCGTCAACGCATCGTCGGTGTAGCCGAGGCACAGATCCGGTCCGCGGGAAAGGATCTCGCCCTCCTCGGTGAGCTTGATCTCCACGCCCGGCCGGGGATCGCCGTCGGTGTAGAGCCGCTTGTCCTCCGGCGCGCTCGGCCGGGAGCCGGTGATCGAGGGGTGCTCGGTGCTGCCGTAGGAACGGAAGACGAACAGCCCGAGGTCGGCAAGGCGACGGGTGACGGTCGCGGGCACGGTCGATCCCCCGAGGCCGACAGTGGAGAAGCGCTCCACGTGCTCGGGCCGGCAGTTCGGATGGTCGAGCAGGCTGGTGACGAAGTACGGTGGGCCGCCGCCGATCGACAGGCCCTCGTGCTCGATGAGATCCAGCACTCTGCCCGGATCCCATACGTCGCACAGGTCGATCGGAGCGCCCTCCAACACCGGGATCAGGAATGCGCCGAGCATCCCGATGAAGTGCCCGACGGGCGTCGCGGTGAGCTGGCGGCCGCGGTCGGGCGGATAGTTCATCAGGAGCTGACGGGTCTCGAAGACCAGCGTCTGGTGGCTGTGCACCACACCTTTCGGCGCGCGGGTGGTCCCGGAGGTGAACGCGATCAGCGCCCGGCCGGCGGGATCGGTGTCCAGCGTTCCGACCAGTGGCTCGTCGGCGAGCAGGTCGCCGAACCGCAGAATGCCCTCGCGCGAGTGCTCGTCGGACGTGGTGCCGACCAGGGCGACGACCGGGATGTTCGCGCACAGGTCCGGCTGAAACCGCATCCGGCCGAACTCCTCGGCCGTGATGAACACCTTCGGCCGCGCCGCCTCCACGATGTGGTTCAGTTCGCGGCGGCCGTAGAAGTGCACGACCGGAACGGTCACCGCACCCAGGAACGCCGATGCCCAGAACGCCGCCGCGGCCTCCATCCAGTTCGGCAGCTGCAGCGCCACCACGTCACCGGGTCCGACGCCGCGAGCCCGCAGGCCTGCGGCCAGCCGGCGCGCGGTCAGCTCCACCTCGGCGAACGTTCCGTGAAACGGCCGCACCGCGGAGTGCACGTGAAAAGGCACGTCCGGGCCGTCAGCCAGGCCGCGGGCCAGCAACTCGCCGAGGGTCTCCCGTGTCCACCACCCCTCGGCTTCGTAGCGTTTCGTCAGCTCATCGGGGATGTTTCGCATGTGCGCGCAGCTCCTCCAGTTCCCTGGCGATGCTATTCTCCGCAACCGAGAATGCCAATACCGCGAGCGGAGAATGACAAGTGGTCGAACTCGAGTGGGACGACGGATTGGCCATCATCACCATCAACCGGCCGCAGGCGCGCAACGCGATCTCGCTGGACACGATGGGCGAACTCGAGGGAGCACTGGACCGCGTCGGCGACGCGCGTGCCCTGGTGATCACCGGCGCCGGCGATCGCGCGTTCGTCTCCGGCGGGGACCTCAAGGAGCTCAGCGCGCTGCGGACGCTGGAAGAGGCCGCCGCAATGGCGCGTCGGATGCGGGCCATCTGCGATCGACTGGCGAGCTTTCCCGGACCTGTCGTCGCCGCGCTGAACGGGCACGCGCTCGGTGGCGGCGCGGAATTCGCCGTGGCCGCGGATATCCGCCTTGCAGCGGAGGACATCCGGATCGGCTTCAACCAGGTGACGCTCGAGATCATGCCGGCGTGGGGCGGCGCCGAGCGGTTGGCGGCGCTGGTCGGCAAGGGCCGGGCGCTGCTGCTCGCAGGCACCGGACGGATTCTCGACGCGGCGGCCGCCGAGCGGATCGGCCTCATCGACATGGTGCTGCCGCGCCCCACCTTCGACCAGGAGTGGCGGGCGATCGCCCGACAACTCGCCGGCCGACCGGCCGGGGAGATCAAGCGGGTGATCGGCGGCGCCACACCGGACGAGGCGGTCGACGCGTTCGCGCGGCTGTGGGTGTCCGACGCCCACTGGGACGCCGCCGACAAAGTGATTAAACGGGCGCGCTGACAGAACGCGTTCTCTCTAGACGAGAATTGGATTCTCAGATATCGTCGACTCGTGTCGAGCACGCAGAAGGCCCTCGCGCCCGAAATCTCCACCTGGCCGGATGAGAACCCTCAGCTGATCGGAAGTCGTTGCGGCGCCTGCTCAGCCACGGCGTTCCCCGTTCAGCAGTACTGCCCGCGGTGCAGCAGCCCGGAGATGTCCGAGCTGCGGCTGCCCCGGCGCGGCACCCTGATCGCCTGGACCACGCAGGGCTTCCCGCCCGGTGCGCCGTACATGGGCCCCACCGGCAAGGACTTCGTCCCGTTCGGTGTCGGACTCGTCCAGCTCGACGACGGCGGCGACCCCGTCATCCGCGTGGAGGGCCGGCTCACCGAGAACGATCCGGCCAAACTGCAGTTCGGCATGGACGTCGAGCTGACCATGATCCCGTTCACCACGGACGAGGAGGGCAACGAGATCATCACGTTCGCCTTCCAGCCCGTCTAGACGAAGGTTTCGCGATATGACGAACGACGTCGCCATCATCGGAGTCGGCCTCCATCCGTTCGGCCGGTTCGACAAGACCGCGATGCAGATGGGCGCCGACGCGATCCAGCTGGCGCTGCAGGACGCCGGAATCTCCTGGAAGGACATCCAGTTCGGCTTCGGCGGCAGCTACGAGGTGTCCAACCCCGACGCCGTCACCCGGCTCGTAGGCCTGACCGGCATCACGTTCACGAACGTCTTCAACGCCTGCGCCACCGCGGCGTCGGCCATTCAGCAGACCGCGGACACCATCCGACTCGGCAAGTACGACATCGGAATCGCCATCGGACTCGACAAGCATCCCCGCGGCGCGTTCACCGATGATCCGGCCAAACTGGCGCTGCCGCAGTGGTATGCCAACAACGGCCAGTTCGTCACCACCAAATTCTTCGGCATGAAGGCCAACCACTACATCCACACGCACAACATCTCCGAGGAGACGCTGGCGCGGGTGGCCAACAAGAACTTCCGCAACGGCATGCTCAACCCGAATGCGTTCCGGCGCAAGGAGATCTCCGTCGAGGAGATCATGGCCTCGCCGGTGCTGAACTACCCGCTGCGCCAGTACATGTTCTGCGCGCCGGACGAGGGCGCCGCCGCGGTGATCATGTGCCGCGCCGACATCGCCCACAAGTTCACCGACAAGCCGGTCTACGTCAAAGCCAGCGAGATCCGGACCCGCACCTTCGGCGCCTACGAGGTGCACGCGACCTCGGCACCGCTCGACGAGGATCCGTCTCCCACGGTGTTCGCGGCGAAGGCCGCCTACGAGGCGGCCGGTATCGGGCCCGAGGACGTCGACATCGCGCAGCTGCAGGACACCGACGCCGGCGCGGAGGTGATCCACATGGCCGAGACGGGTCTGTGCGCCGACGGCGAGCAGGAGAAGCTGCTTGCCGACGGGGCCACTGAGATCCACGGGTCGATCCCGGTCAACACCGACGGCGGCCTGATCGCCAACGGTGAGCCGATCGGCGCCTCCGGTCTGCGCCAGGTGCACGAGCTGGTGCGTCAGCTGCGCGGCGAGGCGGGCGAACGGCAGGTCCCCGGCAACCCGCGCGTCGGGCTGGCGCAGGTCTACGGGGCGCCCGGCACCGCTTCGGCGACCATCCTGTCGCTGTAGCCCCCGGTGGACCGGGAACGCTTCGAGCGGGGTCGCGAGATCCGGGCCGAGGTGCTCGGCGACGCCTACGTCCGGCGCGCCACCGAGGGCGCCGATGAGTTCACCGGACCCTTCCAGGAGTTGGTGACCGAGTTCTGCTGGGGTGCGGTCTGGGGACGGGAAGAACTCCCCCGCAAGACCCGCAGCATGCTCAACCTGGCGATGCTCGCGGTGCTCAACCGGCCCCATGAACTGCGTACCCACATCATGGGCGCGCTGACCAACGGAGTGACCCGCGACGAGATCCGAGAGGTCTTCATGCAGGTCGCCGTCTATGCCGGCGTTCCCGCGGGGGTCGACAGCTTCCGCATCGCCCGCGAGGCGTTCGCCGAACTCGACGGACAGTGATGGACCTCGGCTTCGTCGGCCTCGGCAACATGGGCGCCCCGATCGCGGCCCGCTTGATCGCGGCGGGACACCGCCTGACGGTCTTCGACATCGACGCCGCGGCGGTCGCGCGGACGGTCGGCCAGGGCGCCGTCGCGGCCGGCTCCCCGACCGAGGTCGCCGAGCGCGCAGCCACCGTCCTGATGAGCCTGCCGACGCCGAAGACGTCCGAAGAGGTGGTCGCTGCAGTGGCGGCGGGGAGTCGCGTCGAACGGCTGATCGACCTGTCCACCACCGGAAGTGCTGCGGCAGTGCGCAATCGCGAGCGTCTGGACGCGCGAGGCGCCGGGATGCTGGACTGTCCGGTCAGCGGCGGCGTCGCCGGCGCAACCAACGGCGCCCTCACGGTGATGGTCTCGGGTCCACGGGCGCTGTTCGACAGTGCCCGCGATGTGCTGGAGACGCTCGGCCGCCCCCTTTTCGTCGGCGAGAAACCCGGTGCCGCCCAGACCATGAAGCTGGTCAACAACCTGATGGCGGCGTGCAGTCTGGCAGCTACCGCGGAGGTGGCGGTGATGGGCGTCAAATCCGGCCTCGACCCGACGGTGATGATCGAGGTCCTCAACGCCGGCTCCGGCGCCACGCACGCCAGCCGGGACAAGTTTCCCCGGTCGATCCTGCCCCGCACGTTCGACTACGGCTTCGCAACCGGCCTCATGGTGAAAGATCTCCGCCTGTATCTCGAGGAGGCCCAGGCGCTTTCGCTGCCCACGGCGCTGGCGTCGACGGTTCTCCAGGTGTGGGAGACGGTCCTGACCCAGCAGGGCCCGGACTCGGATTTCACCTCGGTCGTCAAACCCTACGAGGCCGCGGCGGGCGTCGTCGTCGACGGGAGGCCGAGGTGAGCGCCGAGACCTCAGTGCGAGCCGGTGCCGTCCTCGAGCGGCGGCGGTTCGCCTTCGAGTTGCCGCAACCAGGATTCGATGAACGCCAGCGTCTCGGCGTGGCCGGTCGACATTCCGAGCGCCTGCTCCATGACCAGCACCCGGGACAGGCTCGTGGCGAACACCGCCCAGACCACCGGCGGCACCGCACCGACGTCCACCCCGTACCGCCCCAAGGCCTCGGTCAGCGCTGCCCGTTCCGCCTCCCGGTAGCGCTCGCCGTAGCGAGCCACCTCGGCCCGCAGTTCGGGTCGATGGCTGGCCAGCGCGGCGAACTCCACGCTGAACGTCGCGGTCCCCGGATCCGCGTCGTAGCGCCACAGCGCCCACAGCGGCTGCGGGGACTGCAACGCACGCTCCAGTGTTTCGAGCCCCTCGTCGGCGCGCCGCCGGAACACCGCGAGGTACAACTCGTCCATGGTGCGGAAGTAGTAGTGCACCAATTGGGGTTTGAGCTCCGCGCGCTCGGCCACCCGTCGCGAGGTCACCGCCGCGTAACCGTCCTCGAGCATCAACCGCTCGGCGGCGTCGAGGAGCACCGTCCGGTTCTTCGCGTCCGGCGCCCCGATCCGTCGCGCAGTCGTCATACCGTTCCAACACCTTTCCCGCAGCGCCGAATCCACTTCGGACCCGCGCCGACCCGACGCGCCGATCGTAACGGCGCATCCTTGACCCCGACCTCAGCACCATGCTAAGCAGGTGCTCAGCATATTCGGTCGCTCAGTCCTGAATGACCAATCATCTACAGCCGCCGCACATACGCGCCGACATTGGAGGGCATGCGGATCATGACCACGGATTCCACGGATTTCGATTCGATCGACTACTTCACCGATCCGTCGCTGGTGCCCGACCCTCATCCGTACTTCGACTACCTGCGCACCAAGAACCCGACGTGCTGTCCGATCAACAACAACGTCCTGGCCGTCACCGGCTGGGAGGAGTCGAACACCGTCTACAAGGACTCCGAGAACTACTCGTCGTGCGTCGCGGTCGCGGGCCCGTTCACCCCGCTGCCGTTCGTGCCCGAGGGCGACGACATCTGCGCGAAGCTCGAGGAGCATCGCACCGAGATCCCGATGTACGAGCACATGGTCACGATGGATCCGCCCAACCACACCGACGCCCGGTCCCTGCTGAGCCGTCTGCTGACGCCCAAGCGCCTCAAGGAGAACGAGGACTTCATGTGGCGGCTGGCCGACCGCCACATCGACGAATTCATCGCGCAGGGCCGCTGCGAGTTCCTGGCCTCCTACGGGCGACCGTTCTCGTTGCTCGCGGTCGCCGATCTGCTCGGGGTCCCCGAGGAGGACCACGAGGAGTTCCGCAACGCGTTCGGCGCCCAGCGGCCCGGCACCAATATCGGCGGTCTCGATCATGAGCCGATCGCCGACAACCCGCTGGAGTGGGCCGACGAGAAGTTCAGCCACTACATCGAGGATCGCCGCAAGAACCCGCGCGAAGACGTACTCACCGGTCTGGCCACGGCGCTGTACCCCGACGGATCAACCCCGGCCGTCGTCGACGTGGTCCGCACGGCGACCTTCCTGTTCGGCGCCGGCCAGGAGACCACCGCCAAGCTGCTCTCCGCGGCCCTGCGCGTCCTCGGTGACCGACCGGACATCCAGCAGCAGTTGCGCGACGACCGCAGCCGTATCCCGACCTTCATCGAGGAGTGCCTGCGGTTGGACGCTCCGGTGAAGAGCGTGTTCCGGATGGCCCGCAAGTCCACCACACTCGGCGACACCCCCGTGCCCGCGGGCACCACGGTGATGGTGAGTCCCGGTGCGGCGAACCGGGACCCGCGCCGCTTCGACAATCCGCACGAGTTCCAGCTCGACCGCAAGAACGTCCGTGAGCACATCGCGTTCAGCCGGGGCATCCACTCCTGCCCCGGCGCTCCGCTGGCGCGCGTCGAGGGCCGGGTGTCCATCGAGCGCCTCCTCGACCGGCTCGGCGACATCCGGATCGACGAGGAGAAGCACGGTCCGATCGGCGACCGGCGCTACACCTACGAGCCCACGTTCATCCTGCGCGGCCTCACCGAACTCAACATCGAGTTCACGGCGCTGTAGCGGCGTCGCGCATCTGCGGTTCCGACCTCGGACCGCCGTTGAGGTTGCTATTCTCCGATTGCGAGAATGGCAATCTCGTTACAGCTCAAACGGTCCGGAGGTAGCGGGTGAGGTCTGTTCTGGTCGGCGTCGCGCTGTTGGTGGCGGCGATGGTCGGCGCCCCACAGGCGTCGGCGATGTCCCTCGGTAACTACAACCTGCACATCCCCGACCGCAGGGACTTTCACACCTGGGTGCTGTCCCTGGTCTCACCGTGCCGCAATGACGACAACTCCAAGCGGACCGACTGCATCGACGCGATGATGATGCCGCAGCCCATCGCCAAGGCCCTCTACACCAAGGCCGAGGCATGGTTGGTCGACGGCCGCTACACCATGATCATCGACGACCCCTTCGGGCTGCGTTGCGGCGACATCTATTACGGTCCGACCATTCCGACCCACGACGTGTACACCTGGGACGCAACGACTTTGGTCGGTGAGATGGTGTCGACGTTTAACGCCGGCTGTGACGGCGCACCGGGCGGCCAGCGCGTGTACCCCATCTCTCTGACAAGGATGTGACGATGCGGTCCACAGTGGCACTCACCGCCGCGATGGTGATGGCGGGCAGTGCGATCGGCACGGCAGTCCCGGCAACGGCGCAGCCGATGATGCACGCGATCAAGTACGTCGTGACGGCGGACGCACCGTTCTACGCTGACATCTACTACCGCGAGGTCGACCCGCCGACGTTCTCCGATTACAGCCACAACCCTTACGTCTTCAGCCCGAAGGCCGAGGCCAACGTCGGCCCGGATCAGCCCTGGGTGTTCGAGACCAGGCTCGCCGATCCGGGCCGGTGGGCGATGGTGGTGGTCACCAGCGGTGAATCCCCGGAACTGCAGGCACCGAAGCTCAAATGTGAACTGTCCGTGGACGGCGTCGTCGTCAAGACCGCGGAAGGCACCCGCGGCGCGCTGTGCTCACTGCGGGACTGGTAACCGACCGCTTCTCAGGCGTCCCCGCGCAACCAGCGATGCTGGTCGTCCTTGGCGACACAGGCCAGGAAAAGCCCGTCCGGCGCCTGGGCCACGTAGTCCAGGTAGTTGGTGCAGTCGCTGCCCTCGGTCCGGATCCCGGCCATCGGCGGCGAACGGAACCAACGCGGTTCGTACCGGCGGGGTGAACCGCAGAACAGCAGCCGGCCCGCACGCGTCGAGGCTCCGGCGACCGCGGTGCCGAACACGTAGTAGCTCGTGTTCGAGCAGTAGGACCCCTGGACCACGTTCGGGGTGATACCCGGGACGCAGAACGGGTCGTTGCAGGTTTGCGGTTGGGCATTCGCCTGCGGCGCACTGAACATCCCGGCCACGATCGTCGCGGCGGCCGCCACCATGGTCATACGCACCCTCCTACTTTGCCACATTGGAGAACGGAACTCTCCTATTCTGAGAAGATCGGGGCGGGCATCTGGCGGCGCTTGACCGCCCCTGCCGCCGACGCGAATCCGGTTGATGCGCAATGGCGTTTCGCCTGGACTGATATTCTCACTATTCGGAAATTGCACTTCCGCTGGACAGAGGAGTCACACCAATGTCGGCCAAGATGAGAGTCGGCGCCGCCATCGCCGGAGTCACCGCACTGGTCGGTCTGACGACCGCGGCGCCCGCGGGTGCGGACAATGACTGGGGTATCAACGGGACGTACGAGATCTCGTCGAACGGTCAGCTGGCGAAGATCAATGAACGCTTCCAACCTCAACCGGGAGAACGCAGTACGTGGACAATCACCACGGTCTGCAGCTCCCCGAGTGACTGTGCAGGCACCGTGAACAGCGACGCGGGCTGGAGCGCGCCGATCTACACCAGCAACGGTCTGTGGTACGTCAAGCGCGTGGTGCCGGAGTGGCGGTTCTGCGCCGACGGCCAGCCGGTCGAGGGTCTGCGGGTCTACAAAATCTACCCGGTCGGCTTCGACGGCCACTACAACGCCGCCTCCACCGAATACACCGGCGAGAACCAGACACTCGGGCCCAGCGGATCGTGTGGCCGCAACCAGTGGCCGCAGATCAGAATGCCCTTCTACATGAAGAAGGTCTGAGCCAAGCGCAGAAGACAGGCCCGGGACTTGTTGTCCCGGGCCTGTTTTCGTCTCACACCACCGTCAGGTCGGCATCAGATCCTGCCACGACTTGGGTGAGGACACCAGATCGGACTGGCGGTACATCTTGCCGTCCCCGCCCATGTACTCACCGGTGCGCGGGTTGTACTTCGCGATGGCGACCGACGGTGCACCGGACGGCGTCTTTCCTTCGAACGCCGCGGGCGCGGGAACGGGGGCCGGCGACGGCACCGCCACGGCGCCGGGCGGCAGCGGCACGTCCTCGGGTGCCAGACCGGGCGGCACCGGCACCTCGGTGGCCTCCGGACGGTCGGCGGGCGCCAGCGGAACGGCATCGGGATCCGTCACCTGAGCCGGCCCCGGCGGACTCACCGGCGGTTCCAGGTAGAGCGGCTGTCCGGGCAGGAGCGCCCCGGGTCCGGTGCCCGCGAAGTTCGGTGGCGGAGACGGCAGCGGCGGAATGTCCGGTGGCCGTTGGGTCACCCCGGGTGGCAGCGGAGTGCCCTCGATGGGACCGAAGGTGTTGGAATCGACCAGCGCCCGACTGTCCGGCGGCACACCCTGCGCCACGAGGTTCGGATCGAAGGGGTACGGACCGAGCACGTGCTGCCGCTGCGCGAGCGGCTGATATCCGTTGGGGTCGTTGCACAATTCGACGGTCGGTGCGCGCTTGCCCGGATGCTCCATACAGGGATAGTTGCGCGCACCGCGGACCGCGACCGGTGAGTCCTGCGGCAGCTTGCAGTACAGATCGTCCGGGGTGTCGATGACCGACGTATCGGCCGGATTTCGCCACGACGACGGCGGCAGGAAGCCGACCGTACAGGCTGCGGGATCGCCGAGGCCGAGCGAGAAGTCACCGTTGGGCAGCCCGCCCGGGTTGTTCGTCGGCGCGTAGGTCTGAATCTGCGCGACGAACGGCGGGACGAGTACCAGCAGCTGTTCCAGCGACGGGTTGTAGGTGACCCCGATCTTGCCGAACGTGGTGAGATTGGCCAACATCACCGGGAGCGTCGGTTTGATGTCCGCCAGCAACCGCGAAGTCTCCTGGGCGAACCCCGGCCCGTTGCGCAGGATCGAGCGCACCTGGGGATCGTTGTTCGCGAGCTGATCGGTGATACCGGCGAGGCTCCTGCCCCAGGTGCGGATCGAATCGCTGGTCTGCGCCTGCGCATCGAGGAACGGCACCGCGTCATCGGTCAGGGTGCGCAACTGATCGGCGACGCCGCGTGCGTCGCGGGTGATGGTCGACGAGGAGTCCAGCAGCGACCCGAAGTCGAAATCGGTTCCGCGGAAGGCGTTGTACGACTCGTCGAGCAGCTGGCTGAGGGTGTCCTTGGGGATCGTGCTCACCAGCGCGTTCACCTGGTCGAGCATCGGACCCACCGCCTGGGGGATCTTGGTGTCGGCCATGGCGATCACCGAACCGTCTTCGAGATACGGCGGCTGGTCGGTGCGCGGTAGCAGTTCGACATACTGTTCGCCGACCGCGGACACGCTGCGGACCTCGGCCTCGAGATCGGCCGGGATCCTGGCGGAACCGTCCAGCGACAGCGTGGCCTCGGCGCCGTTCTCGGTCAGGGTCACCGCGGTGACCTTTCCGACCTGTGATCCGCGATAGGTGACGTTGCTGAACTGGTACAGCCCCCCGGAGGACGGCAACTCCACCTTGACGATCATCCGGCCGATTCCCAGCAGTGTGGGTACCTGCATGTAGACGAACGCCATCACGCCGACACCGACGATCGAGGCGATCGTGAAGATGATCAGCTGGGTCCGAACGAACCGTGTCAGCATCAGCGACCCCCTGCAGGCGGCGGAGCCGCACCGGGCGGCGGTGGTGTGTTCGGATACGGACCCGCGAAGATCGGCGTGGTCGTGCCGGGGGCGGGCGCCGGAACCGGAGCGGGCGCCCCGAACGCCGTCATCGCCGGTGGTGGCGTGATCGGAAGGATCGGCCCCACCTCGGCGGTCACCGGTGGCGGAGGCAGCGGCGGCGCGGCCGCCTCGGCGGTGGCCGTATCCAGCGGTGCCGCCGGGAACGCGTCGGACGGCGGCGGATCGATCCCGAGCTTGAGCGGATCGACGGTGTACTGCAGGTAGTTCGGATCACCCGGGGCGGGAACGACTTCGGCGCCCTCCTGCTCCCACCGCGTCCCGAGGAACAGCGTCCGCTTCAACCGCGGAATGGTGAAGTCCACGGTCGCGAACAGGTTGTAGTAGTCGCCCCGGATGGCGCGGTCGATGAAGCTCTGCGTGAACGGGAAGTGCGCCGCGTACTCCAGGATCTTGTTCAGGTCCGGGCCGACGTCGGCGAACGCCTTGATCGCTGGTTCGAGGTTCTGCAGGTTCTTCACCAGGTCAGCCTGTGACTCGTTGACGAACTGTGTCGCGGTGTCGCTGAAGGTACCGAGCCGCTGCAGCGCCGTCGTCAACCGCGGCCGTTCCCTCACCAGCACCTCGATCGCCGGCGGGATGCGGTCGAGCGCCTCGGTGATGTCGTCGCGCTGCTGGGCGAACGTCGACGACAACCGGTTGAGCGACTCGATCGAGGCCACGATGTTGTCGCGCTGGGCATCCAGCGTGCCGACGAAGTTGTCGAGCCGGGTGAGCACTTCGCGCACCTCGCCCTGCCGACCGTCGAGTGCAGCACTGAAGTTGTGGATGACGTCCCCGATTTGGCCGAGGCCACCGCCGTTGACCACCGCAGCCAGCGATGACAGCGTCTGTTCGGTGGTGGGATAGGTCGACGTGTCGTTGAGCGAGATCGTGCCGCCCGGCGACAGCGCACCCTCGGGCGCTTCACCGAGGGGTGGGTTCAGCGCGAGATGCATCGACCCCAGCAGCGACGTCTGCGCGACGCTCGCCACCGCGTTCGCCGGAACCCTGATCTCGGGTTTCACCGAGATCTCGACGTTGGCATGCCAGTCCTCGACGGACATGCTCTTCACGCTGCCGACGACCACGTCGTTCATCATCACCGGCGAATTCGGTTCCAGCTGAGCGACGTTGGCGATCTCGACGCGGTAGGTGTGCGCATCGGCGCCGCGGCCCACCGCACCGGGCAGCGGCAGGGTGTTGACGCCCTGGAAGCCGCAACCACTCAGGGTGAGGGCAACACACGATCCCGCGATAATGGTGCAGCGCTTGGCTTTTCCGCCCGTCATGCCGGTGGCGTCCCTTCTGCCGGTGCCGATGCGGCGGCTACGGGCGCTTCTGCGGGCAGCGGCGGTCCGGCAGGAGGCGGCGGTCCCGGTAGCGCACCGGCCGGGTTGAGCACGTTGTCCACGGACGTCGGGAGGTTCGGCGGAATCACCGGTGCCGCACCGGGCAGCAGCTGCTGCGCACCCGGCCCCGGCACACCGGGGGGTCGCCCGGTGTAGGGCGGCGGTCCGGGCGCCACGCCCTCGTAGGCGGAGATGCTGGGCGGCACCAGCGGCGGCTGCGGCGAGCCGCCTGCACCGGGTGCGAGATTCGGCTCGGAGTAGATGATGTTCTCCGGGTTCGCCGAGGGGCTCAGATACGGGTCGAGTCCGAGCGGCAGGTAGTTGAAGTTCAGCAGTCGCAGCGCCGGTCCGAGGTACTGCGAGCAGAGCTTGGCGGTCTCCGGCGCGGTGGTGTTCTCGACTGCGCCGATGGCCCCGCAGATGAACTGCACCGGATTGGAGAAGTTGTTGAGCACGAACTGCCCGACGGCGCTGCCGGTGTCCGGGTTGTAGATGTTGTAGGCGTTGCCGAGCGCGTTCGGTGCGATGTGCAGCAGGTTCTCGATCTCGATCTTGTTGTCGAGCAGGTTGCGCGTGACGTTGGCGAGCCGCTGCACCTGTTCGGAGGTCTGGTTGCGGCTGCCGGCCACGAAGCGCTGGACCTCGACGACCGCGACCGACAGATCCTTCAGTGCCGCATCGAGATCCGAACGGCTGCCGTCGACCACGCTGGTCAGCGTGGCCAGCCGGTTCTGGAACAGCATCACCTGCTCGTTGCTGCCCTTGAGGGCGGTGATGAAGGTCTGCAGGTTCTTGATGATGTCGACGATGTTGCCGCTGCCCTCAGCCAGCACCCGGGCTGCGCCGGACAGCTCGGTGATCACCTGGCGCAGCTTGTCGCCGTTGCCATCCATCGCATTTGCGGCGCTGTCGATGAACCGCGACACCGAGGTGCCGTCGACACCGCCGGTCGGACCGAGGTCGGTCGCCAACCGGGTGAGCTGTTCCTTGACCTCGTCCCATTCGACCGGAACCGCGGTGCGGTCCAGCGGGATCACCGTGTCGTCGGGCATCGTCGGACCACTCGTCCGGTATGCCGGCGTCAGCTGGACGTAGCGCGCCGAGATGAGGTTCGGCGCGACGATGACGGCCTTGGCGTCCGCGGGGATCGGCACATCGCGATCGACGTGCATGACCAGCCGCGTCTGCGTGCCCTCCGGCTCGATGGACTCGATGGTGCCCACCTCGACCCCGGACACTCGCACCTCGTCCCCGGGATAGATTCCGGTCGCTGAGGTGAACAACGCGGAGATCGTCCGGGGTCCGAAGAACGTCTGGCGCAACAGCACTGCACCACCGGCCACCAGCAGGGCCACCAGGCCGATCGCCAGCAGCGTCATCGAGCGCTTGCGGTTCATCAGCGCGACCCTCCCGGAATTCCGTTGTAGGGCAACGGCAGTTCGGCGCGCGGACCCGCGGTGTCCGGCGGCTGGCCGGCATTGGTTCCGCGCCGGAACCCGAATGCGTAGTCCATGAACGGCTGCAGCAGCTGTGCCGGTTGCAGGTTCGGCACGTACGCGTTGTAGTACGGCCCGTTGGCGAGCGTCTCGCCCTGGGCCAGGATGAATTTCTTCAGGCTGGGCAGGATCTTGGCGATGTTGTCGCGGTTGCGCTCCAGCATCGCCTCGACCGAGTTCAGCCGCGCGAGAGTGGGCGCCAGCTCCGCTTCGTTGTCCGCCACCAGACCGGTGAGCTGCTGGGCCACCGCGGAGGTGTTGGCCAGCAGGTCGACGATCGCCTCCCGGCGCTCGTTGAGCACGCCGAGCAGATCGTTCGCGTTGAGGATCAGCGTGTTCAGCTGTTGGCTGCGCTGGGACAGCACGTCGGTGACCTCACTGGCGCTCTTGAGCAGCCCGGCAAGGTTCTCGTTACGGCTGTTGAGTGAACGCGACAGCCGGCTCAACCCGTCGAAGGTGGACCCGAGCTGCGGCGCCACCTGGTCGATGGTGGCTGCCAGGGTGTCCAGCGACTGGTTCAGCGAAGCGGTGTCGGTGTCGGTGGTGTTGGCGGCCAGATCACCGACGGCGTCGGTCAGCGAATAGGGCGACGACGTGCGCGATACCGGAATGACGGCCGACTGGCTGAGCGAGCCGCTGCCGTCGGATTCGAGGGTGAGGACCCGCTCGCCCAACAGCGAGCCGATGCGGATGTGTGCGGTGGTCTGCGATCCGAGCTGGTAGCGGCCGTCAGTGGTGAACGTGACGAGCGCATCCCCGTTCTGCAGTTCGACGTCGGTGATGGTGCCGATCTTGATACCCGACACCGTGACGTCGTTTCCGGCCATGATGCCGCCGGCCTCGGTGAACAACGCCTGGTGCCGCACGGAGGTGCCCCACTGGATGATCTTCTCCGGCTGGAGCCCGACGGCGATGATGAGCAGGACCAGCATGGCTCCGATGAAGCCCGCCTTGATCAGATTCGATTCCCGGTATTTACGCATCAGGGCTCTCCACACCTCCCGCCTTCTTGTTTGACCCAGGGGAAGACCGCTGTCCGGCCCTGCAGATCGGTGACACGGAAGGAAAGGCCGCAAATGTAGTACATGATCCAACTGCCGTAGGCGCCCAACCGTGCGACCTTGCGGTAGTTCTCGGGGCCCTTCTGCAATGCCATGTCGAGGACGATCTGGTGGTCGTCGAGCAGCGGCGCCAGCCGGTTGAGTTCGTTGACGCTGCGGTCCAGCGGCGGGCGCGCCTCGGTCAGCAGATCGGCGATGGACGCGGTTCCGTTGTCCAGCGCCGTGATCGCGGTACCGATCGGGTCCCGGTCCTCGGACAGACCGCTGATCAGTCGCTCGAGCCCGTCGATGGCTCCGGAGAACTTGTCGCCGTCCTTGGACAGGGTGTCGACGACGGTGTTGAGGTTGTCGATGAGCTGCTCGATGACCTCGCTGTTGTCGGCGAGGGTGTTCGAGAAGGACGACGTCTTGCTGAGCAGCGAGTTCAACGTGTCGCCCTGACCCTGGAAGATCTGGATCAGCGAGGTCGTCAGCGCGTTGACGTCCTGAGGGTTGAGGCCCTGGATCACCGGGCGCAGACCGCCGAGGAGCAGGTCGAGGTCGAGCGCTGGTGTGGTGCGTTCCTTCGGGATCTGCGCGCCTGCACCGACCTTGCGGGTCGATCCGGGACCGTCGATCAGTTCGAGGTAGCGGTCGCCGGTCAGGTTGAGGTAGCGCACGGCCGCTTTCGTCCCGGACGTCAGCACGATGTTCTGGTCGGCGTCGAAGTTCACCAGCACGGTCTTGTCGGGTTGCAGCTCAACGCTTTTCACTGTGCCCACCCGGACGCCGGCGACGCGCACCGTATCGCCGGTCTCCAGCCGCGACGCGTCGGTGAACACCGCGGAGTACTTCTCGGTGGAGCCGCTGCGGTACTGGCTGAACGCCATGAACAGGAAGGCGGTCAGCAGGGTCATCACGGTGGCGAACACCGCGAATTTGATCAGCGTGCCTCTCACGCCCGTCATCCTGGTTGTCCGATCTGCGCGGTGTTACGCGGTGGGCCGTCCAAGGGCCCGAACAGCATCTGCTTGAGACCGTCCGAGTTGAGCAGGATCCCCTGATTGCCGTACTGCCACGGGTTGGCGTTGTTGTCGGTGACCAGGAACTTGGACCGGTTGCCGAATCCGATGTAGGGCAGCCCCATACACTGCGGCCCACCCTTGGCGGCGACCTTCGGCAGGTTGCGCGGATAGCGGTAGCGCTCGATACCCATGGTGAACGCCACGTTCACCAGCACGCCGGGGTCCATCTGCGGCGGCTGGTGAAGCACGTAGCTCATGCCCTCGAGGGTGCAGTTGATCGCCGGCGCGTACTTGTTGAACAGATCGGTGGTGGGGACGAGCAGCCCGAGCAACTCGCTGACCGCCGCCCGGTTGCCGCCGATCACGTCGTTGCCGATGTCGGCGAGCCCGATCGCACTGACCAGGAACGCGTCCAGGTTGTCCTGTTCGTCGACGATGCTGTTGCTGATCGACGTCGCATTCTCCATGGTGCGCAGCAAATCCGGCGCGATGTCGGCGTACGCGGACGCCACCGGGGCGGTGAGTTCCATGTCCCGGGCGAAGTTGGGCAGCCCGGGCTCCAACTCGGCGAGCAGGGCGTTGAAATCGCTGAGCGTCTGCCCCATGCTCTCGCCGCGGCCGGAGAACGCCGACGAGATCGCGCCGAGCGTCTGATTCAGTTTGGCTGGGTCGATCCGGTCGAGGACGGCCACCAGGTTCTGGAACACGGTGTTGATCTCGACCATCACCCGGTCGCCCCGCAGGACCTGACCCGCACTGAGCGGTGTGGCCGAGGGCTCGGGCGGCATCACGAACTGCACGGACTTCGCGCCGAACACCGTCGAGGATTCGATGTCGACGCCGACGTTGCCGGGGATCAGGTGCATCTGGGACGGCTGCATGGCCAGGTGCAGGGCCGCGGTGCCGTCGGGGCGCTGCTCGATGGAGTCGACCTTGCCGACCTCGACGCCGCGCATCTTGACCTTGGCGTCGGGGTTCATCACCAGGCCGGCACGGTCGGCGATGACGGTGACCGGAACCGATTCGGTGAAGCTGCCGCGGAACAGCCCGACGGCCAGGGCGATCACCAACACGATGCCCACGACCAGCCCGGCTCCTGCCAGCGGACGCGCGGAATTGCCACTCACCATGCTCCCCTAACCCGACAGGTTGAAGTTGCCGTTGGAGCCGTAGATGGACAGCGACACCAGCAGCGTCACCGAGACCACCACGATCAGCGAAGTCCGCACCGCATTACCGACCGCGACCCCCACACCCGACGGCCCGCCGGTGGCGAAATAGCCGAAGTACGTGTGGATCAACAGGATCGTGATCGCCATCAGGATCGCCTGCAGGAACGACCAGAGCAGGTCGATCGGGTTGAGGAACGTGTCGAAGTAGTGGTCGTAGAGACCACCGGACTGTCCGAACAACACGACCGTGGTGAACTGCGACGCCACGAACGACAGGATGACCGCGATCGAGTACAGCGGGGTGATCGCGATCATCCCGGCCACGATCCTTGTGCTGACCAGGTATTCGACCGGCCGGATGCCCATGGACTCCAGCGCGTCGACCTCTTCGTTGATGCGCATCGCGCCCAGCTGGGCGGTGACGCCCGCGCCGAACGTGGCGGCCAGGCCGATGCCGGCGACCACGGGTGCGGAGATGCGCACGTTGATGAATGCGGCGAGGAAGCCGGTGAGCGCCTCGATGCCGATGTTGCCCAGCGAGCTGTAGCCCTGCACGGCCAGGGTGCCGCCGGCGGCGAGAGTGAGGAAGCCGACGATGACGACGGTGCCGCCGATCATCGCCAGAGTGCCCGCGCCCATGGAGATCTCGGCGATCAGCCGGATGATCTCCTTGCGGAAGTGGATGGCCGCGTGGGGCGTTCCGGCCAGCGCGCGGATGTAGAACAGGGCGTGATCGCCGATCGTGCTCAGCGTCGACACCGGTCTGCCGAGCGTCCGGAAAACCCGCGGGTACGTCGCCCGCAACGTGCTCATCGTGCTCATACCGTCACCTAGCCCGTCGTCATCCGGATGCCGATGGCGGTGACCAGCACATTGATCACGAACAACGCCATGAACGCGTACACCACCGTCTCGTTGACGGCGTTACCGACCGCCTTGGCGCCGCCGCCGGAGATCGTCAATCCGCGGTAGCACGCCACCAGTCCGGCGATCAGACCGAACAGTGCGGCCTTGATGCAGGAGATGATCACCTCGGGCACCCCGGTGAGCAGGGTGATGCCCGCGGCGAACGCGCCGGGGTTCACGTCCTGGATGAAGACCGAGAAGACGTAGCCGCCCAGGATGCCGATGATCACCACGAGGCTGTTGAGCAGCAGCGCGACCAGCCCGGAGGCGAGCATGCGCGGGGTGACCAGGCGCTGGACCGGGTTGATGCCCAATACCTCCATCGCGTCGATCTCCTCGCGGATGGTGCGGGATCCGAGATCGGCGCACATCGCGGTGGCGCCCGCCCCGGCGACGATCAGCACGGTCACCATCGGACCGACCTGGGTCACCGCGCCGAACGCCGCACCGGCACCGGACAGATCGGCGGCGCCGAGCTCACGAAGGAGGATGTTGAGGATGAAACTCACCAGCACCGTGAACGGAATCGCCACCAACAGGGTGGGCGCCAGCGACACCCGGGCCACGAACCAGCACTGCTCGATGAACTCGCGCCACTGGAACGGCCGTTGGAAGATGAACTTCACCGCGTCGGCGGACATCGCGAACAACCCGCCCACGGCCTGCATGGGCCCGGACAGGTTGCGGCCCAGCGATATGCCGGGAGTCCACCGCTCAGCCATTGACTGCAGTTCCTTCCAGAATGGTGACCGCCGCGCTCCCGCGATCACGTCCACAAGTCGTGGCAGTGCCGTTCCCGTGAGCCTCGCCGTGCCCGCCCCGCGGTGCCCGCCCGACGTGGCTGCTCCACGGCATCCGGGGCGCCGATGGTATCGAACTCCCTGCGGCCGGTGAGGGCGAATGAGCCCGACCCAGGAGGTGGGTCCCGGTCGAAGCGATGAGCGACATGGCGGATTCTCTCGGTGTCTAGACGGTCAGGTGACGGCGCCGGCCGTCTTCAGCTCGATGATTCGGTCCCAGTCCAGACCGAGCTCGACGAGGATGTCGTCGGTCTGCTCCGCGAATCCCGGGGCGGGCCCGGTCTGCGGCGCACTGACATCGAACTGCACCGGATTGGCCACCAGTTCGAGTTCGCCTGCGGTGACCAGATATTCATTGGCCCGGATCTGAGCGTCGTTGGCGGCCTGCAGGGTGTCCTGCACCGGAGCCCAGGGCCCGGCCAGTGTCGCGAAGCGTTCGCTCCACTCCGGCAGCGTCCGCTTCTGCATGGCCTCGGTCAGGATTTCGTTGGCCGCCGCGGTATTCTCGGCGATCGACTCGGCGGTCGCGAAGCGCGGATCGTCGATCAGATCGTCCAGATCCATGTGCCGGCAGACGTCGGCCCAGAACTTCGTGGGCTGCATCATCACGAACGAGATGTAACGGTCGTCGGCGGTCGGATACAGCCCGACGAGCGGATTGAACGGCGAACCCTGCGTTCCCGGGGGGAAGGCCTCCATCCGCTCCTGCAGGTGATTGGTCAGCGCAACCGTGTGCCCCATCGCCCACAGCCCGCTGCCCAGCAGCGAGACGTCGACGACGGACGGCTCGCCCGTGCGCTCCCGCTTGAACAGCGCGGCGGCGATGCCACCGGCCAGATTCGTGCCGGAGATGGTGTCGCCGTAGGCCGGACCCGGAGGGCCGATCATCCCCGGCATGTCCGGTGGGGTGATGGTGCGCGCGGTGCCGGCCCGGCACCAGAAGGCGGTCATGTCGTAGCCGCCCTTGACAGCCTCTTCGCCGCGCGGCCCGAGAGCGCTGCCGCGGGCGTAGATGACCGACGGATTCACCGCGCGGATGTCATCGACGTCGATGCCGAACTTCTGCCGGTGGCCGGGCAGGAAGCTGGTGAGGAAGACGTCGGCGCGACGAGCCAGTTCCAGCAGCACCTCGCGGCCCTCGGGGACCGACATGTCCAAGCCGATGCTGCGCTTGCCGCGGTTGGCGTGCTCGATGTTCGGGTTGGGATCACCCTCGACGCGCAGCAGCCCGGTCTGGCGCAGGCCTCGCTGCGGATCGCCGGTGACGGCGTGCTCGACCTTGATGACGTCGGCGCCCCACTCGCCCAGTACGGCTCCCGCCGAGGGGACGAATCCGTACATCGCGACCTCGAGGATGCGGATGCCCGCCAGCGGCCCCGACCCACTCATGAGACCACCGTCGCGAACGTCTTCGACTCGAGGAACTCCTCGAGTCCGGCGCGCCCCATCTCTCGGCCGATCCCGGACTGTTTGAACCCGCCGAACGGCGTGTCGGGGCTGAAGTAGTTGCCGCCGTTGATGGAGAAGGTGCCGGTGCGGATCCGCCGTGCCACCGCGAGCGCACGCTCCTCGCTGCCGAACACCGCGCCCGAGAGCCCGTAGATCGAGTTGTTGGCGATCCGCACGGCGTCGTCGTCGTCGGTGTAGGAGATGACCACGAGGACCGGCCCGAACACCTCTTCCTGGGCGATCTCGCTGTCGGGGTCGACGTCGGCGAGCAGCGTCGGGGTGTAGAAGTAGCCGGGGTCGACCTTGTCGCCGCCGGTGACGAGCGTGGCGCCGGCCTCGACGGCCCGCTTGACCATGCCGTCGACCTTGTCGCGCTGCTTCTCGCTGATCAGCGGGCCCATGTAGGTCGACGGGTCCGCGGGATCCCCGTGCCGCACCATGCCGAAGTTGTTCTTGATCAGACCGACGATCTCGTCCTTGTGCCGCTCCGGGACGAGCAGCCGCGAGGTCAGGGCACAGCCCTGACCGGCGTGGGTGACCATCGAGAACGCGGAGAACAGTGCGGCGGTGTTGAAGTCCGCGTCGTCGAGCACGATCGCGGCCGACTTGCCACCGAGTTCGAGGAAGACCTTCTTCAACGTCTCACTGGCCGCGGCCATGATGCGCCTGCCGGTCGGGGTGGAACCGGTGAAGGTCACCATGTCGACGTCGGCGCTCGTGGTCAGCACCGCACCGACCTCGGGGTCGGCGCCGGAGACGATGTTGACCACCCCGGCCGGGATGTCGGTGTGCTCGGCGATCAGTTCGCCGAGCGCCAGCGTGATCAGCGGGGTGTCAGGCGCGGCCTTGAGCACCACGGTGCAGCCGGCGGCCAGCGCCGGGGCGAGCTTGGCCAGCGCGAGCTGGTTCGGATAGTTGTAGGCGATGATCGCGGCGACGACGCCGGCGGCCTCTTTCTCGACCCACCGGTGGTGCTGCATCCCCCGGCTCTCGATGTTGCCGAGGTCTTCGGTCATCGGATAGCTGCGCAGCAGATCGGCGTAGTAGCGCACGATGTCGATGGGCTGATCGAGCTGCGCCCCCTTGCAGAGGGCCTCCGTGGCGCCGACCTCCGCGATCGTCAGCGCGGCAAGCTCGTCGCGGTTCGCGAGGAGCGCGGCGTGCAACTGCTCGAGGCAGTGCACGCGCCGTTCGGTGTTCGTCGACCAGTCGGTCTCGTCGAAGGCACGACGCGCCGCGGCGACCGCGTCCTGCGCGTCGGCCACCGTCGCGTCGGGGGCCTGGCCCAGGACCTCGCCGGTGGCCGGGTTCAGGGAGGGATAGGTGCGCTCGGCGTCACGTAGCTCCCCGCCGATCAGCAGCCGCCGGGCGGCCGTTGAACCGGCGGTTCCGGTGTGGTCCGGTCCCCGGTGATCCGTAGCTGTGGGCGCCTGACCCATCATCCTCCTCGATGTGATGGAAATTGCATTCTCATTGACGGCGAATCATACAGTCGGCAGATGAGAACTCAACCAACCCAGAGATGGGCTTGTCGGAGGCCTCACGGCGACGCTGTGGAGCATAGGACGCGGTTGGCGCGCCGCGGTTCGGATCTTGCAGAATCGCAAGTAACGAGATTATCGTTCTCATATTCGGAAGGAAGATTCTTGGTGCCTGAAATGACCGCGACAACGCGCGTGGTGGAGGTTGTGCAGTGAAGAACGCCGTGGTCACCGGCGGCGGCTCGGGCATCGGCCTGGCCATCGTCGAGCGCCTCCGTGCCGACGGGCTCCACGTCTCGACGTTCGACCTCAATCCGGGAGACGACGAGTTCGGCCACGCCGTCGACGTCACCGACCGCGAGGCGGTCGAGGCCGCGTTCACCGCCGTGCGCGGTCAACTCGGGCCGGTCAGCGTGTTGGTCAACGCCGCCGGCCTGGATTGCTTCAAGCGGTTCACCGACGTGAACTTCGAGCGCTGGCAGAAGGTCATCGACGTCAACCTCAACGGTGTCTTCCACACCGTCCAGGCGGTGCTGCCCGACATGATCGAGGCGGGATGGGGCCGCATCGTCAACATCTCCTCGTCGAGCACCCACTCCGGGGCGCCGTACATGACGCCCTATGTCGCCGCGAAGTCCGCGGTGAACGGGCTGACCAAATCCCTCGCGCTGGAGTACGGCGAGTACGGAATCACGGTCAACGCGGTCCCGCCGGGCTTCATCGACACCCCCATGCTGCGGGCGGCGGCCGAGCGCGGGTATCTCGGTGACATCGACAAGACCATCGCGGCCACCCCGGTGCGCCGGATCGGCAGGCCCGAGGACATCGCGGCGGCGTGTTCCTTCCTCGTCTCCGAGGACGCCGGTTACATCACCGGCCAGATCTTGGGCGTCAACGGCGGCCGGAACACCTGACAGTCAAGTCAATGAGAGATGTCGATGAGAGATAAGGAAACAACAGTGGGTCGTGTAGAGGGCAAGGTCGCATTCATCACCGGCGCAGCGCGCGGCCAGGGCCGCAGCCATGCCGTCCGGCTCGCCGAGGAAGGCGCCGACATCATCGCCGTCGACATCTGCGCCGACATCGACACCGTCGGATATCCGCTGGCGCGGCCCGAGGATCTCGAGGAGACCGCGCAGTACGTCGAGAAGACGGGGCGTCGGGCGATCACCGTCCAGGCCGATGTCCGCGATGCCGCGGCGCTCAAGGAGGCGCTCGACAACGGCGTTGCCGAACTGGGTCGTCTCGACATCGTCGTCGCTCAGGCCGGCATCGCCGCGATGAAGGGCGCTCCGCCCATGCAGGCGTGGACCGACGGCATCAACACCAACTTCGTCGGCACCATCAACGCGATCCAGGTCGCGCTGCCCCACCTCAAGGAGGGTGCGTCCATCATCGCGACGGCGTCCGCCGCGGCGCTGATGGACGCCTCGAAGAAGGACCGTCCGGGCGCCGATCCGGGCGGTATGGGTTACATGACCTCCAAACGCCTCATCTCCCAGTACGTCCACGATCTGGCGACAGAGCTGGCGGTGCGCAGCATCCGCGCGAACGTCATCCACCCCACCAACTGCAACACCGACATGCTGCAGAGCGAGCCGATGTACCGCTCCTTCCGGCCCGACCTCGAGAAGCCGACGCGTGCCGACGCCGAGCTGGCCTTCGGTGTCCAGCAGGCCATGCCCGTGCCGTTCATCGAGCCCGAGGACATCAGCAACGCGGTGCTGTGGCTGGCCTCCGACGAATCCCGCTTCGTCACCGGTATGCAGCTGCGCGTCGACGCGGGCGGATATCTGAAGTGGTACGACTATCACGTGTAGATCCGTTCTGTGACAAGAGGTTTCGTTCCGATGGGAGGATCGATGTGAGAGTCTCGGTAGACGCTGGACGGTGCCAGGGCCACACGCTGTGCGCGATGATCGCGCCGGAGTCGTTCATCTTGGATGACGTCGACGGCACGGCCTCACCGGCCAACGAGGTGGTGCCGGCGGATCAGGAGGACGCCGTGCGGGAGGCCGCGCAGTCATGCCCCGAACAGGCGATATCGATCGTCGATTGACATCGCCCGGGCACCACACACGTAAGGGGAACCCATCTTGAGCACCGTCGACGATGTCCGCGACGACCCAGCCGAGCAGGATCGCAAGAAGAACCGCTACCACTTCGACCGGCACACACCGGAATACCGACTGCAGTTCCAGAACATCACCGAGGAGATGCAGGCGAAGTGCCCGATGGCGTGGACGGACGCCTATAACGGGCATTGGGTGGCGGCGGACAGCAAGCACGTCTTCGAACTGGCCCGCTGCCCGGCTGTGTCCAACCACCACGACATCACCGGTGAGACGCCGTTCCAGGGCATCACGATCCCGAAGGCCAGCCGCGCCACCGTCGTTCGTGGCGGCATCCTCGAGATGGACGAGCCGGAGCACAGCATCTACCGCGGTGCACTCAACCCGTACCTGTCCCCCGCCGCGATCAAACGCTGGGTCCCGTTCGTCGACGAGATCACGCGCGCCGCACTCGACGAGCACATCGAGTCGGGACGCATCGACTTCGTCGAGCACCTGGCGAACGTGGTGCCGGCCGTGTTCACGCTGGCGATGATGGGCATCGACCTGAAGAAGTGGAACGTCTACAGCGAGCCGACGCACGCCTCGGTCTACACGCCGGAGCACGCGCCCGAACGCGAGAAGATCAACGAACAGCACCGTGAGATGGGCATCGACCTCATCAACAACATGATGCAGATCCGGGAGAACCCGCGACCCGGTCTCGTCAACGCCCTGCTGCAGCTGCGGATCGACGGCGAACCCGCACCCGACATGGAGATCCTGGGCAACCTCGGGCTGATCATCGGCGGCGGCTTCGACACCACCACCGCCCTGACGGCCCACGCGCTGGAGTGGCTCGGCGAGCATCCCGACGAGCGGATTCGGCTCAGCCGTGAGCGCGCCACGCTGCTCGACCCGGCGACCGAGGAGTTCCTGCGGTACTTCACCCCGGCGCCCGGCGATGGCCGGACTTTCGCCGAGGACGTCGAGGTCGCCGGCAATCAGTTCAAACAGTACGAACGGCTGTGGCTGTCCTGGGCGATGGCCAACCGCGATCCCGTGGTGTTCGAGAATCCGAACGACATCGTCCTCGACCGTAAGGGCAACCGCCACTTCAGCTTCGGCATCGGGGTGCACCGCTGCGTGGGGTCCAACGTGGCGCGCACGGTGTTCAAGTCGATGCTCACCGCCGTGCTCGACCGGATGCCCGACTATGTCTGCGACCCCGAGGGCACGGTGCACTACGACACGATCGGCGTCATCCAGGGCATGCGGAACCTGCCCGCGACGTTCACGCCGAGCAAGCCACTCGGACCGGGTCTGGACGAGACGCTGGAGAGGCTGCAGCGCATCTGCGACGAGCAGGAGCTGGCCCGGCCGATCACCGAACGCAAGGACGCCGCGGTCATCGACTGACCAAGATCATCCGTGAGCGAAACAACCGTTTGTGCGAAGGACTATCTGGTAACAAGTCGGTTGTTAATCTCGATGTACTGATAGCCGGGGTGAGTTCTGCCCTGGCCGCGAGTTCCGGAATCGTTGTCGAAAGCTAGGGGAATCACACATGCGCAAGCTGTCGCGTACCACGTTGGCCGTCACGCTCGGCGGCTTCGCCGCAGCGCTGCCGATGTCCATGTTCGTCTCGATGGGCACTGCGTCGGCCCAGGATCTGAGCCCGATCGTCAACACGACCTGCAGCTACGACCAGGTCATCGCGGCGCTCAACGATCAGCAGCCGGCACTGGCCGGCCAACTCGCCGCCCAGCCGGCCAGCCAGGGCATGCTGCGCAACTTCCTCGCCTCGCCGCCGCCTCAGCGCCAGGTGACCGCGACGCAGTTGGCCAGCTACCCGGGCGCACAGTCGGTCATCGGCCCGCTGCTCGGCATCGCGGGCACCTGCAACAACTACTGATCTGCGGCGGTTGCCGCGGGGGTGTGCTCACCCCCGCGGCAACCCCAGCACCTGCGTGGCGATGATGTTGCGCTGGATCTCCGACGTGCCGCCGGCGATGGTGCCCGAGAAGCTGCGGGCGTAGCGCTCGAACCAGCTGGCGAAGTAGTGGTCGAGGTTCATGTGCTCGTAACGCCCTGTGGTCGACGGGTGCACCAGACCCTCTGAGCAGGATGCCGTCAGCGCGGCATCGGCCACTCTCATCTCGGCCTCCGAGCCGAACAGCTTCAGCACCGACACCGACGCGGTGTCCATCTCCCCACGCGCAGCCCGGGCCAGCGACGCCGAACCCATGGCGCGCAACGCCTGGTAGTCCATCACCGAAGACGCGTACTGATCGCGCTCGATCTCGGTGGTGGGCCGGAAGTCGGCGATCATGTTGTCGATCCGGTCGGCGAAGCCCAACCACATCATCGTCCGCTCATGGCCGAGGGACCCGTTGGCCACCTTCCAGCCCTGGTTCAGCGGTCCGACCAGGTTCTCCTCGGGGACCCGGGCGTCGGTGAAGAAGACCTCGTTGAAGTCGGTGTTCTCCTCTCCGCACAGATCGGCGAACGGCCGGCAGACCACCCCCGGGGTGTCGGTGGGGATGAGCAGCACGCTGATGCCCTTGTGTTTGGGGGCGTCCGGGTCGGTGCGCACGAAGGTGAGCAGGAAGTCGGCATCGTGCGCGCCGGAGGTCCACACTTTCTGACCGTTGACGACGAAGTGGGACCCGTCTTTGACCGCACGGGTGCGCAGCGACGCCAGATCGGAGCCGGCGCTGGGCTCGCTCATCCCCAGCGACGCGGTGCGTTCCCCGCGCAGCACCGGCACCGCCCACTGGTGCTTCTGCTCGTCGGACCCGAACGTCAGCAGTGACGCCGCGATGATGTTCACGCCCTGCGGGTTGAAGCTGTGGTAGATCCGCCTGCGGCACAACTCGTCGAGGTGCACGAACTGCTGCAGGACCGAGGCGTTACGACCGCCGAACTCCGGCGGCTGGGCGGGCAGGAGCCAGCCGTTGTCGAACAGCAGCCGCTGCCAGTCCCGCGCCCACTGCGGCATGTGCGAGACCGAGCGGGGGCGCTCCTGAGTGGCGGTTTCCGGCGGCAGGTTCTCGTCGAGGAAGGCGGAGAACTCCGCGCGGAACTCCTCGACGTCACGATCGAAAACTAACTGCATCAGAAGGTACTCCTGTATTCCTCCGCGATGACGGCGCGATGCTCGGCTGCGCCGCCGAGCAGCAGCTCGCCGGCCTTGGCCCGCTTGAGCGCGAACTGAAGATCGTTCTCCCAGGTGAAGCCCATGGCCCCGAAGAGCTGCAGACCGTGGCGGAACACCAGCGACTGGCACTCCCCCGCCGCGGCCTTGGCCATGCGCGAGGCCAACCGGCGGCGCGGATCGTCCGCCGCGATGGTCAGCGCGGCGAAGTAACTCAGGGCGCGGGCCCGCTCGGTGGCCACGTGCATGTCGACGGCCTTGTGCTGAACGGCCTGGAAGGAACCGATCGGCACGCCGAACTGCTGACGTTGCTTGACGTGGTCGAGTGCCAGATCGAGGATCCGCTGGCAGGCGCCGACCATCGTGATCGCCATTCCGGTCAGTGCGAGGTGGTGGGCACGCTCGGCATCGGCGTGCACCCGGTCGGCGTCGGAGACCACGACCCCGGCGAAGGAGACCTCGCCGACGTGCAGCACCGGGTCGAATACCGGGCTGCGCCGGGTGACGGCGGTGGCGGCGTCGACGACGAACACCCCGGCGTCGGTGACGACGGCCAGCCGCTCGGCCCGGTCGGCGTCGAGGACGAACCGCGAGGTCCCGTCCAGCACCCAGCCCTCGGCGTTGCGGTGCGCCGTCACTCCGGAGTACACCGCGGCCCCGGCCTGACCGGTGTCATAGCGGTCGCCGGCCAGCGGCGCGTACTGGGTGAGAGTGGCCAGGAACGGGGTCGGATCGGTGGCGCGCCCCATCTCCTCGAGCACGATGGCGAGCTCGACCGCGTTCTCCGGATCGGTCAGTTCCGTCCATCCGGCATCGACGTAGCTCTGCCACAGCGGCGTCGGATCGACCCCGTTCTCCGCGATGTCGCGGACCAGCGAGGCCGGGCATTGTTTGGCGACCGCGTCGCGGACCGTCTCCTGCCACAACCGCTGGTCAGCATCGAACTCGAGTAGCATCCGGCGCCTCCTGGTGCGATGTCGGCTCGCGCACCCACCACGCGAACGCGATGAGAATAGCATTCTCTTCCAGCGCAGATCCGTTCTCCCGACACGATGATGCACTGCTTAAGCGACGTGCTGGCCGACTGACCAGCACACATGTCACCTGGGCAGATAGCGGAAGCCGGAAAGAGAACTCCGTTCTTGAAATCGAAGAATCACGACATACACTGTCGGAACGGTCCGGTTCTGCGCACAGCCCGGTATGGAGGCGCGCACCGGGCGGACTATCGGAGGCAATCTTGGTCATGCACCACCCCGACGGCAGTCGGACGCCGGTCATCGACGCCAGCGTGCACATCTTCGCCAAGTCGAACAAGGACCTGCGGAAGACCTTCCTGCGTGAACCGTTCCGCAGCCGCGGTTTCCCGGACTACGAGATGGACTGGTACGGCGCACCGGGCGGTGAATACGCCAAGGGCACCGAGGGGCCGGACGGGCAGTACCCCGGTTCGGATCCGGACGTCGTCGCCGATCATCTGTTCGGCAGGCGCGGTGTGGACATCGCGATCCTGCATCCGATGACCCGCGGTGTCATGCCCGACCGTCATCTCGGCACCGCCATCGCCTCGGCACACAACGACATGATGGTCACGCGCTGGCTCGACCACCCGGAGTTCGGCGACCGGTTCCGCGGCACCCTACGGGTCAATCCCGACGACATCAGCGGCGCGCTGCGCGAGATCGACCGGTACCGCGATCATCCGCGCATCGTGCAGCTGGGCATCCCGCTGCAGACCCGTGAGTTGTACGGAAAGCCGCAGTACTGGCCGTTGTGGGAAGCCGCCGTCGAGGCGAAGCTCCCGGTCGCCGTGCACTTCGAGGTCGGTTCGGGCGTGATGCTGCCGCCCACGCCCAACGGTCTGACGCGCACCTACGAGCAGTTCGTCGGCTTCACCGCGCTGAATTTCCTGTACCACCAGATGAACATGATCGCCGAGGGCGTGTTCGAGCGGCTTCCCGAGCTGAAGTTCGTGTGGGCCGACGGCGCGGCCGACATGCTCACCCCGTTCATGTGGCGAATGGACTGTTTCGGCCGACCGCATCTCGAGCAGACTCCGTGGGCGCCGAAGATGCCCAGCGATTACCTGCCCGGCCACGTCTACTTCGTCGAGGGGTTTCTGGACGGGCCCGGCGATGTCGAGTTCGCCGGGGAGTGGGCCGGTTTCACCGGTAAGGACGACATGGTCATGTTCGGCTCCAGCTATCCGCACTGGCAGCTCAACGAGCTCTCAGTGCCGAGCGCCTACAGCGCCGAGCAACGCGACAAGTTGTGCTGGCGTAATGCCGCCGAGCTCTACGGCATAGACGTCGGCGCCGGTGTCAGCGCACAGTGATAGCAGAGTTCTCGAGCAGAGGAGACCACGATGACGGTCACAGCCACGGAGCGTAAGCCGGCCGCCGAGCGCGTCGCGGTGCGTTGCGTCGACTCCGATGTGCACCCGGCCCCCCGCAGCGGCGAGCTCGGGCAGTACATCCCCGAACCGTGGCGCAGCCGCTATTTCGGCACCCACAAGGTGGGCGACCAGATCTATTACGACGCCCCCGACTACGCGCACTCCTACGCAATGCGCGTCGACGCGTTCCCCCCGGACGGCGAATTCGCCTGCAGCGACCCCGATCTGGCGTTCAAACAGCTGATCATGGAGGCCGGTGCCGACATCGCCATCCTGGAGCCCGCCGCCTATCCGGCGCGCATCCCCGAGGCGCAGCACGCGATGTCGGTCGCGCTCAACGACTGGCAGGCCAACCACTGGCTGGACAGCCACAACAACTGGCACGAACGGTGGCGCGGGTCGATCTGCCTGGCGATCGAGGAGCCGGAGGCCAGCGTGGCCGAGATCGAGCGCTGGGCCGGCCATCCGTACATGGCGCAGATTCTGATCAAGGCTGAACCGCGGCCGTCGTGGGGCAACCCGAAGTACGACCCGATCTGGGCCGCCGCCGCCAAACACGACATCACCGTCAGCTGCCATCTGTCGCGCAGCCACTACGACGAACTGCCGATGCCGCCTGTCGGGTTGCCGAGCTACAACCACGACTTCATGGTCACCTACTCGCTGTTGGCGGCCAATCAGGTGATGAGCCTGATCTTCGACGGCACCTTCGACCGCCACCCCGGTCTGCGCATCGTGTTCGTCGAACACGCTTTCACCTGGATCCTGCCCCTGATGTGGCGGATGGACGCACTCTACGAGGCCCGCAAGTCCTGGATGGACATCAAGCGCAAGCCGAGCGAGTACGTCAAGGACCACATCAAGTTCACCACCCAGCCCCTGGACTATCCCGAGGACAAGACGGAACTGACCCGGGCGTTCGAGTGGATGGAGTGCGAGAAGATCCTGCTGTTCTCCAGCGACTATCCACACTGGACCTTCGACGACCCCCGTTGGCTGGTCAAGCACCTGCCCGAACACGCCCGTGAGGCCATCATGTTCCGCAACGGCATCGACATCTACCACCTTCCCGAGACCGTGCCGGCTCTCGAGGGACAGGTTCGGGTGTTCTGACCCCATGACCGAGAACAGCACATCGCCCGTGGCTGCGAAGAGATTGGCCCAGGGGCGCGAACACGTCGTGGCCACGGTCGACGAGATCCCCTCAGGCTCACACAAGGTGGTGCCCATCGGGCGGCACGGCGTCGGCGTCTACAACGTCAACGGCACCTTCTACGCGATCGCGAACTACTGCCCGCACGAAGGAGGTCCGCTGTGTTCGGGACGGGCCCGCGGCCGCAACGTGGTCGACACCAGCGTGCCGGGTGACGCGGTCATGGTGCGCGATCAGGAGTTCATCTTCTGCCCCTGGCACCAGTGGGGTTTCGAGTTGGCCACCGGCACGACGGCCGTCAAACCGGAGTGGAGCATCCGCACCTATCCGGTGCGGGTCGTCGGCAACGATGTGCTGGTGATGGCATGACCACCACCGAGCAGACGGGGCCCAAACTCAAGCGCGGCGAGAAGTCCATCGAGATCAACGGTGGAAACGTCGTCTACGAAATCCTCGGCAGCGAGGGCGAATTCATCGCGCTGACGCCGGGCGGACGATTCAGTAAAGACATCCCGGGGCTGCGGCCGCTGGCACAGGCCCTGGTCAAGGGCGGCTACCGGGTGCTGCTGTGGGACCGGCCGAACTGCGGTAAGTCCGACGTCCAGTTCTACGGCCAGAGCGAATCGCACATGCGTGCCGAAACTCTCTACCGACTCATCACCGAACTGGGCATCGGCCCGTGCATCCTCGCCGGCGGGTCCGGCGGCGCCCGCGACTCGATGCTGACCACGATGCTCTATCCGGAGATCGTCACCAAGCTCGTGGTGTGGAACATCGTCGGCGGCGTCTACGGCTCGTTCGTGCTCGGCTCGTACTACATCATCCCGAGCATCCTGGCCGTCCGCGGCACCGGCATGAAAGGTGTTGCCGACGTTGCGGAGTGGCGTGAGCGCATCGCGGAAAATCCCGCCAACCGCGACCGGCTGCTGACCCAGGACGACGACGCGTTCCTCAAGCTGATGATGCGCTGGCTCAACGCATTCGTGCCCAAGCCGGGACAGACCATTCCCGGTGTGGAGGACGAGATGTTCGACAACATCACCGTGCCGACGCTGATCATCCGCGGCGGGGAGAACGACCTCGACCATCCGAAGCGGACGTCGCTGGAGGTGAGCTGCCTGATCAAGGGCTCCAAGCTCATCGATCCACCGTGGCCGGAGGACGCCTGGGAGCGCGCCGCGGAAAAGCGTGCGCAGGGAAAGGTCAAGCGTTTCAACATGTTCGACACCTGGGTGCAGGCGGCTCCGCCGATCCTGGAGTTCCTGGACGGTTCCGCCGGCAAACCGGCCGGTCGCTGATGGCCCGACCTCACCTCAGCACGATGCGAACCTCACAGTTCAACGAGGCCTCCAGCGCGGTGTGGATGCGGCTCTCGGGGATCCGCTCGAGATCGGTCCGGTTCAGCGTCACCTCCACGATGTCCCAGCCCTCGTCCCCCGCGGTGCGCACGATGTCGCCGGTGATGCCGAACCCGGCCAGCACGCCGAGCGCGTCGTCGTCGGTGCCGCGGCTGATGAAGGTCACCACGCCCGGCGCGGGCCGCGTCCCGAACGCGTCCGCGCACATCTGGGCGGCGATGCGGGTCAGTTCGCCTGCATCGTCGCCGGCCAGCAGCACCTCGACCTCCCGGCGCGCCGGCGGCAGCCCCGCCAGGTTGTTCTCGACCACGTCGGCGCCGGCGTCCCGCGCGAGGTCCCGCAGCGCCGCCGCGCCGCGGGTCAACTGCTCGGCGGTGAGTTCGCCGGCCGGGTCGACACCTATACGCACCACCGCGGTTCTCATGCCCGCCAGCCTATCCGCGGGCGGCAAGGAGAGGCAGTCATGAAAACCACTGCAGCGCCAGTCGATCTCACCGTCGCGGTACGGCCCGGTCTGCAGGCCCGGCTGCTGCGCACCGACCTGGGTTCGGCCACCGAGGATCTCGACGACTACCTGGTCGGCGGCGGCTATGCGCCACTGCCGGATCGCGACGGGCTGCTGGAGCAGATCGACCTCGCCGGCCTGGTGGGCCGCGGCGGGGCCGCCTTCCCGATGGCGGTCAAACTGCGCGCCGTGCGAGACAACGGCGTGCGCGCCGGCGGGACGGTCCTGGTGGCCAACGGTGAAGAGGGTGAACCGGCCTCGGTGAAAGATCGCTGGCTGCTCCGGCACCGACCCCATCTGGCGCTGGACGGGCTACGGCTGGCGGCGCGGATCATCGGCGCCGGCCATGCCTACCTCTACGTCTCCGACGGGCGCGCCGCGGGAATCGTCCGAGAGGCGCTGACACAGGCGGAGGGCCGGCTCGACGACGTCGCCGTCACGGTGGTCACCGTCGACGCCGGATACGTCGCCGGTGAGGAGTCGGCGGCGGTGCGCGTCATCAATGGCGGGCCCGCCAAACCGACCGACAAACCGCCCAGGACCTTCGAACACGGCGTGCGCGGGCTGCCGACGGCGGTGTGCAACGTCGAGACGCTGGCCAATCTGCCCTTCCTGCTGCAGCACGGTGCCCAGGCGTACCGCGCGGTGGGCACATCGACGTCGCCGGGCACCTTCTTGGCGACCGTCACCGGTGGCGGCAGGCCTGCCTCGCTCTACGAACTACCCCACGGCACACCGTTTTCCGCACTCCTCGAGCTGTACGGGGTGCCCTCGGACAACGTGCGCGGCGTGCTGATGGGCGGCTACTTCGCGGGCCTGATGAACAGTGAAGTCCTCGACACCACGCTCGACCACGAGACCATGCGCCGCCTCGGCAGCGGCCTGGGGTGCGGAGCCATCGCCCTGATCACCGAGGAGTGCCCGATCGCGGTGGCCGCCGCGGTCATGGCCTACTTCGACCGGGAGAACGCCGGTCAGTGCGGATCGTGCTTCAACGGCACCGCGGCCATGGCCGCCGTGATCGGTGCGTTGCGCGACGGCGCCGCCACCGCCGAGGACGTCACCCGGCTGGAGCGCTGGTCGGTGGTGCTGCGGGGACGCGGCGCCTGCGCGACCCTCGACGCCGCGACGAACGTCGCAGCCACCCTGTTGCGCAGCTTCCCGCAGGAGGTGGCTCGTCACCTCGACAACGATTGCAGCGCATGCGCGTCCAACGCCTACAGCGCGACCCGGCCCTACGAGGTGGAGGCGGTGATGACGCCGTGAGGATCCGACTCGATCGCACGATGTGCGACGGCTTCGGTATCTGCGCCAAGCACGCTCCGGAGTACTTCTCGCTCGACGACTGGGGTTATGCCTCGCTCGTCGGCAACGGGGTGATTCCCGAGGCCGATCAGCCCGCCGTGCGGCGCGCACTTCTGGACTGCCCGGTGCACGCCATCATCGAGATGGCCGGCGACGAGCGCTCATCGGGTGACCGGCCGCTGCAACCGCCCGCCGGTGTCGAGCGACCGGGCGACGCGCACGGCGGCGACCACAACCCGGACCATGCCGATGCGGCCCGTGAACCGCAGATGATGCCGGGGATGTGACGTGACCGATCCGGGACGGCCACTCCCCCAGCTCACCGCACAGAACGAGTTCTTCTGGACCGCAGGGGCGGACGGCGAACTGCGGCTGCAGCAGTGCCAGGACTGCGAGGCGCTGATTCATCCGCCGCAGCCGATCTGCCGGTACTGCCGCAGCCACGACCTCGAACCGCACGCGGTGTCCGGCAAAGGCACCATCGCCGGTTTCAGCGTCAACCACCGCTTCGGGTTCCCCGCTCTGCCGCCGCCGTACGTGGTCGCCGAAGTCGCCGTTCTCGAGGACCCGCGGGTGCGGCTCACCACCAACATCGTCGAGTGCGACCAGGATTCGCTCGCAATCGGTCAGCCCGTCGAGGTGGTGTTCGACCACCTCGAGGACGTCTGGTTGCCGCTGTTCAAGCCGGCGACCGATCCGCAGCAGCAGACCGCGCTGCCCCAGGACGCAATCGCACCGCAAGACTTCGGCCGCCACGTCCGCCCGATGCTCAAGCGCGAGAAGTTCGAGGACCACTCCGCCATCACCGGTATCGGCGCCTCCAGGCTGGGCCGGCGGCTGATGGTGCCGCCGCTGGCGCTGACGATCGAGGCGTGTGAAGCAGCGGTCGCCGACGCGGGCCTGACCTTCGACGACATCGACGGGCTGTCGACCTACCCGGGCCTCGACGTCGCCGGGATGGGCGAGGGCGGCGTGACCGCGCTCGAGGGCGCGCTCGGCCTGCACCCGACCTGGATCAACGGCGGCATGGACACCTTCGGGCCCGGCGGGTCCGTCATCGCCGCGATGATGGCCGTCGCGACCGGCATGGCCCGGCACGTCCTGTGTTTCCGCACGCTGTGGGAAGCGACGTTCGGCCAGCTGATGAAGGAGGGCCGGATGTCCCCGCCGGGGGGCGCCCGCACCACGAGCTGGCAGATGCCGTTCGGCGCGACCTCGGCCGCGCACACCCTGGCGCAGAATGCGCACCGCCACTTCGACCGGTACGGCACCACGCGCGAGACGCTCGGTTGGATCGCGCTGAATCAGCGGGCCAACGCGGCACTGAACCCGACGGCGATCTACCGCGATCCGATGACGATGGAGGACTACCTCTCGGCGCGGCTGATCACCACCCCGTTCGGGCTCTACGACTGCGACGTGCCGTGCGACGGCGCGGTGGCCGTGATCGTCTCGGCGGCCGACGCGGCAGCCGATCTCGCCAACCCCCCCATCTACTTCGAGGCGGTCGGCACCCAGATCGTCGAACGCACCGACTGGGATCAGACCACGCTCACCCACGAACCCCAGGTGCTCGGCCAATCCGCCCACCTGTGGACGCGAACATCGTTGCGGCCCAGCGACGTCGACGTCGCCGAACTCTACGACGGCTTCACGTTCAACTGTCTGTCGTGGTTGGAGGCGTTGGGTTTCTGCGGGATCGGCGAGGCCAAGGACTTCCTCGACGGCGGAACCAACATCGCCCGCGACGGGGTGATCCCGCTCAACACCCACGGCGGGCAGCTCTCCCACGGCCGCACCCACGGGATGGGTCTGATCCACGAGGCGGTCACCCAGCTCCGCGGTGAGGCCGGCGAACGGCAGGTGCCCGGCGCCCGGGTCGCGGTCACCAGCAGCGGTGGCCTGACGCCCAGCGGTGTGATGCTGCTGCGGAGCGACCAGTGACCAGCGCACCCCGGCCCCGCGTCGTGCTCGTCGATGGCGTGCCGATGTCGGGGTTGACCGCGGTGGTCGAGCAACCTCGGGCTGTCGTCGTCGCCCTGCACGGAGGCGCCAGCACCGCAGCGTATTTCGACTGCCCAGGCCATCCCGAGTTGTCGTTGCTGCGACTCGGCGCCGACCTCGGCTACACGATGGTGGCTCTGGACCGGCCGGGTTACGGCAGTTCCGCGCCGTATGCAGAACGGGCAGACGACCCCGCGCAGCGCACAGCGCTGGCCTACGGTGCCGTCCAGGCGATGCTGGGCGACCGGCCCCGGGGCGCAGGCACGTTCCTGGTCGCTCACTCCAACGGCTGCGAACTCGCGCTGCGGATGGCCACCGACGAGACCGCGGGCCGCGACGTCATCGGTATGGAGGTGGCGGGCACCGGATTTCACTATCAGGATGCGGCGCGCGACATCCTGCGCGACGCCACCGCGACCCGCCGTCCGTCCGGCCTCCGGGCGCTGCTGTGGGAGCCCGCCGAGCTCTATCCGGACAACGTGCTGACCGGGATCACGAATTCATCGACCGGCGCACCCTACGAGGCGGGAATGGTCGCTCATTGGCCGCGCACCGATTTCCCCGCCTTGGCGGCGCGGCTTCGGGTGCCCGTGCACTTCAGCCACGCCGAACACGAGCGCGTCTGGCGATCGGACCCCGAGGCGATCTCCGAGATCGCGGCCGCGTTCAGCGCGGCACCTCGCTTCGACAGCGAATTCGTCGCCGACGCGGGTCACAACCTCAGCCTCGGCGTCAACGCCGCGGACTACCACCGAACGGTGCTGGCGTTCGCCGAACAGTGTGTGGCGGCGCGCCGCCCGGCAATCGGATTGGAGACACGTTGATGCGGGTCGGTTTCATCGGACTGGGCAGTCAGGGTGCGCCGATGGCGCGCCGCATCGTCGAGGGCGGCTACGAGCTGACGCTGTGGGCTCGGCGCCCGGCATCGGTCGAACCGTATGCCGACACCGCCGCGAAGATCGCCGGCAGCCCGGCCGAACTCGCCGCGGCCAGTGACCTCGTATGCCTGTGCGTGGTCGGCGACGACGACGTACGGCAGGTGCTCGACGGGGACACCGGTGTACTGGCCGGTCTGGCGCCCGGCGGCATCATCGCCATCCACAGCACCGTGCACCCGGACACCTGCCGTGAGATCGCCGAGCAGGCCGCCCGCCAGGGTGTGACGGTGCTCGACGCGCCCGTCAGCGGCGGCGGTCCGGCGGCGGCCGAGGGCACACTGCTGGTCATGGTCGGTGGCGACGAAGAAGCCGTCGAGAAGGCCCGTCCGGTATTCGCCACGTTCGCCGACCCGATCGTGCATCTCGGCGGGCTGGGCAGCGGACAGGTCGCCAAGATCCTCAACAACCTGCTGTTCAGCGCGAATCTCGGGGCTGCGTTGAGCGCCCTGGAGCTCGGCGACGCGCTCGGCGTGGCCCGCAACAGCCTGTGCGAGGTCCTGGTCCGCGGTTCCGCGACGAGCAAGGCCGTCAGCAGCATCTCCATGTTCGGCGGCACCGTCGAGGGGCTCGCCCCGATCGCCGGGGCGCTGCTGCAGAAGGATGTCCGGCACGCCGCGAGCCTGGCCGCCGATGCGGGCGCCGCGGAGGGTTCGGTCTTCACCGCCGCCGACACGGCCCTGACGTCGATGGACCATCCGCGGTGACGCGGGTCGGATTCGTCGGCGCGGGACGGATGGGCGCACCGATGGTACGGCGTCTCGTCGAACATGGCCACGACGTCACCGTACTGGGCCGAAGCGACGAAACCCGCTCGGCAGCAGCACAACTCGGGTCGACGCCGGCCGCGTCGGTTGTCGAGGCCGCAACCTCCGCGGACGTGGTGGTGGTGTGCGTGTTCACCGATGACCAGGTGCGCCAGGTGTGCCTGGAGGACGGCCTGATCGCCGCGATGCGGCCCGGCGCGGTACTGGTCATCCACACGACCGGCAGCCCCGACACCGCCCGCAGCCTCGCCGCGACGGCGGCCGGCGGCGACGTCGCGGTGCTGGACGCGCCGGTCAGCGGCGGCCCGCACGACATCGCCGCGGGGGCGCTGACCGTCTTCGCCGGCGGCGACGAGGACGCTGTGGCACGCGTACGTCCGGTGCTCGAGAGCTACACCGACCCGCTGCTGCACGTCGGGCCCCTCGGCGCCGGTCAGAGCGTGAAACTGGTCAACAACGCGCTGTTCGCCGCGCAGATCGGCGCCCTGCGCGAAGCGGTGCGCCTCGGTGCCGAACTCGGTGTCGCCGAAGGTGATCTGCTGGCCGCGCTTCCGCACGGCAGCGCCGCCAGCCGGGTACTCACCCTGGTCGGCAGCCGCGGGTCGGTGACCGAGTTCGTCGACATGGCCGGTGCGTTCGTCGGCAAAGACGTCGATGTGGTCCGCCGGATCGCCTCGGCCGCCGGCGCGGACCTCGGTCTGCTCGATGGTCTGGTCGACGCCGGGGTGCACTCGTGACGGTGCGGCGTTCGGGCGATTCACCGGAATTCCGGGCTCATCTACCGCATACTGTACCCATTACAGTAATTCCGCCTTCCGTAACGTTTCCGGCCGTGAGCCCACGCCGAGGAGGTCGCCAGTGACCAAGCCCAAGCTCGTCTTCAATCCTGTGTCGCAGGAGTATTTCGACAATCCGTACGAGATCTACCAGCGGATGCGCGACGAAGCGCCGATCTACTACGACGAAGAGCAGGACTTCTACGCGCTGACCCGGCACGCCGACGTGGCGGCGGCGTTCAAGGACCACGAGTCGTTCTCGTCGGCCCGGGGCTGCGATCTCGGCATGGTCCGCTCCGGCGAGGTGCCGCAGAAGTCGATCATCTTCATGGATCCGCCCGATCACCGGCACATGCGCAGCCTGCTCAACAAGGCCTTCACGCCGCGCGCCATCCAAAGTCAGCGCGAGACCGTGCTGGAACTCGTCGAGCACTACCTGAGCCAGGCCGACCCCGACAACTTCGACGTCGTCCAGGACTTCTCCGGGCCGTTCCCGGTCGAGGTCATCACGCGGATGGCCGGAGTGCCCGAGGACTTCCGCCAACAGGTCCGTATCTGGATCGACACCAGCCTGCACCGCAAGCCCGGTCAGATCGACCAGGACGAAGAAAACATGCAGGCCAACATCGACTCGGGGATGTACTACTACAGCCTGGTCCAGGAGCGTCGCAAGAATCCGCAGGACGACATGATCAGCCGGTTGATCGCCGCGCGGATCCCCGGTCCGGACGGCGAGATGCGCCAGCTCGACGACATCGAGATCACCGGGTTCACCACGCTGCTGGGCGGGGCGGGCGCCGAGACGGTCACCAAGCTGGTCGGCAGCGCGGTCGTGGAATTCGCGCGGCACCCCGAGCAATGGCAGAAGCTGCTCGACGACCGCAGCAAGATCCCGGCAGCCGTGGAGGAACTCCTCCGGTATGTGGGTCCGGTGCAGTACAACGTCCGCTACAGCCTGCGCGATGTGGAACTGCCCAGCGGAACGGTCCCCGCCAACAAGCCGGTGTTCCTGATGGGCGCGGCGGCCAACCGCGATCCGCGCGCGTTCGACGACGGCGAGACGTTCGACATCGACCGTGACCGCACACAGGCGCAGAACCTGGGTCTGGGCTACGGCATTCACAGCTGTCTCGGCGCGGCGCTGGCCCGGATGGAGACAGCCATCGCGCTGGAGAAGCTGCTCGACTTCATGCCGCGCTACGAGGTGGCGTTCGACAAGCTCGAGCGGGTCAACATGCAGAACGTGGCGGGATACCACCATGTGCCGGTGAGGGTTTTGCGATGAGCCAGAAGATCGAGGTCGATTTCGGACTGTGCGAGAGCAACGGGGTGTGCATGGGCATCATCCCCGAGGTGTTCGATCTCGACGACGAGGACTACCTGCACGTCCTGACCGACGAGGTCACCCCCGAGAACGAACAGCAGGTTCGAGAAGCCGTCCGCCAGTGTCCGCGGCAGGCCATAGCCATCCGCGAAGAATGACGGGAAGTCGATGACAACGTCTCAGACCAATTCGGACCTCGTGTTCGATCCCTTCTCCGAGGAGTACTTCAACGAACCCTGGGAGATCTACCGGCGCATGCGGGAGGAAGCGCCGGTCTACTACAACGAGGAACTGGACTTCTACGCGCTGTCCCGGCACGCCGACGTCGCGGCCGCGTTCAAGGACTACGAGACGTTCTCGTCGGCGTACGGCCTCGACCTGTCGATGGTGAAGACCGGTGAGCCGGCGCCGTTCAAGATGATCATCCTGATGGACCCGCCGGAGCATCGGCAGATGCGCAGCCTGGTCAACAAGGTCTTCACCCCGCGTCAGATCGCGAAACTCCAGCCGATGGTCGAAGAGACCATCGATTCGTGCTTCCGCGCCGCCGATCCTGAGCACTTCGACGTCGTGCAGGAATTCGCCGCGTTCTTCCCGGTCGAGGTGATCACCCGGATGCTCGGTGTCCCGGAGGATCGCCGCCAGCAGGTACGCCAGTGGGTGGACACCTCTCTGCACCGCGAGCCCGGGCAGGAGGAGATGTCTCCGGAGGGTATGCAGGCCATCGCCGAGGCCATGGGGCTGTACTTCGAGCTGATCGCGCAGCGCCGGGAGAATCCGCAGGACGACATGTTCACCGCGTTGGTGCAGGCCGAGATCGAACGCGAGGACGGACGCATGGAGCGTCTGGATGACCTCGAGATCGCCGGTTTCGCGACGCTTCTCGGTGGGGCAGGTGCAGAGACGGTGACCAAGCTGATCGGCAACGCCGCCGTCACGTTCGCCCGCAACCCCGACCAGTGGCAGAAGCTGCTCGACGATCGCAGCAAGATCCCGGCCGCCGTCGAGGAACTCCTGCGCTATGAGGCACCGGCGCAGTACAACGTGCGGCGCTCGATGAAAGAGGTGACGATCCACGGCGTCACCATCCCGGCGGGCAAACCCGTGTTCCTGCTGGGTGGTTCGGCCAACCGCGATCCCGAGGCCTTCACCGCCGCCGACAAGTTCGACATCGAACGTGATCGCACCGAGGCGCAGAACCTGGGCTTCGGATACGGCGTGCACAGCTGCCTCGGTGCCGCACTGGCACGCATGGAGAGCGCGATCGCGCTGGAGCGGTTGCTCGATTTCATGCCGCACTACGAGGTGCTGTGGGACGAGTGCCGCCGGGTGGCGATGCAGAACGTCGCCGGCTGGTCCCATGTTCCGGTGCGGGTGCACAGGTAACGCAACGCGTTCCGAGTTCGTGCACGCCCAGGCAATGTCAGGCTGACAGCGTCACGATGGATATATCTGCGTCGTGAGGCTCTCAGACTGACATTGCGATGGTCAGTCGGGTAGCGGTGCACTGCCGGAGGGCGGGGGCAGGCGCCAGGTGTCGAAGGCCATCGCCAACATGGCGTAAGTGCCGACGACGAAGATGAGTTCCATCGCCTGATGTGTGCCGATTTCCTCGGTCAGCCGCTGCCAGGTCGAGGCGTCGGCGCGGCCGTGGGTCAGCAATTCGTCGGTGGCCTCGAGCACCACGCGGTCGGCGCCGTTGAAGCCGTCGTTACCGTCCGCCAGGCGGGCGATGTCCCCGACGGGTACCCCGCCTTCGGTGGCGACCCGGTTGTGCTCGCCCCAGAAGAACGCGGACCGCCGGGTATGCGCGACCCGCAGAATCGCCAATTCGCGTAAGCGCAGCGGTAGTTCACCCCGCTGCAGCAGCCAGCCGTTGAAGGTCAGGAACCGGCGGGTCATGTCCGGGTGGCGCGCCAGCAAGCCGATGATGTCGAAGTTCAGCGGATCGGTGGCATGCCCGGAACCAGCCCGCGGGACCTTGTCGCCGGGTAGTCCCATCAGCGCACCGTAGGCGGCGTACTCCTTGTCGCCCCATTCCTCGGCCGTCAGCGGGGCCAGCAGCGGCCTGTCGGGATGCGCGTCGGTCACGTGCGACGACCTCCATTGACCCCGATGATCTGCCCTGTGACATACGATGATTCGTCCTGACACAGGAAGATCGCTGCGTTGGCGATGTCCTCGGGACGCCCCGCCCGACGCACCGGCGTGATCTTGGCGAAATGCTCCAGCGACGCGGTGAAGCGGCCCTCGTCGATGGCCTTCTCCAGCATCGGGGTCACCACCATGCCCGGCGGGATGGTGTTGACGGTGATCCCCTTGGGACCGAGCTCGAGCGCCAGCGATTTGGTGAAGCCGATGACACCGGCCTTCGAGCTGACGTAGGCGGCCATCCGGGATTGCCCGCCCTGGGCACTCGACGACGAGATGTTCACGATCCTCCCCCAGTGGGCGTCCACCATGTCGGACAGCACCTCCTGGGTGCAGATGAACGGCCCCCTCAAGTTGATCGCCATCACCCGGTCCCATTGCTCGTCGGTGATCTCGGTGAACTTCCCGAACTGCTCGATACCGGCGTTGTTGATCAGGATGAGCACAGGGCCGAGGTCGGTGCGAACCTTCTGGACGGCGGCCCTGACCTGGCCGCGGTCGGAGACATCGACGGTGTAACCATTGACGGTGCCGCCCTGGGCCCGCAACCGGTCGACCTCGGCGTCGATCTGGGCGGTGGCGAGATCGAAGATGGCGACCTTGGTACCGCGGCCGGCGAGCGCCTCGGCGATCGCCAGGCCAAGGCCCTGCGCACCGCCGGTGACGATGGCGGTGGTGTTTTCGAAAGGCATTGCCGCAGAACTCCTACGAGCACTCGATGTGCAGACGGGTGAGTCCGCGCAGAATGAAGGTCGGCAGGTATCGGTATCGCCTGGCGTCGGCCGGCCCGTGCTAGTCCTCGTCGATCCGGGTGTCGGAGGTCCGGTCCAGCAGCCGGTTGACACTGACCTTGGCCTCCGCGCGGGCCAGCGGGGCACCGGGGCAGCTGTGCGGCCCGCGCCCGACGGCGATGTGCTGGCGCGCATTCGGACGTTGGAGGTCGAAGGTGTCGGTGTGGCCGATCACTCAGCCTCCCCGGCGCCCTGGACGTCCGGCATCGCGGCCGGGTCGGGAAGCTGCATCTGCAGGTAGACGGCGACGTAGGTGATCTTGTCGTCGGCGTTGAACTCGTACACCGACGCGGTGTTGACCACGCTGCTGAAATCGCCGATGCGACTGCTTTCTTCGAGCTCGAGGAACGCCACATCCGCTGTCTCGGTGAGCCGCTTGAACGAGCAGTCCCAGTCCGAGGACTTCGCCCAGTTGGTGAGGAATTCGGTGTATTCGGTCCAGTTCATCACCTCCTTGAACGGACCGATGCGAACGAACGCCTCGACGTCGATCAACTCCGCCAGCGGCGCCCAGCTCTCGACCGAGAATCCCGGATCCTTGGCGCTTTTCACCAGGCGGCGCATCGTCTGGCTGTACTCGAGCACCGCTCGGGACCGTCCGGTCGTCCCGCCGATGACGTCGTCGATCGTCGTCATGCCGTCACCCCCGCCGCGGCCAGGTAACGGTCCACCACCGAGTGGAAAATGCGCAATGACGACCTCCTCCTTGACCAGCGACATGTGCTGGAGCCGGTCGTTACGCAGCCCCTTCTGCTGCCGGGGCATCTGCTCGTAGTCCTGCTGCAACGCCTCGAAGTACTTGTGGCTGCCCGGTGTGTCCACCACGATCGCTTCGGCGCGCACGGCGTCGCGGAACTCCTCCGGCACATACATGTAGCTGGCCACATGCCAGATGCACCGGTTCGGGTCACCGTCGGGGTGCGGCCTCGACATGATGACGTGGCATTCCCCGGCACGCACGGTCATGAAGTAGTTCGGGAACAGCACCCAGCCCTGGTTGTCGACCATCTGACTGTCGGTCAGACCGCTGACGTCGAGACCCATACCCGTCAGCACCTCGCGAGTGGCCCGTTGCAGCAGCAGGCGCGCGGTGACACCCTGGGGGGTTCGACGTTTTCGTCTGAATCCTGGTACGGCGCAATGAGTTCCTGGAATCGCGGGATCACCGCGACGGTACCGGGAAACGTCTCGGGAAGCGCGAGGATTTCGGCGACCTGGTCCTGCGCACCGGCACCGACCACCTCGAACGGAGCCATTGCCACACTGTGGTTTTCAAAGAACCGGTAGCGTGCGGTCCTCGGGTTGATGTGCAGCACCTGCAACAGCTGGGGATGGATGTCCTTGATGTGGTAGCCCTCTTCGAAGGCATCCATGACGACTTTCCAGTTGCACTCGATGGCCTCGGTCACGTCCATGACGGTGGTGAACTGCTCGATGTTGTAGGGCTCGATCAGACTCACGACATCATCGCCGAGGTACGCGCGCAGCGGCTCGGCGCCGGGGTCCGGGTTGAGGAAGATGAAGCCCGCGAACGTATCCGCCGACACGGGCAGCAGCGAATTCTCGGTCTTGTCGATCGGCCCGGCGAGGTTCTCGCGCAGCAGACCCTTCAGGCGGCCGTCCAGGTCGTAGGACCACAGGTGGTACTGGCAGAGAAAGCCACGCTTGGCGTTACCAGTCTCGGTGACGCACAACGCGTTTCCGCGATGCCTGCAGGCGTTGACGAAGCCTCGCAGCTCTCCGTCCTTGCCGCGGACGATGAGGAATGACTGGTCGAGGATGTCGTATTTCTTCCAGTCACCGGGTTTGGGCAGATCCTCGGTGCGGCCGGCGATCTGCCAGGTGCGCATCCAGATCGCTTCCCGTTCGCGCGCGGCATATTCGGGACAGGTGTAGCGGTCGGTGCCGATGGTCATGTTGAACGTGCCCGGTTGCACATCGTCCAGCCCCTGGCCGAGACCCGAGTCCGGATCGAGCCATTCTCCGGGACGTGTCGCTGGCATCAAGGGAGTCCTCCTCTGTCGACGTCGATCACCCCTGGGGTCGCGCAGTCCGGACGAGGGCCTGTCCGAGAAGCGCCTGTGACGGGACCTACTACGGCGGCCGTCTGTGATCGCCGTCACTATATACATGCCTGTATGTGAGATACAAACATGTATAACCGTGTTGGGCATCACTTCGAAGGAAGGGGTTGACGGTGCGCTATCGAATCGACGTCCTCACCGACAGCGTCCGCGAGGCCGTTCGTCACGCCGGCGGGCTGATGTTCGATCGCCGCCGCGCCGGATGGCAGGTCGTTGTTGTCACCGACGACGTGATTGATACGCGGGCGTTGGACATCCTGGGGGTGCGCGTCGAATCACCCGGCGACGCGGATCCACGACTCCGAGCTCCGGACCGAGAGGACCGACCCGTGCTGACCGCCCGCGGTGACGTGACCGCAGAGCGTTACGGCCGGCTCCTCGTCTGGGGCGAGGTCGAGGATGCGTCGACCGGCGTCGTGCACCGGGTGCGGCATACCCTCAGTCCGGCAGCACAGAGGTTCAAAGCACAGGCGCTGTTCTCTAGGGGACTGCCCACGAGCGTCCAAGGCTGTGAAGACTTCTGGGCGGACCGCACCGTCGACGGGGGTGGCCTCTTCGACCTCGCCGTCGTCGGGAGGGAACCAGTGGTGGGAAGATAGTTCCGTGGCGGAACGATGGACCAAGGAGCGCCGTGCCGAGCACACGCGGCGGATCTTGCTCGACGCCGCGGAGGAGGTCTTCGCCCGAAAGGGGTTGACCGGTGCGGCGCTCGAAGAGATCGCCGACGCCGCGGGTTTCACCCGGGGTGCGATCTACTCACAGTTCGGCGCGAAGGAGAAGCTGTTCCTTGCCGTCGTCGACCGTCAGCGCCAACGATTCCTCGACGGCTTCGCGGAGGTGATGACGTCCTTCCATCGCCTCGAGGATGTCGACATCGACGGCCTCGCCGAGCGCTGGCGCCAACTGAGCAGCGGAACCGACCGGGCGGCGCTGGGATACGAGTTGACCCTGTTCCTCCTGCGCAATCCCGACGCGCGTGAACGCGTGGCGGCGCAACGGCTCGAAACGATCCGAGCCTTGGGGGAATTCATCAGCAAGAACACCGCTCGCATCGGCGGTAGCCTCACCATGGACCCCGAGACGTTGGCCCGAATCGTGTTGGCCGCCAACGACGGAATCACGCTCGACAGCCACCTCGACGGCGAGGACCTCTACCGGCCCTACCTCCAGCTGGTCATGTCCAGCGTCCAGCCCGTGCAGTAGCCGAGATCGACGAAATGGCCGATTCCACCCGCATCTCGCGCCCAAACGTTCGTTTGGGCGCGTGGGGATGGGTCAGCCGAGGCCCTGCAGGATGACGCCGTTGCAGTCGGCCGCTGCCTGACGCAGTTTCGCGGCGGCCTGGTACTCGTCGGAGTAGTACCACTCCTTGGCGGCGTCGACGGACTCGAATTCCAGCAGCACCGTCTGGTTGCCGTGCCACTGCCCTTCCAGGGCCTCGGCCGCCGGGCCGAAAGCCAGCACCTTCGCCGTACCCATGGTCTTGCTCGCGAGCTTGCCGTACTCGGCCATACCGGCCGCGTCCTTGACGTCTTCGGTGATCAGTACATAGGCCTTGGCCATGGTTCTCCTCGGTGGCTCGGTCTTTGATGGTCGCTCGGTCGTTGCTACTCAGTCGATGACGCGGATTGCGTTCTCCGGGCAGTTGGCGATCGCATCGTGCGCTGCCCGCTCCAGCCCTGCCGGCACCTCTTCGGGGTCGGCGACCGCCCACCCGTCGTCGGTCATCTCGAAGACCTCGGGACACATGGTCAGGCACATACCGTGACCTGCGCAGCGGTCCTCGTCGACGCGCACCTTCACGACTTGTCACCCACCACGTCGAACTCCAGATGCAGCTCGGTGAGTCCGCGCAGAATGTAGGTCGGGATGTAGTCGTAGTGACGCGCACCGACGGGGCCGTGGTGCTTCTCGCTGATGCGGATGTCGGTGGTGCGGTCCAGGAGCCGCTCGAGGCCGACGCGCGTCTCGGCGCGGGCCAGCGGTGCGCCCGGGCAGCTGTGAATTCCGCGGCCGAACGCCAGATGCTGGCGGGCGTTCTTGCGCTCGGGATCGAAGGTGTCCGGATCCTCGAAGCGGCGCGGATCACGGTTGGCCGCACCGTTGATCACCATCACCGTGCATCCCGCGCCGAGCTGCTCGTCGCCGACGGTGGTCGGCACGCGCGACAGCCGGAAGTCTCCCTTGACGGGGCTCTCGATGCGCAGACACTCCTCGATGAAGTTGGGCAGCAGACTGCGATCCGCCCGTAGCTTCTGCTGGACGTCGGGCTGGTCGCCGATGACCTTCAGCGCGGTCGACAGCAGCCGCACGGTGGTCTCCTGGCCGGCGGAGAAGACGTTGGTGGCCACCCGAACCACGTCGGCCACCTCGGGCATGGTGCCGTCCGGGAAGGTCGCGGTCGCCAGCCCGGTCAGCACGTCCCCACGGGGTGCGCGCCTGCGGTCTTCGATGTATTCGGCGAAGACGTCGTACAGGTACTCCAGCGGAGTCTTGGTCAGTGATTTTTCCGCGCTGCCGAGGGCACCGCCGTGGGTGCCCCGCGCGAGGCGCTCGAGCAGTTCGGGACGGTCCTCCTCCGGCACCCCCAGCAGGTCGGCGATGATCCGCAGCGTGAACGGTCCGGCGAAACCTTTGATGAACTCACCGTGGCCGGGCGCGAGGAATTCGTCGAGGATGTCGTCGGCCAGCACCCACATCGCGTCCTCGTTCTCCTTGAGGCGCTTCGGGGTGATCAGGCGCATCAGCAACGCGCGGTGATTGGTGTGCGTGGGCGGGTCGAGCGTCGGCAACTGGTCGCTGAACGGGATGTCGTCGCGGTGCTCGAGGATCAGGTCGGTGATGTCCTCGTTCTCTTTGCCCGCCAACGGCACCGGGAATCCCGGGAACGGACCCGTCACGGAGATGCAGGACGAGAAGGTCTCCGCGTCGTTGTAGACGTCGACGGCCTCCTGCCACCCGGTCACCATCGTCACCCCGTAGTGGTCCTCCCGGCTGACCGGGCACTTCTCGCGCAGGGCCTCGTAGAACGGGTAGGGATCGTCCAGCACACGGGTGTCGCGGAAGAAGTCGACCGCGGTGCGATCGTCGGAAGGACCGGACATGGCACTCCGTTCAACTCAATGAGAACGTAATTCTCAGAATGTGCGCATTAGATTTCCATACCGGCTCGACACCGTCAACGCCGGGTCAATCCGGCTCGATGCCGAACGCGTTGACCGCGGCGGCGAGCAGGTCGTAGCAGCCGATGGTGAACACCAGATCCATCCGCTGCCGCTCGTCGAGGACCTCCGACAGCGCCTGCCAGGTGCCCTCGGTCAGGGTGTCGCGCTCGCGCAGGTCGTCGACCACGCGGACCACCAGCCGGTCCGTGGCGTCAGCGGGCGTTCCGGTACGCAGCGCATCGATCTCGGAGTCGGTCAGGCCCGCCCGGTGCGCGATCGGGATGTGGTGGTGCCACAGGTAGGCACAGCCGCGGTGGTGCACGGCGCGCAGTACGGCGACCTCCCGCACCCGATCGGACAGCGTCGAATGACGCAGCACGTGGGCGTTGAACGTGAGGTAGGCGTGCGTCAGACCAGGATGGCGCAGCAACCGCGCCAACAGGTCGCCGGCGTCGTCGGGGTTGCGGCGCTCCTCGGGCAGCAGCGACCGCAGCGCCGCGCGTGTCTCGTCGCTCCACTCATCACCCGGCAGCGGCGCGAGGCGGCTCACTGGATCGGTTCGTCGCCGAGCACCGTGGTGCGCAGCATTTCCCGCGGGGAGTCGGGGTCGTACGGTGCCGCCCGGTGCAGCACGCCGTTGTTGTCCCAGATCACCGTGTCCCCCACCGACCAGCGGTGGCGGTAGACCAGTTCGGGTTGCGTCGCCCGGTCCAGCAGATCGGCGAGCAGCGCCTGGCCCTCCTCGCGGTCCATGCCGACGACGTAGTGCGCGGAGGCGCCCAGCACCAACGACTTTCGGCCACTGCGGTGCGTCCAGACCAGTGGATGCTCGTGTGTGGGGCGCGACCGCCACCTGGCCAGCTGCTCCGGTGACGGGTCCGGGTAGACGCGGCTTTGCGACGCTTCCAGAGAGTGCACCACCCGCAGCCTTCCGAAGCGCTCCTTCTCCTCGTCGGTGAACGCCTCGTAGGCGGCGTAGGAGTTCGCGAACTCCGTCTCACCGCCGCTCTCGGCGACCTGCTTGGCCGAGAGCACCGTCGCCTTCTGCGGGCACTCGTCGCCCAGTGGCGTGCAGCCGTCGATGTGCCAGTCGAACGTGGCCCGCAGGTAGCCGGCGCTGGCATTCTTCGACTTGTCCAGGGTCACCGGATAGATGCCGGCCACCGGGTGGTGGCCGTCGGAGGAATGGTCGATGGCGCCGAGGCAGCGGCTGAACGCCACCTGCGCTTCCGGGTCGAGGCCCAGACCCGGGAACACCAGCACGCCGTTGTCTTCGAGTGCGTCGAGCACGGCCGTCACCAGCGAGTCGTCGCCGGCCAATCGGTCGGAGTCCACGCCGGTGACCTCGGCGCCGACCGACTCGGTCAGTTTGTTGATGGTCAGAAGGCTCATGGTGGTCCTGTCGGTCAGGGGACGGGTGCGCTGACGCGGTTGATGACGGCGTCGGCGGAGTCGGCGGGTTTCTGGGTACCGAAGACCTCGACGGCCATCGAGATCATGATCATCGAGTAGATGAGGTGCAGGAGGTTCAGTGCATCCTCCGGCACCTCGTCGAGCGGGAATTTGTCGCAGTAGTCGATCGCCTCTTCGAAGCGGGGCGAGAAGGCGTCGTAGAACCGGCGGATCTCCGGCATCGGGGTGGTCAGCCGGGTATTCCATCGTTCCGGTTCGGTTGCCCGACACCACGTCTCGGCGAACTCCTCGTATTCGGAGAAGGCGCTGGGAAGTTTCGGCGACGTCGCGGTCATCTCACACCCCCACCGGACGCTGTTCGGCCTTGTACTCCTCGACCCATTTCACCGCCTCGTGGTGCAGGTGACGCACCAGGATCTCCTGGTCGTTGAGGGGGTAGTCGTCGACGATCGGTTCACCCAGACCGTATTCGAGTGCGGCCTGGGTGCCGCCGAGCATGCCGGCATCCTGCAGCGCGAACTCCTTGAGTACCACCGAGGCGACCTCGTGCTCGATGCGCTCCCGCACCGTGCGTGCCGGGTGAAACGCGTTGTACGCCTCGAACCGATGGGTGTTGTGCGAGGTCGGCCAGTAGCGGTAGAGCAGATACCAGCCGTGGTAGATGAGGATCTCCAGGTTCGGGAAGATCTGGAAGTTCGTGATCCCCCACGGCTCGATGTTGCCCGGGTTCAGCCCCGCCGACTGGTGGGTCTCCGGGGTCCGCCACGGGCCGACAAGTCCACTGCGCGTGGCGCGTTCGACCGGATACATGTACTCGGGGGCCAGCAGCCAGCGCCGGGTGCCGGCCGTGGACACCAACCGGTGCGGTCCGTCGATCTGGAAGTGGCCGCATTCGAAGGACGCGTTGGGCTGGCGGACCTCCGACGGCACCTGCTGGCTGTGCAGCGACGGCACGTGGTAGTACTCCTGGAAGGCGTCGGCGAAGATCTTCCAGTTGCTGTTGTTGTGCGCCTCGAATTCGTAACGCTCGGTCATCATCTCGAACGGGTAGTCGTCGAGCGCGGTGATCATCGGTCCGAGGAATTCGCGCAGCGACTGGCGGGGTTCGGGGTCGAAGTTGATGAAGATGAACCCATTCCACACATCGCACTGCACCGCACGCAGTCCGTATTTGTCGGTGTCGAGGTCGAAGAACTCGCCCGGCTGCTGGACGAACGTCAGCTCACCCTTGAGGTCGTAGCGCCAGCCGTGGTACTTGCAGGTGAACTGACGGCACGCGCCGCGCGTCTCCTCGCCTGGGAAGTCGTTCCATACCAGCTTGTTTCCGCGGTGCCGGCAGATGTTGTGGAACGCACGGATCTGCTGATCCTTACCCCGGACCACGATGATCGAGGTCCTGGCGGCGTCGATCTCCTTGGTGAGGTAGCTGCCGACGCGTGGGAGTTCCTCGACGCGGGCGACGTTGAGCCACGCGCGCTTGAAGATCGCCTCTCGCTCCAGTTCGTAGAACTCCGGCGAGATCGAATCGCGGAACGACACCGGCCCGGTGCCCAGCTCCGGATAGTGCTCGGTCCAGCTGCCCTCCGGCGGCTTGGGCCACTTAGCCATGCGAATCCTCCTGTCGTGCCTGACTCCGATGCGTGATCACAGGACCGAACCTCCGTTGACCCCGAGCACCTGGCCGGTGATGAAGCCCGCCTCGGGCGAACAGAGGAAGCCGACTGCCGCGGCGATGTCGTCACCGGTACCGAGATGACCCACCGGGACGCTCGCCGCCATCTGCTCGTTGGACGGCATGTGACCGGCTGCCTGACCCGCGTGTTGCATGGGCGTCTCGATGGCTGACGGCGGGATGTTGTTCACCGTGATCCCCACCGGGCCGTACTCGCGTGCAAGCGATCTGGTCAGCGACAGCAATGCGCCCTTGGAGGCGGCGTAGTGGGCCATCTTCGGCGATCCGCGCTGCGCACTGGACGACGAGATCATCACGATGCGGCCCCATCCGGCGGCCAGCATGTCGGGTACCGCGACCTGGCAGCAGTGAAAGGTGCCGGTGAGGTTGACGTCGACCAGGCGCTGCCAGGCTTCGACCGTGATCTCGGTGAACGGGGCCCAGTCCACCACACCGGCGCTGGTGACGAGGATGTGCACCGGCGCCAGTTCGGAGCGGATCTTCGCGAACGCCTCCTCGACGGCAGCCCGGTCGCTGACGTCCGCGGCGACACCGAGCGCCGTCACCCCGGCGCCGCGCAGATCCTCGGCGACGCGCTGTGCCGCATCACCGTTGACGTCGAGCACCGCCACGCTGTGACCGCGTCGGCCGAGTTCGTGACAGATCGCCTCGCCCATCCCGGACGCCCCGCCCGTCACCACCGCCACTCTCGACATCGCTGCGCTCCCTACTCGTAGACCACGTGGACTGTTCGGCTGGTCGGCAGTGACTGGCAGGTCAGCACCCAGCCATCGGCGACCTCGTCGTCGTCGAGGGCGTCGTTGTTGAGCATCCGTGCGCTGCCCTCGACGATGCGAGCCATACACGTTCCGCACGAACCGGTTTCGCACGACGCCGGTGCCCGCAGGCCGGCTGTGCGTGCCACCTGCAGCAGCGTGTTGCCCACGCGGTACGCAACCCTGGTGGTGCGGCGGTCCAGATCGATGACGACCTCCTCGGTCGTCTCAGACGCCTCGGCCGCCTCCCGTTCCGCCACCTCGTCGACGGCCACGGTGAAGCGCTCGAGGTGCACCCGTTCGGGCGGGACACCCGCAGCGAGGATCGCCGATTCGACGGTGTCCATGAACGGACCTGGGCCGCAGATGTAGTGGTCGGCGAGACGCGGGCCACCGGAGTGCGCCCCGACGAAGCCCGCGATCGCGGATGCGGTGACGACGCCCCCGATGTCGTCGAAGTGATGGGTGACCGTCAGCCGGCCGGCGTGGTCTGCGGCGAGCCGGTCCAGCGCGTCGGCGAAGATGACCGCGTCGCGACTGCGATTGGCGTAGAACAGCCGCACCGGCCGCCGAGACGTCGCCAGCACGGTACGGACGAGGGACATGATCGGCGTGATTCCGCTGCCACCTGCGAAAGCCATGACGGCATCGTCGGCGACCTCGGCGCCGGCGCGCAGCAGGAACCGGCCTTCGGGCGGGGCGGCGTGGATCTCGGCGCCTTCAGCAGCCGTGTCGTTCAGCCAGTTCGACACCAGTCCGCCGGGGTCGCGTTTGACGGTGATCCGCATTTCGTCCTCCAGCGGAGCCGAGGACATCGAATAGCACCGTCGCAACTCCTGGCCGCCGACGGTGACGCGCAGCGTGAGGAACTGGCCGGCTTCGTAGCGGAACTGCGACGCACAGTGCGGCGGCACGTCGAGCACGAGGGATACGGCATCGGTGGTCTCGCGCACGATCCGCTTGATGCGAAGTGCCGCAAAGCCGTCCGGTTCGAAGTTCTCGGCCATCGACCAAACTGTATCAAGTACTTGTCATTAATCTCAAGGAGTTGATATCAACGGCGTCTGCGGTGATCAGCGCTCGATGTGATCGTCGTGCCATTCGTGGCCGGTGCCCTGTTCGACGACCCGGCTGAGCAGGTCGCGTAGCGTCCGCTGCTCGGCCTTGCTCAGCACGCCGAACACGCGGTCGTGCGCGGCGATGGCATCGCTGACCACAGCGTCGGCGACCTTGCGTCCACTGTCGGTGAGGAACGCCTGCAGGATCCGGCCGTGCTGCGGATCCTGTTTGCGCTCAACCAGTCCCCGCTTCTCGAGTGCCGTCAGGGCGAGCTGCACACCTTGCGGACTGATCAGCAGCCGGCGAGCCAGCTCGGCCCCCGACAATCCCGGTTCGTCGGTCAGCTGCCGCAACACACCGATCTGGGCGGTACTCACCCCGTGCTGGCTGACCGCGTCGTTGACCGAGGTCAAAGAGAAGTACCAGGCCTGTTTGAGCAACCACAGGATGTTGTCGGTCTGCTCCATACCAGCCTCCATACCGTCCGTGGGTGTCCCAGAGATTAGCCCTTCGAACCGTCGACGCGCTTGTGCACCGATCCGTCCTTCATCACGAACCGGACGTCGAGAGTGGCGCCGATGTCGCGGGTCGGGTCGCCGGCGACGGCGATGACGTCGGCCAGATAGCCGGGCGCGAGCCGGCCGAGCTCGTCGTCGGCGTCGATCAGTTCGGCGCTGGTGACGGTGGCCGCCCGCAGCGCCTGCATCGGCGTCATCCCGCGCGAGACCAGGGCGCGGAGCTCTTTGGCGTTCTCTCCGTGCGGAACGGCGGGGGCGTCCGTGCCGCAGGCGATCCGCACCCCGGCCGCGATCGCCTTGGGCAGCATGGCCTGTGCGCGCGGGAACACCTCCTCGGCCTTGCGGCGTAGTTCCGGGGCGATGCGGTCGACGGCCATCGCCTCGGTCAGGTAGGTGGTGGACACCAGGTACGTCCCGTGGTCGACCATCATCTGGATGGTCTCGTCCGAGGCCAGAAAACCGTGTTCGATGCAGTCGATACCGGCCCGGATGCAGGCGCGGATCGCGCTGTCCCCCACTGCGTGGGCGGCGACGCGCACCCCGGCGCGATGCGCCTCGTCGGCGATCGCGGCGAATTCGTCGTCGGAGTACTGCTGCGCGCCCGGCGCGGTGCTGTGCGACATCACTCCACCGGAGGCGGACACCTTGATCAGCTTGGCGCCGTGGCGGATCTGGTAGCGCACACAGGTCCGCACGTCGTCGACACCGTTGGCGATGCCCTCGGCCACCGACAGCGGCATGATGCCCGGCGCCAACCGCTGGAACACGGTGGGATCGAGGTGCCCCCCGTACGGCGTCACTGCGTGACCGGCCGGGTAGATGCGCGGCCCCGCGTGCCACCCCTGTTCGATGGCGCGCTGCAACGCCACGTCGAGCAGGTAGCCACCCGTCTTGACCATCAGCCCCAGGTTGCGCACCGTGGTGAAACCGGCGTCGAGGGTGGTGCGCGCGTTGACCGCGCCGCGCAGCGTGCGGTAGGCCGGATCGTCCTGCACCCCGTGCATCGGGCTCGGCAGCCCCTCGGGACCACCGGGCCCGCCGATGAGCAGGTTGAGTTCCATGTCCATCAGGCCCGGCAACAGCGTCACGTCACCGAGGTCGACGACGTCTGCGCCCTCCGACTCCTGTGGCGCGGCCGCCGGATCGACTGAGACGATCCGATTCCCCTCGACCACCACCGCGGCCGGCGAACGCACCTCGCCTGCATCGACGTCCACCCAGCGGGCGGCACGCAGAACGGTTCTCACGGAACAGGTTCGGAGACGCAGTCCAGCGTCGTCGCACCCGAGTCCGGTACCTTGGGTTGCTTCCAGCACTCGACCGGGAACGACGCCTGGATCATCGAGTAGAGCAGGCGCATCAGGTTCAGCACGTCCTCGGGCATGTCGTCGAGGCTGAACTTGTCGCAGTAGGCGATCGCCTCTTCCGCCCGCGCGGTGATCGCATCGTAGAACGCCTGCAGCTCGGTCATCGTACTGTTCAGCCGTTTGCCGTACCGGTCTGCCTCGGTGGCCAGACACCAGTCGGAGAACTGCTCGAGGTCGGCGAATTCAGTTGGCAGTTTGGCTTCTTCGGTGTGGACGGTCATGCGCTCAGACTCCCTGGCCGACCTGCTCGGTCTTGCGTTGGTATTCCTCGACCCACGCCGCGGTCTCCTGGTGCAGATGGCGGATCAGCACCTCCTGATCGCACAGGACGAAGTCGTCGAGAACCCGCGACTCGACCATCGACTGCGTGGCCTCGAGGGTGTTGGCGTCCTGCAGTCCGTACTCCTTGAACGACACTGCGGCCAGTTCCTGGGCGATTCGCTCGCGCGGGGTGCGCGGTTGGGGGAAGTAGACGGTGCCCTCAAAGATGTGGGTGTTGTGCGACGTCGGCCAATAGTGATAGGTCAGATACCAGCCCTGACCCCAGAACAGGATCACGAAGTTGGGGAACAGCTGGAACGAATCCAAGCCCCACGGATCGCATTTCGCGGGATTGAGGCCGACGGGCATCTCTCCCAGATCGGGTTTGTCCCACGGCCCGAACAGTCCGCTCTGACAGATGTCCTCGATCGGCTTGCGCATCTCGTCGGCCATCTCCCAGGCCCGGATGCCGGACGTGCTCACGAGCCGGTGCGGGCCCTCGATGCGATAGTGCGGCGCCTCGAATCCCGCCTCCGCCGCGGCCTTCGAATAGGCCGTCGGCGACTGGTTCGCATGCAGTACGGGTGCGTGGTAGAACTCCTGGAACGCGTCCATGTAGAGCTTCCAGTTGGCCTTGACCTCGGAGCGGTACTGGAATCGCGACGTCATCTTGTCGAACGGGTAGCCCTCGAGGTCGGTGATCATCGGCCCGAGGAATTCCCGCAGGGTCTGCTCGGGCTGTGCGGCGAAGTTGACGAAGATGAAGCCTTCCCACACCTCGCAGTGCACGCCGACCAGACCGTAGCGGCTCTTGTCGAGGTCGAAGAACTCCCCCTCCTGCTGCACGAACGTCAGATTGCCGTCGAGGTCGTAGCGCCACGCGTGGTACTTGCAGGTGAACTGGCGGCACACTCCGCTGGTCTCCTCCAGCGGCATGTCGTTCCACACGAGCTTGTTGCCCCGATGCCGGCAGATGTTGTGATACGCCTTGACCTCACCGCTACCGGTGCGCACCACGATGATCGAGGTGTTCGCGACCTTGAGTTCCTTGGTGAAGTAGCTGCCTTTTCGCGGCACCTGCTCCACACGGCCGACGTTGAGCCAGGCGCGTTGGAACACCGCTCTGCGCTCTACTTCGTAGAACTGCGGGTCGATCGAGTCGTGGTAGGAGACCGGGCCGGTGCCCAGTTGCGGATAGTGCTGCGTCCAACTGCCTTCCGGCGGTTTCGGAAAACGGGCCATTCTCGTCTCCTGTCGACGGCGCGTCGTGCTCAGTGTGGCGGCAAAGAGTCACGCAGAGCGGTCTTTTCAGCGATGCAGGGCCTTTTCAGCGAGGCCGCTCCTCCGACGGTAGCCGCCGGCGCGCACAATCACAAGTAGTTGATATTCAGACCCTGGCCGGCATGCTGTCCCAGCCGCGCACCGCCGACGACGAGCCGAACACCGCGTTGTCGAGGTCCACCTCCCAGTCCGGGAAGCGGTTCAGGATCTCCTCGAGACCGATCCGGCCCTCGAGCCGCGCCAGGGCGTTCCCGAGGCAGTAGTGCGCACCGACGCCGAATGACACGTGCTGTTTGGGCACCCGGGTGACGTCGAAGGATTCCGCGTTCGGACCGAATCGGGACTCGTCCCGGTTCGCGGCGCCGATCAGCGCCAGGATGGCACTTCCCTGCGGCACGGTCCGGCCGTGGAACTCGACGTCGCGGGTGACGTAGCGGGCGGCCTGCAGCGCGGGCGGCTCGTAGCGCAGGATCTCCTCGATCGCCCCGGGCAGCAGCGAGCGGTCCTCGACCAAGCGCCGCCGCTGGTGTTGATGCTCGGAGAGCAACTTGCCCGCCCAGCCCAGCAGCCGCGCAGTGGTCTCCGATCCGGCCACGGCCACGACGTTCATGAACATGAGCAGTTCGTCGCGGTGCAGTTTGCGGGTGACGCCATGCTCGTCCTCGAACTCGGCCTCGAGCAGCTCGGTGGTCAGATCGTCGGCGGGATGGTCGGTGCGCCAATCGATGAAGTCGGCGAACACCTGACCGTCGGTGAGGACTCCGTCGGGGTTGTCGGTCATCTGTCCGCCGCGCTGGGTGCGCACGTGCTTGTCGCCGTCCTCCTGGAGTCGGCGCTGATGATCCTCGGGGATGCCGAACAACATGCCGACAACCCGCATGGGCATGATCGCGCCGAGGTCGGTGACGAAGTCGAAACGGTCGCCACCCACCAGCGGATCCAGACACCGCTGGGTGAAGTCGCGGATCATCGGCTCCAGCGCGTTGATCTTGCGGGGCGTGAAAGCCCGTGCCAGCAGATTCCGGTGGATGTCGTGGATCGGCGGATCCTCGAAGATCAGCACTCCCGGCGGAATCTCCATGCCGGATTTGATGATCTCGAGAATGATCCCGCGCGCGGAGCTGAAGGTCTTGTTGTCGACGAGCGTCCGGTTCACGTCGTCGAAGCGGCTCACCGCGTAGAAATCGTGGGCTTCGTTGTAGTAGAGCGGCGCCTCGTCGCGGATCCGCTTGAACATCGGATACGGATCGGCGTTGAGCTCGGAGTGCCAGGGGTCGTAATAAAGCTCTTCGGTCGCGCTGGCCGTCATGGACGATCCTTTCGATCACTCGGGAAGTTTGATGACCGAGGTGTACATCTGCACCATCGGCCGATACAGATCCACATCGTCGAGTTCGCTGCCCAACACCACGGAGTCACTGGTGGCGACCAGCGCCTGAGCGAAGGCCAGCGGCGGGATGGTCAGCGTGGCGCCCAGCCGGTCCATCCCCTCGCTGATGAACTTCGCCAGCGCCTCGACCACCTCGGCCCGCTTGGCGGCGACGCGTTCCCGAGCCTCGGGGTTGCGCCGGAGGTAGAGCGTGAACTCCAGGCCCAACGCGGCATGCTCGGCGCCGCGGTCACCACTGAGCTGGCGCCAGCGCTCGGCGATCTGATCGAGTTCTCGTGCCCCGACCTCCCCGGACGCCGACATGACCTCGGCGAAGTTGTCGAAGTAACGACGCCAGTACCGGTCACTGACCGCGAGGAACAGATCCTCCTTGGCGGTGAAGTGTTTGTAGATCGCGCCCTTGGTATAGCCCGCGGCGTGCGCAATGTCATCGAGAGTCGCTGCGGTGAAACCCTTTTCGGCGAACACCTCCTCCGCGGCATCCAACAGGACCGACCGCGTGTGCTCGAGGCGCCGCTCCCGTGTCCACCGCTCCACCATGCCTGCATTCTGACACAGAATCTGAGCAACCTATTGGATACTCAGATACTCGCGGGTATATTTCCGCCCAGTTGCGCACCGTGTGTGACGTTCGAGGAGGCGTGTGTGAGCGAGCTGTCGGCCAGGAAGTCCCCCGTCACCGAATCGGTCGGCAGGACCGCCGACCTCGGGCGGCAGGGTCCGTCGTCGTCGGGCGCCTTCAAGTTCTGGGCGGCCGTCGGCGCCGTGTTCTTGGCGTACACGCTCTACGTGTTCATCCGGTGGGTCACCGGACCCTTCTTCGAACCGGTGGCGGGCGGTCCGACCGAACCACCGATGTACATGAAGATCCCGCTGATGGCCAATGCCATCGTGCTCTGGATTGGCCTGCCGTTCGCACTCTGGTTCTTCATCATCCGGCCGTGGGTGCGCGAGAAGCGCATCACCCTCGACGGCATGCTGCTCGTGTCGATGGGCCTGATGATGTTCCAGGATCCGATGCTCAACTACTACAGCACCTGGTGCACCTACAACGCATGGCTGTTCAACCAGGGTTCCTGGGCACCGCACATCCCCGGCTGGGTGGCACACGAAGAGCCGGGCCATACGGTGCCCGAACCGCTGCTGACCAATATCCCGGGCTACATGTACGGCGTACTGCTGCTCACCATCGTCGGGTGCGCGATCATGCGCAAGATCAAGAACCGCTGGCCTGCGATCAGCAATCTGCGGCTGATCCTGGTCACCTACGCGATCGCGATCGTGTTCGACTTCATCATGGAGGCACTCATCCTCCTCCCGATCGGCTTCTACTCCTACCCCGGTGCCATCCAGTCGTTGTCATTCAACGCGGGCACGTACTACCAATGGCCGATCTACGAGGGCTTTATGTGGGGCGGCGTTCAGGCGGCGCTGTGCTGTCTGCGGTTCTTCACCGATGACCGGGGCCGAACCGTGGTCGAACGCGGACTGGACAGTGTCCGTGGCGGATTCGTCAAACAACAGTTCATTCGATTCCTGGCGATCTTCGGCGGGGTCAGCGCATGCTTCTTCCTCTTCTACAACGTGCCCGCGACATGGCTCGGCATGCACGGCGATCCCTGGCCGGAGGATGTGCAGAAGCGCTCGTACTTCAACCCGGGTATCTGCGGCGAGGGAACCGATCGACCGTGCCCGAATCCTGATCTGCCGCTACCCACCAAGCACTCGGGCTACATCAACCACGACGGTCAACTGGTACTGCCCGAAGGGGTCCAGATGCCGCCGGTCGTACCGATCCAACGTCCCGAGTGATGATGACCGTCAGTGATTTCCGGCCGATCGGCGAACCCGGTTCATCGCCGCCGTTCTACCGTGCCGTAGGTGGGGAGGTCGCGGTCTTCCGGGCGGCTGCCCGCCGCGGATCCCCGGTGTTACTCAAAGGACCTACCGGATGCGGCAAGACCCGCTTCGTCGAGTCGATGGCGCACGAACTCGGCCGCGAGCTCATCACCGTCGCCGGTCACGAGGACATGACATCGGCGGATCTGGTGGGCCGATTCCTGCTCAAGGGCGGCGAAACCGTCTGGGCGGATGGCCCATTGACAAGAGCGGTGCGAAGCGGCGCCATCTGCTACCTCGATGAGATCGTCGAGGCGCGCCAGGACACGACGGTGGTGATCCACCCGCTCACCGACCACCGCCGGGAGCTACCCATCGATCGGCTCGGCATCACGCTGTCGGCAGCGCCGGGCTTTCTACTCGTGGTCTCCTACAACCCCGGCTACCAGAGCATCCTGAAAAGCCTCAAAGACTCGACTCGTCAGCGCTTCGTCGCGATCAGCCTCGACTTTCCGGCGGCAGTGATCGAAACCGAGGTCGTGGCCCGTGAAGCAGGGATAGATGCGTCCACCGCCGAGTCGTTGGTCGTCCTCGGAAACGCCATCCGTGATCTCGACGGCTCGGCACTGAGCGAGGTGGCGTCGACCCGCATGTTGATTCTCGCCGGCGGATTGGTCGCCGAAGGACTCAGTCTGCGTGATGCCGTTCAGTCCGCAGTCATCGAGGTGCTCTCCGACGATCCCGACGTGATCCGGGGTCTCGGGGCACTCGCCGAAGCGGTCCTACCCCAGAAGTGAACGCCGAATCCTGCGCACCGCAACACTTCCGGCTCCTCGCAAGCTTCCTTGCAGCCCGACGCGTCGACGTCGCGGTCGCGCCCGCGGGCGGGTTCGCGTACACCGACGGGCAGATCATTTACGTGTCGGCGAACGCCGATCCGGATAGACAGCGCCGCGAAGTGCTGCTTCAGAGTGCACTGCTGGGCGCCGGGAGCCTCGACGGTCGGTACGTCAAACGGTTGCGGGCGCGCCCCCCGCTTGCTCGGCGTTACCTCGCGCTCGAAGGCCACCGTGTTCTGGACGAGCTCGGGCGGCGGGTCCCGCTGGCGGCAGCCGTCGGGCAGGACTTCCCGCCACGGTCGGCCAGTTCCGAAGAGTCCCTGCAGATCGCCGCGGGCAGAATGCGACTCGATGCCCCGCCAGACTGGTTCGGCACGATCAAGCCGTCCAAACTCGTCGGCGTGCGAGCGGGGTCGGGTTCGCCGGCGACGGACACCGACGTACTGGCCAGCTTCGAGCTCGCCGAACGGGCCGAGATCGACGAGGACCACGACGACGAGGGGCCGCCCGAGAAGAGCTGGATCCTCAAGCTGTTCGAGGTTCCGCTCGGCACGCAGGCGCCCGCGCGGTTCCTGCGCAAGCTGTTCGGTGGGGCCCGGTCGTCCGGGAGCGAGACCGCAGGCGGCGAGTTGGGGGTCGGCTCGATGAAGCGGACATCGCGCGCCGGTGTGAACGCGCGGCCCCTGCCCACCCCCATCCGCTTCACCGGTGATGACAAGCCCGGTGCCGGACTCGGAGTTGGTGGGGCCCTGTATCCGGAATGGGACGTCTTTGGGGAGCGGTATCGAGAGGACTGGTGCCGCGTCGTCGACTTCCCGGTCGCGGTCACCGTGGGCGCGGCGGCCACCGGTGCGGCACGCGATGCCGCGCTCCGGCGCAGGTTGGCTCGTGTCGGCCTGGGTCCGAGAGCGTTGCGGGCACGCACCGACGGCGACGAGCTAGATACAGAAGCGCTGATCGACCTGTTCGTCGACTTACGTTCGGGCCATTCACCACTCGAGAACGTCTACATCGAGCGCCGCAGAATCGCCCGCAACCTGGGTGTGCTCATCCTCGTCGATGCGTCGGGATCGGCGACCGACGCCGACGGCGGCGGTCTCGCCGTCCATGAGCACCAACGCCGTGCGGCAGCCACGCTTGCGGCGACCCTCGAAGAACTCGGTGACCGCGTCGCGGTGTATGGATTCCGCTCACAGGGCCGACATGCGGTGCATCTTCCGGTGATCAAGAGTTTCAGCGAGCGGTTCGGCGCGCGTGCTCTGGCCCGCCTCGGCGACCTGCAGCCGTCGGGCTATACCCGATTGGGAGCCGGCATCCGCGGCGCAGGTGAGATCCTCAAAGCCCACGCCGGAACCCCGCATCGGTTGTTGCTGGTGCTCTCCGACGGCTTCCCCTATGACGATGGCTACGAAGGCCGGTACGCCGAAGCCGATTCCCGCAAGGCTCTCGAGGAGCTGCGCACCGACGGCATGGGTTGCCTGTGCCTTTCGATCGGCGCCACCGCCGACGCGGCTGCACTCGAGCGGCTGTTCGGCTCGGCGAGCCATGCGAGCGCCCCCAGCCTGGCCGACCTGAGTCCCCGGATGGACGTGTTGTTCCTGTCCGCGCTACGGGAGCTCGCCGCACCGAAACCGCGTGGGGGTTGAGCGAAGGATTGGGCAATCGCCCAAACGGTTTCCGGTAGCGAGATACCCTTGCTCGCAGAATTCGCAAGTAGTTGATATGTGCGGAGGTGTCGACGACATGACGACGGTCGGCGAACGGGAACCCAACCTCGCGCAGCCGTGGGCGCCGCACCGGCTCCGGATCTACACCTGGACCGGCATCTTCACGTTCGCGGTGTTCCTGGCGGTGACCATCGGCGTCAGCGTGGGCGTCATCGCGCCGACGTTCACCACCGATGTCGTGGTCAACCTGATCTTCGGGGTTCCCGTGATCCTGCTGCCGTTCGTGATCCTGTGGGACGCACCCGGCGAGCGACGGACGCGCCTCGACAAGGCGGCGGAGCTCTCGCTGTTCTACATGCCCTACACCGCGGGCAGCCAGATCGGTTACGAGCTGATGTTCCTCATCGGCCACCCCCTCGGCTTCTGGGCACCGACCGACGACCCGGGCTGGAAATGGCTGTGGTGGCAGTACGCGCTGGCCGACACCCGGTACGTCAGCGGCAATCCGTGGATCTTCGCGCTCGAGGTGGTCGGCGTCCTCACCGGCTGCACCGTCTTCGTGATGTGGACCCGCCTGATCCGCACAGATCTTGCGCCCGAGGCGCGGATCAAAGCCCTGTGGATCGCCTTCACCGGGTGCGCGATCCTGATGAGCAGCACCGCGGTGTACTTCCTGGCCGAGGTGGGCGCCGGGTTCGAGAACATCGGCCAGGGCGCGTGGGGCCTGTGGTTCAAATTCGTCGGCGAGAACATTCCGTTCATGGTGCTACCGCCCCTGGTCCTGTATTCGCTGCACCTGCAGATCGACTATCTGACCCGGCGGGCCGGTCCACAGACCGCGCGCCGGGTCTGATCGGATGCTCGACGCGCAGAAGATTCTCGTCACCGGCGCGACAGGCAAGATCGCCTTTCCACTCGCCCGGACACTCGCCCGAAACAACGAGGTATGGGGCGTCGCACGGTTGCGGGATCCGGACGACCGCCGGAAATTGACCGACGCCGGGATCACCCCGGTGGCATTCGATGTCGGTTCCGGCGACTTCTCTACGCTGCCCGACGATTTCACCTACGTGTTCCACGCGGCCGTCGACCCCGGCACGACCGGTTGGACCGGGTGCCTCGAGACCAATGCGCAGCGGTCCGGTGAATTGTTGTTCCACTGCCGGACCGCGAAAGGCTTCGTGTTCTGCTCCACCGGATCGATCTACGGGTATCAGGGCCGGCGGCCGCTGCGCGAAGACGATCCGCCCGGCGTGCCACTGCGCGCGAACTACAGCTTCTCCAAGGTGGCCGCGGAGGCCGTCTGCACATGGATCGCCCGACAGCACGGGATACCGCTGACCATCATCCGGATCTGCTCGACCTATGGGCCGCAGGGCGGTGCACCGGCCGACCGGCTCGCGATGATGTTGGCGGGCAGGCCGATCCGGCTGTACCCCGACGGCCCCAACAACTACAACCCGATCTACGAAGATGACTACGTCGCGCTCGGCATCCGGGCCATGGAGGTGAGCGCGACGCCACCGGTCGTGGTGAACTGGGCGGGCAGTGAGACGGTCAGCGTCGAGGATTATTGCGCCTACATGGGTGAACTGGTCGGCGTCGAGCCGGTCTTCGAGTACACCCCGGACGCCCATCCCCCGCTGTGGCCCGACGTGACCTATATGCATCAGATCCTCGGTGTGACGAAAGTTCCGTGGCACGAGGGCTTTCGGCGCATGATCGAGGCTCGGCATCCTGAGATCCCCCTGCACTGAAGGCGAACCGCATGCAACTTCCCGGGACACCGTCCGACGAGGTACCCGCCGTTCTCACTGCCGGGCGCGGCGATGTCACCACCCTCTTCGTGTCCATGGCTAGGCGCCATCCCGATGGCGCCGACGCCGACTATCTGCGCTGGCACAGCCTCGATCACCGGCCCGAGCAGCACCGGTTGTCCGCCGTGCGCGCGTCGCTGCGCCTGGTGTCCACCCCGGAGTGCCGGGCGGCGCGGGCGGTGAGCACAGGTCCCCACGACGCCGTCGACCATGTGATGACGTACTTCTTCACCGACCCGGGCGGGATGGAACCCTTCATGGCGCTGTCCACGGCGCTCGGGGACTCCTGCCGCAAGCTCCCGCTGTTACCGCCGGTGGAGCGCGGGGTCTACCGGGTGGACGACCGCGCCGCCGCGCCGCGCGTCAAGGTCGGCGGCGACGTGCTGCCGTGGTGGCCGGTACGCGGCGCCTATGTCCTGCTCGAACGCGGGGCCGCGCCGGTCGACGAGTTGCTGGACGTCGACGGTGTCGCCGGGGTGTGGACGGCGACCTCTCTGGCGGTGGGCCGTCGTCTTGCGAGCGCCCCTGCGGGACAGACGATCTCCTACCTCTTCCTCGACGACGATCCGGTCCTCGTGGCCGGCCGGCTGCGGCCGAACCTGACGAAGCGATGGCGTGGCGATGACGTCGCACCGCTGTTCGCCGCGCCGTTCCAGACCGTGGTGCCGCATGAATGGGATCGCTATGTGCCGTGAACGGAGGACCGCATGAGGATTGGGTTGATGGTGGGGTCCGACCGGGAACGGGGGCGTGCGGACCGGTTGAGCGGGCTCCTCGAGCACGTCCGGGCAGCCGAGACCCAGGGCTTCGCATCGTTCTGGTTCCCGCAGGTGCCGGGTTATCTCGATGCGATGACGGTCGTGGCTCTGCTCGGCGCGGCCACCGAACGGATCGAGCTCGGCACCGCGGTCGTGCCTATTCAGACCCGCCACCCGCTGATCATGGCGCAGCAGGCGCTCACCACCCAGATCGCCTGCGACGGAAGGTTCTCCCTCGGTATCGGGCCCTCGCACCACTGGATCGTCGCCGACCAACTCGGCCTGTCCTACGACCGTCCGGCCGCCCAGGTCCGCGACTATCTCGACGTGCTGGCAGCCGCCCTGTCGGGACCCGGCCCCGTCGACGTCGAGAACGACCACCACCGCGTGCACGGATCCATCGACGTCACCGACTCTTTCGGCGCGCCCGTCCTCATCGCCGCGCTGGGTCCGGCGATGCTGCGTATCGCCGGTGAGCGCGCCGCGGGAACCATTCTGTGGATGGCCGACGAACGCACCGTCGAGGGCCATATCGCTCCCCGCCTCACCGCTGCCGCCGAGGCGGCCGGCCGGACCGCGCCGCGCATCGTCGCCGGTGTGCCGGTTGCGCTCTGCGCCCCCGGCGAGGTCGACACCGCACGCGCGTACGCCAGTGAGGTGCTCGGGCACGCCGAACTCTCCCCCAACTATGTGCGCCTGCTCGAACACGGCGACGCCAGCGACGTCGGGGACACCATGGCCGCCGGTGACGAGCAGGCTGTGCTGGCGCGGCTGCGCCGATACCGGAACGCGGGGGTCACCGACCTCGCCGTGCGGGTCATCCCGCTGGGCGCGGACGCGTCGGAACGGCAGGAGTCGGGTTGGCGCACACAGGAATTCGTGGCGTCGCTGACTGCCGAACTGGCCTAGCGCGTCGACGCACCTACGTCAGTGCAGCGGTTCCTCGCCTGCCAGGATCGTGCGATGCATCAACCGTCCGCTGTCCTCGGCGTAGGGGAGCACTCGGTGCATGGTGCCGGTGTTGTCCCAGATCAGCAGATCCCCCGGCTGCCATTCGTGACGGTAGACGTACTGAGGCTGGGTCGCCCAGTCGCGCAGGCGGGTCAGTAGCGCGCGACTCTCCTCCACCGGCATCCCGGTGACGTAGTCGGCCGTCGCGCCGAGCAACAGTGACTTGCGCCCGGACCGGTGCGTCCACACGATCGGGCACACCTTCGTCGGCGACTTCTGCCAGAAGGTGAGTTCTTCGTAGCTCATCTCGGGACGCACGTAGTACTGCGAGCGTTCGGCGCTGTGCACCACGCGCAGATCGCCGATGAGATCCTTGTCGGCTTGCGGCAGATCGTCGTATGCGGCGTAGGTGTTGCAGAACTCGGTCTCTCCCCCGGTCTGCGAGAGACGCACCGCGCGGAGCAGTGTCGCGAGATTGGGGTAGGGCTGCAACGAGCCGTCGAAATGCCAGAACATCGATCCCTTGAGGTAGTCCGCCTTCTGGTTGACACTCTTGTCCAGCGAGATCTTGTAGATGCCGCTGTCGCCCTCGTTGTCCACCAGATTGCCCAGGGTGCGGGCGATGGCCACCTGCTGCTCGTCGGTGAAGTCCAGTCCGCGGACGAAGACCACTCCGCGCTGTTCTAGGATGGCGCGGATCCCGGCGGCTTCCCGGCCGCTGAGCAGGGTGTCCAGATCGGTGCGGATCTCGCTGGCGATACGGGGCGCGACGTTGACGACTTCAAGCCCCGCGGAGGTCAGATTCATCGCAGTCAGCTCACTCTCGTCAGAATCGTGCTCGCCGAGTGCTTCACGCGGGGCTGGTTCCACAACTCGACCGCCAGGGACACCGTGATCAGGGAGTAGAGCAGGTTGCGCAAGTTCGCCACGTCGTCGGGCAGTGGTTCGGCGTAGTCGAACTTGTCGACGTAGGCCACCGCATCTTCGGCGTTCGGGAAGATTTCGTCATAGAAGGCGCGAATCTGCTCCATGGAACTGTTCACCCGCTTGAGGTAGCGCTGGTGCCCGTCCTCGATCGCCCACTCGTCGACCAGATGTTCCAGATGCGAGAACTCCCGCGGCAGAAGGCCAGTCATGATCGGTTCACCGGCTGCGTCTGGGCTGCCACTCCCTGATCGACATAATCGCCGACGACCTTGTGGAGGTGGCGCAGCAGGATCTCCTCGTCGTTCATCGTGAAGTGCGTGAGTACGCCGCTGTTGAGCATCGCTTGCAGACCTTCGGACGGACTCGCGTCCTCGAGGATGATGTCGTTGAGAAACGTCATCGTCAGTTCCTGGCCCAGCCGTTCGCGGTGGGTCGTGGGCGGCTGGTAATACGCCTCGGTCTCGAAGAGGTGCGAATGCGGCCCGGTGGGCCAGTGGGTGTGCACCGTGTATCCCGACGCTCCGAAGATGAGCACGAAGTTCGGGAAGAACTGATACGAATCGAAGCCGTGTTTCTCCGACCGGGTCGGGTTGATACCCGGTGGCATCGGACCGCGATCGGGCTTCTTGTTCCACGGGCCCGCCGCGCTGGCCTCCATGACGCATTCGATCGGTTTGGAGTACGGGGTCTTTCGCGACGGCTCCCCGGCGAAGGAGAACATCCGGTGCGGGCCCTTGAGCTGTTAGGCCAGCGCGTCGGTGAACGGGTTCGGTTGGTCGAAGGCTTCCCTGGCCTCCGCGGTGACCGCCCCGAACGACGACGCGTGCAGGTATGGCCCGTGGTAGCTCTCTGCGAAACCGTCCAGGAATATCTTCCAGTTGCACTGCAATTCGGCTCTGAACCGGTAGACCTCGTGCGGTCCCGCGAACGGATACCCCTCCAGATCGTGTGCGAGTTCGCCGAGGAAGTCGCGCACCGATTCGGTGTTGTGCGGATTGAGGTTGATGAAGATGAAGCCCTCCCAGACCTCACACTGGATGGCAGGTACACGACAGCTGTCTGCGTCGAAGTCGAGCAGCAGATCCTTGCGGGTGACCGAATGCAGAGAGCCGTCCAGCTTGTAGCGCCATCCGTGGAATCGGCAGTACAGCAGCGGAGCGCGCCCTGACACCTCCTGGAACGGATCGTCCTCCCACAGCATCTTGTTGCCGCGGTGCGGGCAGATGTTGTGCATCGCCCGGATTGTCGGCTCGCCCCCTGAGTCCTTGCCACGCACGATGATGACGGAGGTGTTCAGGAACCTCAGCTCGCGCGTGAAGTAGCTGCCCACCTTCGGAACCTGCTCGACCCGGCCCATGTAGAGCCATGTCTTCCTGAAGACGTGTTCGCGTTCCTTCTCGTAGAAGTCGGTCGAGACACAGTCCTCGAGGGACACCGGTCCCCTGCCGAGTTCGGGGTAGGCGTCGGTCCAATGGGCGCCGGCGGGCTTGGCCACCCGTGTGACGTGACTCATGAGGCCCTCCTTCGCGCCGAAGGTAACAACGAACCGCTCTGGCGAAACAGCCCGAAAGTCGCAACTCCCTGTTGCATATTTGGAACAGCAGCCGAGGAGGAAACATGGAGCAGAACCTTCCCTACGACCTGGGTGCGCTGCTGGTGTTCGGCAAGGTCGTCGAGCACCGCAGCCTGTCGAAGGCGGCCGCGTTACTCGGGATGCCGAAGTCGACGGTCAGCCGCAAGCTGAGCAGGCTCGAATCCGACCTTGGCATCAAGCTGCTACGCAGGAACACTCATCAGCTCACGGTCACCGATCTCGGCGAGAAGATCTACCAGCATGCGGTGAACATCCTGGCGGAGGCCAACGGCGTGCGGGCCCTCGTCGAGGGCAGCAGGGAGGAACCCCAGGGCGAATTGCGCGTGGCCATGCCGGTCTTCCTCGGCATCGACTACGCATCCCGCGTCGGCGCGGCGTTCCTGCAACACTATCCGCACTCGCGACTGGACATCCGACTGGTCGACAGCATGATGGACCCGGTCCGGGACGGCTTCGACGTGGTCTTCGGCACCGGGCCGCTGCAGGATTCGACCCTGATCGCCCGGAAGGTCTTCAGCCTCGAGCTGTTCCTGTGCGCGTCCGCCGGCTTCGTCGCGGAATTGGCCGAGCCGGTGAGCGAACCGGAGCAGCTGAGCGGACTGCCCTTCATCGAGTTCGGCTTCGGCGGCCCCGGCAGGCTCACCCTGACCCGTGACGGGCACACACACGAGCTGACACCCCGGATCCGAGCCCGCGCGAACAACTTTCAGGTGTGCAAGCGGTACATCCTGGAGGGACTCGGCATCGGGGTGATGCCCACGCAGATCATCTGCACCGCCGAGTTACGCGAGCGCACCATCGTCCCGGTGCTTCCGCAGTGGCACGTCGAACCGCTCGACGTTCACATGGTGTATCCCTTCGAGCTGTCCTTCTCCACGCTCATCAGCGCGTTCTACGAATCGGCCTGCGAGATCATCGTCGAGAACATCGCCCGGGCCTGACGCCGGGCAGTTAGTTGGACAGACGTCAGCTATAGGCACCGCGCCAGACCGCTGATACTGTCCGATATATGCGGGCCAAGGCGGGGCTATCACCAGCTGACGAGGGTCAACGTCGCGCCACCTTCCAGCGCGCCCGCTCGCACGAGACCAAGCGGGCCCTGGTGGCCGCGGCGATGGCGCTGTGGCGGACGAACGGCTACGCCCAGACCACCGTCGCCGACATCTGCCGGGCGGCAGGCGTGTCCCGCGCACTGTTCTACTTCTACTTCCCCGCCAAGGAGGACGTGCTGTTCGCGGTGGGCCTGACCTCGACCCGCGCCGCCCGCACGACGGTGCGCCGGCAACTGCGTGGTGACTACGACGTGGAGGCCGTCATCTCCAAGGCGCTGCACAGCCTGCAGCGCTCGATGGCGCGCAATCCCCCGGATCTGATCGTGGAGACGATCCTCGAGGGCTATCGCCACGAGCAGCGGATCCTCGCCGGTGACGACGATGCCCATACCGACGCCGACATGTTCGGCGAACTGTTCGCGACGGCGCAGGCCGACGGCAAACTGGCCGCCGGAGTCGACGCCGCCCATCTGTCGCGCCTGGCGCAGATGCACGTCAGCGAAGGGGTACGGCACTGGGCGATGGGGGGTTTGGGCGGCCGATCGTTCGCCGAGGTGGTCACCGCCGATATCGCGGCACTGATCGCGGGGTTCGATCTACGAAGCAGGCACAGATGACCTCACCGCTGTCCGCGGCGGACCTGTACCACGTCGGCGTGGTCGTCTCCGATCTGGAGGCGACCGCGGCCCGCCTGTCCGCCGTCGCGGGATACCGCTGGACGAAGACCCTGGAGTACACGGTTCCCGTCACCACACCCGCCGGGGATCTGGAAGTGCCGTTCCGGCTGTGCTTCTCGGTGCAGGCACCGCATCTGGAGCTGGTCGCCGAGATCCCCGGCACGCTCTGGACCGCGGCGCCCGGCGGCACCACCCACCACCTCGGGTACTGGGTCGACGACATCGAAACGGTCTCCGCGGAATTGTCGGCCTGCGGTTTCGCGTTCGAGGCAGGCCCCCGGGGCGACGGTCCACCCACATTCGCCTATCACCTCGACTCGGGCGGTACGCGGATCGAGATCGTCGACCGTGCGATGTTCGGTGACTGGGCCGGCTTCCTGGAAACGATGAGCTGAGAAGGAGACTCGATATGGCATGGGACTTCGAGACCGACCCCGAGTACCAGAAGGTGCTGGACTGGGCCGACGAATTCGTCCGCGAGGAGGTGGAACCGCTCGACCTGGCGTTCCCGCACCAGCAGTTCGTCCCGCTGGACGGGCGACGTCGGGAGGCGATCGATCCGCTCAAGGAGCAGGTGCGGCAGCGGGGGCTGTGGGCCACCCACCTCGGTCCGGAGCTCGGGGGGCAGGGCCACGGTCAGCTCAAACTCGCTCTGCTCAACGAGATCCTGGGGCGATCGCAGTGGGCGCCCATCGTCTTCGGCTGCCAGGCCCCCGATACCGGCAACGCCGAGATCATCGCCCACTACGGCACCGACGCGCAGAAGGAGCGCTATCTACGGCCTCTGCTCGAGGGGGAGCTCTTCTCCTGCTATTCGATGACCGAACCGCACGCCGGCGCCGACCCGACCCTGTTCACCACCCGCGCGGTCCGCGACGGGGACGGCTGGATCATCAATGGTCAGAAGTTCTTCTCCTCCAACGCGGCCACCGCCGCCTTCCTCATCGTGATGGTGGTGACCAATCCCGACGTCAGCCCCTATCAGGGCATGTCGATGTTCCTCGTGCCGACCGACACCCCCGGGGTGCGCATCGTGCGCAACGTCGGCCTGTACGGGGAGGCCGACGGCGAGGGCAGCCATGCGCTGATCCACTACGACAACGTGCGGGTGCCGGCCGATGCACTACTGGGCGGGGAGGGGCAGGCGTTCGCCATCGCGCAGACCCGACTCGGCGGCGGCCGCATCCACCATGCAATGCGCACGATCGGGTTGGCCCGCAAGGCGATCGACATGATGTGCGAACGCGCGCTCAGCCGTCAGACCCAGGGCAGCCTGCTGTCGGACAAGCAATTCGTCCAGGGTTACATCGCCGACTCGTATGCGCAGCTGCTGCAGTTCCGCCTCATGGTGCTCTACACCGCGTGGGAGATCGACAAGTACAACGACTACAAAAAGGTGCGCAAGGACATCGCCGCGGTCAAGGTGGTGATGCCGACCGTCCTGCACGACATCGCCTGGCGCGCCATGCAGGTGCACGGCGCGCTCGGCGTCACCAACGAGATGCCGTTCCTCGGCATGGTCACCGGCGCCGCGGTGATGGGGCTGGCCGACGGTCCGACCGAGGTGCACAAGACCACCGTCGCCAAACAGGTACTCCGCGACTACCGTCCGACCGACCAGATGTGGCCGACCGAGTGGATCCCCGGTAAGCGGGATGCGGCGAGAGCCAAGTTCGCCGACTACCTCGAAACCACGGTGGGCAATCTGTGAGCGATCCCGAACCCACCGTGGACACCGCACGTCTTGCGGACTGGATGGACCGCCGGGCGCTGCCAGGCGCGGGTGAATCACTGCAGACCCGATTCCTGTCCGGCGGCACCCAGAACGTCATCTACGAGCTGCGCCGCGGTGAGCACCGCTGCGTGCTGCGTATGCCCCCGCCCAGTGCGCCACCGGACCGCGACAAGGGCATCCTGCGCGAGTGGCGCATCATCGAAGCCCTCGACGGCACGGAGGTGCCGCACACCGCGGCGGTCGGGGTATGCGACGACCCCGCGGTCCTCGGTCGCCCCTTCTACCTGATGGGCTTCGTCGACGGCTGGTCCCCCATGGATACCCACGGCAAGTGGCCGGAGCCGTTCGACAGCGATCCGTCCACCCGGCCCGGGCTGAGTTATCAACTGGCGGAGGGCATCGCGCTGCTGTCGAAGGTCGACTGGCGCGCCAGGGGCCTGGCCGATCTCGGCCGCCCGGACGGCTATCACGAACGCCAGGTCGACCGGTGGACGGGATTCTTCGAGCGCATCAAGGGCCGCGAGCTCGACGGGCTCGACGTGGCCACCGAGTGGCTGCGCGCCCATCGCCCACTCGACTTCATGCCGGGTCTCATGCACGGCGACTATCAGTTCGCCAATGTGATGTACCGGCACGGCGCTCCGGCGCGGCTCGCCGCGATCGTCGACTGGGAGATGGGCACCGTCGGCGACCCGAAACTGGATCTGGCGTGGATGGTGCAGAGCTGGCCCGCCGACACCTCCGCGCCCGCCGCCGACGAGATGTCCTATGTGGACATGGTGGGGATGCCGACCCGCGATCAGGTGGTGGCGCACTACGCCGAGATCTCCGGTCGCCAAGTCGACGACCTGGACTATTACCTCGTGCTGGCCCGCTGGAAGCTCGCGATCGTGCTCGAGCAGGGCTTCCAGCGCGCAGGCGACGACGGGAAGCTACAGGCGTTCGGCCCGATCGTGCCGGCGCTCATGCGTTCGGCCGCCGACCTCGCCGAATCCACCGACTACCGATGAGGGCGGCGGTCTGCCCTGTCCACGGCGACCCCGAGGTGGTGCGGATCAGCGAGCAGGCCCCGCCCACACCGGGCGCGGGGCAGGTCCGGGTGCGGGTGCGCGCGGCCGCGGTCAACTATCCCGACGTACTGCTGATCGCGGGCCGCTACCAGGCCACCGTGCCGCCGCCGTTCGTGCCCGGTAGCGAGTTCGCCGGCGAGGTCGTCGAAATCGGGGATGGCGTCGGAGGTTTCACCGTCGGCGACCGGGTGGGCGGCACCGTCATGTACGGCGCGTTCGCCGAAGAGATCGCCGTCGATGCGACTGCGCTGTCCCACCTCCCCGCCGGCGTCGACGACCGTGCAGCGGCCGCGTTCGGCGTGGCCCACCGCACCGCTTACCACGCGCTGCGCTCGGTGGCCCGGATCGCCGCCGGCGACGACGTGATCGTGCTCGGCGCCGGAGGCGGCGTGGGCCTGGGTGCGGTGCAACTCGCGGCGCACCTCGGTGCCCGGGTGACCGCCGTCGCGTCGACGGCCGAAAAGCTGGACGCCGCATCGGATCACGGCGCCCACCGCCTGATCGACCACCGATCGCAGCCACTGCGGGACGCCCTGCGCGACGCGGTCCCCGACGGGGCGGCCGCAGTGATCGATCCCGTCGGCGGCGAACTGTCCGAACCGGCGCTGCGCGCGCTGCGCCGCGGGGGACGCTTCGTCACCATCGGTTTCGCGTCGGGCACGATCCCCCGGATACCCCTCAACCTGGTTCTCGTGAAAGGCGTTGTCATACAAGGATTTCAATTCGGCGACATTCCTGCTGACGAATTCCGGCGCAACGAAGCCGAGCTCGGTGAGCTGTTCGCCGCAGGCGAGGTGCGACCGCACATCGGTGCGGTCCACCCCCTCGACGACGTCACCGCCGCGCTGCGACAGGTCGCCGATGGCCGCGCCGTCGGCAAGGTCGTTATCGAGTTGACCTAGCTGGCCGGGATGAGATCGGTCGCCACCGAGCGACGGGTCATCATGCCGCAGCGGAAGGTCTCGACGTGCTGGTCGGCAGCGCGGTCGTCGGCGCCCACGGCGGCCAGCGCCTGCGACTTGAACGCCCGGGCGGCCGCGCTGAGTTCGTGACGCACCGCGTCGACGTCGCTGTGGAGTTCCGCGGGACAGTGGTCGCCCCACACCGTCACCTCGGTGAGGCCGTGGTCGAGCGCCTTGCGAACGTGCCGGCGCACCCGCTCGTCGTTCTCGAACAATCCGGCCGCGACCGACACGGTCTGTGGGTGCGGACGATCGGTCCAGGATTCGAGCACCGGCTCCAGGTCCAGCACCGTGGCGCCCAGAATCTCCAGCGGTCGGACATCCTCTCCGGTGTTCGGGATGAGTACGGTCACATCCCAGCCGGCCATCGCGCGGTCGAACAGCCAGCCGCCGGCGAAGGCCACGGCGTCGGTGACGGACGGACTGACGATGTCGAGGCGGTAGCGCATTTCGGTCTCCGTATTCATCGAGCGGACGCTTGGGGCGGTGTCGTGGTCAGGGCGAAATCTCGGGCCAGAGACTCCGCGTACTGCTGGAACACTTCGGCCAGGGGGATCGAAGGGTCGAGCAACCATGAGGTCTCCATTCCGTTGACGAAGGCGAGGATCTCCATGGCTTTGAGAGCAGCATCGAGGTCCTCGCGGTACCGGCCGGCGAGCTGACCGCGCCGGATGATCTCGGTGACGATCTCCACGGCTGCCCGCTGGCGCATGAGCAGCCGGTCGTGCAGCGGGGCGTCCTCGGCGATGTTCTCGACGAGCAGCACCGTGAAGGTGCCCACGAGTTCGGGGGCCCGCTGGAAGCGTTCGGCCACCCGGGCAATCTGCTCGAACAGATCGCCCGACCGGTCGGCGTGGGTGTCGTCGTCGGTGTCGCGGGCGTCGAGGACCGCGTTGAGCAGCTGTTCCTTGGATTCGAAGTGGTGCAGCAGACCGGCCGGGGTCACGCCCGCGGCCCGCGCGATCTGCGCCAGGGACGTGTTTCGCCAGCCGTTGCGCGCCAGCAACCGCTCCGCGACGCCCAGGATCCGCTGTCTGCGGTCTTCGCCCTTGGCGAAGAGTGCGGCGTAGGGCCGCTGCGTTTGTGCCACAGACACGGAACTCCCCTGTTCGAACCAACCTAGTGAACACACAGTAGGTTGGTTTGCGCGGTGTGACAAGGGTCTCACCGGTGAAAGGTTTAGATCGTCATCACACCCGCAGGTCAGGGCACGCGGCCGTTGACCATGGCCCGCGGATCCGACGTAGATTGGTGGGACGCAACAGAAGTTCCAGACGTCGCAAGACGACCGGACGGAAGGACGCGACCGTGAAGTCCAGCAGCATCGCCGCCACCACCATCGTCGCCGGCGCGATCGGGGCCGCCGCCCTCGGCGTCGGGGTAGGGACCGCGCAGGCCGACCCATGGCTCCCGCCACCGCCACCGATCCCGGGGTTCGTCGGCCCCGGTCCCGGAGTGCTCCCGCCGCCCGGCCACCTGAACAAGATCTTCGGCCCGCCCGGGCATTGGCACATCCACGGCGTGAAGATCAACCCCGGGCACGTCAACCACCGCTAGAGGCCGAGCGATTTGGCGATGATCACCTTCATGACCTCGCTGGTCCCCGCGTAGATGCGGGCGACGCGGGCGTCGTTGTACAGCCGCGCGATCGGATACTCCATCATGTAGCCGTAGCCGCCGAAGAGCTGCAGACAGCGATCCACGGCCCGGGCCTGCATCTCGGTGCAGAACAGCTTCACGCGAGCGGCGTCCTCCCGGGACAGCACCCCGTCGACATGGTCGAGCACCGCGCGATCGAGCATCGCCTGGGCCGCCTCGATCTCGGTCGACACCGCCGCCAGCTCGAACTTCGTGTTCTGGAACGACGCGACCGGTGTCCCGAACGCCTTGCGGTCCTTGACGTAGTCGATCGTGGCGTGCAGCGCCGATCGGGCCTGGGCCACCGAGCCCACCGCCACCGTCAACCGCTCCTGGGGCAGGTTGTGACCGAGGTAGCTGAATGCCTCACCCTCCTCCCCCAGCTGATTGGCCACCGGGACGCGAACGTCGGTGAACGACAGCTCAGCGGTGTCCTGCACCTTGCAGCCCATCTTCTCCAGTTCGCGGCCGCGTTCGAAGCCGGGCATCCCGTCCTCGACGACCAGCAGCGTGAGCCCGCGGCGCCGGTTGTCCGGATCGGTCGACGTGCGCGCCACCACGATCACGAGGTCGGCCTGGATGCCGCCGGTGATGAAGGTCTTGGCGCCGTTGAGGATGTAGTGGTCCCCGTCCCGCACCGCGGTGGTCCGCACCCCGGCCAGGTCCGATCCCGTACCCGGTTCGGTCATCGCGACCGCGGTGAGCAGGGTGCCTGCGGCCATCCCGGGGAACCAGCGCTGCCGCTGCTCGTCGTTCGCGTAGTGCAGGAAGTACGGCAGGATCACCTCGAGCTGGGTGCGCACCGTCGAGAGGGTGACCAGCGCGCGGGCCGCCTCCTCCTGCAGCACGACGTTGTAGCGGTAGTCGTCCACGCCGGCGCCGCCGAACTCCTCGGGGATCGACATGCCGAGCATGCCCAGCGCGCCCATCTGCTTGAAGACGTCGCGCGGCATGCGGCCGGCCTTCTCCCACAGCGGGTACTGCGGCACGACCTCCTTCTCGATGAAGTCGCGCGCCAGCTCCCGGAACGACTCGTGATCCTCGGTGAACAGCTCTCGACGCACAGTGCCTCCTCGGCGGCAGATCTTGGGGCGGGCTTGGGGGGCGAGTTCAGGTGGCGAGTTCGACCAGCGTGGCGTTGGCGGTGCCGCCGCCTTCGCACATGGTCTGCAACCCGTAGCGGATTCCGTTGTCGCGCATGTGGTGGATCATCCGGGTCATGAGCACGGCGCCCGACGCCCCCAGCGGGTGGCCGAGGGCGATCGCGCCGCCCAGCGGGTTCAGCCGGTCCTCGGCCGCGCCGGTCTCGGCCAGCCATGCCAGGGGAACCGGCGCGAACGCCTCGTTGACCTCGAACACGCCCACCTCGTCGACGCCCACGCCGGCCTTGCTCAGCACCTTCTCCGTCGCCGGAATCGGTCCGGTCAGCATGAGCACCGGATCGGCGCCGGTGACCGCACCCGCGGTGTAGCGGACGATCGGCGTCAGCCCCCGGCGCGTGGCCTCCTCGGCGGTCATCACGAGCAGGGCTGCCGCACCGTCGGAGATCTGCGACGAGTTGCCCGCATGGATCACGCCGTCCTCGGCGAAGGCCGGTTTGAGGCCGGCGAGTTTCTCGACCGAGGTGCCGCGGCGGATGCCCTCGTCGGCGGTGACGGCGGCGCCCTCGCCGGGCGTCACGGCCACGATCTGGTCGTCGAACGCGCCCGCGTCCTGCGCCGCGGCGGCGAGTTCGTGGGAGCGTGCGGAGTATTCGTCCAGACGGGTCCGTGAAAAGCCCCACTTCTCGGCGATGCGTTCGGCCGAGATGCCCTGGTTGAACGAGAACCCGTCGTAGCGCTCGAGCACCTTGGGGCCGTAGGGCATGCCCGTGGCGCGCGCCGCACCGAGGGGCACCCGGCTCATCACCTCGACACCGCCGGCCACCACGACGTCCTGCTGCCCTGACATCACGGCCTGGACGGCGAAGTCGAGTGCCTGCTGGCTCGAGCCGCAGGCACGGTTGACCGTCGTCCCGGGAATCCGTTCCGGCCAGCCCGCGGCCAGCACCGCGTAGCGGCCGATGTTGCTGGACTGGTCGCCCACCTGGGAGACGCACCCCCAGACGACGTCGTCGACGATGTCGGGATCGATACCGGCCCGCGTCGCCAGCTCGTTGAGCACGAGGGCCGACAGATCCGCGGCGTGCATGTCCGACAGGCCGCCGTTGCGTTTGCCGACGGGTGTCCGGACGGCCTCGACGATCACGGTCTCGCGCATGTGTTCTCCTGCTCTCGTATCACTCGTGCGCCGGGCCGATCGCGCCCTGCTCACGCAGCGCATCGATCTCCTCGCCCGACAGCCCCAACCCACGCAGTATCGCGTCGGTGTGCTGCCCGAGTCCGGGCACCGCCCCCATGGGCTGTTCGTATCCCTCGATCACCGGCGGCGGCAGCAGTGCGGAGATCTCACCGTTCGGCGTCTGCACCGGCCGCCAGCGGTCCCGGGCACTGAGCTGCGGATGACCGATGACCTCGCTGGGCACGTTGTAGCGGGAGTTCCCGATACCCGCGTCATCGGCCGTCTTCTGGATGTGCGCGAGATCGTGCTGCGCACACCACGATCCGATGGCCTCGTTCAGCACGTCGCGCCGAGCCACCCGGTCGGCGTTCCCCGCGAACGCCGGATCGTCCGCGAGATCCGGACGGTCGATGATGTCGCGTGCCAGCCGCTGCCACTCCCGGTCGTTGGTCGTGCCCAGGACGACCGTCTGGCCGTCGCGGGTCGCGAAAGCGCCGTAGGGTGCCACCGCCGGTGAGCTCATCCCGAGCGGTTGCTGGTCGATGCCCGAATGCTGGGTGTAGGCCAGCTGGTAGCCCATGATGTCGGTCATCGTGTCGAACAGACTGACCGCCACCGCCGGTGCAGCGCCCTGGGCGCCCCCGGCGTCGCGGGCGTAGAGCAGGCTCATGATCGACAGCGCGGCGTAGAGGCCGGTGGAGATATCGGCCACCGGCGGACCGGGTTTGGCGGGCATCCCCGGGTGCCCGGTCACCGCGCACGCCCCGGACTCGGCCTGGATCAGCAGGTCGTAGGCCCGCTTGTGCGAGATCGGCCCGCCCGCGCCGTAGCCGTCGATCTCGACCGGGATCACCTGCGGGTGACGGGTTTTCAGATCCGCCGGCGAGACCCCGATGCGCGCGGTGGCGCCAGGCGCGAGATTGGACACCAGGACGTCGGCGCTGTCGAGCAACCGGTGCAGCACCTCGATACCGGCCGCCGACTTCAGATCCAGGCTCACCGACTCCTTGTTCCGGTTGGCCCACACGAAGTGCGCAGCCTGACCGTGGACGACGTCGTCGTAGTGGCGGGCGAAGTCCCCGCCGTTCGGGTTCTCCACCTTGATGACCCGCGCACCGAAGTCGGCGAGCACCCGGGTACACATCGGCGCCGACACCGCCTGCTCGAGGGCGATCACCGTGATACCGGCAAGCGGAGCTGTGCTCATCTCTAGTAACTCTTCGGCAGGCCGAGAACGTTGGAACCGAGAAAGTTCAGGATCATCTCCTGGCTGATCGGTGCGATCTTCATCAGCCGCGACTCACGGAAGAAGCGCGAGATGTTGTACTCCTCCGAGTAACCCATCCCGCCGTGGGTCTGCAGCGCGCGGTCCGCCGCGTCGAATCCCGCGTCGGCGCAGAGGTATTTGGCCATGTTGGCCTCGCGGCCACAGGACATGCCGTTGTCGTAGAGCCAGGTCGCCTTGCGCAGCACCAGTTCCGCGGCGTCCAACCGGGCCAGCGAGTCCGCGAGCGGGAACTGGATGCCCTGGTTCATACCGATCGGCCGGTTGAACACCTGCCGGTCGTTGCCGTACTTGACCGCCCGGTCGAGCGCGACGCGACCGATGCCGAGCGCCTCCGCGGCGATCAGCATGCGCTCGGGGTTGAGGCCGTCGAGGATGTAGAAGAATCCTTTACCCTCCTCGCCGACCCGGTCCTCCGCCGGGATGCGCAGATCGTCGATGAACAGCTCGTTGGAGCTGACGGCGTTGCGACCCATCTTCGGGATGGGACGGATGTCGACGTGCGCGCGATCGAGGTCGGTCAGGAACAGCGTCATCCCGTCGGTCTTCTTTGTCACCTCGTCGTACGGGGTGGTGCGGGTGAGCAGCAGGATCTTCTCGGACTCCAGCGCCTTGGAGATCCACACCTTGCGACCGTTGACGACGTACGAGTCGCCGTCGCGCTTGGCGAAGGTCGTGATACGCGAGGTGTCCAGTCCCGCACCGGGTTCGGTGACACCGAAGCACACGTGCAGATCCCCGGTGGCGATACGCGGTAGCGTCCGGGCCTTGAGCTCGTCAGAGCCGTGTTTGACAACCGGATGCATGCCGAAGATCGACATGTGAATCGAGCTCGCGGCGTTCATCCCGCCGCCCGAGCGCGCCACCGCCTCGGCGAGCAGCGTCGCCTCGGTGATCCCGAGCCCGTGGCCGCCGTACTCCTCGGGGATGGTCATGCCCAGCCAGCCACCGCCGGCGATGGCGTCGTAGAACTCCCTGGGGAACTCGTGCCCCAGGTCCTTCTCCATCCAGTAGTGGTCGTCGAACTTCGCGGCGAGTTCGCCGACGGACTTGTAGATCAGCTGCTGATCCTCGGTCAGCTCGAAACTCATTCCGCCCGACACTGCAGTCTCCTCTTCCTTAGCAAATGTGCTGTCGCACAGCAGATCACCGGTGCGATCGGATCTCCCGCCGCACCGGTGACCTCATCCGCGCGCGTCAGTCGCGCGCGCCGCTGACCGCCTTGGCGTTGGCCTGGAAATCAGCGAAGCTCGAACCGGACCGGTCCTTGTGCGCGCTCAGTGCCCGGATGGACACATCATGCCCCTCGGCGGCCTTGCGCAGCGCTCCGACAGTGGCCTGCTCCTTGGGGACGTGCTGGAACGGCTCGAACTGGTACCAGCGCATCGCATTCTCGTGGGTGATCTTGTTGATCTCGTCGTCGGGCACCTCGTAGGTGTCGAAGACGGCCATCAACTCCTCGGGCGCACCCGGCCACATCGAGTCCGAGTGCGGGTAGTCCATCTCCCAGCAGATGTTGTCGATTCCGATCATGTGCCGGTTCTTCACCCCGACCGGGTCAGAGATGAAGCAGGTCAGGAAGTGATCGCGGAACACCTCCGACGGCAACTTGTCACCGAAGTTCTGGTGGGTCCACGTCGAATGCATCTCGTAGGTGCGGTCCACCCGGTCGAGGAAGTACGGAATCCACCCGGTGCCACCTTCGCTCAACGCGATCTTCAGCGTCGGGAACTCCTTGATGGGAGCCGACCAGAGCAGATCGGCAGCCGCCTGCACGATGTTCATCGGCTGCAGCGTGATCATCACGTCCATCGGTGCGTCGGGGGCGGTGATGGCCAGCTTGCCCGACGATCCGATGTGCACGTTCATGATCGTCTCGGTCTCGACCAGCGCCTCCCACAGCGGACGCCAGTGCTCCAGATCGTGGAACGACGGGTAGCCCAGCGTCGAGGGGTTCTCGGTGAAGGTCAGCGAGTGCACACCCTTCTTCGAGACGCGCCGCACCTCCTGGGCGCACAACTCCGGATCCCAGATCGCGGGGATGGCCATCGGGATGAAGCGCCCCGGATTGCTGCCGCACCATTCGTCGATGTGCCAGTCGTTGTAGGCCTGGACCAGCGCCAGGGAGAACTCGGGGTCCTCGGTCGCGAACAGGCGGGCGGCGAAACCCGGGAACGACGGAAAGTTCATGGTGGCGAGCACCCCGCCGGCGTTCATGTCCTTGACGCGCTCGTCGGGGTCGTAGCAGCCCTTGCGGATCTCGTCGAGGCCCTGGGGCTCCAGCCCGTACTCCTCCTTGGGCCGGCCTGCGACGGCGTTGAGCGCCACGTTCGGGATCACGGTGTCGCGGAACTGCCAGGTGTCGGACCCGTCCGCGTTGTGCACGAGCCGAGGCGCGTCGTCCCGGTACTTCTCCGGCAGATGATTCTTGAACATCCCGGGCGGCTCGATGATGTGATCGTCCACGCTGATCAAGATCATGTCTTCGTGCTTCACGGCATTCCTTTCGAGCGGTACTCGGCCTTGCGCGATCCCGACTGTTCTCCTGATGAGAAAACTATCTTCTCCGTCATGGAGAATCAACGACGCAGACCAAATCTGCCTGCGTTTTCGGCCGTCGAGGACGCGGGCGCGGCGAGAGCGTCCGCGCGTCTATTGACCTTCGGCGCGGTCGTGTGGAAACCTGTTAGTCAGAAATGAGAACCTGATTCTCACTGCTGAGAGTCACTTGAGTGAAGACACCGGAAGGAGATGCCGTGCGCTTGGCCCCCCTCCCGGCCGATCAGTGGGGCGACGACGTCGACAAGGCCCTGTCCGGGCTGATGCCCGCTGAACGCCGCAGCCCCGAGACGACCGGGAATCTCGTCGCGACGCTCCTGCGTCACCCGAAGCTCGCGAGGGGGTTTCTGCGCTTCAACTTCCAATTGCTGTACGGATCCACGCTGCCGGCACGGCTGCGTGAACTCGCCGTGCTTCGCGTCGCCCACCTGAGCGGCTGCACATACGAGTGGCAGCACCACGTCATCATGGGCCGCGAGGTCGGGCTCACCGACGAATCGATCGAGGGCGCCGCCCGCGGCGAGGCGGTCGACGAGCTGGACCGAGCGGTGCTCACCGCCGTCGACGAACTACGCGGGTCGGACAACGTCTCCGACCACACCTGGTCGGCCCTCAGCATGCACCTCGACGAGCACCAGCTCATGGATCTCATCTTCACCATCGGCTGCTATGGCGCACTGGCCATGGCCATCAACACTTTCGGCGTCGAACCCGATCCCCACTGACCGCAGAGAGGCAATCAACCGTGGCATTCTTCAAAAAGCCGGACGTCGGCAGCTGGACCGAGAACTGGCCGGAACTCGGCACCGCACCGGTCAACTACGAGGACTCGATCGATCCCGAGCAGTGGAAGCTCGAGCAGCAGGCGATCTTCCGCAAGACCTGGCTGCAGATGGGCCGCATCGAGCTGATCCCCAAGAAGGGCAGTTACATCACCCGCGAGCTGCCGTCGGTCGGCCCCGGCACCTCGATCGTCATCGTCAACGACGGCGAGCAGATCCGCGCGTTCTACAACCTGTGCCGCCACCGCGGCAACAAGCTCGTCTGGAACGACTACCCCGGCGAGGAGGTGTCCGGAACCTGCCGCCAGTTCGTCTGCAAGTACCACGCCTGGCGCTACAACCTCAAGGGCGACCTGACCTTCGTCCAGCAGGAGCAGGAGTTCTTCGACCTCGACAAGCAGGACTACCCGCTCAAGCCCGTGCGCTGTGAGGTGTGGGAGGGCTTCATCTTCGTCAACTTCGACGACAACGCGGTCTCCCTCGATGAGTACCTGGGCGAATTCGGCCAGGGCCTCAAGGGTTACCCGTTCCACGAGATGACCGAGCACTACAGCTACCGCTCGGAAATCAAGTCGAACTGGAAGCTGTTCATCGACGCGTTCGTGGAGTTCTACCACGCGCCGATCCTGCACATGAAGCAGGCCGAGAAGGAGGAGGCCGAGAAGCTGGCCAAGTTCGGGTTCGAGGCGCTGCACTACGACATCAAGGGCGATCACTCGATGATCTCGTCCTGGGGCGGCATGAGTCCGCCCAAGGACCTCAACATGGTCAAGCCCATCGAGCGCATCCTGCACAGCGGCCTGTTCGGTCCGTGGGACCGGCCCGACATCAAGGGCATCCTGCCCGACGAGCTGCCGCCGGCCATCAACCCCGGACGCCACAAGACCTGGGGCCAGGACTCGTTCGAGTTCTTCCCGAACTTCACGCTGCTGTTCTGGGTGCCGGGTTGGTACCTCACCTACAACTACTGGCCGACCGGGGTGGACACCCACATCTTCGAGGCCGACCTGTACTTCGTGCCGCCGAAGAACCTGCGCGAGCGTCTCTCCCAGGAACTGGCTGCGGTGACGTTCAAGGAGTACGCGTTCCAGGACGCCAACACCCTGGAGGCCACCCAGACCCAGATCGGCACCCGCGCCGTCCTCGACTTCCCGCTGTGCGACCAGGAGGTGCTGCTGCGCCACCTGCACCACACCGCGCACAAGTACGTTGACCGCTACAAGGCGGAGCTCGAAGCCAAGTCCAATGGATCCGCCAACGGCGCCACCGCATCGAGCACGACGGCCACAAAGAAGGATGAGGTAAATGCCTAAGCTGCCCGAGGAATTCGCCGACCTGGAACGGTTCGCCGACTGGTGCCTGCCCACCGAGGAGGAGCGCTACCAGAAGCGGCTGAACTCCAGCATGGAGGAGATGCAGGAGCTCTACGACGCCGGTATGGCCCGTCTCGAGGACATCATGGTCTACGTCGACGCCCGCTTCCCGCTCAAGAGCATGCCCGACGACGCCAAAGCCCTGGTGCACCTGGGACAGTCGATCGTCATGGTGAGCTTTCCGATCGAGGTGTGGAAGCAGCCGCGCGTCCTCGACAGCGGTGCGGCCTACATCAACCTGATCAAGGAGCCGGTGGTCTGACGGTGACCACCCTCACCCTCAAAGCCTCGGGCTACCTCGACGTCGATGCCGGCGAGATCATCCGGCCCGGCATCGTCACCATCGACGGCGACCGCATCGTCGCCGTCGGGGGTGACGTCCCGGACGGCGCGGAGGTGCTCGATCTCGGCGACGCGATCCTGATGCCGGGCCTGATGGACATGGAGGTCAACCTGCTCATGGGCGGCCGGGGCGAGAACCCAGGCCTGTCCCAGGTGCAGGACGATCCGCCGACCCGGGTGCTGCGTGCCGTGGGCAACGCCCGCCGCACGCTGCGCGCCGGATTCACCACCGTGCGCAACCTGGGCCTGTTCGTCAAGACGGGCGGCTATCTGCTCGACGTGGCGCTCGGTAAGGCCATCGACGCCGGGTGGATCGACGGCCCGCGCATCGTCCCGGCGGGCCACGCCATCACCCCGACGGGCGGACACCTCGACCCGACCATGTTCGCCGCATTCATGCCCGGCGCACTGGAGTTGACGATCGAGGAGGGCATCGCCAACGGGGTCGACGAGATCCGCAAGGCCGTGCGCTACCAGATCAAGCACGGCGCACAGCTGATCAAGGTGTGCGTCTCCGGCGGCGTCATGTCGCTGACCGGAGAGGCGGGAGCGCAACACTATTCGGACGAGGAGTTGCGCGCGATCGTCGACGAGGCCCATCGTCGCGGACTTCGCGTCGCCGCCCACACCCACGGCGCCGAGGCGGTCAAACATGCGGTGGCCTGTGGCATCGACTGCATCGAGCACGGTTTCCTGATGGACGACGAGGCCATCCAGATGCTCGTCGACAACGACCGTTTCCTGGTCACCACCCGTCGCCTGGCGCAGGCCATGGATGTGTCGAAGGCGCCGAAAGTGCTGCAGGACAAGGCCGCCGAAATGTTCCCCAAGGCCGAGACCTCGATCAAGGCCGCCTACGAAGCCGGGGTGAAGATCGCCGTCGGGACCGACGCCCCGGCCATCCCCCACGGCCGTAACGCCGACGAACTCGTCACGCTCGTCGAATGGGGAATGTCACCGGCCGCGGTGCTGCGTGCGGCGACCGTGGTCGCGGCCGATCTGATCAACGTCACCGATCGCGGCCGACTGGCCGAGGGTCAGCTCGCCGACGTGATCGCGGTGCCGGGTGATCCCCTGGCCGATATCACCGTTACACAGCACGTCAACTTCGTAATGAAGGGCGGTAAGGTCTTCAAGAATGACACCACCAACAAGGACTGAGGATCTCGTCGAGATCCAGCAGATGCTCGCCAAGTACGCGGTGACGATCACCCAGGGTGATATCGACGGTCTCATCAGCGTTTTCACCCCCGACGGCACCTACAGCGCATTCGGCGAGACGTACACGCTCAACCGGTTCCCGGTTCTGGTCGATGCGGCGCCCAAGGGTCTGTTCATGACCGGTACCGCACTCATCGACCTGACCGAGGGCGCCGACACCGCGACCGGTACCCAGCCGCTGTGCTTCATCGAACACTCGCAGCACGACATGCGGATCGGCTATTACCGCGACACCTACGTCCGTACCGAGGATGGCTGGCGCCTCAAAACCCGCGCCATGACGTTCATCCGGCGCAGCGGCGATCACGACCACGGTCGGCCGCACGCCATCGGAAGGCCGGAAGCCGGATGACCGAACTGCACGAGCCCGCCGCCTTCCGCGCGGCTTTGCGGCAATGGCTCGACGAGAACGACCTGACCCCCGCCGAGGGTGAGCACTCCCTCGATGCGCACCAGGCGCAGCACGTGCGCGTCCTTGGCGCGTTGTACGACGCAGGCTGGATGCGGTACGGCTGGCCCGAATCGGCCGGTGGGCTCGGCGGACCGGACATCCTGCGCGCCATCGTCGGCGAGGAGGTCGTCGGACGTGGCCTCGACCATCCCGGTCCCTACTCCATGCTCGACGTCCTCGCGCCCACGCTGATCGACTACGCCAGACCCGAACTCGCCGCGGAGATGGTGCCGCGCCTGCTGTCCGGTGCGGAGACCTGGTGTCAGGGCTTTTCCGAACCCGGCTCGGGCAGCGACCTGGCCTCCCTGACCACGCGTGCCGTACAGGACGGCGACACCTATGTCGTCAATGGTCAAAAGGTGTGGACCAGCTTCGCGCAGTACGCCAAGCGCTGCATCCTGCTCGCCCGGACCGGCGGCCCGGACGTGCCGAACCACGAGGCGATCTCGGCGTTCTTCGTCGACCTCGACTCCCCCGGCGTCACGGTCCGCCCGCTGCGCACGATGCACGACGTCGATGAGTTCTGCGAGGTGTACTTCGACGACGTCGTGGTGCCGGCCGACCGGATGCTCGGCAACCCCGGTGACGGCTGGCGGCTGGCGATGGACCTGTTGCCCTATGAGCGCTCGACCTGCTTCTGGCAGCGCATCGCCTACCTGTACTCACGATTCGACGCGCTGGTCGAGCAGGTGAAGCGGCAGGGTCAGGTCGTCGACACCGACATGGGTGAGGCCTACCTGGCGCTGCACACCCTGCGTTGCCGCTCGCGGGCCACCCAGCACCGATTGGCCACCGGCGCCAAACTGGGTCCCGACACCTCTGTCGACAAGGTGCTGCTCGCCAGCGCCGAACAACGGCTCTTCGACACCGTTCACGACTTGCTGCCCGGTGCGATCGAGCTCGATGACACCCAGTGGCGTACGGAGTACCTCTACTCCAGGGCGGCGACGATCTACGGCGGCACAGCCGAAGTGCAACGCAACATCATCGCCCGCCGACTGCTCGACCTCGGGAAGGAGTGACCATGACCTCCGTCCTGGACGAGGCATCACTCGACATGCTGGAAACCTCGCTGCGCAAGACCATGTCGTCGGCCTCGGGACCCGAGCTCGACGCCGCCCTCAGCCAGCTCGGCTGGGCCGACATGCTGACCGAGGCCGCCGACGCGGCGATTCCGCTGTACTTCCGCTTGCTCGGCGAAACCGGCTCGCATGCATCGATTCTCGTCGACGTGGTGCTGCACGCCACCGGGAACACGATCGGCGACACCGTCGAGCTTCCGCTGCCGTACGCGGGCAACCAGTGGGTGGTGTGGGACCGCATCAGCCCGGAGAGCCTGGACCCGACCCTCGGCGGCCTGCCACTGCGCCGCGAGGAGGAGGGCTATCCGATCCGCGTGGCGGAGGCCCGGCTGGCCGTCGGCTGGTGGCTCGTCGGGTCCGCCCGGGCCATGCTCGAGCTGGCCCGCAGGCACGCCCTGGACCGGCAGCAGTTCGGTAAGCCCATCGCCGGATTCCAGGCGGTGCGCCATCGGCTCGCCGAGACGCTGGTGGCCATCGAGGGCGCCGAAGCGACGCTGACCCTGCCGAGTGTGGACAACCCCGATCTGACGTCGCTGCTCGCCAAGGCGGCCGCCGGTAAGGCCGCGCTCACCGCCGCCCGACACTGCCAACAGGTTCTCGGCGGTATCGGCTTCACCGAGGAACACGACCTGCAGCGGCACGTCAAGCGGGTGCTGGTGCTGGACGGATTGCTCGGCAGCTCAAGGGAACTCACCCGCAGGGCGGGTGCGGGGCTGCGGGCGCGCGGCTCGGCGCCACGCCTGGCCAACCTCTAGTCCGCCGGTTCGGCCATCTCCGTCGGCGCGGACCGGCCGCGCAGCAGCACCGTGCCGCACGGCCGCCAGCGATCACGTTCTGCGGTGGCGGCATGGTGCAGTGCGGTCGTGGAGCACAGCACCCGGCCCGTGCTCTCCTTCGCACGGTCGGCCAACCGCGCGGCTTCGTTGACCGGATCGCCGATGACGGTGTACTCGTAGCGGTTCTCGGCGCCCACGGTGCCCGCAAACACCGCGCCGAATGTCACACCGATGCCGAAGTCGGTCTCCGGGAGCGTGCGCAGCCGAGGTGCGACGGTGCGGGCCGCGGCCAGCGCCGCCGCCGCGGGATCCTCGAGGTGCAGCGGCGCGCCGAACACAGCGAGTACCGCGTCACCCTGAAACTTGTTGATCAGACCGTCGCACTGTTCGACCGTGGTGACGACGATCTGGAAGAAGTCGTTGAGAATCTGCGCCACCTCGTCGGGGTCACGCGATGCCGCCATCGCGGTCGAGCCGATCAGGTCGACGTAGAGCACCGCGACCCCCCGGACGTCACCGTGCAGCGACGGCTGCGTCTGTAGCGCATGCCTGGCCACGTCGACTCCGACGTAGCGGCCGAACAGTTCCCGCAACCGTTCCCGTTCCGCCAAACCGGCGACCATCGTGTTGAACCCCGTTTGCAGGCGGCCGATCTCCGACGGCTCGTACACCGCGACGGCCACGTCCGTCCGGCCTTGGCCGACCTCCCGCATCGCGACGACCACCTCGCGGATCGGGTCGGAGATCGACCGTGCGCACAGCAGTGTCGCGCCGAGGCCCAGCAGCAGCGAGACCGCGACCATCACCAGGATGGGGGTCTCGATCGGCGCGGACCGATGGAGGAACCACCCGTGGGTGCGCGCGAGCACGATGACCGCGATACCCGCGGCCGGGACGGCGGTGAACAGCACCCACACGTAGACGAGCCGGCCGAATGCGCCCGGCATCGAAACCTTGCCCGTGGCTCCCGCCATGGCCGCCGAGATGATCGGACGCAGCGTGCGGGCGGTGATGAGATAACCGATACAGGCGGTGGTCATGGCGCCGAACAGGATGGCCCCGCCGATCACGTAGGCCACGCCGCCACGGGCGTTGATGTTCAGCACCATGAACACCGCGCCGCTGACGACCCAGACGCCGAACTCCACCGCGGTCTGGCGGACCGGGATGCGCAGTGCCGCACGCTGTTGGTCCGGGGCAGGTGCTGCGCCCTCGGCGAACCATTTGAACACCGGCCGCATCCCGACGGCGCCGACTACGCCGTCGACAGTGGCGGATGCGGTGACCAGCACGATGAACGCTGTCAGGTTGGTCGCGGTCAGCAACTGGCGCGCGTCACCGATGGTGTTGCGGGACAACGCGACGATGATCGCGAGGACGGCGGCGGCTGCGGTGAGGTGCGCCAGCGTCAGGCGGATACCGTAACCGGCGGCCAACCGGCCGGCGTAGACCCGCCTGCGTCGACTCACCGGCGCGAGTCTCTACTGGACGTTCGACTTCATCTGGTCGAGGTTGACCAGCACCGGCCAGCCGCCGACGCTGAGTGCGTTGCCGTGGCCGGTCTGGTGGACGTCGAACACCGACTGGATCGCCGCGTAGAAACCCTGGACATCGAGGGTCTGGTTGACCGCACGCTTGGCCTGACGCAGCGCGAACGGCGGCATGGTGGCGATCTGCTCGGCCAGCGCGCGGGTCTCGGCGTCGAGATCGGCGCGGGGCACCACGCGGTTCACCATTCCGGTGCGCTCGGCCTCCTCCGCGGTGAGCGGGCGTCCGGTGAACAGGATCTCCTTGGCCTTGCGTGCGCCGAGTTCCCAGGTGTGGCCGTGGTATTCGACGCCGCCGATGCCCATCAGGGCGACCGGGTCGGAGAACAGCGCGTCATCGGCGGCCAGGATGAGGTCGCACGGCCAGCACAGCATCAGGCCACCGGAGATGCAGCGGCCCTGGACGGCGGCGATCGACGGTTTGGGGGTATTGCGCCACCGCAGTGTGTACTCCAGATAGCGCTTGGACTCGTGGGCGATGATGAACTCGAGCGTGATCTTGTCCGGCACGGGGCCGCCGCCCCGAAGATCGTGACCGGCGGAGAAGTGTTTCCCGTTGGCGCGCAACACGATCACCACGACCTCTGGATCCTCGGCGGCGCGGGTCCAGGCGGCGTCGAGTTCATCGAGCAGTTCGGGGTTCTGCGCGTTGGCCGCCTCCGGCCGGTTCAGCGTGATGGTGGCGATCTTGTCGGCGACCTCGTAGTCGATGTACACGTGTCTCCTCTAGTTCCTGGGTAGTCCCAGCAGTCGCTGGGCGATGATGTTGCGCTGGATCTCCGAGGTGCCGCCCGCGATGGTGCCGGCGAAGCTGCGCAGATACCGCTCGAACCACCCGCACGAGTGGGCTTCGAGGTTCAGCGGTGCCCAGGGGCCGATGTTCACCGGGTGGGCCAGCCCGTCGGGTCCGACCGACGCGAGCGCCTGCTCGGTGGCGAGCTGTCCGGTCTCCGAGCCGAACAGCTTGAGCACCGACAGCGCCGCCGCGTCCTCCTGGCCGCGGGCCGCCCGCGCCAGCGCCACCGACCCGAGTAGCCGCAGCGCGGTCATGTCCATCGCCATGGTGGCGTAGCGGTCACGATCGAGCGCGGTACGGGGCACGAAGTCGTCGACCAGATCCTGCAACCGGTCGGCGTAGCTCAACCACAGCATGTTGCGCTCGTGGCCGAGCGATCCGTTGGCAACCCGCCAGCCGTCGTTCTCCGGCCCGACGAGGTTCTCGGCCGGCACCTCGACGTCGTTGAAGAACACCTCGTTGAAGTCGACGTCGTCGCGGTCGCACACCGAGGCGAACGGTCGTCGCACCACGCCGGGCAGATCCGTCGGGATCATCAGCACGCTGATCCCCCGGTGCTTGGGGGCCTGCGGATCGGTGCGCACGAACGTGAGGATCACGTCCGCGTCGTGTGCACCGGAGGTCCACACCTTCTGGCCGTTGACGACGTAGTGGTCGCCCCGCGAATCAGACGAGCGCTTGGCCCGGGTGCGCAGCGAGGCCAGATCCGATCCGGCACCCGGTTCGCTCATGCCGAGCGCCGCGGTCATCTCCGCCCGCAGGATGGGCACCGCCCATCTGCGCTGCTGCTCCTCGGTGCCGAACGAGATCAGGGATGCGGCGATGATGCCGACGCCCTGCGGATTGAAGCTCTGGTACATCCGGCGCCGCGACAGTTCCACCTGGTAGACGTACTGCTGCAGGATCGTCGCGTTGCGGCCGCCGAACTCCGGCGGCTGACCGGGCAGCAGCCAACCGTTGTCGAACAGCAACCGCTGCCAGTTTCGCAGCCAATCCGGTAGGTGCGCGGTCGAACGCGGCCGCTCCACGGCGGTCGACGAATCGGGCAGATTCGCATCGAGGAACGCGACGAATTCGGCCCGGAAAGCCTCGACGTCGGGGGCGAAGGTGAGTTGCACGGCACTCCAGTCGTTCTCGACGAAAGGCTTCTCTAATTCCCGATATGAGAATACTATTCTCACGATGAGGAAGTTACAATCTCCGACACACTGGCCGCGAGGGGGGCTAGCGCGACGATGCCCAGGCGTTCTCCGGTACAGTTCATCCATGTTCTCCCCACTCGGCCAGGCCGCGGGCAGCCGGTGAGCACCCCCAGCGAAGAGCCGGCCTGGAAGCAGCGGGCGGTAGAACGGTCGATCAAGACGGCGAAATTGCGCGCCGCTCAGCGCGTGCAGCGCTTCCTCGACGCCGCGCAGGCCATCATCATCGAAAAGGGCAGCACCGACTTCACCGTTCAGGAAGTCGTCGACCGCTCCCGGCAATCGTTGCGCAGCTTCTACCTCCAGTTCGACGGTAAGCACGAGCTCCTGCTCGCCCTCTTCGAAGACGCGCTGAGCCGGTCGGCCGATCAGATCCGCGCCGCCACCGCCAGCCACACCGACCCGATCGAACGCCTCAAAGTCGCTGTTCAGCTGCTGTTCGAGACCTCGCGCCCCGATCCGGCCGCCAAGCGTCCCCTCTTCACCGACTTCGCGCCCCGCCTGCTCGTGTCGCACCCCTCCGAAGTCAAAATCGCCCACGCCCCCCTGCTCGCGCTCCTGACGGAGTTGATGGAGGAGGCGTTCGACGCCAAGCAGCTGCGCGAGGGCGTCAACCCCAAGCGGATGGCCGCGATGACGATGCAGACCGTGATGTTCGTGGCGCAGTCCAGCGGTGGCGCCGACGACGGTTCCGTCCGCCCGATCACCGCCGACGAAGTCTGGGATTTCGTCGCACACGGCTTCGCCCGCTGACCGAACCGGCAGGAGAACACCGTTCTCGCCCGGCACGCGCTACATTCCCCCGAACTCGGGTGAGACTGGATGTCGCACCATTCTCCCGGCTCGGCATCTCCTTTGAGAATTGCGTTCTGCTAAGCGGAGAGGTTAATTGCCGATATCCGCATGTGCCATTGACACGACAGCGTACCGGTGACAGAGTGCTGAGCAATCGCCAAAACCATCGACGGAGACACTCTCCCGGCTTCCGAGTCTTTCTGAGCCGAGCCGAATCGATTCTCCGCCTGACGAATTGAGGTACCGATATGACCGGACGCGTCGAGGGCAAGGTCGCCTTCATCACCGGCGCAGCGCGCGGACAGGGCCGCGCGCACGCGGTGCGGATGGCCCAGGAGGGCGCCGACATCATCGCCGTCGACATCTGCAGGCAGATCGACAGCGTCCGCATCCCGCTGTCCACGCCCGAGGACCTCGCCGAGACCGCCGACATGGTCAAGAACGCCGGCGCCCGCATCTACACCGCCGAAGCCGATACGCGTGACTTCGACGCGCTCAAGGCCGCGGTCGACGCCGGTGTCGAGGAGTTCGGCCGCCTCGACATCATCGTTGCCAATGCCGGCATCGGCAACGGCGGCGAGACGCTGGACAAGACCAGCGAGGGCGACTGGGAAGACATGATCGACGTCAACCTCGGGGGCGTGTGGAAGACCGTGAAGGCCGGTGTCCCCCATATTCTCGCCGGCGAGCGCGGCGGCTCGATCATCCTCACCAGCTCCGTCGGTGGCCTGAAGGCCTACCCGCACACCGGCCACTACGTCGCCGCCAAGCACGGCGTGGTGGGCCTGATGCGGACGTTCGCCGTCGAGCTCGGCGCCAAGAACATCCGGGTCAACTCGGTGCACCCGACCAACGTGAACACCCCGCTGTTCATGAACGAGGGCACGATGAAGCTCTTCCGTCCCGATCTGGAGAACCCGGGCCCGGACGACATGAAGGTGGTCGGCGAGTTCATGCACACCCTGCCCATCGGCTGGGTCGAGCCCGAGGACATCGCCAACGCCGTGCTGTTCCTGGCCTCCGACGAGGCGCGCTACATCACCGGCGTCACGCTGCCGGTCGACGGCGGCAGCTGCCTGAAGTAACCGCGGTGCCCGGTGACGGCTGGGCCACCGGCGACAGCAGCGGCCTGCGGTTCCCCACCCGCCCCCGTGCCCTGCGGGACGCGGGTGCCGCGTTCCTCACCGAGGCGTTCCGCGCGTGGGGGGTGCTCGGCGCCGACGACGCGGTGACCGGGATCCTCCGGGCCGACGACTGGCCCGGGGGGAGCACCGGCCGCAAGCTCGCGCTCACCGTGTCCTACGGCAAGGCCGGCTCAACGCTGCCCGAGCAGTTGTTCGTCAAGTTCTCCCGCGACTTCGACGATCCCGTCCGGGACCACGGCCGCACCCAGATGGCCTCGGAGGTCCACTTCGCCGCGCTCGCGCGCGCCGTGGACCTGCCCGTCACCGTCCCGCTGACGCTGTTCGCCGACTACGAGGACGCGACCGGCACCGGTGTACTGATCACCGAACAGATCCCGTTCGGCGCCAACGGAATCGAACCTCACCACCCGAAGTGTCTCGACGACGCGCTGCCGGACGCACCCGCTCACTATCGGGCGTTGCTCTCGTCGGTGGCACGGCTGGCCGGCGCCGATCGGGCGGGCCGGCTGCCGGTCGAGTTCACCTCCCTGTTCCCCACCGACCTGACCGCCGCCGCGGTCGGTGAGCGCCCCCCGGTGACGCCGCAGCGCGCCGAGCGACAGGTGGCCCGGTACGTCGACTTCGCGGCGGCCCAGCCGGCGCTGCTACCGGAGTCGATCCGCGCCCCACAGTTCCTGCGGCAGTTGGCCCTCGAGGCGCCTCGGCTGGCCGCTCGCGAAGCCGACATCTGGCGGTTCCTCGCGTCACGGCCCGAGCTGATCGCGCTGTGTCACTGGAACGCCAACGTGGACAACGCCTGGTTCTGGCCCGCAACCGACGGCACGCTGCAGTGCGGGCTGCTGGACTGGGGCTGCGCCGGCCGCATGAACGTGGCGATGGCCATCTGGGGTGCGCTGTCGGGCGCGCAGAACGAGCTGTGGGACGACCACTTCGACGAGCTCGTCGCGGAGTTCGCCGCCGCTTTCCACCGCGCGGGCGGGCCCCGCGTGGATCCGGGCGAGCTCACCGACCACGTCGTGCTGTACGCGGCGGTCATGGGCGTCACCTGGTTGCTCGGCGCACCCGCGTACCTGAGCAGCCGGCTCCCCGATCCCGCCCCCGGGCGCCACGCCACCGCCGTCCGCGACGACGAGGCGGTGCGCGCGCAGCTGCAGATGCTCGTCAACGTCCTCAACCTCTGGCAGACCCACGGCGTCGCGGACCGCCTCGACCGCTGCCTGACCGCGTCCACTCCCGCTGAAACGCCCATCGTCCCCACCTGAGGTGGTTGCATAGACTCCCCGCGGGGAATGCCTACCGGCGCGGGCGGGGGAAGTGGGGTGGGGGTGTGAAGCGGCTCAACGGCATGGACGCCATGCTGCTGTACAGCGAGACGGAGAATCTGCACACCCACACGCTCAAGGTCGCGATCGTCGACGCGACGAACTTCGCCGACACCTACGGTCACCCGTACTCCTTCGACGACTTCCGCCGCACCATCGCCCGCCGCCTACACCTCCTCGACCCGCTGCGCTACCGGCTCGTCGACATCCCGTTCCGGCTGCACCACCCCATGTGGATGGAGAACTGCGACGTCGACCTCGACTACCACGTGCGTCGGGTACCGATTCCGAGCCCCGGCGGGCGCCGCGAACTCGACGCCGTCATCGGGGACATCGCTAGCACCCCGCTGGACCGCCGCTTCCCCCTCTGGGAGTTCCACTTCGCCGAGGGGATGGCCGACGACCGGTTCGCGCTCATCGGGAAGGTGCACCACACGCTCGCCGACGGCGTCGCGTCGGCGAATCTGCTGGCGCGGCTGATGGATCTGACCGACGGCGACCACGATGAGCGGGACGATTTCCCGACCTGCGGCGAACCCACCACGCGGGAGCTGCTCCGTGAAGCCGGGCGAGATCACGTCCACCAGATCGCCGCGCTGCCGAGACTGGCCGCCGACGCGGCGAAGGGGGCGATCCGCTTACGCAGGCGGGCTCGGGAGCGTCCGGGCGAGCCCGAGATGGCGCGGATGCTGCGCAATCCGCCCACTTTTCTCAACCATCGCGTCTCCCCCGGCCGCACGTTCGCCACCGCCTCCCTTTCCTTGGCGCAGGTCAAGGAGACCGCCAAGCACCTCGACGTGACGTTCAACGACGTCGTGCTGGCGATGGCCGCGGGCGGATTACGGGAGCTGCTGCTGCGTTACGACGGCCGCGCGGACCGCCCGATCATGGCGTCGGTGCCGGTGAGCACCGACCGGTCGGCCGACCGGGTGACGGGCAACGAGATCAGCGGGCTCGCGGTCTCGCTGCCGGTCCACATCGACGATCCGCTGGAGCGGGTACGGCTCACCGCTCTGGCCTCAGCGCGGGCCAAGGAGAACAACGAACTGCTCGGCCCCCGGCTCCCGGGCCGCCTCATGTCGTATCTGCCGGGCGCGTTGGCGCCCACCGCCTTCGGCTGGCAGGCCCGCCACGCCACGCACAACGCATTGATGAACGTCGCGGTGTCCAGCGTGTTCGGCCCCCGCGAACGCGGACACCTCGGCGGCGCCCCCGTCAGCGAGATCTACTCCGTCGGAGTGCTTTCGGCAGGCAGCGCCTTCAACATGACGGTGTGGAGCTACGTCGACCAGGTCGACATCTCGGTGCTCTCCGACGACCAGACGTTCAACGACGTCCACGAGGCCACCGACGCCATGGTGCACAGCCTGGCCGAGATCCGCAGGGCCGCAGGGCTTCCCGAGGAGCTCGACCCCGTCGACACTGCGATGGGGCCTGCGCCGGCGGCTGACTAATCGAGGTGCGCGCGCAGATCCTTGCGCAGCACCTTTCCGGTGTTGCCCCGCGGCAACTCGTCGAGCACCAGGATCTCGCGCGGCACCTTGTAATTCGCGAGGTTGTCGCGGACATGCTGTTTGAGTTCGTCGGGTCCGATCGACGATCCGGCGGCCGGCACGACGAAAGCGGCCAGCCGCTGCCCGTACTTCTCGTCGTCCACCCCGAGCACCGCGGCCTCGGCCACATCGGGATGGGCGGCCAGCGTCTTCTCGACCTCAATGGGGTAGACGTTTTCGCCGCCGGAGACGATCATCTCGTCGTCCCGGCCGACGACGAACAGCCGTCCGTTCTCGTCGAGGTATCCGACGTCTCCGGATGACATGAAACCGTCGTGGAAGTCCTTGGTGGCCCCCGAGGTGTAGCCGTCGAACAGGGTTCCGCTGCGCACGAAGATGCTGCCTGTCTCCCCCGGCGGCAGTTCGCGGAACTCGGGGTCGAAGATGCGGATCTCGGTGCCGTCGGCCGGTGTTCCGGCGGTGTCGGGAGCGGCGCGCAGATCGGCCGGCGTCGCGGTGGCGATCATCCCGGCCTCGGTGGCGTTGTAGTTGTTGTAGATGACGTCGCCAAACTGGTCCATGAAGGCGGTGACCACGTCGGGCCGCATCCGTGACCCCGATGCGGTGGCGAACCGCAGAGATCTGCCGCTGTACCGGGCGCGCACCTCGTCGGGCAAGTCCATGATGCGGTCGAACATCACCGGCACCACCACCAGACCGGTGGCCCGGTGCTCGTCGACCAGGGCCAGCGTAGCCTCCGGGTCGAATTTGCGGCGCGTGACGACCGTGCACGCCAGCAGTGCGGCGAACAGCAGCTGGGAGAACCCCCACGCGTGGAACATCGGGGCGGCGATGACGGTGGTCTCCTCGGCGCGCCACGGCGTGCGGTCGAGCACGGCCTTGAGGTCACCGGCTCCGCCGCTGCCCGCAGATCGCTTGGCGCCCTTCGGTGTCCCAGTGGTGCCCGAGGTCAGCAAGATCGTCTCACTGCTGCGCTGCGCAGGCTGTGGCCGCTGTCCGCGGTGGGCATCGATGAGCCCGTCGACGGAGCGCTGCCCGTCGGTCGGGTTGTCGGTCCACGCGATGACGTGCACCGCGTCGGGTTTGCCTGCCAGCGCCCGTCCCACGATCTCGGTGTACTCGTCGTCGTAGATCACGGTGATGTTCTTGCCGGCACCCTCCCGCTCGACGACCTCGGCCAGCGCGGGGCCGGCGAACGAGGTGTTGAGCAGCAGGGCGTCCGCGCCGATGCGGTTGGCGGCCAACAGCGCCTCGACGAAGCCTCGGTGGTTGCGGCACATGATCGCGACGGTGCCCGGGGTGCCGCCGGGCAGCTGCTGCAGCGCGGCGGCGAGTGCGTCGGAATCGTCGTCGAGCTGTCTGAACGTCAGCGTGCCGCGTTCGTCGATCAGCCCCGGCCGGTCCGGGCAGCGTTGCGCGGCCGTCGCGAACCCGACCGTCGCCGTCATTCCCACCCGGCGCACCGCCGTCCCCATCCGCAGGTAGCGGTCGGGACGCATCGGTGCGATCAGCCCGGACCGCCAGAGCGTCTGCATCAGACCGGCGCTCGCGCCGACCCTGCTCAGCACATCCCGCGCCAACCCGCCGTTGAGCAACCTGCCTGTGTCCACGCCCGTCCTCACCCCAAAATCGGGAACCGGCGTTCCCGAGCCAGTTCGTCGAGAGCAGTCTGCATCACCGACCGGACGTGCTCGTCGACCGCGGCCACATCGGGGTCCTCGCCGAACTCGGCGACCACGTCGATCGGATCGAGCACCCGGCTGACCACCTTGGCGGGCAGCGGCAGGTTCGGCGGGAGGATGGCCGAGATGCCGAACGGGAATCCCACGGTGATGGGCAGGATCTCCATCCGGATCTTCTTGAGCCCCAGCCGTCGCGCCAGCGAGTCACCACGCGCCAGGAAAAGCTGCGTCTCCTGCCCGCCGATGGACACCATCGGCACGATCGGCACCTCGGCCTCGATCGCGGTCCGCACATAGCCCGTCCGGCCGGCGAAATCGATGCGGTTGGCGAACGTCGGGCGGTAGGAGTCGTAGTCACCACCGGGGAACACCAGCACGACAGCGCCGTCGCGTAGCGCCTGACCCGCATTCTCCCGGCTGGCCTCGATGACCCCCGCGCGCCGCAGCAGACTGCCCAGCGGCGGTACGAACACCCCGTAGTGGGCCAGGGTGTAGACCGGTCGGTCGAAGCCGAAGCGGTCATAGAAGGCCGGCGCGAAGATCAGCACGTCGGGGGTCAACATGCCGCCGGAGTGGTTGGACACCACCAGCGCACCACCGGCGTCGGGGATCGCGTCCAGGTCGCGGACCTCGGCGCGGAAGTAGCGCCGGATCGCCGCCCCGGCGGTCTTGGCGATCATCGCGGTGAACTCCGGATCCCACTTCGCCACCTCGGGGCGCTCAGGCGGCACCCGAGTGTCGGCGTCAGTGCTGTCGTCGTTCATGGCCCCCCTCGACACGACGGAAGATCTGCAGTCCTTGATTACGTTACTCTCGCAAAACGTAAACTCCGTAACCGCTCGACCGCCGGGGGAAACATGTCAGACGCCGTACTCGTCACCGGTGGTTTCGGGCTGGTCGGTTCCCAGACGGTTCGCCGGTTGGCGGAATCGGGCCGCCGGGTGATCGCCACCGACCTGCAGACCGACGCCAACCGCAAGGCCGCATCGGCGTTACCCACCGGCGCCGAAGCACGCTGGGCGGACCTGACCGACCGCGCTCAGGTCGAGAGTTTGCTGGCCGAGGTGGCTCCTGCGGCGATCATCCATCTCGCCGCGGTGATCCCGCCGCCGATCTACCGCAACCCCAAGGTGGCGCGCAAGGTCAACGTCGACGCCACCGCCACGCTGGTGCGGGCGGCCGAGGCGCTACCCGACCGGCCCCGGTTCGTGCAGGCGTCCAGCAACGCCGTCTACGGCGCACGCAATCCGCACCGCCACGACGGCCCGGTGACCGCCGAGACCCCGCCCCATCCGACCGACCTCTACGGCGGACACAAGCTCGAGGCCGAGGAGATCGTGCGCGCCTCCAGCCTGGACTGGGTGGTGCTGCGCCTCGGCGGCGTACTCAGCGTCGACCCCAAGGCGATGCCGTTCACCACCGACGCATTGTTCTTCGAGAGCGCGTTGCCCACCGACGGCCGGCTGCACAGCGTCGACGTCCGCGACGTGGCGTGGGCCTTCGTGGCGGCCACCACCGCCGACGTGGTCGGTGAGATCCTGCACATCGCAGGGGACGACACCCACAAGCTGCGCCAGGGCGACGTCGGGCGGGCACTGGCGGGCGCACGCGGGATGGCGCGTGCGCTGCCGCCGGGGCGCCCCGGTGACCCCGATCGCGACGACGCCTGGTTCATCACCGACTGGATGGACGCCACCCGGGCGCAGGAAGCGCTGGGCTTCCAACACCATTCGTGGCCCGACATGCTCGCGGAGATGAGCAGGCAGACCGGTCTCATGCGCTATCCGATGCAGCTGCTGGCGCCGCTGGCGCGGGTCTTCGTCGCCCGCTACGGCGCCTACCGCGACACCCCGGGCCGCTACGCCGATCCGTGGGCGGCGATCCGCGCCCGGCTCGGTGAGCCCGGTCTGGACCGCTAACCCGGGCCCAGCGTGGCCGCACCGGTCTGCGGATGGCGGTACCAGCCGCCGGCCGCGTGCGTTCCGCCGTCCACGTGCAGCGTCTGGCCGGTGAGGTAACTCGACAGGTCCGAGGCCAGAAACACCGCGGCACCGGCGATCTCGTCGACACTGCCGGGCCGGCCCATCGGGATCGCGTCACCGATGCCCGCGGGCAGACCGCCCGGCGACAGCGCCAGCAGGCCCTCGGTGACGATGACGTCGGGCGCCAGGGCGTTGACCCGGATGCCGTGCGGGGCGAGTTCGAACGCGGCGGTCTTGGTGTAGTTGACGACGCCCGCCTTCGCGGCGGCGTACGCCGCGTATCCGGGTGCGGCCCGCACGCCCTCGATCGAGGTCACGTTGATGACGCTGCCGCCCAGCCCGGCCGAGACGATGCGCTGGGACACCTGCTGCGTACACGACAGCACGTGTTTGAGGTTCGCCCGGTACAGCGCATCCCAGGCGTTCTCGCTGGTCTCCAGCAGCGGGGAGGAGAACGTGCCGCCGGCGTTGTTCACGAGGATGGTCGGGGTGCCCAGTTCCGCCTCGGTGCGCTCCAGGGCCGCGGCCACCTGACCGGAATCGCGGACGTCGGTGACGACGCCGAGGCCGCCGATCGCCTCGGCGGCGGCTGCGCAGGTGTCGGCGTTTCGTTCCCAGATCGACACGCGGGCGCCGAATGCCGCGAAGGCCGCGGCGATTCCGCGTCCGATGCCGGTGCCGCCGCCGGTGACGACGGCGATCCGGCCGGTGAGCATGATGTCCGACGGGGTGAGGGCCATACCGTGCAGTCAACCAGTCAGCGCGGCGGCCGGTGACCGATGATCCCGTCGGCTTCCAGCTTGTCGATTTCGTCGCGGGACAGCCCGAGTTCGGTGAGCAGCTCGTCGTTGTGCTGGCCGAGCAACGGTGCGGGCTCGCGGTGGAAGCGGTCCGGGCCGGCGGACATCCGGAACGGCAGCGCACTGTGCAGGGCGTCGTCGTTGACCGGATGGCCGACCATTTCGAAGAATTCGCGGTGGGCGAGTTGCGGCAACTCGACCTGCCGGTGCGGTTGCATCACCTTGGCGACCGGAATGCCTGCGCCCCAGAGGGTTTCGATGATCTCGTCACCGGACCGCTCGCTGCACCACTGGCCGAGACGCTTGTCGATCGCGTCGTGGTGGGCGCGTCGTCCCGCCGCGGTGTCCAGCGCCGGGTCCGCGGCCCATTCGGGGCCGCCGAGCGCTGCGCGCAGCGCATGCCACTGGGCGTCGGTCTGCACGGCGATGGCCACCCAGCAGTCCTCGCGACCGAACTCGTCTGTGCCCCTGCTGCGGTATAGGTTCTGCGGTGCGGCGGTCGGTCCGCGGTTGCCGTCGCGGCGCAACAGCGCACCGTAGGCGGTGTACTCGATCACCTGCTCGGCGGCCACGTTGAGCGCGGCGTCGACCATCGCCGCCTCGACGAGCACACCCTCACCGGTGCGGCGGCGGTGCTCCAGCGCCAGCAGCAGCCCGTGTGCGGCGTGAATCCCGGCGTTCGGATCGCCCACCGAATACGGTTCGTAGGGGTTGCGATCGGGGTAGCCGGTGAGCCAGCTGATACCCGCAGCCGCCTCGATGACGTAGGCGAACGCCGGGTTGTCCCGCCACGGACCGTCGAGACCGAAGCCGGGCATGCGCACCAGGATCGCGTCGGGACGCAGCGCGCGCACCGCGGCGAAGTCGAGGCCGATCTGGTCCATCACCCGGGGGGTGAAGTTCTCGACCACCACGTCGGCGGTCGCGATGAAGCGTTTGAGCAGCTCGCGACCCCGGTCGGTGCCCAGGTCGAGCGTGATCCCCTTCTTGTTGGTGTTGAGCCCCGAGAAGATCGGCGAGCGTTCCCACCACGCTTCCTCGCTGACCGGTATGCCCGCGATCAGCCGGGTGCCGTCGGGACGCCGGGTCGATTCGACGTGGATGACCTCCGCCCCGAGCAGCGCCATGATGTGGGTGCACGACGGACCGGCCCAGAATGTCGTCAAGTCGAGGACACGCAACCCCTCGAACGGCAACGCACACGGCGCCGAAACGGACGTTTCGGTGCCGAAACGGGGCTTTTCCTCACCCGTTTGTTCATTTCGGCGGTAGAGGTCGGTGTGCTCGCCGAGGCGCGGGGCCGGTTCCGGCGCCCGCAGCACCGCGGGGTCGAGCCGGTAGGGCGGACCCGGCTGGGTGAAACCGTCGCGCGGATTGGTGACGAACGATCCGCGTTCGGCGAAATGATCGAGGCCGGTGACGTTCTCCCCGTTGGCGACCGGGGCGTTCGGGATGCGGAAGGCCGTCGCCAGATCCCGGATCTCGTCAACGGTCTGGTCGGCGACCCAGGCGTACAGCTCGTCGGCCTTCTCGTTGGCCTGCTGGGTGATGGTGAGCGTGGAGGTCTCGTCGATCCACTCCTCGTGTCCGGTCATCGCGCACAGGTCGAACCACTGCTGGGCGGTACCGCAGCCCACGTCGACGAGACCGTCCTTGGCGCGCGCGATTCCCGGGACCGTCAGCCTGCGGGCGTCGCGCCACGGACGCCCGAGCATCTGGTGGTAGGTCACCGGGTAGTACGTCAAGCCCAACACCTGGGTCTCCAGCATCGACAGGTCGATCACCTCACCGACGCCACGTCGACGGCTGGCCAGCAGCGCGACGGCGGCGTACGCCCCCGCCAGGTACTCACCGACCTGCCCGCCGACGAACACCGGCGCCCGGTCGGCCGAACCCCGGCCCAGCCCGACGATGCCGCCCGACCAGGCCTGCAGCGTGAACTCCGTGGCGGGCCGGCCGGCCCATGGCCCGTCCAGCCCGAACGGCGTGATCGCCGCGACGGTCAGTGTGGGGTGGCGGCGGTGGACGGCGGCGGGGGCGAAACGCGGATGTTCGGCGATGGTCGAACCACGCGACCAGACGACGGCGTCGGCGGAGGCCAGCAGGTCGTCGACGAACGTCTGATCCCCCGACTCGGCGACGACGCTGTGCTTACCACCGGACAGGAAGCTGAACAGGGCGCCTTCGGTGCCGGTGTCCGCGCCCGAGGCGGACCAGCCGCGCAGCGGATCACCCTGCGGTGGTTCGACTTTGACGATCTCGGCACCGCCGTCGGCCAGTAGCTTCGTGCAGTAGGCGCCGGCGATCCCCGTCGACAGGTCGACGATGCGCATACCGGTCAGGGGCGCACTGGGGGACGTCATTCCGCCTGCCTTCTGGACTTGCTGAGCCGGAACTCCGGCGGGAACTTCGCGTCGTTGTCGTTGACGGCGTCGGCGAGTCCGGCGTCGATCGCGTCGCCGAGCATGAAGTCGCCGGCGTCCGGACGGACCGTCCCACCGAGGGATTCGAACACCGCGGACAGCACGCTGCCCAGGTACTCACCCTGGAACTGCTTGACCACCTCGAAGAACATCTTCTGCTGAAACACGCTGTCCACCGGCCGGTTCCGGGCACACGCGGACGCGTACTTGGCCACCTCGTCCTCGAGTTGATCGCGAGGCACCACCTTGTTGACGAAGTTGCAGTCCTTCATCTCGTCGGCGGTGAACGGCCGGCCGGTGAACACCATCTCCTGGAACGGCCGCAGCCCCATGGTCAGCACCCAGGTCCACATCCGCGGACCCCACCCGTAGTACCGGAACGACGGATGGCCGAACAGCGCGTCGTCACTGGAGATGACCATGTCCGCGTCGGCACACTGATAGAAGTGCCAGCCGTAGCAGTAGCCCTTCGCCTCGACGATGCTGATCTTCTTCAGCTCCTGCAGCGCGCGGTTGCCGGCCGCCACGTTGGCGTACCACGCGCCCATCGTGGCGCCGTGCCGGAACGAACCCTTGGGCGGATAGGCCACCTCCGGGTCGTCGACGCGCAGTTCGGCGAGGCGGTCCTCGTCGGTGCTCGCCATGAAGTCGGGCAGATCGGCACCGCTGCCGAGGTTGTCGCCGACACCGCGGATCACCACGACCTTGACGTCGTCGTCGACGCTGGCGCCCCGCAGCAGATCTGCGTACCGCAGCCGCGCCGCCGAGGTCGGTGCGTTCAGGAACTCGGGACGGTTGAAGGTGATCGTCGCGATCTTCGTCGTCGGATCCTTGGCGTAGAGGACGATCTCCTCCGGCGAAGGCCGATCAACCACGAACGGCCTCGCCGTACGCCGGGACGCTGGACAGGATCTCCGCGCCGTCGGCGGTGATCAGCACCGCGTCGCGGGTGAGCGCCGCGCCGACGCCCGCCTCCCAGACGTAGGCGGTGACCGCGAGCACCATGCCGGGCTCGAGGATCTCGGCCTCCGCGGTCGCCCGCAGCCCCGGTGAGACCACCGGCGGGTCGAATCCGAGGCCGAGCCCATGCGCCACCGGCATCGCCGGCAGCGGCTCCCCCGCCTGCTCGTAGGCGTCGAGCAGCGCACTGGTGGCCACGCCGGGCCGACATGCGTCGATCAGTCTTTCCCACAGGTCGTCCCGCCGGCGATACAGCGCGCGCACGGCGTCGGTCGGTTCTCCGACGTAGAGCGTCCGCGCCACCTCGGCCACGTATCCGTCCGCCAGCACTCCCGCCGACAGCGCCACCAGGTCGCCCTCGCGCACCAGCCCGGCGCCCTCGGCGCGGCGCCACGGATGCTCCTTGGAGGTCACCCAGGCCGCGTCCTGGGTCGCCGGGGTGCTCACCCCGCCGGCCGCCTCGGCCTCGAGCACCGCACCGGCGAGGGACTTTTCGGTGACCCCGGGAGCCAAGGCGGCGACACCGGCCGCCAGCCCCTCCTCGGCGACCGTCAGCGCCCGGCGCAACGCCGCCACCTCCTCGGTGGTCTTGATCCGGCGCGCGGCCCGCATGGCCTGTTCGGCGTCGACGAGTTCGGCGTTCGGAAAGACCATCGGCAGCAGCTTGGCGAATGTCGGTGTCAGCGCGTCGGTTCCGACCCGGCGCGCGGTGTCGGCGCCGTTGATGCCCTGCATGATGCCGACCAGTGTCATCGGATTCCAGGCGAATCCGTACAGGTGCTCGTGCGGGATCTCCTCGGGGATGCCCTCGTCCCACGTGCTGTTGAGGTGGATGTCACCGGTCGCGCGCACGAACGAGCAGATCGGTCCGAACGGGCGGGTGCCCACCACCCACAGCTGGGGGGCTCCGGAGATGTAGCGGACGTTGGCCTGCCGGCCGAGGACCAGCACGTCGAGGTCGTGTGCCTCCATCTGCGCCAGGGCGCGCTCCCGGCGGCTGTAGCGCAGCGCCTTGCCGTCGGCCTCGATGTCAATTCCCACTGGGCACCTCATACGGGTCGTACGGATAGGAGGTCAGCGGCATCCAGCCGCCCTCGGTGACCACCACGATCTCCTCGCCGCGGTAGCCGCCCGTGCCGTCTTCCCACACGGTGGGCTCGAACACCAGCAGCATGCCGTCCGGGAAGACGAAGTTGTCGTCCCACTCCTGCCCGAGATCCGTTCCGATCATGGGCATCTCGGCGGCGTTCGTGCCGATGCCGTGTCCCAGGTAGAAGTGTGGGAGCCACGGCTTCTCGCCGCCGGCCGCCGCGGTCGCCGCACGCCCGAGGTCGCCGCAGGTGGCGCCGGCCTTGGTCACCGCCAGCACGGCGTCCACGATCTGGGCCCACTTCTCGAACTGCGCCTGCTGCGCCGGCGTCGGATCCTGTCCGACGATCCAGGTCCGGCCGTGGTCGGAGCAGTAGCCCTGATAGGCGATGGAGACGTCGGTCCACAGCACGTCACCGCGTGCCAGCTCCCGCTCCGTCGTCAGTAGGGGCAGCGCGAGATCACCGGTGGTGGTCCAGGTGCCCTCGGCCTTCGACGCCGGCATGACCTGCCAGATGGAATCGAACATGTTTGTCGTGGCGCCGAGTTCGAAGGCGCGACGCACGAATTCGGCGGACAGATCGATCTGCCGCGCGCCCGGTGCCAGTGACCGCTGGATCTCCGCGACGGCTTCCTCGGTGATCTGGCAGGCGCGCCGGACGCAGGCGATCTGGTCGATCGTCTTGACCAGCTTCGCCGCACCGACCACCGGGGCGGCGTCGACCGGCGCGCTCGGGAACAGCGCGGTGCCGGCCCGTCGCATCGCCCCGGTCAGTTCGTCGGTGGCGATCGCCGCCCCGGACGGGATGAGTCCGGCCAGGATCCTGCCGAACTCGGCCACCCCCTCGTCGAATTCGAGGTACACCGGTCCGTGCAGATGATCGTCGGGCAGGCCGGATTCCATGACCGCACCCTCGCGGAACGGCAGGAACAGGTGCGGGTATGGATCGTCGGCCAGCACGACCGCCACCGGGCGCTCGACGTGGGACAGCCCCGCGTCCGCCAGCGGCCAGCTGATGCCGGTGGCGTACATGACGCTGCCGTTGCCCAGCAGTACCAGCGCGTCCACGCCCTGTTCGGTCATCGCGGCGTGCAACCGCGCACCGACCTCGCGACGCATCCGGTCCAGATCGGGTTCGGCGGGGATGTCCAGCCACGTGTATCCGGTCCGGGCGATCTGGGTGACGCCGGATTGCGTGGACGTTCTCATGCCAACCCGAGGAACTTCTGCACGTTGGTGGACACGATCTTCGTCGCGTTCTCCGGACCGACCGCCTCGACGACGGTGGCCAGCGACTTCTCCGAGTACCCGAACGTGGATTCGTTGTGCGGGTAGTCGCTCGACCACATCACGTTGTCCACACCGATACGGTCGATCAGCTGCAGACCGAGCGGGTCGACCATGAACGAGGCGCTCATGTGGTTGTCCCAGTAGTGCCGGACCGGATGCTGCAGTTCGTGATTGAACATGTGCCGGTAGGACGCCAGCATGTGCTCGGCGTCCTGCAGCGCTGTGGGCACCCAGGCGATGCCACCCTCGAACCAGCCGATCTTCAGGCTCGGGTGCCGGTCGAGGATGCCGGAGAACACGTACTTGGCGAACTGCTCACGGAACGAGTCGACGTTGACCATCATGCCGACCACAACGCTGTTGTTCTGGCACGGCGTCTTCGGCGGGGTCTCGCCGATGTGGTGGCTGACCGGCAGTCCGGCCGCCTCGATCTCGTCCCACACCGCGTCCATCGCGGTGCTGCCGTAATCGTAGATGTTGCCCTCGTCGTCCTTGCCGGGGTTGAGCGGGAGCAGGAACGTCTTGAGCCCCAACGACTTCAGTTCTTCGATGGTGCTACGGGTCCCTTTGGGGTCCCACCAGTTGATCAGCCCGACGCCGTAGAAGTGGCCGTTGGACCGCTCCTGCAGATCGGCGATGTGCTCGTTGTAAATCCGGAACACCCGCTCACGCAGCGACTTGTCGGGGTAGTGGAAAAGGGCGAGGACGGCATTTGGGAACGCGAGTTCCTTGTCGATGCCGTCCTCTTTGAGTTCGCGGATGCGGGCGTCGATGTTGTTCGAGGCGGCACCGGCGAGGTCGTCGTACTGCATCAGGACGCGGCCGAAGTCACCTCCGGTCCAGGCCTTGCCCTTCATGCCGACCATGTAGGCACCGTCCTCGTACCAGATGCGCGGTGCGGCGCCCTTGAGCTCCTCGGGGAAGCGGTCGTAGAAGATGTCGTCGGCCACGGAGATGTGGTTGTCGGCGGAGAAGATCTCGGTATCGGCCGGCAGACCGGTCACCGCTCCGGTGGAGTGGCCGTGCCGGTGCTTCGGGGCACCGAAACCTTCGGGGGGATAGAGGGTGGTGCTGGGGGCTGACATCTTTGGCACTCCAATCGGGCTGTGAGACGGCCTGTTACCAGGTCACGGGAAGTTCGTAAACGCCGTAGGCGAGGCGGTCGTGTTTGAACGGCACCTCGTCGAGCGGGACCGCGAGGCGCATCGTGGGGATGCGGCGCAGCAGCGTATGGAACACGATCTGCAGTTCGGCACGGGCGAGCTGCTGACCGACGCACTGGTGGCGGCCGTACCCGAAGCCGAGTTGCGCTCCGGCGTCGCGGCTCAGGTTCAGCTTGTCGGGTTCGGGATAGGCCTGGGCATCCCAGTTTGCCGGGGCGAGATCGATGATGATGCCCTCGCCGGCGCGGATCGTCTCCCCCGCGATCTCGATGTCGTCGAGCGCGACGCGGCGCTGTCCGTTCTGGATGATCGACAGATAGCGCATCAACTCCTCGACGGCGTTGGCGATGACCTTGGGATCGTCTGCCTCACGCAGGAAGTCGGCTTGCTCGGGGTTCTCCAGCAGCGCGAGGATGCCGATGCCGATCATGTTGGCGGTGGTCTCGTGGCCGGCGATCAGCAGACCGGTGCCCAACTGCGCGGCCTCCTTGACGCTGATCTCGCCGGCGGTGACGCGCTCGGCGAGGTCGGACACCGCATCCTCGGCCGGGTTCTTCTGCTTCTCCTCGACGAGGTTGATCAGGTACTGGTGCAGGCTCATCGCACCCTTTTGCATGGCGTCCGCGGCGGCGAAGCGGGCAAGTCCGGCGTTGGCGTGTTCCTGGAAGAACTCGTGATCCTCGTAGGGGACGCCGAGCATGTCCGATATCACCTTGGTGGGCACGGGAAGGGCGAGTTTGGCCACCATGTCGGCCGGCTGGGGACCGGCCAGGATCGCGTCGATGCATTCGTCGGTCACCTGCTGGATCACCGGCCGCAGATTCTCCACCCGGCGGAATGTGAACGGCTTGGACAGCATCCGGCGGAACCTGGTGTGCTCTTCGGCATCTGAGGTGAACACCGAACGCGGCCGCTTGTCAACGGTGGAGAGCATGTGTTCGTTCCAGTGCGGGAAGCCCTCGATCCGGTCGTCGACGCTGACGCGGGAGTCGGCGAACAGTTCGCGGGCGACCGAGTGACCGGTGATCAGCCACGGCGTGGTGCCGTTCCAGATGCGCACCCGCGACAGGGGTTTCGTCGTGGTCGTCTCGAGCATCTGCCGCGGCGGCGCGAACGGGCACCGCGCGTCGCGCTCCATCGGGTACTCCGGGACCTCTGGGGTCTCCGGGGAAGCCTGTGCTGCTCCGGTCAAAGTGTCCGACACGTATTCACTCCTCGAGATGGATGGCCAGGGCCGGGCAGGCGGCTGCCGCATTGCGGACGTCCGGCTCCTGGTCGGTGGTGGGGCTGTCGACGAGCAGTTCGACCACACCGTCGTCTTCTCGCTGGTCGAAGACGTCGGAGGCGTTGAGCACGCACTGTCCGGATGACACGCACTTGTCCTGGTCGACGACGATCTTCATCACGGCTCCTCGCTGACCGGGGCCTGCCACAGCCCGACCATGGCGTCGATGAGCCCGGAAGCCGCTGCGCTCCAGGAGGATCGGGGAACCGGGGCGCCCTTGGCCAGACCGCGTTCACGATCGGCGCAGCTGTGCATCAAGAGGTTGCGACCCATCACGTTGCGTTCAGCGCGGACGTCAGCGGGCAGCTCGGGCAGGCACGTGCTGATGCCTTCGATGACCTCGACCAGCGACGGTGAGGACAGGGCGTCCCGCACGATGATCGTGCGGTACGCCGGATCGGTCATGACCTGCGCGGCGAACCGGGCGTACCAGGTCGGGTTGCCCAGCTGCTCCAGATGATCGGTGAGCGGACGCACCAGACAGGCCACCCAGTCGCGCATTTCGGGCGCCGGGCCCAGTTCGGCGACCATCTGCTCGCGCAGTTGTTCGATCGGGCCGCGGTGCTTGTGCTCGATGGCCCGCACCAGATCGGTCTTGGTCCCGAAGTGGTAGCCGACGGCGGCGTTGTTGCCCTGGCCGGCGGCCTCGCTGACCTGGCGGTTCGACACCGCAAAGACCCCGTGCTCGGCATAGAGGCGCTCGGCGGCCTGCAGGATCGCCTCCTGCGTACCGGTCGCACGGTCTGCACGGGCCGCCCTGGCTGTGGTCACGGTCACAGTCAACCCGCTCGCGTTGGCTAAGTCAAGCGACTGATTTAAGGACTGTTCCAGTTCCCCGGACGGTGTCATCCGTCGCTTCCGGGTTTGCGCGGGATCACCTTGCCCGCAACCGTTCCGCCGTCGACCGGCAGCACGATGCCGGTGACGTAGCGCGACCTGTCGGTGGCCAGGTACAGCGCCGCCTCGGCGACGTCGGCCGCAACGCCCTCCCGCTTGAGCGGACGGTCGTTGCGCATCTGCTCGCGAATGCGGGCCTCGAACCGCTCCAGCCGCGCCTTGTCCTCGCCGGTGGCCGACGACGCCAGGATCGGGGTGGGGATGTTGCCCGGCGCGATGCAGTTGACGCGGATCTCGTAGTGCGCCAATTCGATCGCTGCGCACTTGGTGAAGTGCAGGATCGCGGCCTTCGACGATCGGTACACCGGCACCCCGCCGCCGGCCTGGATACCACCGATCGAGCCGAGGTTGATGATGGATCCGCCGCCGTGGTCGGCCATGTACCTGCCGGCATCGCGGGTGCCGGCCATCAGGCCGAGCAGGTTCACCCGCATCACCCGGTCGAACTCCGCGAAGTCCTCGTCGAACAGGCCGCGCCGCAACGGGCTGGAGATGCCCGCGTTGTTGACCATCACGTCCAGGGCGCCGAACCGGTCGACGGCAGCGGCGACCACCGCGGCGATCTGTTCCTGATCCCCGACGTCGGTGAGGCAGAACAGCGCGTCGGGACCCAGTTCCGCGGCGAGCGCCTCACCGAGTTCACGCTGCACGTCACCGATGACGACTTTCGCGCCCTCGGCGACGAAGCGCTCGACGATCCCGCGACCGATCCCTGACGATCCCCCGGTGACGATCGCGACCTTGCCCTGCAGTTCGCCGCTCACTGCCGCCCACACTCCCTGAGTCGATGTCCGCCCACATGAACATTTGGGCGGGAAAGTACGAGTAACTTCCGGCATTTCGCCGATCTCGACGAGCCGGACCCGGTCACGATGCCGCCACGGTTACGTCGGCGAGGAATTCGACGAGCAACCGGTCGACCTCGTCCGGGCATTCGAGTTGCGGGCAGTGGCCCGCGTTGGGCACCACGGCCGACCGCGCGCCGGCGATCTGCGCGGCGATGGCGGCGGCCCAACCCGGGGGCAGCAGTTTGTCGCGTCCGCCCTCCACGATCAGGGTGGGCACGTGGATCCGCTCATAGGCGCGATCGGCCGACGGGGTCGACGGGGGTTCCAGCCCGGGCCGGCGGAATCGCGCCGCCGCCAACGCTTCCCAGGCTCCGGGCGCGATGCTGGACTCGTAGCGCCGGTCGACGTAGTCGTCGTCGGCCGGATAGGACGGGTCGGCGAACAGGGCGGTGACGATCCTGCGCATCCCGTCGCGCGTCGCGTCGTATTCGTAGAGTGCGGCACTGTGTTCGTTGCGCTGGATCTCACCCCCGCCACAGATCGCGACGAGGCTGCGCGCCGGCAGGAGGGGTTCCTCGGAGGTGGCGTCGACGAGCAAATTGATCGCCCCCATCGAGTTGCCCACGAAGTGGGCTTGGTCGACGCCGATGACCTCACAGAACCGCGCGATGTGTCGGATTCGCAGCCCGCGTCCGTCGTTGAAGTCGATGACCTTCGCCGAACCGCCGAAGCCGAGCATGTCCGGCGCGAGCACCCGGTAATGCTCTGCGAGTGCGTCGATGGTGCGCTCCCAGCCGAGTTCGGCAGTGGCGCCGAACTCCCCGCCGTGCAGCAGGACAACCGGATCGCCCTGTCCCGCGTCGAGATAACTGGTAGTCAGCCCGTCGACGGCGACGGTGCGCCGCGCAGCCTTCACGTGGCGCTCCGGTGCGCCTGCGCGAAGGTCAGCACCTGGCCGGCGAGCATGTCGAGCTGGTTGCGCACCGGCTCGTCGACGAGTTCACCCGCCTCGTCCCAGATCCTGTCGGCCGAGTTGATGGCCACGCCCAGCGGCGTCGGCCACGCGCGCAGCGCATGACCGATCGAGCGCAGCTGCCCGAGCGTGCCGACCGCGGCCTGCCACCCGTAGGCACAGCTGATGCATCCCCACGGCGTGTTGTCCAGATACACCCGCGGGTCCTCCCGCAGGTCCTCGATGTAGTCGAGCGCGTTCTTGACCAGGCCGGAGACGGCACCGTGGTAGCCGGGGGATCCGACCACGACCGCATCGGCATCCCGCAGTGCGGCAACGAGTTCCAGTGCACCGGGGGTGCGGTCGAGCGAGTGCGGGGCATACATCGGCATGTCCAGATCGGGGCCGGCGAACATCCGGGTGCGCCCGCCCTGCCGTTCGACCGCCTCCAGGCAGTACCGCACCGCGCGCTCGGTCGACGAGTTCGCGCGCAGTGTGCCGCCGAGGCCGACGACGAGCGGGCCCTCCCCTGCTGCGGTCATGGCGTTCCTCTCACTTGATCGCGATCGGGTTGAGCGGTGCGCCCACCGCGCCGGTGACGCGCAACGGCGGTGCGACGAGCTGGAATTCGTAGACGCCGTCCGCGGCGCAGTCCGCGGCCAACGCGCCGAGATCCCAGTACTCCCCGAGCATCAGACCCATGTCGCGCAGGCACAGCATGTGCATCGGCAGGATCGTGCCCTCGACACCGGATGCCGGATCCTCGACCATCAGGTTGTCGGCGGCGACGGCGGCCACCTCGCGTTCGTGCAGCCAGGACGCGCACCGCCAGTCGAGTCCCGCATACGGTTCGGTGCCGTCACCGGCTTCGAGGAACCTGTCCCACCATCCGGTGCGGATCAGCACGATGTCGCCGCTACCGACGGAAACCCCCTGGGCGTGTGCGACTTCGTCGAGTTCGTCCGGGGTGATCGGCTGCCCGTGTTCACAGAACACGTCGGCGCCGCGGTGCCGCACCAGGTCGAGCAGTACCGCGCGCGAGGTGATGCCCTTGCTGTCCACCTTGTCGATACCGCAGTGGAAGGCGCCCTGGCTGGTCACCGAATCGGCCGGGAATCCGTTGTAGAGCTTGTCGTCGTAGTAGACGTGCGACAACGCATCCCACTGCGTCGCGGCCTGCAGCGGCATGATGATCATGTCGTCGTTGAACCGGAACGGGTTGTCGACGAAGTATCCCGCCAGCTGTTGAGCGACGGTGTTCTTCAGCCACTGCGGGCCGTACTGAACCAGTGTGTGGGCGTCGCCGCCGTCGACCGTCATCACGTGCATCGGATTGGGCCGGTACTGGAATGCGCCCTGCGGGCCCGCGGAGCCGAAGTCAACGCCGAGCGGGAACACTTTGCCGTGCCGGACCAGGCCGGCGCCTTCGGCGACCTTCTCGGGCGTGATGAAGTTCAGCGTGCCCAGTTCGTCGTCCGCGCCCCAGCGCCCCCAGTTGCGGACGGCCTCGCCGGCCCTGCGGAACTCGTCGAGTGTGGCCAACGTCAGTGTCCTTCCGATGTCGCATCAAGGGTCGCGGCCACCCGGCCCGCGAGGTTTCCACCGTCGACCCAGATGACCTGGCCGGTGATGTAACTTGCCGCGTCGCTGCCGAGGAACAGCAGAACGGCGGCCTGCTCCTCCGGTTCCGACACCCGGCCCAGAGGTTTCGGAATGTCGTCGAGGAACGCCGACCCGTAGGCGGTCCGCAGCTGGTCGAGGATCGGGGTCTCGGTGACACCCGGGCCCGTGCAGTTGATGCGGATGCCGCGGGCACCGAGTGGCCCGGCGCTGCGCATCGTGTAGAGGATGAGCGCCTCTTTGGCCAGCCGGTATCCGCCGTCGGCGAGGGCCTCGGGATGGTCACCGCACCAGGCGATTCCGTCCTCCATGGTGGGGGTGCGCACCAACTCGCCGGTGGTCTGCGCATTGTCGAGGTACGCCGCGGCGGCCAGGGAGGACACGCTGACGACGGCCGACCCGGTGCGCAGCCGCGGCAGCATCGCCTCGGTGAAATGCCGGGCGCCCAGGAAGTTGATCCGCACCACCAGCGGTGGGTCGCCGATCCCCGAGGACACCCCCGCGACGTTGAACACCACGTCGACGTCGCCGCCGATCGCGGCGACCGCATGGTCGATCGAGGCCTGATCGGAGAGGTCCATCTCGACGAACTCGTCGAGATCGACTGCCGGTCGCCGCATGTCCAGACCCACGACCTGCGCACCGAGTTCGCCCAGCTGGCGGACCAGGTGCGCGCCGATGCCCGACGCGCACCCGGTGACGACGACGCGCTTACCGTCGTAACGCCACAGCTGTTCGATGCCTCCCACCTAGCCGGAGACTTCCTTGACCGCCCTGGCCTGCTTCTCCTGCTCGGCGGCCTTGACGCGGCCCTCGTTGATCTCGGCCATGGCCTCCGGGATCTCACCCGCGGTGAACTTTCCGCCGCGGCCGGTGGGCAGCCCGCCGAACGAGTACGTCTCGTCGAACAGCGGCGCCTCCGAGGGCTGCCGGCGCGCCTCGACCTTCTCGATGACCGGCGCGAGCCGCTTGGCCTTGTCCGCCACAGCTTTGGCGTCGCGCTCGATGAACTCGGGCAGGATCTCCTTACCCATGATCTCGATCGACTCCATCGTGCCCTCGTGGCTGCGCGGATTGAGCAGCAGGATGATCTCGTCGACACCGCTGGCCTCATAGCCGCGCAGGAACTCGCGCACGGTTTCCGGTGAGCCGATCGCGCCGCGGCCAGGGCCGTAGGCCAGCGTGGGGTCCTCCTTGACGGCGTCCTCGTACAGCTCCCACACCCCGGTGCGGCCGGGCGTGTGCATGCCGTTGACGTAGTAGTGCATGATGCCGAACGAGAAGAAGCCGCCGCCGATGCCGAGCCGCTTGAGCGCCTCGTCGTCGGTCCTGGCCACCATCATCGACAGATCGCCGCCGATCGCCAGGATGTTGGGGTTGATCGCCGGGGTCACCGGGGCGCCCTGCTCCTCGAACTCCTTGTAGTACCCGTCGACGCGGGTCTTGAGCGCTTCGGGACCGGTGTAGGCGAAACTCAGTGCGCCGATGGCCTTCTGGGCCGCCATCTGGACCGACGACGGACGGGTGCAGGCCACCCACACCGGCGGATGCGGGCTCTGCAGCGGCTTCGGGATCACGTTGCGGGCCGCCATCTCGACGTGCTCGCCCTTGAACCCGGTGAACGGCGCCTCGGTCATACAGCGGATCGAGACCTCGAGGGCCTCCTCCCACATCGATCGCTTGTCCGCGGGGTCGATGTTGAAGCCGCCGAGTTCGGCGACCGACGAGCCCTCACCGGTGCCGAACTCGACGCGACCGTTGGACAGGTGGTCCAGCGTGGCGATGCGCTCCGCGATCCGTGCGGGGTGGTTGATCGGCGGCGGCAGGTGCATGACGCCGAAGCCCAGACGGATGTCCTTGGTGCGCTGGCTCGCCGCGGCCAGGAACATCTCCGGCGCGGTGGAGTGGCAGTATTCCTCGAGGAAGTGGTGCTCGGTCAGCCACACGGTGGAGAAGCCCGCCTTGTCGGCGGCCTCCACCTCGTCCAGGCCGTGCTGGAACAACTGGTGTTCGTCGTCTTCCGACCACGGCCGCGGCAGCGGGAATTCGTAGAAGAGCGAGATTTTCACGTGCTACCTCCGGTTGGGGTGGGCGTCGGACTGGGGTTGTTGACCGCAAGATGTCTGGCGGCGACGTAGCCGAACGCCATGGCGGGGCCGATCGTCGCTCCCGCGCCGGCGTAGCTACGGCCCATCACCGCCGCGGAATTGTTGCCGACGGCGTAGAGACCCGGGATCGGCGAATCGTCGTCGCGCAGCACGCGGGCGTGCTCGTCGGTGCGCAGACCCCCCGACGTGCCGAGGTCACCGAGGATGATCTGGAACGCGTAGTACGGCGGTTCGCCGAGGGGGTGCAGATTCGGGTTGGGCAACGTCGGATCGCCGTAGTAGTTGTCGTAAGCACTGTCACCGCGGTTGAAGTCGTCGTCGTGACCGCCGTGGGCCAGCGCGTTGAAGCGTTCGGCGGTGGCGCGCAGGTTCTCCGGCGGTACGCCGATCTGGCGGGCCATGTCGTCCCAACTGTGTGCTTCCTTGACCACCCCCGAGTCCAACCAGGCCTTGGGCACCTTCCAGCCGGTCGGCACCGGCGCGAACGGCACCTTCGGGATGGGCAGGTGGCCGCCGACGACGTAGCGGTGGAACGAGCGGATGTCGGTGATCAGCCAGCACGGGATGTGGGTGGTGCCGGACTGCTGACCCTCGATCATCGCGTGCGCGAAATCCATGTAGGGCGCGGCCTCGTTGATGAACCGCTTGCCGTCGCCGTTGACGACGAACTGGGCGGGCATCATGCGTTCGTTGAGCATGAACTGCAGCCGGCCGTCGGGCCAGCACATTGCGGGGAACCACCAGGCCTCGTCGAGCAGTTCGGTGGCCGCTCCGACCTTCTCCGCGGCCCGGATACCGTCGCCCATGTTGGCCGGATTGCCGAAGCTCCAGTCTTTCTCGAGCAACGGCAGATGCTGTCGGCGCCACTCCATGTCGTGGTCGAACCCACCAGCGGCCAGGATGACGCCGCGGCGAGCCCGGACGCGCACCGCCCGTCCGTCCTTCTCGACGACGGCCCCGATCACCCCACCCTCGGCGTCGGTGATGAGTTCGGTCATCGGCGCGTTGAGCCACAGCGGGATGTCCTGCTGTTTGAGCGCCAGGCGCATCCGCGCGGCCAGCGACTGCCCGATCGCCGCCATCCGGTCACCGAAGACGCGGGCGCGCACCATCCGCCAGATCAGCTTCACCAGCACCGCCTTACCGCGCCAGTTCTGCCGCACCTGGTAGAACAATCGAAGGTCCTTGGGCGCGAACCAAATCCCCTTGGGCGCCAGCGCCAGCGGCTGCAGCAGGTGCTGCTCCTCCTCGCCGAGGCGGCGCAGGTCGATCGCCGGGACGTTGATCGTGCTGCCGAGTTCGGAGCCGCCGGGCAGCTCGGGGTAGTAGTCGGCATAGCCGGGCTTCCAGACGAATTCGAACCACGGGCTGAGTCGCTCGAGGAACTCCATCATCTGCGGCGCGGCCTCGACGTAGGTGCGCAGCCGGGCGTCGCTGACCAGACCGTCGGTGATCTGCCTGAGGTAGCCGAACACCGCGTCGGGGTCGGGCGTGTAACCGGCGGCGCGCTGGGCCGGTGCCCCGGGTACCCAGATCCCGCCCCCGGACAGGGCGGTCGAGCCGCCGAAGTGGGCGGCCTTCTCGACGACGAGGGCATCGAGGCCTTCGGCGTCGGCGGTCAGCGCAGCGGTCATCCCGCCGCCGCCGGATCCGACGACGAGCACGTCGACCTCGGTGTCGTACGCGGGGTCGATACTCATGCCGGTACCGCCGTGCGGATCGCGAAGCCGGCGATGAGTTCGGGTGCGGCGCGGTAGAACCGCTGCTGGGTTCGGTATTCGCCGTAGGCCGCCAGTGCCGCGAATGCGGCCACCCAGGTGCGGATCTCGTGCCCGGAATTGCCGCCCTCCCGGGTGATGAACGGGTTGGACCATCCGTCGAGGTCGGTCAGCCAGCCTTCGTCGAGGATCTCGAGGAAGGACTGGTCCCAGGCGGGGTTCAGCGGCTGCAGTGGACTCTCCCCGTGGGCGAAGGTGTGTGCGGCGTCGATCACGGCGCTCTGGCGGGCCGCGCGCTGCTCGGGGCTCATCGGCGCGCCGTGCACGATGCGCTCCAGTGCCGCCGGCGGCGCGGTCGCCAGCGTGGGTACCGGCGGATCGTGGGACAGACCACCGGATCCGACGACCAGCACCCGCTTGTTCAGCGATCTCAGGTAGTTGCCGACGGCGGTTCCCAGCGCGCGGGTCCGGCGCAGCGGACCGAGCGGTGTCGCCACGGAATTGCAGAAAATCGGGACGACGGGACGCGCGGTGGCGTCGCCGAAGAGTTTCTCCAGCGGCTGCACAGTGCCGTGGTCGACGTCCATGCTGGCCGAGATCGCCACATCCACATCGGCTTCCAGCACCGCGGCGGCCAGCTCGTCGGCGAGCTCGCGCGGCACATTCAGCGGTCCGGCGTGGGTGCCGTAGTCGCCGACGCCCTGGGCTGAGGTGCCGATGCAGAACGGCGGCATCATCTTGTAGAAGAAGCCGTTGTAGTGGTCCGGGGAGAACGTCACCACCAGTTCGGGGTCGAACTCGGTGACGAAGCTCCGGGCTGCGGTCAGTTGGGCGTCGATGTCGTCAAGGAGTTCCTGCGACGGTCCCGGAAGATTGAGGAGCGGGCTGTGCGACATGCAGCACAGGGCGATTTCCGCCATGGTGACCATTGCCTCCTCCCTGGGTCAGATGTAGGACACCGAAGAGCGCGGTGCTGGTCTCGGGGGCACGCTGGGCGATGCAGGCGCCGGCGATGCAGCGGTCCGGACGCAGGAAGAGCACCGATTCGCTGTGCGCGTCGAACCACTTCTTCAGTGCACCGGTGGTGTCGCCGACGATGACCACGTCCGGATCGTCGTGACCGGTCCAGTGCAGCTGGGTGATCGGCCTGGCGGCGATGAAGCGTGCGCCCAGGGACCGCCACCGCTCGAAGGCGTCGGCTCCGAGCAGCGCACGGGGATTGTTGTTCCAGCACAGCACCGCGAAACCGGTGCCGAGCACCTCGTCGAGCAGGACATTGCGCTGGTCGCGGGTGTCGACGCGGGGCTGGATGAACAGCGTGCCGGTCGGGGATTGATCCGTCGGCGTCTGTGCATGGTGGACCGCGCCCTGTTCGTAGCGCGGCATCGGCTTGAACCGCATCTCGAGCACGTAGCGCTTCAGGGTGGGTACCACCGACGCACCGCGAATCACCTTGTCGCGCAAGCTCGCGATGTGCCGGTTGGTGGGCGAGATGACCCGGCCCACCAAGGTGGACAGATCGATCATCGCGCGGGCGTGCTTACGTCGTTCGACGTCGTAGGTGTCGAGCAACGCGTCCTCGGCCTGGCCGTTCACCACCGCCGCGAGCTTCCAGCCGAGGTTGGCCGCATCCCGGATGCCGCTGTTGTAGCCCTGGCCCTGCCAGACCGGCATGAGATGGGCGGCGTCCCCGGCCAGGAACATCCGGCCCTGGCGGAATGTGCCCGCGATGCGCGAGTGGTGGGTGTAGAGGCGGTGACGGATGATGTCGACGCGGTCGGGATAGGGCACCAGCCGGCTCAGCATGGACCGGATGAACGCCGGATTCTCGGCCTGCTCGTCGGTTTCGTGGCCGTGGATCATGAACTCGAAACGCCGGATCCCGTGCGCGATCGCGATCGAGGCGTAGGGCCGGGCCGGGTCGGCCCCCACCTCGCTGTTGGGGTGGCCCAAGGGGTCGTTGGCGAGGTCGACGACCAACCAGCGGGTCGGCGAGGTGGTGCCGTCGAACGACACCCCCATCAGGCGGCGGGTGGCGCTGCGTCCGCCGTCGCAGCCGACGAGGTAGCGGGCCTGCACCGTTTCTCCGGCCAGCTCGACACTCACGCCTTCGGCAGTCTCCCTGCAGGACAACATCTTCTGGCCCCAGTGCACCTCGACGTGTGAGAATCGGTCCAGGCCGACGAGCAGTTCGGCGTCGACCATGGGCTGGACGAATCCATTGCGTTTGGGCCAGCCGAACCGGGCGTCGGGGGGCGCCATCTCGGCGAGCAGTCGGCGGTTGCCGTCGAAGAATCGCAGGATCTGGTTGGGCACGGTGTGCGGAAGGACGGCGTCGACCAGTCCGATCGACTGGAAGGTGCGCAGCGCCTCGTCGTCGAGACCCACCCCGCGCGGGTAGTCGATGAGGGTGTCGCGCTCCTCGACGACCAGGGTCGACACCCCTTGTCCGCCGAGGATGTTGGCCAACGTCAGACCCACCGGGCCCGCGCCGACGATGACGACGTCCGCATTCACTGGCGCCCCCGCAGGAAGTCCAGGTGCAGCCGGTTGAAGGTCTTCGGATCCTCGTATTGGGGCCAGTGCCCGCAACCGGGCATCACCTCGAAGCGGGCCCCTGGGATCATCGACGCGATGCGGCGGCCCTCCTCCACGTCGGCGGTCGGATCGTCACTGGTCCATACCACCAAAGTCGGTGCGGTGATGGCGCCGTATTCGGCGGGACCGAGCAGATTTCGCGCGCGGACGTCGGGATCCTGCAGAGCCATGATGTCGCGCATCGCCGCGACGAAGCCCGGCTGGCGGTACACCCGCTGGCGGCTGGCCACGATGTCCGCGTAATCCTTTGTCTTGTCGGCCATCAGCCATTTGATCCGGGCGGACACGGTGTCCCAGTTCGGGTCCTCCGCAGCGGCCATCGACAGGGTGATGATGCGCTTCATCACCTCCGGATCGGCCTGCGAACCGCCTGCGGTGTTGAGCACCAGCCGCTGCACGCGGTCGCCGTGGTCGGACGCCAGGCGGGCCGCCACCCAGCCACCCAGCGATTCCCCGCTGATGTGAGCCTTCTCGGCGCCGATCGCGTCGAGGAAGCGGCGCAGGTGATCCACGTAGTGCCGAATCTCCAGGGGGTGGCCCGGCTTGTCGGTGTAGCCGTGGCCGAGCATGTCGATCGACCACGTCGAGAAGTGCTCGGCGTGCGCTTCGAGGTTGCGGACGTAAGCCTCGGCGTGCCCGCCGGATCCGTGCAGGAGCACCAGTGCGGGCCTGGCGGTGTCACCGGCGTGCAGATAGCGGGTGCGCACCCCACCGGCGTCGAGGTAACCCTGCGAGAAGGCGACGCCCTGCAGATCGCTCCACACGCTTTCGTGCTCTGCCACGACCCGCTCTCCCATCCTTGCCGGAAACGCCATTCTCTTCCAGTGATAACGACTTGTGCTAATATCGCTCACCAATGTGCATTATCTTTAGAGCATCACTCTCACGATGACGTCTGTCAAGGGACCTTCGGCGCCGATGTCGGCAAAACCGGCCGCGGGTTCACAGACGCTGGCCAGGGGTTTGTCGGCGCTGCAGGCGGTGGCCACCGCGCCGGCAGGACTGACCGTCCAGCAGGTCGCCGACCACGTCGGCGTGCACCGGACGATCGCCTACCGGTTACTCGGGACGCTGACCCAGTTCCGCTATGTCGCCAAGGGTGAGGACGGCCGCTACCGTCCCGCGACGGGCCTGGCACTGCTCGGCGCGTCGTTCGACAACAACGTGCGCACGCTGAGCGTCCCGGTACTGCGTGGTCTCGCGGACGAACTCGGCACCACGGTGTCCCTCCTGGTGGCCGAGGGTGACCAGCAGGTCGCGGTCGCGGTCATCGTGCCGACCAGCGACTCCTATCAGCTGTCCTTTCACGAGGGCAGCCGCTATCCGCTCGACCGCGGTGCTGCAGGGATTGCGCTGCTGGCGAGTCTGCCGCCGCGTGCCGGCGAACGCGATCTGGTCCCGCTGGCGCGCGAACAGGGCTGGATCATCACCCACGGCGAAGTCGAACCCAACACCTACGGGTTGGCCGTACCGGTGCGCCGCCGCCCGCCGTCACCGCCCACGTGCATCAACCTCATCTCCCACCGGGAGGACGTGGTGCTGGGCGGGCGGGACGCGGTGATCCGCGCCGCCCGGGAACTGGCCGCGATCATCTAGCCGATCCGCTCGAGGAGGGACGCGAATGAGCAACTGGGACCATGTGACCGACGTCGTCGTACTGGGCACCGGAGGAGCCGGACTGGCCGCCGCCCTGGCCGCGGCGGCGAACGGCGCCGCGGTGCAGGTCTACGAGAAGGCTGCGACCGTCGGCGGCACCACCGCCGTGTCCGGCGGCATCGTCTGGATTCCCGCGCACGACCGCAACCCCGGCGGACCGCTGCCCGTCGAGGACGCGCTGGCCTATCTGCAGGCCCAGTCGCTCGGCGTGATGGACGACGATCTGGTGGAGACCTTCGTGCGCTCTGGACCGGTCGTGCTCGAATTCGTCGAGTCCCACAGCGAGTTGAGATTCTCCGTCGCCGAGGGGTTTCCGGATTACAAGCCGGAACTGCCCGGCGGCAGGCCCGGTGGCGGCCGCTCGCTGTCGGCGGCGCCGTTCGACCTCAAGAGGCTCGGACGGTGGCACGACCGGATCACCTCGTTCCCGCCGGACTTCAGCAACGTCGGCATCGACGCCGAGACGCGGGCGCGCATCTTCGCCGCCGCCCCCGACGACATCGACCCCGATGCCGCACTGTGCGTCGCGGGCACCGCGCTCGTCGCCGGTCTGCTCAAGGGCTTGCTCGACCACGACGTCACACCGCATACCGACGCGCGGGCGCTCGAGCTGATCGCCGAGGACGGCCGGATCGTCGGCGTGCGGATCGAGATGGACGGCAAGCCGATTCGCGTCCGGGCCCACCGCGCGGTGGTGCTGGGCACCGGCGGTTTCGAATGGGATGCCGGTCTGGTCGAAGCGTTCCTGCGCGGACCGATGCGCGGTGCCGTCTCGCCGCCCAACAACACCGGCGACGGGCTGCGCATGGCGATGGCGCACGGCGCCGATCTGGCCAACATGGGCGAGGCGTGGTGGGTGCCGATCGTGCAGATCCCCGGCGACACGATCGACGGGCATCCGCGCAGTCGCAGCGTTCGGCTGGAGCGCACCCGTCCGCGCAGCATCATCGTCAACAGGGCCGGCAGGCGGTTCCTCAACGAAGCCGGTGAGTACAACTCGATGGCGGGCGCCTTCCAGTACCTGGACCCCAGACACGGTTACGTCAACGATCCCGCCTGGATCGTCTTCGACTCCTTGCATCTCAAGCACTACGGTTTCCTCGGCGTCGAGCCCGACGGCCCGGTCCCCGATTGGTTCTGCGCGTCGAACGATCTCGACGAGCTCGGCGCGAGGACCGGTATCGACGTCGCCGGTCTGGCCGCCACCCTGGAGAGCTGGAACGCCCACGTCAGCCACGAGCGCGATCCCGAGTTCGGCCGCGGTGCAAGCGCGTACGACGGCTACTGGGGTGATCCGCACGCGGCGTCCCCGGCGTTGCAGACACTCGGTCCGATCGACACGGCGCCGTACTACGCCGTGCCGGTATCGATCGGGGCGATGGGCACCAAGGGCGGGCCGCGTACCGACCGCGACGGCCGGGTGCTGCACGTCAGCGGGACGCCGATCCCGGGCCTGTTCGCCGCGGGCAATGCGATGGCCGGCGCCACCGGCAAGGCCTACGGCGGCGCGGGCGGCACGCTCGGACCGGCAATGGTGTTCGGGGTGCGCGCCGGCCACGCCGCCGCCACCGGACGATCACTGCCGATCTGAGTCGGCGAACAACTGCTCGGCGGCTGAATACGGATCGCCGCGGCCCTCGGCGACGATTCCGGCCAGCCGGTCCAGGTCGGGATGGGTGCGCAACAGGGTGTGGGCCAGCGACAGGATCTGGGTCCGTGCCCGCGCGACGCGCCGCTCGGCGGTGTCGGTGCGATGGTGGGCGTCGATCGCCGCCACCAGGTCCTCAACCCCCTCACCCTGCGCGGCAATGAGTTTGAGGATCGGGACCCCGACCTCACCGCGCAGATCGCGGACGGTCTGATCGGCGCCCTCGCGGTCGGCCTTGTTCACCACGACCACGTCGGCGACCTCGAGCAGGCCCGCCTTCGCCGCTTGAACCGCGTCTCCCGCACCGGGATTGAGCACCACCACGGTCGGATCGGCGATGGCGGCGATCTCGATCTCGGACTGACCGACCCCGACCGTCTCGAGCACGACCATGTCGTAGGCCAGCGCCGCGAGCAGCCGGATGGCCGCGGGGACGGCCGCGGCCAACCCGCCGAGATGACCACGGGTGGCCACCGACCGGATCAGCACGTCCGGATCGTTGATGTGCGCGGCCATCCGGATGCGGTCGCCGAGCAACGCTCCCCCGCTGTAAGGCGACGACGGATCGACGGCCAGCACCGCCACCCGCAGCCCACGCTGCCGGTAGGCCGTCACGAGTGCGGCGACGGTGGTGGACTTGCCGGCGCCCGGGGGTCCGGTGATACCGACGACCCGCGCGTGGTGCGCGTCCAGCGCGGCGAGCACCTCGTCGCGCCGTGCACCCTCCACCAGGCTCAGCAGGCGGCCCGCGGCGCGGGTCGACCCGTTGCGCGCAGCGGCGATCAGTTCGTCTACGTCCATGGACGCGTCCCGTCAACGGTGTGCATCGCTCGTCAGCCTAGGGTGCCGGTACTTCGATCACGGTCGTCGCGCCCATCCGCCGCCGGCCATAGAGAACTCCGTTCCAGATGTGGGCGAGAATGTTATTCTCGCAAACCGAGAGTGACGGTCGCAGGAAAGGGAACCATATGCAAATCGCCGGCAGTTCGGCAATCGTCGTCGGCGGTGCCGGCGGACTCGGCGAGGCCACGGTGCGCCGCCTGCACGATGCGGGCGCCAAGGTCGTGATCGCGGATCTGGCCGACGAGAAGGGCAGCGAGCTCGAGAAGGAACTCGGCGTGCGCTACGTGCGCACGGACGCGACCTCGGAGGAGTCGGTGAACGCCGCGATCGCCGAGGCGCAGTCGTTGGCTCCGCTGCGGATCTCCGTCGACACCCACGGCGGACCGGCCAGCGGCGGCCGGCTGATCGGCAAGGACGGCTCCCCACTGGATCTCGACGGGTTCAAGAAGACGATCGAGTTCTACCTGACTGCCGTGTTCAACGTCATGCGGCTGTCCGCCGCAGCGATGGCGACGACCGATCCGCTCGAAGAGGGTGCCCGCGGCGTCATCATCAACACCGCATCGATCGCCGGTTACGAAGGGCAGATCGGCCAACTCCCCTACGCCGCCGCCAAGGGCGGCGTGCTGGGCATGACGCTGGTGGCTGCACGTGATCTGTCTCCGTTGGGGATTCGCGTCGTGACGATTGCGCCCGGCACCATCAACACCCCCGCCTACGGCAAGGCCGCCGATCAGCTCGAACAGTACTGGGGTCCGCAGGTGCCGTTCCCCAAGCGGATGGGCCGCTCGACGGAGTACGCGCGGCTGGCCCAGAGCATCGTCGAGAACGATTACCTCAACGGCGAGACCATCCGCCTCGACGGGGCGCTTCGGTTCCCGCCCAGGTGAAATCGCTCGACGGCCGGGTCGCGTTCGTCGCGGGCGCCAGCCGCGGGATCGGCGCGACGATCGCCCGCGCACTGGCGGCCGAGGGCGCTGCGGTCGCGGTCGCCGCCCGCTCCGAGGTCGAGACCCGGCTGCCCGGCACGATCGGTTCGGTGGCGGACTCGATCACCGCGACGGGTGGCCGTGCGTTTCCCGTGGCCTGCGACGTCACCAGCGAGCAATCGGTCGAAGATGCGGTTGCGGCAACGGTGTCGGAGTTCGGCGGTATCGACATCCTCGTCGCCAACGCCGGTGTGCTGTGGCTGGGGCCGATCGAATCGACCCCGCTCAAACGCTGGCAGCTGTGCCTCGACGTCAATCTGACCGGCGTCTTCCTCGTCACCCGGGCGGTCATCCCCCACGTGCGCGCCAGGGGACGCGGTTCGCTGATCGCGGTGACCACCACCGGCGTCACGATGACCGAGCACGGGGCGAACGCCTATTGGGTGTCCAAGGCCGCCGCCGAGCGGCTCTATCTCGGGCTGGCCGCCGATCTTCGCGAGGACAACATCGCGGTCAACTGCCTGAGCCCGTCGCGCGTCGTGCTCACCGAAGGCTGGCAGGCCGGCGGGGTCGGTATGGAGATCCCGCCGGAGATGGTCGAACCTCCGGAAGCGATGGCCCGCGCCGCCGTGCTGCTCGCACAGCAGGACGCGGGCGGGGTCACCGGTACGGTGCAGCGCTCAGAACACCTCGTCCTGTGAAATCACGCCAGCGCCATGTCCCAGAACGCGATCTCGTGACGCAGCACGTCGGCGATCAGATCCTCGTGCTCGCCGGGGATGGCCAGCGTCTCGAGCGCGGCCACGTAATCGGCGAAGCCGGGCGTCGTCCAGTGGTCGGTGAACTCGGAGAACGGGGACGACGGCGCTGAGGCGTGCCTCCAGGCCAGCAGGTACACGCGCTCCAGCGCCCAGAGCGCGGTGACGGCGGCGTCATAGGGCATGGCGTCCATCCGCGAGAACAGCTCACGGTAGGCGAGCGTGGCGGGCAGCGCCGACTGGTCCAGGTCGATGCCCCGCTCGCGTGCTTGGACGTCGAACCAGTCGAGTTCGTCGACGAGCGCCACGCAGCCGCCGGCGAGTGCCGACTGGCCGGTGCGGGGTGCGCGCGCCAGCAGTCGGGCCTGGAAGCACAGCAGATCGGCCACGAACAACGCGTCCTGCACCAACCAGCGGTCGAACGCGGTGTCGCTGACGGTGCCGTCGCGCACGGCGTCGAGGAACGGGTGGCAGGTGGCTTCAGTCCACAGGGCATCGAGCATGCGTTTCTCCTATGTCAAGCCGCTGCCGTTTGGCAAGGCTTTGCTCGGTTGTTGTGGTCGGTGTGGAGGTGTCCGAAT
>NZ_LZSU01000050.1 GCF_001665575.1 Mycobacterium sp. 852013-51886_SCH5428379 | reverse complement strand
ACCATCGTGGCCACCACCACCCTCGACGCCCTCGAGAAGGCAACCGGCTACGCCGCCACCGCCGGCGGCACCCGCCTACCGATCCGCGACCTCATCCAGATGGCCGGCCAAGCCCGCCACTACCTCGCCGTGTTCGACAACCACCACCGCGAGGTCCTTTATCTAGGAAGGGCGAAACGCTGCGCCACCACCGCCCAACGACTGGCCCTGTTCGCCCGCGACATCGGCTGCACCCGCCCCGGCTGCACCAAAGCCGCCTACGACTGCCAAGCCCACCACGGCGACAGACCCTGGGCCGCAGGCGGCAACACCAACATCGACGAACTCACCCTGGCCTGCACCCTCGACCACGCAACGCTCGAGGACACGGGTTGGACCACCCGCCGCCGCAACGGCCACACCGAATGGGTCCCACCACCCAAACTCGACACCGGCCAAACCCGCATCAACCACTACCACCACCCCCAGCGCTACCTCCACACCGAAGACAGCGACGGCAGCGATGGTGATGACGATGATTAGCGCTGCGCCGCAGCGCATCTCACCGCACAGCGACGACTCGGCTGCGGCGGCGAAGAAGCCTGACCCTAGAGCGGCGACGCGCCCCGGAGGTGCTCGAAGATGAGCGACGTCTGCGTCCCGGCGACGTCGGCGTCGGCGTTGAGGTTCTCGACCACGAACGCCCGCAGGTCCTCGGTATCCCGGGCGGCAACGTGAAGGATGAAGTCGTCGGAGCCGGCCAGGAAGTAGACGTCCATCACCTGAGGTTTGCGCCGCATCTGCTGGATGAAGTTGCGGATCTTGCCGCGTGCGTGCGATTGCAAGGTCACGGAGATCATCGCCTGCATGGTCAGGCCGATCGCCGCCGGATCGATGTCGGTGTAGAAGCCCCGGATCACCCCAAGCTCCTGCAGTCGGCGCACGCGACCGTGACAGGTGGACGGTGCGATTCCGACCGCGTCGGCCAGGGCGCTGTTCGAGATCCGGGCGTCGTCGTGCAGCGCGGTCAGGATGCGCCGATCGACGTCGTCGATGTCGGCAGGCCGAACATCCTTCGGCGCTCGGACTCCTCGACCTCCGGACCTCATCGGATCTTCGGACACAGAGGGACTGTATCGAACTATCAGCAGAACTATTGTGCCTATCCCGGAGTTTCTTCAGAATTGAAGCATCCGAACGACTCGAGGAGCGATCATGCGCGTCGGAATCCCGACCGAGATCAAGAACAACGAATACCGCGTGGCCATCACGCCCGCCGGTGTCGCCGAACTGACGCACCGTGGACACGAGGTGTTGATCCAGGCCGGCGCCGGTGACGGCTCCTCCATCGCCGACGCCGACTTCAAGGCCGCGGGCGCGCAGATGATCAACAGCGCCGACGAGGTATGGGCCGAGGCCGACCTCCTGCTCAAGGTCAAAGAACCCATCGAGGCTGAATACCCCCGCATGCGCGAGGGCCAGACGCTGTTCACCTACCTGCACCTCGCCGCGTCCAAGCCGTGCACCGACGCGCTGCTCGCCTCACGCACCACCTCGATCGCCTACGAGACCGTGCAGACTGCCGGCCCAGACGGATCGGTCGCCCTTCCTCTCCTCGCCCCGATGAGCGAGGTCGCCGGCCGGCTCTCCGCCCAGGTCGGCGCCTACCACCTGATGCGAACCCAGGGCGGCCGCGGCGTGCTGATGGGCGGCGTCCCTGGCGTCGCCCCGGCCAAGGTCGTCGTGATCGGTGGCGGCATGGCCGGCGACAACGCCGCCGCCGTCGCCTGGGGTATGGGTGCGCACGTCACCGTCTTCGACCTCAACATCAACATCTTGCGCAAGATCGACGCCGAGTACGGCGGCGCCATCGAAACCCGCTACTCCTCGCGCCTCGAGCTGGAAGAAGCGGTCAAGCAGGCCGATCTGGTCATCGGCGCGGTGCTGATCCCCGGCGCGAAGGCGCCGAAGCTGGTCACGAACTCGACTGTCGCGCAGATGAAGTCGGGCGCAGTGCTGGTCGACATCGCGATCGATCAGGGCGGCTGCTTCGAGGATTCGCGCCCCACCACCCACGACGATCCGACCTTCGCGGTGCACGACACGGTGTTCTACTGCGTGGCCAACATGCCCGGCGCGGTGCCGCGTACGTCGACCTTCGCGCTGACCAACGCCACCATGCCGTACGTCCTCAAGCTCGCCGACAAGGGCTGGCGGGCCGCCTGCGCGGCCGATCCCGCTCTGGCGAAAGGCCTTTCGACCCACGGGGGCGCACTGCTGAACGAACACGTCGCGGCCGACCTCGAACTGCCGTTCACCGATCCGGCCACCGTGCTCGCCTAGAACAGGTCTCCGTCGACGTAGAACCAGCGCCCAGCGCGCACGGCGAACCGGGATCTCTCGTGCAGCGTCCCGGTCTGTCCGCCGTGGCGGTAGTGCGCGCGGAACTCGACCTCGTCGGCCGCGGCGTCGACGATCTCGAGCGACTCCCATTCGACGTCATCGGCGGACACCTCGGCCGGCCGGGTCCGCGGATGCCACGTCCGCCAGACATAGTCGAGGTCGCCGACGGCGTAGGCGCTGTAGCGCGACCGCATCAACTCTTCAGCGGTCTCGGCCTGCCGTTCACCGACAAGCAGCGGCTGACAACATCGGCCGAACACCTGTCCCGAGCCGCAGGGGCACGCGGTCACGGCGTCCGCAGCGCCTGCATCACCACAGAGGCGACCTCGCCGATCATCGGCCGATTGTTCTCGGCTTCGGCATCATCTGCCGCCGAACGCGTCATGACCGCCAGCAGCACCCGTTGCCCTTGAGGACCGTAGGCGATGCCGACGTCGTTTGTGGTGCCGTAGTCTCCGCTGCCGGTCTTGTCCGCCGACGTCCACCCGGGCGGCAGGCCGGCCCGCATGCTCGACGTCTCGTTCGCCCGCATCCAATCCTCGAGCAGCTGCCGCTGGGCGGGCATGAGGGCGTCACCGGCGAGCAGCGCCCGGTATCCGTTGCCGACAGCCTCGGGGGTGCTGGTGTCCCGTGGGTCGCCCGGCACCGCCGAGTTGAGCTCGATCTCGAACCGGTCCAGCCGCGACCGCGGATCGCCGATGCTGCGCGCGAACTCGGTCACCGCGGCGGGTCCGCCGACGTTGTGCAGCAGAATGTTCGCCGCCGCGTTGTCGCTGACCTGCAGGATGGCCTGGCACAGCTCGTCGATGCTCATGTCCCCGCCCGCGCGGGGTTCGGTACGCGGGGAGTTCGGCAGGATGGCGGCAGGGTCGACGTAGAGCCGCTGCTCCAGCGACCGTTCGCCGCGGCCGACCATCCGCAGCACGAGGGCCGCGAGGTAGCCCTTGAAGGTCGAGCACAGCGCGAACGTCTCCTGCGCCCGGTGCGCGACCGTGCGACCCGACGCCAGATCGACTGCGTACACCCCGATCACCGCGTCGTAGCGGCGTTCGAGTGCCCCGATCCGGTCGCCGGCCGGCGGCACGGGTTCGGCGGGATCGGCCAGCACGGTCCGCTCGGAGAGCGCGGCCACCGCCGCACCTGCGAGCACCGTGGCTCCGACCATCAACTGTCGTCGCGTGTACGTCATCAGATCACCTGAAGTGGTTTCGGGAGTGACTTCTTCGATCGGTGCGGGCCCAGCACCGCGGCGCCGAACGGTCGCGTCAGCAACTGTCGGGCCACGGCGTTCACTTGTTCCAGGGTCACCGCGCCGATCTGCTGGAGGGTGTCGTCGATGGTGCGGTGCTTGCCGTAGTTCAGTTCGCTGCGGCCGATCCGGTTCATCCGCGACGCCGAATCTTCAAGTCCCAGAACCAGTCCCCCGCACAGCGAGCCTTTGGCGATCCGGCATTCGGATTCGGTGATGCCGTCGCGGGCCACGTCCTCGAGCACAGCGGTGGTCACCCGCACCACCTCGTCGAAGCGCTCCGGCAAGCAGCCGGCATAGATGGACAGCGCCCCGCTGTCGGAGAACGTGTCGACCGTCGAGTACACCGAGTACGCCAGTCCGCGGGTCTCGCGAATCTCCTGGAACAGTCGGGAACTCAGCCCGCCGCCCAGCGCGGTGTTGAGCACCGAGAGCGCCCACCGGTGGTCCCAGTGCCGCCCCGGCGTACGAACCCCCATCGACAGGTGGGTCTGCTCGCCGTCGCGGTTGACGATCTGCAGCGACGGCCGGCCCGCCACCCGGCCCGCGCCCGTGCGGGGAGCCAGCGCCTTGCGACCGCGAACAAGCCTGTCGCCGAAGTACTCCCGCACCATCTTGACCACCCTGTCGTGGTCGATGTTGCCGGCGACGGCCACCACCATCCGCTCCGGCGTGTACCGCCGGACGTGGAACGAGTGCAGCTGGTTTCGCGTCATCCCCTCGATCGACTCGACACTGCCGATGACGGGACGGCCCACCGGATGGGTGCCGAACATCGCCGACAGGAAGACGTCGCCCAGGGTGTCCTCGGGATCGTCGTCGCGCATGGCGATTTCCTCGAGGACGACGTCGCGCTCGATCTCGACGTCGTCGGACGCGCAGCGTCCGCGCAGCACCACGTCGGAGACGAGGTCGACGGCGAGTTCGAGATCGGTGTCGAGGACGTGTGCGTAGTAGCAGGTGTGCTCGCGGGACGTGAACGCGTTGAGTTCGCCGCCCACGGCGTCGACCGACTGGGCGATGTCGACGGCGGTTCGGGTCGGCGTCGACTTGAACAACAGGTGTTCGAGGAAGTGCGCGGCGCCTGCCACCGTCGGCCCCTCGTCCCGGGAGCCGACGTTCACCCAGACGCCGACGGATGCCGACCGCACCCACGGGATGCGCTCGGTCACGACACGGACGCCGCCGGGCAGCGTGGTGCGGCGCACCATGGACTCCAAAGTGTCATCCACGGTGGCCGCATCCACGCTCTGCGCGCCGCGTCGCAGTGACTGCCTGCTAGCTGCTGGCGGTTGCGGCATCTGCGGGCGCTGCTGCGTCGGAGTCGCCCGACGCGTCAGGTGCCTTCGCCGAGTCGGCGGGCGCCTCGGCTGCGTCATCTTCGGCCACCAGGACCAGGGAGATCTTGCCGCGGTTGTCGATGTCGGCGATCTCCACGCGGAGCTTGTCACCGACCTTGACGACGTCCTCGACCTTCGCGATCCGCTTCCCCCGACCCAGCTTGCTGATGTGGACCAGACCGTCGCGGCCCGGCAGCAGCGAGACGAAGGCGCCGAAGTCGGTCGTCTTCACCACGGTGCCGAGGAACCGCTCGCCGATCTTCGGCAGCTGCGGGTTGGCGATGGCGTTGATCTTGTCGATCGCAGCCTGGGCGGCCTCGCCGTTGCTCGCGCCCACGAACACCGTGCCGTCGTCCTCGATCGAGATCGACGCGCCGGTCTCCTCGGTGATCGAGTTGATCATCTTGCCCTTGGGCCCGATGACCTCGCCGATCTTGTCGACCGGCACCTTGATCGTGGTGATGCGCGGCGCGAACGGGCTCATCTCGTCGGGCTCGTCGATGGCCTCGTTCATCACCTCGAGGATGGTGATCCGAGCATCCTTGGCCTGCGCCAACGCGCCCGCCAGGATGTGCGACGGGATGCCGTCGAGCTTGGTGTCGAGCTGCAGGGCGGTGACGAAGTCCTTCGTGCCTGCGCACTTGAAGTCCATGTCGCCGAACGCGTCCTCGGCGCCGAGGATGTCGGTCAGGGTGACGAAGCGGCGCTCCGTCTTGCCATCCACCTCCACGTCGTCGGACACCAGACCCATCGCGATACCCGCGACCGGGGCCTTGAGCGGCACGCCGGCGTTGAGCAGCGAGAGCGTCGACGCACACACCGAACCCATCGAGGTCGAACCGTTGGAGCCCAGCGCCTCGGACACCTGACGGATCGCGTACGGGAACTCCTCGATGCTCGGCAGCACCGGCATCAGCGCCCGCTCGGCGAGCGCGCCGTGGCCGATCTCGCGGCGCTTGGGGGAACCGACGCGGCCGGTCTCACCGGTCGAGTACGGCGGGAAGTTGTAGTGGTGCATGTAGCGCTTACTGGTCTCCGGCCCGAGCGAGTCGATCTGCTGGGCCATCTTGACCATGTCCAGCGTGGTGACGCCCAGGATCTGGGTCTCGCCACGCTCGAACAGTGCGCTGCCGTGCGCGCGCGGGATCACGGCGACCTCGGCGGACAGCGCGCGAATGTCGGTGACACCGCGGCCGTCGATGCGGAAGTGGTCGGTCAGGATGCGCTGGCGCACGAGCTTCTTGGTCAGTGAGCGGAACGCGGCGCCGACCTCCTTCTCGCGGCCGGCGAACTGCTCGGCGAGCCGCTCGAGCACCTCGACCTTGATCTCGTCGGTGCGCGCGTTGCGCTCTTCCTTGCCGGCGATGGTCAGCGCCTCGGACAGCGCATCGGTGGCCACGGAGGACACGGCGTAGTACACGTCCTCGGCGTAGTCCGGGAACACCGGGTAGTCGGCGACCGGCTTGGCCGCCGAGGCCGCCAGCTCCTCCTGCGCCGTGCACAGCGCGGCGATGAAGGGCTTGGCCGCCTCGAGGCCCTCGGCCACGACGGTCTCGGTGGGCGCCTGCGCGCCGCCGCCGATCAGGTCGATCACATGGTCGGTGGCCTCGGCCTCGACCATCATGATCGCCACATCGTCTTCGGTCTTGCGGCCCGCGACGACCATGTCGAACACGGCCTTCTCGAGCTGCTCGACAGTGGGGAACGCGACCCACTGGCCTTCGATCAGCGCGACGCGAACGCCGCCGACCGGACCGTTGAACGGCAGCCCCGAGATCTGGGTGGACGCCGACGCGGCGTTGATCGCCAGCACGTCGTAGAGCTCCTGGGGATCCAGGCTCATGACGGTGATGACGACCTGGACCTCGTTGCGCAGACCCGACACGAAGGTCGGGCGCAGCGGCCGGTCGATGAGCCGGCAGGTCAGGATCGCATCGGTGGAGGGACGGCCCTCACGACGGAAGAACGAGCCCGGGATCCGACCCGCGGCGTACATCCGCTCCTCGACGTCGATCGTCAGCGGGAAGAAGTCGAAGTGATCCTTCGGGGTCTTGCCGGCCGTCGTGGCCGACAGCAGCATGGTGTCGTCGTCGAGATAGGCGACGACGGAGCCGGCGGCCTGCTTGGCCAGCCGGCCGGTCTCGAAACGGATGGTGCGGGTGCCGAAGCTCCCGTTGTCGATGACGGCGGTCGATTCGAACACGCCGTCCTCAATTTCAACTACAGACATTGACGTCCGTACAGCCTCTCTGAATTCATTCAGCTGTTTCGCGTCGCCACGGCATTCGACCTTGTACGGGTCTGGAAGCACCGGCTCCGATGCGGCTACGGCCGTCGATCGAAGCTGCCGGAGTGTTCTCATCAGCTACCGGCAACCACTACCGAAGACCGCCCGATCAGGCGGGCTCTGACATGACGCGCGGGAACGGCTCTCGCGGAGCGCGAGGACCGCACCCGGTGTTCAGGCACGACGTGAACGGTGTTCCATATCGATGCCGAACGCATCCATGCTACATGGCGGGTGCCGCAGGACCGGTTCGGCTCACACGGGGAGTCGGGCGCCGACGATGACCGTGCGGTCCACCGGCAGCCCGAAGGAGTTCGAGGTGTCCGCGGAGAGGAACGAGGTGGCGATGAACAGCCGCTTGCGCCAGGGCGCCATCGTGGTAGCCGGTCCGATGGTCAGCTCCAGCTTGTTGAGGAAGTACGACGCCTGCTCGAGGTCGACCGGCGGCATCAGCTGCGGGTCCACCGACCGCAGCGCGGCGGGCACGTTCGGGGTCTCCATGTAGCCGAATCGGGCCGTCACGGTGAAGATCCCGTCGTCGGTGTAGAGGACGTCCTCGACGGTGACGCGGTCCGCGGCGGCGACCCGGGGCACGGGTTCGGTGGTGACGACGACGATCACGACCTCTTCGTGCAGGACGTGGTTGTGCCGCACATTGGCCCGCAGCGCGAGCGGCGCCGTCTCCGCGGTCCGGTTGAGGAACACCCCGGTGCCAGGCACCCGCACCAGCGGCGGATCGTGGCGGCGGAGCATGGTGAGGAACTCCGGCAGGGGCCCCTCGCGGTCGCGCCGGGTGCTGATCACCAGCTCGCTGCCGCGCTGCCAGGTCAGCATCGCGACGAAGGCGGCCGTCGCGATCAGCACCGGCAGCCACGCCCCGTGCACGAACTTGGTCAGGTTGGCCGCGAAGAACGTCAGGTCCACCGTCAGCAGCGGTACCGCGCCGAGCAACAGCAGCCACAGCGGCGTGCGCCAGCGGATGTGGGCGACGTAGAAGAACAGCAGCGTGGTGATGGTGATGGTGCCGGTCACCGCCATCCCGTACGCGTAGGCCAGCGCCGAGGAGCTGCGGAACGCGAACACCAGCGTCAGCACCCCGACGAACAGCACACCGTTGATCCACGGGACGTAGATCTGTCCGATCGCCTTCTCGGAGGTGTGCGCGATGCGCAACCGCGGTAGATAGCCCAGCTGTGCCGCCTGCGCCGCCACCGAATACGCCCCGGTGATGACCGCCTGCGACGCGATCACCGTGGCGGCGGTCGCCAGCAGCACCATCGGGAGCTGACCCCACTCCGGCAGCAAGCGGAAGAAGGGGTTGTCGATCGTGGTCTGGTCGCCGAGCAGCAGTCCGCCCTGCCCCAGATAGCTCAACGCGAGCGCGGGCAGCACGACGAACAGCCACGCGCGGGTGATCGCCCGCCGGCTGAAGTGCCCCATGTCGGCATAGAGCGCCTCGGCGCCGGTGACGGCCAGCACCACCGCGGCCAGCGCGAAGAACGCGTACTCGAAGCGTTCGGTGACGAACAGGTAGGCGTAGTGCGGCGACAGCGCCTTGAGGATCTGCGGATGCTGCAGGATGCCGCCGACGCCGCACGCGCCGATGACCACGAACCAGGTCAGCATCACCGGGCCGAACACCTTGCCCACCAGTGCGGTGCCGCGGCGCTGGACCGCGAACAGGACCGCGATGATCGCGGCGGTGATCGGCACCACCCAGTCCGTGAATCCGGGGTCCACCACCTTGAGACCCTCGACCGCGGACAGGATCGACATCGCCGGGGTGATCATGCTGTCGCCGAAGAACAGCGCCGCGCCGAACAGGCCCAGCCCGGCGAGGACGACCGTCGAGCGACGGCCCTGCGTCCCGGTCAGCCGCCGCAGCAGGGTGATCAGGGCCATGATGCCGCCCTCGCCCTCGTTGTCGGCGCGCATCACCAGCGTCACGTAGGTCAGCGTGACGATGACCATGATCGACCAGAAGATCAGCGACACCACGCCGTAGACGTGCGGCAGGGTCAGCGGGATCGGATGCGGATCGGTCGGGTCGAACACCGTCTGGACGGTGTAGATGGGGCTGGTGCCGATGTCGCCGAACACCACGCCCAGCGCGCCGAGCACCAGACCGGCGCGGATCGACGAGGGGCCGGTGCGTGCGGGGGGCCTGTCCGGCTGCGTGTGCACACGGCCCCCTCCGTTGATCGAAGGAGCGAATGCTAACACCACGACGACGGGCCGGTCGTCCGAAGACAACCGGCCCGTCGTGGGAAAAAGATCAGGTCAGCGGCGCAGACCCAGGCGCTCGATGAGCGACCGGTAGCGCGCCACGTCGACCTGCGCGACGTACTTGAGCAGCCGGCGGCGACGGCCGACCAGCAGCAGCAGGCCACGACGCGAGTGGTGGTCGTGCTTGTGCTGCTTGAGGTGCTCGGTGAGATCCGAGATCCGCTTGGTCAGCAGCGCCACCTGTGCCTCGGGCGAACCCGTGTCGGTGTCGTGCAGGCCGTACTGGCCCAGGATCTCTTTTTTCTGCTCGGCGGTAAGCGCCATGAATCGACTCCATCATTCGGTCCGCGTGGAAACAAACAAACCGACGCGGCCGCCGCGAACTGCAGCACACGTCGTTACAGCGCGGAAGTCTAACAGCGGGGTGGGTCTCAGAAAGAATCGCGCAGGATCGCCCGGGCACGGTCGGTGTCCCGGTTCATCGCCTCGATCAGGTCGTCGACCGAGTTGAACCTCTCCTGGCCGCGGATCCGGGCGACAAAATCCACGGCGACGTGCTGCCCGTACAGATCCGCCGCCGTGTCCAGGACGAACGCCTCCACGGTCCGGGTCCGGCCCGAGAACGTCGGGTTGGTGCCCACCGACACCGCGGCCTGATAGCGCTCGCCGGGGGTGACGGTGCCCATCACCGGACCGTGGCCCAGCACCGTGAACCACGCCGCGTACACCCCGTCGGCGGGGATGGCCGAGTGCATCGGTGGCGCGACGTTGGCGGTCGGGAAACCCATCCCCTTGCCGCGTCCGTCACCGCGGACGACGACGCCCTCGACCCGGTGTGGACGCCCCAGGGCCTCGCCGGCGGCGACGACGTCACCGGCGTCGACACAGGCGCGGATGTAGGTCGACGAGAACGTCACGGTCTCGGCCTGGTGTTGCTCGGCGACCAGCGACATCGATTCCACGGCGAAACCCAGCCGCTCACCGGCCTTGCGCAGCAGACCGACGTTGCCCGCCGCCTTCTTGCCGAACGTGAAGTTCTCCCCCACCACGACCTCGACGACGTGCAGGCGTTCCACCAGCAACTCGTGGATGTAGCGCTCCGGGGTCAGCTTCATGAAGTCCGCGGTGAACGGCATCACCAGGAAGACGTCGATGCCCATCTCCTCCACGAGCTCGGCGCGGCGCGCCAGCGTGGTGAGTTGCGCGGGATGGTTGCCCGGGAAGACGACCTCCATGGGGTGCGGATCGAACGTCATCAGCACGGTCGGCACTCCGCGGGAGCGGCCGGACTTCACCGCGTGGTTGATGAGCTCGGCGTGACCGCGGTGGACACCGTCGAACACGCCGATGGTGAGGACACATCGGCCCCAGTCGGTCGGAATCTCGTCCTGACCCCGCCAGCGCTGCACGGTGTCAGCCTACGGCGCGAACCGCGCGGTTGGCCGCGCTGGTGCCCCGCTTCAGATGATGAGTGCCTAAACTTCACGACTGTGAGTCCCGATGGCAACCCGCGCGATCTGACGACGGTCGCGCAGGACTACCTGAAGGTCATCTGGACCGCGCAGGAGTGGTCCCATGAGAAGGTCAGCACGAAGCTGCTGGCCGAGCGGCTCGGCGTCTCGGCGTCGACGGCCTCGGAGTCCATCCGCAAACTGGCCGACCAGGGGCTGGTGAACCACGAGAAGTACGGCGCGGTCACCCTCACCGACGACGGCAGGCACGCCGCGCTGCAGATGGTGCGCCGGCACCGGCTGATGGAGACCTTCCTGGTCAACGAGCTCGGCTACAGCTGGGACGAGGTGCACGACGAGGCCGAGGTGCTCGAGCACGCCGTATCCGACCGGATGCTGATGGCCATCGACGCCAAACTGGGCCACCCCACCCGCGATCCGCACGGCGACCCGATCCCGGCCGCCGACGGTCAGGTGCCCACCCCGCCGGCGCGTCAACTGTCGGCGTGCGAGGACGGCGACGCGGGGACGGTCGCCCGGATCTCCGATGCCGATCCGGAGATGCTCCGGTACTTCGACAGTGTCGGCATCAGCCTGGATTCCCGGCTGCGGGTGGTGGCGCGGCGCGACTTCGCCGGGCTGATCACGGTCGCGATCGAGAAGCCGGCGAGCGCCTCCAGCGACGACGCGGCCGAGGACGCCACTGTCGACTTGGGATCGCCTGCGGCGCAGGCAATCTGGGTCGTAGCGAGCTGACCTACAGCGTCGCGGGCCGGATCACCACGACCGATTTCGTGCGCTGCGCGCCGTCCTCGAGGAGTGCTATCACCGAACCGTCGGGGGCGGTCGCCGCGTAGACGCCGTCGATGCCCGCGGGGGTCAGTGCCCTGCCATGACGCGCCGACTCCGCCTCGTCGGCGCTGAGCTCGCGCCGCGGGAACGCCAGTAGACACGCCTCGTCGAGCGGGTGACTGAGCACCGGATGTTCGGCCAGCGCGTCGAGACCGTGGGCCTGGTCGAGACCGAACCGCCCCACCCGGGTGCGGCGCAGCGCCGTCAGGTGGCCACCCACGCCGACCGCCGCGCCGACGTCGCGCGCGAGCGCGCGGATGTAGGTACCGCTGGAACAGTCGACGGTGACCTCCACGTCCACGAACTCGCCGTGGCGCCGGACGGCGAGCACGTCGAAACGCTCGATGCGCACCGGCCGGGCGGCCAGCTCCACCGCCTGCCCTTCGCGCACGAGCGCGTAGGCGCGTTTGCCCGCGATCTTGATCGCACTGACCGCCGACGGCACCTGTTCGATCGGCCCGCGCAGCGCCGCGACCGCCTCGGTGATCGCGGCGTCGGTCACCCCCGACGCCGGTGTGGTGGTGACGATCTCGCCCTCGGCGTCCTCGGTCGTGGTGGTCTGTCCCAACCGGATCGTCGCGTCGTAGGACTTGTCGGTCGCGGTGAGCAGACCGAGCAGTTTGGTGGCGCGTTCGATGCCGATGACGAGCACCCCGGTGGCCATCGGGTCCAGGGTGCCGGCGTGCCCGACTTTGCGGGTGCCGAAGATGCGCCGGCACCGGCCCACCACGTCGTGACTGGTCATCCCGGCCGGCTTGTCGACCACGACCAGCCCGGCAGGGGGCGCCGGTCCCTTGGACCCGCTCACAGCACGATCGCCGTGAGCGCCAGCCCGTCCCGCACCGTCCAGCGCCCGGTCAGCGTGGTCAGAGGCGGGCCGTGCTCGGCCGCCGGATCGATCAGCACACGCGAGACGAACCGGCCGGTCTGCCCGGCCCCGTCGACGTCGAAGGTGATGTGGGCGTCCTCGAACCCCAGCCACCGGTGGGTGAGCGGGAACCACGCCTTGTACGTCGCCTCCTTGGCGCAGAACAGAATCCGGTCCCAGTGCAGACCCGGCGGCAGCGCCGAGAGCTCATGGCGTTCGACGGGCAGGCTGATCGCGTCGAGTACACCCTTGGGCAGCGTGTCGTGCGGTTCGGCGTCGATGCCGATCGAGCGGGCGTCGCCGGTGCGGGCGACGGCCGCACCGCGGAAGCCGTCGCAGTGGGTGAGGCTCCCGACCACCCCGTCGGGCCAGCACGGTTCACCCTTGTCGCCCTTGAGGATCGGCGCGGGCGGCAGGCCGAGTTCGCCGAGTGCCTGCCGGGCGCAGTACCGCACAGTGACGAATTCGTTGCGCCGCTTGACCACCGACCGCGCGATCAGCGGCTCCTCCTCGGGCAGCGGTGCGGCCTCGGGCGGATCGTCGAAGCGTTCGGCGGTGACGACGCGTCCGGCGCCGAGCAGATCAGACAGCAGTGTCACGCCCGCCGCTCCCTGATCCGCTCCTGCATCCTCTGCGCGTTCTCCCGCATCTCCTGGGTGATCTCGAAGTGTCCGCCGAACTCGTTGAGGTAGCCGGGCACGTAGTTGGGGTCCGGCAGGATCTGCCTCAGCCAGCGATAGGGCTTGCGGCGCCGCCACTCTCGCGGATAGCCGACCGACACCTCTTCGAAGCGCACGTCGTCATACCAGGTGGTGCGCGGAATGTGGAGGTGACCGTAGACCGAGCACACCGCGTTGTACCGGGTGTGCCAGTCGGCGGTCGCCGTCGTCCCGCACCACAGCGCGAACTCCGGGTAGAACATCGCGTCGCAGGGTTCGCGCACCATCGGGAAGTGGTTGACCTGGACGGTCGGCGTCATCCAGTCCAGCTCGTCGAGCCGTTTGCGGGTGTAGTCGACCCGGTCGCGGCACCATGCGTCGCGGGTGGCGTACGGCTCGGCGGACAGCAGGTATTCGTCGGTGCCGACGATGTTGCGTTCTCGGGCCAGCGCGAGGCCCTCGGCCTTGGTGGCGGTGCCCGCCGGCAGGAAGCTGTAGTCGTAGAGCAGGAACATCGGCACGATCGTCGCCGGGCCACCCTCCTCGGTCCACACCGGATACGGGTGCTCCGGGGTCACGATGCCCATCTCGTCGCACATCGTCACCAGGTAGTCGTAGCGGGACTTGCCGAAGATCTGCAGCGGATCTTTCTTGGTGGTCCACAGCTCGTGGTTGCCCGGCACCCAGATGACCTTCGCGAACCGCTTGCGCAGCAGATCCAGCGCCCAGCGGATCTCGTCGGTGCGCTCGCCGACGTCGCCCGCGACGATGAGCCAGTCGTCACCGGAGGCGGGGTACAGCGACTCGGTGACCGGTTTGTTGCCCGCATGACCCGTGTGCAGGTCGCTGATCGCCCACAGAATCGGCCGCCGATTCCGGGACTGACTTGATGTCACCACAACGCACCAGGCTACTGAACGCCTTGCCGAACCTTGCCCGGGCAACTAGAACGTGTTCTGGTTTACGGTTCAGTGGGCGTCGGCGGACGGCTACACTCCCCGCAGGGTCGGATGGGGTCCACGGCGGTGAACCGCCCGAACACAAGGGGGTGTGATGGCCGCCAGGCTGAGAGTTCTCTCGGCGTTGTGCGCGTTGTTCGCGGCGGTGATCGTGGTGGTGCAGGCCGACCCGGTCAGCGGTACGACGGGCCGGATCGATCTGCGCTCGACGTTCCTGCCGATGACTGCGTCGTCCTCGATCAAGTATCCGGTGATCGACACCGTCGACCCGTCACCGTTCGACCCGTGCCGCGACATCCCGCTCGACGTGGTGCAGCGTGCCGGCCTGGCGTACACGCCGCCGGCCCCGGAGGACAGCCTCCGCTGCAAATACGACGCCGGCAACTACCAGTTGACCGTCGAGGCGTTCGTCTGGCGCAGCTACGAGGAGACGCTGCCCCCCGACGCGGTGCAGCTCGACGTCGCCGGTCACCGCGCCGCCCAGTACTGGATCATGAAGCCCACCGACTGGAACAACCGGTGGTGGATCACCTGCGCGCTGGCGTTCAAGACCGACTACGGCGTCATCCAGCAGGTGCTGTTCTACTCGCCGGTCTACTCGGTACCGGATGTGGACTGCATGCAGACCAACCTGCAGAAGGCCCAGGAGTTGGCCCCCCACTACATCTATTAGGGCGCAACCCATTAGGGCGCAGCTAGCCTGACCGGGTGACCGTACTGGGCAAGGCCGTCAGCCGGCTGCTGCGACTCCCTCCGCACACCACCGATTTCACCGTCGACCGCGGTGTGCGGGTGCCGATGCGCGACGGCGTCGATCTGCTCGCCGACCACTACATTCCCACCGCTGCCCCCAGTCACCGGCGCCCGGCTGGCACCCTGCTGGTCCGGTGTCCGTACGGCCGCGGTTTCCCGTTCTCGACGCTGTTCGCGGTGGTCTACGCGCGCCGCGGCTACCACGTCGTCGTGCAGAGCGTGCGGGGCACGTTCGGATCCGGCGGGGACTTCGAGCCGATGGCGCACGAGCGCGAGGACGGCGCGGACACCGTGGTGTGGTTGCGTGAACAGCCTTGGTTCACCGGCACTTTCGCCACCCTCGGGCTGTCCTATCTCGGGTTCACCCAGTGGGCGCTGCTGACCGATCCGCCACCGGAGCTGCGCGCGGCGGTGATCGCCGTCGGTCCGCACGACTTCCACACCTCCTCGTGGGGCACCGGATCGTTCTCGCTCAACGACTTCCTCGGGTGGAGCGACATGATGGCCCACCAGGAGGACCCCGGACGGCTCAATGCGCTGGTCCGCCAGGTCCGCGCGGGGCGCACGGTGGCCAGGGCGGCTGCCGGTGTGCCGCTCGGCGAGGCCGGGCGACGGCTGCTCGGAGCGGGCGCGCCGTGGTACGAATCCTGGCTGCAGGATCCCGACGACACCGCGTTCTGGGACCGGCTGCGCGCGGCCGACGCGCTGGACCGGGTGCAGGTGCCGGTTCTGTTGTTCAGTGGTTGGCAGGACCTGTTCCTCGATCAGACCCTCGCCCAGTACGCGCAACTGCGCGACCGCGGCGTTCCGGTAGCGCTGACCGTCGGGTCGTGGACGCATTCCCAGGTGATGACCAAGGGTGCGCCCACGGTGCTGCGGGAGACACTGGACTGGCTGGGCACCCACCTGGACGGAGCGCCGGGTGCGCGGACCCGGCGGGTGCGCTTCGAGATCAACGGCGGCGGCTGGTGCGAACTCGACGACTGGCCGCCGCAGGTCGGTGAGCGCGAACTGTTCCTGACTCCCGGCGGCGGCCTCACCGCCGATCCTCCGGCGGCGACCGCGGCGCCGTCGTCATTCGTCTACGACCCCGCCGATCCCACGCCGACGGTGGGCGGGCGGCTGCTGTCGGCCAAAGGGGGCTACCGCAGGGACGACCGGCTCGCCGCACGGTCGGACGTGCTCACCTTCACCGGTGCGCCACTCTCGGCGGATCTTTATGTGATCGGCACCCCCGTGGTCGAGCTGAGCTGCGCCTCTGACAATCCGCACCGGGATCTGTTCGTCCGGCTCAGTGCGGTCGATGCGAAAGGCCGCTCGCGCAACGTGTCCGAGGGCTTCCGGCGGCTGACGGGTCCCGACGGCACCGTGCGTCTCGAACTGGACGCGGTGGCGCACCGCTTCCGGGCAGGTTCGCGGCTGCGCGTACTGGTGGCGGGCGGATCGCATCCACGCTTCGCCCGCAACCTCGGTACCGGCGAGCCGCCGATCACCGGCCGACGGATGACGAAGGCCGTACACACAGTCCGGCACGGGCAGGGCGGGATCTCGCGCATCGTGCTGCCCGCCGCGGACCGGCCGCCGTCAGCCCACTGAGCGCCGCACCCGGTCGGCCACGTCGCGCAGCGTCGCGTCATCGTGCACGGGTGTCCCCCAGTCGGCCGCCACCGCGAGGTCGACCCAACTGGTACATCCGCCGTATTGCGGAAGCCGCTCCATACGTACCGGTTCGGTCAGCGGGCAGACCGATACGACCAGGACGGCCAGTCGGCGTCTGGGCCGGAAGTCCAGCCGATCCTGCTGCACCGAATCGGTCGTCCAGATGTGCAGCGACGCCAGCTCCGCGACCGCCTCCGGGCGCTGAACCTCGATGGCGGCAACCACTGTCGCGCCGGCGCGGATCGTCACCGCGTCCTCGGTGCTGTCGGCGGCGGCGGGTGCGAGCAGATCGCGGTGTTCGGGGCGAACGCGCTCGGCATGGCTGTGCGCCACCGTGGGGAACAACAGGAAACGGTCGGCGTCCACCTCCGACGGCAGGCGGAAGCGCTTCTCGCCGATGCCGCCCTTACGCAGCAGTACCGTCTGTCGGCCGTCGAGCAGTGCGTGCACCGCGGCACTCCACTCCTTGAGCGCCGGGGTGCTCACGCGAGGTTGAGCCGGGCCCGCACCTCGGGCCGGCGCAGCGGCGGCACCGTCTTCGGCGGTTGACGTCGCGGCGGCAGCCCGGAGAGCAGTCGGGTGGTCGTCGCGGTGACCTCAGCGACGGCGGTCTCGAAGGCCTCGGCGTTGGCGGCGGTGGGCCGGGTGATCCCGCTGACCTTGCGGATGTACTGACGGGCGGCGGCCTCGATCTCCTCGTCGGTCGCCGCGGGCTCGAGGCCACGCAACTCGGTGATGTTTCGGCACATATCAGCCACGATAGGCGCGGGCGTTACCGTCTAGCACCATGACCGACGACACCGACGTGCTGCTGATCGACACCACCGACCGAGTCCGCACCCTGACGCTGAACCGGCCGCAGTCGCGCAACGCGCTGTCGGCGGAGTTGCGCGGCAAGTTCTTCGCGGCGCTGCGCGATGCGCAGGCCGATGACGGCGTCGACGTCGTGATCGTCACCGGCGCCGACCCGGTGTTCTGCGCGGGGCTGGACCTCAAGGAACTGGGTGATACGACCCAGCTACCGGACATCTCGCCGAAATGGCCGCCGATGACCAAACCGGTGATCGGGGCGATCAACGGGGCGGCGGTGACCGGCGGTCTGGAGATCGCGCTGTACTGCGACATCCTGATCGCCTCGGAGAAGGCCCGATTCGCCGACACCCATGCCCGGGTCGGTCTGCTGCCGACGTGGGGGTTGTCGGTGCGGCTGCCGCAGAAGGTCGGCGTCGGGATGGCCCGACGGATGAGCCTGACCGGCGACTATCTGTCCGCCGCGGACGCCCTGCGGGCCGGTCTGGTGACCGAGGTCGTCGACCACGACCAACTGCTGCCGACCGCCAGGGCCGTCGCCGCGTCGATCGTCGGCAACAACCAGCGGGCGGTGCGGTCGCTGCTGGACTCCTATCACCGCATCGACGAATCGCAGACCAACGCGGCGCTGTGGATCGAGGCCGACTCCGCGCGGCAGTGGATGGCCTCGACCACCGGCGACGACATCGCCGCCAGCCGCGCCTCGGTGTTCGAGCGGGGCCGCGCCCAGAACCGCTAGTCGGCCAGCCCGGGCGCGACCAGCTCGAGGTAGCGCTGCTTCATCGTCTCGAGTACAGCGAGTCCGTCGGTGGCCCAGACAGTTTCGTTGAAGATCTCGACCTCGACATCGCCGCGGTATCCGGCGGCGGTGACCTGCTGTGCGATCGCCGCGAAGTCGATGACGCCGTCACCCATCATCCCCCGCGACACGAGCGGATCCGGTGTCATCGGCACCAGCCAGTCGCAGACCTGGAACGCGCTGATGCGTCCCTGCGCGCCCGCGGCGGCGATGCCGTCGGCCAGATCGGGATCCCACCAAACGTGGAAGGTGTCGACCACCACGCCCACGGTGTCGGCAGGATGCGGAGCAGCCAGCGCCAGCGCCTGCGCCAGCGTCGAGATCACCGCGCGGTCGGCGCAGAACATCGGGTGCAGCGGTTCGAGGGCCAACCGAACCTCGCGTTCGGCCGCATACGGCACCAGCAGCGCGAGCCGTTCCGCGAGCCGGCGGCGGGCGCCGGTGAGGTCGCGATCGGGCATTCCGCCGGCCACGAGCACGAGCTCCCGCGTACCGAGCGCGGCGGCCTCGTCGATCGCACGGCGGTTGTCGTCGAGCGCGTCGGCGCCCCCGTCTGCGCCGGTGAGGAAGCCGCCCCGGCACAGGCTGGAGACCCGCAGCCCGTGATCGCGAACCAGTTTCGCGGCGGTGTCGAGGCCGGTCTCCGCCACGCGGTCACGCCAGAGACCGATCGCGGGTAGCCCCGCAGCCGCAGTGGCCTCGACCGCTTCGCGCAGCGTCCAGCCCTTGGTGGTCATGGTGTTCAGCGACAGCCTCGCCAGCGCCCCGGTCATCGGTCGATCCCGTTCAGTGCAAGGAACAGACGCATCCGGTGCGCCGCAAGATCCGGATCGGTGAGCAGTCCGGCGCGGTCGGCCAGCACGAACACCTCGCAGAGATGGCGCAGCGAGCGTCCGCTCGACAGACCGCCCACCATGGTGAACCCGGGCTGATGCCCGTTGAGCCAGGCGAGGAAGGCGATACCGGTCTTGTAGTAGTACGTCGGGGCGCTGAAGATGTGCCGGCCCAGCGCCCTGGTGGACTCCAGGATCGCGTGCGCGCGATCCGGACGGCCCGCATCGAGTTCCTGCAGCGCGGTCGATGCCGCGGGATAGATCGCCGCGAAAATGCCCAACAGCGCGTCGGAGCGTCCCTCGGTGTCACCGATGATGAGGTCGGGATAGTTGAAGTCGTCGCCGGTGTAGAGCCGCACGCCCGCCGGTAGCAGCCGGCGCAGCGCCACTTCGTGCGAGGCGTCGAGCAGAGAGACCTTGACGCCGTCTACCTTGTCCGCGTTGGCCTCGATGAGTTCTCGGAAAACCGCAGTGGCACCGTCGATATCGACGTCACCCCAGTAACCGCGCAGCGCGGGGTCGAACATCTCCCCCAGCCAGTGCAGGATCACCGGCCGGTCCGCTTCGGCCAACAGCGGCCCGTACACCGCCAGGTAGTCCGCCGGCGAGGTCGCCACCCGGGCCAATGCCCGCGACGCCATCAGGATGACGTTGGCACCGGCCTCCCGCACAACGCTGATCTGCTCGCGGTAGGCGTCGGTGATCATCGTCAGACCCGGGGCGCCTGTCGGGACGTCGGCCGGGTCGAGCTGATCGGTTCCGGCGCCGCAGGCGAGCAGTCCACCGACCGAGGCGGCCTCGCGTCCGCTGCGGTGGATCAGTTCGCGGGTGGCGGGCCAGTCCAGGCCCATCCCGCGCTGGGCGGTGTCCATCGCGTCGGCCACGCCCAGGCCGTAGGACCAGATCTCGTGGCGGAATGCCAGGGTGGTCTCCCAGTCCAGGTCCGTCGGCGCGCCGGGGCTGGTGTCCGACAGCGGTCGGGGCACCACGTGCGCGGCCGCGTAGGCGATGCGGGATCGGATGGGGTGCTCCGGACGCCGCCAGGGACCGGGGTCGCCGAGTCGGTGTTCGCCGTAGAGCGGGAGCGAGACCGTGGTGCCGGTGAGCGGGGTGGCGGTCACAGGACGATCTCCGGGACCGCGAGGCGGCGGCCCTCGGCCGAGCTGCGCAGGCCGAGTTCGGCCAGTTGCACGCCGCGGGCGGCCGACAGCAGCCCGTACCGGTGTGGCCGGCCCGCCACGACGTCGCGCAGATACTCCTCCCACTGCAGCTTGAAACCGTTGTCCAGATCCGCGTTCGCCGGCACCTCCAGCCACTGGTCGCGGAAATTCTCGGTGGCAGGCAGATCCGGGTTCCACACCGGCTTCGGGGTGTGTGCGCGCTGCTGAGCGACGCACTGCCGGAGGCCGGCGACGGCCGAACCGTGCGTGCCGTCGATCTGGAACTCGACGAGTTCATCGCGGTGCACCCGCACGGCCCACGACGAATTGATCTGGGCGATGACGCCGCCCGCGATCTCGAAGATGCCGTACGCGGCATCGTCGGCGGTGGCGGCGTACTCGCGGCGGGCCTCGTCCCAGCGCGTCGGGATGTGGGTGACCGCACGGGCGGTCACGGCTTCGACGGGGCCGAGGAGCGCCTCCATGACGTAGTTCCAGTGGCAGAACATGTCGACGGTGATCCCGCCGCCGTCTTCAGCCCGGTAGTTCCAACTGGGCCGCTGCGCCGGCTGGCCGTCGCCTTCGAACACCCAGTACCCGAACTCACCGCGCAGCGACAGGATGCGGCCGAAGAAGCCCTCGTCGACCAGGCGGCGCAGCTTCACCAGACCGGGCAGGTACAGCTTGTCGTGCACCACACCGGCGACGACACCGGCGTTCTCCGCCATCCGGGCCAGTTCGATCGCCTCGGTGAGGGTTTCGGCGGTCGGCTTCTCGGTGTAGACGTGCTTTCCGGCCTTGATCGCCGACGTGAGCGCCTCCACCCGGCGTGAGGTGACCTGCGCGTCGAAATAGACGTCGACGGTCGGATCGGCGATCACCGACGCGGTGTCGGTGGTCCAGTGTTCGACGTCGTGTTCGGCGGCCAGGTCGGCCAACTTGTCGGCGTTGCGCCCGACGAGGATCGGCTCGATCGCGATACGGCTGCCGTCCTCGAGCACCAGACCGGTGTCGCGCAGCGGCAGGATCGAGCGGACGAGGTGCTGGCGGTAGCCCATGCGCCCCGTCACGCCGTTCATGGCGATACGCAGGGTGCGGCGACCGGAGGGTGATGTCATCGGGATTCCTTCGGGTGAGCGCCGGTCCGGCGATCGCCGGCCGACGGTGCTGTCGTCGATTCACACCGTCGCGGCACCCGGGAGACGGGTGATACGTGGTGTCAGCACTTCGGAATGCGCTTTCCACGGTAAGCTCTGCACAACGTTCGGTCAAGACGACCGCGTCGACATAGTGGGAGTTCGGTGATGGCTGCAGTGAGGCTGCAGGATGTGGCCGCTCGGGCCGGGGTGTCCCAGGCCACCGCATCGCGGGTGCTCAACGGGTCGGCCCGGGTGCCGGGCGAGGGTGTCGCCGACCGGGTCCGCGCGGCGGCCCGTGAACTCGGGTACGTGCCGAACGCCCAGGCCCAGGCTCTGGCCCGGTCGTCGACCGGCCTGTTGGGCCTGGTCGTCCACGACATCGCCGACCCGTACTTCTCCTCGATCGCCCGCGGCGTCCAGTCCGCCGCCCGCACGGCCCGCAAACAGGTGCTGCTCGCCGGCACCGATCGGGATTTCGACATCGAGCGCGAAGCGGTCGCCACGTTCATCGCCCACCGCGCCGACGCCATCGTGCTGGCGGGATCCCGTCAGAGCGGAGACCTCGACCGCGAACTCGAAGCGGAGTTCGGCCGGTACCGCGAGAACGGGGGTCGGGTGGTCGTGATCGGTCAGCCACTCGCCTTCGGTGGCGCCGTGGAGCCCGAAAACTATTTTGCTTCACGCGAATTGGCTTATGCTCTGGTCGACGCGGGACACACCGAATTCGCCGTCATCGGAGGTCCCGGCAGCATCCGCACCGCGGTCGACCGCCGGAACGGGTTCGTCGAGGCGCTCGGACGGCGCGGCCTCACCCCTCTCGTGGAGGTGTCGGGCGCCTTCACCCGCGACGGTGGCCACTCGGCGGCGCTGCGCCTGGCCGCCGCACTGCAGATCCAACCCGGCGCGGGGACGAAACCGGTCTGCGTCTTCGCGGTGACCGACGTGATGGCGATCGGAGCCATCGCGGCATGGCGCGAACTGGGCCTGTCCGTGCCGGGCGATCTGTGTGTCGCCGGCTTCGACGACATCCCCACCCTGCGTGACCACACACCGAGTCTGACCACGGTCGTCCTGCCACTGGAGGAAATCGGCGCCCGCGCGGCGGAATTGGCGCTGTGCGCATCCGACAGCGACGCTGACCTGCGCGAACGCGTTCCCGGCCGGGTCGTGCTCCGCGACAGCACGCGACTGGACTGACCGACGCCGCGCCGCGCGGGCCACGAATGCGTTGACAGTGTGCGTTGCATCACGTTATGGTCGGAACCGCTTCGGAAAGCGCATTCCCAGTCGGGCCGTCGGCCCGACCCACTGCGAACTTAGGACTCTTCCATGGCGGTTACGGCATCGGCCGGCGTGCGCCCCTCAGGGGATGCGGACAGCCCAGCGGCGGCGACGCCGGCGTCCCCGCGGCGATCACGCCGCCCGAACTTCTCCGTGCGGCGCACCGCCGCAGGCCTCTGGCGGCCGCTCGCGCTCGTCGTGGCTCTACTCGCCGCCTGGTGGGCGGTGACCGAGGCCGAGCTGGTCGCGCCCTACATCTTGCCCTCGCCGGCGGACACCTGGATCACCGCACAGGAGAACGCGACCTACCTCGCGCAGAACACCTGGGTGACCACCTGGGAGACGGTCATCGGCTTCGTGATCGCCGCACTGGTCGGCGAATTCGTGGCCGTGATGATGGTCTACTCGGCCAGTTTGGAGAAGACCGTCTACCCGCTGATCCTGTTCGCGCAGGTGGTTCCGAAGATCGCGATCGCCCCGCTGTTCGTGGTGTGGCTGGGATTCGGGCCGTCGCCCAAGATCCTCGTCGCGGTCCTGATGGCGTTCTTCCCCATCGTCATCTCCGGGCTGGCAGGCTTGCGCTCGGTGGATCCGGAGATCATCGAGCTCACCTCGACCATGGGCGCCAGCAGATTCAAGACCTTCATGAAGGTCCGATTCCCCGCGTCACTGCCGCAGCTCATGTCCGGACTGAAGGTGGCTGCGACACTGGCCGTCACCGGCGCTGTCGTCGGTGAATTCGTGGGTGCCAACGAAGGACTCGGCTACGTCATCCTGCAGGCCAACGGAAACGTCGACACCGCAATGCTGTTCGCCGCCCTGATCATCATGTCCGCACTCGGCATCGCGCTCTTCGCGATCATCGAGATCGCCGAGAAGCTGCTCATCCCGTGGCACTCGTCGCGCCGCACGGTCAACTCCGCCTCCACCGCCGCCTAGTGCGCCCTGACCCTCTCATCTCAGCAAGGAGAACACCCATGACTTCCATCCGCCGCCGCGCCACCGTCGCGGCCGTGACCACCATCGCCGCACTGGGCCTCACGGCCTGCGGTGGCGGCGAAAGCTCCCAGAACGCCGAGGGTTCGGGCGATTCCACGGCCCTGATGCTCAACTGGTATCCGTACGGCGAGCACGCACCCTTCTACTACGGCGTCCAGGAGGGTATTTTCGCCAAGCACGGCATCGACCTCAAGATCGACGCAGGCCAGGGATCGACCAAGACGGTGCAGGCCGTCGGAGCGGGGCAGGCCGACTTCGGCTGGGCCGACACACCGGCCGTGCTGAGCAACATCGACAAGGGCGTCAAGGTCAAGAGCACCGGGGTGTTCCTCCAGACCACACCGTCGGCGGTGCAGGTGTTCGCCGACTCGGGCATCAACAGCCCACAGGACCTCGCCGGCCGCACCATCGCGGTGTCGGCGGGTGACGCACCCACGACAACCTTCCCGATCTACCTCGACAAGGTCGGCGTCGCCTCGGATCAGGTGACCCAACAGAGCCTCGACGCAGCGGGCAAGATGGCCGCGATGATGTCCGGCCGGGTGGACGGCCTGATCGGGTTCGCGCACGACCAGGGCCCCACCATCGCGAACAAGAGCGGCCGGGAGGTGCGTTATCTCAAGTACTCCGACGCCGGTCTGAACTTCTACAGCAACGGTCTGATCGCGAACGAGTCGACGATCGCCGACAACCCCGAACTGGTGCAGTCGATGGTCGACGCCACCAGTGAGGCGTACGCCGCCGCAGCGGACAACCCGGAAGCCGCCGTCGACGCTATGGCGGGTAAGGATCCGCAGATGCCGCCCCGCGAGGTGCTCCTGCAGCAGTGGCAGCAGACCATCCCGCTGCTGAGCACTCCTGCCACCGCCAACCAGGTGCCAGGCTCCAACGCCAAGGAGGACTGGTCGACCACCATCACCACCCTCACCGACGCCGGTCTGCTCGAGACGGCGAAAGATCCGTCCGCCTACTGGGATTCGTCGTTCGCTCCCAAGGCCGAGCAGTAGAAACGAGTGAGAGAGATGTCCACTGCCACCATCACCGCACCGAGGACCACCGTGACCTCAGAGGCCATCACGATCGAGAACCTCAATGTCACGTTCTCGTCGAAGCGGGCGACCGTCACCGCACTCGAGGGCATCGACCTTCGAGTGTCCGACGGTGAATTCGTCTCCATCGCCGGTCCGTCCGGATGCGGCAAGTCGACACTGCTCAAGGTGGTCGCCGGCCTGACCGACTCCACGTCGGGGCAGGTCCGGCTCCGCGGCAAGGCCGTCCGGGGCCCGCAACGCGAGATCGGCTACGTGTTCCAGCGTGCCGCGCTGCTCGAGTGGCGGTCTGTCCGGCGAAACATCCTGCTGCAGGCAGAGATGCGCGGCATGCCGCGGCAGACCGCCGCGAGACGCTGTGACCAGCTCATCGAGATGACCGGCCTCACCGGGTTCGAGGACGCGCTGCCCCACGAGCTGTCGGGCGGTATGCAGCAGCGGGTTTCGCTGTGTCGGGCGCTGCTGCACGAACCCGAGGTGCTGCTCATGGACGAGCCGTTCGGCGCCCTCGACGCGCTGACCCGCGAGAAGATGAACATCGAACTGCATCGCATCTGGCGAGAGACCGGGACCACCGTGGTCCTGGTGACCCACTCGGTCGCCGAGGCGGTGTACCTGGCCAACCGGGTCGTCGTGATGAGCCCACGGCCGGGGCGGATCGTCGAGACGCTCGACGTCGACCTGCCCGCCGAACGCGACTACGCCGAGACCATGGAGCGTCCGGAGTTCATCCGGGTCGCCAACCGGGTGCGCGATCTGCTCGGCAGTTCCACCGCCGCCGACTGAGTACCTGCGTTGAGTTTGTCGTCAGATCGTCGATCAGCCCGATCCGACGATCTGGTGACAAAGTCAACGCAGTCCGGGGATCAGCCAGCGACCCGACAGGGCGCGCCAGCCGACGAACACCAACCGCAGCGCCATGAACGTCGTCAGGCCGGACCAGATGCCGAGCAGACCCCACCCGAACGCCAACGACAACCAGATCAGCGGCAGGAAGCCGAGCAGGGCACTCAGCAGCGTCGCGTTGCGCATGAACGTCGCGTCGCCCGCGCCGAGCAGCACCCCGTCGATCGCGAACACCACGCCGGCGATCGGCAGCTGCGCGACCAGGAACCACCACGGCACCCCGATCTCGTCGAGCACCGATTGGTCGTCGGTGAACACGCCGGGGATCAACGAGGCGCCCACGGCGAACACCAGGGCCAGCGCCGTGGCCGCCACGGTCGAGAAGACGGTCACCCGCCACGCCACCGATTTCGCCTGGCCGAGCCGGCTCGCCCCCAGCGCCGCCCCGACCAGCGACTGCGCGGCGATCGCCAGCGAATCCAGCACCAGCGCAAGGAAATTCCACAGCTGCAACACCACCTGGTGTGCGGCGACCGCGGCGGCGCCAAAGCGGGCCGCGACCGCACCCGCGGAGATGAAGCACGCCTGGAACGCCAGCGTGCGCAGCACCAGATCCCGGCCCATCACCGTCTGCGCCCGCAGCACCGCCGGCTGGATGCGCAGCGACACCTTCTCTGCGAACAGGGCGCCGATGAACATCAGCGCGGCCAGCCACTGACCGACCGCGTTGGCCACCGCCGAACCGGGCAGGCCGAGCCGCGGGAACCCCAGCAGCCCGTACACCAGCAGCGGGCACAGCACCGCCGACACCGCGAAGCCGGTGACGACGTAGCGCAGCGGACGCATCGTGTCCTGCACGCCGCGCATCCAGCCGTTGCCCGCCGCCGCTACGAGGATGGCCGGCACCGCCAGGCTGGCGATCCGCACCCACGGGAGGGCGGCGTCGGCGATCTCGGCGCCACCGTCGCCGGGGCCGGCCAGCGTCCGCACCAGCGGCCCCGTCACCACCTGCACCACAGCCACGATCACCAGCCCGATGCCCAGCGCCAGCCACGTGGCCTGCACTCCCTCCCCGACCGCCGACGCGCGATCGCCCGCACCGAAGTGGCGAGCCGAGCGGGCGGTGGTGCCGTAGGACAGGAACGTCAGCTGCGAGGTGAGCAGGCCCATGATGAGCGCGCCGATCGCGAGCCCGGCCAGGGATACCGCGCCGAGGCGGCCGACGACGGCCAGATCGAACAGCAGATAGACCGGTTCGGCGGCGAGGACCCCGAGGGCCGGGAATGCGAGGCCGGCGATCCGTCGGCTGGTCGCCGCCGGCGTCTCCGGTTCAGCCAAGAGCCCTGCGCAGGGCGGCAACGACGTCATCGGCCCGCCCGGTCGCGGAGTACCCCGCCGCGAGCCGATGTCCGCCGCCCCCGAAGGCGCCGGCCACCGCGGTCAGATCGATCGTCTTGGCGCGCATCGAGACCGACCACTGCTGCGGTGCGATCTCCTTGAACACCGCGGCGACGTCGGCCTGCCGCGTGGTGCGCACGATGTCGACGATGCTCTCCACCTCCTCGGGCCGGGCTTCGCGCCACTCGTCGTGGCTGACCACGGCATAAACCAGACCGAGTCCGTGGACTGCGTCCGGCAGCAGCCGGGCCGACCCCAGCACCCGCGAGAGCATCGGCAGCCACTCGAACGGGTGGGTGTCGAGCAGCGTGCGGCTGATGGAGGCGTTGTCGACACCGAGTTCGACCAGCCGGGCGGCCAGCCGATGCGCGCGGGCGGTCGCCCAGCGGAACGACCCGGTATCGGTGGTCAGGCCCGCATACAGGCAGTGTGCGACGCCCTTGTCGATCGGCTTGTTCCAGGCGTCGAGGATCTCGGCGACCAACATCGTGGTGGAGTCCGCGGTCGGGTCCACGTAGTTGGCGCTGCCGAACAGTTGATTGGACGCGTGGTGGTCGATGACGAGCACGCGCCGCCCCGGTTCGGCCAGATCGTCCAGGGCGCCGAGCCGGTTGACACTCGGGATGTCCACGGTCACGACGAGATCCGCGTCGCGGCGCATGTCCTGCGGTGCGACCAGCAGATGCCCGCCGGGCAGCGTCTGCAGCGATTCCGGAAGCGTCTCCGGCGCAGCGAAACTCACCTCGACACTCTTGCCGGCGTGGTCGAGCACCAGAGCCAGCGCCTGTCCCGCGCCGATGGTGTCGGCGTCAGGATAGACGTGACAGATGACGCTGACCGTCGCCGCTCCGTCGAGGATGTCGGCCGCCCGGTAGGCGTCTACCCGCGCACCTGCAGGTGCGTCAGTCGTCTTGTCGATAGCGGTCACCGGTGTCCTCGGGGTTGAGCGTGGTGTTGAACTCCGTACGCGTTTCCCCGCCGATGTCCTCGCTCCCAGTCACACGGTACGGGTCGCTGTCCCCCGCATGCTTCGCACCTTCCCGAACTCTTGCCAAATCCTCATCTGCAGCCCGGGCGCGCGCCAACAACTCCTCCATGTGCGCGGAGGTTTCGGGCACGGTGTCGCGGACGAACGCCAGGGTCGGGGTGAACCTCACCCCGGTCCCGGCGCCCACCTTGGTCCGCAGCACACCCTTGGCCTTCTCCAGCGCCGCCGCGGCGCCCGCATAATCGGGCTCCTCGTCGAGGCTTCGGCCCAGCACTGTGTAGTACAGCGTGGCGTCGTGCAGGTCGTTGGTGACCTTCGCATCGGTGATGGTCACGCCGGCCAGTCGCGGATCCTTGATCTCGTACTCGATCGCCGAGGCGACGATGGTGGAGATCCGCTTGGCCAGCCGGCGTGCCCGAGCCGGATCAGCCATTATTCGGAGGCCCTCACGTGCGGGCCTTCTCGACGAGCTCGTACGTCTCGATGACGTCGCCTTCCTTGATGTCGTTGTAGGTCAGCGTCAGACCGCACTCGTAGCCTTCGCGCACCTCGGTGACGTCGTCCTTCTCGCGCTTGAGCGAGGACACGGTGAGGTTCTCGGCGACCACGACGTTGTCGCGGAGCAACCGGGCCTTGGCGTTGCGGCGCATGATCCCGGACTGCACCAGGCAGCCTGCGATGTTGCCGACCTTCGACGACCGGAAGATCGCCCGGATCTCGGCGCGGCCGAGTTCCTTCTCCTCGTAGACCGGCTTGAGCATGCCCTTCAGCGCGCTCTCGATCTCGTCGATGGCCTGGTAGATGATCGAGTAGTACCGGATCTCGACGCCCTCGCGGTTGGCCAGCTCGGTGGCCTTGCCCTCCGCGCGGACGTTGAAGCCGATGATGATCGCATCCGAGGCCGACGCCAGGTTGACGTTGGTCTCGGTGACGCCGCCGACGCCGCGGTCGATGACGCGCAGCTCCACCTCGTCGTCGATCTCGATCCCCATCAGGGCCTCTTCCAGCGCCTCGACGGTGCCGGAGTTGTCGCCCTTGAGGATCAGGTTCAGCTGGCTGGTCTCCTTCAGCGCCGAATCCAGGTCCTCCAGGCTGATCCGCTTGCGACTGCGCGCGGCCAGGGCGTTGCGCTTGCGCGCACTGCGCCGGTCGGCGATCTGGCGGGCGATGCGGTCCTCGTCGACGACCAGCAGGTTGTCACCCGCACCGGGCACCGACGTGAAGCCGATGACCTGGACCGGCCGCGACGGCAGCGCCTCGGTGACGTCGTCACCGTGCTCGTCGACCATGCGACGGACGCGGCCGTAGGCGTCGCCGGCGACGATCGAGTCGCCGACCCGCAGGGTGCCGCGCTGGATGAGCACGGTGGCCACGGGGCCGCGGCCGCGGTCGAGGTGCGCCTCGATCGCCACACCCTGGGCCTCCATGTCGGGGTTGGCCCGCAGGTCGAGCGCGGCGTCCGCGGTCAGCAGCACCGCTTCGAGCAGCGCGTCGATATTGGTGCCCTGCTTGGCGGAGATGTCGACGAACATGGTGTCGCCACCGAAGTCCTCGGCCACCAGGCCGTACTCGGTGAGCTGCCCGCGGATCTTGGCCGGGTCGGCGCCCTCCTTGTCGATCTTGTTGACTGCCACGACGATCGGCACGTCGGCCGCCTGAGCGTGGTTGATCGCCTCCACCGTCTGCGGCATGACGCCGTCGTCGGCGGCGACCACGAGGATCGCGATGTCGGTGGCCTTGGCGCCACGGGCACGCATGGCGGTGAACGCCTCGTGACCCGGGGTGTCGATGAACGTCACCAGCCGCTCGTTGCCGTCCAGTTCCGTGAGGACCTGGTAAGCGCCGATGTGCTGGGTGATGCCACCGGCCTCGCCCTCGCGGACGTTGGCCTGCCGGATGCTGTCCAACAGGCGCGTCTTGCCGTGGTCGACGTGACCCATGACGGTGACGACCGGCGGACGGAACTCGAGGTCCTCTTCGCCGCCCTCGTCCTCGCCGTACGTGAGGTCGAAGGACTGCAGCAGTTCGCGGTCCTCGTCCTCCGGGGAGACGACCTGGACGACGTAGTTCATCTCGCTGCCCAGCAGCTCGAGGGTCTCGTCGTTCACCGACTGCGTCGCGGTGACCATCTCACCGAGGTTGAACAGCGCCTGCACCAGCGAGGCCGGGTTGGCGTTGATCTTCTCGGCGAAGTCGCTCAGCGATGCGCCGCGGGCCAGCCGGATGGTCTCGCCGTTGCCGTGCGGCAACCGCACGCCACCGACGACCGGCGCCTGCATGTTCTCGTATTCGGCCCTTTTCGCGCGCTTCGACTTGCGACCGCGCTTGGGTGCGCCGCCGGGACGACCGAACGCACCGGCAGCGCCACCGCGCTGACCCGGGCGACCGCCGCCACCGGGACGACCCCGGAAGCCACCGCCGGCCGGAGCGCCGCCGCCACCACCGGCGCCGCCACCGCGGTAGTTACCGCCGCCGCCGCCACCACCGGGACGACCGCCGCCGGCACCACCGGGACCACGACCACCGGGTCCGGGACGCGGACCACCGGGGCGACCAGCCGGGGCGCCCGGACGGGGACCTGCGGGACGCGGCGGCATGTTGTTGGGCGACATGCCGGGTCGCGGCGTACCGGGCCGGGGTGCGCCAGGACGGGGCGCCGGCGGCCTGGGGGCCGGCCGCTCGACCGGCTGCTGCGACGAGAAGGGGTTGTTGCCGACGCGCGGAGTGCGCGGCGCGGGCTTGGGCGCGGGGCCCGGGCGGGGTCCCGGCGTCGGGCCCGGACGGGACGGCGCGGCGGGCTGTGCCGGTGCAGGTGCCGCGGGCGTCGGAGCCGCAGCGGCGGGCTGTGCCGGTGCGGCGGCCGCGGGCTGGGCCGGTGCGACGGGCTGCGGAGCGGCGGGCTTGGGCGCCGCCGGCTTCGCGCTCGCCGGGGGTGCCGGCGGTGCGGGGGTCGGTGCGGGTGCAGCGGCCGCGGCGGCCGTGGCCGGCGATGCTGCGGGGGCCGCCGGAGCGGCGGGAGCGCCGTTGCCCGCGCTCTTCGCCGGTGCGGACGCGGGCTTGTCGAACTTCTCGCGCAACCGACGCGCGACGGGGGCCTCCACGGTCGAGGAGGCTGACTTGACGAACTCGCCCTGCTCTTTCAGCGTTGCGAGCAGTTCCTTACTTGTGACACCGAGTTCCTTCGCCAACTCGTGCACGCGGGCCTTACCTGCCACTACTTCTCCATCTCTAGAGGCGACAGCAGTGAGAGGCGCCGCGCCTCGGGTTAGCTATGACGCATGGTCATCGGGACTTCACGGTGTGCTCATGTTCTTCGCTACCTGTTCTCTAGCTGGGGCGGGCGGACCCGCCGAGAGGTTCTCGACGTGTTCGATCACCCCGGATAACTCCGGTGAGCCGGTGATTCGCAGCGCTCGGGCGAACGCTCGCCGCCGCACTGCTGCGTGTAGACACTGCTCGTCGGGATGCAACCACGCACCCCGCCCCGGCAGACTACCCGCTTGATCAACGGTCACAGCGCATTCGCCATTCCCGTCGACCACAGCGACCACTCGCAGCAGATCGACGGCCAACGCTCGGCTGCGGCAGCCCACACACGTCCGTACCGGACCGACACGCTGGTCGGGGTGGCGGCTGTGCGTCGAAGCCGGAGTCTCACGCTGGATCACGGCTGAGTCTACCGTCAAGCGCCCCTCTGACCGAAACGGCATCTCCGGCCGAACGCGGTCAGCGATCGCGCGCGACGGGACGTGCCGCCTCGGTACCCGGCCCGGCTTGATCGGGCGGCGCCGAATCGCTGCGGATGTCGATGCGCCAGCCGGTCAGCCGAGCCGCCAGCCGGGCGTTCTGCCCTTCCTTGCCGATGGCCAGCGAGAGCTGGAAGTCCGGGACGACCACCCGCGCGGCCCGGGCCGCCTCGTCGATGACGGTGACGGAGACGACCTTGGCGGGTGAGAGCGCGTTGGCCACGAAGCGGGCCGGATCCTCGTCGTAGTCGATGATGTCGATCTTCTCGCCGGACAGTTCGCTCATCACGTTGCGCACCCGCTGGCCCATCGGTCCGATGCAGGCCCCCTTGGCGTTGAGTCCCGGCACCCGGGAGGCCACCGCAATCTTCGACCGGTGGCCGGCCTCCCGCGCGACGGCGACGATGTCGACCGAGCCCTCGTTGATCTCCGGCACCTCGAGGCTGAACAGCTTGCGGACGAGGTTCGGGTGCGTCCGGGACAGCGTGATCAGCGGTTCCCGTGCGCCGCGGGTCACCCCGACGACGTAGCAGCGCAGCCGGTCGCCGTGTTCGTAGCGCTCACCGGGCACCTGCTCGGCGGCGGGGATGACCCCTTCGTTGCCCTTGATCTCGCTGCCCATGCGGACGACCACCAGGCCGCGGGCGTTGGCCCTGGCGTCGCGCTGGATCACGCCGGCCACGATGTCGCCCTCGCGGGCGGAGAACTCGCCGTAGTTCTTCTCGTTCTCCGCGTCGCGGAGCCGCTGCAGGATGACCTGCCGCGCGGTGGTGGCGGCGATCCGGCCGAACCCCTCCGGCGTGTCGTCCCACTCGTGGACGACGTTGCCGTCGGCGTCGGTCTGCCGCGCCAGCACCGTGACTGCGCCGGTCTTGCGGTCGATCTCGATGCGCGCGTCCGGCTGATGGCCGTCGGTGTGCCGGTAGGCGGTCAGCAGCGCCGATTTGATGGTGTCGACGACGACGTCGACGGTGATGCCCTTGTCCGCTTCGATGGCGTGCAGTGCGGCCATGTCGATGTTCATGCTCAGCCCTCCTGTCCCGGCAGCCCGGCAAGCTCCAGCTCACGCTGATTCGGCGGTGAAAATTCAACCTGGACAACAGCTTTGGTGATCGCATCGAGCGGCAGCTCGCGCACCGAGAAATCGGCGCGGGCGCCTTCGCGCACCACCAGCGCCACCGACCCGTCGCGAACCTCGCCGACCCGACCGGTCAGCTGCGAACCGTCGGCCAGTGCGACCTCCACCTTGCGGCCCCTGGCGCGCCGGTAGTGCTTCTCGGCGGTCAGCGGGCGGTCCACGCCCGGCGAGGTGACCTCCAGCACGTAGGGAGCGCCGCCGGGCGCCGCATCGAGCTGGTCGAGCAGATCGGCCGAGGCCCGGGACAGGGCGGCGATGGTGTCGAGGTCCAGTGCGCGGTCGCCGTCGGCGACGACGGTGATCCGCGGGGGTCGGGCCGCGCCGTCGATGGTGACGTCTTCGATCTCGAATCCGGCGTCGGCGAACTCACCCTGGAGTAGCTCGATCACCTGCTCCTGCGACGGCAATCCCGCCGGTCGCGATCTGGGATTTGTTCCCACGGCGAGCTCCTCATCTTGAATTGTGGACGCATCCTGGGTGGGTGGTAGGCCCCGGAGTCGAGCTTCCACACTACGCCAGCCCCAACGCACCCGACGGCGAACTCGGGCGCTGAGGGCGGGCGAACGGGCAGAGGTCGGCCGCTGGCAGGATGTTGCTCGTGCCGAGCGCCCTGGACCCCGTCAGCAGGCGCGGCGTGCTGGTCGGCGCGGTCGCGCTGGCCGTGCTGGGGCTCTCGTCCGCCGCGTGCGCTCCCCCGCCGCCGCCCCCGGAGCTCGACGAACTCAGAGCCCAACTCGATCGGGCGCTTGCGGACAGTGTGCTGGCCACCGACGTGGCGGCTCGCTCCCCGAAGCCGCTTGCGCAGGTGCTCACGGCGGTGGCCACGGAGCGCTCCGCTCACGCCGTGGCGCTGACCGACGAATTGACCCGCCTCGCCGGTGACGAGGCGCCCACCGCCACGGCCACCACAAGCACCGCGGCCCCCGCGAAACCACCCGTCGTGGGTGACGTGGTGGCGGCGCTCCGCCAGTCCGCCGAGAGTGCGACCGAACTGGCCACCCACTGGTCTGGCTACCGGGCCGGTCTGATGGCGTCCATCGCCGCGGCCTGCACGGCGGCCTACCAGGTGGCACTGGCCGGAACGGGGCGTACGCCGTGACGTCCCCTGATCCGAAGCCCGACGAACCCCAACGGCCAACCGACGCGGCCGACGGCGCGCTGTATGACGCCGTCGCCGTCGAGCACGGCGTCATCTACGGCTACGGCCTGGTGTCGGCGCACTCCACACCGGACGACAACTGGTTGGTCTCGACGTGCATGGCGGCACACCGGCAGCGCCGGGAGGCCGCGATCGCACTGCTGGAGGCGCGCGACGTCGCACCGCCGCTACCCGCGCCCGGTTATCAGGTCCCCGACCGGCTGGTCGACCCCGAGGACGCGGCGAAGCTGGCGGTGCAGATGGAGGAGGACGCCGCCGCGGCCTGGCGCGCGGTCGTCGAACAGGCGACCACGAGCGAGGACCGTGCCTTCGGCGTCGAGGCGCTGACCCGGTCGGCCGTCTTCGCGGCGCAGTGGACGCAGATTGTGGGCGCCCGCCCTGTGACCGTCGCATTCCCCGGCGGGAACGAGTAACTCAGCGCAGCGCCGAGGCGATCTCGGTGGCCGCCGCGTCGGCGGCGACCTCGCGCTTCTCGCCGGTGAACCGGTTGCGCAGTTCGACGATCCCGTCGGCCCAGCCTCGGCCGACCACGACGATCCACGGCACACCGAGCAGTTCGGCGTCCTTGAACTTGACCCCGGGTGAGGCGGTCCGGTCGTCGAGGAGCACCTCGATGCCGATGCGGTCCAGATCGCCGGCCAGCTCGAGCGCGCCAGCTCGGGCCTCGGGGTCCTTGTTGGCGATCACCACGTGTACGTCGAACGGCGCGACCTCCGCCGGCCAGCGCAGGCCCAGCTCGTCGTGCTGCTGTTCGGCGATCACCGCGACCAGCCGCGACACCCCGATGCCGTAGGACCCCATGGTCAGCCGGACCGGTTTGCCGTCCTCGCCGAGCACGTCGACGGCGAACGCGTCGGTGTACTTGCGGCCGAGCTGGAAGATGTGGCCGATCTCGATACCGCGCGCGCTGACCAGCGGACCCGCGCCATCCGGCGACGGATCGCCGTCGCGCACCTCGGCGGCCTCGATCGTGCCGTCGCCGTGGAAGTCCCGGCCCGCCACGAGGTCCACCACATGCCGGTTGGGCGCGTCCGCACCGGTGATCCACGCCGTACCGTCCACGATCCGCGGATCCAGCAGATAGCGCACATCGTTGTCCCGCAGGGCCTTCGGACCGACATAGCCCTTCACCAGGAACGGGTGCCTGGCGAAATCGGCGTCGTCGAGCAGTGCGTACTCCGCCGGCTCGAGCGCCGCGCCGAGGCGCTTCTCGTCGACCTCCCGGTCGCCCGGCACCCCGATGGCCAGCAGTTCCCACTCGCCGCCGGGCTCGCGCACCTTGAGCAGCACGTTCTTCAGCGTGTCCGCCGCCGTCACCTCCCGGCCCGCGAAGCTCGGCAGATCGGCGGAGTTCGCCCAGTCGACCAGCGTGGCGATCGTCGGTGCGTCCGGGGTCTCGTGCACCACAGCCTCGGGCAGACCGTCGATCGGCCGCGTCTCGGGCACCCGGGTCAGGACCGCTTCCACATTCGCGGCGTAACCCGACTCCAGGCACCGCACGAACGTGTCCTCACCGACCTCGCTCTCGGCGAGGAATTCCTCCGAAGCGCTGCCGCCCATCGCCCCCGAGACCGCTGAGACGATCACGTAGTCGACGCCCAGCCTCGAGAAGATCCGCTGATAGGCCTCGCGGTGGGCGTAATAGGCGTTCTTGAGGCCGTCGTCGTCGACGTCGAAGGAGTACGAGTCCTTCATCACGAACTCGCGGCCGCGCAGGATGCCCGCCCGCGGCCTGGCCTCATCGCGGTATTTGGTCTGGATCTGGTACAGCCGCACCGGGAAGTCCTTGTACGACGAGTACTCCCCCTTGACCGTGAGCGCGAACAGTTCCTCGTGGGTCGGTCCGAGCAGATAGTCGTTCTGCCTGCGGTCTTTGAGCCGGAAGAGGTTCTCCCCGTATTCGGTCCACCGGTTGGTGGTCTCGTAGGGCGCCCGCGGCAGCAGGGCCGGGAACAGGATCTCCTGCCCGCCGATCGCGTTCATCTCCTCGCGGATGATCTGCTCGATCTTGCGGAACACCCGCAGACCCAGCGGCAGCCAGCTGTACAGACCGGGCCCGATCGGGCGGACGTACCCGGCGCGGATGAGCAGCTTGTGGCTGGGCACCTCGGCGTCGGCGGGGTCGTCGCGCAGGGTGCGCAGGAACAGCTCGGACATCCGGGTGATCACGAGCGACAACCTTACTAAGAGCGATTTCGGTGTAGTCAGTCGCGCTGAGCGCAACCAACTACACCCGAATCACAGTTCTCCTGCGTCGATCGCGTCCTTGACTTCCTGCGCATGCGCGACCTGCTTGCTGGTGTACCCGATCATCAGGGCCGCGCCGCCGACGAGCACCGCGACCGCGGCCACCCACAGCAGGCCGTAGGTATAGCCGGCGTCCAGCGCCGCGAGCTGCGCGGTGTCCATGTTCTTCACCGGGCCGGTGGTGCCGCCGAGGTACAGCGTCCGCGAGGTGATGACCGCCTGGATGATCGCCAGCACGACGGGTCCGCCGAGGTTCTGCAGCATCAGTGCGATCGCCGAGACCGGGCCGATCTGGTCGAACCCGACGCCGGCGATGGCCGAGATGGTCAGCGGCACGACGATCATGCCGATGCCGATGCCGCCGATCGTGATGGGCAGCACCAGGTTCGGGAAGTACGGGATACCGATTTCGAGTGTCGAGCCGTAGATCATCGCGCCGAGCACCAGCACACCACCGGCGATCACCAGCACGCGCGGCGGGAACATCGACACCAGCTGCGAGGACAGCGCCAGACCGATGCCCATGGCGATGACGAACGGGATGAAGCCGATCCCGGCGCGCAACGGCGAGTAGCCCAGGATGTCCTGCACGTAGAGGCCGATCAGCACGGTCAGCGTGAACATGACGCCGCCGGCCAAAAAGATCGCGGAGAACGTGGCCAGTCGGTTGCGGTCCTTGAACAGCTTGAACGGCACGACGGGGTTCTCCGCGGTGCGTTCGACGATGACGAACGCGATCATCAGCACGGCGGCGGCGACGATGGAGCCGATCGTGATCGGGGACGCCCAGCCCTTCTCGGGTCCCATCGAGAAGCCGAACACCGCAGCGGTACAGCCCAGCGTGGCCAGCAGGGCGCCTGCGGCGTCGAGCTTCAGGCGTTCCTTGCTGGTCTCCCGCAGCGTCGAGTGCGCGAGGTAGATCATCACCAGACCGATCGGCACGTTGACCAGGAACGCCCAGCGCCACGACACCTCGGTGAGCGCACCGCCGACGACCAGGCCCATGACCGAACCGACACCGGTCATCGCGGCGAACACCGCGGTCGCGGCGTTGCGGGCCGGACCCTTCGGGAACGTCGTCGCGACCAGTGCCAGACCGGTCGGCGACGCGATGGCCGCACCGACGCCCTGCAGGAGGCGGGCGATCACCAGGGTCGCCTCGTTCCAGGCGATGCCGCACAGGATCGAGGCGATGACGAACAGCGCCACGCCGGCGATGAACGCCCGCTTGCGGCCGATGGTGTCGCCGAGGCGGCCGCCGAGCAGCATCAGACCGCCGAACGTCAGGACGTAGGCGGTGATGACCCAGCTGCGGCCGGCGTCGGAGAGTCCGAGCTCGTCCTGGATCTGGGGCAGCGCGACGATCGCGATGGTGCTGTCCATGGTGGCGAGCAGCTGCATACCGGCGATCGCGATCACCGCGGCGAAGAAACGCCGGGACGGGACCCAGGCGGGGGTCTTCGCAGTGCGCGGAACGGGCGTGCGCTCCACACTCGTCGGCCGGGCCCGTTTCGAGGTGCCGTCGGCGTCTCGAATCATGGCTGCACGCTCGGCGTCGTTGAGAGCCGTCATAACGAGTTACCTTACAGTAATCTTAGGAACCCTTTATTTGGCGAAGCCCGCCACGGGCCCGATCACGATGATCGCAGGTGGTCTGATGCCCTCGGAACGGATCTTCTCCGGGGCGTCGCCGAGGGTCGCCCGCAAACTTCGTTGCGAGCTCGTCGTGCCGTGCTGCACCACCAGAACCGGCGTATCCGCAGGCCGGCCGCCTGCGATGAGCACCTCGGCGAAAAGTTCAATCCGCTCGACGGCCATCAGCAACACGATGGTTCCGGAAAGAGCCGCGAGTGCATCCCAATTGACTAACGATTCGGGGTGCCCGGGCGCGACATGCCCGCTGACCACCACGAATTCGTGCGTGACGTGCCTGTGGGTGACCGGCACACCGGCCAGCGCCGGCACGCCGATGGCGCTGGTCACACCGGGTACGACGGTCACCGGGATACCGGCCTCGGCGCACGCCAGCACCTCCTCGTAACCGCGGGCGAACACGAACGGATCGCCGCCTTTGAGTCGCACCACGAAATTGCCCGCCGACGCGCGGTCGATGAGCAGTGCGTTGATGGCGTCCTGAGCCATGGCGCGGCCGTAGGGGATCTTGGCGGCGTCGATGACCTCGACGTGTGGCCCCAGTTCGGCGAGGAGCTCCTGGGGGGCCAGGCGGTCGGCGACGACGACGTCGGCCTGCGCGAGCAGGCGCCGGCCCCGCACGGTGATGAGCTCGGGGTCGCCCGGTCCGCCGCCGACGAGCGCCACGCCGGTCGCCGGGGCCTCGGGGTCCTCGGCGGTGATCAGCCCGCTCGCCAGCGCCTCGTGGATCGCCGAGCGGATCGCCGCGGACCGACGGTGCTCGCCGCCGGCCAGCACGCCGACCGACAGACCCTCGTGATCGAAGGTCGCCGGGGTGACCGCGGTGCCCTCCCGGGCGATGTCGGCGCGGACGCAGAAGATGTGTCGCCGTTCGGCCTCGGCGACGACGGCGGCGTTGACCGCCGGATCGTCGGTGGCGGCGATGGCATACCAGGCGCCGTCCAGGTCGCCGACCTGGAATTCGCGCAGTGTCAGGGTGATTCCCGGGTCCTGCCCGGCGAGGGCCTCCACCGCGGGGGTGGCTTCGCGGGCGATGACGTGCACGTCGGCGCCGTTGGCGAGCAGCAGCGGCAACCGGCGCTGCGCGACGCTTCCCCCACCGACGAAGACGACCTTCTTGCCCGCAAGGCGCAGGCCGACGAGGTACGCGTGATCGGTCACCCGGCGAGCTTAGAGCGTGCGGCGGTCCGGACGAAGCGGGCGACGGCCTGGGGGTGCGCCGCGGGGTGGGTGTGCAGATATCCGGCGTGCACGCCGCCGTGTACCACCCCGTCGGCGACGCCGTGCCCTGAGCGGCCCGGGTATCGCCAAGCGGTCTGGTAGTCGGCGGTGAAAGCAACCGCGGTGCGGTGGAATTCGTGACCTGTGACACGTTCGCCCGCGGTGTGCAGCGACGAGTCCGCGACGGCGACCGCGTCCCGGTAGCCCAGGGTGAGCCGTTCGGTGAAGCGCGCCGACCCCGAGAGCACCCCGCACATCGCTGCGCCGTCGAGATCGTCGACCAGGTAGGTCAGACCGGCGCATTCGGCGTGGATCGGCGCACCGGCTGCGGCCAATTCACGGATCTGTTCGCGCACAACGGTGTTGGCGGACAGGTCGGCGGTGTGCTGTTCGGGGAATCCGCCCGGGACGACGAGCGCGCCGGTCCCGGCGGGCAGCGGATCGGTCAGCGGGTCGAACTCGACGACCTCGGCGCCTGCCGCGCGCAACAGTTCGCCGTGCTCCGGGTAGCCGAACGTGAAGGCCTTGCCTGCGGCGAGCGCGACGGTCACGCCGTCACCGGCCGGCAGGGCCGGCGGCGTCCACGGCGGTGCACTGACCCCCGCTGCGGCACTGCGTACGACGGCATCCAGGTCGACGTGGCGGGCGATCAACGCGGTCATCGCGTCGACCGCCTGCCGGGCCCGTACACCGTGTTCGACCGCGGTGACCAGACCGAGATGCCGCGACGGCACGCTCAGCGCCTCGGTGCGCGGTACCGCCCCCAGCACCGGCAGCCCGGCGTGATCGCACGCCTGGCGCAGCACCTCCTCGTGGCGGGGTGAGCCGACGAGGTTGAGCACCACCCCGACGATGCGGGTCAGCGGGTCGAACGTCGAGAAACCCTGCAGCAGTGCGGCGATACTGTGGCTCTGTCCGCGGGCGTCGACCACCAGCACCACGGGTGCGCCGAGCAACGTGGCGACGTGAGCAGTCGAACCCGTTGCTGGACCGGACATCTGGTCGCCGATGCGGCCGTCGAACAGGCCCATCACGCCCTCGACGACGGCGATGTCGGCGCCCGCGGCGCCGTGGGCGTAGAGCGGTCCGATGAGATCCGCACCGACGAGCACGGGGTCCAGGTTGCGGCCCGGCCTGCCGGTGGCCAGGGCGTGGTATCCGGGGTCGATGAAGTCCGGACCCACCTTGAACGGCGCGACGGTGTGACCGGCCTGCCGCAGCGCGCCCATCAGACCTGTTGCCACCGTGGTCTTCCCACTGCCCGACGACGGGGCGGCCAGCACGATCGCCGGCGCTGCGCTCACCACTCGCGAGCCCTGTTGTCGCGGTTCGCTGCGCTCACCACTCGATTCCTCGCTGGCCCTTGCGACCCGCGTCCATCGGATGCTTCACCTTGGTCATCTCGGTGACCAGGTCGGCGGCGTCGACCAGCCGCTGCGGGGCATCGCGGCCGGTGATCACGACGTGCTGGGTGCCGGGGCGGTTGCTCAGCACCTCGACCACCTCGTCGACGTCGACCCAACCCCATTTGAGGGGATAGGTGAATTCGTCGAGCACGTAGAAGTCGTGGCGTTCCTCGGCCAGTCGCCGGGCGATCTCGGCCCACCCGTCGGCGGCGGCCTCGGCGTGGTCGACGTCGCTGCCCGGTTTGCGGGTCCACGACCACCCCGAGCCCATCTTGTGCCATTCGACGGGTCCGCCGACGCCACGTTCGTCGTGCACCCGGCCGAGCTCGCGCAGTGCGGTCTCCTCCCCGACCTTCCACTTCGCGCTCTTGACGAACTGGAACACCGCGACGTCGAAGCCCTGGTTCCAGGCGCGCAGCGCCATCCCGAACGCGGCCGTCGACTTACCCTTGCCCGGCCCGGTGTGCACCGCCAGCAACGGGGCGTTGCGCCGCGCCCGGGTGGTCAGGCCGTCGTTCGGCACGGTGAGCGGTTTGCCCTGCGGCATGGTCGGTTTCCTCCGTCAGGCGGCGCGGTGTTCGGTGCCGGTCACCACGCGGGTCAGCTCATCGGCGCGCAGCTGCGCCAGTCGCACGGCGGGGGCCCGCAGCGCGGTGGCCAGTTCCTCGGCGAGCCCGAGGCGCACCAGCGACGTCTCACAGTCCACGACCACCGCGGCGGCACCCTCGGCGACCAGTCGGGCGGCGGCCTGGCGGGTGCGGCCCAGGGGATCGGGTCCGCCGGTGGCGCGGCCGTCGGTGAGGACGACCACCAGGCAACGCCGAGCCCGGTCCCGCGCCTTCTCGCGCACCACCACGTCGCGTGCGGCCAGGAGTCCCTCGGCGATCGGCGTCTTGCCGCCGGTGTCGAAGCGGGCCAGGCGCCGGCTCGCGATGTACACCGATGAGGTCGGCGGCAGCAGCAGCGTCGCCTCCCGGCCTCGGAAGGTGATGACCGCGACCTTGTCGCGGCGCTGATAGGCGTCGCGCAGCAGGGACAGCGTGGCACCGCCGACAGCGGCCATGCGGTCGCGCGCCGCCATCGATCCCGAGGCGTCGACGACGAACACCACCAGGTTGCCCTCGCGTCCTTCGCGCACGGCGCGCCGGACGTCCTGCGGTCCCGGTCGGGGGCGACCCGAACCGCGCTGGCTACCGGCCGCCGCCAGCAGCGTGCCGAAGACGTGCAACCCGTGGCCGTCGGCGTCGGCCGTCGCCGACACCACGGTGCCGGTGCGGTTCCGCGCCCGGGACCGGCGTCCCGGCGCGCCCTCGCCGATACCGGGCACCGTCAGCGTCCGGGTGCGGAACGCCGCCGACGGCGCGGCGCTGGGACGCGGCTGTGACGACGAATCTCGTTGCCCGGACGGTGGTTTCGGTGACTCGCCGGTCGGCCCGGGCGTGCCGCCACCGGGCGGGTCCGGTTCCGGATCCGGCTCGGGGTCGCCGTCGGGGGGCGGGCCGTCCGCGGACTCGCCGGCCTCGGCCATCGCCTCGTCGAGGCGCTGCGGGTCCAGACCGGGGTCGTCGAACGGGTCGCGCCGGCGCCGGTGCGGCAGCGCGAGTTCGGCGGCCACCCGGATGTCCTCTTCGCAGACGGTGGTTTCACCGCGCCAGGCGGCGTGCGCGACCGCCGTCCGGGCCACCACCAGATCGGCCCGCATCCCGTCCACGTCGAACGCGGCGCACAGCGCCGCGATACGGCGTAACTCGTTGTCGGGCAACACGACCGAGTCGACCAGGGCGCGAGCTGTGGACACCCGGCGGGACAGGTCGGCATCGGAGTTGGTGTAGCGCTCGGCGAATCCCGCGGGATCGGCTTCGAACGCCATCCGCCGACGGATCACCTCGACGCGCACGTCGACGTCGCGCGACGCGGCGATGTCCACCGTCAATCCGAAGCGGTCGAGCAGCTGGGGACGCAGCTCACCCTCTTCGGGGTTCATGGTGCCGATCAGGATGAACTTGGCCTCGTGACTGTGCGAGATCCCGTCGCGTTCGACGTGGACCCGGCCCATCGCCGCGGCGTCGAGCAGCACGTCCACCAGATGGTCGTGCAGCAGGTTGACCTCGTCGACGTACAGCACGCCCCCGTGGGCGCGGGCCAGCAGTCCGGGCGAGAAGGCGTGTTCGCCGTCGCGCAGCACCTTCTGCAGATCCAGCGATCCGACGACGCGGTCCTCGGTGGCGCCGATGGGTAGCTCGACAAGCGCTCCCCCGCCCGAACCTCCTACGCCGCGCAGGATCTCGGCGAGTCCGCGCACCGCCGTCGATTTCGCGGTGCCCTTCTCGCCGCGGATCAGCACGCCACCGATCTCGGGCCGGACGGCGCACAGCAACAGGGCGAGCAGCAGCCGGTCGTGACCGACGATCGCGCTGAACGGATAGGTCGGGACAGCCATCAGTGCGCGCTCCCGGGGACCGGTCGCACCATCGGGACGTGCGGGATGCCGTCTTCGACGTATTCGTCTCCATCGCGGACGAATCCGTGGTTGGCGTACATCTCCTCCAGATAGGTCTGGGCGTCGATGCGGCACGGGTGGTCGCCGACATCGGCGAGTGCGGCCTGCATCAGCCGAGCGGTGTGCCCGTGTCCCCGGCCGCTGCGCTTGGTGCACACGCGACCGATGCGGAACGTCTTGTGGCCGCCGGCGTGCTCCTCCATCAGCCGCAACGTGGAGACGACCTCACCGTCAGGGCCCTCCAGCCAGAAGTGGCGGGTCTCGGCGAGCAGGTCCCGACCATCGAGTTCCGGGTAGGGGCAGGCCTGTTCGACGACGAACACCTCGACCCGCAGCTTCAGCAGTTCGTAGAGCGTCGCGGCGTCGAGGTCCTTGGCCCAGCTGCGCCGCAGCGCGACCGTCATCGGCTGTCCACGTCAGGCGGTGACCGCGGCGCGGTTGGAGTCCGATTCGGTGTGCTCGGTGTCCGGGCCGGCCAAGGGCAGCCCCTCGGCCGGGCGATCCAGCTTGAGCACCCTGGTGCCGTGCGCCCAGATCTCCTCGAAGAGCTTGGGTTCGGTGGACAGCTTCGTGCCCAGCGACGGCACGATCTCCTGGAGTTTGGGCTCCCACGCGGCGTAGCGCTCGGAGAAGCACCGCTGCATCACGTCGAGCATCGCGGGCACCGCCGTCGACGCGCCCGGGGACGCACCCAGCAGACCGGCCATGCTGCCGTCCTGCGCTGCGAGCACCGTGGTGCCGAACTCCAGCACCCCGCCCTTGCCCTTGCGCCGGATGACCTGCACCCGCTGCCCGGCGATGTCGAGTTCCCAATCGGAGTCGCGGGCGCTGGGCGCGAAATCCCGCAGGGCGTCCACCCGGTCGGGCTCGCTGAGCATGAGCTGACCGATCAGGTACTTCAGCAGACCCATCTCGGTGAGGCCGACGCCGAGCATCGAAGCGAGGTTGTTCGGCTTGACCGAGAACGGCAGATCGGTGACCTTGCCCTGCTTGAGGAATTTCGGCGACCAGCCGGCGAACGGACCGAACAGCAGCCACGACTTGCCGTTGATGACTCGGGTGTCCAAGTGCGGCACCGACATCGGGGGCGCACCGAGGGGCGGCAGACCGTACACCTTGGCCTGGTGCCTGGCGGTGAGGTCGGGGTTGCGGCTGCGCAGCCACTGTCCGCCCACCGGGAAGCCGCCGAAGCCCTTGGCCTCCTTGATCCCGGCCTTCTGCAGCAGCGGCAGCGCACCGCCGCCGGCACCGACGAAGACGAACTTCGCGTTGATCTTTCGCGTCGCCCGGGTGCGGCGGTTGACCACCTTGACCATCCAGCTGCCGTCGGACTGCTTGGACAGATCGCGGACGTCGTGCCCGAACAGCGTGGGCATACCGCGTTGGGCGCAGTACCCGATGAGCTGACGGGACAGCGACCCGAAGTCGACGTCGGTGCCGTCCTGGGTCCAGTTCAGCGCCAACGGCTCACGCAGATCGCGGCCCTCGGCCATGAACGGCAGCCGGCGGGCGAACTCGTCCGGGTCGTCGATGTACTCCATCGTGGCGAACAGCGGGTTGGTCACCAGCGCGTCGTAGCGGGCGCGCAGATAGCGGGCGTTCTTCGCCCCGGTGACGAAGCTGACGTGCGGGACGGGGTTGATGAAGCTGCGGACGTCGGGCAACACGCCGTTCTCCACCGCGTAGCTCCAGAACTGCCGCGAGACCTGGAACTGCTCGTTGACGTTGACGGCCTTGCTGATGTCGACGACGCCGTCGGACGTCTGCGGGGTGTAGTTCAGTTCGCAGAGCGCGGAGTGGCCGGTGCCCGCGTTGTTCCACGCGTCGCTGCTCTCGGCGGCCGCGCCGTCCAGTCGCTCGATCAGCGTGATGGACCAGTTCGGCTCCAGAAGCTTGAGCAGGACCCCCAGCGTGGCGCTCATGATGCCGGCACCCACCAGCACGACGTCGGTCTTGGCTACCTCTTCATCAGGCACGTCATCGATCCTTACAGTCGCGAATCCGGCGGTTCACCAGGTCTCAGGTTATCCCGAGGCCGGGGCCGCCAACCGTGCGGTCACTGTGCATCTGCTCACCGCGCGCAGCCGCGCCCGGCCGAGGCCGCCTAGTGTGGCTCAGGTGAGCGCCTGGGTGCCCGACGAGCTGCCCGACTACCTTCAGCAGACCTTCGCGCTCGGCGACGATCCCGACGGTGAGGGCGAGCTGTTCGCCACCCTGGTGCGGCGCGGCCCGGTGCAGTCCGCGGCCCGCCGCGCGGTGTTGCTGGTGCACGGGTTCACCGACTATTTCTTCCACACCGACCTGGCCGACCACCTCGCCGCCCGCGGATTCGCCTTCTATGCCCTGGACCTGCACAAATGCGGGCGGTCGCGCCGGGAGGGCCAGACGCCGCACTTCACCACCGACCTGGCGCGCTACGACACCGAGTTGGAGCGGGCGCTGGAGGTGATCGCCGCCGAGACCGGCGGGGCCGAGGTGCTCGTCGTCGGCCACTCGGCGGGCGGGTTGATCGTGTCGCTGTGGCTGGACCGCGTCGCCCGCCGGGGCGACACGGGGCGGCTGCACCTGGGTGGTCTGGTGCTCAACAGTCCGTGGCTCGATCTGCAGGGTCCGGCGATCCTGCGGAGTGGGGGCACTTCGGCCGCCCTGGGTGCGCTGTCGCGCGTCCGCAAGCACCGGGTGGTGCGGGCCCCGCGCCCGGGTGTCGGTTACGGCGCCTCGCTGCACCGCGACTACGCCGGCGAATTCGACTACAACCTGCAGTGGAAGCCGGTGGGGGGCTTCCCGGTCACCGTCGGCTGGCTGCACGCGATCCGACGCGGCCACCATCGGCTGCACCGCGGGCTGGACGTCGGTGTGCCCAACCTGATCCTGCGGTCGGACCACAGCGTGCGGGAGGCCGGCGATCCGGAGTCGATCCAGCGCGGTGACGCGGTCCTCGACGTCCGGCAGATCGCGCGCTGGGCCGGGTGTATCGGCAACCGCTCCACCGTGGTGCCGATCCCCGACGCCAAACACGACGTCTTCCTGTCGCTGGCCGAACCGCGGGATGCGGCCTACCGTGAGCTGGATCGCTGGCTGGACTGGTATGCGGGCAACGTGGGATGAACTAGTGCGAGAGGGGGGATGAGACAAATGGCGCACTTCGACATCGCGATCATCGGAACCGGTTCGGGGAACACGATCCTCGACGACCGCTACATCGACAAGAAGGTGGCGATCTGCGAGAAGGGGATGTTCGGTGGCACCTGCCTGAACGTCGGCTGCATCCCCACGAAGATGTTCGTCTACGCGGCCGGAGTCGCCCAGAACGTCCGCGACGCACCGCAATACGGAATCGACGCGCACGTCGACGACGTCCGCTGGAGCGACATCGTCTCGCGTGTCTTCGGCCGGATCGATCCGCTGGCCACCGGCGGCGAGCACTACCGCCGATCCTCCCCCAACGTCGAGGTCTTCGCCGCCCACACCCGGTTCGCCGGCACGCTGCCCGACGGCGGCTACCGGCTGCGCACCGACGACGGCGACGAGTTCACCGCCGACCAGGTGGTCATCGCCGCGGGGTCCCGCGCCACGGTGCCGCCGGCGATCGGCGACTGCGGGGTGACGTATCACACCAGTGACACGATCATGCGGATCGCGGAGCTGCCCGAGCACATCATCATCGTCGGCGGCGGTTATGTCGCAGCGGAGTTCGCGCACATCTTCTCCTCGCTGGGGTCGCGCGTCACGATCGTCATCCGCGGCACCACGCTGCTCGCCCACGCCGACGACACGATCTGCGAGCGGTTCACCGACATCGCCGGCAAGAAGTGGGAGATCCGCAGCCGCCGCAACATCGTCGGCGGCACCAGCGACGACTCCGGTGTCACGTTGGAACTCGACGACGGATCGTCGCTGCGCGGTGACGTGCTGCTGGTGGCCACCGGCCGGGTGCCCAACGGTGATCAGCTCGACGCGCACCTGGCCGGGGTGGCCGTCGAGCGGGGTCGGGTCACCGTGGACGAATACCAGCGCACCACCGCGCGCAACGTGTTCGCCCTCGGCGACGTCTGCTCACCTCACCAGCTCAAGCACGTCGCCAATCACGAAGCGCGCGTTGTGAAGAACAATCTGCTCGTCGACTGGGACGACACGGAGGCGATGGCGGAGGCCAACCATCGCCACGTACCGTCGGCGGTGTTCACCGAACCGCAGATCGCATCGGTGGGGATGACCGAGAACGCGGCCCGTGCCGCCGGTCACCGCATCCGCAGCAAGGTGCAGGACTACAGCGACGTCGCTTACGGGTGGGCGATGGAGGACACGTCGGGATTCGCGAAACTCATCGTCGACGACGAGACCGGGCTGTTGCTGGGTGCACACATCATGGGCCATCAGGCGTCGTCGATCATCCAGCCGCTCATCACGGCGATGGCGTTCGATCTGCCCGCCCAGGACATGGCGCGCGGACAGTACTGGATCCATCCGGCGCTGCCCGAGGTGATCGAGAACGCGCTGCTGGATCTGTGCGGTGAACCGCCCTGGCCGCCGGCCCGCCGGCACTGAGCCGCGTCCGCGCTACGTCGAGGGTTCCCCCGCCTGCGGGTTGACCGTCAGGGTGAGCCGCTCGCCCCCGCGCAGCACCTCCACCGGGGCGTCCTGCCCGATCGGGAGCTGACGCACCGCGACGATGAACCCGTCGAGGTCGCCGACGTCCCGGTCGCCGATCCGGATCACCACGTCGTCCTTCTGCAGACCCGCACGGTCGGCCGGGCTGCCCTGTTTGACGTCGGTGACACGGGCGCCCTCGGCGGCCGACTCGCTGACCGATTCGGCCGACAGCCCGAGGGTCGGGTGGGCGATGACGCCGTCGCGCATCAGCGTCTCGACGACGTGACGCACCTCGTTGACCGGGATGGCGAAGCCAAGGCCGCTGGCACTGTCCGACAGCGATCTGCCCGCCGCGTTGATCCCGATGACCTCGGCGTTCATGTTGATCAGCGGACCGCCGGAGTTGCCGTGGTTGATCGCCGCGTCGGTCTGCACGGCGGCGATGACGGTGTCGCCGCCGGAGTCGTCGCCGGACAGCCGCACCGCGCGGTCGAGTGCGCTGATGATGCCCTGCGTGTCGGTGCTGCGCAGACCCAGTGGCGCACCGGCGGCGATGACCTCCTGGCCGACCCGCAGCTTGTCGGAGTCGCCCAGGCGCGCGACGGTCAGGTTGTCGACGTTGTTGACCTTGAGCACCGCGAGGTCGGTGGTGGGATCGCGGCCGACGATGTGGGCCGGGACGGTCTTACCGTCGTTGAACACCACGGCCAGCTTCCACTTGTCGAGCGCCATCGCGGCTTCTTCGACGACATGGTTGTTCGTGACGACGTAGCCGCGGCCGTCGACGACGACGCCGGAGCCCTGCGAACCCGCCGAATCGCTCATCGCCTCGATCGTCACCACCGAATCGGCGACCGCGTCGGCGACCCGGGAGAACCGTCCCTCGGAGAGTTCGTCGGAATCGGTGGTCGACAGACTGACCTTGGGGGTCGCGAACGCCTCCAGGACCGACGCGGACTTGCTGCCCACCCAACCGCCGAGCAGCCCGACGGTCAGGGCGATGACCGCCAACACCACCAGCGCCGGTTTGGAGACCCTGCCGCCGAACAGCAGATCGCGCACGCCGAGCTTCTCGGCGGGCACCGTGGGTGCGGCGACGGCGGTCTCGGTGGGTGCGGCGGCCGGTTCGGTGGGCGGTCCGGCGGCCGGTGGCGGCGCCAGGATCGAGTCGTCGTCGGTGTTGACATCGGTGTCGTCGTCGGGCCGGGCGAAGACGTCGGCCAGCACGGCGTCGGGCGGCTGATTGGTGGGTTCGTAACGACCGGCTTCCCGACCTGCTCCGGCGCGACGCTCAGGACTGGCGAACGCCCCGGTCACCCCGTCGGGACGGCCGAAGGTGCGCTGGGTCGCCGGGTCGGGCGCCGGACGGGAGCCGGGACGCCGCGGGTCCTCATCGGTCACGCATGATCACTTTCCTCGGCGAACGGTGCATTCAGCCTACCTACGGTGCGGTGGCGTCCCGGGTCGTCCTCGGTCGGGGACGGTGAATCCCCACGGCAGTTCCAGTCGGTGCGCGGCCAGCAGCGGTGCGTCGGACAGGACGGCGGCGACGGGCCCGTCGGCGACGATGGTCCCGGCGTCCATCACGACGGCGCGCTCGCACAGCTGTGCGGCATAGGGCAGGTCGTGCGTGACGATCAGCAGGGTCGCCGACAACCGGAGCAGCGTCTCGGCGAGTTCCCGGCGGGCCAGCGGGTCGAGGTTCGCCGACGGTTCGTCGAGGACCAGGATGTCCGGCTCGCAGGCCAGCACGGACGCCAGAGCCGCGCGGCGCCGCTGTCCTGCCGACAGGTGGGTGGGGCTGCGGTCGGCGTCGTCGAGCAGGTCGACGGTGTGCAGCGCCGTGCGCACCCGGGTCGCCAATTCGTCGCCGCGCAGGCCGAAATTCGCCGGACCGAACGCGACGTCCTGCGCGACGGTCGGCATGAACAGCTGATCGTCGGGGTCCTGGAACACCAGGCCGACGCGGCGGCGGATGTCGCCGACGGTCTTCCGCGCCACCGGGGTGCCCCCGATCGCGACCGTGCCCGAGCTGGCGGTCAGCACCCCGTTGAGGTGCAGCATCAGGGTCGTCTTCCCGGCGCCGTTGGGGCCCAGGACCGCAACGCGTTCGCCGGGGTGCACGGTGAGGTCGACGCCGTCGAGCGCGACGCGACCGTCGGGGTAGACGTGCCGCAGCTGCTCGACGCGCACCGCGGGCGGGGTCATCCTGTCGTCCAGGCCAGCGCGGTGACCGTGATGGCGGCGGCGGCCGGGCTCAGCGCGGCCGCCCACTGCGGGCCACGGGCCGGTGGCGGCGCGCCGACCGAGGCGAGATCGGGGGCGTGGCCGTCGAATCCGCGGGACAGCATCGCGACGTACACCCGTTCGCCGCGTTCGTAGGAGCGGAGAAACAGCGTCCCGATCCCCTTGGCGATCGCGCCGGCCTGGTGCAGCGCGCGGGGTGAGTCGCCGCGGGAGATGCGGGCCATGCGCATTCGGCCCGCTTCGGCGGCCAGCAGATCGACGTAGCGGATCATCAGCACCAGCACCGAGGTGACCACGGCGGGCGCTCCGAGCCGGCTCAGGGCGGCGGGCAGCTGGGCCGCCGACGTGGTTGCGGCGACGGCCAGCGCGGCCGCCACGCCGAGGGTGCCCTTTGCGACGATCCCCCAGGCGGCGTAGAGACCGGCGACCGACAGCGAAAGGCCCGCGACCTCGACGCGTTCACCGCCGCCGGAGAACGGCAGCAGCAGTGCCAGCACCACGAACGGCGCCTCGATCAGCATCCTCGGGAGCACCCAGCGCAGCGGGATGCGCGCCAGTCGCCAGACGACCAGCACGATGACCGCGTATCCGGCGTAGGGCCATAGGGTTTCGCGCGGGGTGGCGACCACGGCGAGCACGAATGCCAGCAGGCCGACGATCTTCACCTCGGCCGGCAGTCGGTGCACCGCGGAGTCTGCGTGGTGGTAGAGCGGATGCGCCCCGGCCCCCATGTCAGGTGCGGCCGCGGCGGGCCCGCGATATCAGCCAGAAGAGCGCGCCGGCGATCGCGACGGTGACGGCGACGCCGATCACCCCGGCCACTCCACCGGTCGCCTCGTGACCGCCGATGGCGTAGTCGGCCAGCGGGGAGTCGGCCAGCGCGTGCTCGGTGGCGTGCTGTGCGATGCAGTCCCCGGTCAGGTCCTCCCCGTCGGCGGTCTCGACCACAGTGCAGCCCCGCAGCGTGGTGGCGTCCAGACCGTCCGGGCTGGCGCTGGCAAACGACGACAGGCCACCGGCGATGAGCAGCGTGAGCACCGCGAACGCCACCCAGAACCAGCGTCGGCCGGTCATACCGCCACCTCCCGGCGCGACGCGCGCAGCAGGTACACCAGATCCGGTCTGGCGCGGGCCACCGCCATCACCGTCACGGCGGTGATCAGTCCCTCCCCCACGCCGATGAGGACGTGGGTGCCGAACATGAAGCCGGCGACGGCGCCGAGCGAGACCCCGCCCGCACCCCCGATGGCATATTCGAGCACGAATCCCATTGCCGCACAGACCGTTCCGACTAGGGCGGCAACGAAAGCCACCACGCCGAGGGTGGGCACCGAGACGTCGGATCTGCGGCGGGCGACGGTGTACAGCACGACCGCGGTGCCGTATCCCGCGGCGACGCCGATCACGCTCATGTTGACGATATTGGTGCCGAGTGCGCTCACCCCGCCGTCGGCGAACAGCAGCGCCTGCACGACGAGCACGATCGCCAGGCACAGCGCTCCGGTGAAGGGGCCGACCAGGATCGCGGCCAGCGCGCCGCCCAGCAGGTGTCCGCTGACCCCGGGCAGGATCGGGAAGTTCACCATCTGCACGGCGAAGACGAACGCCGCCACCAGACCGGCCAGCGGTACTGCTCGCTCGTCGAGTTCTGCGCGCGCCCGCGCCACGCTGAACGCGATCGCGCCGAGGGCGATCACCCCGAACAGCAGCGACACCGGGGCGTTGATGATGCCGTCGCTCATGTGCATCGCGACGTGACTGACAGCCATCCGCCGAGCGTAGGACCGGTGCTGTCATCTGTCCACGTGAACAGATGACCCGGTGTCAGCCGTGCCGCGCGCCGATCCAGTGCAGCAGATCGTGCACGGTGTCGTCCTCGAGCCGATAGCTGACGAGCCGACCGGTCCGGGTCGACGTCACCCAGCCCTGCCGGCGCAGCACCCGCAGCGCCTGCGACACCGCGTTCTCCGACCGGTCGAGCGCCGCGGCAAGGTCACCGACGCAGATGCCGGGCGCGCGGTGCAGCACCAGTAGGATCTCTAGACGGTGCTGATCGGAGAGCAGGTCAAACCGCTGCGCCCAGCCCCCGGTATCGACGTCGGACAGCGCGGACGTCGCGCGTCGCAGGTCGATCCCCGGTTCGGTCACGACCTCCAATGTAGTGGCCGGTCGGCCTGGTTCGGCTAGTCCAGGAAGCCGTGCAGCAGGGCGCTGGATCCGGCGACGTGGTCGCGCATCGACGATTCGGCCGCTTCCGCGTCGCCGGCGAGGATCGCGGCCACGATCGCCTCGTGCTGTTCGTCGGAGTGGATGATGTTGCGCCGCAGCAGCGGAATACGTTCGAGCATGGTGTTGAGTCGCATGCGGTTCTCCGCCACCAGCGGTACCAGCGACGGCACGCCCGCAGCCTCCGCGATCGCCAGGTGCAGACGCGAGTCGAGCCGTCGGTAGTCGTCGGGCGCCGCGGTCCGCACGTCCTCGAGACGCGTCCGCAGCTCCTCGCGCTGCGCCCCGGTCAGGGTGCGCAGCGCCGCCGCCCTGGCCGCGCCGGCCTCCAGGATCGCGCGCAGACGCAGGACGTCGTCGATCTCATCGGCGGTGAGCCCCGCGCCGTCGCCGGTGCGCCGCGGGAACTCCTCGGCGAGGAACGTGCCGCCGTACCGCCCACGGCGCGAGACCAGATAACCGGCCTCGGCCAGCGATTTGATGGCCTCGCGGACGGTGTCACGGCTGACGCCGAGGCGCGCGGCGAGTTCCCGTTCCGGCGGTAACGACTCCCCCGGGGCCAACACCCCGAGCCGGATCGTCGCCAGCAGCCGGCCCACGGTGTCCTCGAACGCGTTGCCGTGCCGGACCGGCCGCAGCAGAGCCTGGCCTGCGGGCTGGTCCGGACCGGCGGTCATGACAGGCCTACAGCGGCGTCACGTAGGCCGAGCTGATGCCACCGTCGACCAGGAACGACGAACCGGTGATGAACGACGAGTCGTCGCTGGCCAGGAACGCCACCGCGGCCGCGAGCTCCTCCGGTTCGGCGAACCGACCGAGCGGGACGTGCACGAGCCGGCGAGCGGCGCGTTCCGGGTCCTTGGCGAACAACTCCTGCAGCAACGGGGTGTTCACCGGTCCGGGGCACAGCGCGTTGACCCGAATGCCCTGGCGGGCGTACTGCACCCCGAGTTCGCGTGACATCGCCAGCACGCCGCCCTTGGAGGCGGTGTAGGAGATCTGCGAGGTCGCCGATCCCATGACCGCGACGAACGACGCGGTGTTGATGATCGCGCCCTTCTGTTGCGGAACCATGTGGCGCAGTGCGGCCTTGCAGCACAGGAACACCGACTTGAGGTTGATGTCCTGGACCCGCTGCCACGCGTCGATGCCGGTGTTCTCGATCAGATCGTCATCGGGCGGGCTGATGCCGGCGTTGTTGAACGCGATGTCCACCGAACCGTAGGTCTCGGCGGCGGTGTCGAACAGCGCGTCGACGGCGACCGGATCGGCGACGTCGACCGGGACGAACGTGCCGTTGAGGTCGTCGGCCACGGTCTTACCGGTGGCCGGGTCGATGTCGCCGATGACGATCGTGGCGCCCTCGGCCTTCATCCGTTTGGCGGTGGCCAGCCCGATCCCACTGGCGCCGCCGGTGATCACGGCGACCTTGCCCGCGAGGCGCTGGGTCAGGTCAACCCGGGAGGGGGTCATGCATTGTCTCCGATCGCGTCTGGAACTGAGATGAAGACGTTCTTCGTCTCCGTGAAGGACAGGGGGGCGTCGGGTCCGAGCTCGCGGCCTAGACCGGACTGCTTGAAGCCGCCGAACGGGGTGCTGTAGCGCACCGAGGAATGCGAATTCACCGAGAGGTTCCCGGCTTCCACGGCGCGCGACACCCGCAGCGCACGCGACACGTTCTCGGTCCAGATCGAACCGGACAGACCGTAGGGGGTGTCGTTGGCGATCGCGATGGCGTCGGCTTCGTCGTCGAACGGCAGCACCGTCACCACGGGTCCGAAGATCTCCTCGGTCACGGAGCGGTCGGTGCGAGACGGGGTGAGCACCGTCGGGGCGAACCAGTAGCCGGGGCCCGACGGTGCGGTGCCGCGGAACGCCACCGGGGCGTCGTCGGGCACGAACGAGGCAACCGACTGCCGGTGCTTCTCGGACACCAGGGGGCCCATCTCGGTGTCGCGTGCGGCGGGGTCACCGACGACCACACCCTTGACGGCCGGCTCGAGCATTTCCATGAAGCGGTCGTAGATGTTGCGCTGCACGAGGATTCGGCTGCGGGCGCAGCAATCCTGACCCGCGTTGTCGAATACGCCGTACGGTGCGGTCGCCGCGGCGCGCTCGAGATCGCAGTCGTCGAAGATGATGTTGGCGCTCTTGCCGCCAAGTTCGAGGGTGACCCGCTTGACCTGGGCTGCGGCGCCGGCCATGACGTGCTTGCCGACCTCGGTCGAACCGGTGAACACGATCTTGCGGACATCCGGGTGGGTGACGAAGCGGTCACCGACCACCGAGCCGCGGCCGGGAAGCACCTGGAACAACCCCTCGGGCAGCCCGGATTCCAGCGCCAGCTCACCGAGGCGGATCGTCGTCAGCGGCGTCCACTCGGCCGGTTTGAGCACCACGGCGTTACCCGCCGCGAGCGCCGGCGCGAATCCCCACGCCGCGATGGTCATCGGAAAGTTCCACGGGGTGATCACCCCGACCACACCGAGCGGCTCGTGGAACGTCACGTCGAGACCGCCGGCCACCGGGATCTGGCTGCCGGTCAGCCGTTCCGGGCTGGCCGAGTAGTACTGCAGCACATCGCGGACGTGGCCGGCCTCCCATTCGGCGTTGCCGATCGGGTGCCCGGAGTTCGCGACCTCCAGCGCGGCGAGCTCGTCGACGTGGGCGTCGACCGCGGCGGCGAAATCGCGCAGTGCCGCAGCGCGTTCGGCGGGCGCCCGCCGGGCCCACGCCCGCTGCGCCGACAGTGCGCGCGCGACGGCGTCGTCGACCCCGTCGACGTCGACGAGGTCGACCGTGCGCAGCACCTCCTCAGTCGCCGGGTTGATCACATCGCTGGTGGTCAAGCACGTACCCTTTCCATCGCGTATTGCCCTGCTGCATGGACGATTCCGGCGAACAGCCGGAGATCGTCGAGCCGCTCCTCGGGGTGCCACTGCACGCCCAGGACCCAACTGCCGGGGTGGTCCCGCTGATCGAACTCGACGGCCTCGATCACACCGTCGCCGTCGCGCGCGGTGACGACGAGTCCGTCGCCGAGGCGATCGATTGCCTGGTGGTGGTAGCACTGGGCGTCGGACTCCTGGCCGATCAGCGACGCCAGCAGGCTGCCGGGTTCGGTGCGCACCGACGACGTCCCGAACACGGCGTTACCCCGCTGATGGTGGGTGTGGCCGATGACGTCGGGCAGGTGCTGGTGCAGGGTGCCGCCCAGGGCCACGTTGAGAACCTGTGCGCCACGGCAGATCCCGAGCACCGGCAGCCGGCGGCGCAGCGCCTCCTCGAGCAGGGCGAACTCCCACGCGTCGCGCACCCGGTCGGGCTCGTCGGTGGTCGGGTGCGGCTGCTGGCCGTAGCGGCACGGGTCGACGTCCTTGCCGCCGGTGAGGATCAACCCGTCGAGGCCGTCCAGAATCCGGGTGGCCTCGCTGGTCTCGACGGGTTGCGGCGGCAGCAGTACCGCCACGCCGCCGGCGAGGTTGACGCCCTGGAAGTAGATCGCCGGCAAGAAGCTGGCGTGGACATCCCACACCCCCGTCTGCGCCTGTTGGAGGTAGGTCGTCATGCCCAGGACAGGGCGCACCGCCGGGGTCGGATCACCCTGGGGGCAGGAGCGAAGCGACCCGGGGGTCGGATTAGAGTCGCTCGAAGCCACGCACCCGCTCCCAGTCCGTCACCGCCGCGTTGAATGCCTTGACCTCGACGCGCGCGTAGTGCACATAGTGGTCGACGACCTCGTCGCCGAACGCGTCCCGCGCGATCTGGGACTTGTCGAACAGATCGGCCGCCTCGGCCAGCGTCGTCGGCAACCGTTCGGCGCCACTGGTGTACGCATTGCCCTCCAGGGCCTCGGGCAATTCGAGTGAGTTCTCGATCCCGTAGAGGCCGCCGGCGATCAATGCCGACACCGCCAGGAACTGGTTGACGTCGCCCCCGGGCGCGCGGTTCTCCATCCGCATCGCCGGCCCCTTACCCACCACGCGCAACGCGCACGTGCGGTTGTCGAACCCCCAGGCGATCGCCGTCGGGGCGAAGCTGCCGTCGGCGAATCGCTTGTAGGAGTTGATGTTCGGTGCATAGCACAGGCTCAACTCGCGCATCGTGGCGATCTGGCCGGCGATGAAGCTCCGGAACAGCGCCGTCATCCCGTCCTCGGCGTCGGGATCGGCGAACACCGGAGTGCCGTCTTCACCCTGCAGCGAGATGTGGATGTGGCAGCTGTTGCCCTCGCGCTCGTCGAACTTCGCCATGAAGGTCAGGCTCTTACCGTGCTGGTCGGCGATCTCTTTGGCGCCGTTCTTGTAGATGGTGTGGTTGTCGCAGGTGGCGCGCGCATGGTCGTAGCGGAAGCCGATCTCCTGCTGACCGAGGTTGCACTCGCCCTTGACGCCCTCGCAGTACATGCCGGCGCCGTCCATGCCGAGACGGATGTCGCGCAGCAGCGGCTCCATCCGGGTGGAGGCCAGCATCGCGTAGTCGATGTTGTAGTCGGTCGCCGGCGTGAGGCCCTTGTAGCCGGCCGCCCATGCCGCGCGATAGTTGTCGTCGAACACCATGAACTCGAGTTCGGTGGCGGCGTAGGGCACCAGCCCCTTCTCCGACAGCCGGTCGATCTGCCGGTTGAGGATGCTGCGCGGGGCTTGCGTCACCGGCCTGCCGTCCGTCCACGACAGATCCGCCATCACCAGCGCGGTGCCGGGCAGCCACGGCAGCAGGCGCAGCGTGTCGAAGTCGGGCGTCATCACCATGTCGCCGTAGCCGGTCTCCCAGCTCGTCATCGCATAGCCGTCGACGGTGTTGTTCTCCACGTCGACGGTCAGCAGGTAGTTGCAGCACTCCGCGCCGTGGGCGGCTACGTCGTCGACGAACAGCCGGGCGGAGATGCGCTTACCGACGAGCCTGCCCTGCATATCGGTGAACCCGACGATGACGGTGTCGATGTCGCCGTCGGCCACACGTTGCTCGAGGTCGGACTTCGAGAGGATGCCGGGGTTGGTGGTCATCGCAGGACCTTCCTCGTCTGAATGCTGCACGTCTGCCGCAAAGGTCGGACAACCGACCATTGGGCACTTTAGCGCCTCACCCGCGCTTCGCACGCCAACCCGGGGAATGCGGGTTGTGAGCTGCACCATCGACGGGCTTAACCCGCCGTGCCGGGGGTACCCCCGCGGGGTGTTCACCAGGATTCTCAGCCAGACTCCGACCCTGCGGGTGACCCTTCACCCCTCCGCCGCCCGCTCCCGGTCCGTCAGCGGTAGGGTTTGACCGATGTGTGGAGCCACCGGTGAGGTGCGCCTCGACGGCAGAACCCCGGATCTGACGGCAGTCTCGGCAATGGCCGAGGCGTTGACCCCGCGCGGCCCCGACGGTGCGGGTGTCTGGGCGCAGCGGTCCGTGGCCCTGGGCCACCGCCGCCTCAAGATCATCGATCTGTCGGAGGCCGGCGGTCAGCCGATGGTCGACGCCGATCTCGGGTTGTCGATCGCCTGGAACGGCTGCATCTACAACTATCAGGAACTCCGCACGGAGCTGTCCGGGCACGGATACCGCTTCTTCAGCACGAGCGACACCGAGGTGCTGCTCAAGGCCTATCACCACTGGGGCGACCGTTTCGTCGACCGCCTGTACGGCATGTTCGCGTTCGCCATCGTCGAACGCGACAGCGGCCGGGTGCTGCTGGGCCGGGACCGGCTGGGCATCAAACCGCTCTACATCAGCGAGGACGCGCACCGCATCCGGTTCGCCTCGTCGCTGCCGGCACTGGTGGCCGGCGGCGGTGTCGACACCCGGATCGACCCGGTCGCCCTGCACCACTACCTGAGCTTTCACTCGGTGGTGCCACCGCCGCTGACGATCCTGCGCGGCGTCAAGAAGGTGCCGCCGGCGTCGCTGGTCGCGATCGAGCCCGACGGGCACGGCGGCTACCGCACACCGGTGACCACCACGTACTGGACCCCCGATTTCACCCGGCAGGCCGACCGCGCGGACTGGTCGGCGCAGGACTGGGAGGACGCGGTGCTCGCCGCGCTGCGCCGCGCCGTCGAGCGGCGCCTGGTGGCCGACGTGCCGGTCGGGTGCCTGCTGTCCGGCGGCGTCGATTCCAGCTTGATCGTCGGCCTGCTCGCCGAGGCCGGGCAATCCGGGTTGCAGACGTTCTCGATCGGCTTCGAATCGGTCAACGGTGTGGCCGGCGACGAATTCAAGTACTCCGACATCGTCGCGTCGCGGTTCGGAACCGACCACCACCAGATCCGGATCGACACCGCCCGCATGCTCCCCGCGCTCGACGGGGCGATCGGCGCGATGAGCGAACCGATGGTCAGCCACGACTGCGTGGCGTTCTACCTGCTCAGCCAGGAGGTCGCCAAACACGTCAAGGTGGTGCAGTCCGGCCAGGGCGCCGACGAGGTGTTCGCCGGCTACCACTGGTATCCACCGATGGCCGAACCCGGTGCCGCGTCCGTCGACGGGTCGGTGCGCAGCTATCGCGGCGCCTTCTTCGACCGCGGTCCCGACGAGCTCCGTGGGCTGGTCACCCCGCCGTACTTCACCGACGGGGATCCGAGCGGACGGTTCGTCACCGAACACTTCGCGCGCGCAGGCGCCGAGACCGGGGTGGACCGGGCGCTGCGGCTCGACACGATGGTCATGCTCGTCGACGACCCGGTCAAACGGGTCGACAACATGACGATGGCGTGGGGACTCGAGGGCCGGGTGCCGTTCCTCGACCACGAACTGGTCGAGCTGGCCGCCACCTGCCCGCCCGAGTACAAGACCGCACAGGGCGGCAAGGGTGTGCTGAAAGAGGCGGCGCGCCGGGTGATCCCGGCCGAGGTGATCGACCGTCCGAAGGGGTACTTCCCGGTGCCCGCGCTGACACATCTGGAAGGCCCGTATCTGGATCTGGTCCGCGACGCGCTGTTCACGCCGGCGGCCAAGGAGCGCGACCTGTTCCGGCCCGACGCGGTGGAGCGGCTGCTCGCCGACCCCAACGGGAAGCTGACCCCGTTGCGCGGCAACGAGTTGTGGCAGATCGCGCTGCTGGAGCTGTGGCTGCAGCGGCACGGGATCACGGGGCCGGCTGCGTGACCGACACGGACGCGGGCGTGGGCCACGATGATGGGGACCTCGAAGACCACACCGAGGCCATCACGATGGGGCTGCACGGCGCCTCGCCGCAGCACCTCGTGGACGCCATGGCCGACGACGTCGTGCTCGAACTCGGTTGGGGCAGGCTGATCTTCGGCCAGACCTTCGCCGACCCCGAGCGGCTCGCCGAGGTGCTCAAACAGGAGCGCTCAGGCCGCCGCGACATCTGCATCTACGCGCGCGAGTCGCACGTGCTGGTGGCGCGGTCCCCGGCCGAGCTGTTCATCGATCCCAGCCACACCTACCGGTTCCGGTTCCTCGACGATGACATTGCCGGCCGCGATCCCGTCGGCTTCACCGTCCGCCGCCTGCAGGATCCGGCCGACGCCGACGAGATGAACCGCGTGTTCGTGCGGTGCGGCATGGTGCCCGCTCCGAACGACGTCATCTGGGACAACCACACCAATCAGGACGCGGTCATCTATCTGGTCGCGGTCCGCGACGACGACGGCAGCGTGCTCGGCACCGTCACCGGCGTCGACCACACGCTGCTGTTCTCCGACCCCGAGAACGGGTCGAGCCTGTGGACGCTGGCCGTCGATCCGACCGCGAGCCTGCCCGGTGTCGGGGAGGCGCTGACCCGCTCGCTGGCCCGGGTGTTCCTCGAACGCGGCCGGTCCTACATGGATCTGTCGGTGGCCCATGACAACGCGGCGGCGATCGGCCTGTACGAGAAGCTGGGCTTCCAGCGCGTCCCGGTCCTGGCGGTCAAGCGCAAGAACGCGATCAACGAGCCCCTGTTCACCCATCCGCCGGAGACCGTCGACGACCTCAACCCGTATGCACGCATCATCGCCGACGAGGCGATCCGGCGCGGCATCTGGGTCGAGGTTCTCGACGCGGGCGCAGGCGAGATGCGATTGAGCCACGGCGGGCGCAGTGTCATCACCCGGGAGTCGCTGTCGGAGTTCACCTCCGCGGTCGCGATGAGCCGCTGCGACGACAAACGCCAGACCCGGCGCATCGTGTCCGACGCCGGCATCACGGTCCCGAAAGGCCGACTGGCCACCTTCGACGAGAAGGACCACGAGTTCCTCGCCGAGGTGGGCGATGTCGTGGTCAAACCGACCCGCGGCGAGCAGGGCAAGGGCATCACTGTCGGGGTCGACGGACCGGAGGAACTCGACGCCGCACTCGTCCGGGCCCGCGAACAGCACCCCGAGGTGCTCATCGAACAGCGCGCTCCCGGCGACGACCTCCGCCTCGTCGTGATCGACGGCAAGGTGGTGGCAGCCGCGCTGCGGATGCCGGCCGAGATCGTCGGCACCGGCAAGCACACGATCCGCGAACTCATCGAGACCCAGAGCCGGCGACGGGCCGCCGCCACCGGCGGTGAATCGCAGATCCCGATGGACGCCGTCACGGAGGGCACGGTCCGGGAGGCCGGCTGGTCGTTCGACGACGTGCTTCCCGAGGGTGAGCGGCTGCGGGTGCGCCGCACGGCGAACCTGCATCAGGGCGGCACCATTCACGACGTCACCGCCGAGGTGAATCCCGAGCTGTGCCGGGTGGCGGTGGCGGCTGCCGCGGCGATCGGCATCCCGGTCACCGGTATCGATCTGCTGGTGCCCGACGTGACCGCGGAGGAGTACGTCTTCGTCGAGGCGAACGAGCGGCCCGGGCTGGCCAATCACGAACCACAGCCCACCGCAGCGGCTTTCGTCGACTATCTGTTCCCGAATCAGCCCGGTCTGCCGCAGGCGTGGACGCCTGACGAACCGCCCTCCTAGCTACCAGGTGCTGGTGCGCATGACGATCTCGGCCGCCAGCTGCGCGGTCGAATCGGCGGCGTTGCGTCGGCCGAGCAGGTTGACGATCCGGTAGTCACCGTAGACATACTGTTGGCTGGCCGTGGCCACCGCGCGGGCGGCCGCGTTGCTGACCAGTGCCGTGGTGTTCATCTCCACCGCCGGGCAGCGTTCGTCGCGGACGGTGCCGGTCGGATCGGCGACGCGCGGGTGGCCGCGGTCGATCACGACCAGGCCGATGAACCGGTCGAGTCGGGTGGCGGCGAGCTCCCAGGCCAGATCGCCGCCGGTCCGGTCACCGACCAGTAGCCCCCAGCGGACGTCGAGCGAGTCGAGGACGCCGATGACGGCGTTGGCCGTCAGGCGTGGTTCCGGTCCGATGATGATCGTGCGCAGGTTCGCGGTGTGCAGGCGCTGGCACACCCCGTCGTACGCCGAAGACGGATGCTGCGCGGCGGCGAGCAGAACGACGACAGAACCCTTTTCGGGCCCTGCGACGGCAACCGGTACGGAGAACCCTTCGACGGTGACCATCGACGAGAGCATTCGGTCACGCTACAGGCATGCGGTTGTCCCGCGAGCGGATTTCGGCGTCTTCCCCGTGGTCAGAGCGCCTCCATGCGGCCGGCCTGTTTGCCGGTGATGTCCAGGAAGGTTTGCGGCAGCTCGCCTTTCGCGGTGATGCCGGGATCCGGTGTGGGGAAGGCGATCCCGAACACCCCCATGGTGCCGATGTTCTCGAAGCTGAAGTAGACGCTGCTGTCGACGCCGGCGAGCGTGAGCGTCTGCCGGTAAACCAACGCGTCGAGACGTGCGGTGTCCAGGCGAGTGGTGGTCATCGGGATGCGGTCGCCCGACGGATCGAAGAACGTCTCGAAGCGCTCACAGCGCTCGGCGGCCGCCTGCAGCCGATCCAGATCGAGGTTCCACGTCAGCACGGTCATCACGATCCGCGCCCCGTCGAAGGCCACCAGGTATTCGCCTGCGCTACCCGGCCCGCGTTGCGCGGTCTCCTCGATCACCCGGGTCAACGCGTCGGAGCAGCCCGGCGGTGAGGTCGCCATCGGTGGCGGCCCGGCCGGACCGCCGGACGGTTCGGGCTCATCGAAGATCCGGTCGTAGCGGGCGCCGGGCGGGACGTCCGCGGCGGTGAGCAGAACCTTTTCCAGGCGCGCGCCCGGCCAGGTCGCGGTCCCGGACACGGTGGTCGAACAACCAGTCAGCAACGTGACGGCGACGAGCGTGGCCGCGGTCCGCTGCCTGGTCATATCTGCAGGCTACTCATCAGCCCCGTCGTGATGACCGGTCTGCGCACCGGCCCGCCGGTGGCCAGCCCGAGCACCGCGTCGACGTCGAGATGCGCGTCGAGCAGATCGGCCATCACATCGAGCTGTCCGTCGCGCCGCGCGGGGACGTCGACGTCGTCGGCCACCACAAATCCCGTACGGCCCGCAGCCGCGGCGGCCTCGGTCAGCCAGCCCCGGCGCAGGACGTTGTTGTCCATGAGACCGTGCCAGTGGGTGCCGAACACCGCGCCGCGGCGCACCCCGACGCCGACCCAGTCGCCGTCCTCGCAGCGGGTGACCTGCCCATGGTGGATCTCGTAGCCGTGCAGCGGTGTCTCCCAGTGCCGCAACGTCTTCGCGGACGCGAAGGTGATGTCGGCGTCGAGCAGCCCGAGTCCGTCGACCTGTCCGGCCCGCGATTCCACCGCGTCGTCGATGTGGCGGCAGAGCATCTGGAAGCCGCCGCACACGCCCAGCACCGGCCGACCGGCTCGCGCGTGGGCGACGACGGCGTCGGCGAGCCCGCGACCGCGCAGCCACTCCAGATCCGCGACGGTGGCCTTGGTGCCGGGCAGGACCACGACATCGGCGTCTGCCAGTCCCGCCGGGTCGGTCACCCAACGCACCGTGACGCCGGGCTCACACGCCAGCGCCTCGACATCGGTGGAGTTCGAGATGCGCGGCAGCCGCACCGCGGCGACGGTGAGGGCCTCGGCGCCGCGGGGTGCGCCCGGCCGGCCGACGATGCTGCCGGCCTGCACCGACACCGAGTCCTCCGCGTCGAGCCACAGCTCGTCGCTGTAGGGCACCACCCCGTAGGTGGGCCTGCCGGTCAGCTCCCGCAGTTGGTCGAGACCCGGAGCCAGCAGAGCCGGATCCCCGCGGAACTTGTTGACGACGAACCCCGCGATCAGTTCCTGGTCGGCCGGGTCCAAGACCGCGACCGTGCCGTAGAGGTGGGCCAGCACTCCCCCGCGATCGATGTCGCCGACCACGATCACCGGCATCCGCGCGCGCCTCGCGAGCCCCATGTTCGCCAGGTCGGTGACGCGCAGATTGATCTCGGCGGGTGAGCCGGCACCCTCGCAGAGCACGATGTCGAAGTCCTCACGCAGCGCGGCGAGTTCACCGGCCACCACGTCGGCGAGACGATCCCGGTGGGTGATGTAGTCGGCCGCGGCCACCGATCCGGTGACCTGTCCGCGCACCACCAGCTGTGAGGTCCGGTCACTGCCGGGTTTGAGCAACACCGGGTTGAACCGGATGCTGGGCGCCAGGCCGGCGGCGCGGGCCTGCATCGCCTGGGCACGGCCGATCTCGCCGCCCTCGACGGTCACCGCGGAATTGTTCGACATGTTCTGCGCCTTGAACGGCGCCACCCGCACCCCGCGGCGGGCCAGCAGCCGGCACAGCCCGGCCACCACCATCGACTTCCCGGCGTCGGAGGTGGTTCCGGCGACGAGTAGCGCTCCGTTCATCGCGCCGAGCGTGAACGCAGTGCGAGATTCCGAACGCAAATTCGCAGTGATTTCACATTCGCCGGCGGCGTCACGGCAGCGTGAGGATGTCCGCGCCGGTGTCGGTGACCACCAGGGTGTGCTCGAACTGCGCGGTCCACTTGCGGTCCTTGGTGGCCACGGTCCAGCCGTCGTCCCAGATCTCGTAGTCCAGCGTGCCGAGGTTGATCATCGGCTCGATGGTGAACGTCATGCCCGGCTCCAGCACGGTGTCCACCGAGGGCTGATCGTAGTGCAGCACCACCAGGCCGTTGTGGAACGTCGTGCCGATCCCGTGACCGGTGAAGTCGCGAACGACGTTGTAGCCGAAGCGGTTCGCGTACGACTCGATGACCCGGCCGACGACCGAGAGCTGGCGGCCGGGTTTGACGGCCTTGATCGCGCGCATCGTCGCCTCGTGGGTGCGTTCGACGAGCAGCCGGTGCTCCTCGGAGACGTCGCCGGCCAGGAAGGTGGCGTTGGTGTCGCCGTGCACACCGTCGATGTAGGCGGTCACGTCGATGTTGACGATGTCGCCGTCCTCGATGACGGTTGAATCCGGGATCCCGTGACAAATCACCTCGTTCAGCGAGGTGCAGCAGGACTTCGGAAAGCCCTTGTAGCCCAGCGTCGACGGGTAGGCCCCGTGGTCGACCATGTACTCGTGGGCGATGCGATCCAACGCGTCGGTCGTGACGCCGGGCGCGACGGCTTTACCCGCCTCGGCGAGAGCCCTGGCCGCGATCCGGCCGGCCACGCGCATCTTCTCGATCACCTCGGGGGTCTGCACCCAGGGTTCGTTGCCCTCGACGGCGGTGGGCCGCCACGCGTATTCGGGACGCGCGATGGACTTGGGCACCGGCAGTGTCGGGGAGAGCTCGCCGGGGCGCAGTGCAGTACGAAGGGTCACCCGACCAGGGTAATGGTCGATCGGCGGGCAGCGATTCCATCGCGGTGTGCGCCCGGCCCGTCACGAGAGTCACCCTCTCACTTTTCAAGAATGGTGTTACCGTTCGGCGGTGATCGAACCTGAACACCTGCTGCACCGGTACGGAATGCGCGACGTCGTCGACAGCGACGAGCAGCTGGTCATCGAGATGGACAACCGCCCGGATCTGACCAACGTCCGCGGTGCGCTACAGGGCGGACTGGTCGCGACCCTGATCGACATCGCGGGAGGTCGGCTGGCCGGGCGGCACATCACCGCGGACCAGGACGTCACCACCGCCGATATGACCGTGCACTTCCTCGCGCCGGTCGTCGTGGGTCCCGCCCGCGCGGAGGCGACGATCGTCCGGGCCGGCCGCAGGCTGATCGTCACCGCCGTCGATGTGCACGACGTCGGCCGGGACCGGTTGGCGGCCAGGGCGACGCTGAGCTTCGCGGTGCTCGACCGCCGCTAGGCTCAGCCGCGCTCGCCGAGGACGCGCGGCCGGCGCAGCCACCCCGTCTGCGGACCCCGCACGTCGACCGACCCCCACACCACCTTGCCGGTGAGCACCACGTGCGGCCGACCCTCGCCCGGTGCGTCCCTGCGGTGGTCGGTCGCACTGCCCACTACCACCTCGACGTCGTCGATCGAGGCGCTGGCGCCATCGGGCAGGCGGAGGTTGAGCCCGCCGAACTTCAGATCGAGTTCGATCACCACGATCGGTCCGGCGAACCGCGCCCGGGTCAGATCGAGGTCGATCGAGCCCATCCGGCGGTGCAGCGCCAGTCGCGTGGGCACCGTCCACTCCCCCTGCCGTTTGAGCGAGCCGAGCACCCCGCGCAGCTCGACGCGGTCGGTCGCCGAGGTGACGATCGCACCGGGCCCGGGCAGATCCTCGACCAGCGCGTCGAGATCCTCGCGCAGCCGCGCCTGCGACACCCGCGCCGACCGCTCCTCGAATTCCTCGATGTCGATCAGACCCAGTGCCACCGCGTTGTGCAGGCGGCGCAGCGTGCCGTTGCGGTCCGCGTCGGAGACGCGCATCGGCATCAGCTCACCGTTGTCGGCCGGGTTGGTCATAACCCCTCCAGGCTACCGACGACCCCGCTCAGGCCAGATAGCCGTCGGGCAGTCCGTCGAGCATCCCCTTGAGCATCCGCACCGCGTACTCCGAGCTGCCGCCGCCCACGATGAGCGCCGCGAAGGCCAGGTCACCGCGGTAACCGGCGAACCACGAGTGCGAACCACCGGCGAACTCCGCCTCACCGGTCTTGCCGCGGACATCACCCGCGCCCGCGAGATCGTCGGCCGTGCCGTTGGTCACCACCAGCCGCATCATCGGCCGCAGACCTTCGATCACCTCGGGCGGGACCGGTGTGCGCTCACCGGTCACGACGGTTTCCCGGCCCTGGATCAGCTGCGGCACCGGCGTGTGGCCGGCCGCGACGGTCGCCGCCACCAGCGCCATTCCGAAGGGGCTCGCCAGCACCTTGCCCTGCCCGAAGCCGTCCTCGGTGCGTTCGGCCAGGTTCACCGTCGGGGGCACGGTGCCGGTCACCGTGGTGATGCCCTCCACCTGGTAATCGGGGCCGAGGCCATACTGCGCGGCCGCGGTGGTCAGCCCGCGCGGCGGCATCCGGCTGGCCAGTTCGGCGAACGTGGTGTTGCACGAACTGGCGAAGGCGCGCGACATCGGGACGGTCCCGAGGTCGAAGCCGCCGTAGTTGGGCACGGTGCGATGACCGATATCCAGACGGCCCGGGCAGCCCAAAAGCGTGTTCGGCGTTGCCATATCGCGTTCCATCGCCGCACCCGCCGTGACGATCTTGAACGTCGAGCCGGGCGGGTAGAGGCCCATCGTGGCCAGCGGACCCTCGCGGTCGGCGGCCGGATTCTGCGCAACGGCGAGGATTTCGCCGGTGGAGGGTTGGATCGCGACGATCATCGCCTGCTTGTCGGTGAAGTTCACGGAGTTCTGCGCGGCGTTCTGCACCTGGCGGTCCAGGCTGATGGTGATCGACGGCGCCGGGTCACCGGCCACCTCGGTGAGGACGTCGACATCCACACCGTTCTGGTTGACCGTCACGACCCGCCAGCCGGCGCGGCCGTCGAGTTCGTCAGCGACCGCCTGCTTGACCTGGTTGATGATCGCCGGGGCGAAACGGTCGTCGGTGGGCTGCATCGCCGGCTGCGGGGTGATGACGACGCCCGGGCGCTGCTGCAGCGCGGCGGCCACCCGGTCGTGGTCGGCCTGGCGCAGGATGACCAGGCTCAGTGGTCCGGTTGACGAGCTGGCCTGTTCGGCCAGCCGTTGGGCGTCCAGGTCGGGATCGAAGGGACGCAACGCATCGGCGACGGCGCGGGCGGTGGCCATCAGCTCGGTGCCCGCGGCTTTCGCGTCGAGCTGGAAGTGGTAGACGAAGCCGGGGATGAGCACGTTGGTGCCGCCGCGCTCGTTGACCGACGCCCGCGGCGGCGGGTCCGCGCGCAGCGCGAATTTCTGGTTCTCCCCCAGTCTCGGATGCAGATTAGTTGCGCCCCAACGCACTTCCCAGCCACCCTCGTCGCGGACCATGTTCAGCTGTCCGTCGTAGGTCCACCGTCGGTCTTTCGGCAGGTGCCAGGTGTAGCGGTAGGTGATGCTGCCGGTGTCCTCGGTGTACTTCGAGCCGACGACCTGGGCGTCGAGATGGGTGGCCTGCAGACCCGCCCACGCCTCGTTGAGCGCGGCGCGCGCCGCTTCAGGCCGGTCGGCCAGTTCGGCGGCCGCTTCGGTGTCACCGGTCGACAGTGCGGCGAAGAACGCCTCGGCGGCGGGCTCGGGCCCATTCGGTTTCGGGGTGCAGCCGACCAGAGCGAGGCTGCCGATGACGGTGACCACCGTGAGCAATCCGGTGATCCGTGTTGCTGATGTGATTCGAGTTGCCATTGAGGCCGATGTTAGAGATGTGACTCTACTTCTCGCCGGAGGCGCACCGAGACGTATCCGTTATCAACACGCGGGTGTCCGGACGGGATGAAACGTGCGAACCCGACGGTCACGGCTTACGGTCCCACCATGATCAACCAGGATCGCTCCGATCGCCGCCACGATGTTGCTCACCTTGACGGCATGCGGCAGCGATGACGAGACGGCGGCGGCCGGACCGAACTCCACCGTCACCCCCGTCGCCTCGCTGGCCGCCGCGGCGGTCGACGATCTGCAGGCCTACTGGTCCGAGCAGTTTCCCGCGCTCTACGGCAGCGAATACGTACCGCTGAAGGGCGGCGTGTACGCGCTCACCGCCTCCTCCACGAAGTGGCCCGAGTGCGCGACCGAGTACGCCGACGTGGAGGGCAATGCGTTCTTCTGCCAGCTGGACGACTCGGTGTCCTGGGATGCCGAGGGGCTGCTGCCGGAACTGCAGGCGAACTTCGGCGACTTCGTGATCCCGGTGGTGCTCGCGCACGAGTGGGGTCACGCCGTGCAGCACCGGTCGGGGTTCTTCGACGAGAACGCCTTGACCGTCTCCTCGGAACTCCAAGCCGACTGCTTCGCCGGCGCCTGGTCCAGACACGCCCGCGACAGCGGCCTCTTCCAGGTCAGCGACGATCAACTCGACGATGCGCTGGCCGGTGTGCTCGACCTGCGGGACGCCCCCGGCACCAGCGCCGAGGATCCGTCCGCACACGGCAGCGGGTTCGACCGGGTCGCCGCCTTCCAGGACGGCTACGACAACGCCGCCGGCCGCTGCAAGGAGTACCGCGACGGTGAGCCGACGGTGCTGGAACTGCCGTTCGAGGATGCCGAGGAGGCCGCCAGCGAAGGCAACGCGCCGTACGACTCCATCGTCAACGGCGTGCCGTATGACCTCGAGGACTACTGGACGCACGTGTATCCGGAGATCACCGGCGGTAAGCCGTGGGTACCCCTGCGCGGTCTGGAGCCCTTCGATCCCGCCAACCCGCCGATGTGTGACGGTGAGGCGGACGACGATTACACGCTGTTCTATTGCGTGCCGGACGATTTCGTCGCCTGGGACAACGTCGAGGACATGCCGGAGGTGTACCGCGAGGGCGGCGACTGGGCCGTCGGGACGCTGCTGGCCACGCAGTACGGTCTCGCGGCGCTGACCCGGATGGGCGATCAGTCCGACGACAGGACGTCGACGCTGAGGTCGGATTGTCTGGCCGGCTCCTACACCGCGAGCGTCATGCTGTTCAACCGTGCGGACACCAGCTCGTTCCGCATCTCCCCCGGCGATCTCGACGAAGGGATCACCGCCCTGCTCGTGTTCCGCGGCGACGGGGATGTCGAGCGCCAGGGCCACGGCTTCAGCCGGGTACGCGCGTACCGCGAAGGGGTGCTCAACGGCGCCGAGGGGTGTCTGACCTACCAACCGTGACCGGCGGTCACGCCCCCGGCCGCAGGCGCGCGCACCACCAGCGGCACCGCCGGGAAGTAGGCGGCCATCTCCGAGCGCGAAGCGCGCAACGCCGCGGTGCCGTAACCGCGCTTGCGGTGTTCGGGGTGGATCCAGATCCGCACGTTGACCTCACCGTCGGCCAGTTCGCCGAAGACCATGCCGATCTTGCGGCTCCCGACACTGGCGACCAGCCACACGGCCTCCTCGGCCTCCACCCGCGCGACCGCCGCGGCGATCTCGTCGTCGAGCGCCCCCGCGGGTGCGCCGGACCCGTCGCCGGCGGCGCCGACGTCGCCGGTGCGGGCCGCGAAGACGTCGCGGTCCTCGGTGGCGGAGAACGGTCTCAGCGCCACGCGCTCCGTCGGGCGCGGCTGCACCTCGCCCATGGTGAAGTCCAGCTGGTTGTTCAGATCCTCGAGCTCGGTGGCGATCCGGCGGCGCCCGACCTTGGTGAGCCGGTCGAACGACAGCCGCAGGACGGCCTCCCCGCCGACGGCGGAGGTGCCGAGGAGTACGGCGATGTTCTCGATCGCGGCGTCGTAGTCGTCGGACGCCACGATCACGTCGAGCACTTCGTGTCGGCGTTCGAGCGCCCGCATCAGAGCGTCGGCGATCTCGCGCCGGACCACCCGGCGGTCGGTGTCATCGTCAACGACGGGATCGGTCATGAGCGCCTAGCGTAGACCCCGCGTCCGGCGGTGCCGGTCAGTCGAGCAACACCGTCGCGAAGGTGCCGACCTGTTCGAAGCCGATGCGCGCGTAGGTCGCCCGGGCCACCGAGTTGTAGCTGTTGACGTAGAGACTGGCGATGCGTCCGCCGCGCACCACGGCGCCGGCCAGCGCAGCGGTCCCCCCGGTGCCCAGTCCGTGGCCGCGCCGATCGGGATGCACCCAGACCCCCTGGATCTGGCCGACGGCGGGCGACTGGGACCCGACCTCGGCTTTGAACACCACCTCGCCGCGTTCGAACCGCGCCCAGGCCCGGCCCGCGGCGATCAGGCTGGCCACCCGGCGCCGATAGCCCCGACCGCCGTCGCCGATCCGGGGGTCGATGCCCACCTCACCGATGAACATGTCGATGGCCGCCACCAGATAGGCGTCGAGCTCCTCCATCCGAACCCGGCGCACCGCGGGGTCGATGTGGTTGTGCGGCACCGTGTTCAGCGCCAGCAGCGGTTGATCGTCACGAACGTCGCGGGCAGGTCCCCAGACCGGTTCGAGGCGACACCACATGGGCATCACCATCTCGGCGTGACCGACCAGCGACGAGCAGCGCCGCGCGGTGCTCATCGCCTTCTCGGCGAAGACGCGCATATCGGTCGGCGCACCCCGCAGCGGAATGAGGTTGGCGCCGGCGTAGCAGAGCGACTCGGCGGCGTGCCGCCGCGTCCAGAGCTCACCGCCGATGGCGCCGGGTTCCACCCCGTGATCGGCGACCCGGGAGGCCACCATGCAGGATCCGACGGGATCGCCGTCGAGGACGTGCCGCACCGCGGCGACATCACGCACCACGGAGACCTGTCGGTCGTCGGCGAGGCGGGAGAGCGGCGGAGCCGACATCGGTCACTGCTTTCTGGAGGAGCCGAGGCGGTGAGGCCGATCACCGCGTCGGGTCCTAGCTTACGGTCACAATCGGCGAACCGGTGGTACTTGGCTCGCCGTCGGCGCGCGCCGAACCCATCTCGTCGGCGATGCGCAACGCCTCCTCGATCAGCGTCTCCACGATCTGCGCCTCCGGCACGGTCTTGATGACTTCACCGCGGACGAAGATCTGGCCCTTGCCGTTGCCCGAGGCGACGCCGAGATCGGCCTCGCGCGCCTCGCCGGGTCCGTTGACCACGCAGCCCATCACCGCCACGCGCAGCGGGACATCCATCCCCTCGAGGCCGGCGGTGACCTCGTTGGCGAGGGTGTACACGTCGACCTGCGCGCGGCCGCACGACGGACACGACACGATCTCCAGGCCGCGCGGACGCAGGTTGAGCGATTCCAGGATCTGGTTGCCGACCTTGACCTCTTCGGCGGGCGGTGCGGACAGCGAAACGCGGATGGTGTCGCCGATGCCCTTGGACAGCAGGGCGCCGAACGCGACGGCGGACTTGATGGTGCCCTGGAACGCCGGCCCGGCCTCGGTGACCCCGAGGTGCAGCGGGTAGTCGCACTGCGCGGCCAGCAATTCATAGGCCGCGACCATGATCACCGGGTCGTTGTGCTTGACGCTGATCTTGATATCGCCGAAGCCGTGCTCCTCGAACAGCGAGGCCTCCCACAGCGCCGACTCCACCAGCGCCTCGGGGGTGGCTTTGCCGTACTTCTGCATGATGCGCTTGTCCAGCGATCCGGCGTTGACGCCGATCCGGATCGGGATGCCCGCGTCACCGGCGGCCTTGGCGACCTCCTTGACGCGGCCGTCGAACTCCTTGATGTTGCCGGGGTTCACGCGGACCGCGGCACACCCGGCGTCGATGGCCGCGAAGATGTACTTCGGCTGGAAGTGGATGTCGGCGATCACCGGGATCTTCGACTTCTTCGCGATCACCGGCAGCGCGTCGGCGTCCTCCTGCCGGGGGCAGGCGACGCGCACGATGTCGCAGCCTGACGCGGTGAGCTCGGCGATCTGCTGCAGGGTCGAGTTGATGTCGTGGGTCTTGGTCGTGCACATCGACTGCACCGCGATCGGGTGATCGCTGCCGACGCCGACGTCACGCACCATCAGCTGGCGGGTCTTGCGCCGCGGCGCCAACGTGGGCGGGGGCGGCACCGGCAGACCAAGCCCGATGACAGGGCCGGAACTCATGGGTTCTCCTATTGGAAGATGCTGATCGGGTTGACCAGATCGGCTGTCACGGTCAACAGCATGTATCCGGCCACCACGAACAAGACTACGTATGTCGCCGGCATCAGCTTGAGATAGTTCACCGGCGCCGCGGCCACCTTGCCGCGCGCCGACCGGATCATGTCGCGGATCTTCTCGTAGACGGCGATCGCGATGTGGCCGCCGTCGAAGGGCAGCAGCGGAATGAGGTTGACCGCCCCGAGCACGAAGTTCAGCTGGGCGAGGAAGAACCAGAACGCCACCCACAGCCCGGCGTCGACGGTCTCGCCGCCGATGATCGAGGCGCCCACCACCGAGATGGGAGTTTCGGGGTCACGTTCCCCGCCGCCGATGGCGTCGACGAGCGCACCGATCTTGGTGGGGATCTTCGCCAGCGCCTTACCGAGTTCGACGGCCAGGTCACCGGTGAACGCGAACGTGCCGGGCACCGCGGTCAGCGCGTTGTACTGGGTCGGCCCGAACGAGGCGGCGCTGATGCCGATGGCGCCGACGGTCGAGAGCTGACCCTCCTCACCGGTCAGGCGCTGGGTCTGTTCGACGTCGACGATCTTGGTCAGTTCCTGCCCATCGCGTTCGACGACCACCGGGGTGGGGCCGGATGAGCCCTGCAGGGCCACGCGCGCCTCGTCGAAGTTGGCGACCGGGGTGTCACCGACCTTGACCAGCACGTCACCGGATTGGATACCGGCCGCCGCGGCCGGACCCGGGCCGGTGCAGTCGGCCACTTCGTCCGCGCTGATCTGGTCGGCCACGCATCCGGTCTGGCCGACGACGGCCGACGTGGGTGGGTTGAGGTTCGGCAGGCCCCAGATGACCGCGATGGCGTAGATCAGGACCAGGCCGATCACGAAGTTCATACCCGGCCCCGCGAACAGCACCGCGACCCGCTTCCAGACCTTCTGCCGGAACATCGCGTACGGACGGTCCTCGGGTGGGAGCTCCTCGACCGAGGTCATCCCGGCGATGTCGCAGAAGCCGCCGAGCGGAATGGCCTTGATGCCGTACTCGGTGCTGCCCAGCCGATTGGGCCGCCGCGTGGACCACACCGTCGGTCCGAAGCCGACGAAGTAGCGCCGCACCTTCATCCCGGTCGCGCGCGCCACCCACATATGCCCGCACTCGTGCAGCGCCACCGACACCAGGATCGCAAGCGCGAAGGCGACGACGCCCAGAGCAAACATCATCCGGCGATCATCCTTTTACTCGAACTTTTTCGACGCCGGCCCGCTCGACGGCAGACCGCGCCCGCTCGCGCGCCCAACGCTGGGCCTCGAGCACCTCCTCCACGGTAACCGGTTCGGCTTTCCACTCGTCGGCGCCGCGCAGCACCTCGGCGACGGTGTCGACGATCGCGGGGAACCTGATCCGGCCGTCGAGGAACGCCTCGGCCGCCTCCTCGTTGGCGGCGTTGTACACCGCGGTCAGGCAGCCACCCGCTTCGCCCGCGGCTCGGGCCAGCCGGACGGCGGGGAACACGTCGTCGTCGAGCGGGAGAAACTCCCAGGTCGACGCGGTGGAGAAGTCGCACGCCGACGCTGCTCCGGCGACCCGGTCCGGCCAGCCCAGCGCCAGGGCGATCGGCAGCTTCATATCCGGCGGGCTGGCCTGCGCGAGCGTGGACCCGTCGGTGAAGGTGGCCATCGAGTGCACGATCGACTGCGGATGCACGACCACCTGGATGCGGTCGTACGGGATGCCGAACAGCAGATGGGTCTCGATGAGTTCGAGACCCTTGTTGACCAGGGTCGCCGAGTTCAGCGTGTTCATCGGCCCCATCGACCAGGTCGGGTGCTTACCCGCCTGTTCGGGGGTGACGGTCTGCAGGTCCTCGGCGGACCAGCCGCGGAACGGGCCACCCGACGCGGTCAGGACGAGCTCGGCCACCTCGTCGGCGGTGCCCCCGCGCAGGCACTGCGCCATCGCCGAGTGTTCGGAGTCCACCGGCACGATCTGCCCGGGGGCGGCGGCCCGGAGCACCAGCGGCCCGCCGGCGACCAGCGACTCCTTGTTCGCCAGCGCCAGCCGGGCACCCGTCGCGAGGGCGGCGAGGGTGGGTTCCAGACCGAGCGCGCCGACCAGGGCGTTGAGTACGACGTCGGCCGGGGTGTTCTCCACCAGCCGGGTCACCGCATCGGGTCCGGTGTAGGTGACGTCGCCGATCTGTTCGGCCGCCCCCTCATTGGTGACGGCGACGGCGGCGGCCCCGGTCTCGGCCCGCTGGCGGGCGAGCAGCTCGGGGTTGCCCCCGCCCGCGGCGAGGCCGACGACCTCGAAGCGCTCGGGGTTGGCCGCGATCACCTCGAGTGCCTGGGTGCCGATGGACCCGGTGCTGCCCAGGATGAGCACTCGGACCCGCTGCCCGCTCTGCCGATTCACGCCTTCATTGTGCCGCCCCGCGCCGTCTGGGCCCGCATTCGCGGGGCCCGGTTGGCGGCGAGGCCAATCGTGACGCGTCTGTGACGTGAGCGCTTCGGGCCCATCCGTCGGGCGGTCTGTGCGGAATCACCCGTGTCAGGACAGGACGGGCACCCGGCCCGCCCGACGAAGGGATAGCAGTCGATGAAGACAGTTCACCGGAAGTCCGTCGCGATGGCAGGACTTGCCGCCATGGCCGTATTCGGCGCCGCAGCGTGCTCGAGCGAGGAGGCCTCGAGCAACGCCTCCTCCGCGACGAGCGCCGCGTCCTCGGCGGTGGAGTCCGCGACGAGCAGTATGTCCAGCCCCGCACCGGCCGCGGATCCCGCCGCCAATCTGATCGGAAGCGGATGCGCCGCCTACGCCGAGCAGGTTCCGTCCGGCCCCGGCTCCGTCGCCGGGATGGCCGCCGACCCGGTGACCGTCGCCGCGTCGAACAATCCCCAACTCAGCACGCTGAGCCAGGCGCTGTCGGGGCAGCTCAATCCGGGCGTGAATCTGGTCGACACCCTCAACGGCGGTGAGTTCACCGTCTTCGCGCCCACCAACGACGCGTTCGCCAAGATCGACCCGGCCACGCTGGAGACCCTCAAGACCGATTCCGAACTGCTGACCAGCATCTTGACCTACCACGTGGTCCCAGGTCAGGCGGCGCCCGACGCGGTGGCCGGCGAGCACGACACCGTCCAGGGCGCAGCGGTCAACGTCACCGGCGCCGGGAACGACCTGAAGGTCAACGACGCCGGCCTCGTGTGCGGCGGGGTCAAGACGGCCAACGCCACCGTGTACATGATCGACACGGTGCTCATGCCCCCGGCCAACTGAACCGTTTCGTAACCGCCTGTCTCGCAACCCAACTCGCGGTCCGATGGACCGCACCACGAAAGGAATCACCCATGATGACTGTCAACTCCCGGCGGTTGGCCGGTGCGGGTTTCGCCGCGGTGGCCGCTCTCGGTCTCACGCTCGGCACGGCCGGGACGGCTGCCGCCGCACCCGTCGGCCCGGGCTGCGCCGGCTACGTCGCCCAGGTGCCGGACGGCCCCGGCTCGGTGCAGGGGATGTCGATGTCGCCGGTCGCCGAGGCCGCTTCGAACAACCCGATGCTGACCACCCTGACCAAGGCGGTCTCCGGTCAGCTCAATCCGAACGTCAACCTGGTCGACACGCTCAACGGTGGTGAATTCACCGTCTTCGCCCCGACCGATGACGCGTTCGCCAAGATCGACCCGGCCACGATCGAGACGCTCAAGACCGACTCGGCCCTGCTGACCAGCATCCTGACCTACCACGTGGTTCCGGGTCAGGCCGATCCGGCTCAGGTGGTCGGCACCCACAAGACGGTGCAGGGCGCCGATGTCACAGTGACCGGCACGCCCGAGCATCTGATGGTCAACGACGCGTCGGTGGTCTGCGGCGGCGTCCAGACCGCCAATGCCACGGTGTATCTCATCGACACCGTGCTGATGCCGCCCGCGGCCCCGGCGCAGTAGTCCGGCCGCCCTGAGGCAGAGGATCCCCCGTAATCCCCCCCGGTTCCGCGGGGGATCCTCGCCTCGAGCGGACCTCCTCAGTCCTCGGACCCCGGCCGCTTCTTGCGTCGCAGGAACAGGAAGCCCACCAACGTCATTCCGTAGACCGGCGCGTACGGTGCAGGATCCTGGAACCGGATGTTGTAGCCGATGTCGGCGAGCACGCCCTGCTCGATCCGGCTGAGCGTCTTCGGACCGGGGCCCATGCCGTCGGCGGACGTCATCATCTGGAAGTTCCCGTTGGCCCTGCTGAACGTGACATCGTCCAGATGCGACAGCGAACTGCCGCCCTGCCACGGCTCGGGGGTGAACAACGGAACCAGCATCCCGTAGGCGGCGACGGCGTTGCGGCCGGCGAAATATGTGCCGCCGTTGAACCCGATCAGATCCTCACTCTGTTCTTCGTCGAACCGGTAGTCGGAATTGACCAGACGAACGCCGTTCTCGTTGACGATGTGGCTGTCATAGATCGTGTATTCGCGGTTCGTTGCGTTCTTGCCGGGCTCATTGATGAAGGACAGCCAACCGAACGAGTGCAGCAGCTCGTGCATCGCGGTCGATGTGAGATCGTATTGATCCGTGGTTGGCTTCGGCTGGGCACTCCATTGCTCGGCGAAACTCCAGTCGATCTCGCCGTCAGCCTGCAACCCGTTCAGATCCAGACCGGACAGCAGCTTCTCCTGCACGACCACGTTGTCGAAGCCGGGATTTCTGGCGAACGGCTCACTACCCGCCGCGGCCAGCTTCTCGGGATCGTTCTCGCCGTTGACGCGGTAGGTCAATGTCACCGGTCGGTCGACGATGAAATACGTTGCCGCCAAGGTGTTGGCCGCGTCTTCGAGCCCCCGCTTCAGCTCCGGGGTCCAGTACTCACCGTCGTCGGTGTACTCGAACTCGAAGGTGACTTTGGCACTCGGCTGCAGGTTCGGCTGCGGGGCAGGGGGTTTCGGTGTGAACGCCGACAGCATGGTGGCCATCGGGCCGCCACCCGCCGCGGGCGTGGCCCCGGCGGAGCGGGACGCCATTCGGGAACTCAGCGACGTCGAATTCGCGAAGCGGTTTGCGACGGAGGTGCTTCCGGCCGGCGCGTCGCGATCGGACCGGGACACCACCTTCGCCGGCGCGTTGTCACTGTCAGCCTCTCCGGCGGCGTTCTCTCCGGCGGCGGAGCTGGGCGCTGAGCTGGGCGCTGCCCTCCGCGGCGCCGACGCCGGACCACCCGAGTCACGTCGGCTGTGCGTACCGGCAGTCGACGAAGATCCGGAGTCCACGCCCTTCGAAGGGGATGCGGCCGGCCCGGCTGACGCCGACGCCGAACCCTCGACACCGTCGGCGGACGCAACGCCGATCTCCGAACCGACCAGCGACCAACCCAGCAGTGCCGCACCGACCCCGGCCGACGCCGCGCCCAGCTGGAGCCACCGCCGCACGGGAAGGCCCTCCGCGCGATGCCTGCCGACGCCGCGCCCCTTCTTTGCAGTTGTCATACCCCTACTCCTCCCGTGGTGATCCGTGCCCCGGACGGTGACCGGACGATCAGTCCGCGGTGGTCTGTGATCTCTTGAGACGACGCAGGAACAGCACCGCGAGCAGAGCGGCGCCGACGGGGGCCGGCGGCGTCCCGGCTCTGCTTGGCGGTGCCCATGATCGGAATCTCTGTCGCCTGCTGCGGGTTCAGTTTCCGGACGCTTCCGGCTTCCGCCGGCGGCGCAGCAACAGGAATCCGAGGAACGCCCCCGCGACAGGCGGTGCGTATGGCGCCGGGCCTTGGAAGTTGATCTGGTATCCGATGTCGGCGAGGATCCCCTGCTCGATCGCGCTCAGGGTTCGGCGGTCGTTGCCGACCTTGTTGGCCTCCGGGTTCATCATCTGGGCGTCGGGGCCCACGAACGACAGTTGATTCAGGTGCGATAGCGAACTACCGCTCTGGAAGGGATCGGGCGTAAAAAGCGGAACGGGTCGGCCATACGCGGCGACCGCGTTGGGTCCTCCGAAGTACAGGCCGCCGTTCCAGCCGACGAGGTTGGCATCCAGCGCGGTGTCGAAGGCGTAGTCCGGCCCGATGGCCCGGGTCCCGCGATCGTCGACCACGAAACCGGCGAAGACCGGCCAGTACCTTTCGTTGTTGTCACCGGCCGGCCCGATACCCGAGAAGAACCCGAGCGAATGGACCAGCTCGTGGATGGCGGTGGACACGAAGTCGTATTGGTCGTCACCCACCTTGTAGCCGAGCCCGTAATCGTTGGCGAAGTTGAACGTGACGTAGCCGTCGTCCTCCGGGCCGTTCAGATCGAGCCCGGAGATCAACTTCTCCTGCACGACGGTGTTGTCGAATCCGTAGTCCCCGCCGGCCAGGTTGCTTCCGGCGAAGGCGAGAGTTCTGCTGTTCGGGTCGTCCTCACCGCTGACGTTGTAGGTGATCTTGACCGGAATGGGAGCGTTGAGGTACTGCGCCAATGACGCCGCCGACTGCTCGAGTTCGCGGCGGCGTTCCGGGGTCCAGCTCTCAGCGCCTTTGCCGTAGTTGAATTCGAAGGTGATGTTGCCGCCAGGTGCTGCGGCGGGTTCGGCCGCGGGCCCGTTGAACAGCCCGGTCACCGCGGTGCCGAAGGCGTTGACGTCGGGCGCGGCCGCGGTACGCGAGGCCAGCCGCGAGCCCACCGACGTCGAATCGGCCAACCGGTCGGCCACCGACGCGGACCCACCGGCCTTCGGAGCCGACGACGATTCAACCGGATTCGCCGTGCTTCGAAGCGAATTCCCGCGTCGCTCGGCCCGGCCCACCGCATCGGCAGGCTCAGCGGCATCTTCGTCCTGCGCCGTAGCGGTCCGCGCGGTCTGACGCGACGTCGACGACGGACCGGCGTCATCACCCGAAGACGAAGATGCCTTCGGCGCAGACGAACTCGCCGAGCGGGACTCCACACCGCCGGCCGGCGACGCGGCCGGACCGGCCGACGCCGACGAGCCGTCGACGCCACTGTCGGCCGATGCAGCCGGGGTCTCCGAACCGATCAGCGACCACCCCAGCAATGCCGCGCCGACACCAGCCGACGCCGCCCCCAACTGCAGCCACCGCCGCACCGGCAACTCCTCCGCACGATGCCTGCCGGTGCCACGACCCTTGTTCGCAGATGCCATGTCTTTTCTGTCTTCCTGTGTCGTCGGCTGGTTCAGTTGTCGGATGCTTCCGGCTTCCGCCGGCGGCGCAAGATCAGGAATCCGAAAAATGCCCCGGCCACCGGCGGCGCGTAGGGCGCGGGCGCCTGGAAATTCACCTGGTACCCGAGGTCGGCCATGATTCCCTGCTCGATCGCACTCAGGAACCGCCGGTCGTTGCCCGCTTTGTTGGCCGCGGAATTCATCATCTGGGCGTTCACGCCGGTGAAGGTCGTGTCGTCGAGGTGCGACATCGAGCTGCCGGGCTGATAGGGATCCGGTGTGAACAGGGGAACGAATGCGCCGTAGGCGGCCACCGCGTTCGGACCACCGAAGTACATACCGCCGTTCCAGCCGATCAGGTTGGGGTTGAACGCATCGTCGAAGCGGTAGTCGGCGCCGATGGGGCGCTCGCCCGCCGAGTCGACGAGGTAGCGGTCGAAGATCGCCCAGTTCGTGCGGGTGTTCTTACCGGGCTCGTCCGTCTGGGAGAGGAATCCCAGCGAGTGCATCATCTCGTGCATCGCCGTGGAGACGAAGTCGTACTGTTCGGGCTCGACCTGGTAGCCCAGGCCCCAGTCGTTTCCGAAATAGAACTTGATGTTGCCGTCGGCCTCGGGACCGTTGAGGTCCAACCCGGAGATGAACTTCTCCTGCACCACCGTGTTGTAGTAGCCCGGCGCACCACTGATGGGATCACTGCCGGCTTCCGCGAGGAAGCGGTCGCCGGGATCGCCCTCCACCTCGTAGGTGATAGTGACGGGCACGGGGGCCCGGAAGTACTCGGCGAGCACCGATGCCGCCTGTTCCAGCTCGCGGCGGCGCTCCGGAGTCCATTCCTCGGCGCCTTCTGTGTAGTCGAACTCGAACTTCACCGTGGCGCCGGGTGCGGCGGCGGGTTCAGCCGGGGGCCGGTTGAACAGTCCGGTCACCGCGGTTCCGAAGCCGTTGACGTCCGGGGCGGTCGCGGTGCGCTGAGCCAGGCGCGAGCCCACCGACGTCGAATCGGTCAGTCTGTCGGCTACCGAAGCCGTCGCTCCGGTCGTGGCCCCGGCCGGAGCCACCGCGTTCGAATCCGGTGTGCGCGCAAGCGTATTCGCCCGTCGTTCCGCCCGGGTCACCGCATCGGCAGGCTCTGCACGGTCGCCCTCGGCGGCATCACGCGCGGTACGACGCGACATCTGTGACGGACCGTCGTCATCGCGCGACGACGACGCTGCCGAGCCAGGCGAACTCGCCGAGCGGGTTTCCACACCGTTGGCCGGCGAGGCGGCCGGACCTGCTGCCGCCGACGAGCCATCGACACCACCGTCTGCCGACGCGATGGAGGTTTGCGAACCGATCAGCGACCAACCCAGCAACGCCGCGCCCATACCCGCCGAAGCCGCACTCAACTGCAGCCACCGCCGTACCGGCAGTTCCTCGGCACGATGCCTGCCGGCGTGACGACGCTTCTTCTCAAGTGCCATGGTGGGGGTCGCTTTCGGTGAAGTGGTGCGGTGCAGGGTATTCGTCCGCGATCAAGATCGGGTTCGATCGTCGAATGTGTGCGTATTCGTGCCGAAGGGGCTCGGAAGGGTCGTTGACAAGCCCCACCCGGCTCGACTCGTCTCCCTCCACCAACTGTGCAAACAGCAAAGAGTTGATGGTCGACGCGGAGGAGACCGACGAGTGAGCGCCGGCCTCCCCCGCGTCGTCACATCACTGGACGTCGGGGGCTTGGGCCGCGGGGCCCTGGCCGTCGGCGCCGGCCACGCCACCCTTACCGGCAACGCCGTCCACGCCGCCGCCTGCGCCGCCCTTACCGCCGGCGCCGCCCTTACCGGCTGCGCCACCGGTGCCTGCGGTTTCGCCATCATTGCCGGGCTGGCCGGCAGGCCCACCGCCCACGACGATGCCCGCGGCGCCGCCCTTGCCGACGCTGCCGCCGTTTCCGCCGTCGCCGCCGACACCACCGTTGCCGCCGTTACCGCCGACACCGGGCCCGGTCAGGAACGGAATGAAACCGCCCGCTCCGGCCGCGCCACCGTTGCCACCGACACCACCGTCGCCGGCGTCGGCACCGTTGCCGCCATTGCCGCCGTTGCCCCCGTTACCGGCACCCTCTCCGGCGAGGCCGGCGCCGCCGACACCGCCGTCGCCACCGCTGCCGCCGTCCGCGCCACGGCCGCCGGCACCGCCGACGCCACCGACACCACCGTTACCGCCGAAGCCGAAGAGGTAGCCGCCCGCGCCGCCCGCGCCACCGTTACCGCCGGCACCACCGTCACTGCCGCTGGCCGTCGAGGCCACGCCGTTGCCGCCCTTGCCGCCGTTACCGCCGGGCTGCAGGACATTGTCCGCGTCGAAACCGGTGTCGGCACCGTCGCCACCCGCGCCACCGTTGCCGCCGCCACCCTGGGCGTCGCCGCCGTCACCGCCGTTGGGGTTGACCAGCTGGTCGCCGTTGCCGCCCGCGCCGCCGTCACCACCGTCGACCCCGCCGTCGCCGCCATTCTCACCGAACGCGCCGTCTTCACCGTTGCTGATGCCGGGGGTGTCCTCGCCCGGCTGCGGGTTCTGGCCATTCAGGCCGGGGCGCCCGGCGCCGCCGAAGCCACCGTTGCCGCCGCTGCCGAACAGGAACGCGCCGGCTCCACCATTGCCGCCGTTGGTGGCCTCGACCGGGTCGCCGTTCTCGTTGTAGCCACCGCGTACGCCGTTACCGCCGTTACCGCCGTTACCGAAGAAGAAGCCGGCGTTGCCGCCATTGCCACCGTTGCTGCTGGTGGTGCCGTTGTAGAACCCGTTGAAGCCGTTGCCGCCACTACCGAAGAAGATGCCGCCGTCGCCGCCATTGGGGTTGGCCAGGGTTCCGTCGGCGCCGTTTCCGATGAAGATGTTGAGGACGGGAATCGTGCCCGCGATGTCCAGGAGCGGATCGATCAGCGCCATCGGATCGAGGAACGGGATGGGCGTGCCGAAGGCGTCGCCGAAGAACGGCAGCTGGCCGAACTGCTCGGGAGCCGGAGCGAACACGGGAGCGGCCGCAGCGGCGGGCGCGGCGACCAGAGCAGCTGCCGGAGCGCCCAGGATCAGGCCGGCGCCCCCGAGCGCGGCAGCCGTCGCAACGAGCGGACGGCGCCCCCGAGCCACACTTGAGTTGTTGACCATGTTCATCCCTTTCGGATGGAAGCTGAGTGAGCAGCAGCAACCTAACACTGGATATGTTTCACTGCAGCGAATGTTGAAGGGTTCGTTTGGCTGTTGTTGCGTTTTCAAAAGATTTATTGACCCTGCAGATGGCCGTTCGCTGAGAATTCGGGCTGATCTCACAGAATGGGTTTGATTCGACGATTCCTGGTATTCGCACGTCAGACGCCGCTTAACCGCACTGTCCCGCGGCGAGCGGCCGACCTGCTCCCTCCACCTCTTCGGCAGCTCTCAGCTTATCCTCAGTTTCAAATTTTGTCGGCGGCCTGTTCGCTCGGCTGTCCGCCAGGCGAAACGCCCTATGCATATCCCCCGGCCGGCAAGGAACGGACAAGCCCTCAGCAAACCGGATAGTAAGGCTCGGCAATTAATTCCCCGGCCCCGGATCACTGCGGCGGGAAACGCTCGATCCAATGCCGCCCGATGTCGATCCGCCGGGGGATCCAGACACGGTCGTGGGACTGCACATGGTCGAGGAACCGCTCGAGGGCAGCCGTGCGCGCAGGCCGACCGATCAGGCGGCAGTGCAGGCCGATCGACAGCATCTTCGGCGCGCCCGCGACGCCCTCCGCGTACAGCACGTCGAAGGCGTCACGGAGGTGGGAACCCACCGGCGATCGCGAATCTCATGTCGTTGGTGTCGAGCGTGTACGGCACCACAAGGTGGTGCCGCCCGTCGACCTCGGTCCAGTACGGCAGGTCGTCGGCGTAGGAGTCGGCGTAGGAGTACCAGCCCAGTGGCGCACGTCCGGTGAGCTCGGTCAGCAGGTCGACCGCCTACACCCGCCACAGCCCCGCTCGCGAACCGTATTCGTACAACGACTCCATGCTCATGTGCCGGTTCGGAAACGACTGTGCGCCAATAATTTCCGATAGAAAAGTTTCGGTGCCCAGGTCGCCGTGCAGCGGACTGTTCTCCGCACCCTCCTCGTAGTTGAGGACGAACTGAACCGCGATGCGCGCGTCATCCGGCCACTTCGGATCCGGACCTACCCGACCATGTCGCTCGGATAGTGCTCGCCGGGGCGCACGGACATGGGGAATTCTGACAGCAGCCGCGCCGCGCCGGGTGACGTCACCGATCCGTCAGCGCGGCGGAGTTTCCGCGGCCGGCCCGGCGGGCAGCAGGGATGAATGCCCACACTGCTGTGGTTCCGCCGCGACCTGCGTCTCCACGATCTGCCCGCGCTCGCCGACGCCGCGGCAGCCGACGGCAGCGTCCTGGCCTGCTACGTGCTCGACCCGCGCCTGCACGCGTCGTCGGGTCCGCGGCGCCTGCAGTATCTGCACGACGCGCTGCGGGATCTGCGCGAGCGCCTCGACGGATGTCTGCTGGTCACCCGGGGCCGACCCGAACAGCGGATTCCGGCGCTGGCCAAGGAGATCGGCGCGTCGGCCGTCCACGTCTCCGAGGATTACACCCCCTTCGGTCTACGACGCGACGACGCGGTCCGCCAGGCCCTCGGCGACGTCCCGTTGGAGGCATCGGGCTCCCCCTATCTGGTGTCACCGGGCCGGGTCACCAAGGGCGACGGCTCCCCCTACAAGGTGTTCAGCCCGTTCTTCGACGCGTGGCGCCGGCACGGCTGGCGTTCACCCGCCCAGACCGGCGCGGACTCGGCGACCTGGATCGACCCGACGTCGGTGGGCGGCACCGTGGAGATTCCCGACGGCGGCGTCGAACTCGACATTCCAGCCGGGGAGAGCGCGGCGCGACAGCATTGGCAGGCCTTCGTGGACGACGGACTGGCGGGTTACGCCGACGACCGCAACCGCCCCGACCTCGATGTCACCAGCCGGATGTCGGCACACCTGAAGTTCGGCACCATCCACCCCCGCACGATGGTTCCCGATCTCGGCCGCGGTGAGGGCGCGCGGGCGTATCTGCGCGAGTTGGCGTTCCGGGACTTCTACGCGTCGGTGCTCCACGAATGGCCGCACAGCGTGTGGTGGAACTGGAACCGGGGTTTCGACGCGATCCGGGTCGACGAAGGTGCGGCGGCGGAGAAGATGTTCGCCGCGTGGAAGGCGGGCCGTACCGGTTTTCCCATCGTCGACGCCGGTATGCGCCAACTCGCCGCGATCGGCTGGATGCACAACAGGGTGCGGATGATCGTGGCCTCATTCCTGGTCAAGGATCTACATCTGCCGTGGCAGTGGGGCGCACGCTGGTTCCTCGAGCAGCTCGTGGACGGCGATATGGCCAACAACCAGCACGGCTGGCAGTGGACCGCGGGCAGCGGTACCGACGCCGCCCCGTTCTTCCGGGTGTTCAACCCGACGACGCAGGGCGCGAAGTTCGACCCGGACGGCGCCTACATCAAGCGGTGGGTACCCGAACTCGCCGGCGTCGCCGACGTCCACAAGCTCGGCGTCGACCGGCCCGCGGGTTATCCGGCGCCGATCGTGGATCACGCGACGGAGCGGGCCGAGGCGCTGCGGCGGTACGCGGAGATCACCTGATCGGAGCCGGTGACGGGTATGCCAGAATGAGCCGAGTTGCCGTCCGATCGTGAGGAGCGCCCCGTGGCAAGTACCGAGGTGGAACGACACACCGGCGTCGACGTCGAGGACGTGCCGTCGGCGAACTGGGGCTGGAGCAAGGAGAACCCGCGGGTCATCCACGGAACACTCCTGTTCGGCGCGTTCTTCCTGCTGACCATGCTGCGTGGCAATCACGTCGGGCGCGTCGAGGACTGGTTCCTCATCGGGTTCGCCGCGGTGATCATCGGCTGGGTGATCCGCGATTGGTGGCTGCGCAAGCGCGGCTGGACCCGCTAGTTCCCGGTCGTCACCAGGTCGGAATCGAGTGGCCGGTAGCCACCACAACGCAGCATCTCCACCGTCTCGACCGACGGGTCCGCACCGCCCAACGCGATCAGCGCCTGCCGCTTGAAAGCCCGCGCTGCCGCACTCGGTTGATAGCGCACCACGGTGGAGCGCCCACCGAGCTTCGGACACGGCTCACCCCAGGACACGACCTCGGTCGACCCGGTGCGCAGCGCATCGGCAACCAGGGCGCCGACCGCATGCTCGGTCGCGACCAGCCCTCCGGCCACCGCCAGACCCGCGACCACCTCGTCCTCCGCAGCCGGCGCCGGTGCATCGACGAACGGATACACCCGCGCGCCCAGGACCGTCAGTGCCCGTAAGTCGCGGGTGTCGATGAGCCATACCCCGACCGCCCATCCGGCCAGCGCGCGGTCGAACAGCCACCCGCCCGCGGCCCGCACCACATCGCCCGCATCGGCGCCGAGGACGTCGAGCCGGTACTGCAGCCGCAGCGCCGCTCCGGCGTCCGGGGCGGTGCGGCCTTGGGCCCGGTTCGGCATCGAGACAGTCGGCACAGGCGGCTCCGTTCACGATCGGCTGACAACCCCCAGCGTGACACTATCGACGCGATCTGTAAAGGAGGCTCAGCTGCCGAACAGCACCGCGGGATTCAGGTATCCCGCCGGGTCCAGCGTCGCCTTGACCGCCCGCATGGTGGCGATGTCGGCCTCGGTCCGCGACATCGACAGGTAGTCCCGTTTGCGCGTGCCGACTCCGTGCTCGGAACTGACGTTGCCGCCGTGGTCGGCGATCAGCGCCATCATCGCCGCGTAGAGCCCCTGCTCCGCATCGAGTGAGCACCGCAGTACGTTCAGGTGCAGATTGCCCTCCCCGATGTGCCCGAACAACACCGGCACCGCGTCGGCGGCGTGCTCCGTGACCAGTGCAGCGGAGTCACGGGCGAAGGCGGCGATCCGCGACAGCGGCAGGGACACGTCGAATTTCAAAGGCGGGCCGAACAATCCGACGACATCGGCCACGGATTCGCGCACCTGCCACAACCGGGTCGCGGCGGCGGAGTCGACGCCGACGGCCGGTTCGCCGCAGACGTCGACCTCGTCCAGCGCCGCGGCCAGCGTCTCGGTGGGATCGGTGTCCGCGGCCAGTTCGACCAGCAGGAGCCAGTTCCCACCGACCGGGACGGGGGTGGCGAGGTGCTCGGCGGCCAGAGCGGCCGCCCGTGCGTCGATGAGTTCCAGCGCCGCGATCTGCGAGATGTCGCGAAAGACCCGGCCCGCGGCCACCAGGGCGTCCAGATCGGTGAAGCCGCACACCGCCGTGACGCGATGCGCAGGCACCGGGTGCAGCCGCAGATCCAGTGCGGTGATGACACCGAGCGTGCCCTCCGCACCGACGAACAGCGCCGCCAGGTCGTAGCCGGTGTTGTCGCTACGCACCTCGCTGTGCCGGACCAGCACGGTGCCGTCGGGCAGCACCACCTCCAACCCCAGCACCTGCTCGCCCATGTTGCCGTAGCGCACAGTGCGCAGCCCACCAGCGTTCGTCGACGCCATCCCGCCGACCGTGGCCGAATCGCGGGCCGCCAGATCGACGCCGAACAGGAGCCCGTCGGCGGCCGCCGTGCGCTGGACCGCCGCCAGCGTTGCTCCGGCGCCCGCGCGGATCCGACGCTCGCCGGTGTCGACCGGATCGAGGAAGCAGATGCGCTCGGTCGAGAGCAGAACGTCGTCGTGCTCGGGCACGGTGCCTGCCACCAGGGAGGTGCGTCCACCCTGCACCGTCACAGGGCTGCCCGCGGCGCGACATTCGGCCAGCACCGCGACGACCTCCTCCGCCGACGCGGGGCGCACCAGCAGCGATCCGCGGCCGCGGTACCGGCCGGTGTAGTCCACGCTGCGGCCCGCCACGAGGTCCGGGTCGTCGATGACATGACCGGTTCCGACCACCGCGGCCAGGCGGGTCGCCAACCCCGCGGCCATCACGCGGTCCCGACGAGCGGCAGCGCGCCGGACACCTCCGTGAGCGGACCGTCCACGCCTGCGGCCGTGCGGATCTCGGCGAACGCCCGCACGATCGCGTCGGTCGCCTCGTGCGGATCGTCCAGCGTCCGGTCGTCGGTGAGCACCGAGATACTCAGCTGGTCGACATAGCTCCACACGGTGATGTTCATGCCGCTCCCCACCACGAGCGGCCCGACGGAGTAGATCTCGCTGACCGACGCGCCGGAGACGAGGCCCGGCGTCTTCGGGCCCGGCACGTTCGAGATGGTGAGGTTCATGATCAAGCTGGACTCCATACGTCGCGCCTGCCGGCGGAAGACGCTCGGGACCACCTGGGGCGGAAGGTAGTTCAACCAGGAGGCAATGGTCGTCGGTCCGAGCAGGTGGTGGTTCTCCTTCGCGATCGACGTGGCGACCGACGTGACCCGTACCCGTTCGAGGGGATCGGCGAGGTGCACGGGAATCGACGGGGTGATGTAGCTGAAGTGGTTGCCCGACAACCGGTCCGGCGAAGTGTCGAACGCCACGGGTACACCGGCGATCAGCGGGGCGTCGGCGTGGCCGTCGTAGCGCAGCAGCAACTCCCGCAGCGCGCCCGCCGCGGTCGCCAGCACGATGTCATTCAGGGTGACGTCGAGGCGGCGAGCGACGTCTTTGGCGTCGGACAGCGCCAGCGGAGCCGACGCGAAGCGGCGCACCGGACTGACCACGTGGTTGAGGAACGTCTGCGGCGGCGCGAAGTTGCGGGCCAAATCCGGATCCGCGACCCGCTCGCGGGACCGCCGGCGCACCTGATTGACTCCCCCGGCGGTCTGGCGCAGCAGACCGGGCAGCCGGCGCATCTGCCGGACGTGGTCGCCACCGGCGGCGCGCAGCAGGGTGAACGGATCGTGCCCCTGGTCATCCGCCGATTCGTGGTCACCGACCTCCTCGGGCTCGGCCGGCGAGATCGCGCGGGCCAGCTGGTTGGCCGAGGCCACCCCGTCGGCCAGGACGTGGTGCACCTTGTGCACCACCCCGATCCTGTTGTCCGCCAGACCTTCCACCACATACAGCTCCCAGAGGGGCCGCGAACGGTCCAGTGGCGTACTCGCGATCCGGCCGATGAGCTCGTCGAGTTCCCGACGGCCGCCGGGCGCGGGCACCTCGACGAACCGCACGTGATGGTCGAAGTCGATCGTCGGGTTCTGCCGCCACATCGGGTGGTGGACGCGCCCCGGGATCTCGACGAGTTGGCGGCGGAGCGGCGGGAGGGCCTGCAGGCGGGGCATCGCGACCTCGCGGAACAGGGCGCGGCTGTAGCCGTCGCCGAGACCGGAGAGGTCGAGCACCCCGATCTTCAGGGTGTGCATGTGGATCTCAGGCGTCTCGCTGTAGAGCATCAGCGCATCCACACCGTTGAGTCGTTTCACGACCACCCCATCACTCGACGTTGCCGCAGCACGTGTACCCCACTCCGGTGATCTTCCCACCCCGGTCGGCGCGGCATCGACGTAGTCTTCGGTTCATGACGCTCACGGCAGGCCGGGGTCCGCTCAGCGCGGATCCCGCCGGCTGCTTCCATCCGCCCGTACCTGCGGAGGCCGTCTTCGTCGAACCCCATCCGCGGCGTGTGCAGGCACGCTCGGGCGCGAGAACGGTGATCGACACCGAGGCGGCGCTGCTGGTACACCGCCGCGGTCATCCACTGAGCTACGCGTTCCCCGAGGAGGTCGTCGGCGACCTGCCCCGGCAGCCGGTCGCCGAGGCGCCCGGATATGTGTACGTGCCGTGGGACGCGGTCGACACCTGGTCCGAGGAGGGGCGTCCGCTGGTGCACTATCCACCGAACCCCTATCACCGTGTCGACTGTCTGCCCGGCGGGCGCCGGTTACGCGTCAGCGTGGGCGCCACCGTGCTCGTCGACACCGCGGACACGGTCACCGTCTTCGAGACCGCGTTGGCGCCGAAGTTGTACGTCCACCCCGACCACGTGCGCACGGATCTGTTGCGCCGCAGCGACACCGAGAGCTACTGCAACTACAAGGGCTGGGCGACGTACTGGTCGGCCACCGTGGGCGACACCACCTACCACGATGTCGCGTGGAGCTATCCCGACCCGCCGCCGGAGAGCCTGCCGATCCGCGACCACCTGAGTTTCGACGAGCAGCGGGTCGACATGGTCGCCGACCTGCCCGGCCGGTCGGGCTAGCTGCGATGCACCGCTACCGTGGCGCGCACGGCGCCAATGGGCGCGATGAGGGGCTTGGCGAACACGCCTCGTGCGGCCCGACTCACCTTTCGAGGGCGGGGCTACTGCGGGGCTCGTCGAGTCGGATGAGGCCGTCGAACCTACAGCGCCCCTGCCGCGTCGGGTGACGTGGCCGATCGAATCGTGCTGACCGAGGGCAATAAGCTGATTGACCAGCGGCGGTGGTTCGGGTCATGGCGACGCCTTCCTTTCAGTGTGCGACAGTCGATTCAGCGCCGCTACCATCAGTCAAGTCCAGGGACGTGGTGTACGACGTCGTCGTGTGATTCCTCGTGGTGGTGATTCAGGCGGTCAGTGCCGCGGGGGTGGCCTCCTGTTCTGTCTGGGTGTCGTTGACTATGCGTGATTTGCTCAGGACGTCGAGGCCGAGGTAGCGCCGGGATTCGGCCCATTCTTCGTGTTGTTCGGCCAGCACGGCCCCGACAAGCCGGATCAGCGCGTTTCGGTCGGGGAAGATGCCGACGACGTCGGCGCGTCGCCGGATTTCCTTGTTGAGACGTTCCTGGGGATTGTTCGACCAGATCTGGCGCCAGATCTGCTTGGGAAGGGCCGTGAACGCCAGCAGGTCCGGGCGGGCTGCTTCCAGGTGGTCGGCGACCTTGGGGAGCTTGTCGGCCAGTGCGTTGATGGTCCGGTAATATTGTGCGGCAACGGATTCGGTGTCGGGTTGATCGAACACCGAATGCAGCAGGGTGCGCACCCACGGCCACGAGCTCTTGGGAGTGATGGCCATCAGGTTGGTCGTGTCATGCGTTCGGCAGCGCTGCCAGGCCGCCCCGGGCAGCGTGGCGCCGATCGCCGCGACCAGCCCGGCATGAGCGTCACTGGTGACGAGTTTGACTCCAGACAGGCCATCGGGCGGTCAGCTACCGCCAGAACGCCATCCAGCCGGCGCCGTCCTCGGCGGTGGACACGTCGATGCCCAAGATCTCCCGGTAGCCCTCCTTGTTGACCCCGACGGCGATCAGGGCGTGCACGTTGACCACCCGACACTGCTCGCGGACCTTGAGCACCAGGGCGTCGGCGGCCACGAACGTGTACGGGCCGGCGTCCAAGGGCCGGGTGCGGAACGCTTCGACGGCGGTGTCGAGTTCCTTGGCCATCACACTGACTTGCGACTTCGACAGGCTGGTGATGCCCAACGTCTCGACGAGCTTGTCCATCCGCCGCGTCGAGACTCCGAGCAAGTAGCAGGTCGCGACCACGGTCGTCAGCGCCCGCTCGGCACGTTTGCGGCGTTCCAGCAGCCAGTCCGGGAAGTACGAGCCGTGCCGCAACCTTCGGGATCGCGAGATCCAGAGTGCCTGCGCGGGTGTCGAATTCGCGGTGCCGGTAACCGTTGCGGGAGTTGGCGCGCCGCGCCGAACGCTCACCGTAACCGGCGCCGCACAGTGCGTCAGCTTCGGCACCCATCAGGGTGTGGATGAACGTGGCGAGCAGCTCGCGCAGCACTTCGGGATGAGTGGTGGTGAGTCGTTCGGCAAGCACAGCAGGCAGGTCGATATTGTGGGCAGCGGTCATCGCGTGGTTCCTTTGCTCGAGTGACTTTGGACGGTCCTCGATCACTCGGCTACGACACGCCGGTGCCGCTGATCAGGTCCGACTCGTACACCAACTTGTTGAATTCGAGCGGGGATGCGCCGCCTGCAGCGATGCTCCCTGTGGTGGTGATCGGTCTGGCTCGTCGTACACCTGTCGCCTTCGGGCTGACTCCGAGAGTGGCCTGCCGGCCGTTCGCCACCACCACGGCGTGGAGTGGCTGAAGAGAGGCTTGTTCGACCCAAAGTTGGTGTGCCCTCCTCGCAACCGAATCCATTCGAGCAGAGGAAACACATGGCATCAACCCCGAACATGTCCACGCCGCCGGTAATGATTGCGATCGACCCACACAAGCGGTCGTGGACCGCCGCAGCCGTGGATGTCCGGCTGCAACCGCTGGCAACAATCCGCGTCCCGGTCAGCCGAGACGGCTACCGAACGCTACTGCGCTTCGCCCGGCGCTGGCCCGACACCGCGTGGGCGATAGAAGGCGCCAGCGGTCTCGGAGCTCCACTGACCGTTCGACTGCGTCAAGACGGCATCACCGTCCTTGACGTCCCCGCAAAGCTCGCGGCCAGAGTAAGGCTCCTCTCGACAGGACACGGTCGGAAAAGCGATGAAGCCGATGCCGTTTCGGTGGGCGTCGCCGCTCATACGTCCAGTTCTCTGAACACTGCCGAAATCGATTCTGCTACAACGGCTTTACGCGCGCTCGTCGAACACCGCGACGACTTGGTCAAGACCCGAACACAAACCATCAACAGACTTCACACCGTTCTCACCCACCTCATTCCCGGCGGCGCCAGCCGCGACCTGAACGCCGAACGTGCCGCTGAGCTACTACGCACCGTGCGCCCACGAGACACCGCTGGCAAGACGCTACGCGCACTGGCCGCGGATCTGATCTCGGAACTGCGTGGACTCGACCGCAGAATCGACAAGGCCGTCCATGACATCGAGATTGCGGTGAAAGACTGCGGTACTACCCTGACCGAGCTCCACGGCATCGGGGCGCTCACCGCCGCCAAGATTGTCTCCAGAGTCGGCTCGATCCAGCGCTTCGACTCACCTGCAGCGTTCGCCAGTTACACCGGCACAGCCCCAATCGAAGTGTCCTCCGGAGACGTCGTCCGGCACCGGCTTTCGCGCGCCGGCGATCGCCAACTCAATTACTGCTTACACGTCATGGCCATCACCCAGATCCGACGAGACACCCCGGGACGTACCTACTACCTGCGCAAACGCGCCAACGGCAAGAGTCACAGCGAAGCGATGCGCTGCCTCAAGAGACGACTTTCCGACACCGTCTACCGACAACTACTCCGCGACGCCAACACCACTACTTGACACAGAGAGGCGCCACTCTGCTGGACGCAACCCGTTCCGGGGCCCGGGGTTCAAGTGGTCGCAGGTTCAAATCCTGTCAGCCCGACGCAGGTCAGAGGCGCTTTCCGGAGGTTTCGGGAGGTGCCCCTTTCGTTCGGTACGCCAGCGCGTACGCCAACCGCGCGCGTGTTCATCGCCGAGAAGCCGGTGCCGTTGAGCAGTTGGGCCATGATTCCTGATGGCTTCAGACGTTCTCCGGTCGCGTTCCGGTGTGTGAGATCTGCGGCCTTTAGGCCGCTTGGTCTTCGGGTGGTGCGGGTCCGCCGGGTTCGCCGGGTTCGTCGGCCGGTCGTGGGGCACCCGATTCAGCGTCGTCGATCTTGCTGCCGTCGGCGGAGTCGGTTGTGGCGCTCGGGATCTGGTCCGGATGTTCCGGTTCGCTCTGGGTGCGTAGCAGCCGTTCGGGGCGGTGGTAGTAGTTGACCCTCGCCTGGCCGGTGCCCAATCCAGTCGGCGGGGTCCATTCGACATCGCGGTGGTCGTTCATGTGGGTGGTCCAGCCGCCGTCCTGATCGACGCTGCGGTTGTCGGGCCCACAGGCCAGGCCGAGTTCGTCGACATTGGTGTTGCCGCCGTCGCACCAATCGGTCTCCACGTGATGGGCTTGGCAGCCGTAGGCGCCGACGGTGCAGCCCGGTTTGGTGCATCCGCCGTCGCGTGCGATGAGCATGATCCGTTGCGCCGGGGAGGCGATGCGTTTGGCGCGGAACAGGTTCAGCGCCGATCCGGTCGCACCGTCGAACACCGCGAGGTAGTGGTTGGCGTGGCCGGCCATGCGGATCACGTCGGCAATAGGTATGACGGTGCCGCCGCCGGTGGTGCCGACCCCGGCGCGGGACTCCAAGTCCTGCAGAGTGGTGCGGATCATGACCGAGACCGGCAGCCCGTTGAGGTGTCCGAGCTCGCCGCTCATCAGCGCGATCCGCCCGACGGCGAGCATCGCGTCGTGTTGACGCTGGGCCAGGCTGCGGTGGTCGTTGTCGATCTGGGCTTGTGACGGTGTCCCCGAAGTGCAGGGTTCGGGGTCGTCGGGATTGCACATCCCCGGCGCGGCGTACTTGGCGAAGATGACCTCCCACACCGCCCACGCTTCGGGGGTCAACGTCGCGCGCAGATCGACCATTTGGTCATCGCGCTGTTTGTGCTTGGTCACGCCGCGCTTGCGGGCCCGTTCGGTGTCGTCCGGCTCGGGTCCGTCTTG
>NZ_LZSU01000049.1 GCF_001665575.1 Mycobacterium sp. 852013-51886_SCH5428379 | reverse complement strand
TCGAAACTATGTTCGATACGGTGTTCGCGGGGCGAGACGACGCCGCGCTGATCGCTGTCATCGACCAGTCCGCCCGCGAGGAAGCGTTGGCCGGGGCGCGCAAGCTGGCCGCACTCGCCCAGCTGGTGCACCAGAGCGTGACGTTCGACGAGGAGTGCGACGACTGGGTGCACGACTCCTGGGCGAACACCGCCTCCGAGGTCGGGGCGGTGCTCAATATCGGGCACCGCAAAGCCTCGGCGCAGATGCGGATCGCCATCGCCCTGCGCGATCGACTCCCCAAGATCGCGGCGCTGTGCCTGCACGGCAGGCTCAGCGCCCGGATGATCTCCAAGATCACCTGGCACACCCAGTTCATCCTCGACCTCGACACCATGGCGCAGGTGGATGCGGCGCTGGCCGACAAAGTCGAACGCTGGGAACCACTCTCCGATGCGCGGCTGGGCACCGCGATCGACGCCCTGATCAACCGCTACGACCCCGACGCGGTCCGGCGCGCCAAAGACGCCATCAAAAACCGGACCTTGCGCATCGGCGCCCACGATGACCCCGACGCCCTGACCACCATCTGGGGTCAGATCCTCGGCTGTGAAGCCGCGGCCCTGGCCGCCCGCATCGCAGCCCTACTCACCGGCCTGTGCGATGAAGACCCCCGCAGCATCGACGAACGACGCTCGTGTGCGATGGGCGCCATCATCCTCGACCAACCCCTCCCGTGCCGATGCGGCTCCCCGACCTGCACGGCCACCGCACCGGACACCGCCCACATCGTCGTCAACATCCTGGCCGACCCCGCCGCGATCGA
>NZ_LZSU01000048.1 GCF_001665575.1 Mycobacterium sp. 852013-51886_SCH5428379 | reverse complement strand
CCATGGAAGCGCTGGTGGCCTGGAAAACCGGCGTCACCCCCCGCAACGCCGAGGTCATGGTCACCGTCGCCCGCCGCGCCGAAGAGTTTCCGCGCTGCACCCAAGCCCTGCGCGACGGGCGGCTGTCACTGGACCGGCTCGGAGTACTCGCCGAACACGCCACCGCCGGCTCCGATGAGCACTACATCCAGACCGCCGAGGCCGCCACCGTCACCCAGCTCCGCACCGCGGTCAAACTCGAACCACAACCCCCCAAACCCCAGCCCGCACCGAACGCCTCCATCACCAAACGCGACCACGGCGAGACCACCACCTGGACGATCACCCTGCCCAAACTGGGCGCCGCGAAATTCGACGCCGCCCTGCAATCGCACCGCGACGCCCTGATCGCCCAGTGGAAACGCGACCACGACGACCAGTCCCCCAGCGATCAGGCGGCGCCGTTTCCCACCAACCTCGACGCCTTCATGAGCTTGATGGAAGCCGGTTGGGACGCCGACGCCGCACGCCGCCCCCACGGCCAGCACACGACTGTCGTCATCCACCTCGACCTCGA
>NZ_LZSU01000047.1 GCF_001665575.1 Mycobacterium sp. 852013-51886_SCH5428379 | reverse complement strand
CTTTGGTCAGTCGGGTCAGCCCGAAAGACCGCCTCGAGGTGCTGTTCGACGAGTTCGCCGAGCTGTCCGGTCAGCGCAACGCGATCGACGGGCGCCTGGTGGACATCATCGCCGAGATCGACCGCGACGAGCTGTGGGGGATGACCGGTGCCCGCTCCATGGAAGCGCTGGTGGCGTGGAAGACCGGTGTCACCCCCCGCAACGCCGAGGTCATGGTCGCCGTCGCGCGGCGGACCGAAGAGTTCCCGCGCTGCACCCAGGCGTTGTGCGAGGGGCGGCTGTCGCTGGATCGGCTCGGGGTGCTGGCCGAACACGCCGCCGAGGGCTCCGATGAGCACTACATCCAGACCGCCGAAGCCGCCACCGTCACCCAGTTGCGCACCGCGGTCAAACTCGAACCCCAGCCACCCAAAACACGGCCGGCGCCGAAACCCTCGATCACCAAACGCGACCACGGCGAGACCACCACCTGGACGATCACCCTGCCGAAGTTGGACGCCGCGACATTCGACGC
>NZ_LZSU01000046.1 GCF_001665575.1 Mycobacterium sp. 852013-51886_SCH5428379 | reverse complement strand
AAGGAGCTGTGGGAGACCACGATGGATCCGTCGGTGCGGGTGCTGCGCCAGATCACCCTCGACGACGCCGCGGCCGCCGACGAGCTGTTCTCCATCCTGATGGGCGAGGACGTCGAAGCGCGGCGCAGCTTCATCACCCGCAACGCCAAAGACGTTCGCTTCCTTGACGTTTAACGACGTATACCCGATTTAGGAATCCCCGATGACTGATACGACGTTGCCCCCCGGCGACGAGGCCGGCGACCGGATCGAACCGGTCGATATCCAGCAGGAGATGCAGCGCAGCTACATCGACTACGCGATGAGCGTGATCGTCGGGCGTGCGCTGCCCGAGGTGCGGGACGGTCTCAAACCCGTGCACCGCCGCGTGCTGTACGCGATGTTCGACTCCGGTTTCCGCCCGGACCGTGGGCACGCGAAATCCGCACGGTCCGTTGCCGAGACGATGGGCAACTACCACCCGCACGGCGACTCGTCGATCTACGACACCCTGGTGCGCATGGCGCAGCCGTGGTCGCTGCGCTACCCGTTGGTCGACGGGCAGGGCAACTTCGGCTCGCCGGGTAACGATCCGCCGGCCGCGATGAGATACACCGAGGCGCGGCTCACCCCCCTCGCGATGGAGATGCTGCGCGAGATCGACGAGGAGACCGTCGATTTCATCCCGAACTACGACGGCCGGGTGCAGGAGCCGACCGTGCTGCCGAGCCGGTTCCCGAACCTGCTGGCCAATGGTTCCGGCGGTATCGCGGTCGGAATGGCGACCAATATCCCGCCGCACAACTTGCGTGAGCTGGCCGAGGCCGTCTACTGGTGTCTGGAGAACTTCGAGGCCGACGAGGAATCGACACTCGCCGCGGTCATGGAGCGGGTCAAGGGCCCGGACTTCCCCACCCACGGCCTGATCGTCGGCAGCCAGGGCATCGAGGACACGTACCGGACCGGGCGCGGCTCGGTGCGGATGCGCGGCGTGGTCGAGATCGAGGAGGACAGCCGCGGCCGCACCGGCATCGTCATCACCGAGCTGCCCTACCAGGTCAACCACGACAACTTCATCACCTCGATCGCCGAACAGGTCCGCGACGGAAAGCTCGGCGGCATCTCCAACATCGAGGACCAGTCCAGCGACCGGGTCGGCCTGCGCATCGTCGTCGAGATCAAACGCGACGCCGTGGCCAAGGTGGTGCTGAACAACCTCTACAAGCACACCCAGCTCCAGACCAGCTTCGGTGCCAACATGCTGTCGATCGTCGACGGCGTACCCCGCACCCTGCGGCTCGACCAGATGATCCGGTACTACGTCGAACATCAACTCGACGTCATCATCCGGCGGACCCGCTACCGGTTGCGCAAGGCCAACGAGCGGGCCCACATCCTGCGCGGTCTGGTCAAGGCCCTCGACGCGCTCGACGAGGTCATCGCGCTGATCCGGGCGTCGGCCAACGCCGACATCGCCCGGACCGGGTTGATGGAGCTGCTCGACGTCGACGAGATCCAGGCCCAGGCGATCCTCGACATGCAGCTGCGGCGCCTCGCCGCACTGGAGCGCCAGCGCATCGTCGACGACCTCGCCAAGATCGAAGCCGAGATCGCCGACCTCGAGGACATCCTGGCCAAGCCGGAGCGGCAGCGCGGGATCGTCCGCGACGAGCTCAAGGAGATCGCCGACAAGTACGGCGACGACCGGCGGACCCGGATCGTGCCCGCCGACGGCGATGTCAGCGACGAGGATCTGATCGCCCGCGAGGACGTCGTCGTCACCATCACCGAGACCGGCTACGCCAAACGCACCAAGACCGACCTCTACCGCAGCCAGAAGCGCGGCGGCAAGGGTGTCCAGGGCGCCGGCCTCAAACAGGACGACATCGTCAACCACTTCTTCGTGTGCTCCACGCACGACTGGATCCTGTTCTTCACCACGCAGGGCCGCGTGTACCGCGCGAAGGCCTACGAGCTGCCCGAGGCGTCCCGTACCGCCCGCGGTCAGCACGTGGCCAACCTGCTGGCCTTCCAGCCCAACGAGCGCATCGCCCAGGTCATCCAGATCAAGAGCTACGAGGATGCGGACTACCTGGTGCTGGCCACCCGCAACGGGCTGGTCAAGAAGTCGCGGCTGGTCGAGTTCGACTCGAACCGTTCCGGCGGCATCGTCGCGGTGAACCTGCGCGAGGGCGACGAACTGGTGGGCGCGGTGCTGTGCTCGGCGGAGGACGATCTGCTGCTGGTCTCGGCCAACGGACAGTCGATCCGCTTCTCCGCCACCGACGAGGCGCTGCGGCCGATGGGCCGCGCCACCTCCGGTGTGCAGGGCATGCGCTTCAACACCGACGACCAACTGCTGTCGCTCAACGTGGTCCGGCCCGACACCTATCTGCTGGTGGCGACGTCCGGCGGTTACGCGAAGCGGACGCCGATCGACGAGTACACCGCGCAGGGACGTGGCGGCAAGGGCATCCTGACGATTCAGTACGACCGCCGACGTGGCAATCTTGTCGGAGCGTTGATCGTCGATGACGACACCGAGCTGTACGCCATCACCTCCGGCGGCGGTGTCATCCGAACCGCTGCCCGTCAGGTCCGCAAGGCCGGGCGGCAGACCAAGGGTGTTCGCTTGATGAACCTGGGTGAGGGCGACACACTGATTGCCATCGCGCGCAACGCTGAGGCGGGCGACGGCACAGACGAGGTCAACACCGACCCGGAAGCGCCCTGATCAGTGAGGAGCCGTAGGTGAGTGCACCCAACGAGCCGGGATATCCGCGCTCGGGCGAGAGCCCGGGAGGCGGGAACGGTTCCCCCGGGCGTTCCCCGTCGGCCAGCGGTCCGGGCGCCGAGGGCGGCGACGTGCCGCCCTGGCAGCGTGGACGCCAGGGCGCGCGCCCTCCGCAGGGTCCGGCCCGTCCCCAGGAGACGCAGGTCCGGCCGGACGCCACCCGGCCGCCGGGGGCCGAGGCGCGTGCCACCACGCGCTTCCCCACCAGCGGGACGGCTCCCACCGAGGAGACCCAGGCGCCGGTGCGCACGACGGAGCGGGTGGAGGCTCCCCGGCCGGAGTCCCGACCCGAACCCCGGCCGGAATCTCGTCCCGAGGCGTACGCCAGCGAGCTGCCGGACCTGTCGGGACCGGTCCCCCGGCCCGGGCAGCGCAAACCCGGTGAGCGTCCCGCGAGCGAGCCGGCCAACCGGCCGGCGCCACGCACTCAGGTGAGCAGTCGGCCCCCGCGTGGGCCGGTGCGCGCCAGTATGCAGATCCGGCGGGTCGACCCGTGGAGCGCGCTGAAGGTGTCGCTGGTGTTGTCGGTGGCGCTGTTCTTCGTGTGGATGATCGCCGTGGCGTTCCTGTACCTCGTGCTCGGCGGGATGGGCGTGTGGGACAAGCTCAACAGCAACGTCGGGGATCTGCTCACCAGTACGAGCGGCGCCAGCGGCGGCGAATTGGTGTCCAGCGGCACGATCTTCGGTGGCGCTGCCCTGATCGGGTTGGTCAACATCGTGATCCTGTCGGCGATGGCCACCGCGGGTGCGTTCATCTACAACCTCACCACCGACCTGGTCGGCGGGGTCGAGGTGACGCTCGCCGACCGTGACTAGGGATTTGGGAACCGAGTCGCGGTTACGGTAATCTCCCTGCTCGTCCCTGTGACGATGACGGGCCTATAGCTCAGGCGGTTAGAGCGCTTCGCTGATAACGAAGAGGTCGGAGGTTCGAGTCCTCCTAGGCCCACTGGACAGGCTGGTCACCCCGGCCGAGCCCGACGAAGGGGGCGCCATGCGATCGCTGGTGGTGCTCGCGGCGGTGGCGGCGGCGATCCTCGTCTGGCGGTCACGGCACGGGCCCGAGGTGTGGCACGAGCTCGACGCGCCGTCAGCCTGACCGCCGAGGGGCCTTAGCTCAGTTGGTAGAGCGCTGCCTTTGCAAGGCAGATGTCAGGAGTTCGAATCTCCTAGGCTCCACAAATTCCTACCATCGCTCACACCGGATGGGTGGCGAGCCAGTCGAGCAGTAGGTCGGCCACCGCATCCGGATCGTCCTCCGCGCACTCCAGTGTCTGCCCGTGAGTCCGAAGAATGGTCGACAGGCCGGACGCTGCGCCACGGCTTCCCGGGACTTATCCGTTCAGGGACGCGTCGAAAACAAGCTCCCCGCGTCGATAGTGGCCCACTCGCATCGGCCTCCGCAGAGCCCCTAGGGCTTCGGCGTCACCTCGACGCTCGGCGGCAGCGGCGACGGCTCCGGCTGCGTCGAGCGCCGCACGATCGAGAACGTCACCCCGCCCACAGCGAGCACCGCGACCGCGATCCCGGCGATCACGACCGGACGCTTGCGTCGCTTCGGCCGGGGTGGCTGCAGCTTCTGTGGGAGGTTGGAGACGAGCTCCTGGGCCGTCTGCTGCGCGGCGGCGAGTTCTTTGCGCAACTGGCTCTTGCGGTACTGCTTACGCAGCGCTGCCGCGGTCGTCGCCGTGGAGTCCATCCCGATGCCGATCACGCCGCGGGTGACGTCCACCGGGCCGACCGCGGTGTACTTCAGGCCGCGGGCCAGGCGCTGCCGGGGCGGCAGCGGGACATTCGGCGGGAGGCTGGACGTCAGGCTCATACGACACCTTTCAGGGGCGGAGACGGGGTCACCACAGCCTGCCATCTCCCCCGTCGGCGCGACGCCCAATCACGGATGGCACACTGACTTCCCGTGACGAGCCCCATTCAGACCGCGACCGCGACCCTCCACACGAATCGCGGCGACATCAGGATCGCGCTGTTCGGAAACCATGCCCCCAAGACGGTGTCCAACTTCGTCGGATTGGCCCAGGGCACCAAGGATTACAAGACCGAGAACGCCTCGGGCAGCACGTCAGGACCCTTCTACGACGGCGCAGTGTTCCACCGGGTGATCTCCGGCTTCATGATCCAGGGCGGTGACCCCACGGGTACCGGCCGCGGTGGTCCCGGCTACCAGTTCGCCGACGAGTTCCACCCGGAACTGCAGTTCGACAAGCCCTACCTGCTGGCCATGGCCAACGCCGGACCGGGCACCAACGGATCGCAGTTCTTCATCACCGTCGGTCAGACCCCGCACCTCAACCGGCGCCACACCATCTTCGGTGAGGTCGTCGACCCCGAGTCGCAGAAGGTCGTCGACGCGATCGCGACGACGGCGACCGACCGCAACGACCGCCCGACCGAGCCGGTCGTCATCGAGTCGGTCACGATCTCCTGATCTCGACGCCCTAGATCCCCCGACGTTCACTGACGGCGGCCGGCATAGCCGGCCGCCGTCAGTGCGTCCAGGACGCCGAGCGGATCGGTTCCCAGATCCCAACGGCTGAAGATGATCAGCCGGTCGTCGGTCGTCTCCATCTCCAGTAGCCGCATCTTGCGCCCCAGCCGGCGGAACTCCGTGATCCGGATCAGATCGAGGTCCGCGCGGTTCAGCGTCTGTGTCCGCCACCAGCCGCGCACCACCAGACCCGCGTCGGTGATTGCCAGCTTGGGTCGCGCACGCCACGACATCGTTGCGAACGCGAGCAAACCCACCGCCGCGGTCCCGGTGAGGATCCGCCCAGGCGCGTCTGTGACGGCGGTCACAGCGGCGATAGCCATCAGGACGCCGAAGACCCCACAACCAGCGATTCCCGCCGGATGGGGACCCCATTGAGTTTGCTGCATCGCTTATTCACACCCTCTTACCGCGACTGATGCCGTTATCCACAGGTGCTATCCCCAATGGGGATGAACTACACGCATGTGATTGGACCCCCGCGACGTTGCTGTGCGGATAGCTCGAGCGGCGGCCGAGGCCGCCGCCGAACCGTAGTTCGGCGTCAGCGCCAGCGCATCGTGAGCAGCAATCCGGTGATCATGAAGGCAAACGCGATGGCGTAGTTCCACGGGCCGAGGTCGGCCATCCACTGCAGGGCGCCCGGGGCGTCGATGGGATTGGTAGCCGCGAGCTGGAAAACGAGTAGCCAGATGAGTCCGAACAGCATCAGGCTGACGAACAGGACCACGAACCACATACTCGACGGGCCTGCTTTGACCTTGACCGGTGTCCGGCTCACCGTCGTGGCGGTGAAGTCGTTCTTCTTACGGACCTTGGACTTGGGCATGGTTACCTTTGCGAGCTGGCAGTGCGACGATGGTGCGGATGCCCACCCAGATTAGCGTTGCACCTGACGAGGGAGCCCCGGCGGGCCGCCGGCCCTCCCGGTGGCGTCTGGGTGTGCCGGTGGTGTGCCTGGCGGCGGGTCTGCTGCTCGCGGCCACCCACGGGGTGTCCGGCGGCGACGAGATCCGCCGCAGCGACGCACCCCGGCTGGTCGATCTGGTGCGGGAGACGCAGCAGTCGGTCGACCGGCTCAGCGCCGAACGGGACAGCCTCGCCGCTGCGGTCGACGGCTTCCACGGCGGCTCCCCCAGCGTGGATGCGGCCCTGTCGGGGATCGCCGACCGGTTCGCGGAGCTGGCCGCCGACGCGGGCCTGGACGCGATGACCGGGCCCGGTCTCGTCGTCACCCTCAACGACGCGCAGCGCGACGCCGACGGCCGCTATCCCCGCGACGCCTCCCCCGACGATCTCGTCGTGCACCAGCAGGACATCCAGGCGGTGCTCAACGCGCTGTGGAGTGCGGGCGCCGAAGCCGTCCAGATGCAGGATCAGCGGCTGATCGCCACCTCCGCGGCCCGCTGCGTCGGCAACACCCTGCTGCTCAACGGCCGCACCTACAGCCCGCCGTACGTCATCACCGCGATCGGCGACGCCTCGGCGATGCAGGCCGCGTTGGCGGCATCGCCGCTGGTGACGCTGTACCGGCAATACGTGCTGCGCTTCGGCCTGGGCTACACCGAAGAGGTCAAGAGCAGCGTGCAGGTGGTCGGCTACACCCAGCCGGTCCGCATGCGCTTCGCGGTGCCCGCGGGCCCCCTCGGCTACTGATCCGCATCAGCGGCAACCAGCTAGCCTGGTCGGATGCGCATTCTCGTCGTCGACAACTACGACAGCTTCGTCTTCAACCTGGTCCAGTACCTGGGTCAGCTCGGGGTCGAGGCGACGGTGTGGCGCAACGACGACACGCACCTGGGCAGCGACGCCGACGTCACGTCGGCCGCCGCGGACTTCGACGGGGTGCTGCTCAGCCCCGGTCCGGGCACCCCCGAACGGGCCGGCGCGTCGATCCCGCTGGTCGAGGCCTGCGCGGCGGCCCACACCCCGCTGCTGGGCGTGTGCCTGGGCCATCAGGCGATCGGCGTGGCGTTCGGCGCGACGGTGGACCGGGCGCCGGAGCTGTTGCACGGTAAGACCAGCGTCGTCCACCACGCCGATGCCGGCGTGCTGCGCGGGCTGCCGGATCCGTTCACCGCCACGCGGTATCACTCGCTGACGATCCTGCCCGACACCGTGCCCGAGGAACTCGAGGTCACCGCCCGTACCGACAGCGGGATCATCATGGGCGTGCGGCACACCGAGCTGCCCATCCACGGCGTGCAGTTCCACCCCGAGTCGATCCTCACCGAGGGCGGGCACCGGATGCTGGCCAACTGGCTCGGCTACTGCGGCCAGGCGCCCGACGAGACGCTGGTCGCCCAGCTCGAGAACGAGGTCGCCACCGCGATCCAGTCCAGCCCCTTGGTCGTTACGACGCGAAGTTGAGCGTGATCCGGCTGTCGAAGTTGACGCCGGACCCCGCGGACGGACTCTGCCGCACCACCGCGTTCGTGCGCTGACCGCTGTTCTGCACGTCGCCGCCCTTGTCGAGCACACCGGTCCACCCCAGCGCCCTCAGCCGCGGTTCGGCGTCGGCCCAGAACTGTCCGGTCAGATCCGGCATCACGAACTGGTTGCCGCGGGAGACCTGCAGCTGGATCAGCGTGTCCACCGGCACGTTCTCCGACGCGGCGGGTGTGCTGCCCAGGACCTGACCGGCCGGTTCGGTGCTGTCCACCTCGACCGGAACCGAATTCCGGAAGCCGGACGCGTTCAGGATCTGCTGGGCGGACTCCACGCTCTGACCGATCACCGACGGCACCACCCGGCTCTCCGGACCGGAGCCGACGATGATCGTGATCTCGTTGGTGATCGCCGAGGTCTGGTTGGCGGGCGGGTTGGTCGCCATCACCCGGTCCTTGAGCTCCGGGGTGGACGGCGACGCCTGCTGTCGGAATCGACCGAAGCCGGCGTCGGTGAGCTTGCGTACGGCCTCGGCATAGGTCAGCGACTTCACGTCGGGCACTTCTCGCTGCTCAGGACCCGTCGAGACGTTGATGGTGATCTCGTCGCCGGCGGCCGCCTCGGTGTTGGCGGCGGGCGCGGTGCCGATCACGTGATCGGGTGGGACGTCGGAGTTCGGCTCCTGTTGCGTGCGCACCGCGAAGCCGGCGTTCTGCAGCTGCGCGATCGCCTCTGCGGACACCTGCCCCGTGACATCGGGCACCTGCACCGCGCGGGTCTCCCCGCCGAACGAGTTGATGCCGATCGTCACCGCCACCGTCAGGACAGCCAGGACGGCCACCGCGATCAGCCAGCGGCCCACCGAGCCGCCGCGGCCGTGGTCGATGGGGCGCGGCTCGGGCCGCGGCATGTGGGCGATCGGCTCGGTGCGGCCGTGTGCGGGTGCCGCCGACATCATCGACGTGCGTTCGGCCTCGGTGAGCACCTTGGGCGCCTCGGGCGGTTCGCCGCTGTGCACGCGCACCAGATCCGCGCGCAGCTCCGCGGCGGTCTGATAACGGTTGTCGGGGTTCTTCGCCAGCGCCTTGAGCACGACGGCGTCGAGGTCCGGGCTGATCCCCGTGTGCCGCTGCGACGGCGGCACCGGATCCTCCCGGACGTGCTGATACGCCACCGCCACCGGGGAATCGCCGACGAACGGCGGCTCGCCGGTGAGCAGCTCGTAGAGCACGCAGCCCAGCGAGTACACGTCGGAGCGGGCGTCGACCTTCTCCCCGCGCGCCTGCTCGGGCGACAGGTACTGGGCGGTGCCGATCACGGCCGCGGTCTGGGTGACGCTGTTGGCGTCGGCGAGCGCCTTGGCGATGCCGAAGTCCATCACCTTCACCGCGCCGGTGTTGCTGATCATGATGTTGGCGGGTTTGACGTCGCGGTGGATGGTGCCGTGCTGGTGGCTGAAGTTCAGCGCCTGACAGGCGTCGGCGATGACCTCCAGCGCCCGCTTCGGCGGCATCGGGCCCTCGGTGTGGACGATGTCGCGCAGCGTGACGCCGTCGACGTACTCCATCACGATGTACGGCAGCGGCCCGGTCGGCGTCTCGGCCTCGCCGGTGTCGTAGACCGCGACGATCGCGGGGTGGTTCAGCGCGGCGGCATTCTGCGCCTCGCGGCGGAACCGCAGATAGAAACTCGGATCCCTGGCCAGGTCTGCGCGCAGCACCTTGATCGCGACGTCGCGGTGCAGGCGCGTGTCGCGGGCCAGGTGGACCTCGGACATTCCTCCGAAGCCGAGGATCTCTCCGAGCTCGTAGCGGTCGGACAGGTGCTGTGGGGTCGTCATGTCTGTGTGTGTGGCCGTGTCTGTTCAAAGGAGGGAGCCGATCCCCCACCATGACCGAACACGCCGTCGTCGGTCCAACCGGGCAACCAGGACGGCATCGCGGTCGGTGACTGGTACGGCGTGGTCTCGGTGATCGTATTGGTGATCGTGGGCGGCGGACTCTGCTGGTCCTTGCGGTCCTGGGCGTTGAGCACGATCAGGATCGCGATGACGATGGCCAACGCGCCGAGCACACCGGCCGCCCACAGCAGCGCCCGCTGCCCCGAGGAGAACGTGCGACGGGCCGGCGGCGGTGTGCGGTGGCCCGTCGTCGCCGGACGGGCCCGCGCCGCGGTCGGGGGTGCACCGGCCAGGGCGGCTCGGTTCTGGGCGGCCGACGGGACCGCCGCGGGTGCGGCGCGGCCCAGCGTGGGCGCCTGGTTGGGACGCGGTGGACGACGACCCGCGCGGACGGCGGCGACGGCGTCGGCGAACGGTCCGCCGGAGCGGTAGCGCATCCCCGGGTTCTTGACCAGGGTGATCTCGATCAGTTCCCGCACGTTGGGCGGCAGATCGGCCGGCAGCGGCGGCGGCGTCTCCTTGATGTGCTTCATCGCGACCGTCAGCGCGCCGTCGCCGGTGAACGGTCGCTTCCCGGACACCGACTCGTAGCCGACGACGCCGAGGGCGTACACATCGCTGGCGGCGGTGGCGTCGTGGCCCAGCGCTTGCTCGGGGGCGATGTACTGCGCGGTGCCCATCACCATGCCGGTCTGGGTGACCGGAGCGGCGTCGACGGCCTTGGCGATACCGAAGTCGGTGAGCTTCACCTGGCCGGTCGGGGTGATCAGGATGTTGCCGGGTTTGACGTCGCGGTGCACCAGACCCGCGGTGTGCGCGACCTGTAGGGCGCGGCCGGTCTGCTCGAGCATGTCCAGCGCGTGCCGCAGCGACAGCCGCCCCGTGCGCTTGAGCACGGAGTTCAGCGGCTCACCGTTGACGAGCTCCATCACCAGGTACGCGGTGCGGCCCTCGCCGTCCATATCGGTCTCGCCGTAGTCGTAGACGCTGGCAATGCCGGGGTGGTTGAGCATCGCGACGGTGCGGGCCTCGGCGCGGAAGCGTTCGACGAATTCGGGGTCGGTGGAGTACTCGGCCTTGAGGACCTTGACCGCGACCCGGCGGCCCAGCCTGCTGTCGACGGCTTCCCAGACCTGGCCCATGCCGCCGGTCGCGATGAGCCGCTGCAGCCGGTAGCGGCCGGACAGCGTGACACCGACGCGGGGACTCATTTCTCGCCTCGCTTCGCTCGGCTTCGCAGGCCCAACTTCTCGCCTCGCTTCGCTCGGCTTCGGGGACTCATGAGCCCTCCCTCAGCGCCGCCGCAATCGTCGCCCGCCCGATCGGCGCCGCCACCGTCCCGCCCGTCGCCGACAGCCGGTTGCCACCGTTCTCGACCAGCACCGCCACCGCGACCTTCGGCGCCTGCGCCGGCGCGAACGCGATGTACCAGGCATGCGGCGGGGTGTTCCGCGGATCGGTGCCGTGTTCGGCCGTACCGGTCTTCGAAGCGATCTGCACGCCGGCGATGGCTCCCTTCTGCTGCGTCATCTGCTCGGCGCCCACCATCAAATCAGTCAGTGTAGCTGCGACCTGCGGAGACACTGCGCGTCGCTCTTCGACGGGGTCCGTCGTACTGAGGTTTGCCAGGTCGGGTCCCTTGAGGCTGTCGACCAAGTAGGGCCGCATCGTCACCCCTTCGTTCGCGATGGTGGCGGCGACCATCGCGTTCTGCAGCGGTGTGACCGCCACGTCCTTCTGACCGATGCTCGACATCCCGAGCGCGGCCGCGTCGTTGATCGGGCCGACCGTCGACTCGGCCACCTGCAACGGGATCGGCGCGGGCGGCTCGTCGAGCCCGAAACCCTGGGCCGTGCTCTTGAGCGCTTCGGCCCCGGTGTCGACGCCGAGTTCGACGAAGGCGGTGTTGCAGGAGCGCGCGAACGCCTCCCGCAACGGAGCGGTCGGTCCCCCGCCACAGCTCTGGCCGCCGAAGTTCTCCAGCGTTGCGGTGCTGTCCGGCAAGGGAACTCGTGCCGCCGCGGTCAGCTGGGTGTCCTCGGTGGCACCCTTCTGCAGGGCCGCCGCGGTGGTGATCACCTTGAACGTCGAACCGGGCGGGTAGGTCTCGGCGATCGCGCGGTTCACCAGAGGCGAGTTCGGATCGTCCCGCAGCTGCTGCCACGTCTCGGTCTGCTTGTTCATATCGTGGGTCGCCAGCAGGTTGGGGTCGTAGGACGGGGCCGAGACCATCGCGAGGATCTTGCCCGTCGAGGGCTCGAGCGCGACGACCGAACCCTTGCACGGGCCGTCACAGCCCTTCTCCATCGCATCCCATGCGGCCTGCTGTACCCGTGGGTTAATCGTGGTCTCGACGTTGCCACCGCGCGGATCACGCCCGGTGAAGAAGTCGGCGAGCCTGCGGCCGAACAGCCGTTCGTCGGAGCCGTTGAGGATGGTGTCCTCCGCGCGCTCGAGACCCGTGCTCGAGTATCCGAGCGAGTAGAACCCCGTCACCGGCGCGTACGTCATCGGGTTCGGATAGACCCGCAGGAACCGGAACCGGCCATTGGTGGACACCGAATACGCCAGCAGCTGACCACCCGCGGTGATCTGTCCGCGCTGGCGGGAGTACTCGTCGAGCAGCACCCGCTGGTTGCGCGGATCGGTACGCAACCCGTCGGCGGTGAACACCTGGGTGACGGTCGCGTTACCCAGCAGCAGCACGATCAGGACCATGATCGTGACGGAGATGCGGCGCAGTGAGGTGTTCATACCTTCTCGATCACCTCGGTGCTGGCGGCGGCGATCGGGGTCTGCTGCAGGGGTTTGGTGGTGATCGGCCGGCGTGCGGCGTGCGAGATCCGCAGCAGGATCGCCAGCAGCAGGTAGTTGGCCAGCAGCGACGAACCACCGTAGGACATCCACGGCGTGGTCAGGCCGGTGAGCGGGATCAACCGGGTGACACCGCCGACGACGATGAACAGCTGGATCGCCAGCGTCGCTGCAAGCCCGGCGGCCAGCAGCTTGCCGAAGCTGTCACGTACGGCGATCGCGGTGCGCAGCCCGCGGATCACCAGGATCGTGTACAGCATCAGCACCGCGGCGAACCCGACCAGGCCGAGTTCCTCACCGACGGCGGCGATGATGAAGTCCGTCGACGCCGCGGGCACGGTACCGGGCTGGCCGTTGCCGAGGCCGGTGCCGAAGATGCCCCCGGTGGCGAAGCTGAACATCGCCTGCACCATCTGGTAGCCGGTGCCCTCCGGGTCGGCGAAAGGATCCAGCCACGTCTGCACCCGGACCTTGACGTGGTCGAACAGGTAGTACGCGGTGACGCTGGCGATCGCGAACAGCGTGAGACCTATTGCCAGCCAACTGATCCGCTCCGTCGCGGCGTACAGCAGCACGAGGAACGACGCGAACAGCAGCAGCGAGGTGCCGAGGTCCTTCTCGAAGACCATGACCGCGATGGAGGCGATCCAGGCCGCCAGCAGGGGAGCGAGGTCGCGGGGGCGGGGCAGGTCCATGCCGAGGACGTGTTTGCCGGCGCTGGTGAACAGGTTGCGCTTGTCGACGAGCACGGCGGCGAAGAAGATCAGCAGCAGGATCTTGGAGAACTCCGCGGGCTGGATGGAGAAGCCGGGCAGTTCGATCCAGATCTTGGCGCCGTTCTGTTCGGACATCGACCGCGGCAGCACGGCGGGGATGGCCAGCAGCACCAGACCGGTCAGCCCGCACACGTAGCTGTAGCGCGACAGCATCCGGTGGTCGCTGAGCAGGGCGATGACCAGCGTGAAACCCACGACGCCGACCAGCGTCCAGAGCATCTGCTGATTGGCGGTGCCGCCGAGGCCGCGCTCGATCAGCTCACCCTGTGCCAAGTCGAGCCGGTGGATCATCACCAGGCCGAGTCCGTTGAGCAGCGCCACCACCGGCAGCAGCAGCGGGTCGGCGTAGGGCGCGTAGCGGCGCACCGCGAAGTGCGCGAGCGCGAACAGCCCCACGTAACCGGCCGCGTACTGGGCGAGATCCCAGCTCAGACCTTGTTCCTGATTGGCCTCGACCAGCAGCAGCGCGACCATGGTGATCACCGCCGCGAAGCCGAGCAGCAGCAACTCCGCGTTGCGCCGATTGGGCAGCGGCGGGGTGACCGTCACCGGCGACTGCGGCTGGGTGGTCATGACGCCGCCCGGCAGGTCGTTCCCGGTTGTGGTGGCGGCGGGGGCAGAGCGGTGACGGTCTCTCTTATACACATC
>NZ_LZSU01000045.1 GCF_001665575.1 Mycobacterium sp. 852013-51886_SCH5428379 | reverse complement strand
CGCGACCACGGCGAGACCACCACCTGGACGATCACCCTGCCGAAGTTGGACGCCGCGACATTCGACGCCGCCCTGCAATCGCACCGCGACGCCCTGATCCACGACCGCGACGCCGAGGACCCCGAGGACACCACCCCGTTCCCGACGAACCTCGATGCCTTCAATCGTCTCGTCGAGGCCGGCTGGGACGCCGACGCCGAGCGCCGTCCGCACGGACAGCACACCACCGTCGTCGCGCACGTCGACGTCGACAAGCACGTCGCCGCACTGCATCTGGGGCCGCTGCTCACCGACGCCGAGCGCCAGTACCTGCTGTGCGACGCCACCTGCGAGGTCTGGTTCGAACGCCACGGGCGCGTCATCGGCGCCGGGCGTTCCACCCGCACCATCAACCGCCGCCTACGCCGCGCCCTGGAACACCGCGACCAGTCCCTGTCTCTTATACACATC
>NZ_LZSU01000044.1 GCF_001665575.1 Mycobacterium sp. 852013-51886_SCH5428379 | reverse complement strand
AGCGACCCTACGAGCCAGACACCAGGTGATCAGGAATCCAACCACCGCAATACGCGGCACCCCACCCTGACACTGACTGTAGACCCTAGTCAGTTCTTCTTGGCGTTCAGTTTCGTGACGATCGCCTTGAAGTCGTCGGTCAGGAACGACTGTTCCTCAGCGGTGTTCGCGTAGTCGAGGCTCGCCAGCACCGCCCGCTCGAGGTGGATGTTGAGCAGGCGCTTGGTGGCTTCGAGTGCCTGACGCGGCAGCGCCATCATCTTCTCGGCGCACGCGATGGCCTCGCCCAGCGGATCCTCGACGACGTGGTTGGCCAGTCCGAGTTCGGCGGCGCGCTGCGCGGAGATCCGGGTGCCGGTCATCGCGAATTCCTTGGCCAGCAGCAGGCTGATGTGCAACGGCCACGTCAGCGGGCCACCGTCGGCGGCGACCAACCCGACCTGCACGTGCGGATCGGCGAAGTAGGCCGTCGGAGCCATGTAGACGATGTCGCTCAGCGCGACCAGGCTGCAGCCCAGGCCGACCGCCGGCCCGTTCACCGCGGCGACGACGGGGATGCGGGTGCGCGTCATGCCCAGCACGATCTCGCGGCCGTGCAGGATCGTCTTGCGGCGCAACTCCGCGTCGCCGCTGAGCTCCTGCAGGTAGGCGAAGTCACCGCCGGCCGAAAAGGCCCGTCCCGCACCGGTGATCACCGCGGCACGCGCATCGAGATCCTCGTTGAGCCGTGGCCACAGCGCAGCCAGACCGCAGTGCAGCGAATCGTTGACCGCATTGAGGGCGTCCGGTCGGTTGAGCGTGATGATCCGCAGTGGACCGTCCGCGGTGACCTGAATTTCTTCGGGCATGTCGTACATGTGTCTCTAGACTCCCAATCCGAGAATGCGGCCGGCGATGATGTTCTTCTGAATCTGTGATGTCCCACCCATGACGCTCTGCGCCCGGCTGTACATGTAGGCCCCGAACAGTTCCTCGTCCGAGGTTCCGACGGTCTTGAGCGCCGCGTGGCCGACCGATTGTTCGACCCACGTCATGAGCAACTTGTCCAGGGACCCCTGCGGCCCGTGGGTCAGCCCACTGAGTTGCTCGGACAACCGCCTGCGCACATGCAGCCGCAACATCTCGGTCTGCACCCACGCCCAGAGCAGCTCCTCGGGCGGCGTGCCGTCGACGCGGGAGGCCATCTGGCGCACGGTCTTTCCGTAGCGGGCCGAGAAACCGAGGGTCGACGGTTCACGTTCATGGCTGACGACCGTCATCGCCAGCTTCCAGCCTTCGCCCGGCGCACCGACCATGTTCTCGGCGGGCACTCGCGCCCCGTCGAACACGACCTGCCCGAACTCCTTGGTGACACCGCTGATCATCTTCAGCGGCCGCTGTTCGATACCGGGTTGGTGCATGTCGACGATGAACGCCGAGATGCCTTTGTGCTTCGGCACATCGCGATCGGTGCGTGCCAGTACCAGACACCAGTCGGCGACATCGGAGTAGCTGGTCCACACCTTGTGGCCGGTGATCACGTAGGTGTCGGGGTCCTCGGGGTCCGGCACCGCGGTGGTGGTCAGGGACGCCAGGTCGGATCCCGCACCTGGTTCGGAGAAGCCCTGGCACCAGCGTTCGGTGCCGTTGATCATCCCGGGCAGGAACCGTTGTCGCAGTTCCTCACTCCCGTGATGGCTCAGGCCGACGACGAGGTATCCCAGACTCGGCCGCGCCGGGGCGCCGGCCTTGGCGATCTCCTCGTCGACGATCACGTCGTACACCGGCGGCAGATCCTGGCCGCCGTACTCCTTCGGCCACGACGTGCCGAAGAACCCGGCGCCGAACAGCGCCTGATGCCACTCGCCGGCCTTGGCCCAGTAGGCGTCGCCGGAGGTCGGGAACTTGCCCTTCTGCTCGGTCAGCCAGGCGCGCAACCGCTCCCGGAACGCGGCCTCGTCGGGTGAGTCACGAAAGTCCAATGGTCAGCTCCTCCAGCTTTGCGGGCCACGCCTCGGTGGCGGCCAGAACCCGGCGCAGATAGACGTGCGCCAGGCATTCCCAGGTGTTGCCAATGCCGCCGTGCACCTGAATCGACGTCTCGCACACGGTCATCGCGGCCCGCGCGCAGTAGATCTTCGCGATCCGGGCCGCCTCGATCGCCTCCCGCACCGGCAGTTCGTCGACCGCCCAGGCGGCGTGGCGGGAGATGCTGATCGATCCTTCGATCAGTGCCAGGCTCTCGGCCAGCAGGTGGGCGACCGCCTGATACGACCCGATCGCCGACCCGTACTGTTCGCGCACCTTGGCGTATTCGGTGGCCAGCGCGTGGGTGCCGCGCGCGGCGCCCACGATGTCGGCGGCGGTGGCCGCCACGGCCAGCGCGTACCAGCGTCCGGCGTCCTCCTCGGCCAGCTCGGCGAGTTCGGTGGGCGACTCCTGCACTCCGACAAGGCTTCCGGTCAGATCGACGGTGGCGGGACCGTCAGCTGCGACCGCCACCGGCCGTCCGAGCCGGCGCTGCAACTCGTCGACGAGTACCGGTCCGAGGTACGGCACGTCGACCAGACCGCGCCCGAATTCCTCGGCGACGATCGCGACCTCCACCGCCGAGGCGCCGTCGGACCGCAGGGTGCGGAATCCGGTGGCGTCGACGGCCTTCTCGAGACGGCCGATCCGGGTCTGGTCGTCGAGGTCGGCCACCGACCCCGGTCCCAGATCGCCTGCGACCTCGGCGGCGGCGTCCCGCAGTTGCTGTTGTTCAGATGTCAGTCGGACGTCCATGCTGCTCCTTCAACACTCGGCGCAAGACCTTTCCGGAAGGCAGGCGCGGGATGTCGGGGACGAACACCACCCGACGGGGTCGTTTGTAGGACGCCAGTTGCCGTCCGACGAGGTCGATCAACTCTTCGGCGTCCACGGTCTGCGCGGTGGCGATCGCCGCCACGACGGCCTCGCCGTCGGCCGCATCCGGTTCGCCGAACACCGCACAGTCCTCGACGGCCGGATGTCCGTGCAGCACAGCCTCGACCTCGGCCGGGGCGACCTGGAAACCCCTGACCTTGATCATCTCCTTGGAGCGATCGGTGATGTGCAGAAACCCGTCGTCGTCGAGATGTCCGACGTCGCCGGTGCGGTACCAACCGTCGTTGAACGCTCCGGCGGTCGCGGACTCCGGGAGATAGCCCGCCATGACCGAATCCGAGCGCACCTGGATCTCTCCGTCGGCACCGATGCGCACATCGACGCCGGGCACCGGGCGGCCCACGGTGTCGAGCCGGGCTGAGTCGATCGGGTTGGCGGCAATCACGGGCAATTCGGTGGTGCCGTACGCGGTGACCCACTGCAGTCCCGTGCGCGCGGACACCTGGGCCGCCACGCTCTCGGTGACCGGGGTCGCGCACCACATGGCGTAGCGCAGCGAGGACAGGTCGTAGCTCTCGAGGTCCGGGTGTGCCGCCAGCGCCAGGGCGATCGGCGCGACGGCCATCTCGATCGTGATCCGGTCGGACTCGATGTGGCGGAGCATCGCCTCGATGTCGAACCGCGGGTGCAGACGGATCCAGGCGCCCGTCTCCAACGCCATGACGATGTTGAGCAGCCCCAGGATGTGCGACGGCGGCGTCAGAATCTGCATCCGGTCGGCGGCGGTGAGCTCCAGCGCATCGCGCCAGTGCTGTACGGCAACAGCGAAACCGCGATGCGTGTGCCGTACCGCCTTCGGCATGCCCGTCGTCCCGGAACTGAACACGAACAGGGCGTCACCGTCCGGATCGACCGGATCGAAGGCCCGCCGACCCGGGGTCACCGGTTCGTCGAGGCTCAGCATCGGCATCAGTTCGCCGAGCACGGGATTGTCGCCGACGGCGTGGCGGGGCCGGGTGAGGTCCAGGGCGTGGGCGACCTCGGCGCGCTTCCACGATGAGCTGAGCAGTACGGCCGATGCGCCGAGGACCCAGATGGCCCGTAGCGCGATGACGAACTCCGGCCGGTTGGACGACATGATCGCGACCCGGTCGCCGCTGCGCACGCCGCGCTGCTCGAAGGTGGTGGCCATACCGCTGGTGAGTGCGTCCAGTTCGGCGGCGGAATACTCGCGGTCACCGAAGGCGAGCGCGCCGCGGTCAGTCACGTGTCGGCCATCGCTCACCGCCGCCGGACCCTCCTGCACCGTAAACTCGCTGTTGAGAACACCCTAACATTTTAGGAGAATAGTATTCTCCCCCAGCTAGAATCACCATGTTCAAAGGAGTTGTATGACCGCCGAACCGACGTCCACGCCGACGGGTGAGGTCACGATCGTGCTCGACCGTAAGACGGCCAGTGTGCGCAGGGTGGCGGGCGAGACACTCCTCGAGAGCGCGCGCCGGGCCGGGATGGCTCCCCCGTTCTCCTGCGAGGCGGGCAACTGCGGCACGTGCATGGCGAAGCTGACCGAGGGCACCGCCCCCATGCGCATCAACGACGCCCTCGACGAGGACGAGGTCGAGGAGGGATACGTGCTGACCTGCCAGGCCGTTCCCGACACCGACCGCACCACTGTCACCTACGACGACTGACCGGCCAGCGGCGGCGGCGGCCGGTACTCGGGTTGGTAGCCGGCGATCCGGATCGGGCTGCCCACCAGCCGGAAGTCGCCGGCGTGCACGACGGCCTCGGGCGTCGCCTCCAACGCCTCGGGCAGGCTCCGCACGGCCGCGGCCGGGATGCCCAGTGGCCGTAGACGGTTCTCCCAGCCGATCGCGGAGTCCCGGGCCAGCGCCGCCTCGACCACCGCGAGCACCTCGTCGCGGCGGGCCGACCGCTCGGCCATGGTCGGGAACCCCTCGATGCCCGCCTCGTCGGCGAACAGCCGCCAGAAGCCGTCGTGGGTGATGAACAGGGCGAGGTAGCCGTCGGCGGTGGAGAACAGCTGCGCCGGAACGTAGTACGAGTGGGCGCCGTTGGGGTGCCTGCGCGGTTCGACTCCGTCGTTGAGGTACGCCGACGCCCGGTAGTTGAGCTGCGAGAGCATCACGTCGCGCAACGAGACGTCCACCTGACCGCCCCGGCCCGCGACGACCATCGCCAGCAGACCCAGCGCCGCGGTCAAACCGGTCGAGTTGTCGGCCGAGGAGTAGCCGGGCAGCGTCGGCGGGCCGTCAGGATCACCGGTCATCGCCGCCACTCCGGTCGCCGCCTGGATGACGTAGTCGAAGGCCGGATCGTCACCGCCGTCGAGCCCGAACCCCGTCATCGCGACGCAGACGATCTTCTCGTTGTGCCGGCGCAGCGACTCATAGGTCAGACCGAGCTTGCGGATCACCGACGGCTTCATGTTCACCAGCAGTGCATGGGAATTCGCAACGAGCTCGGCCAGTCGCTGCTGTCCGCCGTCGGACCGCAGATCGAGGAAGACGTGGGTTTTGTTGCGGTTGAGGCTGGCGAAATAGCTGTCGCCGACCTGCCGTGAGATCTCCCCGCCCGGAGGCTCGACCTTGATCACCTCGGCGCCGAGGTCCGCGAGCATCATCGTCGCGTACGGCCCGGCGAGCATCACGCCGACCTCGATGATCCGGATGCCGGCGAGCGGGGCAGTCACTGCACCTGCTTCGCCAGCTCTGCGATCACCTCACGCGTCCGGTACTTCGAGGCGATCAATTCGTCGCGGTTCTCGCCGATCGGCAGCAGGCGCACCGACAGGTCGGTCACCCCCGCATCGGCGAACTGCTGGAATCGCGCCAGGATTGACTGCTCGTCCCCGGCGGCGCACAGATCCCCCACGTTCCGGGCATCCCCGCGGTCGAGCAGCTTCTGGTAGTTCGGCGACGTCTCGGCCTCGGCCAAGATGCGGTTGGCGCGTTCCTTCGCCGCGTCGATCTCCGAATTCGCACACAGGCAGACGGGGATGCCCGCAACGATCCGCGGCGCCGGCCTGCCGGCGTTCTCGGCGGCTTTCGTGATGCGCGGCGCGATGTGCTCACCGATCGCCTTCTCATCGGCCATCCACAGCACGGTTCCGTCGGCGAGCTCACCGGCGATCTGCAGCATCACCGGACCGAGCGCGGCCACCAGCACCGGCATCGGCGAATCCGCCTGCAGCACCGTCGGGTTGTGGACGGTGAACGAGTCGTTCTCCACGTCGACGTCACCCGGGCCCGCCACCGCGGCGTTGAACACCTCGAGGTAGTCGCGCGTATAGGCGGCCGGCTTCTCGTAGGGGATGCCGAGCATGTCACGCACGATCCAGTGGTGCGACGGTCCCACCCCGAGCGCGAGACGGTTACCGACGGCGGCGTGCACCGAGAGCGCCTGGCGGGCCAGCGCGATCGGATGCTGCGCCTGCAGCGGCACGACGGCAGTGCCCAGTTCGATGCGGGTCGTGCGGCTGCCCATCAGCGCGACCATGGTCAGGCAGTCGAAGTCGTTGGGCACCTGCGGCATCCACGCGGTGTCCAGCCCGGCCGATTCGGCCCACTCGATGTCGCTCACCAGTTTGTTGACCTTGCGGGCCATGTCGCCGCGCTCGGCCCCGATCATCACGCCGAGACGCATTCAGTCCACCTTCTCCGCCGTCAACTTGCGCACCTCGGTCACCAGCACATCGAGCGCGGTGCCGGTCGGAAAGACCGCGGCCGCACCGACTTCCAACAGTTTCGGCACATCGGCCTGCGGAATGGTGCCACCCACCACCACGGCGATGTCACCGGCGTCGGCCGCACGCAGTGCGTCGACCGTGCGTTTGGTCAGCGCCAGGTGCGCTCCCGACAGGATGGACAGTCCGACCAGCGAGACGTCCTCCTGCAGCGCGATCGACACGATGTCCTCGATGCGCTGCCGGATACCGGTGTAAATGACCTCGAATCCGGCGTCGCGCAACGCCCGGGCGACGATCTTGGCGCCGCGGTCGTGACCGTCCAGACCGGGTTTGGCGACGAGGACGCGGGCGGGTGTACTCACTAGAAAACCACCGGCTGCTGGAATTCGCCCCACACCGCTTTGAGCGCCGACACCATCTCCCCGACGGTGCAGTAGGCGTTCGCGCAGTCGATCAGCTTGTGCATGAGGTTGTCGTCTCCCTCGGCCGCCCGCTTCAGCGCCGCCAGGCTGGCGGCCACCGCGTCGGCGTTGCGCTCGTCCTTGACCTTGGCCAGCCGCTTGAGTTGCAGATCGCGGCCCTCGGCGTCGAGTTCGTAGGTGTCGATGTCGGCGGGCGGCTCGTCGGTGACGAACTTGTTGACCCCGACCACGGGCCGGCTGCCGTCCTCGATCTCCTGGTGGAGTTTGTAGGCCTCGTCGGCGATCAGACCCTGCAGGTAGCCGTCCTCGATGCAGCGGACCATGCCACCGTGGGCCTCGAGGTCGTGCATGATCTCGATGATCTTCTCTTCGGTCGCGTCGGTGAGCGCCTCGACGAAGTACGACCCACCCAGGGGGTCGGCCACCCGCGTCACCCCGGTTTCGTAGGCCAGGATCTGCTGCGTGCGCAGCGCGAGCGTCGCGGACTCCTCACTCGGCAGCGCGAACGGTTCGTCCCACGCCGCGGTGAACATCGACTGCACGCCGCCGAGCACCGATGCCATCGCCTCGTACGCGATGCGCACCACGTTGTTCTGCGCCTGGGGCGCGAACAGGGAGGCGCCACCGGACACGCAGCCGAACCGGAACATCGAGGCCTTGTCGCTCGTCGAACCGTAACGCTCCCGCACGATCGTCGCCCAGCGCCGCCGGCCGGCGCGGTACTTGGCGATCTCCTCGAAGAAGTCACCGTGGGTGTAGAAGAAGAACGAGATCTGGGGCGCGAACTTGTCGATCGACATGCGACCGCGCTCGACGACGGTGTCGCAGTAGGTGACGCCGTCGGCCAGGGTGAACGCCATCTCCTGCACCGCGTTGGCGCCCGCGTCGCGGAAATGCGCCCCGGCCACCGAGATCGCGTTGAACCGCGGCACCTCAGCCGCGCAGAACTCGATGGTGTCGGCGATCAGTCGCAGCGACGGCTCCGGCGGCCAGATCCACGTTCCGCGCGACGCGTACTCCTTGAGGATGTCGTTCTGGATCGTGCCGGTCAGCTTCTCGCGCGGCACACCCGCCTTCTCCGCAGCCGCGACGTAGAACGCCAGCAGGATCGCCGCGGTGCCGTTGATGGTGAAGCTGGTGCTGATCTTGTCCAGCGGGATGCCGTCGAACAGGATCTCGGCGTCGGCAAGGGTGTCGACCGCAACGCCGACGCGACCGACCTCTTCGCCGTACTCGGGATCGTCGGAGTCGTACCCGCACTGGGTCGGCAGGTCGAGCGCCACGGAGAGCCCGGTGCCGCCCTGATCGAGCAGGTAGCGATACCGGCGATTGGACTCTTCGGCGGTGCCGAAGCCGGAATACTGCCGGAAGGTCCACAGCTTGCCGCGGTAACCGGACGCGAAGTTGCCCCGGGTGAAGGGGTAACTGCCCGGGGCGGGCGGGTCGGCATCCCGGTCGGCGGGCCCGTAGACGGGCTCGAGCGGGATGCCCGAGGAGGTCTGCACGGAGTCGGTCATCGCTCGATAACGTACTTGCAAAAAACGAGAATGCCAATACCGGATTAGGGAAATGTGCGCCCTCGGGAGCAGTTCCGAGTGCTGGCGGCAGCCGCGTGCACCCCGGCGCCGACCTCGGTAACTCGTACGCGACAATCAGTGAATACGCCACTTGCGTCAAAAGAGAATGCCAATACCATCGAGGGCGAGTCCGAGGAGGCCCATGTCCAGCGAGCAAGCGTTCACCGACCGCACCGTGGTGGTCTCCGGCGGCAGCCGTGGCATCGGCCATGCGATCGCGGTCGGCGCCGCCCGCCGCGGGGCCAACGTCGTCCTGCTGGCCAAGACCGCCGAACCGCACCCCAAACTCCAGGGCACCGTGCACACCGCCGTCGCCGACGTCGAGGCCGCCGGCGGCAAGGGCGTCGCCGTGGTCGGCGACGTGCGCAAGGAGGAGGACGTCGCCCGCGCGATCGAGACCGCGGTCGAACGCTTCGGCGGTATCGACATCGTCGTGAACAACGCCAGCGCCATCGCCACCGAACCGACCGAGGATCTCGCGGCCAAGAAGTTCGACCTGATGATGGACATCAATGTCCGCGGGACGTTCCTGCTGACCAAGGCCGCGCTGCCCCATCTGCGCCGTTCGCCGCACGCCCATGTGCTCACGCTCGCGCCGCCGCTGAACATGAACCCGCACTGGCTGGGCGCCCACCCGTCCTACACGCTGTCCAAATACGGGATGACGCTGCTGTCGCTGGGGTGGGCCGAGGAGTACCGCGACGCCGGGATCGCGTTCAACTGCCTGTGGCCGGAGACCTACATCGCCACCGCCGCGGTCGCCAACATCGGCGAGAAGGCCCTGCAGTCGGCGCGCAGTCCGGAGATCATGGCCGACGCCGCCGTGGAGATCTTCAGCCGGCCCTCGCGGGAGGCGACCGCCAACTGCTACATCGACTCGGAAGTGCTCGCGTCAGCCGGAAGGACCGATCTGAGCCGCTACGGTGGCGGAGACAACCCCACCCTGGACATCTTCGTCGACGAGGCGGCCCGGCCATGAGCATCTCGCTGCTGTTGGAGATGGCGTCGTCGGCCGATCCGGACCGGACCGCCGTCGTGTCGGGCGATCTGCGCCTGACCGCCGGTGAGGTGAGCACGCTGGCCGACGGCGGCGCGGGAGTGATTGCGGCCTCCGGGGCCTCACACGTCGCCTACGTGGGCACCGGCGGCGCGCTACTGCCACTGCTGCTGTTCGCCTCGGCCCGTGCCGCGGTGCCCTTCACGCCGCTGAACTACCGGCTCAGCCGCGACGGTCTGCGCGAACTGATCGAGCGGCTGCCCGATCCGCTGGTGGTCGTCGACGAGGAGTACCGGGACGTGGTCGGCGACGCCGGCCGGCAGGTGCTGACGTCCGACGAATTCCTGGCCGCCGCCCGCACCGCAGATCCGGTGAACGAGTTCGCCGACCCCGACGCGGTCGCCGTGGTGCTGTTCACCTCGGGGACCACCTCGCGCCCCAAGGCCGTCGAGCTGACCCACAACAACCTGACCAGCTACGTCACCGGCACCGTCGAATTCGCTTCCGCCGCACCGGAGGACGCGTCGCTGATCTGCGTTCCGCCCTATCACATCGCTGGGGTCGGGGCGGCGATGTCGAACCTCTACGCCGGCCGAAAGATGGTCTATCTGCCCGTATTCGACGCTCGCGAGTGGATTCGGTTGATCGGCGACGAACAAGTCACCACCGCGACCGTGGTGCCCACCATGCTCGACCGCATCGTCACGGCGCTGCAGGCCGAACCGGTCGACCTGACGACGCTGCGCAACCTCGCCTACGGCGGCTCGAAAGTCGCTCTGCCCCTGGTGCGCACCGCGCTGGAACTGCTGCCCCACGTCGGGTTCGTCAACGCCTACGGCCTCACCGAGACCAGCTCCACCATCGCGGTGCTCGGACCCGACGACCACCGGGCGGCGTTCGGCGCCGACGACCCGGTCGCCGCGCGGCGCCTCGGCTCCGTCGGACAGGTGGTGCCCGGTATCGAGGTGCAGATCCGCGCCGAGGACGGCACGGTGCTCGGACCCGGCGAGACCGGTGAGCTCTACGTGCGCGGCGACCAGGTGTCGGGCCGGTACTCCGAGATCGGCTCGGTGCTCGACGCCGACGGCTGGTTCCCCACCCGCGACGTCGCGATGCTCGACGAGGAGGGCTACCTGTTCATCGGCGGCCGCTCCGACGACACCATCATCCGCGGCGGGGAGAACATCGCCCCGGCCGAGATCGAGGACGTGCTGGTCGAACACCCGGACGTGCACGACGTCGCGGTGATCGGCCCCGAGGATCCGCAGTGGGGTCAGATCATCGTCGCGGTCGTCGTCCCGGCGCCTGGCTGCGATCCCGACGCCGATGCGCTCCGCGAGCACGTGCGCAGCCAGTTACGCGGCTCGCGCACCCCCGACCGGGTGGTGTTCCGCGACGAACTTCCCACCAACGCCACCGGCAAGGTGCTGCGTCGGGAACTGATCCACGAATTCCAGACGGCCACGAAGGAGCCAGCATGATCAAGAACGGCACCCGCCTGCAGAGCCAGGTGTGCGACACCCAGGTGATCGTGGTGCGCAGCGCCGACAGCCTCGACGACCTGCGGGCCGGCGGCGTGCCGATGGTGCCGCTGGACGCCTCGAAAGATGGTGGTGCGAGCCTCGACCCTGGCTTTGCCGACGGCAACGTGATGGGTAAGCGCTACGTCGACGACAACGGCGCCGAGGTCCTGGTGACCAAGGCCGGCAAGGGCACCCTCGCCGTCGGTGACACCCCGCTGAGCCTCAAGGAGGCCAAGCCGCTGCCCGCCAGCGACTGACCTGCCGTCGGGAAGTTAGTTTCCCGGCCCGACCGGGAATGACAGCCTCCACACCACCGGGGAGCTGCCATGACCATCGCCGACGACCGCAAGCACCGCGACGCCGATCCCGCCGAAGTGCGCCGCGCCGTCCGCGGCGCCTCGGTGGGCAATGCGGTCGAATGGTTCGACTTCGCCATCTACGGCTTTCTCGCCTCCTACATCGCCGACAAGTTCTTTCCCGCCGGTGACGACACCGCCAACCTGCTGAACACCTTCGCCATCTTCGCCGCGGCCTTCTTCATGCGGCCCCTCGGCGGCCTGTTCTTCGGCCCACTCGGAGACCGCATCGGCCGCCAGAAGGTACTCGCGCTGGTCATCCTGCTGATGTCGGCGTCGACGCTGGGGATCGGCCTGGTACCGAGCTACGAGACGATCGGCGTCTTCGCGCCGCTGCTCCTGCTCCTCCTGCGCTGCCTACAGGGATTTTCGGCAGGCGGCGAATACGGCAGCGGCGCGTGCTATCTCGCCGAGTTCGCCTCCGACCGGCATCGCGGATTCGTCGTGTCGTTCCTGGTGTGGTCGGTGGTCGTGGGCTTCCTGCTCGGTTCGCTCACCGTGACCGGTCTCGAGGCGGCGCTGAGCGAGTCCGCGATGGACTCCTACGGCTGGCGGATCCCGTTCCTGCTCGCCGGTCTGCTGGGCGCCGTCGGCCTGTACATCCGCCTGAAGCTGGGCGACACCCCGGAGTTCGAGGAACTGCGCGACTCCGGTGAGGTCTCGACGTCCCCGCTGCGAGAGGCGTTCCGGACGTCGTGGAAACCCATCCTCCAGATCATCGGACTGGTGGTCGTCCACAACGTCGGCTTCTACACCGTGTACACATTCCTGCCGAGCTACTTCACCGAGACACTCGGCTTTTCGAAGACCGACGCCTTCATCTCGATCACCGTCGCGAGCCTGGTCGGGTTGGTGCTCATCCTGCCGCTCGGCGCGTTGTCCGACCGGATCGGGCGCAAACCCGTACTCATCGCGGGCGGTGCGGGTTTCGCGCTGTTCGCCTATCCACTCTTCCTGTTGATCACCTCGGGTTCGTTCGCGGCCGCGGTCGCCGGACATGCCGGGCTGGCGGCTCTCGAGGCGCTGTTCGTCTCGGCCTCGCTCGCTGCAGGCGCCGAACTGTTCGCCACCAAGGTGCGATCCAGCGGGTACTCCATCGGCTACAACACCTCGGTGGCGCTGTTCGGCGGCACCGCGCCGTACATCGCGACGTGGCTGACCGATCGGACCGGAAATGAATTGGCGCCCGCCTACTACCTCATCATCGCGGCCGTGATCTCGCTGGCGACGATCCTGACCATGCGGGAGACCGCCCGTCGTCCCCTGCGCATGCGGGTCTGAAAGTCCTTGCCGCCGACCGACTGAGCCGATAATGTCGCGCCATGGCAGCGACCGACGTCGTGCGCACCTCACCGCGTCGCGTCGCGCTCGCGAGTTTCATCGGCACCACCGTCGAGTACTACGACTTCCTGATCTACGGAACCGCCGCGGCACTGGTGTTCCCGAAGCTGTTCTTCCCCGACGTCTCACCGGCGATGGGCCTGCTGCTGTCGTTCGCCACCTTCGGGGTCGGGTTCTTCGCCCGGCCCCTGGGCGGAATGGTGTTCGGCCACTACGGCGATCGCATCGGGCGCAAACGGATGCTGGTCTATTCGCTGCTGGTGATGGGCGTGGCCACGGTGCTCATGGGCGCGTTGCCGACCTACGGGCAGATCGGGATCGCCGCACCGATTCTGTTGACGCTGTTGCGGTTGGCACAGGGCTTCGCCGTCGGCGGGGAATGGGGCGGCGCCACCCTGATGGCCGTCGAACACGCCGCACCGGCGCGCAAGGGCCTCTACGGAGCGTTCCCCCAGATGGGCGCGCCGGCAGGTACCGCAATTGCGACCCTGGCCTTCTACGCGGTATCCCGGCTGCCCGACGATGCCTTCCTGTCCTGGGGGTGGCGCATCCCGTTCCTGGCCTCTGCGGTGCTGATCGTCATCGGCCTGATGATCCGGCTGTCCATCGCCGAGAGCCCGGACTTCGCCGCGGTGCGGGAACGAGCCGCAACAGTACGGCTTCCGCTCGCCGAGGCGTTCCGCAGGCACTGGCGACAGATACTGCTCGTGGCGGGTTCCTATCTCTCCCAGGGCGTTTTCGCCTACATCTGCGTGGCCTACCTGGTGTCGTACGCGACGTCGGTGGCTGGAATCGACCGCACCCAGGCGCTTTTCGGGGTGTGCGTGGCCGCGGTCGTCGCCGTGGTGACCTATCCCCTCTTCGGCGCGCTGTCCGACACCGTCGGCCGCAAACCGGTGTTTCTGGCCGGTGTCATCGCGATGGGCGCATCGGTGTTCCCGGTGTTCGCGTTGATCAACACCGGCGATCCGACCCTGTTCCTCGTCGCACTGGTCCTCGTCTTCGGCTTGGCGATGGCGCCGGCGGCAGGGGTGACCGGATCGCTGTTCAGCCTGGTGTTCGATCCCGACGTCCGCTACAGCGGGGTGTCGCTGGGCTACACCATGTCTCAGGTCGTCGGCTCCGCCTTCGCCCCCACCATCGCCACCGCCCTGTACTCCGCGACGCGGACCAGCGACGCGATCGCGGCCTACCTGATCGGCGTCTCCGTCGTGTCGGCGGTGTCGGTCAGCCTGCTGCCGGGTCCGTGGCGACCCGGCAGGCGGGCCGCCGTCAGCCGCTGATGTCGGCGATCGCCTCGCCGGTGTGCAAATCGGCGTAGGCCGCCGAATACCGTTGCGCCAGTGCGATGGCGATGTCCGGACGCTGCCACAGCTCTCCCGCGCTGGCGGTGCACAGCCACAGCGTCAGACCGTGAGCCACCGACGCCCGGTAGCGCAGCCAGAGCTCGTCGAGGGACGGCAGCTCGTCCGCGGGCAGGCCCAGGGCATCGCGGTACTCCTCGAGCAGCTCCCGTTCGGCCGCACGGCGATCCGGGATGGTCAGCGCACCCTGCAGGAAGTAGCCCAGGTCCAGGGACCAGTTGCCGCGGCGGGCGACCTGCCAGTCCAGGAATCCGACCTCACCCGACGGCAGCAGATACGTGTTGCCGATGTGGGGGTCTCCGTGCAGCAGCGTCTGCGGTGACGTGGTCAGCGTCCGGATGTACGGCTTCCAGATGTCCTCGATCAGTTCACCGATGGTCAGCGCCATCACCGCATCCGGTGCGTCGTCGCCGAGCCGGTTGAGCGCCTCCTCGAGCGGGGCGGCGCCCATCCCCTCCCACGGTACGAACGGTTCCAGCCACTGCAGGGTCGGCTCGTCGGTGACCCGTCGCCCCCAGAACCGGCCGTGCATCCTGGCCAGACCGCGGACGCCGGTGGCGGCTTGTTCGACGGTCAGCGGCCGGGTGGCGTCCCGCGGATCGGCGTCGCGGGCCGTCAGATCCTCCATCACCAGGATGAAGTCCTCGGCGGCCTCGTCGACGAGCGCGGTGTAGACGGTCGGATGTTCCAGGGGCAGTTCGACAGCCGAGTTGAACAGCCGCGGTTCGTGGTACAGCCCGCTGGTCAGGCGGACCAGATCGCGGTGGCCCGGGTCGACGGCCTTGACGAACACCGTCGCCGGCCCCTCGCCCGCGGAGTACGTCAGCCGCAGTCGGGCGCGCCGGTTGGTCCCGTCGTCGCGCAGTTCGACGGTCACGCTGTCGACCGTGGCGTCCGGGTGGTGGCCGGCCAGCGCGGCGGTCATCCACTGCGGGCTGATCTCGACCCAGTCCTTCGGAACGGTGAGCTCTGCGGTGCTCATCGCAGCACGGCCGGCATCGAATCCCAGCCGCGCACCGTCGATGTCGGCGACAGCTTGGCGTTGGCGAGATCGATGTCCCATTCGGGGAAGCGCTTGAGCATCTCCTCCAGCGCGATGCGGCCCTCGAGGCGGGCCAGCGCCGAACCCAGGCAGTAGTGCGTGCCGACGCTGAAGGCGAGGTGCTGACGCGGTTCGCGGTGGATGTCGAAAACGTCGCCGTCGGGCGGGAACTGGCGGTGGTCGCGCACGGCCGCCCCGATGAGCATCATCATCACGCTGCCCTCGGGCACCGTCTGGCCGTGGACCTCGACGTCGCGGGTGACGTAGCGCGCGACGTGCGGGGCGGGCGGCTCGAAGCGCAGCAGCTCCTCCACCGCCAGCGGGATCAGCGACGGGTTCTCGACCAGCTCGTGACGCTGATCGGGATGCTCGGCGAGAACCTTTGCCGCCCAACCGATCAACCGGGTCGTCGTCTCGTTGCCCGCCCCCGCCACCACGTTGAGGTAGACGAGCAGTTCTTCGCGCCGCAGATTTCGCAGCGTTCCGGTCTCGTCGACGAACTCGACGTTGAGCAACTCGGTCATGATGTCGTCGGACGGATTGTCTTTACGCCAGTCGATGTAGGCCTCGAAGATGTCGCCGGCCAGCATGCCCTCTTCGGCAGCCGACATCGGTTTACCCGCCTCGGTGCGCAATTGGGCGTTGGCGTGGTCGCGGATCATCTCCTGGTCGTCCTCGGGGATGCCCAGCAGCGAGCTGATCACCTTCATCGGCATCTGCGCGCCGAAATCGGTGATGAAGTCGAAGCCGTCGGAGCCGACCAGCGGATCGAGGCTCTGCGCGCAGAACTCGCGGATCTTCGGCTCCAGGGCGTTGACCTTGCGCGGGGTGAACATCCGCGCGAGCAGTTTGCGATGGATGTCGTGGATCGGCGGGTCCTCAAAAATGACGGTGCCCGGTGGCATCTCGATATTGGCCTTGATCAGTTCGACGATCGCGCCGCGCGCGGAACTGTACGTCTCGTGGTCGACCAGCGCCTCACACACGTCGGCATAGCGGCTGACGGCGTAGAAGTCGTACTCGGCGTTGTAGTAGAGCGGCACCTCCTCGCGCAGGCGCTTGAACATCGGGTAGGGATCGGCATTGAGTTCGACATCGTAGGGATCGAAGTAGACGTCGGAGTTGGCACTCACGGTCACGCTGTCACCTCTCTTTCGGCGTGGACCTTACACGCGTAAGTGCACGCCGCGAGTGACAATAGCGAGATGTTTTGTAATCCTCAGGTGGTGGCGCGCCGGACCAGCCGCGCGACGTCGTGGCCGCTCGGCTCGGAGTCGGCGGGATAGCCGAGTTCGGCCATCATCGCCGCGACCGAGACGTCGACGATCACCTCGGCATCGAAGGCGACCGAGGTCAGCGGGGGCCCGCTGACCGCACCGAGCGGGCGGGCGTCGACACCCATCACGGCCAGATCCTCCGGACAGCGCAGACCCGCCTCGCGCACGCCGTGCAGAGCGACGAATGCGGTCTCGTCGCTCTGGGCGCAGACCGCGGTCACCCCGTCCGCGACCCAGTCCGCCACCGTGGTCGCGGCGTCGGTCCCGTCGGTGCGCAGCGTGCCCACCGACATCTCGGGCAGGCCCCGGCGGCCCGAGGCAGCGCGCAGGCCCGCCAGCCAGTAGTCACCCAGCGCCCGCAGCGGTGCGATGTCGGAGTACGCGAACGCGATTCGCCGGTGACCCCGGGAGACGAGGTGCTCGATGCGCAACTCCCCGATCGACAGGTGGAGTTCGCCCAGCGCACGCAGTTGGGCGCTACCTATGTGGATCTGCGGGACGGCCGCCGCCTCGGCGGCGACCAATGCCGACCCGGTGAGCGGGAAGACGCTGGTCACCGCAATCGGGTTGAGATCGTTGATGGCGTCGACGACGTTCTGGCCGTCCTCGGTCTCGAACTGCAGTGACAGCACGATGCCGTGCCGGGCCAGCGCCGTCGTCAACCGGCTGCCGACCTCCATGAGCAGCTCCCCGAGCGACAGGCGGGGGACGATGTAGAGCACCACGCCGCTGCGGCCCCGGGCGAGGTTGCGCGCGGCGAGGTTCGGGCGGTAGCCCAGCGATTTCGCGGCGTGGTGGACCGCGTCGCGGGTGCGCGACGAAATGCGTTGCGAGGAGACGTTGTTGAGCACGTAGCTCACCGTCGCCGTGGACACACCGGCCAGGCGCGCCACGTCGGCCTTGGTCGGTCGGGCCGCTCCCCTCGTGCTCACCGCATCATCGTCGCACGTCGGCGGTACCGACAGCGGCCAGCGGCCGGCCGGCGTTCTCGCGCAGGGTGACCAGCGTGAGCAGTGAGACGACGGCCGCCACGATGAGATAGAACGCGGGCGCGAGGTTGTTGCCGGTGCCCGCCGTCAGCCAGGTCACCACATACGGCGTCGTGCCGCCGAACGCCGCGACGGAGATGTTGTATCCGATCGAGAATCCGCTGTAGCGGACCCGCGTGGCGAACAGTTCCACGCCCGCGGTGACGGCCGTCGACACGTACACCGACTCGATCGCCGCGAGGATGCAGTGCGCCACGACGGCGGCGACCACCGAACCGGAGTTGAGTATCACGAACAGCGGATAGGCCAGCACGACGAACGCGACGGCACCCCCGATGAGAAGAGGGCGCCTGCCCACCCGGTCCGACAGCGCCGCGAACGGAAGGATGAGCACGAGCGCGACGAGGCTGGCCAGGGTGATGGACACGAACGAGGCGGTCTTGCTGAACTCGAGGGTCTTGATGAAGTACGTCGGCAGGAATGTGAACACCACGTAGTAGCCCACGTTGAACACGATGAACAGACCGATCACCTGCAGGATGGGCCGCCATGCGGTCGTGGCGGCCTCGCGTAGCGGTGAGGCGGCAACCCGGTCGGCCTCGCTGAGCGCCTCGAACTGCGGGGTGTCGTCGAGGCGTAACCGGATGTAGAGGCCGACCAGGCCGAGCGGGGCGGCGATCAGGAACGGGATGCGCCAGCCGTAACTCTCCATCGCCTCGGCGGGCAGCAGCGCCTGCAACAACGTGACCGTCACCGATCCGAGCAGGAACCCCAACACACCGGACCACGCGATGAACGTGACGGTCAGTCCGCGCCGGGAGTCTCGCGCGTATTCGGCGAGATACACTGCGCCGCCGCCGTATTCGCCACCCGCGGAGAACCCCTGCAGACACCGCAGGAGCAACAGCAACAGCGGTGCCGCGACCCCGATGCTGGCGTAGGTCGGCAACAGCCCGATGCCCAGGGTGGCGGCCGACATCAGCAGGATCACCACGGCGAGCACCCGCTGCCGTCCGATGCGGTCGCCGAGTGGCCCGAAGACGAACCCGCCGAGCGGACGGACCAGGAACGCCGCGGCGAAGATCGCGAAGGTGTTGAGCAGCGCGGCGGTGTCGTCGCCGGCCGGAAAGAAGTTCGCCGCGATGAACGTCGCGAGGAACCCGTAGATGGCGAAGTCGAACCACTCGACCGCGTTACCGATGGAGGCGCCGGTGATGGCCTTGCGCACCGCCGCGTCCGTTGCCGTGTTCTCCTCCATGACGGTGAGACGGTACACCGCACTTACCCGCATAAGCAGGCATTGAGCGGGGTGCTTACGAGTTGGTGGCGACCAGTTGCGGACGTAGCCGGCCCGCGGCGATGTCCACCCCGGCGTCGAGGTCGGAGATGAGCTGCGCCGCGTGGCCGATCAGGCCTGCGACGTCGACACCGTGCGGGGCCGAGCCCCGGAACGGGGCGAGCCGTTCGGAGCCGCGTACCAGCAGCGTCCGGGCACCCCGGACGTTGCCGCGCTGGATGTGGGTGATGCCGACCATCAGTTGGGCGAGGCCCTGCCACATCAGCTTCTCGTCGTCGGGTCCGTCCTTCCACGCGGCTTCGAGCACCTCATGGGCATGGAATGCCCTGCCGCGGTCGACGAGATCCTGGGCATACGTCAGGGATTCGGCCGGCGGCAGGTGCAGATCGTCGGGGATCCGCTCCACGCCGGGGCTGCCGGGCGGCAAAGGGCGGCCGAGCTCGTCGCGCGGTCGGCTGTTGAGAGGCCGGCCGGCGTCGTCGCGATCGCGTTCTGCCATCACCCCATCATGCGCGGTCGTGCGCGCCGGGCGCCGCAGCCCGGCGCCGCCGCCACGCCGCCCACGCCCCCGACGACCACAGTGCCCACACCACCAGCAGCGGCTGGAACAGCAGTCGGACGGCCCGGTCGCGGTCGGAGTCCAGCCCGAATGCGTCGGTGTGCGTGACGAACTGGGAGATGTTGCCGGGAAAGATCACGACGAAGAAGGCCGCGGTGAGCCATCCGAGCGGGACGCGCCACCGGGGCAACAGGACAAGCGCCGCGCCCAGCCCGACCTCGACCACACCGGAGGCGAGGACCACGAAATCGGGGTCGAGCGGCAGCCACGGCGGCACCTGCGCCTGGAACTCGGCGCGCGCGAAACTCAGGTGGGACACACCCGCGTACACCAGGACGACGCCGAGCAGGATGCGGAAGACGGCTCTGATCAAGTGCGGGCGGAGGGACTCGAACCCTCACGCTCTTTCGAGCACGGGCACCTAAAGCCCGGGTGTCTGCCAATTCCACCACGCCCGCAGGCGTGCTCACCTTACCGCCCGCGCAGGCGTCACCGCCGCGCCGCAGGCCGGACGGTACCGTGGGGGTATGTCCACTACACGGCGTAGGAGACCGGCGCTCATCTCGCTGGTCGTCGTCGCCGCGGCCGGCTGCCTCGCGCTGGCCTGGTGGCAGTGGTCGCGCTGGGAGTCGACTTCGGGCAGCTTCCAGAACCTCGGATACGCCATGCAGTGGCCGGCCTTCGCGGTCTTCTGCTTCTACGCCTACTTCAAGTTCGTCCGCTACGAGGAATCGCCGCCCGAGGTGCACCGCACCGATGCGGTCACCGAACTGCCGGCGGGCCTGCTACCCGAACGGCCCGTCGCGACCCGCGCCGGCGCCACCGACTTCAACGACGACGATCCCGCACTGCGGGAGTACAACGCCTACCTGGCCGATCTGGCCGAAGCTGACCGATCCGACGCCGACAACGAAGGCAGAACCCCCTCATGACCGCATCGCCGACGCCCGCGGGCGTGTCGATAGAGACCGTTCGCAAAGCGGTCCGCAACTACCGGGTGCTCGCCTGGGCCACCGGTATCTGGCTCATCGTGCTGTGTGCCGAGATGGTGTTGAAGTACATCGTCAAGGTCGACTGGCCGTTCCTATGGATCGTCGCCCCGATTCACGGCTGGGTCTACTTCGCCTACCTGCTGGTGACGGCGAACCTCGCGGTCAAGGTGCGCTGGCCGATCGGCAAGACCATCGGCATCCTGCTCGCCGGCACCGTGCCGCTGCTCGGCATCATCGTGGAGCAGCGGCAGAGCCGGGAGTTCAAGGAGCGGTTCGGGATCTGACCCCGGCCACGGCGCGGAGGCCGTCCGGCACCGGAACAGATGCGGGCGCCGTGGGTTTCGGGATCGCGAGCGCGAGCAGACCGGCCAGGGCGGCCGCACACGCGGCGATGATCAGCGCGGTGTGCAGCCCCTCGAGTGAGGGGACGGCGCGGCCGGCCAGTGTCGTGGTCATTCCCGCCAGGACCGCACCCATCACCGCGCTGGAGATCGACGTGCCCAGCGAGCGCGACAGGGCGTTGATGCCGTTGGCCGCCGCCGTCTCGGTGACCGGAACCGCCGCGTTGATCAGAGCGGGCAGCGAGGCGAACGCGAACCCCACCCCGACGCTGATCGAGACGTTCAGCAGGAGCACCTCGAACGGGCTGTCCAGCAGCCACAGCCCGGAGACGTAGGACGCAGCGATGACCGCACATCCCGCGACGAGCGTGGCCCGGGGTCCGTACCGCGCGGCGACGCGCGCCGCGATCGGTGCGCACACCATCATCGCCAGACCGCCGGGCGCCATCCAGAGCCCGGTGTGCAGCACCGACTGTCCGAGGCCGTAGCCGGTCTCCGGCGGCATCTCCAGGATCTGCGGCGCCACCAGCGAAAGGGCGAACAGACCGAACCCGACGCCGACCGAGGCCAGATTGGTCGTCAGCACCGGGCGGCGAACCGTGGTCCGCAGGTCGACGATCGGCGACGGCGTTCGCAGCTGCCACCAGCCGAACAGCGCGAAGATCAGCGGTGAGGCGATGAACATGGCGAGCGTCGTGACGCTCGTCCAGCCCCACGTCTGACCCTTGGAGATCCCGAGCAGCAGGGTCACCAGGCCACCGGCCAGACCGACCGCACCGAGCACGTCCACCCGTTCACTGCTGCGTGTGCCGACCGCGGGGATGAGCAGCGCGAACGCGAGAAGCGCGCCGACGCCGAGTGCCGCGGCGAACCAGAACAGCACATGCCAGCTGTAGCGCTCGGCGATGATCGCCGACAGCGGCAGGCCCAGCGCTCCCCCGACCCCGAGCGAGGCGCTCATCAGACCCATTGCCGGGCCGACCTTCTGCGGCGACACCGCGGCCCGCAGCACGCTGATGCCCAGGGGGATGATCGGCATCCCGAACCCCTGCAGCCCGCGCCCGATGATCACCGGGATGAGCGAGGTGGTGACCGCGGCGAGCACCGAACCGACGGTCAGCAGCGCCGCGCACAGCATGAGGATCGGCCGCGGCCCGTAGATGTCACCGAGCCGGCCGAACAGCGGAGTGGCCACCGCAGCGGTGAGCAGAGTCGCGGTGATCGCCCACGACGCGTTGTCCGAACTGGTCTGCAGCAGCGTCGGCAGCGCCGGGATGAGCGGGATGATCAGTGTCTGCATCAGCGACACGCTGATGCCTGCCGCGCACAGGACGGCGACGAGCACGCTCGGGTGGGAAGTCGCCTGCCGATTCACGACGGGGATGCTACCCATTAGGTTAGCTATCTAAAACTCCGCCGGTCAGGCGAGCGCGCGCAACGCCGGGACGAGTTGCGCCAGCGCGCGCCCGCGGTGTGACGCGGCGTCCTTCTCCTCCGGCGTCAGCTCTGCGGCGGTGCGGTCGGAACCGTCCGGCAGGAACACCGGGTCGTAGCCGAAGCCGCCGTCGCCGCGGGCCGCGCGAACGATCGATCCCCGCCACACGCCGCGCACGACCGCCTCGCCCCGGTCATTCACGAGCGCGCAGGCCGAGACGAAGCCGCCGCCGCGGCGCCCGTCCGGGACGTCGCGCAATTGCGCGAGCAGCAGCGCGGTGTTCGCTTCGTCGCGGCCGTGTTCGCCCGCCCACCGGGCCGACAGGACCCCGGGCATCCCGTTCAGCGCGTCCACCTCGATACCCGAATCGTCGGCGAGCGACGCCATCCCCGTGGCGCGATAGGCGTCCCGGGCCTTGGCCAACGCGTTCTCCTCGAACGTCGCCCCGGTCTCCGGCGCCTCGTCGAAGGGCGCGACGTCGTCGAGCGAGAGCAGCGTCAGACCGGAGATGCCCGCTGCGTCGAGCACACGCTGGAGTTCGGCCAGCTTCTTGCGGTTGCGCGATGCCACGAGCAGTCGGGTCATGGGTAAATTCTGACCCATCACGATCGCGACGAGAATGCCGGCGCGACGAACCGCCGTAACAGCATCTCCTCGGTGCGTCTGTCACCGGTCGGCCAGAAGGCCAGCGAGACCACGACGCGAACGACCCACTGCGCGGCCTGGGGATCGTCGTCGGTGATGCCGGTCAGGTCGGCCGCGAGTCGGGCCAGCACCGGTGAGGAGTGCAGGTCGCCCAGACCCGGCGCAGTCGCCGCGCTGTGCATCAACCGGCTCATCGGATCGGACCTGATGCGATCGAGCGCCACTTCGATGGCGGTGATCACCCGCTCCGGTCCGGAGAGTCCGTCGACGGCGTCGCGCACGTCGGCGACGACACCCCCGGCCAGATTCATCAGAACGGCGTCGCGGATCTGCGCCTTGCCTCCGGCGTACCAATAGACCGTGGCCCGCGAACAGTGCAGCCGTCTGGCCAGCGTCTCGATGTCGAGCCCGTCGAATCCGTCGGCCAGGACGAGTTCCGTCGCGGCGCGGTGGATGCGCTCGGCCGCGATCTGCCGGCGATCGCCGCCGGCCACCCAGTCGGGGCGGGTCATCGCTATGTGATTCCTCTGCGTCAGTGTTGCCCCATCCTCTCAACATTGAGACGGATCCCGGCCGTTTTCTCGGCATCTACCGAGTTCAGCGGGGTGCGGTGAGACGATCACACCTCGAAGCACCCACCGTCGGTTTCGGCTTCGTCGCCAACCGTTGACGCCGCCGTCGCCCTCCCGTCACCGTGGTGCGATGACACCCGCGGACGGCGCACTCGGCCTCGCACTCTTCGACGACCGGCATCTGCAGGACCCGTATCCGCTCTACGCGGAGATGCACCGGCAGGGCGCGGTGCACCGCATCGGCGATTCCGGTTTCTACGCCGTATGCGGCTGGGACGCGGTCAATGCGGCAGTCGATCGCTGCGACGCCTTCTCCTCGAACCTGACCGCGACGATGACGTATCAGCCCGGCGGTCCCGTTCAGGCATTTCCCATCGGTGAATTGGGCGGGCCCACGCAGGCTTTGGCCACCGCCGACGACCCGGTGCACGCCGTTCACCGTAAGGCGATCCTGCCGCAGCTGGCCGCACGACGCATCCGGGCGTTCGAACCGATCATCACCGACACAGTGACCGAGATGTTCCGGGCAGCTGCCGACGGGGGTGACGTCGAGTGGATGGGGGCGATGGCGAACCGACTGCCGATGCGGATCGTCGCGCGAATCATCGGCGTACCCGACACGGACGTCGACCGGCTCATCCGGTGGGGTTACGCCGCCACGCAGGTCGTCGAGGGCCTGGTCACCCCCGAGCAGCTGGAAGCGGCCGGGGTGGCGGTGATGGAACTGGCCGGGTACATCATGGAGCAGTTCCAGCAGGCAGCGGCCGATTCGCCGGACAACCTGCTCGGTGATCTGGCGACCGCGTGCGCCGACGGTTCGCTCGACGACACCGCCGCGCTCACGATGATGATCACGCTGTTCAGCGCCGGTGGTGAGTCGACCGCGTCACTCATCGGCTCCGCGGCCTGGATTCTGACGAGCCGGCCCGACGTGCAGCAGGCAGTGCGAGACGATCCGCAGCTGCTCGGTGCGTTCCTCGAGGAGACCCTGCGGTTCGAGCCGCCGTTCCGGGGCCACTACCGGCATGTGGTCGCCGACACCACGCTCGCCGGGGTGGACCTGCCCGCCGGTGCGCGGTTGCTCCTGCTGTGGGGCGCGGCCAATCGGGATCCGACGCACTTCGAGGAGCCCGACGAGTTCCGGCTCGACCGCCAGGGAGCCAAGGGCCACCTCGCCTTCGGCCGGGGTGTGCACTTCTGTGTCGGAGCGGCGCTGGCGCGTCTGGAGGCCCGGCTGGTGTTCGAACATCTGCTGGAGCGCACCACGGACGTCACAGCCACCAGTGCCGGCCGCTGGCTGCCCAGCCTGCTGGTACGCCGGCTCGACCGCCTCGAACTGGCGCTGAGCTAGCTGCGATCAGCTGCCGAACGCCTTCTTCGGCGGTGATTTCGGCTCGGGCAAGACACCGGGATACGGCGCCTCGAGCGCCTCGCGCTGGACGGCGAACAGCTGCTCGCTGGACGCCATCGCGAGGTCGAGCAGTTTGTCGAGCGTCGAGCGGGGGAACGTCGCCCCCTCGCCGGTGCCCTGGATCTCCACCAGCGTGCCGGTGTCGGTGACGACGACGTTCATGTCGACCTCGGCGCGCGAATCCTCCGAGTAGGGCAGATCGACGCGCACCCGGCCGTCGACGACGCCGACGCTGACCGCGGCGATCGCGCAGGACAGCGGCCGCGGATCGGACAGCTTCTCGGCCGCGGCGAGGAAGGTCACCGCATCGGCCAGGGCGACGTAGGCTCCCGTGATCGCCGCCGTGCGGGTGCCGCCGTCGGCCTGCAGGACGTCACAGTCGATGGCGATCGTGTTCTCGCCCAAGGCGTTCAAGTCGATGCAGGCACGCAGCGACCGCCCGATCAGCCGGCTGATCTCCTGGGTGCGCCCGCCGACCCGGCCCTTCACCGATTCGCGGTCCGAGCGGTCATGAGTAGCCGCAGGCAGCATCGCGTACTCGGCGGTCAGCCAACCCAGCCCCGAACCCTTACGCCAGCGTGGCACCCCTTCGGTGACGCTGGCGGTGCACATCACCCTGGTCTGACCGAACTCCACGAGGACCGATCCGGCCGGGTGAGAGGTGAATCCGCGGGTGATCCGTACCGGCCGGAGCTCGTCGTCGAGGCGGCCGTCTTCTCGTCTGGACACGCGCCAACCCTAGCGGGTGACGTCGAACGACTCGTTGCGCACAACCGCATGCACGGGGCCGTCGAACTCGGCCTTGGCCTCGCTGATGACGTCCTCCCGCGAGGTCCACGGCGGGATGTGGGTCAACAGCAGTTCACCGACGCCGGCGCGGGCGGCCAACTGCCCGGCCTCGGTGCCCGACAGGTGCAGGTTGGGCGGCCGATCCGGCGAGTGCGTCCACGACGCCTCGCACAGGAACACGTCGGCGCCACGGGCGAGTTCGACGACCGAATCGCAGACGCCGGTGTCACCGCTGTAGACGAACGTCGCACCGGAGGGATCGGTGATCCGCATCCCGTAGGACTCCGTCGGATGACACACCAGCCGCGGCAGCACCGTCAGCTCGCCGATCTGCACCGGATGGTTGTCCGACCACTGCCGCACCTCGAAGATGTCGGAGAAGTCGTCGATCTCGCCGCCCTCGGGGGACGATGCGGCGCCGAGCCGGGCCCATGTGTTGGCCGGACCGTAGACGACGCCGCGCTCGGTGGCCGGCGACGGGTGGTAGCGCCGCCACACGAACAGCCCGGGCAGATCCAGACAGTGGTCGGCATGCAGATGCGACAGCAGCACGTGGATCTCGTTGGGATCGGCGTGGCGCTGTAGCGCGCCGAGCACGCCGCCCCCGAAATCCAGCACCAGCGGAGGTGTGCCCGGTGCCGTCACGAGGTATCCGGACGCGGGCGAATCAGGTCCGACGACGCTGCCGGAGCACCCCAGAACGGTGATTCGCACGCCCATTAGCTTGCCATGCCCAGAGACCCGGTGACGAAAACATCGCCGGTTTGTCGCCGCTGATCACCGGATCGTCACGTCACGCGTCGATGTGACGCCGCACCCGCTGCACGCCGTCCAGACTCGGGCCGAGGAACCGTGCGGCCAGCGCGGTGAACGCGTCGGGGTCCCCGGTGGACTCGAACAGCCGGGTCGGTCCGGCGGCGCCGGGCTCCTCGGGGTGCGGACGCAGCAGGTCGCGCTCGGTCAGCACGCGCAGCAGATCCTTGGCCGTCTCCTCCGCGCTGGACACCAGCGTCACGTGATCGCCCATCGCCAGCTGGATCAGGCCCGACAGCATCGGATAGTGCGTGCAGCCGAGCACCAGCGTGTCGACCTCCGCGCGTTGCAAGGGCTCCAGATACCCCTCGGCCAGGCCGAGCACCTGCCGCCCGCTGGTGACGCCACGCTCGACGAAGTCGACGAACCGGGGGCAGGCCACTCCCAGCACCTCGACGTCGGGAACCGCGGCGAACGCATCCTGGTAGGCGCCGGAGGCGATCGTGGCGGCCGTCCCGATGACCCCGATACGCCCGGTCCGGGTGGTCGCGACGGCACGCCGGACCGCGGGCAGGATCACCTCGACGACCGGCACCGGGGCGTAGCGTTCGCGCGCATCGCGCAGACAGGCCGACGACGCCGAGTTGCACGCGATGACCAGTGCCTTAACCCCGCGCTGCACGAGGTCGTCGCCGATCGCCAGGGCGTGGGCGCGGATCTGCGCGATCGACAGCGGTCCGTAGGGGCCGTTGCCGGTGTCGCCGACGTAGACGATGTTCTCGTCGGGCAACTGATCGATGATGGCGCGTGCCACGGTCAGACCGCCGACCCCGGAATCGAAGATACCGACCGGCGCCGAATTCAGATCGACCGCGAGGCTCACCGCGGGAGACGTGGTGTCGTGGGAGCCCGGCGCAGCTCCCGGGATTTTCGCTCCGGGCTCGACAGCAGGTAGGCGGCCACCACCCCGGCGACCGCGCCGCACAGATGGGCCTGCCACGACACCCCGAGGGTGCCCGGCAGCACGCCGAGCAGGATTCCGCCGTAGACGAACAGCACGACCACCCCGACGACGATCTCCCACACCCTGCGGGTGAAGAAACCGAACACCAGCAGGAACGTCAGCCACCCGAAGATCAGTCCGGAGGCGCCGATGTGGTTGGTCTCGACCGGGATGCCGCGGTAGGTGGGCGCACCGATGTTGCCGATCAGCCAGGTGCCCAGTCCGCCGAGAATCCACACGATCGCGGTGGCGTAGATGAAGCGCGCCATCCCGGCCAGCGTCATCAGGAATCCGAGCACCAGCGCCGGGCCGGTGTTGGCGATCAGGTGCTGCCAATCGGCATGGAGCAGCGGGGAGAAGATGATCCCCCACAGCCCGTCGGTCTCCAGGGGGCGGATGCCGTTCTCGTCGAGGCGGTGCCCGGTCAGTGAGTCGAACAGCTCGATGACGTAGAGCAGGACCACGAAACTGACGATCGTGGCGCCGCCGACCACCCAGGCCGGCCGGTCCTTGCGCGGCGTGGACCGGCCGGAGAAGTCGGCCGGGTATCCGCCCGGACCGGTCATGCCCATAGCTGCCCTTCCAACGCGTCCTCCGCGTCGTCCAGGCTACCGGCGTAAGCGCCGGTCGAAAGGTACTTCCATCCGGCGTCGCAGACCACGAACGCGATGTCGGCCCGCTCACCTGCCTTCACGGCTTTGGCTGCCATGCCCAGCGCCGCGTGCAGGATCGCCCCGGTCGAGATGCCGGCGAAGATGCCCTCCTGCTCGACGATCTCGCGGGTGCGCCGGATCGCGTCGAACGACCCCACCGAATAGCGGGTCGTGAGGATCTCGGGGTCGTAGAGCTCCGGGATGAAACCCTCGTCGATGTTGCGCAGCGCGTAGACACCTTCGCCGTAGCGCGGTTCGGCCGCCACGATCTGGATGTCCGGCACCTGTTCGCGCAGGAACCGTCCGGTGCCCATGAGGGTGCCGGTGGTGCCCAGGCCGGCGACGAAGTGGGTGATCTCCGGCAGGTCGGCGAGCAGTTCGGGGCCGGTGCCGTAGTAGTGGGCGTCGGCGTTCGCCGGGTTGCCGTACTGGTAGAGCATCACCCACTCGGGGTGTTCGGCGGCCAGTTCTTTGGCCTTGGCCACCGCGGTGTTGGAGCCGCCCTCGGCGGGGCTGAAGATGATCTCGGCGCCGTAGAGCGCCAGCACCTGGGTGCGTTCGACCGAGGTGTTCTCGGGCATCACGCAGATCATCCGGTAGCCCTTGAGCTTGGCGGCCATCGCCAGGGAGATGCCGGTGTTGCCCGACGTCGGTTCCAGGATGGTGGCGCCGGGCTGGAGCAGACCGTCGCGTTCGGCCTGTTCGATCATCCGCAGCGCGGGCCGGTCCTTGATCGAACCCGTCGGATTGCGGTCCTCGAGCTTGGCCCACAGCCGCACGTGCGGAAACGTGCGCTCGCCGTCGACGACCGGGTCCCAGCGTGGGGACAGCCTCGGCAGCCCGACGAGCGGGGTGTTGCCGAGCGCCTGCAACAGCGAATCGTGCCTGGTCATCCGGCCCCGCTCATCCGCCCGCGACTGCGGGCAGGATCGTCACCGAATCGCCGTCGGAGATCGCGGTCTCCATCCCGCCGGAAAACCGCACGTCCTCGTCGTTGACGTAGATGTTGACGAAGCGGTGCAGCTTGCCCGGCTTGTCAGGGTCGACGAGTCGCTCGGAGATGCCGGAGTAGTTGCTCTCCAGGTCCTTGATGACATCGGCGAGCGTCGCGCCGGACGCGCTGACGCGCTTCTCACCCCCGGTGTGGGTGCGCAGGATGGTCGGGATCTCGACGGTGACGGACATGCGGTGGTTCCTTTACTCAGTACTGCTCGACGATGCTGACGGGCTCTTCGGTGACGACCCCGTCGACGATGCGGTAGCTGCGCAGTTCGTGGTCGTCGGGGTCTCGGGTGGAGATCAGGACGTAGTGGGCGTCGGGTTCCTGGGCGATCGAGACGTCGGTCCGGCTGGGATAGGCCTCGGTACCGGTGTGCGAGTGGTAGATGACGACGGGCACCTCGCCCGCCGCCTCCAGCTCGCGGTGCACGCGCAACTGCTCCATCGAGTCGAATCGGTAGAACGTCGGCGACCGTTCGGCGTTGACCATCGCGATGTGGCGTTCGGGCCGGTCGAAGCCCTCCGGACCGGCGAGGATCCCGCACGCCTCATCCGGGTGGTCGGCACGGGCGTGCGCGACCATGGCATCGACCAGATCGGCACGGATCACCAGCACAGCACTCCCCTATCGATTCGCAGACGTCTCACCTGAACGCTCCGGGCAACAGGTCCCGGTACGTGGGTATTCCTGCCACACCCTCGGCCGCCAGTACGCCGACGAGGACCGCGCGCGCCAGGCAATCCGCCGCGGCGGCACCGATCGCGGTGACCAACGGCACGTCGGGTGACATCGACGCCGGTGTCTCCGGGTCCGGTGGCACCTCGATCGCACCGGTGGCGAGGGCGAACACCGTGTCGCCGTCAAGCGGGGTGTGACAGGGCCGCAGCGTACGGGCCAGCCCGTCGTGCGCGGCGACCGCCACCCGGCGGCACGCCGCCTTCGACAGCACCGCGTCGGTCGCCACCACCGCGATGGTGGTGTTCAGCGGACCGAACTCGGCGTGCCGATCGGCGTAGGCCGCCACCTGGTCGGCGGGGGGCGCCGCCAGGCCGAACTCACCGATGTGTTCGGCCATCCACGGCAGCCCGGTCGTGGTGTCGAAGGCCTCGCCTGCGGAGTTGACCACCACCAGCGCCCCGACGGTGACCCCGGAGTCGAGCACCGTCGACGCTGTGCCGACCCCACCCTTGAGCACGCCTGCGCGGGCGCCGGCTCCTGCGCCCACAGCGCCCACAGCCACCTCGGTACCAGCGGATTGCGCTGCGGCGTAACCGAATTCGGCGGTCGGCCGACACGACCACGCGCCCACCGGAAGGTCGAAGATCACCGCCGACGGGACGATGGGCACGACGCCGCCGTCGAGCGCCACCCCGCGGCCCTGCTCCTCGAGCCAGGTCATCACCCCGTCCGCGGCGGCCAGCCCGAAGGCGCTGCCGCCGGTGAGCACCACCGCGTCGACGTGGCGCACCGAGTTGCTCGGCTCGAGCAGATCGGTCTCGCGGGTGCCGGGCGCGCCACCGCGGCCGTCGACCGCGCCGACGGTGCCGGGCGGGGTCAGCACCACGGTGGTGCCGCTGGCCCACCCCGTACCCAGGGTGGCGTCCGGCTCGAGGCGGTGGTGCTGGCCGACGCGGATACCGCCGACGTCGGTGATCGAGCTCATGGGTTTCGCCCGCCCATCAGGCCCACCACCAGGTACTCCTGCAGCACCGTCAGCCACTGGTACACGTCGAGGTGGTGGGCCATCGGATGCTCCGGCGGCAACCGGTCCGGGCCGTGCGGTCCGATGTCGAGCATCGCACCGAGCGCCAGCCGCACGTCGTTGATGGCGGCCGCCCACGCGTGGGCGTCGTCCTCGGTCAACTCGATCTTCCCGCCGCCGGCCGGCACGGTGGCCAGGACCCGTTGCGCAGCCTCGCGTTTGGCTTCGATGATCCCCGGTTCATGCAGGCTGCGCAGCGCGCTGTTGAGGCTCTCGGCGGTTCCGGAGCCCGCCGGATGGTCGGTCGGCGCGCGGTAGAAGTCGGGCAGCAGTCGTTTCATCGTCGCGTCCTGCGGGGGGCTGGAGTGCCCGGTGCGCATTCCGGTGATCTCTTCGAGTTCGTCTGCGGGAGCGGATGACTCACGCTCGTCGAGCATGGTGGACAGCGACGTCACCAGGTTGCGCAGCAGCGCCGCCTCATGGGCTTCGACGGCAGACCGGAGCCGCACGCCCCGGGAGGTCTCCACCCGCTTCCATTTCCGCACTCCGTGGCCCGCCGGTCAGCGGTCCTGCTGCATGGTCGCCCACAGACCGGCAGCGTGCAGCTTGGTGACGTCGACTTCCATGGACTCGCGACTACCTGCCGAGACCACGGCCTTGCCCTCGTTGTGGACCTGCATCATCAGTTTGGTGGCGTGCGGCTCGCTGTAACCGAAGAGCTTCTGGAACACGTAGGTCACGTAGGTCATCAGATTCACCGGATCGTCCCAGACGATGGTCACCCAGGGGGTGTCGGTGGCCTCCCCCGTCTCCACGTCACGGTCCTCGTGGGTTTCCGGGCGGGCCTTCGCCGGCGTAACCATGTCGCCAGGATACCGGGGCGCCCGCAACGGCTACGGTGACACCTGTGACGGCCGCGCTGCTGACCGACAAGTACGAACTCACAATGCTGGCAGCCGCGTTGCGCGACGGCACCGCGCAGCGGCGTGCCTCGTTCGAGGTGTTCGCCCGGCGGTTGCCCGAGGGCAGGCGGTACGGCGTCGTCGCGGGCACCGCGCGGTTTCTCGAGGTGGTTGAGGAATTCGTCTTCGACGACGACGCGTTGCGCTCCCTCGAGGACTTCCTGGACCCGGTCACCCTCCGCTATCTGCGGGATTACCGGTTCCGGGGGGACATCGACGGCTACGCCGAGGGTGAGCTCTACTTCCCCGGGTCACCGGTGCTGTCGGTGCACGGCACGTTCGCCGAATGCGTGGTCCTCGAGACGCTGGCGCTGTCCATCTTCAACCACGACAGCGCCATCGCCTCGGCCGCCGCGCGGATGGTCTCGGCCGCCGAGGGCCGGCCGATCATCGAGATGGGGTCGCGCCGCACCCATGAGTACGCCGCAGTCGCGGCGGCGCGGGCGGCGTATCTGGCCGGTTTCGCCGGGACGTCGAATCTGGAGGCGCAGCGCCGCTACGGCGTGCCGGCGCTCGGGACGAGCGCGCACGCGTTCACCCTGCTGCACACCACCTCGAACGGACCCGACGAACGGGCCGCCTTCCGCGCACAGGTCGACGCGCTCGGCGTGGACACCACGCTGCTCGTCGACACCTACGACATCACCGCGGGCGTGGCCAACGCCGTCGAGGTGGCCGGTCCGCAACTGGGGGCGGTGCGGATCGACTCCGGCGACCTGGGTGTGCTGGCGCGGCAGGTGCGCGAGCAACTCGACGGCCTCGGCGCCACCGATACCCGCATCGTCGTCTCCGGCGACCTCGACGAATTCGCGATCGCCGCGCTGCGCGCCGAACCGGTCGACATCTACGGGGTGGGCACCTCGCTGGTGACCGGTTCGGGGGCGCCGACGGCCGGCATGGTCTACAAACTCGTCGAAGTCGACGGGATCCCGGTGGAGAAGCGCAGCACTCACAAGCAATCCCACGGCGGTCGCAAGGCGGCGATGCGGTTGGCGCGGGCGTCGGGCACCGTGGTCGAGGAGGTCGCGTACTTCGCAGGCGAACCGCCCGCCGACCTTGCCTCGCTCTCGGCCGCGCTGTCGTCGCGTCAGCTGACCACCGAATTCGTCCGGGCCGGCGAACCCGTCGGCACACCCGATCTGGCCGCGGGCCGCGAGCGGGTGGCCGCAGGGCTGAAAAGCCTGCCGTGGGACGGGCTGGCACTGTCGCGCGGCGAACCCGCGATCCCGACGCGCATGGCCGCGCCGCGCACGTATGACCGGTAACGCCGTCGCCGACCTGCTCGCCGCCGCCGTCGCGGCGGTCGGCGGCGCCGAGCGGCCCGGCCAGGTGCGGATGGCCGAGGCGGTGGCCCACGCGTTCGACGCCGGTGAGCATCTGGCCGTCCAGGCGGGTACGGGCACCGGCAAGTCGCTGGCCTATCTGGTGCCGTCCATCGCCCATGCGCTGGCCGCGGAGGAGCCGGTGGTGATCTCGACGGCGACCATCGCCCTGCAACGCCAGCTCGTCGACCGCGACCTGCCCCGCCTCGCCGACGCCCTGACCGCGGTGCTGCCGAGGCGGCCGCGCTTCGCGCTGCTCAAAGGCCGCGGAAACTACCTGTGCCTGAACAAGATCCACAACGGCAGCGCCGCGGACGAACCGGCCGACCGCCCGCAGGAGGAACTGTTCGACGCGGTCGCGGCCACCGCACTGGGCCGGGACGTCAAACGGCTGACCGCCTGGTCGTCGGACACCGAGACCGGGGACCGTGACGAACTGAAACCCGGGGTGGCCGACCGGTCGTGGAGCCAGGTCAGCGTGTCGGCCCGCGAGTGCATCGGGGTGGCCCGCTGTCCGTTCGGCACGGACTGCTTCTCGGAGAAGGCGCGCGGGCGCGCCGGCGCTGCCGATGTGGTCGTGACCAACCATGCACTACTGGCCATCGACGCGATCTCCGATGCCGCGGTCCTGCCCGAACACACCCTCGTCGTCGTCGACGAGGCACACGAGCTCGCCGACCGGGTGACCTCGGTGGCAACTGCCGAACTGTCCTCCGCCGCACTGGGTGTCGCGCAACGGCGGGCCGCCCGGCTGGTGGATCCCGAACTCGCCGAACGCTTCGAGGCGATCTCCGCGACGCTGATGTCGGCGCTGCACGACGCCACACCGGGCCGGATCGACCGCCTCGACGACGAACTCGCCACCTATCTGACCGCACTGCGTGACGCCGCCGACCGCGCCCGCGCGACGATCGACACCCGCCCGACCGATCCCGCCGCGGCCGCCGCGCGCGCCGAGGCCGTCACCGCGCTCGGCGACATCAGCGCCACGGCGTCACGCGTCGTCGACTCGTTCGTCCCCGCCATCCCCGACCGCACCGATGTGGTGTGGCTCGACCACGAGGACATGCGCGGTACGACGCGGGCGGTGTTGCGCGTGGCGCCGCTTTCGGTCGCCGGTCTGCTGCGCACCCGGCTGTTCGATCACGCGACGACGGTACTGACCTCCGCGACGCTGACCGTCGGCGGATCGTTCGATGCGATGGCCCGTGCGTGGGGGCTCACCGAAACCCGATGGCAGGGCCTGGACGTGGGATCGCCGTTCGAGCACGCCAAGGCGGGAATCCTCTACGTCGCCGCGCATCTGCCGCCGCCGGGCCGCGACGGCACCGGCTCGGCCGAACAGCTCAAGGAGATCGAGGCGCTGATCACCGCCGCGGGCGGGCGCACCCTCGGTCTCTTCTCGTCGATGCGCGCCGCCAGGGCGACGGCCGAGGTGATGCGCGAGCGGCTCGACACCCCGGTGCTGTGTCAGGGCGAGGACGCCACGTCGCTGCTGGTGCAGCGGTTCGCCGACGACCCCGAGTGTTCGCTGTTCGGCACCCTGTCGCTGTGGCAGGGCGTCGACGTCCCCGGACCGTCGCTGTCGCTGGTGCTGATCGACCGGATCCCGTTCCCCCGTCCCGACGATCCGCTGCTGACCGCGCGTCAGCGGGCGGTGACCGCGCACGGCGGCAACGGGTTCATGGCGGTCGCGGCCTCGCACGCCGCGCTGCTGCTCGCCCAGGGCGCGGGCCGGTTGCTGCGCCGCACCGACGACCGCGGCGTCGTGGCCGTCCTCGACTCGCGGATGGCCACCGCCCGCTACGGCGGCTACCTGCGGGCGTCGCTGCCGCCGTTCTGGGCCACCACCGACACCACACGCGTACTGGCCGCTCTCGAACGGCTCCGCCACGGCGCCTGACGTCACTATCCTCTGAAACGAAAACGGGGAGGGGACGCACATGGGCCGACGACGGCTGCTCGGCACGGTCACCACCGCGCTGGCGCTGTGCGCCGTGTCGACCGCAGGCTGCACCACGACGCTGCAGGGCAGGCCCGTCTCGGTGTTCGACGATCCCTTCCGGGTGGCCGGCATGGTCGCCACCGACGGCCCGACCGGGCTGCGCCCCGACGCCGCGGCACCGTCCCGGGAGGTGGACAACACCGACGGCGGCGAGATGGACCGGCTGGCCGCCTCGGCGATCAGTGACATCGAGGACTTCTGGGCCATGACCTACCCCGAGGTGTTCGACAACGCGTTCGTCCCCGTCGACGGTTTGATCTCCTGGGACTCCGGCGGATTCGACGGCTACTTCTGTGACAGCGACACCTACGACATGGTCAACGCCGGCTTCTGCGAACTCGACAACACGATCGGGTGGGACCGCGGTGCGCTGCTGCCTTCGCTGCGTTCGGCCAACGGGGACATGGGCGTGGCGATGGTGCTCGCCCACGAGTACGGGCATGCCGTCCAGCACCAGGCCCAGTTCAACGTCCCGGACGCCCCGGTGCTGGTCACCGAGCAGCAGGCGGACTGCTTCGCCGGCGCCTACATGCGCTGGGTGGCCGAAGGCGAATCGCCGCGCTTCTCCCTCAACACCGGCGATGGTCTCAACGGTGTGCTCGCGGCCGTGATCGCGTTCCGCGATCCGCTGTTCAACGAGGGTGACGCGATGGCGGGAGTCGACGAACACGGTTCGGCGTTCGAGCGGGTGTCGGCCTTCCAGTTCGGCTTCACCGACGGCGCCGCGTCGTGCGCGGCGATCGATCTGCGCGAGATCGGTCAGCGCCGCGGGGATCTGCCGGTGCTGCTGCCCGACGACCACACCGGCGAACTGCCTGTCACCGAGGAGTCGGTGCGCTCGATCGTCGACGCGATGAATGTCGTCTTCGCGCCGGCGAAACCCCCGGAGCTCGTCTTCGACGCCGACGCGGCGAAGAACTGCCCCGACGCGCGGCCCAGTCCGCCGGTCTCCTACTGCCCCGCCACCAACGCCGTCGTCGTCGACCTCGCCGAACTCGAGGCGATGGGAGCCCAACCCGACGACGGATCCGAAGGCCTGGCCGCCGGCGACAACACCGCCTACTCGGTGCTGATGTCGCGGTACCTGCAGGCGGTCCAGCACGAGAAGGGTCTGGTCCTCGACTCGGCCGAGGCGGCGTTGCGCACCGCGTGTCTGACCGGCGTGGCCACCACCGAACTCTCGCAGGACATCACGACCCCGGGCGGTGCCACCATCGCGCTCACCGCGGGGGACCTCGACGAGGCCGTCTCGGGAATCCTGACCAACGGGCTGGCGGCCGGCAACGTCAACGGCGAGTCGGTGCCGTCGGGCTTCTCGCGCATCGACGCGTTCCGCGTCGGCGTTCTCGGCGATCAGCAGCGCTGCCTGACCCGGTTCCCCTGACCCGGATCGCAGATCAAGCCGCTCAGATCATCTTGGTGGTGCCGTACCAGGCGAGCACCGCTTCGCTCATCTCGGTCTCATGGGTCAACAACGCATAGGAGCGGATGAAGGACTGTCCGACGCAACCGTCGATCTTCACCCGGAAGTTGCTGACCATCACCCACGGCTTCGTGCCGGTGAACTCCTTCTCCGTCACGGGCACGACGTTGATCAGACCGGGTTTGAGCCCGACGGTGACACCGCCGCCGATATTGCCCCCGATACCGGGCACGATGCCGTCGGGCAACGGTGAGACGAAGTCGGTGCCGAACAAACCGAGCGACGAGTTCAACCCTGCGGTGCCGGTCAGGGCCACGCCGTTCGACGTGCTCATGTCGATGCCGCAGCCGATCTCGTAGCCGACCTCGAGGATGCCCGTGGGCGGCTCGCCGCTGTCCGGTCCGGTCAGATCTCCGCTGAACGTGCCGCCGACGACGTACTCCCGCGACGACAGCGCGGTCGTCAGTGGCGGTATCGCGGCCTGCGTCTCCTTGTCCGCCGACAACGTGAGCGTCCAGCCGCCCGGGGTCTCGAGGATGGCGGGCGGTGTCGACAGCACCGCCCCGTCCGGCGGAGGTGGCGGCACACCGTCGGGTGCGGGTACGTCGGCGGCGACCGGTTCGGCGTCCGGCTGGGCCGAGCCCACGGCCGGGTCGACAGCGCAGAGCGCCGCGCACAGGACGACCACCAACGTGCTGCGCCGCAGCATCTCCGACACCTTCACACGCCTGCCTCTCGCACTCACCCGGTAAAAACTAGCCGAGCTAAACGAGCAACCTACAACGCGGTCGGCCGGCGCCGAGAAGTGTCGGGGAAACTGTCATCGGGTCAGTTCGGGAGCCGCAGAACGTGCCCGGCCTCCAGCGCCACCCACACCGCACCGTCGGCACCGAGGGCCAGCCCGTGGGGTTCGCTGCCCGCGGGCAGGTCGAACGTCGCGACATCCCCGTCGTTGCCGACCCGGGCGATCTGATCGGCACCCCACAGCGTCACCCAGACCCCGTCGTCGGGGTCGGCGAGCACGGCGTGCGGCCGCCCGGGCAGCTCCAGTTCCTGCAGGGCGCCGTCGACCGGGATGCGTCCGAGCCGATCGGCCTGGATCTCGGTGAACCACACGGCGTCGTCATGGCTGGCCGCGATACCCACCGGCCCGCAGTTCGGGTGCGGCAGCGGTCGCACGGTCAGTCCGTCGCGCGGGTGCAGCCGTCCGATCGCATTGTCCTGGTTGAGGGTGAACCACAGCGCGCCGTCGGGGCCGCGGGTGATCATGGCCGGCGTCCGGCCGACCCCCGGGTGACCGGTGATCTCGCCGTCGACGGTGATGCGCCCGATACCGCCCGCGGTCATCTCGGTGAACCACAGCGCGCCGTCGGGTCCCGCACAGATGCCGTAGGGGGCGGTGCCCTCCGGCAGCGCGAACTCGGTCTGTTCCCCGGCAGTGCTGATCCGGCCGATCCGGTCATCGCCGTTGCGGGTGAACCACAGCGCGCCGTCGGAGCCGGCGGCGATGACCGACGGCCGCGTGCCGGCGCCGACGACGAACCGCTCGACGGTGCCCCCGGCGTCGATCCGGGCGATCTCGCCGGCGTGCACCAGCGTCACCCACATGGCGCCGTCGGGGCCTGCGGCCAGCGCATAGGGTCCGCCGTCGACGGTGACGGTGCGGGCCCTGCTCACGCCAGCGTGACCAGACCCAGCTCGTTGTCGGCGGCGAGCAGCCGATGGTGCGGCAGCACCCGCACGGTGTAGCCGACGGGTCCGGCCAGCGGCAGCGGCGTCGTCGTCGAGTAGATCTCGGCGCCGCCATCGGAGGTCCCGGTGTGGGTCATCGGCACGGTGGACGGCTCGACCAGCGAATCGCCGGCGTCGACCCGGCCCAGCACCGCCTGCACCGACACCTCGTCGGGCCGCAGCCCGGCCAGCTGCACCGTGGCCGTCAGGGTCAGCTCGGAGCCCAGCAGCGGGGTGTCGGGCAGACCGTAGCTGTCGACGTCGGTGATCTCGATCTGCGGCCAGGCCTCGCGGACCCGCCGCCGGTAGGCGGCCAGTTCCCCGGCCGCACCGAACGCCTCGCCGTCGGCGGCCTCGACCGTGCGGCGCAGCGACTGCGCTGCGGGCGCGTAGTACTTCTCGGTGTAGTCGCGCACCATCCGCGACGCCAGCACCTTGGGTCCGAGCACCCTGAGCGTGTGGCGGACCATCTCGACCCAGCGCAGCGGCACGCCGCGCTCGTCGCGCTCGTAGAACTTCGGTGCCACCGACTGCTCGATCAGGTCGTAGAGGGCGGCGGCCTCGATGTCGTCGCGGCGCCCCTCGTCGGCCAGACCGTTGGCGGTGGGGATCTCCCAGCCGTTCTCGCCGTCGAACCACTCGTCCCACCAGCCGTCGCGGATCGACAGGTTCAGCCCGCCGTTGAGCGCGCTCTTCATCCCCGACGTACCGCACGCCTCGAGTGGACGCAGCGGGTTGTTCAGCCAGACGTCGCATCCCCAGTACAGCTGGCGCGCCATCGACATGTCGTAGTCCGGGAGGAACGCGATCCGGTGCCGGACGTCGTGACGGTCGGCGAAGCGCACCACCTGCTGGATCAGCGCCTTACCACCGTCGTCGGCGGGATGCGACTTACCCGCGACGATCAACTGCACCGGTCGCTCGGGGTCGAGCAGCAGGCGGGTGAGCCGCTCGGAGTCGCGCAGCATGAGGGTGAGCCGCTTGTAGGTCGGCACCCGTCGGGCGAATCCGATGGTGAGCACATCGGGATCGAATGCCGTTGCGATCCAACCCAACTCGGCGTCCGATGCGCCACGTTCCAGCCAGCTGCGGCGCACCCGCGCACGGACGTCTTCGACGAGCGCCTTGCGCAGCTGCGAGCGGATCCACCAGATGTGACCGGGGTCCACCTCCTGCAGCCGCTCCCAGGTGTCGGTCTCGCGCAGCAGCCCGAGGTCGTCGCTGCCGAGCAGTTCGCGGCCGAGTTCCATCCACTGCGGGGCCGCCCACGTCGGAGCGTGCACACCGTTGGTGATGGAACCGATCGGCACCTCGGCGGGGTCGAAGCCCGGCCACAGCTCGTTGAACATCTCCCGGCTGACCCGGCCGTGCAGCAGGGACACCCCGTTGGCCCGCTGCGCGAGTCGCAGCCCCATGTGGGCCATGTTGAACTTCGACGGATCGTCCTCGGCGCCGAAGGCGAGGATCCGGTCCAGCGGCACCCCGGGCAGCAGCCGCGTGGTTCCGCTGACGTCGCCGAAGTACCTCGTCACCATGTCCACGGGGAACCGGTCGATCCCGGCAGGCACGGGCGTGTGGGTGGTGAACACCGTCGAGGACCGCACCACGGTCAGCGCGGTGTCGAAGTCCAGCCCCGCGTCGATCAGCTCGCGGATGCGTTCGGCGCCGAGGAACCCGGCGTGGCCCTCGTTCATGTGGAAGACCTCGGGGGCGGGCCTGCCTTCGATCTCGGTGAAGGCGCGGATCGCCCGCACACCGCCGATGCCGGCCAGGAGCTCCTGCTTGATCCGGTGCTCCTGATCACCGCCGTAGAGGCGGTCGGTCACCCCGCGCAGATCGTGTTCGTTCTCGGGGATGTCCGAGTCGAGCAGCAGCAGCGGAATGCGGCCCACCTGGGCGATCCAGACCCGGGCGTAGAGCCGGCTCTCCTCCAGTTCGAGATCCACGAGCACCGGGGTGTCGGTCGCGTCGGTGAGCAGCCGCAGCGGCAGCCCCTGCGGGTCGAGCGACGGGTAGTTCTCGTGCTGCCAGCCGTCGGCCGTCAGCGACTGCCGGAAGTAGCCGGACCGGTAGTAGAGCCCGACGGCGATGAGCGGCAACCCCAGGTCGGAGGCGCTCTTGAGGTGGTCACCGGCGAGGATGCCGAGACCGCCCGAGTAGTTGGGCAGCACCTCGGCCACGCCGAACTCCATCGAGAAGTAGGCGATGCCCCTGGGCAGCTCGACACCCTCGGCGCTCTGCTGCTGGTACCACAGCGGCCGGCTCAGGTAGTCGTCGAGATCGGCGGCCAGCGCATCGAGTCGCCGCAGGAAGCTCTGGTCACCGGCGAGCTCGTCGAGCCGGGCCGGGGTGACGCCGCCCAGCAGTGCGACAGGGTCGCAGCCCAGCTGTTTCCACAGGCCCGGATCGATGTCGGCGAACAGATCCTGGGTGGGTTTGTCCCACGACCAACGCAGGTTCACCGACAACCGCTCCAGGGCGGCGAGCCGGTCGGGCAGATGGGCGCGGACGGTGAACCGGCGCAGTGCTTTCACGCGGCTTTACCTTACTGACTTCTGCGCCCGCCGCGAGTCTCTGCGGGCAGTCCGCCGAGATGGCCGCGAATCGGTGCGCCGCTTACGGTTGGGCCGGAGCCTGGTGTGGGTATAGGCCGCGGGAGAGGATGAAAGTGCTGTCCTGCGGAGTGCAGCCGATCCCGAGAGCCGCGCGCGACGACGTTCGTTGCTGCGCCGAAACTAAGGAGTAGTGGTGGCCGGTCGTATCGGCATCGATGACGTCCAGCCCGTCGTATCAGGCGGACGGTATCCGGCCAAAGCGGTCACCGGCGAAGTGGTGCCGGTGAGCGCCACGGTGTGGCGGGAAGGCCACGACGCCGTCGCCGCGACGCTGGTCGTGCGGTATCACGGGACGGCGTATCCGCAGCTCGCCGATGATCCGGCGGGCCGCGTGACGACCCCGCCGGTGCCCATCGAAGATCTCGTCGCGCCGGGTCCCCGCAAGCGGCCGCAAGCGCTGCCGATGGCGGAGGGCCGCACACCCGACGTCTTCCACGGCCATTTCGTCCCCGACGCGGTGGGGCTGTGGACCTACCGCGTCGACGGTTGGGGCGATCCCATCGCGACCTGGCGCAAGGCTGTCAACGCCAAACTCGACGCCGGTCAGAGTGAGTCCGAGCTGAACAACGATCTGCTGATCGGCGCGAAACTGCTCGAACGCGCGGCGGCCGGGGTCCCCCGGCAGGACCGGTATCCGCTGATCGAGGCGGCCGAACGGCTGCGCCAGCCGGGTGACCCGTTCACCCGGGCGGCCGGCGCGCTGGCCCCCGACGTCACCGAGATGCTCGAGCAGTATCCGCTGCGCGAGCTGATCACCCGCGGCGAGCAGTACGGCATCTGGGTGGACCGTCCGCTGGCCCGGTTCGGCTCCTGGTACGAATTCTTTCCGCGCTCGACCGGCGGCTGGGACAGCCACGGCAATCCGGTGCACGGCACGTTCGCCACCTCGACCAAGGCGTTACCGCGTATCGCCCGCATGGGGTTCGACGTGGTCTACCTCCCCCCGATCCATCCGATCGGAAAGGTGCACCGCAAGGGCCGCAACAACGCCGTGACCGCTGCCCCCGGCGATGTCGGGTCGCCGTGGGCCATCGGCAGTGACGAGGGCGGTCACGACGCGGTGCACCCGGACCTGGGGACGATCGAGGACTTCGACGAATTCGTCGCCGCGGCCCGCGCCGAGGGCCTCGAGGTGGCCCTCGATCTGGCCCTGCAGTGTGCGCCCGACCACCCGTGGGCGCGGGATCACCCGGAGTGGTTCACCGTGCTGCCCGACGGCACCATCGCCTACGCGGAGAACCCGCCGAAGAAGTACCAGGACATTTATCCGCTGAACTTCGACAACGACCCCGCCGGCCTGTACGAAGAGGTGCTGCGGGTGGTCCGGTTCTGGATCTCGCACGGGGTCAAGGTGTTCCGGGTGGACAACCCGCACACCAAACCGCCGAACTTCTGGGCGTGGCTGATCGGCCAGATCAAGAACGAGGACCCCGACGTCCTGTTCCTGGCTGAGGCGTTCACCCGGCCCGCGCGGCTGTACGGGCTGGCCAAACTGGGCTACACCCAGTCCTACACGTACTTCACGTGGCGCACCTCGAAGAGCGAGTTGACCGAGTTCGGCGAGCAGATCGTCGAACACGCCGACTACGCCCGGCCCAACCTCTTCGTCAACACGCCCGACATCCTGCACGAGAGCCTGCAGCACGGCGGACCGGGAATGTTCGCGATCCGCGCGGTGCTGGCGGCGACGATGAGTTCGGTGTGGGGCGTGTACTCCGGGTTCGAGCTGTTCGAAGGGCGCGCGGTGCGCGAGGGCAGCGAGGAATACCTCAACTCCGAGAAGTACGAACTGCGGCCGCGAGATTTCGAGGCGGCGCTGGCCGACGGCGAGTCGCTGGAACCTTTCATCGCGCGGCTCAACGAGATTCGCCGCATCCATCCCGCGCTACACGAGTTGCGCACCATCACGTTCCACTTCCCCGACAACGACGCCATCCTGGCCTACAGCAAATTCGACCCGGTCACCGGCGACCAGGTGCTGGTGGTGGTGACCCTGAACCCGTTCGGCGCCGAAGAGGCCACGCTGTGGTTGGACATGGCCGCATTGGGCATGGAGCCCTATGACCGCTTCTGGGTGCGCGACGAGATCACCGGTGAGGAGTACCAGTGGGGCCAGTCGAACTATGTGCGCATCGAACCGTCGAGGGCGGTCGCACATGTGCTGAACATGCCCCAGATCCCGGCCGACCAACGGCTCAACCTACTGCGTAGGGAGTGACACGCATGACGAAGACCAAGCAGACCACCAGCCCGAATCTCCGGCCGCACACCGCAGACCTCAACCGGCTGCTGGCGGGTGAACACCACGATCCGCACTCGATCCTCGGCGCGCACGAATACGAGGACCACACCGTGATCCGGGCCTACCGCCCGCACGCCACCGAGGTGGCCGCGGTCGTCGGCGGCGAACGGTACGTATTCACCCATCTCGAGGCCGGCGTCTTCGCCGTGGCCCTGCCCTTCACCAATCTCATCGACTACCGCCTCGAGGTCAGCTACGACCACGGCGGCGAGCAGCCGCACATCCATCGCACCGCGGACGCCTACCGGTTCCTGCCGACCCTCGGTGAGGTGGATCTGCACCTGTTCGCCGAGGGCCGCCACGAACGGCTCTGGGAGGTGCTGGGCGCACACCCCCACACGTTCGACCTCCCCGACGGCGAGGTGTCCGGGGTGTCGTTCGCGGTCTGGGCACCGAATGCCAAGGGCGTCAGCCTGATCGGCGACTTCAACCACTGGGGCAACGAAGCGCAGATGCGCGTGCTCGGCTCCACCGGGGTCTGGGAGCTGTTCTGGCCGGACTTTCCCGTCGACGGCCTCTACAAGTTCCGCATCCACGGGGCCGACGGTCAGGTCACCGAACGGGCCGACCCGATGGCGTTCGCCACCGAGGTTCCCCCGCAGCGGGCGTCGCGGGTGACCAAGAGCGACTACACATGGGCCGACGACGACTGGATGGCCCAACGCGCCGAACAGAATCCGGTGTTCGAGCCGATGTCCACGCTCGAGGTGCACCTGATGTCGTGGCGACCCGGCCTGTCCTATCGGGAGCTCGCCGATCAGCTGACCGAATACGTGGTGGAGAACGGCTTCACCCACGTGGAATTGCTGCCGGTTGCCGAGCACCCGTTCGGCGGTTCATGGGGCTATCAGGTCACCTCGTACTACGCGCCGACGTCGCGATTGGGAACTCCTGACGATTTCCGGTACCTGGTGGACCGCCTGCACCAGGCCGGTGTCGGTGTCATCGTCGACTGGGTGCCCGCACACTTCCCGAAGGACTCCTGGGCGCTCGGCCGGTTCGACGGCACTCCGCTCTACGAACACGCCGACCCGCGCCGCGGTGAGCAATTGGACTGGGGCACCTACGTTTTCGACTTCGGCCGGGCCGAGGTGCGCAATTTCCTGGTGGCCAACGCGCTGTACTGGCTGCAGGAGTTCCACATCGACGGCCTGCGCGTGGACGCCGTCGCCTCGATGCTGTACCTGGACTACTCCCGCCCCGAGGGCGGCTGGACGCCCAATATCTACGGCGGCCGCGAGAACCTCGAGGCCGTGCAGTTCCTGCAGGAGATGAACGCGACCGTGCACAAGGCGGTGCCGGGCATCGTGACCGTCGCCGAGGAGTCGACGTCGTGGCCGGGGGTGACCCGACCGACGAATCTCGGTGGGCTCGGGTTCTCGATGAAATGGAACATGGGCTGGATGAACGACACGCTGGCGTTCATCAAGCGCGACCCGATCCACCGCAGCTTCCACCACCACGAGATGACGTTCTCGATGCTGTACGCCTACAGCGAGAACTACGTGCTGCCGATCAGCCACGACGAGGTCGTGCACGGCAAGGGCACGCTGTGGGGCCGGATGCCCGGTGACGACCACCGCAAGGCCGCCGGTGTGCGGCAGCTACTGGCCTACCAGTGGGCGCACCCCGGCAAACAGCTGCTGTTCCAGGGCCAGGAGTTCGGTCAGCGCGCGGAGTGGTCCGAGGAGCGCGGGGTCGACTGGTATCAGCTCGACGAGAACAGCTATTCCGACGGAATCCTGCGCATGGTGTCCGACATGAACCGGATCTACCGCAGCCACCGCGCGCTCTGGTCCAGGGACACCAGTCCCGAGGGGTATTCGTGGATCGATGCGAACGATTCGTCGAACAACGTGCTGAGCTTCCTGCGGTACGGCGACGACGGGTCGGTCCTGGCCTGCGTGTTCAACTTCTCCGGCGCCGAACACAGCCACTACCGACTGGGCCTGCCGCACGCAGGTACCTGGCGCGAGGTGCTCAACACCGATGCCTCGTCCTACAACGGCGGCGGCGCGGGGAACTACGGCGCGGTGTACGCAACCGAGGAGCCGTGGCACGGCCGACCGGCGTCGGCGGCGATGGTGCTGCCGCCGCTGTCGGCGCTGTGGTTCGAGCCGGCGCCCGAGGACGCACCGATCGAGCAGGAACCCGCGACCGACCCGCCGCTGTCGTAGAACGGCGTCAGTACAACGCGTTGGCGAGCTTGCGCCGGCCCGCGATCACCTCGGGGTCGGCGGGGTCGAACAACTCGAACAACTCGATCAGCCGGGTACGCACCCGGGTGCGGTCGTCGCCGGCGGTGCGCTTGACCAGAGCTATGAGCCGCTCGAACGCTGCTTCGACCTGCTGCTGCAGGATCTCGACGTCGGCGGCGGCGAACGCGGCGTCGATGTCTTCGGGTGCGGCATCGGCGGCTGCGACGGCTTCGGGGCGCTGCGTCGTCGCGCGCTGCAGGAACCCGATCTGGCGTACCGCGCCCTTGGCCTCGGCGTTGCCGGGCTGGGCGGCGAGGATGGCCTCATAGGCCGCCAGTGCCGCGTCGAACTCGCCCTGGTCGAGCAGATCGCGGGCTCGCGCGACTTCGGGGTCGACCTGCTCGGGCTCGTCACCGTCGGGACCGCCGGCGAGCTTGCCCGCGGTGGCCTCGAGCAGGGAGTCGATCCACCGGCGCAGCTGGTCGGCAGGTTGCGGCCCCTGAAAGCTCGAGATCGGCTGCCCGCCGGCGAGGGCGACGACGGTCGGCACGGCCTGCACGCCGAACATCTGCGCGACGCGCGGTGTGGTGTCGACGTTGACCGTCGCCAGCGACCACTTGCCCCCGTCGGCGGTCGCGAGTTCGGACAGGGTCTGGCCCAATGCGACGCTGGCGTCACTGCGCGGCGTCCAGAGCAGCACCACCACAGGGACCTGACTGGACCGGACGAGGACCTCGGCCTCGAGATTGGCCTCGGTGACCTCGACGCCACCCGGGCCGCCTGCCGCGGCGCCGGGCGCTGCGCCCTCGGCGGCCGGTCGTTGTTTGAGCGCTGACAGGTCGACCGCGCCGGCGAGCGCGGGCCCGATCGAAGGTCGTGGACGTGTCACAGAGGTAAGTCTGTCACGTCGTTTCGGTGACCGTCCGGCCCGGCCGAGCCAGCGCCGGCGCGGCGTCGCCGCGGCCCATCCGCCCGGTCTTCTCCGCCCATATGAGGAAGATCACAGTGCCCAGCGGCACGATGCTGGCGAGCGCCGCCAGCAACCAGGTGCCGGGCCGCCATGCGAAGGCGATGCCCGCGATGACGGCCACCACGACGAACGCGACGAACACCCCGCCGTGCGCCGGCCCGAAGATCTTCACCCCGATCTCGGTCCCCGGGCTCGCCAGGTGCTTGAAGTACATGCCGGTCAGCAGGCCCACCCAGCTGACGGCCTCCAGCAGCCCCACGAAGCGGAGCCAGCCGGCGGTGGTGCGGAGATCGAAAGCGCCAGTCATGGCCGCCATTGTGCCTGAAGACGCGCGCGTTTACTACACGCTGTCGTAGAGATCAGGGGCGACGGAGGATGAGCGCGTCGCCCTGACCGCCCGCACCACACAGGGCCGCCACGGCGTACCCCGACCCCCTGCGGGCCAGTTCGAGTGCCGCGTGCAGCGTGATCCGCGCGCCGGACATCCCGATGGGATGGCCGATGGCGATCGCGCCGCCATAGGTGTTGACCTTGTCGGGGTCGACACCGAGTTCCTGGGTCGAGGCGAGTGCGACGGCGGCGAAGGCCTCGTTGAGCTCGATGACGTCGAGCTGATCGACGGTGATTCCCTCCTTGGCAATCGCCTTCTTCACCGCGTTGGCCGGCTGGCTCTGCAGCGTCGAATCGGGTCCGGCGACGACACCGTGGGCGCCGATCTCGGCGAGCCAGGTCAGACCCAATTCTTCGGCCTTGGCCTTGTTCATCACGACGACCGCGCAGGCGCCGTCGGAGATCTGCGACGCCGAGCCTGCGGTGATCGTGCCGTCCTTGCGAAACGCCGGCTTGAGCCCGGCGAGAGATTCGGCGGTGGTGTTGGCCCGGATGCCCTCGTCCTCGCTGAACTCCAGCGGATCGCCCTTGCGCTGCGGGATCGACACCGGCACCACCTCGTCGGCGAAGACGCCGTCCTTCCACGCGGCGGCGGCGCGCTGATGCGACTGCGCGGCGTACTCGTCCTGCTGGGCGCGGGTGAACTTGTCGACGTCGTTGCGCTGCTCGGTCAGCGCTCCCATCGGCTGATCGGTGAACACGTCGTGCAGGCCGTCGTAGGCCATGTGGTCGACCGCGGTGACGTCGCCGTACTTGTAGCCAGAGCGGCTGTTCACCAGCAGGTGCGGGGCCTGGCTCATCGACTCCTGACCGCCGGCCACCACGACGTCGAACTCACCGGCGCGGATCAACTGGTCGGCCAGCGCGATCGCGTCGATCCCGGACAGGCACATCTTGTTGATCGTCAGCGCCGGCACGTCCCACGGGACTCCCGCGGCGACGGCAGCCTGACGGGCGGGCATCTGACCGGCGCCCGCGGTCAGCACCTGGCCCATGATCACGTACTCGACGAGCGAAGGGGCGGCCTCGACATTCGGGAAGGCCTTCTCCAGGGCTGCCCGGATCGCGATCGCGCCGAGGTCACTGCCCGAGAAATCCTTGAGCGAACCCATGAGCTTGCCCACCGGCGTGCGGGCGCCAGCAACGATCACCGACGTGGTCATCTCTACCTCCATAAGCGTTTGGGGCGGCTCCGCCGAGGCTATACAGCCGATCACACGTTTCGGAACCGATGTCGTTAGGTTACCTTTGCGATATGACTGCCGAGCAAATTGACGCCCGTCCAGTACTGGCCACCGCCCTGGTCACCGCCGTCGACCACGTCGGTATCGCGGTCCGCGATCTCAACGTCGCGATCAAGTGGTATCACGACCATCTCGGGATGATCGTCCTGCATGAGGAGATCAACGAGGAGCAGGGCATCCGCGAGGCCATGCTGGCCGTGCGCGGCGCCCCGGTCGGCAGCACGCAGCTCCAGCTCATGGCGCCGATCAACGACGAGTCGACGATCGCGAAGTTCCTGGACAAGCGCGGCCCCGGCCTGCAGCAGTTCGCCTACCGGGTCAGCGACATCGATGCGCTCAGCGACCGCCTGCGCGAGCAGGGTGTCCGGTTGATCTACGACGCGCCGCGGCGCGGCACGTCGAATTCGCGCATCAACTTCATCCATCCCAAGGACGGCGGCGGCGTGCTCATCGAGCTGGTCGAGCCGGCCGCAGAAGCGCACTGAGCCGCCTCCCTAAGACCACTTACGCGTAGGACCGCGGGTGCCGCGGCGCGCCCAGCACGGGGTGTGCCAGTGCCTGCGGTCCTCCGCCGCGCTCTCCCCGCCGTCCGCCGGCCACACCACGAGATGCGGTGTGCCGAGCGCGATCTGGTGATCGCAGCCCGGGCAGCGGTACAGTTTCGTCGCGCGGGCACCTGCCACGGCCCGCACCTCGTAGTCGTAGCCGTCCGGCCCGGTCTCCACACGCCGGGTGCCGAATACGGCCGGTAACGTACGGGACTGCCGCGGTGGTGGGCGGCGTCGGGGCATGCGTTCCAGTGTAGAGCGTCAGAAGAGCCGGAACTCGTTACTGTCCATTCCGCGCATCTGGTCGTAATCCAATGTCAGACAACGGATTCCGCGGTCAGTAGCGAGAGTGCGGGCCTGCGGCTTGATCTGCTGGGCGGCGAACACCCCCGCCACCGGCGCGAGCAGGCTGTCGCGGTTGAGGAGTTCGAGGTAGCGGGTGAGCTGCTCGACGCCGTCGATCTCCCCACGCCGCTTGATCTCCACGGCCACCGACCGGCCGTCGGCGTCGCGGCACAGCAGGTCCACGGGGCCGATCGGGGTCATGTACTCCCGCCGCACCAGTGTGTAGCCCTCGCCGAGCAACTCCACGTGTTCGGCGAGCAGCTTCTGCAGATGCGCCTCGACGCCGTCCTTGACCAGACCCGGATCCACCCCCAGCTCGTGGCTCGAATCGTGTTCGACGTCTTCGACGGTGATGCGCAGCTGCTCGCCGGCCTTGTTCTCGACGACCCATACCGGGTGGGCGTCGCCGGGTTCCTCTTTGAGCCAGCAGGGTGGGCTCATCCAGTTGAGCGGCTTGTAGGCACGGTCGTCGGCGTGCACGCTCACCGACCCGTCGGCCTTGAACAGCAGCAGGCGCCGGGCCGAGGGTAGATGGGCGGTCAGCCGGCCGACGTAGTCGACGGTGCACTGGGCGATCACGAGGCGCACGCCGACAACCATAGGCCCCAGTCGTCCCGCGGCTTAGGCTGACGTCACCATGAACGTCACGAACACTGTGCCGCGGCGCCTGGGCCACGTCCTCGAGCGGGTCACCCGACAGAGCGGACGGATCGGCACGCCGGACTACGGGTCGTGGCTGCTCGGTAGACCGGAGGAGAACCAGCGTCACCGACGCGTCCGCATCCAGGTGATCCTCACCGTCTTCCTCCTGGTCACCAACATCCTGGGCATCGCGGTCTCGCTGCTGCTCAACGCCGTCGCCATTCCGGTGCCCAGCGTCTTCACCGACGCCCCGGCATGGCTGACGTGGGCCGTCGTGCCCGCCTACATGCTGGTCGCACTCATGGGCGGCACGGCGTGGATCACCTCGCGGACGGTCAACTCGCTGCGCTGGTCCATCGAGGAGCGGACGCCGACCCGTAACGATCAGCGCAACGTCTTCCTGGCGCCGTGGCGGGTGGCGAAGCAAGCCCTGCTGCTCTGGGGTATCGGCACCGTGCTGTTCGCGGTGCTCTACGGGCTGCAGGACACCGCGTTCATCCCCCGGTTCCTGTTCGCAGTGGGATTTCCCGGCATCGTGGTGGCGACTGCCTGCTATCTGATCACCGAGTTCGCCCTGCGGCCGGTCGCCGCACAGGCCCTCGAGGCCGGCCGACCGCCGCGCCGACTGGCCCACGGCGTGATGGGCCGGACGATGACCGTCTGGCTCCTCGGTTCGGGAGTGCCGGTGCTCGGCATCCTCCTCCTCGCGGTGTTCACCCTGTCCATGCAGAACCTCTCGATGACGCAGTTCGCGGTGGCGGTGATGATCATCGCGGTGGTCGCTCTGACCTTCGGGATGATCCTGATGTGGCTGCTGGCGTGGCTGGTCGCCACACCGGTGCGGGTCGTGCGGTCGGCGCTCAAGCACGTCGAGGAAGGCGATCTGGACTGCAATCTGGTCGTGTTCGACGGCACCGAACTCGGGGAGCTGCAGCGCGGCTTCAACTCGATGGTGCACGGCCTGCGGGAGCGGGAGCGGGTGCGAGATCTGTTCGGACGCCACGTGGGCCGCGAAGTCGCCTTGGCCGCGGAGCAGCAGCAGATCGAGCTCGGTGGTGAAGAACGCCATGCCGCAGTGGTTTTCGTCGACATCATCGGCTCCACACAGATGGTCACCAGCCGGCCGGCGTCGGAGATCGTCGAATTGCTCAACCGCTTCTTCGCGGTGATCGTCGACGAGGTGGATCGGCACCACGGCCTGGTCAACAAGTTCGAGGGCGATGCCGTGCTCGCCGTCTTCGGTGCGCCGGTGGCGCTGGACGACGCGGAGGGCGAGGCGCTGGCCGCTGCAAGGGCGATCGCCACCCGGCTGGCCGAGGAGGTCCCGGAATGCAAAGCCGGTATCGGCGTCGCAGCCGGCATCGTGGTCGCCGGAAACGTGGGCGCCAAGGAACGCTTCGAGTACACCGTCATCGGGGAACCGGTGAACGAGGCCGCCCGGCTCTGCGAGCTCGCCAAGGAGGCACCGGATCTGCTCGTCGCCTCATCGGAGGCGGTGGCCGGGGCCTCGGAGGCCGAACGCGAACGGTGGACCCTGGGTGACACCGTCACCCTGCGTGGGCACGACGAGCCGACCCGGCTCGCGCTACCGGTCTGATACGACGCTGCGGTATTCGTCCCGGCACGCGCGGCGCGCCAATTTGCCACTGGTAGTGCGAGGGATGGACCCGGCGGGCACGAAGCGCACCTGCGCGACGGTCGGCCCGTGGCGCTCGGCCACCGCGGCACGGATCGCCGCCACGGCCGCCCCCGGATCCGCCCCGCGCGTGCCCGGGGCACGTTCGGCAACGATCACCACCTCGACCCCGTTCGCCGCCGGCACCGTGAACGCCGCGGCGTATCCCCGGCGCACCAGCGCGGAGGCATCGGCGGCGGTCGCCTCGATGTGCTGGGGGTAGTGTGCGCGCCCGTCCACAATGAGCAGATCGGCCATCCTGCCGGTGACGTACAGTTCGCCGTCGAGGTAGGCCCCGAGGTCGCCGGTGCGCAACCAGCGGCCGTCCGGCGGCACCCCGTCGGCGTGGCTGCCTGCGGTCAGCCGCGACCCCAGCCGGGCTCGGAACGACGCCGCCGTCGCCTCGGGCTGCCCCCAGTAGCCGCGGCCGATGTTGTCCCCGTGCAGCCAGATCTCCCCTATCTGCGCATCGGGGAGTTCGTTGCCCGACTCGGGTTCGACGATCACCGCCCACTGGCTGTTGGCGATCTGGCCGCACGAGACCAGTTCGACGGCGTCGGCGCCGGCCGCCGGTACCAGCCGACCGGCCCCCAACTCACCGAGGTCGACCGCCAACGCCGTGGCCCGCTCCGAAGGTGCGATCGTCGCCACGAACAGGGTGGCCTCGGCGATGCCGTAGGACGGTTTGAACGCCGTCGCAGGCAGTCCGTAGGGGCCGAACGCCGCGTTGAACTCCTCGATGGCGGCCATACTCACCGGCTCCGAGCCGACGATCAGCACGACATTGGCGAGGTCGACGTCGTCGTCCGGGCCGGGTCTGCCGCGCTCGGCGGTCCATTCGTAGGCGAAGTTCGGGGCGGCGGTGACGACCCGGCCCTGCCGCGACTCGTCGGACAGCGCGCGGATCCACCGCTGCGGCCTGCGCAGGAACGCCGTCGGCGACATCAGGGTGGAGTGACCGCCGTAGACCGCCGGGAACCCGATCATCGACAGTCCCATGTCGTGGAACAGCGGTAACCAGCTGACGCCGTGGGTGTTTCGGTCGAGCAGGTCGATCGCCAGGATCATCTGCAGCAGGTTCGTGCCCACCGCGCGGTGGGTGATCTCGACACCTGCCGGTGGGCGCGTCGCACCCGAGGTGTACTGCAGGTGCGAGACATCATCGACGTCGACCACGGTGTCGACGAAATCGACAGCGGCGCTGTCGGGGATCTCGTCGATGAGCACCATCTGCGGGGTCGGGACACCCGTCAGGTCCGCCAGGAAGTGCGCGACGGCGTCGGCCGCCGCGGAGGTGGTGAGCACCAGCGAGGGGCGGGCGTCGCGCAGCGCGGTCTCCAGCCGTTGTGCGTGGCCCTGCAATTCGGGGGCGAACAGGGGTACCGCGATCGCGCCGGCCTTGATCGCGGCGAAGAATCCGGTGATGTAGTCCAGGCCCTGGGGCGCCAGCACCGCCACCCGGTCACCGCGCGCGGACCGCCGCTGCACCTCGGCCCCGACCGCGCGCAACCGCACCCCGAGTCGAGCCCAGGTCAGTTCCGTCACGGTTCCGTCTCCCGCGCCGGTGTGATCGATGTACCGGTAGGCCACGCTGTCGCCGACGTGGGCGATGTTGCGATCGATCAGGGAGATCAGCGTGACGCCCGGTGGGAGGGCGATGCGGCCGTCCGCGTCCAGGCAGTCCTCGATGCGTAGCAACCCGTCCGGGACGTCCTGAACCGAAGCACCTTCCATACCTTCGAGTTTAGGGACGGCGCACCGGGCGGTAGCACGGGTGAGACAATGACCGCAATCGACCGAACGAGGAGACCATGGCCTCATCCGCACGGCGCGTGGGCGCCGAAACGTCGAAGACCAGGGACACCCTCCTCGACTGCGTCGAGACGATGATGCTCGAGGAGGGCTACGCCAGCGTCACCTACCGGGCGCTGGCCGCCAAGGCGGGTGTGACCCCCAGCCTCGTGCAGTACTACTTTCCCACCCTCGACGACATCTTCGTCGCCGGCATCCGGCGGTATTCGGAGCGCAATCTCGCCTATCTGAACAAAGTGCTGGAGGAGCGAACCGAGGATCCGCTGCGAGCGCTGTGGGAGTACAGCTGGGACGAGGCGACCGGGGCGATGATGACGGAGTTCATGGCGCTGGGCAACCATCGCAAGTCGATCCGCACCGAGATCGCCTCGGTGACCGAGAGCGTGCGCAAGGTCCAACTCGACGCGCTCGTCGCGAAATTCGGAGCGGACGCCCGGCCGTGGGGCGATCTCTCCCTACCGGCTCTGCAGCTGCTGATCTCGAGCCTGCCGAAGTTCCTCAACCTCGAGAAGGGCGTCGGGGTCGAGACCGCACACGCCGAGCTGACCGAATCCTTCGAGCGTTACCTGGATTCGGTGGAACCCGCGACCAAGCGCAGATCCGGCGCCCGCAAGCGCAGCCGCTGACTCAGCAGAACATGCCTCGGTACCCGTGCGCAGGGTGCCATGGCGAGATGTCCGCCGTCTCCCCGAACAATTTCTGACGCAACGTCCCCGGTCGATACTCCTTCTGCATGATGCCCTGCTCCTGCAGCACCGGAACCAGGCCATGACCCATGATGCTATACACTCGTACAATTCAATGGGCCCCGGAAAGGATGATTCGTGACTGATTCCGATGCACTCGAACAACTCCGCAAGCGCGTGCAGTACCTCGAGGACCGGACGGCGATCCTCGACTGCGTGATGAAGCAGGCACGCGGCCACGATCGCCACGACGCCGAACTGATGGGCAGCGTGTACTTCGAGGACGGTGTCGACGAGCACGGACCGACCGTCAAAACTGGTCCCGAATACGGAGATTGGGCCAACGAGGCGCACACCGCGGTGTTCGAGGACCATCTGCACAACATCACGACCCACACCTGCGAGATCGACGGCGACGAAGCGCACGCCGAGAGCTACGTAATGGGCGCGATGCGCGTCAAGGGCGGCAGGATCGTTTCGCTGATGGGCGGCCGCTACATCGACCGGCTGCAGCGCCGGGACGGGGTGTGGAAGATCGCGCTGCGCCGCTGCACCATCGAGTGGATGATCAGCGGCGACTCGTCAATCCTCGGTAAGGGTGCGGTCAAGGGTTTCATCAAGGGCCGGTGGGACACCACCGATGCGTCCTACCTGCGGCCACTGAACCTGGACGATCCCGTCGACCGGTGGTGAGTACGTAAAGCTCGCGGGACGCGTCGCGCTGGTGACCGGCGGCGCGTCCGGCATCGGCCGCGCGACCGCGGTCCGACTGGCCGCCGAGGGTATGCAGGTATGCGTGGTCGACATCGAAGGCGCGGCAGCAGAGGCGGTCGCCGAACCACTCGGCGGTGTCGGATTACGTTGTGATGTAACCGATCCCGACCAGGTCGACGCGACGTTCGCCTCCTGCATGGCCGACTTGGGCGGGCTGGATGTCGCCTTCCTGAATGCCGGCGTCACCATCGACTGGTCGGGTGACATCGGCTCACTCGATCTCACCCAGTACCGGCGCTCGATCGGCGTGAATCTCGACGGCGTCGTGTTCGGTGTGCGTGCGGCCGTGCGCGCCATGCGGTCGTCGGGCGCCGGCGACCGGGCGATCCTCGCGACGTCGTCGCTGGCCGGACTGATGCCCTGGCATCCCGACCCGGTCTACTCACTGGGCAAGCATGCGGTCGTCGGGATGATGCGGTCGATCGCCCCGAACCTGGCCGCCGAAGGCATTGCCGTGCACACGATCTGCCCAGGCATCACCGAGACCGGCGTGCTCGGCGACCGGCGGCCGCTCGTCGAACGCATCGGTGTGCCCGTCATGGAACCCGAGGCGATCGCCGACGCGGCGCTGGACCTGACGGTGATGGCGTGGGGCAACCCGTCAGAGAAGCGCCTCGCCCGTTACCGCGATCTCGGATCCACCCGGGTGGTGATCGGCGGGGGCCGCCGCGACGGCGACGACGCCTCGACCACATGGGCGTATCTCGATCAGTATGCGCCGCTGGTCAGCGAGCTTCGGTGACCCGCACCGGCCGCACCCGTTCACTGACGAGCTCGATGAGCTGACCGTCGGGATCGCGCACCATACAGGCGTATCCACCACCGGGATCGGCGACGACGGTGCCGCGCGTTGCGGCCATAGCGTCCCGGACCGCGGCCACATCGGCCACCGCCAGCGAGAGGTGGGTGAGGCCGGCACCGACCATCCCCCGCTCGGCCTCGTCGGGTGCCGGATACCCCGAGAACGTCAGCAACTGCAGCACGACGCCCCCGTTGCGCAGGTACACCGCTTCAAAGCCGATCGGCGGAGCGAGTCCGAGCAGACCTTCGGCCACCTAATCGGGCACTGTCAGACGCTTCACCTCGGCGAATCCGAGTACCTCGTAGAACTTCTGCGATGCGTCCAGATCCCGCACGCGCAGCCCGATGTGGCTGACGTCCATGCTCACACCCCCGCCGGTCCGGGACCGCCGTGCATGTACAGCGTCTGCCCCGAGCAGTAACTGGACGCGTCGGAGGCGAAGAACAGCACGCCATAGCCGATCTCGTCGGGTTCGGCGATGCGGCCCGAACCGTTGGTCTGACCGATCATGTCGATGTCGAAGCCCTGACGCTGCGCATCGGCCTCCAGGCCGGGGGTGCGGACCGCGCCGCACGCGATGCAGTTGACCCGCAATCCTTTTCGCGTCCATGCCGCCGCCATAGATCCGGTCAGGTTCTGCAGACCGGCCTTGGCGGCACCATAGATCGGCGCCTGCGGCATGGCCAGCAGACCGGCGCCGGAGGAGATGTTGATGATCGCGCCCTTCTTCTGATCGATCATCGGCTTGGCCGCAGCTCGCGACAGGTACCACGCGCTCGACAGATTCAGATCCAGTACCTGGTGAAACTCGTCGTCGGTCCACTTCATCAACGACTTCGTCTCACCGCCGCCGGCATTGTTGAGGAGCACGTCGAGCCGGCCGAACTTGGCGAGTGTCGCGTCGACGAGTGCCTGGCACTGCTCGGCACTGGTCACATCGGTCGGCACGACCAAGGTGCGGCGACCCAGGGCCTCGATGTCGGCCGCGGTCGCTTCGAGCGGCTCCACACGCCGGCCGGCGAGCACGATGTCGGCGCCGTGCTCGGCGAGCACCAGCGCCGAGGCGCGTCCGATCCCGCTGCCGCCGCCGGTGATGACCGCGACCCTGCCCTCCATCGAAAACCTGTCGCTCACAGCGTCACTCCCGTCGGCCAGACCAGTATGCAGTACGACTGTACAGCACTCCGGCGCTGGACACTCCGGCTTGTGTCGAGTACACCAATGGTCATGTCGCAACCGACCACCGATGTCTGGGAAGTGCTGTCCACCGCCCGATCAATACGGCGGTTCACCGACGATCCGGTCGACGACGAGACCCTGAACCGGTGCCTTCAGGCGGCGACGTGGGCGCCCAACGGGGCCAACGCCCAGCTGTGGCGGTTCATCGTCCTCGACGGTCCCGAGCAGCGGGCAGCTGTGGCACAGGCCGCCCAGATCGCGCTGCAATCAATCGAATCCATCTACGGGATGACCCGGCCCGCCGCGGACGACGACAGTCGCGCGGCGCGAAACAACCGCGCCACGTACGAACTCCACGACCGGGCCGGCGAGTTCACCTCAGTGCTGTTCGCCGCCTTCAAAAACGAGTTCTCCTCGGAGTTCTTGCAGGGCGGTTCGATCTATCCCGCGATGCAGAATTTCTACCTGGCCGCACGGGCGCAGGGGTTGGGCGCGTGCATCACCAGCTGGGCGTCCTACGGTGGCGAACAGGCGCTGCGCGACGCCACGGGCATCCCCGGCGAATGGTTTCTGGCCGGGCACGTCGTCGTGGGCTGGCCCCGCGGCAGCCACGGTCCGGTGCGCCGGCGTCCGCTGTCGGACGTGGTGTTCCGCAATCGCTGGGACCTGGAACGCGCCGACATCACCTATGGCCGCGGCGCGCGGCCACGGGGTAAGTGACTAGCCCGCCCGGGCCAACTCGGCCAGCAAGGCTCGTGTACGTGTCACCGACGCCGAGCGCTGCGCCCGATCGGCGCCCACCGCGACGGGCTGCGCCCAGACATCCGTCGCCCCGGCTTCGATCAGCTCTTCTAGTTGCCTCGTCACCGCAGCTTCGTCGCCGACGATCCCGACGTCCGCGGCCGAGTATCCACCGCCGGCACGGATGATGTTCTGGTAGTTGGCCATTCGCTCGTATCCCGACGCCGTTACGCCGATCGCGTCGTGCGCCGCACGGACGTCGGCGTGCACGGCGACGGGCAGCCCCGCGACGATGCGGCCGCCGGCGAGGGCCGGAGCGATCCGCTCGGCGATCACCGCCGCCGACGCCAACCACAGCACCACCCCGTCGGCGAACTCGGCGGCGATACGAAGCATCCGGGGCGACAGCGCCGACAGCAGCACCGGCACCGGATGGTCGAGCGCAACCATGCGGCCGGTGCTGTGCACGCTCCAGTCCGTGCCGTCGGAGTTGAGTTCCTCGCCGGAAAGCAGCGCGGTGATGATCTGCAGATACTCGCGAGTGTTGCGGACCGGGTGGTCGTAGGACAGGCCGAGCACGTCGCGAACGATCGGCTCGTGGGACGGCCCGATACCCAGCGTGAGGCCTGGCCGCCCCATCGCGTTGGCGGCCGCGGCGACACGGTTCGCCTGCAGCAGTGGGTGGCACGGATAAGTCTGCAGCACAGCGGTGCCGAGTTCGATCGACGTGGTGGCCCGTCCCGCGATCGCCATCGCAACGAGCGGATCACCGGCGACCGCGCCGGCGTACCACAAACTGGTGAAGCCCTCCTCCTCCGCCAGCTGGGCCTGGGCCTGGGCCACGATACTGTCGACCGAGGTTCCGCCACCGGTCAGTCCGATCCGCATCGGTCAACGCATCACGTGGGAGTGCTGCTGTGGCGGATGGACGCCGAAAAGATCGCGGTACGAGGGTGGTTGGCGGCCGTCCTCGTCGGTGATCCCGTACTTGACCGCCAGTTCGGCGCCGATGAGCGTCTGCCCGCTGACCGCCATCAGGTCGGCATCGTGCGCCAGGGCCCAGATGACGTGTCCGGTGAGTTCGGGCGTCTCGGCGCTGTCGAGGATGTGGCCGAACTTCTCGGGATTGCCCGCGATGATCGCGCGCACCCGATCGGTGAGCAGTGAACCCATCCAGATCGACACCGCCGCGATACCGACGTCCCGGAAGTCGAAGGCCATGTCGGCGGCCATCTTGTCGACGCCGGCCTTCGGCACCCCGTACGCAGGCCCGAAGGCGTAGTGCACTGCACCCGAGGACGACGTGAACACCACCAGCCCCTTGCCGTTGGGCACCATGAGCGGGGCGGCGTACACCGTGGCGACATAGCTACTGCGCAGGCCGACGTCGAGGGTGTCGATGACGTTGATCGGTTCTTCCCAGAACTTGGTGCGCCCCATCATCTCGTCCCGGATGATGGCCGCGTTGTTGACCAGGATGTCGATGCGGCCGCGCTCGCGGGCGACCCGATCGAAGAACGCCGCGACCTGCTCGTCGTCGCCGTGGTCGACCTGTACGGCGATACCCTCGCCGCCGGCGGCGGTGACCTTGGCGGCCGTCTCACCGATCGTGCCGCGCGCGGCGCCACCGCCGTCCACGGTGCGGCCCGTGACGTAGACGGTGCACCCGTGCGCACCCAGCGCGTGCGCGATCCCGGCGCCCGCACCGCGGCTCGCCCCGGTCACCACCGCGACCGGGCGACGTCCTGTCATGACCACTCCTGGATTCTCGCCGACTCCCGATGTTCGGTGATCGGGCGCGCGAGCCCCTGCTCGTCGCAGATGCGTTGCAATGCGGCCACCGTTTCCTCGACGCCCGGACCGCGCCGCCGCCCGGGGGCGAAGGTGGCCGGAAGGTGCCGCATCCCCTGGATCACACCGATGCTGTCGTAGTGCACGGCCCGTTCGGGATCGCACCGGTAGTCCGGCATCCGGTCGAGCACCGCGGTGAGCATCGACTTGAACACGGTGCGCGCGACGTTCGACCCGATGCAGCGATGCACGCCGATGCCGAAGCTGAAGTGCCGATTGGCTTTTCGGTCGAGAACAACCCTGTCCGGATCCGCGAAGACGGCCGGGTCACGGTTGGCCATGGCCCACGACAGCCACAGCCGCTGACCCTCTCGCAGATCGACGTGACCGAGCGTCATGTCTTCGGCGATCGTGCGGCCGTCTCCGGGCGCGGGGGTGAAATACCGAAGGAACTCCTCGGTCGCCGGGTTGAGCAGCCTGTCGCGCTGCGCACTGAGGTGGGCGCGTTCGTCGGGATGCTCGGACAACCATTCCAACGCATGGGCGGTCAGTGCGGTGGTCGTGTCGAAGCCGCCGCCGATCAACAGGTTCAGCATCCCGATGAGTTCGATGTCGGGCGGCGCCTCGCCGGCGATGCGCATCGTCGCCAACGCGTCGATGATCCCGGGGCGGGGATTGTGCCGGATCTCGATCAGGTTGGTGAACAGGTCCACCCCCATGGCCAGATACAGCTCACGGACCCGCTCGGCGTCGGGAGAGTCCGGCGGGGTGTACACCGACGCGTGCGCGGGTTCGTTGTAGAGCTCCCATTTGTCCAGCGGCACACCGAGCATCGCCAGCGTCAGGACGGCCGGAACCACGTTGGCCAGATCGTCGACGAAATCGATATGGCCAGAATCGATGTGATCGTCGATGCACGCGCGCACGATTTCGTCGACGAACGGCTCCCAGCGTTTGACCGCCGCCGGCGACAAGTACGGGTTGAGCACGGTCCGGTAGACCCGGTGCTCGGGATCGTCCATCTCGAGCATTCCGCCCCGAAAGCCTTCGGCCTCCACCATGGCCGGAATTGAGATCCCCTTGTAGCCGCGGCGCTCGTTGGCCACGTCGTGGTCATTCGACACGTGCGGGCACCGCGCCAACTCGAAGACCTCGTCGCTACCGGCCGCGACCCAATGCCCGCCGTAGGTGTCGGTCCATGCCAGCGGGCACCTGGTGTGCATCTCGCGGGTGATGTCGAGGAAGCGCTCTCGGTATTCCGGGCTGTGCCGGTCGAAGTGGTAGCGGGGTTCCTGCGCCGAGTCTTCGATGTTCACAGCACCGCGCCGCCGTTGACGCCGATGACCTGTCCGGTGACGTACCCGGCGCCCTCCGAACACAGGAACGAGCACACCGCCGCGACATCCGCGGGCGCGCCGACGCGTCCTGCGGGGATGGCCTGGACGAGATACTCCGCCGGAGGCAGCGCGCCCTCGGCCTGCTGGCGCTGAAGCATAGGTGTCTCGATTGCGAAGGGCGGCACTGAATTCGCGGTGATCCCGTACTTCGCGTAGTCGCGGGCCACTGTCTTCGTCATGGCGATCACCCCGCCCTTGGTTGCCGAGTAGTGTCCCTGACGCGGTGCGCCCTGTTGTCCCGCGGCCGAAGAGATCGTCACGACCCTGCCCCAGCGCGCTTCGACCATGTCCGACAACGCCGCTCGGATGCTCAGGAACGTCCCGGTCAGATTGACCGCCAGATAGCGGTTCCACTCGTCGAGGGTGATCCTGTCGAAGCGGGTGAAGCCGCCGATCGCCGCGCTGGTGACCAGGATGCCGACGGGTCCGAATTCGGCTCGCACGGTGGCGAAGGCCGATTCGACGGCGACCTCGTCGGACACGTCCGCCTCCACCGCGACAGCCCAACCGCCGGCGCCGCGCACCTCGGCGGCGATCGCCGCGGCCGCTTGCGCGTCGACGTCCACCACGGCCACCCGATGGCCGTCCGCGGCGAGCTTCGCGCAGATCGCCTGACCAAGGCCCGACGCGCCGCCGGTCACCACCGCCACTCGACTCACCGCTGCACCTTTCGTCGCTGTACGAATGTATAGCACAGCGTCTATGCTCGGCCCAACACCCGGCGAGGAGCACACATGAGCGATCTCTACTACGACCCATGGCACGTCGACATCGACATCGACCCGTATGCGACCTACCGCAGACTGCGTGACGAGCAGCCGGTGTATCACAATGAGCGCCATGATTTCTGGGCCGTGAGCCGATACGCCGACGTCGACGCGGCGCTCAAGGACACGACACGACTCAGCTCCGCCAAGGGCGACATCCTCGAAGTCGTCATGGCGGATCCCGTGATGCCGCCGGGCATCTTCATCAACGAAGACCCGCCGCTGCACACCATTCACCGCGCGATCGTCTCGAGAGCATTCACGCCCAAGAAGATGCGGGCGATCGAGGACAAGATCCGCGCCTTCTGTGTCGCGTGTCTGGACCCGCTGGTCGGCGGCGACCGGTTCGATTTCGTCGTGGATCTGGGCGCCGAGTTGCCCATGCGCACGATCGGCATGCTGGCCGGGATCCCGAATTCCGAACAACCGGCGGTGCGTGCGCACGCCAACGAAGTGCTGCGCAACGAGGCGGGCAAGCCGATGGCGATCGACAAGGACCGCTACTTCACCGGTGAGATGTTCGGCGAGTACGTCGAATGGCGGGAAAAGAACCCGTCCGACGATCTGATCACCGAGTTGCTGAACGTGGAGTTCGAGGACGAGACCGCGACGGTACGCAGATTGACCAAACAGGAGCTCGTCGTGTTTCTCGCCGTGGTCGCCGGCGCCGGCGTCGAGACCACGGGACGCCTGTTCGGCTGGATGGGCAAGGTGCTCGCCGAACACCCCGATCAGCGAAAGGAGTTGGTGGGCGATCCCGGCCTGATCCCGAACGCGATCGAAGAGTTGCTGCGCTACGAGCCGCCCGGTCCGCACGTCGCGCGGTACGTAGCCACCGACGACCTCACCTTCCAGGGGGTCACCATCCCTGCGGGACGACCCCTGCTGATGATGCTTGCCTCTGCCAACCGCGACGAACGCCGTTTCGACGACCCGGACCGCTTCGACATCCACCGAAAGCCCGGCGGCCACTTGACCTTCGGTCGTGGGGCCCACTTCTGCGTCGGCGCGCCACTAGCCCGCCTGGAGGGCCGCGTCGCGCTCGAGGAGGTGCTCAAGAGGTGGCCGGAATGGACTGTCGACATGAGCCGGGCACGGCGGTCGCGCACGTCGACGGTCCGCGGTTGGGACAGCATGCCCGCGGTTCTCACATAGCGCGCAGACCATACATGTAGGTCGTGACGTACTCATCGAGGACGGGTGCGCGGACTTCCCGTGACTCCGGCAAGGTGATCAGCAGCGCGTAGAGCCCCGCCAGAAACGAGATACCGACGAGCATCACGTCAACCTCGGCCGGGATCTCTCCGCGGTCGCGGGCGCGTCCGAGCTCTTCGATGACTGCGACGATCACCGGGTGCACCGCCCATTCTTCTGACGGCGGCCGCCGCGTCGAGAAGTGCAGCGCCAGAAAGTCTCTGAACAGCCGGCTCCCCAACCGGCGTTCGAGCGCCTCGAGGATCTCGACCGTCTTGGCCAACGTCGCGCGCACGTCGTGGGGTTTGCCGTAGAAGCGCGCCAGTTCGGCGGCCATGCGTTGCTGCTCACGGATCTCCAACTCGACGAGCACATGCTCTTTCGTCGGGAAGTGAAAGAAGAACGTGCCGTGCGCCACGCCGGCCGCCGCGACGATGGCCCCGATATCGGCCGCCGCCATCCCGTCGCGCTGGAACTCGGCGATCGCCGCGCCCAGCAGGCGTTCGCGCGTCTGCTCCCCTTTGCGCCCTCGCTCGGACGTTCTCGACTTCAACACCTGGAGATCCGATCTGCTCGTCGGTCCGCCCCACGATACGCAGAGCCGCGCAAAACTGACTGGAATCAGGAAACTCTTCCCTTAGATCTGTCGACCCGATACCGTTCCCTGAGCGCGACAACCCCGTTGTTCTGGGCCTGAACGCCGACGTCGCCATCCCGGAACCCGGCCCGGCGCAGACGCCTGAACGTTGACTCGAGTCATAGTGGAGGTACGAGGTGCAGATCCTCGAGCAGGTGCAGGACACGCCGAAGGCCGGAAACATCAAGGCCCAGTGGATCAGCCTGTGGACCGGTCCCGCCGTCGGCGCAGTGTTGCTCGTGGCGATGCTGGCGTGCCCGGTGTTCTGGCCGCCGATGTCACCGACCTGGAGCGCTGCCGAGGTCGCCTCGTTCTACGCCGAGCACACCGCGTGGATTCGCCTGAGCCAGGTGACATTCAACCTGTGTGGCATCCTGGTCCTGCCGTTCTTCATGGTCATCGTCGTGCAGATGAAGCGGATGAAGAGCCAGAGCCATGTCCTGGCCTACTGCTATCTCACCGCTGCCGTGAGCGGTGCGACGATCTTCGCGCTGTCCAACATCTTCTTCCTCGTCGCTGCGTTCCGGCCGGAGCGCGACCCCGAACTCGTCATGCTGCTCAACGATTTGGCCTGGATCGTGTTCATCGCACCCGTCGGCATGGTGGTGGCCCAGTTCGTGCTGCTGGCGGTGGCGGTGCACTTCGACGACGGGCCGGATCCGGTGTTTCCCCGCTGGGTCGGCCACTACTCACTGTTCACCGCGATCGCGATGGTGCCCGCCGCAGGTGCTGCAGTGTTCCAGAACGGACCACTGGCCTGGGACGGGCTGTTGTCGTTCTGGGTGCGCAACGGGGCCTTCGCCGCGTTCGTCATCGTGATGTTCTTCGTGCTGCGTCGCGCCGTGCAGCGCCAGGCCGTCGACGAGGGTCTTGTCCGGTGACCGTCCTGACCCCCGGCCGGCTGCGGAAGGTGACGGCGCTGCCGCCGGGCGGCAAACCCGATGTCCGGCTGGTCACCTGGTTCTTTCCCGTGTGGTACGCGGTGTTCGGTGTGATCATCTGCGTGCTGGCCCGCGTGACGCCGCCACCCCGACCTGATGTGACCGCAGCCGACAAGGTCGCGTTCTTCGCCGACAACGGCCTGACCATCCAGATCGGTTTCATGGTGCTGCTGATCCTGCTCGGCGGCGCGGCAGTGACCAATGGCCTTGTCGCGTACCAGATGATGCGGATGTCGGTGGGCCCGGTCTTCGCCTACGGCTATATCGGCGGGATGGGCGTCGGCGCCCTGCCGGGATTCCTCCTGGTGTGCGTGTGCTTTCTGACGGCCACGTTCCGCGCCGATCGGGACCCTGAGATCGTCAGCCTTCTCTACGACCTCGGCATGCTCTCCTACAACGGATCGCTCGGGTGCTTCACGGCCGCCTATCTCGTACTCGCCGTGGCGATCCTGTACGACAAGAACGACATCTTCCCGAAATGGTTCGCCTACATCAGCATCTGGCAGATCATCACCGAGGTCATCGCCACCCAGATGTTCGTCTTCCACTCGGGCCCGTTCGCGTGGAATGGTTCAGTGTCGTTCTGGCTGGCGGTCGTGGTGTTCTCCGTGTGGCTGGGCGCGTTGATCGTGTTGCTGCGCCGCGCGTGCGTGAGTGAGCCCGCAGACGCATGAGTCAATCCCAGTCCCCACCGAAATCACCGCCGCGTCAACCGTCGTCGGCCCATCTTCCTGGCGATATCCACATGTGGGTGATGGTCCTCGGCGACCTCATCGTGTTCGGCGGCTACTTCATCATCTTCATGGTCTACCGGAGCATGAACCCCGAGCAGTTCCTGCGCGCGCAGCAGCATCTCGACGTCAACATCGGTGTGCTGAACACCGTGATCCTCTTGACCAGTTCCTGGTTCGTGGCGCGCAGCGTCCTGGCCTGCCGGACCGAACGTCACGATCAGGCGGTCCGGTTCGTCTGGGCGGGTGGCATCTGCGGTCTGCTGTTCATCGCCTTCAAGAGCTACGAGTGGTTCAGCAAGGTCACCGCGGGCCACACCAACTCCGAGACGTTCTACTCGTTCTACTACGTGTTGACCGGCGTCCATCTGGTGCACGTAATCATCGGACTCGTCGTGCTGGGAGTGATGGTTCGCGAGCTACGCAACACCGGTCGCCGGCGCACGACGTTGATTGAATCCGGCGCCGTGTACTGGCACATGGTCGACCTGCTCTGGGTCGTCATCTTCGGCCTGCTCTACGTGATGAGGTGACGATGTCCGACACCGCCGCACAGCGCCCGGACCACATTGCGCGGACCATCACCTGGGGGTGGGCCGCCCTGGTCGCGATCACCCTGGGGTCGTGGTGGCTGGCGCCCGCCCACTTCACCGCCACCGTGCAGGCGAGCACACCGGTGACCGCGCTCGTCCTGGCTCTCACGGTCATCAAGGTTCGCTTGATCTTCCGGTACTTCATGGAGGTGCACACGGCGCCGCGTTGGCTGCGTCGCGCCACCGACGCCTGGCTGGTCGTGCTGTTCGGCGCGGTCTTCGTCATCTACCTGTTCTGACGCCCACCGCGTGTCAACGGCCGTCGAGGATGAGGTCCGCCGCCCGCCAGGCCATTGCCATGATCGGGCCGTTGAGGTTGCCCGCCACCATGGTGGGCAGCACCGAGCAGTCGACCACGCGAAGACCGTCGACACCGCGAACGCGCAATCGGCTGTCGACCACATCCTGATCGTCCGGGCCCATCGCGCATGTGCCGACGGCGTGGTAGCCGCAATAGCCGCCGTCGAGCGCAGCGTCGAGGAGATCTTCGTCGCTCGTCACCTGCTGCCCGGGGTAGGTCTCGTGGCTGATCCGCTCGGCGATCGGTGATTCTTCGAAGATCGCACGCATCCTGCGCAGCAGATTCGCCGTGCCCTCACGGTCGTCGGCGGTGCTCAGATAGTTCGGTGTGATCCGCAGCGGCTCGGCGGGATCGGCGGAGGTGATCTCGACATGCCCCTGCGAGGTGGGCCGCAGAACCATGCCCAGACACGAGAGGCCGGGCTGACGCTCGATGACGACGGGTTCACCGGTGTTGTAGGGCGGCAGTGTCCAGGGCCCCATCATCACCTGACCGTCGGGACGGTCGGCTTCGGGATGTGTCTTCACGAAGCCGAGGACGTCGAACGACGGAGCGGCGAGCGGACCCTTGCGCGTGGCCAGATACTTCATCCCGGTGAGGGCCTGTCCGACGCTGGTGGCCAGCCGACGGTTGTAGCCGAGATCGTCTTTCAATCGGTAGCGCAGCGTGGCGCAACGGTGTTCGCGCATCCGCCGGCCGACATGTTCGCGATCGAGCCGCACGGGCACGCCCGCCGCCGCCAACACCTCACGAGGCCCGATCCCCGAAAGCTGTAGCAGCTTGGGTGAGTTCAGGCTGCCGAGGGCGACGATCACCTCGCGGGTCGCCTTGACCTGTGCGGTCCCCCTGCCGGTCGCGATCTCGAATCCGACGGCACGATCGCGCTCGAACAGCACCCTCTGCACAACGGCGCCCGTGCGCAACGTCAGATTCGGGCGGGCCAGGGCCGGCCGGAGGAAGGCCGTTGCGGCGCTGACCCGGCGGCCGTTACGGATCGTCGACGTCGCATATCCGATCCGCTCACCATCGGCGTCGTTGATGTCCTGGACCCGTGACAAGCCGGCGCCGACAGCCGCGTCGAGCATCTCTTCGCACAACGGATCAGGATCCCGAGGCACCGACACGTGCAGCGGACCACCCGTGCCACGCGTCGCAGATCCGCCGAACTGGTGGTTTTCGAACCGTTTGAAGATCGGCAGGATGTCGTCCCAGCCCCAGCCTTTGTTGCCGAGCTGGTCGAGTCCGTCGTAATCCGCGCGGGTTCCGCGGTTGTAGATCATGCCGTTGACCGAACTCGATCCGCCGATCACCTTGCCGCGCATCCACTGCTCGACGTGCGGTGTCGGGCCGAAGGGCGTGGTCTCGTAATGCCACATGTGCTTCTCGCTGTCGAACAGCTTGCCGGCGCCCTTGGGGATGTGCAGCCACAGATTCCGGTCGCCGCCGCCCGCCTCGAGCAGCAGCACGTTGACCGTCGGGTCGGCCGACAACCGGTCAGCGAGCACGCAGCCGGCGGATCCCGCGCCCGCGATGACGTAGTCGAACTCGGTGCTATACACCCGTACAGGGTATGTCAGGCGTCGCACCGCCATGTCCGTTTTCCGCCAGTGCCGTCGGTGGGTGCGTGTAAGTGTGGAACTGTGCACGACGATTTCGACCGCTGCTACCGAGCCGTCCAGTCCAAGGACTCCCGGTTCGACGGGTGGTTCGTCACGGCCGTGCTGACCACCGGCATCTATTGTCGGCCCAGTTGTCCGGCGCGACCGCCGTTCGCCCGCAATCTGCGCTTCTATGCGACAGCGGCCGCGGCACAGGCCGCCGGTTTTCGCGCATGCAAACGGTGTCGGCCCGATGCATCGCCGGGTTCTCCGGAATGGAACGTCCGCGGTGACGTCGTCGCCCGCGCCATGCGGTTGATCGGCGACGGCGTGGTCGACCGAGAGGGCGTCGCGGGACTGTCCGACCGGTTGGGCTACACAACGCGTCAGCTGCAGCGCATCCTGCAGGCCGAGGTGGGCGCCAATCCGCTGGCGATGGCACGGGCGCAGCGGGCCCAGACCGCGCGGATCCTCATCGAGACGACGGAGCTGCCCTTCTCCGATGTCGCGTTCGCCGCGGGGTTCTCGAGTATCCGGCAATTCAACGACACCGTCCGCGCGGTCTGCGATCTCACGCCGACCGAGCTGCGCCGCCGGGCACGCGCGCACCCGTCAGCGGCACCCGGGGGACCGGGCCCGTTGTCGCTGCGGCTCCCGGTTCGCGCTCCGTTCGCGTTCGAAGGACTCTTCGGACATCTGGCGGCCAGCGCCGTCCCCGGTGTGGAGGAATTCCGGGACGGAGCACTGCGCCGAACGCTGCGCCTGCCGCACGGCAACGCCATCGTGAGCCTCACGCCGCATCATGATCACGTGCAGTGCCGGCTTCATCTCGGCGATCTACGCGATCTGACCAGCGCCATCGCCCGGTGCCGACGTCTGCTCGATCTCGACGCCGATCCCGAGGCGGTCGTCGACGCCCTCTGCGCCGATCCGGAGCTCGCGGCCCTGGTGCGGAAGGCACCGGGACAGCGGATCCCCCGTACGGTGGACGAAGCCGAGCTCGCATTGCGGGTGGTGCTCGGACAGCAGGTGTCGTTGAAGGCCGCCCGCACGCATGCCGGCCGCCTGGCCCGCAATTACGGTGCGCCGATCGATGACCCGGCGGGTGGTCTGACGCACGTGTTCCCGAGCGTCGGACAACTGGCTGTCATCGACCCCTCGCACCTCGCGCTCCCCAAGACCCGGCAACGCACCGTCGTGGCGCTGATCGAGGCGCTGGCAACCGGCGACGTGGTGCTCGACCCGGGATGCGATTGGAACAGCGCGCGGGAACAGCTGCTGGCCGTACCCGGAATCGGGCCGTGGACCGCCGAGGTCGTGGCCATGCGAGGGTTCGGCGACCCGGACGCCTTCCCGGTCGGCGATCTCGGCGTCCGCGCCGCTGCGCGTGCGCTCTCGCTCCCGCACGACGTGCGGGGACTGGGCGAGCGAAGTGCTCGATGGCGACCCTGGCGGGCGTACGCCACCCAGCACCTATGGACAGCGCTAGATCACGTGGTCAATGAATGGCCCCCGAAGGAGAAGTCAGCATGATTCTGCAATTCCGTACCGTCGAAAGCCCCGTCGGGCCGCTGACCCTCGCCGGCCGCGAGGGCAGGTTGATGCACCTGCGGATGGTCGATCAGACCTACGAGCCCAGCCGGGCGGACTGGGTCGAGGACGACCGTGTGTTTCCGGACGCGGTGGAACAATTGGCCGCCTATTTCAGCGGCGAACGGATGACTTTCGATCTCGAACTCGATCTCGTCGGGACGGCGTTCCGCCGCCGGGTGTGGGAAGCGTTGCTCACCATTCCCTACGGAGAAACTCGGTCGTATGGCGAGATCGCCCGCCAGATCGACGCTCCCGGCGCCTCGCGCGCGGTGGGCCTGGCCAATGGGCACAATCCGATCAGCATCATCGTCCCGTGCCATCGCGTGATCGGCGCCGGCGGCAGCCTCACCGGATATGGCGGTGGAATCGAAAGAAAGAAAATGCTCCTCGGAATGGAAAAGCAATTCCATTGCGCCGTTCCGACGCTCTTCGAGACATAGGCCTGAACGCAGAAATGCCTCGGCCCCCAACTGTGTGGTTGGGGGCCGAGGGCTTGAAAGGGTGTTCGGCGGTGTCCTACTTTTC
>NZ_LZSU01000043.1 GCF_001665575.1 Mycobacterium sp. 852013-51886_SCH5428379 | reverse complement strand
AACGACAACATGTCCGCCGGATAACCCGTCTTCTCCGACACGATCCCCAACACCACAGCACCCACCGGCAACCCCGGTGCAGGCGCAGCAGCCGGCGCAGCGCCGTTCGGCGCGCTCGGGGCGAACCCACCCACCTTGTCCACCACGTCCTGCAACGTCCGCAGACCCGCCAACTCCGACGCCGGAATATCCGGCGCCCCCGGGAACTTCGCCTGCAACGCCGCCAAAATCTCCACCTGCTTGATGGAGTCGATACCGAGCTCGGCCTCCATCTCCATCTCCAACGACAACATGTCCGCCGGATAACCCGTCTTCTCCGACACGATCCCCAACACCACAGCACCCACCGGCAACCCCGGCACAGGCGCAGCAGCCGGCGCAGCGCCGTTCGGCGCGCTCGGGGCCTGGGGCGCGACCGGAGCGATCGGAGCGGGCGTGGCGATCGGAGCCGGCGCCGCCGGCGGTGGAGTCATCGCCGCGACACTCGGTGCCGCCGCGACGGCGCTCTGCGGCGGAAGGGGTGCCTGGACAACCTCTTTCAACATCACCCGGGGGGCCTGCGGCGCGGGCGACTGATCGTGGACGATCTCGGCCATCATCTGCGCCGCGACGTCGAGGAAGGACTGATGACTCTGGGTCATGACGTCGAGGTAGCGCTGATGCTGCTCGGCGGTCTCACGTTGGATGCGGTCGATGACGCTCCAGGCGTCGCCGGACAGTGGTGCGGCAGTCGGGGCCGGCAGGTGTACCTCCGGAGCCGGCGCGGCGGCCGCCGGCGCGGGAGTCGAGACCGCGGGCGGGGCCGGCGGATTCACCGGTGCTTCCATGCGCTGGACTACCTGGGTCATCGGGGGTCCTTCCACGGTGGACAGCGTCTTCTCCGGTGACGTCACCGGCTGCGGTGAGGTGGCGCGTACACGTTTCGGCGTGATCGTCACCTTCCCGTCGGCCGGCGGATAGGGCTTGCCCAGGTTGGCCCCGCCGACGAGCACTGCATGGGCCGGTGCGGGGACGTGCTGGGCCGGTTCGGCGAAATGGTCGAACAGCGCGCTCAGGTCGAGCGCCACCCCGTCGGCGGCCAGGGCCGCCAGGCCGCGGTGCCACCCGCGCAGATCGCCGGTCTTGGCGTCGTCGAGCGCCACCGCGAGGTGCGGCGTATCGGTCAGGATCTGGCCGACCAGTCCCGTCAACACCCGTCCCGGGCCGACCTCGATGAACCGCCTCACCCCGGCGCCGGCCATCGCCTCGATCATCTCGCGGAATCGGACCGAGGTGCGCACCTGGTCGCCGAGCTGGTCGGCGATCTGCTCGCTGTACGGCTGCGCGGTTGCGTTGGCGTACACCGGGAATGCCGCGGAGCCGAGTTCGAGGCTCTTCAGGTAGTTGGTGAGCGGCGCCGAGCTCGCGGCCACGATCGGCGAATGGAACGCTGATGCGACCGGCAGCCGCCGTGAGGTCCAGCCGGCCGACTTCGCCGCAGCCTCGGCCCATTCGATGTCGGCGGTATGCCCTGCGAGCACCACCTGCTTGGGCGCGTTGTCGTTCGCGATCACTAGAGACGTCGCGGATTCGGGCCGAGACTCCAGCATGGTGCGGACATCGTCGACGCCGGCGACGACGGCCAGCATGGCGCCGTCTTTGCCCTGTCCGGCTTCGGCCATCAGCACGCCACGGGTCCGGGCCGTCTCGACGAGCCGATCGGTCGGGATGACACCTGCGGCCGCCAGCGCCGACACCTCACCGAAGCTGTGGCCGGCCGCGGCATCGGCTTTTACTCCCAGCACATCGAGGAGCGTGAGCTGCGCCAGACTGGTGGCCGCGATGGCCGGCTGCGCGTTGTCCATGGCGGTGAGTTCGGCGCGCTGCGCGTGCGCGGTCGCATCGTCGAACGCCGGCTCCGGGAACACCACCCGGGACAGCTCGGCCAGCGCACCGTCGAGCCCGTCCCAGACGCCCAGGGCCGACGGGAACGTCATCGCGAGATCGCCACCCATGCCGACGTACTGGCTGCCCTGTCCCGGGAAGAGGAACGCCGTCTTTCCCTCGCGTGCGGGACCGAATCCGACGCTGATGTTCGGATCTTTGAGCGAGGATGCGGTGCCGTCGGCGAGCGCCTTGCGCAGCTTGTCAGCCAGCGCTTCCAGCGCCACGGTGTCCGACGCGACCAGACCGGCCCGCGCGGGTTGCGCGGCGTCGAACTCGCGCGCCGAGTCGAATGCGATGCGGGCGAGTCCCTCCCCTGAGCGCACTGCCGCGGCGACGGCCTCGGCCCGCTTCTGCAGCTCGCCCTCGGTGGCGCCGCTGAGCACGACGAGTTCGGTGGGGAGCGTCCGCAACCGCTTGGCGCGGTGTTCGCCCTGGTACTCCTCCAGGGTCACGTGGAAGTTGCTGCCGCCGAATCCGAACGAACTGACAGACGCGCGGCGCGGCTGGTCCGCGGTGCGCACCCACGGCCGGGTTTCGGCGTTGATGTAGAAGGGCGTCTCGTCGAGGCCGAGCGCCGGGTTGGGCCGCTCCACCTTCAGGGTTCCGGGCAGCGTCGAATGCTGCAGGGCGAGAACCGCTTTGATGAGGCCCGCGGCACCCGCAGCCGCCTTGGTGTGACCGATCTGCGATTTCACCGACCCGAGGGCGATGCGCGAGTCGGATTCGGTGAACACGGACTTCAGCGCCGCGAACTCGGCGACGTCACCGGCCTTGGTGGCCGTCCCGTGCGCCTCGAGCAGGCCGACGGTCGACGGCTCGTAGCCGGCGCGGTCGTAAGCGCGGCGCAGCGCCTTGGCCTGTCCCTCGGAGCGAGGCGCGTACACGCTGGAGGCACGTCCGTCCGACGACGAGCCGAGTCCACGGATCACGGCGTGGATCTCGTCGCCGTCGCGTTCGGCGTCGGCCAGCCGCTTGAGCGCCATCATGCCGACGCCCTCACCGATGATGGTGCCGTCCGCGCCATCCGAGAACGGCCGGCAGTCCCCCGTTTTGGAGAAGGCCGGGGTCTTGGAGAAGCACATGTACATCATCACGTCGTTCAGTGCGTCGACACCGCCGGTGAGCACGAGATCGGACTCGTGCAGATACAGCTTGTGCAATGCCACCTGGACCGCCGACAGCGAACTCGCGCACGCCGCGTCGACGACGAAGTTGCTTCCGCCCAGGTTCAGTCGGTTGGCGACCCGTCCGGCGACGACGTTGCCCAGCAGACCGGGAAAGGTGCTCTCCAGCCACGGCACGTAGTGGTCGGCGATGTCCCTGCAGATCTCGTCCGCCTCGGCCTCGTCCAGGCCGTTCTCCAGCATCGCCTTACGCCAGATCGGCTGCTGCATACGCGAACCCATCTGGACGACGAGTTCGGTGGTCGACGCCACCCCCAGGACGATGTCGACCCGGTCGAGGTCGACGCTCGTACCGTGACTCATCGCCTTGTCGAGCACCTGCTTGGCGGCGATCAGCGCCAGGATCTGCGCGGAGTCTGTGGCGGGTAGCGCATTGGGCGGCAGCCCGAACTGCATGGGGTCGAAGTGCACCGGGTCGATGAATCCGCCCCGCTTGCAATAGGTCTTGTCGACCGCCGTGGGGTCGGGGTCGTAGTAGTCGTCGATGAGCCAGTGCGACGGGGGCACCTCACCGATGGCGTCGCGGCCGCCGGTGATCGTGCGCCAGTAGCCGTCGAGTCCCGGCTCCCCCGGATAGATCGCGCTGACTGCGACGACAGCGACGGGGGTGGCAATGGGTGGGTGCATCTGGTCGGTCACAGAACCTCTTAGTTCGGGGCGAATGTGGTTATCCGAGCGGGCGCGGACGGAAATCGAAGGCGGATCCGGGCAGTGCGACGCCTGCGGCGCGCAGTTGTCCGGCGCGGGTCACGGTGGCTGCGCCCTCGAGCAGGTTCAGCGCGATCTGGCGGACCGTGCGTGCCTGGACAGGTTCGAGGAAGCTGCCCCTGACCCATTCGTTGAAGGCGCCCATGGCCGGACCGCACCAGATCTGGTAGTCGGCCCGCCGTGAGGAGTGGCCGTCGCGGGCCCACTGCGCGCCGTTGAACAGATACCAGCGGAACACCAGCGCCATCCGGTGTTTGGGGTCCGTGGCGGCACGTTCGATCTGCCGGGGGTCGCGCTGGGCGAAGAACGCCTCTGTCTCCGACCAGATCTCGTCGATGGTCCGGCCGAGGACGGTCGACTCGAGGTTCGCCACCTCGTGCGCCGGCGCCTCATCGAGCGATGCGTAGCGGCGATAGAAGTCGGACAGCCGCTGGCCGCGTTGGGCGAACATGGTGCCGCGTTTGAGCACCTGCACGGTGACGCCCATCTCGAACATATCCGCTGCAGGCGCCATCGCGACGTCGGTCGACTCGGCGATCGCCAGCAGGCTGCGGGCGTCCTCGGACAGACCGCTCTCGACCGCCGACTGGTTGACCGAACCGGTCAGCACGTACGCCGCACCCGCCGCGAAGGCCGCGGCGACGGCGGCCGGCGTCCCGAGCCCGCCGGCGGCGCCCACCCGAGGTACGACGTCGTATCCGTAGGCCGCCGTGATCTGGTCGCGCAGCGCGATGAGGCGTGGCAACAACACCGTCAAGGCGCGATTGTCGGTGTGGCCGCCCGAATCGGCTTCGGCGGTGATGTCCTCGGCCAGCGGGATGGCGCCGGCCAGTGAGGCCTCCTCGGCCGTGAGGCGTCCCTCGTCGACCAGGGCGCGCAACATCGCCTCGGGAGCGGGCGACAGGAACTGTCGCGCGACCTCCTCGCGCGACACTTTGGCGAAGATCCGCCCGGCGCGCACCACGCGCCCGTCCGGGCCTCGCCGCAGCCCCTTCGCCGCGTACAGCACGATCGCCGGCGTGAGCCGCATGAATGCCGACGCCGACACGTAACGGACACCGAGCCGATGGAACAGATCAACCGTCGCCAGTTCGAGACGGTCGTCCTGCACGTTGTGGATCAGGTTGGCGCCCCAGCCGCCCGCATCGGGCCCCAGGTCCGCCTGGATCTCGCGGACACCCGTCTCGACCGAATCCAGGTCCAGCCCGGCGCTGCCGAAGAAGGCCATCACACCGGCGCGGACACCCTCGACGGTCATCCGGGCCGTCGCGATACCGCGCGCCATCTCTCCGATGACATACGGGAACCGCACCTGGTGCGCTGCGGTGAAGCCGCGATCACCCAGCCATTCGGGGTACACGGCCGGCAACACCGCCAACAGATGATCGCGCATGACCTCCGGCGTGAGCAGTGCGGCGTCGCTGAGCACGACGGGGCTCGGCCCCAGTGCCGACCGCACCACCGCCACCGGTGTGCGGATCGCTGAGAGCGCGTCCGCGGTGTCCGGAAAGCCGAGAGGACCCGGTGCGGGGATGCCCGCGGACTCCGATTCGATCAAGGCTGTACGCACGCTCAGGCACTCTAAACCGTTTAATTGACGCAGGGGGCGTTTTTTGCCACGCGGACGCCATCGATGCCGTTTCTGCCGCTCGGGTCGCACCTCTGACGTGGCGCCCGGAGCGGTCGGGCAAACGGCTGGACACCGCAAGTCAGCCCAGAAAGCACCCTGAACTGGAAGGTCTTTGCTCCCAGCAGATGGCGCGGCTACGCCGCAGGCTGTCGAGCACTACCGGAGGTGATCCGGCGTGTCGCCGTGCCGCCATTGCGGACGAGCGATCGCCGCCGTCACCGCTCTCGGACTGCGGGCGCATTCACCGACCCGGCGCCGCAGGCATTGCAGCGCCCCTTCGGCGTTGCCGGAGCAGATCGCACGCTGCGGCCATGAGACCCTTGAACGCCCACGTCAATTTTTGCTGGAAATAACGTCTGCAGCCGATCGCGACGCGTAGCATCCGCGTTCGGTGGCACCAGGGAGGAGAGGGATGTTGATGAGGCGGGCACGCGGCCGGCACCGGAAGCGCCGTTCTGGCGCAGGCGTCGGGAGCGGCGCGGTGGCTGCCGCGACTGTCTCTGGTGCACTCGTCGCCGGCTCGATCGGCACTGCGCCGACTTCTGGAGCGTCGTGCATATCGGTATTCGGCTTCGGCAACGGAAACGGTTGCACGAGCGGCCCGACGTCGATCGCGATCGGCCTGGGCGACGGGGCCCAGGCGAACGCCGGCACCACGTTGTTCAGCGGCGCGTTCGCCTTCGGCAAGAACGCCCGCGCGGACGTGTCGCTGAGCGCACTGACCTTCGGGGCGGCATTCGGTGACGGCGCGTCGGTGTCGTCGCTGCTGACGGTCGGGGGCCTCCTCGGCCAGATCGGCGCGGGGCAGACCGCGATGATCGGTGGCCCGAACATCGCCATCGCCGTCGGGGCCGGCGGACAGAGCAACGCGAACGTGATCGGCGCCGGCAATCTGGTTCTGCAGCTCGGGCCGGGAGCCTCGGCGGCGATCGGCGCCGCCAACGTCGTCCTCGGTGTCTTCAATGGGTCCGGAGCGCAGGCTTCGCCTGCCACGGCGAGCAGCGGTATCGGCAATCTGACGGTGCAACTGGGGCCCGGAAGCAGTTCGACGGTCGGACTGCTGAACCTCGCGCTCGGTGTCTCACCGGGCGGCAGCGGGACCCAGTCGACCACCGCCGGTCTGCTCGGCAGCCTGGGCCTGAACATCCTCACCAACGGCACCGTGTTGACGCAGGGGTTCTTCAGCAGCGGCATCGGCATCGCCGGCGACAGCACCGTGGAATCGGCCGGTATCTTCACCGTGGCCGCAGATGTGTTCGGCGACAACAACTTCGTCCGGGCCGACTCCGGGTCGGGCCCGCTGGCGGGAGCATTCAGCGCCTTCGGCACGAACAACGAAGTGACCGCGGGCCCCCGCGGACTGTCGCTCGCCGCATCGTTCCTGCAGAACGGGGCCACGGTTCGCGAACCGGGCCCGGGCATCGCCATCGGAGCGTTCTTCTCCCCGCCTCCCGGCGACACCGAGGAACCAGAACCCGAGGCGCCACCCGTCACGCGTAACCCGTCGGCCGCACCGGCGTTCGTATCCTCGTCGCCCTTCAGGACCGGCGAGGACGACGGTCCGAGCTCCGCATCCCGGTCGCGGACAAGCGCAACCGCCGATGCCGGGGCCCCGGCGGCGACCGGGCCGAAACACAGAGCCGAGGACCGCACCGCGGTCACGGGGGTGCGTACCACGGAGATGCCGAAGGGCCCCGACTCCTCCGGCGCTTCGTCCGGTGTGAGTGCGTCGGGTTCGACCGCAGGGGGCAGCTCGGTGTCCACCGGACCCAAGCACCGAGCACCCGAGTCCGGGGACTGACGCGATGAAGGGAATCATCCTGGCGGGCGGATCGGGCTCGCGCCTGCACCCGATCACCTACGGTGTCTCCAAACAGCTCATTCCCGTCTACGACAAGCCGATGGTGTACTACCCGCTGTCGACGCTGATGCTGGCGGGCATCCGCGACATCCTGGTGATCACCACACCCCACGATGCAGCGGCCTTCGAACGCCTGCTGGGTGATGGATCGCGATTCGGCGTCTCCATCTCGTTCGCGCAGCAGCCGTCGCCCGATGGGCTGGCTCAGGCCTTCACCATCGGTGCGGATTTCATCGGCTCGGACAAGGTTGCGCTCGTGCTGGGTGACAATCTGCTCTACGGCCCGGGTCTGGGAACGCAACTCGAAACGTTCGCCGACGTCGACGGCGGCGCGATCTTCGCCTATTGGGTGGCCGAACCGTCCGCCTACGGTGTCGTGGAGTTCGACAGCGACGGCACGGTGGTGTCGCTGGAGGAGAAACCAAAACAGCCGAAGAGCAATTACGCGGTGCCGGGGCTGTACTTCTACGACAACGACGTGGTGTCGATCGCCCGTGACCTCGAACCGAGTTCCCGCGGCGAGTACGAGATCACCGACGTCAACCGCGCCTACCTGGAGCAGCGCCGCCTGCGTGTGCAGGTGCTGCCGCGGGGCACCGCATGGCTGGACACCGGAACATTCGACCAGATGACCGACGCGGCCGACTTCGTCCGGACGATGGAGCGGCGCACCGGCCTCAAGATCGGAGTGCCCGAGGAAATCGCCTGGCGCCAAGGGTTTCTCAGCGACGACGAGCTGTGCGACCACGCCACCGGGCTGGTCAAGTCTGGCTACGGCAAGTACCTGTTGGGCTTACTGGACATGGCGTTCCAGTGACGCGTCTCCTCGTCACCGGCGGCGCCGGGTTCATCGGGTCGAACTTCGTCCACCACGTCATCGCGCACACCGACCACCACGTCACGGTGCTGGACAAACTCACCTACGCCGGCAACCGGGCGTCCCTGAACGGACTGCCCGCCGATCGCCTGCGCTTCGTGCATGGTGACGTCGCCGACGCCGAGCTGGTCGACGGACTGGTGGCGGAGGCCGACGCGGTGGTCCACTACGCCGCGGAGTCCCACAACGACAACTCCCTCGACCACCCACAACCGTTCCTGCATTCGAACGTCGTCGGGACGTTCACCCTCCTCGAGGCGGTCCGCAGGCACGACAAACGATTCCACCACGTCTCGACAGACGAGGTCTATGGCGATCTGGCCCTCGACGACCCCGGCCGCTTCACCGAGTCCACCCCCTACAACCCGTCCTCGCCCTACTCGTCGACGAAGGCCGGCAGCGATCTGCTGGTTCGCGCCTGGGCCCGGTCGTTCGGGGTGGCGGCGACGATCTCGAACTGCTCGAACAACTACGGGCCCTACCAGCATGTCGAGAAGTTCATCCCGCGTCAGATCACCAACGTCCTGTGGGGGATCCGCCCGCGCCTGTACGGCGAGGGCCGCAACGTGCGCGACTGGATCCACGCCGACGATCACTCCTCGGCGGTGCTGACGATCCTGGAGTCCGGACGGATCGGAGAAACGTATCTGATCGGCGCCGACGGCGAGAGGGACAACAGGAGCGTCGTCGAGTTGATCCTGAAACTGATGGATCAGGACATCGACGCCTACGACCGCGTCCCCGATCGCGCCGGCCACGATCTGCGGTACGCCATCGATCCGTCGAAGCTTCGCCGGGAACTGGGCTGGCAGCCCAGGTACCGTGATTTCGAGCAGGGTCTCGCCGCTACCATCGCGTGGTACCGCGCGCATGAGCAGTGGTGGGCCCCGGCGAAGGAGGCCACCGAGGCCTTCTACTCGCGTATCGGGCAATAACACAGAGGCAGAACGGCTTTGACGGAGTACGGCAAGACGCTGCGCGCCATCGGTACGCCCATCCCTGGACTGACGGTGTGGGAATTGCCGGTTCACGGCGACAATCGCGGCTGGTTCAAGGAGAACTGGCAGCGGGTCAAGATGATCGAGGCCGGACTGCCGGATTTCGGGCCCGTGCAGAACAACGTCTCGTTCAACGACGCCGTCGGCACGACGCGGGGTATCCACGCCGAACCCTGGGACAAATTCATCTCGGTGGCCACCGGCCGGATCTTCGGGGCCTGGGTCGATCTGCGGGCCGGGCCCACCTACGGTGCCGTGTTCACCACGGAACTCGATCCGTCGCGCGCGATCTTCGTCCCGCGTGGCGTGGGGAACTCGTTCCAGACCCTCGCACCGAACACGGCCTACACCTACCTGGTCAATGACCATTACGCGCCGGGTGTCGACTATCCGTCGGTGAATCCCGCGGACGAGACCCTCGCGATCGCCTGGCCGATTCCGCTCGAACGGGCCGAACTGTCGGCGAAGGACCGCGCGCAGCCGTACCTGGCCCAGGTCACCCCGGTCGCCCCGCGCAAAACGCTGGTGCTGGGCGCCGGCGGCCAGCTGGGCCACGCCCTGCGCGACGCCTACGCCGGCGCAGCCCACGTGGAATTCGCCGATCGTTCCGACCTCGATCTCACCGCCGGCGGCCTCGAGTCGGCGCGACCGTGGCGGGAGTACGACACGATCGTCAACGCCGCCGCCTACACCGCCGTCGACGCAGCCGAGACCGCAGACGGCCGCGCCGCCGCGTGGGCGGCCAACGTCACAGCCGTCACCGCGCTGGCGCGCATCGCCGCGGCGCACCGCATCACCGTCGTCCATGTGTCCAGTGACTACGTGTTCGACGGCACCGCGCCGCGCCCCTACCGCGAGGACGACGCACCGGCTCCGCTCGGGGTCTACGGCCAGACCAAAGCCGCCGGTGACCAGATCGTGCAGACCGTCCCACAGCACTACATCGTGCGGACGTCGTGGGTGATCGGCGACGGACACAACTTCGTGCGCACCATGCTGTCGCTGGCGGCCAGGGGTGTCGACCCCGCCGTCGTCGACGATCAGTTCGGCCGGCTGACATTCACCTCGGAGCTGGCGCGGGCGATCCGTCACCTCACCGAGACGCAGGCGCCGTACGGCGTCTACAACGTCACCGGGTCGGGACCGGTCACCTCCTGGGCGGATGTCGCGCGACGCACGTTCGCCCTGGCCGGCCATGACCCGAACCGCGTCCGCGGAGTGTCGACCACCGAGTACTTCGCCTCGGCGACGGCACCGGTGGCGCCGCGGCCGGCCAACAGCGCGCTGAATCTGGCGAAGATCGAGGCGACGGGGTTCACCCCCGCCGACGCCGACGAGCTGCTCGCGGCCTTCGTCGGGGCGGCCTCGTTCGCTGTCTGACCGGCCCACGGCAAGGTGACACAATGCCGGACGTGGATGTGCAAACCCGCAACAACGTCCGGATCGTCGGCGCCGACAACGGACCGACGATCGTGCTCGCCCACGGCTTCGGATGCGATCAGAACCTGTGGCGCCTGGTCACGCCGCTGTTGACCGACGAGTTCCGGGTCGTGCTGTTCGACCATGTCGGCTCCGGCGCCTCCGCTGCCGAGGCGTGGGACGCCAACCGGTACTCCACGCTGCGGGGCTACGCCGATGACATCCTGGCGCTGCTTCGCGACCTCGATCTGCGCGACGTGGTGTTCGTCGGCCACTCGGTCGCGGCGATGATGGGCGTGCTGGCCGCCCGCGCCGACGCGTCGCGCTTCGCGAAACTCGTGCTGCTGACCCCGTCGCCCCGCTACATCGACGACGCGGGCTACCGCGGCGGCTTCTCCCCCGCCGACATCGACGAACTCCTCGATTCTCTCGAGAGCAACTACTTGGGCTGGTCGCGGGCGATGGCGCCGACGGTGATGGCCCATCCCGATCGACCCGAACTCACCGAGGAACTCACCGAGAGCTTCTGCCGCACCGATCCGGCTCGGGCCCTGGTGTTCGCCCGGGCGACATTCTTGTCCGACAACCGCGCGGATCTGGCCGGCGTGACCGTGCCGACGCTGGTGATCGAGTGCGCCCATGATGCGCTCGCACCCCGCGAGGTCGGCGCGTACGTCCACGAACGCATCGCCGGCAGCAAGCTGATCACCCTCGACACCACGGGCCATTGTCCACATCTGAGCGCACCGCGCGAGACGGCCGACGCCATCATCGCGTTCGCGCGGCCGGCATGAGCGCCTGGGAGGCGCTCTATGAGGACGCTCCCTGCGGGCTGGTCGCGATGCGCCACGACCGCCGCATCGCCTCGATCAACCGCACGCTCTCGACATGGCTGGGCTACCGTCCCGATGAGCTGATCGACCGCACCTTCACCGACTTGCTGACCGCGGGCAGCCGGATCCACTTCGACACCCATTTCGCACCCCTGCTGGAGGTCTCGGGTCAGCTCCGCGGCATCACCGTCGATCTGGTGACCGCCGAGGGCGGGTGGCTGCCGGTGCTGCTGGCAGCCGACCTCAAGCGGGACACCGAGCAGACCGGGGACGAGCCGATGGTCTATCTCGCCGTCCACGACGCCCAGGACCGCAGACGTTACGAGCGTGAACTGTTGGCCGAACGGCGGCGTGCCGAGCGGGAGCGCAACCGAGCGATCGCCTTGGCGAAGACGCTCAAGGAATCGCTCGTGCCGCCGGCGCTGACCCCGCCTGACGGACTGGCCGCCGAGGCGCATCTGCACGCGGCGTCATCCGACGACGTCGGCGGCGACTTCTACGATCTGTTCGCGCTTTCCCCGCAGCGCTCCGCGTTCTTCCTCGGTGACTCCTGCGGTAAGGGCGTGGAAGCGGCCACCGTGGCGTCGCTGGTCCGCTACACCATTCGCGCCGCGGCCGTCTTCGACGATGATCCCGCCGCGGTGCTCCGTAACCTGAACGTAGTGCTGCGCAACAGGTTCGGCTCTGATCGCAGCCACTTCTGCAGCGTCATCTTCGGCCTGCTGACCCGCAGCGACGACGGCTTCGAGGTCCGGCTCGCGGCCGGCGGGCATCCACCCGCGATCCTGCTCACCGCCGGCGGCGACGTCCAGACGATCGACACCGAGGGCGGCCAGGCCGCCGGAATGATCGACAACGCCCACTTCGTCTCCGCGCGTCTGCATCTGCGCGTGGGCGACACGCTCGTCCTCTACACCGACGGCTTGACCGAGGCGCGGATCGGCCGCGGACCCGAACGCTACGACGATCACCACGCGCTGTTGGACTTCGCCCGGGCACACGCGCCGACCACCGCGGCCAGCATCGTCGCCGCGTTCCGGGACCTGTTGCACGGGTTGGGATCCGGGGTCGAGGACGACGCCGCGGTGCTGGCGCTCGGGGTGCCGGGCTGAGCCATGCTGCTGCACGATCTGGTGTCTGCCGCGGCCGCCACCGACCCCGAACGAGCCGCCGTCATCGGGCCTGACGGGTCCGCACGCACGTTCGCCGATTTCGACCGCGACGTCCGCGCTGTCGCGGCCTGGGTCTGCGCGCACAGCAGTCCCGGTGACCGGGTCGCCGTCATCGGCGACAACAGCCTGGCCTACGCACAGCTCTACTACGGCGTCCCCCGCGCCCGCCGGCTGTTGACTCTGGTCAACCAGCGGCTCGATCCCGCAGAGCAGCTCGCCCAGTTGGTCCGCACCGAACCGGCGATCCTGGTGGCCGACCGCACCTACCTCGAACGGCACACCGAGCTGGCTTCGGTCGGTTCGCTGCGCCACGTCGCGGTCACCGAATCCGCACCCTGGCAGCAGGCCCCGGCCGCGCTCAACGAACCCGATCCGGAACCCGGTGACGCGGCGTGGCTGGTGTTCACCAGCGGCTCGACCGGGTCGCCCAAAGGTGTTGTGCACAGCCATCAGTCGATCGTCGCCGCGGTGCACGGTTCGGTGCAGGGCCGCTCCGTACCGCCGCGCGGTGTCTATCTGCTGCCGTTCCCGATGTGCCACATCGCCGGCTACAACATGTTGGTGCAGCATGCGGTCGGCGCGACCGTCGTCCTGACCGCACAGTTCCGCGCCGACGCTTTCGCCGCGACGATCAACCGGTTCGGCGTCACGTCGTGTTCGTTGGCGCCCACGATGCTGCACGCGCTGCTGACGCACCTCGAAAAGACACATGCCACGCTGCCCACCCTGCGTTCGATCGCCTACGGTTCGGCAGCGATTCCCGCGGAATTGCTCCGCCGGGCGCTGGATCGCCTCGACGTCGAGTTCCACCAGGGGTACGGCATGACCGAAACCGGTGGCAACGTCGCGTTCCTCGGTCCCGCCGAGCATCGTGCGGGCGCCGCGGGCGATCCGGAGATTCTCAGCGCGGCGGGCCGGCCGCATTCCGGCGTGGCGGTGCGGATCGCCGACGACGGCGAGATCCTCGTGCGGGGCCCCCAGGTGACGGCGCGGTACTGGCCGGATCAGCCGGCGACGGGTCCCGACGGTTGGCTGCCCACCGGTGACGTCGGCCGCCTGGACGCCGAGGGGCGGCTGTTCGTCGTCGACCGCCGCAAAGACATCGTGGTCACCGGTGGGGAGAACGTGTCCTCCCGCGAGGTCGAGGATGTGCTCACCGGTCATCCCGCGGTCGAGGTGGCCGCGGTGGTCGGTGTGCCCGACGAGTACTGGGGCGAGGCCGTGTGCGCGGTCGTGGTCCCCGCCGCCGGTTCGACGCCGTCTGCCGAGGAGTTGATCGATTACGTGCGCCATCGGCTCAGCGCGTTCAAGCGGCCCCGTCACGTGCTGTTCGTGCCGGTGTTGCCGTTGACGACGAACGGCAAGGTCGCCAAAGACAAGATCCGGGCCATTGCGCAGGCAGCAGTGAGCGACGTGTCCTGACATGAGAAACGCCCGCGCCGAATGGGGGCGCGGGCGGTTCCGGATTCGGGATCAGTTCCCGGTCTGCTCGTTCTTCTGACGCTCTTCGGCGACCTTTGCTGAGCCGCGGGCGGCTTCGGCCTCTGCTTCCTTCTTCGCCGCGTCGCGCTGCGCATCGGCCTTGTCCTGCTGGGCCTGGCCCTCGCGGTAGAGATCGTCGCGGCCGAGCACCGCGCCGGCGACCTCTTTAGCCTTACCCTTCACGCCTTCGACGGCGCCCTTGATGGCTTCTTCAGGTCCGCTGTTGTTGTCAGCCATGTGCCCGATCCTTCCGGTCGGCCCCTTCGTCGGGGCGTTCGGAGGTTCTGTTCCCAACTCTGATCATGACCCAAACCTCGCATCGCCTGCTGGTGCGAGACGTCACAGAACTGCGGTTATGTCAGAGCATCCCGTCGCGCAGCTGCTTGAGGGTGTTCGCCAGAATTCGGGAGACCTGCATCTGCGAGACGCCGATCCGCTCGGCGATCTGTGTCTGGGTCATCGAAGCGAAGAAGCGGAGACTGATGACGGTGCGTTCCCGTTCCGTCAGGGCCGCCAACAGCGGCCGCAGCGATTCGCGATCGGTGATGTGGTCCATGTCGGCGTCCACCGCACCGATGGTGTCGGCGAGCGACCGCGCTGAATCGTCGCTGCCGGAGATCGGGCTGTCGATCGAGCGGACGCTGTAGGCGTCGCCGGCGACCAGACACTCGACGATCTCCTGCCGGTCGGCGCCGAGTTCGGCGGCCAGGTCGGTGGCGGTCGGCGCGCGCCCCAGTGTCTGCGTGAGATGCGGTGTGACACGGGTGATCTGAACATGCAGATCCTTGAGGCGACGGGGCACGTGCATGGCCCAGCCGTTGTCGCGGAAGTGTCGACGGATCTCTCCGAGCATCGTCGGCACGGCGTAGGACAGGAAATTCGATCCGGTGTCCGGGTTGTAGCGGTTCACCGCGTGCATGAGGCCCACGCGGGCGATCTGCACGAGATCGTCGAGGTTCTCACCCCTGCGGTGGTAGCGGAACGCGATGTGATCGGCCAGCGGCAGACAGCGCGTCACGATGGCCTCCCGGTGCCGCGCGAATTCGTGTGATTCAGCCGGCATGGCGTGGAGCAATCGGAACAGGTCGGGGACGTCTGCGTAATCGTCCTGCGTGCGGTTCGACGGGCGGCGTGAGGTCTTCACGGGGCGGGCTTCGGTAATCGTCATCTCGGGTCCTTCCGGACTCGTCTGCACGGCGAAGGCGGCGACATCCTGAGACGACACCCCTTGCACGATCCGGGCGGGCGCAGCTGACGCCGACGACATCGTGGCCAACACGACTCTCGAGGTCGGCGTAGCGGTAGGACCGTGGGCTCGATCGGAATCCACTACCAGCGGTCCGCTTTTAACTAAACGGTCAGCGCCTCCCGAATGGGACAGCAGCCACTCTACTCCCCCACGATCACTTCTCGATGGTCCATCGCGCGACGAAAATTTGATCTACGCATTCCGTCGTTTCCAGCCGCCAAAACGAGCAAATCAGTACGTCCGCAAAGTTGACGTAATCGTAAATATGCTGCTGAAGGGTGCTTTCTGAGAAGCTCCTTAACGCCATAGGAATGCGACGCATTCCGTAGTAACCTGCGTCACAGGTTGAGTGAAACAGCCAGACCCGACGGTTCGGGACCCGAATCGCACGTAACCGGGCAAGGGAGTCCGCGCATGGCTGACATCGGCACGGTCCGCGTCTTCAGGCCGGATCCCGCGGCGGTCGAGAAGCCCGAACGCCGCGGCCGCGCGTCGTACGCGATCAGCGCAGTGACACCGACTCTGTCCGTCATCGCCGTCACCGGCGAGATCGACGCCACCAACGGCCGGGATCTGGGCCGCTACGTCGAGCAGCACACCGCGACGTCCACTCAACTCATCCTCGACTGCACCGGGGTCGTGTTCTTCGGGTCGCAGGGGTTCAGCGCTCTGCACTACACCTGCGTCAGTTGCGCGCGCATGGACGTGGACTGGGTGATCGTGCCCGGCCGCGAGGTGCGCCGACTGTTGCGCATCTGCGACCCCCACGGCGAACTACCGCTCGCCGACTCGCTCGAGGCCGCACGCCGGCGCCTCGACCGGGTGGGCCGCCGGCTCAACCAGGTCCAGTGGGCCGGCTGAGTCAGCCCGTCGCGAGTTCCACTTCGTAGCAGACCGCGTAGCGACGGAAGTTCGGCGTCGGCGAGAACAGATGCCCCGCGTCGGGTGACCATGTCACCACCCGATGCAGTCGCTTCGACGCCGGCAGCCGACGGGCCACCAGTTCGGCGAGCACCGCGCGCGGAGAGTATCCGCACCGCGCGTCGACATCTCTCGGCAGAAGTACGTCCCACATCGTTTCCTCGACCCGCATGCCGTCAAGTGTTGGGACCAGGCCTACGGATTCCACGTAGTCCGCGCCGCACCATCGCGAATCGAGACCATTTAGTGACCATCGTCACAACGGAAGTCGTTCGGGTCTTGTGCAATGTCGCCCTGAGAGCGTCGTCATGGATATATAGGCGTGACGGAGCTGTCAGCCCGACATTGCGATCGCGCGATCAGCCCGCGGGCTCGAGGCGCACCCGGTAGGTGGTCGGCCAGTTCTTGCCGGTCATCAGGAACTCGTTGCCTTCAACGTGAGCGATGCCATTCAGCACGTTGCGGGCCGGCTGACCACGCCGCAACACCGAACCGTCCACCGACGCCGTCATCGCTCCCGACTCGGGATCGATGCGCACGATCTCGTCAGTCGGAAAGACGTTCGCCCACACCTGACCATCGACGCATTCGAGCTCGTTGAGGCCCTTGACCGGATATCCGTTGGCGTCGGTGACCGACACACTCCCGATCTGGTTGTAGTCGGCCGGATCGTAGAAGCGCAACTGATCGGTGCCGTCGCTGTGGATGATGCGCGCGCCGTCGTTGCAGACGCCCCAGCCCTCCCCCTCGAACGCCACTTCCCGCTTGGGGGTGAACGTGGCGATGTCCCACTCGATGGCGACACCGTCGCGCCACGTCACCTGCCAGATGCGATCGCCGACGACCGTCATGCCCTCCCCGAAGTAGGGGCCGGGCAGCGGCACCGACCGACGAACCGCTCCGGTCGCCGGATCCAGTTCGCGCAGTTGGGATTCATCGACGATGCCGGTGGTCTCGTAGAGGGCCGGACCGGCCATCTCGAAGCCCTGGGTGAACGCCGCAGGATCGTGCGGCTCCTCCCCCATGACGGCCAGCCGCAAGCGCTCGACCTCCGGGCGGGCCTCCGGTGCGGAGGTGTCCTCCTCGCCGGCGCAGCCCGCCAGCACGGTCAGGGCGGTGAGGGCAGCCGCGGAGAGGGCGGCGAAGCCACGAAGATTACGCATCGCAGACATGATGCCTCATCTCTGGCGCCCGTCAGCCTCGATAGAACAGAGCCGGCGGCAGGGCCCGCAGGCCGCCCCCGGCGTTGGCCGCGGCAAACTCGACCGACGCCTGCGGGATCTCGCTGCCGAGCTGAATGTCGCCGACCCGTTTGAAGCGGCCGATGACGCCGCCGACCAGGAAGTCGAGCCGGTCGCCGCGGCCCAGCACGCCCGGTTGGGAGCCGGCCGGCGCGGCCGCGCCGAACACCACGGGGCGCACCCCGGCCAGGTACAGCCATAGCGAGGAGTAGAGCAACTCGTCGGCCCGCGCGCTGGGGAAGACGAAATGGTGCAGAGGCGCTCCGTCGCCGGAGGAGGCGAAGAGGAAGTCCTGATCGCTGCCCGGACCGTAGGCGTCGGGGAACTTGACGCACACCGTCCGCACGACGGCGTCCGTGCCGGTCGGGGACACCCGGACGAAGGTGGTGTAGCGCCGACCCGGCCGGAGCAGCTGCGTCAGCGACGGGAGGTGCGCATCGTCGTCGAACGTGACGTCGGCTTCGTAGACCGGCCCGGGTTCACCGAACAGCCGCAGCGGATCGCCGAGGGCCCCCGACACGGTCGAGCGGAGCAGTGAGGGCAAGGTGGCCAGCGTCGGCGCGGCAGTGTCGACCATCCGCGCTGTCTACCCACCCCGACACGCCAGCAACCAGGCGACACCGTCCCCCTCGCCGTCGGCGACCAGGTCGAGCGCCGCGAAGGCCCGCCGCAGTTCGCCGGGGCGGACGCGATAGGGGCCCGGTGTCGCGCCCACCTCGCTCAGCGCCGCGACGGCGAGAAGCCCGCCAGGAGCCAGGCGGGCGATGATCTGGTCGTCCAGCAGGGCGTCGCGGAACAGGTGACAGAGCACCACGTCCACCGCCGGGCCCGGGGGCATTCCGTCGTCGAGGTCTACCACCGAGAAGCGGCACCGCGCGGCCACGCCCGCGCTGCGGGCCAGTTCCGCGGCCTGGGCCAACGCGACCGGGGACACGTCGACACCCCAGACGTCGAGACCGCGGAGGGCCAGCCACACCGCGGCGCGGCCCTGGCCGCAGGCGATGTCCAGAGCCGTTCCACGCGTAGGGAATTCGTGCGCGTACGGGTTGAAGACCACCGGAAGTCCAGGGGTGCCGACGTTTTCGGATCCGGGCCTGGAATAGCGGTCGTCCCAGCGAACGGCGTCGCGCTCAGCCACGCCTGACACTGTAGGCCTGCCGCATACAGGCGGGTGTCACTCCGCGGGTCGGCGCAACGCTCCCCACAGCCCGACGCCGATACCGACGACAGCTCCGCCCAGACCGATGATCTGCTGACCGCGCTTGAGGTCGGAGTGCACGCTGACCCCGCCCAGCAGGTCGGCGGCGTCGGCGCCGCCGGAGGCGAGGAACCAGCCGCGGGTGTCCTGACCGCGCACGGCAGCAGCCACGAGCAGACCGCCGATCAGTGCATCGCGGTAGCCCATCGACCGCAGCAGCAGCCGAGCGGACGGTCCGGGATCCTCTGGCTCGCCCCACCACCGGTTCGCCCGCAGTGGGTCGGCGAGGAACGACATCCCTGACGCCAGGCGGATGCTGCCGGCGACGAGTGCGGCGCGGTCGATGGTCATGGCCGGAGCCTAGGGGCCGCCGGCCGCCGAAGCAGGCGGTTCGGCAGCCTCAGCGCCCGAAACCGGCGTCGCGAAGTGCCTGCGCCATGGCGCCGGCCGGTGCCCGGGTGTCGCGCCGCGGACCTTTGGCGGGCGCGGCACTTCCCTGTTTCCGATTGCCCTGCTTGGGGTTTCGCGACGGCTGTCGCTCTTTCGCCCGCTGCGGGGTGTCGGTCAGCCGCAACGTGAGCCCGATCCGCTGACGCTCCACGTCGACCTCGGTCACCTTCACCCGCACCACTTGTCCCGACCGCACGATCTCGTGTGGATCGGAGACGTAGCGGTCGGCCATCGCGGATACGTGCACGAGGCCGTCCTGATGCACGCCCACGTCGACGAACGCACCGAAGGCCGCGACGTTGGTCACCACCCCCTCGAGCACCATGCCCACCTCGAGGTCAGCGACCTTCTCGACACCGGCGGCGAAGGTGGCTGTCGAGAAGGCCGGCCGCGGGTCGCGCCCGGGCTTCTCGAGTTCGGCCAGGATGTCGGTGACCGTGGGCACGCCGAAGCGGTCGTCGGCGAACTCCGCGGGCCGCAGCGATCGAAGCGTCCGCTCGTTGCCGATCAGTTCGGCGAGGGTGACACCCGATCGATCCAGGATGCGCCGCACCACGGGATAGGACTCCGGATGAACGCCGGAGGCGTCGAGTGGATCGTCTCCACCGTTGATCCGCAGGAACCCGGCGCACTGCTCGAACGCCTTCGGCCCGAGCCGCGGGACCCCGAGCAGCGCCTTGCGGGACCGAAACGCACCCGCCACCTCGCGGTGCGCCACGATCGCCTCGGCCAGCGAATCGCTGATCCCGGAGACCCGCGCGAGCAGCGGCACCGAGGCGGTGTTCAGGTCGACGCCGACCGCGTTCACAGCGTCCTCGACCACCGCGTCGAGGCTCTTGGCCAGCGTGCCCGGGGTGACGTCGTGCTGGTACTGCCCGACACCGATGGACTTGGGCTCGATCTTGACGAGCTCGGCCAGCGGATCCTGCAGCCGCCGCGCGATCGACACCGCGCCGCGCAGCGTCACGTCGAGGTCGGGCAGCTCGCGGGCCGCGTAGGCCGATGCCGAGTACACCGATGCCCCGGCCTCACTGACCATCGCCTTGACCGGCGCGGTCGCACCTGCGGCGCGGATGTCGGCGATCAAATCGGCGGCGAGCGCATCCGTCTCGCGGGATGCGGTGCCGTTGCCGACGGCGATCAGTTCGACGCCGTGGCGGGCGACGAGCGCCGCGAGCGTCGCCTTCGCCGCGTCCCACTGCTTCTGCGGCTGGTGCGGGAAGATCGCGCATGTGTCGACGACCTTCCCGGTGGCGTCGACGACGGCGACCTTGACGCCGGTCCGGAATCCCGGGTCGAGGCCGAGGGTGGGGCGGGTGCCCGCAGGCGCGGCGAGCAGCAGGTCCTTGAGGTTCTTGGCGAACACCGCGACGGCGTCGACCTCGGCGCGCTGACGCAGGCGGACGCGAGCGTCCACCGCCGCGGCGATCATCAGCTTGACGCGCCACGCCAACCGCACCGTGGTGGCCAACCACGCGGTCGCCGGGGCCGCCGCGGTCAGATCCACTCCGAGCGTGCGGGCGATCATCGCCTCGTAGCCGGCGTCCTCGCCGCCGTCCAGGTTCAGCGCCAGCACCTGTTCCTTCTCGCCTCGCAGCACCGCCAGCACCCGGTGTGACGGCATGTTCTCCAGCGGCTCGATGAACTCGAAGTAATCGCGGAACTTCTGCCCGGCCGGGCTCTTGGCGACGTCCTCCGAGGCCGGCCGGGAGCGCAGCGACCCCTCGCTCCAGAACTTGGTGCGCACCGCACCGACGAGTTCGGCGTCCTCAGCGGCCCGTTCGATGATGATGTGGCGCGCGCCGTCGAGGGCTGCGGCGGCGTCGGGGACCTCGGTGCCGACGAAATCCGCGGCCGCGGCCTCCGGAACCGCCGTGGGGTCGGCAAGCAGCCGTTCGGCCAGCGGTTCGAGGCCGGCCTCACGCGCGATCTGCGCCTTGGTCCGCCGCTTCGGTTTGTACGGCAGGTAGATGTCCTCGACGCGGGCCTTGGTATCGGCCGCCACCAGCGCCGCCTTCAGCTCGGCGGTCAGCTTGCCCTGTTCCTCGATCGAGGACAGCACCGCGGCGCGCCGCTCGTCGAGTTCGCGCAGATAGCCCAGCCGCTCCTCGAGAGTGCGGAGTTGGCCGTCGTCGAGGCTGCCGGTGACCTCCTTGCGGTAGCGCGCGATGAACGGCACGGTCGCCCCCTCGTCCAACAGCCGGACGGCGGCGGCCACCTGGGCCTCATCGACGGTGAGTTCCCCAGCTAGACGGGCGGTTACGGTCTTGACGCCTGCGCTCGAAGTCACGCGGGGACCTTATCGGAACCGACCGACAGCAACCGGGTGCGGCGCGCCGGGTGCGGAGACCGCGGAGAACACGTGGTGTGCAATGGGTCACAAACCGGAAAACGCCAGGTGAGCGGGTTAAGATGCGTCGACGGGTGCCGACGCGGTCGATCTGGCACCGCTGGGCTCGGAGGTGCAGATGGACGCCCCAGGAGTGTCGTCGGTGATCGCATCGCTGCCACGGATTCCAGTCGCGGCCAACCCCGCCTACCTGCGCGGGATCGAGCGTCTGCTCCAGGCGGTCCAGGAGCTGTCACTCGCCCGCAGTCTGGCCGACGTTCAGGAGATCGTCCGCATCGCCGCCCGCGAACTCACCGGCTGCGACGGCGCCACGTTCGTCCTACGCGACAACGGTCAGTGCTACTACGCCGACGAGAACGCCATCGCCCCGCTGTGGAAGGGCAGCCGCTTCCCCCTGGAGCTCTGCATCAGCGGGTGGGCGATGATCAACCACCAGGCCGCCGTCATCCCCGACATCTACGCCGACGACCGCATCCCCCACGCCGCGTACCGGCCGACCTTCGTCAAGAGTCTGGTGATGGTGCCGATCCGCACCCTCGACCCGATCGGCGCCATCGGAAATTACTGGGCCGAGGCGCACCAGCCGACCGAGCAGGAGGTGACCCTGCTGCAGGCGCTGGCCGACTCCACCTCGATCGCGATGGAGAACGTGACGGTCTACCGCGAGATGGAACAGCGGGTCCGCGATCGCACGGCTGAGCTGGAAAGGGCCAACGAGGAGATCCGCCACCTGTCGGTCACCGATGAACTGTCCGGGCTGAACAACCGCCGCGGCTTCTATCTGCTGGCCGAACCGGCGCTGCAGGCCGCTCGACGTGCCGGGCGGGACTGCACGCTGGCCTTCATCGACGTCGACGGACTCAAACGCGTCAACGACGAGCAGGGTCACGACGTCGGGGACGAAGTGATCGCCGACGTCGCCCGGGTGTTGCGCACCGCGCTGCACGACTCCGACATCGTGGCCCGCATGGGCGGCGACGAGTTCTGTGTGCTGCTCACTGCTTCCGACCTCGACGCCGACGGGTTACGGGACCGGCTCTGCGCAGCGTTCGACGACGCGAACGCGGCGGGGCGCCGCCCCTATCAGCTGTCGGTCAGCGTGGGGCTGGTGCACACCTCCGCTGAGGATCGCACCACGGTCGACGAACTGCTCGCGCACGCCGATGAGCTGATGTACCAGGACAAGAAGATGCGGGCCGGTTCACGGCTGTCGGAACAGCCCGCGGGCTGACCCGGCGCACACCCTGGCCGCGGCCATGGCGGCCAGGAACGTCCCCAGCGAGACCAGTCCGGCCGGTTCGGCGAGACCGTTCTTGGCCATCAGCACCACCGCCGCGCCACCGGCGCACACCAGCGCGCCCGCCACCCACGACCGGACACCGCGGGCGGCGGCCTGACGGTCCCACCACGGCAGCGGCCGATGCTCGAGCGGGGTCAGCAGCCGGAACAGCGCCACCATCACCCCGGCGAACACCGCTTCCCGAAGCGCCAACAGCCACCAGAAGCCGGGGGCGTCGACGTCGTAGGCGTCGAGGCCGACGCCGTGCAACGCGAAGGCGGCGACGGCGATGGCCGGGATGTGCCAGAGGTAGATCGTCATCGCTCCCCGGTTGCCCGCGGCGACGGCACGCCAGACCCGGGGCCGGGCCGCCCACCGCCGGATCGGCCCGGCGGCGGCGACGAACGCGCACGACATCCAGATGCAGTGCAGGGCGAGCAGCAGCGTCGGTGGGGACACGTTGGACATCCGCTCGGCACCGGTGACGACCAGCGACACCTCGTACGGTCCGACGAACACGAGGACGATCTGGGCCGTCAACGCCACCGCGGCGGCAACGACGGCGATGCGGACACCGATGAGGCGGCGCGCGTAGCCGACGCCGATGGCCACCGGGATGAGCCAGACGATCAACAGGTTCCCCGTACCGGCCCACGGATCGTCGACGGCGAGGCGGATCCCGTCCGTCACTGCCGCACCGCAGAGCAGGCCGGCGACGACCACGGCGAGTGCGCGACCGGAACGCAGACGGGTGAGGGCGGGCACGAACGCCAACGCCACCAGATAGACGCCGACGAACCACAGCAGCGCGACGCTCTCGCGCCCCAGACCCTGCGCGGAGGACGCACCGAGAGTCAGCCGGACGGCCAGCAGCCCGGTACCCCAGGCCGCGAGATACCAGAAGACTGGCCGGCAGAGCCGCTGGGCCCGGCTGAACAGCCATGTGCCCCAGGATTTGTCGTTACGCCAGGCATAAGCCCCTGCCGCACCACCGGCCAGGAAGAACAGGGGCATGACCTGGGCCACCCAGGTGAGCGGGGTGAGCGCGGGCAGCGCGCCGAGCAGGTTACCGATCCGCACACCGCTGCTGTCGATGGTGGCGAGCAGCAGGGCGCAGTGGCCGAACATGACGACGACCAGGGCGCCGATACGGGCGACGTCGACGGCACGGTCTCTACCCAGAGCGGCGTCGTCAGCGACCTCGCGGGGATTCGGGGTGGCTCCAGCGGCCAGACGGCTGTGCGGCATGTGTCCAGCATGCCGCGGCGGCCGCGACGAGCGGATGAGTAGGACTACGCGTCGTCGGCGGGGGTGAACACGTCGATCGCGCGCACGGGGCTGAGCATCACCAGCGGAATGTGCCGGGCGGTCTTCTGCTGATAGGCGACGTAGGGCGGGTACAGCTGGCACATGTACTCCCACACCTGGTGGCGTTCAGTGCCTTCCGGCTCCCGCCAGGTGGCGTCGAACGCCTGGGTGGCGATCTGCAGGCCGACGGTGTCGGCCGTCGTGATGTTGAGGTACCACTCGGGATGGGTGTCGGCGCCGCCTTTGGAGGCGACGATGACGACCTCGCCGCCGACATTGCCGTAGATGAGTGGTTTGACGTACGTCTTGCCGGATCGGCGCCCCGGGTACCGGATCAGGCAGTGCGTGGTCACCTGGCGGCCGCCCACCGAACTCAGGTCGACGATGTGCCCGCGGGTGCCACCCGATTCCAGATACGCCGCAAGGTGTTCGCGCATCCAGTCGCCGCGGTCCACGTCAGCGTCGGGCTCACTCATCCAGAACTCCCTCTGTTCGCTTCGCACGGACGGCCACCAAGCCCCCGCCGATCACGAGGACCATACCGAGGTACATGAACAGCGTCGGCGGATGGTGCCAGACGATCCAGTCGATCACCGCGGTGAAGACGATGACCGAGTAGATGAACGGCCCCACCTTCTCGGCCGGCGCGAAGCGGTAGGCGACGACAATCAACAGCTGCGAAAGCAGTTGCGCCACACCGAGAGCGATCAGCCACCCCCAGATCTGGGCCGGCACGGGTTGCCAGTCGGCGATCGCCACGGGCACCGAGAGCACCGTCGACAGCGCGAAGTAGTAGAACAGGATCCGGTCGACGGGTTCGGTGGCGCCGAGCCACCGCACCGACATCATCGCCACCGCCAGCAGGACCGCACCGGCGAGAGCGGCGGCGGCCCCGATGCTGAATCGCTGGTGCTGCGGTTGCAGAACCAGCACCACACCCGCGAAGCCGATCACCGCGCCCAGCCAGGTCGGCCATCCCACCATCCTGCGGGTGACCAGACCGGCGATGAGCGGCATCCACAGCGGCGCGCTGTAGGTCAGCAGGGTGGCATTTGCCAGCGGGATCTGCGTGAGGGCGAAGAACAGCGCATACCAGCATCCGGTTCCGGTGACCGCGCGTAGCAGGTGCAGGCCGAACCGCTCCGTGCGCAGCGTCGACCAACCGTTGCGTGCGGAGAACGGGAGGATCGCCGCGAGGCACAGGGCGTTCTGAGCCAGCAGCAGCACACCCGTGGAGGTGTGTTCGCCGGAGATCTTGGCGATCGTGCCGACCATCGCGACGCAGAAGAACGCCAGCGTCGTCAACGCTGCTCCCCGCACCAGGTTCTCCGGCCGATGCCCCGACCCGGCTGTCATCCGCTGGCCCACGGTCACACCCGGGCCGACATGCGGGCGGTCTCGCGTTCGAGGATCCAATTGAGTGCGCGCGGTGCGACCACGTCGAGGGCCCGCAGGGCGAGCGCTTTTCGCGGGGCGATACGGATGGGACGGGTGCGCACGGCGGTGACCATCCAGTCGGCGGCCTCGTCCACGCCGAGCGCCGCGACGCCGTCGTAGACGCGGGTGGGCGCGATCATCGGCGTCGCCACCAGGGGGTAGTAGATCGTCGTGGAATGCACTCCTAGACCGCCCCATTCGGTGTCGATCACCCGGCTCACGGCGCTCAGCGCGGCCTTGGAGGCGTTGTAGGGCGCGAACATCGGCGATGATTCGGGCAGCACCCGCCAGGTGGCGACGTTGACGATGTGGCCGTCGCCGCGTTCGATCATCCCGGGCGCGACGCCGCGGATCAGCCGCAGCGGGCCGAAATAGTTGAGCGCCATGACCCGTTCGACGTCATGCCAGCGCTCGAGTGAATCGGCCAGGGGGCGCCGTATTGACCTGGCGGCGTTGTTGATCAGCACGTCGACCGGTCCCGCCGCGTCGACCAGTCGGTCGACGGCGGACATGTCGGCCAGGTCCGCGGCGATCGCCCGCGCGCGACCGCCCGCGGCGGTGATCTGGTCGACCAGTGCGTCGAGCACCGCTTCGCGTCGCGCGACGACAGTGACGGTGGCTCCGTCGGCGGCGAGCTTGCGGGCGCCGGCCTCCCCGATGCCCGACGACGCCCCGGTGAGCAGGATGCGCTTGCCGCGCAGGTCGATCGGCGCGCGCGGCGGCAGGCTGGGCAGCGGTCGCATCCCAGCGAGGCGCATCTGGCGCTTCAGGCCGGTGAGCATCGACGTCGCGTCGCTGTCACCGTGCGGCTTGATCGAGCGCGGCTTTCAAGTCGGTCTGCGTCTCGGCCAGGAATGCCTGGAACTGGTCCCCGACCATGAACGTGGTGGTGAAGTGGCTTCGCTCGGCGACCTGCTTCCACGTCGGTGTCTCGACCATCTCGCCCAACACCCGTTGCCAGTACTCCACCGCGGGTTTCGGCATGTCCGGCGGACCGTAAAGGCCGCGCCAGTTGGACAGGGTGACGTCGAGCCCCTGCTCCCTCGCGGTCGGGATGTCGACTCCGGGTAGGCGCTGTTCGGCCAGGACGCCGAGTGCCCGGAGTTCGCCGGACTGGACCAGGTCGACGAACTCGCTGAGGCCACCGACCGCGACGTCGACGTTTCGGTCGAGGAGCGCCCTGGTCTGGTCGCCGCCGCCTTCGAAGGGGACGTAGTCGATGAGCGACGGGTCCCCGCCTGCCGCCGACACCAACAGGTCGAACGGCGCCTGATCGTCGGTGGCCGCGCCCACCCGGACACCGCCGGGCTCCCCCTTGATCGCGGTCATGACATCCGCGAGATTCGTGTAGGGCGAAGCCGAATCGGTGACGACGACGTAGTACTCGGTCATCAGACGCGCGATCATGGTGACGTCATCGACGCCGTACGGCGATATCCCGCGCAGTTCGTTCATCATCATCGACAGCGACGTGGCCGACACTTGATTGTCTGCGCCCCTGTACTTCTCGACCATCGTGGCCAGCCAGTCCGCGCCGATGTTGCCGGGACGGTTCTCCACCGGCAGCGGCACCGTGACGAGGTTCTCCGCCTGGAGTGAGTCGACGACGGCCCGGATCGTGAGATCCAGTCCGCTGCCGGGATTCGCGCCCGCGGACATCGTGACGGGCCCAGAGGGATAGGTGACCGCGGGCTGAGCGGCCGCCTCCTCGGTGGTTTGACATCCCGTCAGCACGAGGGCTGCGGCGAGGAAGGCGGTGGTCGCGGATCTGATCATTCGGGCCTGACGCTCCTGACGTTGTGGTGTCGATTGGTTGTCATTATGGGATCCGGCCTCACGTGGCGTTGCCGCTCTCATCGCACGGTGCCGGCGCGCCGTCGTCGATGTAGCTCAGAGTGGTGCGCATTTCGTCCGGTTGAATGCTGCCCGACCAACTCGAGTACGGATTGTCGAGGAATCCGACGACGAGCAGCGCGGACGTCACCAGCGCCGAGACGAACGCGATCGGCAGCGCCTGCACGACGGCGCTTTCCCGGCGGTCGGCTTGGACGCACATGAACGTCAGGACGGACGCCGCCCCGATGCCCAGCACGATCCACAGCGGAACAGGTACCGACGGCGTGGCTTCGGCGACCCGGGCACGGCGCCCGTCTCGGCGTTCTGCTTGCTGGTCGAACCACTGTGCGTACGCGGCTTCCGCGGCAGGACCGTCGGGCTGGATCGTGCCGAAGTCATCGACCATGGCGTCGACCCAGAATTGGGCTGTCGGTGACGTGCCGCCTCGCGTCATCGCCGGCCATTCGTCGGCGATCACGGCCCGGGCGTAGCAGACGAGATCTCCGTGCAAGGTGCCCGCGCCGTGTCCTTGGAGAACGTCGGCGACGTTGTGCAGTTCGGTGACCGCGATCGCCTCCATACTCGCTCCGTCCCGCGCGCTCTGATACGTCTGCAGCGCAAAGAAGATGGTGAACGCCAGCAGGACGGAGAACATGGTGCCGATCACCGTCAGCGTGCCCGCCGCCCGCGTGCTGTCGATGAACCACCCCGGGTCGGGAGCCCGCCTGCGCATCAACAACTTCGCCGCGACGGCCGATGCGACCACGACGGCGAGGACGAGGACCGCAAGCCAACCCAGCACCGGCCGAGTCTGACGGATCGGAGCCCGCGGGGCGACCGATATGGCTACGGCAATTTTTTTCTGCCGGCGGCTCAGGCGATGCTGATGAGCACGACGCCGGCCAGCACGACGGCGGCCGCGACGGCGCGGCGGTGCCCCATTCGTTCGCCGAGGAACCAGGCACCGATGAGGGCCCCGAAGACGATGCTGGTCTCGCGGAGCGCGGCGATCGCTGCCAGGGCTCCGCTGGTCTGGGCCCACAGCACGATCGTGTAGGCCGCGATCGAGATGACGCCCCCGGCGACTCCCGACGCCGCCGACCCGCGCAACGCGGGAACCAGCGTGCCGCGCCGTCGGGCGAGGGCGATGATCGCCAGCGGAGGCCCCTGTAAGAGGAACATCCAACCGGTGTAGGCGAACAGCGGTGCCTGCGTGACCCCGACGCCGTCGACGACGGTGTAGGCGGCGATGGTCAGCCCGGTCGCCATGGCGGCCGCGAGGGCGGGTACGTCGCGCCGACGCGGCCGGCCGTCGGCGAACACGATGGCGATCAGGCCCCCGGAGACGAGCAGGATCCCGAACAGTTCGGCGGCGGGTAGGCCGTTGCCCAGGATGAGCACCGAGACCAGCGCCACCACCCATGGCGACGTGCCCCGCGCCAACGGGTACATCTGGCTGAACTCGCCGAGCTGATAGCTCAGCAGCAGCATGAGGTTGTAGACCACGTGCAGCAACGCCGAGGCGATGATGAACGGCCACGCACCGGCGGGCGGGAGCCCGGCGAACGCCACCATCACCGAGCCTCCGACACAGTCGACCAACCCGATGAGGGCGAACCCGATCAACCGGTCACTGACATTGTGCGCCAACGAATTCCACACCGCATGCAGCAGCGCGGAGAAGAGGACGGCGAACGCGATGGTCGGCGTCATCGGACCACGAACAGCATCATCGGACCTTCTCGGTGGCGTGGGGCACGCCACCGGAGATCCTCCAGGCTTTTGTCCGTTCAGATGACCGCAACCCGTCCGGGGGGTGCGGTGGCGTCGCTCGGACCAGCCACACCCCGCGGGGCGTCGGAACCCTAGACGCTATCGGCTAGAACGTAACACGGAGCGTCGTCAGCCGTTGAGCAGCGCGGCGACGGCCTGCGCCTGCCGCATCAACCCGACGCACATCCTGTTGAGGTTGACGACACCGAGTTGAATTCCGGCGATGAGCCGGCAGGCGTTGCCGGTTCCGGGTGCCACTGTGGACCTCGGCGACAGTGCGAATGCACCGCAAACGGGCCACGCACCGATGCCCTGCGTGCGCAGCACCCGCTCGGCGATGAGGATCTGGTGCTCGCGTGTGGCCTGGTGCGGCGAGCCGACTCCGCCGTGCTCCTTCCAGGTCGCGGGCAGGAACTGCAGACCGCCGTAGAAACCGTTGCCGGTGTTGGTCGCCCAGTTTCCGCTGGACTCACAGTGCGCAATGGCATCCCAGTTGACCGTGCCGGCCTGAGCGTTCGGGGTCGCCACCGCGGTCGACGTCACCGACAGAGCAGTCGCGGTGACGGCCACGGCCAGTCCTTTGGGCAGGTGCAACGGAAACCCTCTTTCAGTCGCCGGACGCGGGTGGAGAGGCGCCCTGACTGTGCGGTCGGCTTACAACAGTGGTCATTGTTACCGCTGTTCCTGCAGTGAACCGTGAGGAGATCGTGATAGTTGTTCATAAGTTTCGTGTCGCGCTTGCCCCGGCCGACCTGAGGACTCCAGGAGCGGTGAGCACCGACGCGGCTGAGTCGGACGTAACATCTCCAGGAGTATCTGTAACGTACGCGGCCTAGTGGAGGCCACGACGAGGAGAACGCCAGCGATGTCACAGACGGCTGCTTTCCCGGGCCCACAGCCGGCCACCTACGACGCCGAATGGACGCGCGCGAAGTACGAGGCCGAACGAGCCAAGCGGTTGCGGCCCGACACGGTGCACCAGTACGTGGAGGTCACCGCGGACTTCTCGCACTATGCCGACGACCCGTACGTGGACAGGTTCGAACGCGAGCCGGTCCGCGACCACAGTCAGGTGGTGATCATCGGCGGCGGTCTCGGCAGCCTGATCGCAGCGGTGCGACTGCAGGAGGTCGGGATCGACGACATCAGGATCGTCGACACCGCAGGTGATTTCGGCGGCACGTGGTATTGGAATCGCTATCCGGGTGCGCAGTGCGACATCGAGTCCTACATCTATCTGCCGCTGCTCGAAGAACTCGGCTACGTACCCTCCGAGCGGTATGCACACGGGCCGGAGATCCGGGAGCATCTGCAGGCCGTCGCGCGGCACTACGGGCTCTACCGGAACGCGTTGCCGCAGACCACGGTCACCGACATGCGGTGGAACGACGACGCGAAGCACTGGGAGTTCTCGACCGATCGTGGCGATGCGTTGACCGCCACGCTGGCCGCGGTGTCACCCGGATCGCTCACGCGCCCGAAACTGCCGGGAATTGCGGGCATCAACGAATTTCGCGGGCACACGTTCCACACCAGCCGCTGGGACTACGACTACACCGGCGGCGACGAGAACGGCGGCTTGACCAAACTGGCCGACAAGCGCGTCGGCATCATCGGCACCGGCGCGACCGGACTGCAGTGCATCCCGCACCTGGGCCGGTGGTCGGAGAAGCTGTTCGTGTTCCAGAGGACTCCGAGCACCGTCGCCGAACGGGGGAATCGACCGACGGATTCCGCGTGGGCAGCCAGGCTGAACCCGGGCTGGCAGCGCGAGCGGATGGAGAATTTCAGCCGCGTGACCGCCGGCGTCGAGGTGGACGTCGACCTCACCGACGACGGGTGGACGCGAAATGCGCTCGCGTTGGGTGAACCCGCGGTGGCGCGGGAGACGGCTCGCCTGGGACGGGAGATGACGCCGGAGGAGGTGGAGGCGTTCCTCGACCGTGCCGACTACGAGGCGATGGAGCGGCTTCGCACCAGGATCAGCCGGACGGTGCGGGATCCGAAGACCGCCGCATCGCTCAAGCCGTGGTTCAAGCTGAACTGCAAGCGTCCGGGCTATCACGACGAATATCTGGAGACGTTCAACCGGGACAACGTCGTGTTGGTCGATACCGACGGGCGCGGAGTGGAGCGGTTCACGCCCACCTGCGCCGTCGTGGACGGGGTCGAATACGAACTCGATGCCCTGATCTTCGCGACCGGCTTCGAGGTGGGCACCGAGTTCACCCGCCGTCTCGGCTTCGAGATCACCGGGCGCGACGGAGTGAGGCTGAGCGACAAGTGGGCGAAGGGGATGCGGACGCTGCACGGTCTGCAGACGCACGGCTTTCCGAACTGTTTCTTCCTGGGCTACACGCAGTCTGGGGTGTCACCGAACTACACGCACACCGCCGAGGAGCGCGCCCGCCATTTCGCCTATCTAGTGCGCGAATGGGCGCGGCGCGGGGCGGCGACGATCGAGGCGACGGCGGAGGCGGAAGAGGAATGGCTGGCGGCGATGAACGAGGCGTCGGGTCAGGCGAAGGCGTTCTATGACGCGTGCACGCCGAGCTATCTGAGCTCCGAAGGCGATAAGGACAACCCGCACGGGATGCTCGCGACGAACTTCGGCGGGAAGTCCGTGGACTTCTTCGACATGCTGAGCGACTGGCGGTCGACCGGCCGGCTGGAGGGCGTCAGCTTCGGTTGACCTCAGTGCGCGGTCCACCCGCCGTCGACCAGCAGGGAGGTGCCGGTGGTGAGCGACGACGCCGGGCTGGCGAGATAGGCGACGGCAGCGGCGACTTCGTCCACCGTCCCCAGCCTGCGCATCGGGATCTCGCCCAGCACCCAGTCCCGGAACTCGGGCTTGGCCAGGTTTTGCGCCGTCAGCTCGGTCTCGATGAAGGTGGGGGCGACGGTGTTCACCCGGATGCCCTCACCGGCCAGTTCGAGAGCGAGCGCTTTCGTCATTCCCTCCAGCGCCCACTTCGAGGTGCAGTACAGCGTGCGTTGCGGGCCGCCGACATGACCCATCTGCGATCCGATCGACACGATCGACCCGCCCTGCCCGTGCTCGCGCATGCGGGCGACCGCTTGCTGCGTCACGAACAGGACGGCCGCGACATTGACGTCCATGACCGCCGCATAGGTCTCCGCAGTGATCTCGTCGACACTCTGGGGAATGTTGCGCCCAGCGCTGTTGACCAGGACGTCGACGCGCTCGTCGGCCATCAGCGCCGAGACGAACCCTCCGTCGGTCACGTCGCCGGCATGGACCACCGCCGAGCCGCCGTACTCACCTATCAGACGGGCCGTCGCCTGCAGCGATTCGACGGTGCGGCCCACGAGATGAGCGGTCGCGCCCAGGCGGGCGAGCGCGACAGCGGACGCCCGGCCGATCCCCGAGCCGGCGCCCGTCACCCAGGCGTGCCTGCCGGCCAGCGATGCGCCCCCCACCAGGGCGTCGACCGCACCCCCTGTCACTTGATGGCCTGGGGGTTCACCGGAGAGCCGACGGCGCCGGGGATCACCAGCGGCGGCCCGACCAGAAGGAAGTCGTACTGCCCGTCGGCAGCGCAGTCGTCGGCGAGCGCGTCGAGGTACCAGATCTCGCCGACCAGCAACCCCATGGACACGATCATCACCAGGTGCAGCGGCTGGAACGTTCCCTCGAGTTCGTTGGGTCGAACCTCGGCGCCCCAGGTGTCGGTCGCGATTCCCGCGACCTCTTTCTCGTACAGCCAGCGCGCCACCGACAGCGAAAGCCCGGGAGCGTCACCGGCGGAGTAGCCGCCCCAACCGGGCAGATCGCGCCGCGCAGCCATGTCACCGGTCCGGATCAGCACGATGTCTCCGCGACCGACGGTGACGCCGTGGAAGTCGCAGGCCTCGTCGAGGTCCTCCGGGTAGATCGCCTCCCCGGGCTCGAGGTGCGTCTTGCCCTTGACACGCGGAATATCGAGCAGCACACCGCGTGTGGCGATCGTCGGCATGTGCTCCACACCGCCGCGCGCTGCGCCGGAGGATGTCACCTCGCCCGCGCTGAACCCGTTGAACATCTTCCCGTCCCGGAAGATGTGTCCGAGGGCGTCCCATTGAGTGCCGCCCTGCAGAAACAGGAACAGGCTGTCATCGGCGAAACCCCAACCCAGCGGATCGGCGCTGTAGGTCTGCGTGCCCGCCAGGTGATCTGTGCCGGTGGCCGCCATCTGGTGCACCGGATTGACCCGGCCGAAGGCGCCGGTCTGCGGACCCGCCCCGTCGAGCGGCAACTGCAGTGAGATGGTCTTGCCGGTCCGGACCATCGAAGCGGCGGCGGTGATCACGTCGGGGGTGATGAAGTTCAGCGTGCCGCGCTGATCCTCACTCCCCCAGCGGCCCCAGTTGTTGCACGACTCGTAGAGCTCGTGGAAGAGGTCGAAGGTGATGGATTGCTGGCTGGTCGTCATGGCCGAAATCTACGGCGCGCGGCCCCCAATCGTTTGCTCCCACAGGAGAGAAGTCGACCCGATCCGCTCGACGATCAGAGGAAGCGCCGGCCGGTTTACCGCAGGAGCAGTTCGCACAGCAGCCGCTCCGCAGGATCGTCGAGGTCCAGCCCGGCGATGGCCTGGATCCGCTTCAAGCGGTAGCGCAACGTGGTCACGTGGATGTTCAGGTGATCGGCTGCGGCCGTCACGTTGCCGAACGCCGACAGGTACGCCGACAACGTCGCCGTGTACTCCGACCCGCTGGCCTCGTCCTCGGCCCGCAGACGGTCCAGTTTCGGATGGCCGATCTCGGCGGCCGCAACGAACTGGCCGACACGGGCCAGGGCGATACGCGCAAGCGCGTCGTCGAATGGTGTCACCGTCGAACCTTCCGCCGGTGAACAGATTTCGAGCACCTCATCGACCTGACCCCGGGCGGTGGGAATGTCCGGCAGCGCACGGACGGTCCGGCTGATCGCGACCTGGATATCGCGTCCCAGCAATGCGCGCCTGACGTGTTCCCCCATGGAGGAGGCGAATGCGGCGAGGCGGGCATCGGAGGTGTCACCGTCGTGAGCGAGCACGCAGTAGACGGTGTGGCCGATGTCTGTGGTGACGGCACGCCATCGGTACGACTGGCAGTACATCCCCACGGATTCGACGGTGCGGTTCCGGTCGAGGTTGGTCAGCAGTGCATCGGGAGAGGCCCGCAAAGCCAGCACCGTGTACCGGGCGGCCGGCGACAACCCGTACTCCTCGGCAGTGGATCGGGGAATCGACCCTTGGTCGAGCAACAGCCGCAGCTGCCTGTTCTGCGACGCCCGGCGCTGGAAGCCGGCCTCCTGATGTTTCAGCAGGAACGGCGCCGCGGTACGTGCGGCGGCGACCATGCGCTCCTCGATGTCCCCGGGTAGGGGTGTCTCGCCCTCGGCGACCCAGAGCACCCCGAGCAGGAAACGTTCCGCGCGAATGGAACACAGTAGGCGTCGACGGGCTTCGAAGGGGCCGTTATCGATCGACACGACCTCGTCGGTACCCAGAAGTGTGTCGATGACGCCCAGAGATTCCAGATGCCGCAGCCAGTCGTCGGGGATCCGGCGGCCGAGGATGGCGATATCCCGGCCGCGGTCGACCTGGCCGGTGGAACTCGAATAGGACAGCACCCGGAACTTCGCGTCCTCGATGATCACGTGGCCGCCGAGCATCTCCGCGAGTGACTCTGCCACGCCGGCCAGATCCTCCAGCGCGACACCGGATTCCCGGATCTCCTCGGTGTCGGCCTGGGACATCAGATCGCGGGCCAGATCGGACAACTCCAGCCACGGCACTTCCGCCCGACGCTCGAGCAGACACAGCCCCGCCTGGACGGCGGCCGACCGGACCTCATTGCGGACGCCGTCGGGGATCGGGCCGACGATCACCGCGCGGGCGCCCGCGCCGGCTGACCGGACGATGACCTCCTGCCAGTCGGACGGCGCCACGCCCACCACGAGAAGGACGTCCGGGCAGTCCTCCGACGATCCGTCGAACACCCCCACCGTTCGGAGCCTGGCGTCTTCGTCAGCGGCCGGCGCCACCGGTATGACCAAATTCTCGCCGAGCAGACGAGCGATGTCCCGCGCGGCGATGCCGCCGACGATCTCGCCGGCGCTCGGCGGCATGGGAGTCGTGTCCACCCGGTCAGTGTGCCGGACGGCCTGCTCGCGAGGACGTCATGCGCATCGCGGTCCGATCGCAATGTCGGGCTGACAGCCGCGCCATGCACATATGTCGATGACGACGCTGTGAGGCCGACATTGCGACATGCCCGCCATGTCGCCGGTGGCGATGAGCGTTAGACGTTCGTAGCGCGCAAACGGCGGAACTTCCTCTGATCAGAGCACGGAGCCCAATTCGCAACCTCCTACACTCAGCAAACCGACGACGAAAGAGATGCATCACGTGACCTCCCCTTCCGCGCTCGCACCGGGCCACATCGACATCCACGCGCACCTGCTGCCGGAAGACTGCTATGAGATCCCCGCCGCGGACGGTCCCCGCGCACTGGCCGAGCGAGGCGGCGACGAGTTGTACCTCGGCGACTTTCCCATTGCGGTGACCCGCGACGAGATCTCCGGCGTACCGCGCATTCTCGCCGACATGGATGCGGAAGACCTCGCGGTGCGGGTGGTGTCGGCGCCGCCCTACGCGTTCGCCGTCACCGCCGGCGCCGACGATGCGGCCGAGTACGCGCGCCGGGTCAACGAGGGCCTGATGCGGATGTGCGAGAGCCATCCCGACCGGCTCATCCCCCTGGGCGTGCTGCCACTGCAGGACCGCGGCGCCACCGCCGCGGAGGTGAAGCAACTGGTGGCCGACGGGATTCGCGGTGTGTCGGTACCTCCGGTCGTGGAATCCCTGACGCTGGGCGACCCCGAACTGCACCACGTCCTCGACGCCTGTGCGGATGCCGGCCTGGCCGTACTGGTGCATCCGACGCAGCAGCCGCGGCCCGGCTTCAACCACCACTACCTGCAGAATCTGATCGGCAACCCCGTCGAATCGGCGACCGCGATCGCTTCGATCCTGCTCGGCGGGACCTTCGACCGCATACCGACGCTCCGCATCGCGTTCGTGCACGGGGCCGGGGTCGCGCCGGCGCTGCTGGGCCGGTGGGACCACGGGTGGCGCATGCGTTCCGACGTCTCCGCCGACAGCGACACCCCACCAAGCGAGACGTTCCGCGCCCACGTCTACGCCGATTCCCTGGCCCACTCGGTGCCGGCGGGTGAATTGCTCTGCAAGACGGTGCATCCCGATCGCATCACCCTCGGTTCCGACTATCCATTCGACATGGCCGATGCACATCCGGTCCGCTCGGCGACGGCGCTGGGTCTCGCCCCAGAAGCCCTGCGCGCCAACGCCTTGCGATGGCTGGACTGGTAGTGACTGTCTGACCGGGCCGGACGGTGGTGAGGACCCCTCGCCACGATCACCGGGTCGAGGCTGAGATTCGCCCGCTTCCCTTCCGCCGCACCTCAGCGGCCCACGAGTGAGCTGACCCACACGATTGCAACGTAGTGATTGACAACACAATGAGGCGATGTATACATTTCTCGCAGTTGGTAGACAAGGAGGTCAGATGGCATACGAAAGCGCCGCAAGTCGCGTCGCGTCGGAGCTGCGCACCGAGATCCTTCAGGGGAAGATCGCGCCCGGTTCGCGGCTGTCGCAGCTGAGCATCGCCGAGCGATTCGGCGTCAGCCGGATCCCCGTCCGCGACGCTCTGCAGATGCTCGCCGGTGAGGGGCTACTTCATCCGAGCACCAATGCCACCGCCGTCGTCATCGGGATGTCGATCCCAGAGCTGCAGGAGCTCTACGAACTCCGGGAAGCGGTCGAACCGTTGGCCACCCAGATCGCGGTGCCCAAGGTCGGTCGCGCCGAGATCATGATCATGCGCAGGCAGATGACCGTCATGGAGACCAGTAGCGAGACGCCGATCTGGTTGCACGCCAACGCCGAATTCCATGCCGCCGTCTACAAGCGGGCCGGTCGGCCCCGCATGATCGACCTGGTCGAACAGCTACGACGGCTCACCGACCGCTATCTGTACATGCACGTCGAGGTGATCGGACAGACCGAACACCTGCACGCCGAGCACGCAGCGATCCTGGCTGCGGTGGAATCCGGCGACGCAGCGTTGGCGGCGAAGCTCACCCGCGAGCACCTGGCCACCTCCCACGACCACATCCTGTCCTACCTGCTCGAACATCCGTCCGTGACCGGCGCTGACGACCTTGTCAGCTATCACGATCGCGATCATCAAGACCCCGCGCTCTCGGCAACGATGCCCAGGGGCGGCCGAACGAAGGGAACACAATCGTGAAAGTACTGGGGCGCCGTATCACGGCCGTGGCTCTCGCCGCCGCGACCGCAATCGCGATGTCCGGGTGCGTCTCCCGGCCCGATTCGGGCGGCGGCGGCGGAGACGGCGGGACCATCCGGTTCACCTTCGCCCCCGACCCGGTGTGGGATTACATCACCGACCAGGGAATTCTCGAGGAGATGGAGGCCGAGTCCGGCATCAACATCGAAGCCTCGTCGACGTGGGACGAGTTCGGCGTCTTCGCCGGCGGCCATGCCGACATCGTCTCCTCCGCCTCCTACGAGGTGCCGGTCATCGAAGAGGAGACGGGCCGCGACACCATCATCATCGGCAAGTACAACCTTGACCGAAGCGTCATCATCACGCGCGCCGACAATCCCGCACAGAGCCTGGCGGACATCAAGAGCGAAGACGTCTCGGTCTACACCGCGGTGTCGGCGACGCTGCTGTGGGGCGCGTACGCCAAGAAGATGCACGGCGTCGACTTCCGCACGGGTGGTGGCGATTACAACCTGATCGTCTCCGACCCCCAGCAGCAGGCCGACCTCGTGAGCAAGGGTGAGGTGGCCGCGTGCGTATGCCTGCCCGAATTCGCCGCCCCGGGTTTGCGCAGTGGTGAACTCAAGGTGCTCTACGACGGCAAGTCGGCCGCCGACATGTACTCCGAGCTCGTCGTCGAAGGCCATGAGGGTCCGATGATCAACGTGTTCCTGGCCGGCAACGAGTGGGCGCGGGAGAACCCCGAGCAGGTCGAGTTCTTCCTCGACGTCTGGCAGCGCGGCCTGAAGGAGTGGGAAGCCAACAAGGCCAAGATCATCGAGACCTACCCGCAGCATTTCGCGGTCGAGGCACCCGAGGACATCTCCTTCGTGCAGGACTACATCGCCGAACACGACTGGTTCGTGCGCGACGTGCGGTTCGACCAGACCTGGGCCGACAACGAGGGCAAGGTCTTCCCGTTCCTCAAGGAGACCGGGTTCATGGCCGAGGATCAGGCGCTGCCGAAGTTCCGTCCGTCGGAGAAGAGCGGACAGTCGTGACAGTCACCACCAACCGAAGCGCTGACGTGGCGAGTGCACCCCCGGAAACGGGGGTGACCCCCACGAGTCCCCTGGCCACCTCCGTACGGCGGGTGGGACTCCACTTCATCGGTTACGCACTGCTGCTGGGGGTTTGGGCCTTCTGCTCGCTCGTGCTGTTCACCGAGTACGTACTGCCCACGCCGTGGACCGTCGGTGCCGAGATGTGGCATCTGGCGGCCGACGGCACCGCGTTCGTCCAGTTCGGTTCCAGCATCGTCAAGATCGCGCTCGGCTTCGCCATCGGCACCGTGTTCGGGGTACCGCTCGGCCTGCTGATGGGCCGTGTCCGCTACCAGAAGTACTTCTGGCAGCAGCCGCTGCTGGTGCTGGGCAATGTTCCCGGCCTTGCCTTCGCGGTGTTCGCGCTGATCCTGTTCGGCATCGGAGCCATCGGGCCCGTCGTGGTGGTCTCGTTCGTCGCGCTGCCCTACGTCGCGCTCAACGTCGCCCAGGGCGTCGAAGAGGTCGACCGCCGACTGGTCGACATGAGCACGGTGTACGGCCTCGGGCGGGGTGACGTCATCAAGTCGGTGTTCCTGCCGTCGGTGATGCCGTTCCTGTTCGCCGCGCTGCGCTACGGCTTCGCGATGGCCTGGAAGGTCGAGGCCCTCACCGAGGTGTTCGGTGGCCGCAGCGGTATCGGCTTCATGATTCGCCAGTCCTTCCAGGAGTTCTCAGTGGCCGGCGTGCTGGCCTGGACCGGTTTCTTCGTGCTCTTCATCTTGTTGATCGAGCGCGTGATCCTGGCCGGCCTCGAACAACGGTTCTTCGCATGGAGAGGGGGACGCTGATATGAGCGCACCCGTGATCGACCGTGGCGACACGGTCACCGCGCGCCGCAAGGCCGCACCCGGTTGGCTGACCGGTCCGGTCGGCGCGACCGCCGCGGCCGCGCTACTGTTCCTGCTGCTGTGGCAGTTGGCCGGCACCTTCGGCGACCGCATCCCGGGACCCGTCCCGGTGGTCAAGGCGGCCATCAACGAGATCGAACGCGGCGAGTTCTTCTTCAACTTCGCCATCAGCATGCAGCGTTTCGTGATCGGTATGGTCATCTCGATCGTCCTCGGGGTGATCATCGGACTGGCGATCGGCACGTTCCGGGTCTTCGACGACCTCTTCGGAGACGTGAACCTCGTCGGCCTGGCCATCCCGGCCGTGATCTGGGCGCTGTTGTGCGCCATGTGGTTCGGGTTCTCCGATACCGCGCCGATCCTCACCGTCGTCCTCTCGGCCATCCCGTTCGTCGTGGTCAACGTCGCAGCCGGAGCACGCTCGATTCCGCCGGCGCTTCTGGACATGTCGCAGTCCTACGACGTCCCGCCGGCGCGCCGCCTACGGCATGCCGTGCTGCCGTCGGTCACCGGCTACGTGGTGGCCGGTATCCGATTCGGCGTCATGTCGGGCTGGAACGGGCTGCTCCTGTCGGAGTGGTTCGGATCGGCCGACGGTGTCGGACATCGGGCCCGGTATTGGTACGACGCCAACCAGTTGCCCGGGTTCGTCGCGTGGATCGCGTTCTTCATCGCCTTCATGGTGCTGACCGACCGCGTCCTGCTCGAGCGCCTGTCCCGGCGCGCCTTCCGCTGGCGTGACGGCGAAGCCAAGCCCGGCGAACCCGCAGCGGCCGCGGCCGCGTAGACCCGCACACACTCAAGGAGATTCACCCCATGGCCAACGTCACCGTGACAGATCTGCTCAAGGTGTTCGGCACTCCCACCGGACCGCAGACCGTCATCAACCGCATCAACTTCGAAATCGCCGATCAGTCCTTCGTATCCCTGGTGGGACCTTCGGGCTGCGGTAAGACCACGCTGCTCAACATCATCGCCGGCATCGAGACCGCCACGTCAGGCGCAGTCACCATCGGTGGCGCCGGCCAGTCGGCCAAACTCGCCTATGTGTTCCAGGAGCCCCGGCTGCTCCCGTGGCGGTCGATCTTCGACAACCTGATGTACGTCCAGAAGGTGCGCGACGATGCCGCCAAGCAGCGTGTGCACGAGGCGCTCAAGCGTGTCGGACTCGGGCATGCCGAAAAGAAGTGGCCCGGGCAGCTTTCCGGCGGGCAGCAGCAGCGCGTCGGTATCGCCCGCGCGCTGTCGATCGAACCCGATGTGCTGCTGATGGACGAGCCGTTCAGCCATCTCGACGCGATCACCGCGCGCGGTCTGCGCGAGCACCTCCAGGAGATCTGGGCGCAGACCCGCAAGACCGTCGTATTCGTCACCCATGACGTCAAGGAAGCGGCCGAGCTGTCGGACCGCATCCTGATGTTGGCACCGGGCGGCACCATCCACGAGGACATCACCGTCGATCTTCCTCGTCCGCGCAAGGCCTCCAATACCGAGGTCGCCGTGTTGGAGTCGTCGATCCTGCGCCGCTTCGAAGAGCTCGAAGCCAGCGCCCGTCAGCGCTCCGCGGTTCCCGCCGGCGCTTGATCCAATCGAATAAAGAAAGAATAGGAAATTGTCTCAATCGGTTACGACTTCCGCTGTGGGCACGTCTGATTCGCCCAATGGCGAGCATGTGCACGGCCTGCTCATCGACGGTGAGCACCGGCCGGGTGGAGGTGAGATCCTCGAGGTGATCAACCCGGCCACGGCACGCGTGTTCGCCCGGTGCCACAGTGCCAGCGCCGAAGACACCAATGACGCCGTGGTCTCCGCGCGGAAAGCGTTCGACTCCGGTGTGTGGTCCGAGATGCCGATCCACCAGCGTTCGCGCATCCTCAACCGGTTCGGTGATCTGCTCGAGCGTGAGATGGACAAGCTGTACCGCTTGGAGGCCGACAACAACGGCAGGCCGATCACCGAGACCAAGGCACAGATCACCCGGTTGGCCGAGTGGTACCGGTACAACGCCGCGCTGCTGCTGGCCGGCCGCAACTCGGTGGTGCCGATGTCGGGTCCGTACCACTCCTACACCTCGCGCTTCCCACTCGGTGTGGTCGCGACACTGTCGTCGTTCAACCATCCGCTGATGATCGCGTCGAAGAGCGTGGCGCCGGCGTTGGCGACCGGAAACAGCGTGGTACTCAAGCCTTCCGAGCAGACCCCGCTGACCGCACTGCTGATCGGCGACCTCGCCCTGGAGGCCGGCATCCCGCCCGGTGTGTTGAACGTGATCCCGGGGCTCGGGCCGGTAGCCGGTGCAGGCCTGGCCGAACACCCGCTGGTCAACAAGGTGGTGTTCACGGGCGGCACCGAGGTGGGGCGGATCATCTCGGTCGCCACCGCGCGCCGGTTCGCGAGCTCGACGGTGGAACTGGGCGGTAAGACCCCGGTTCTGGTGTTCGACGACATCGACCCCGAGGTGTCCTCGCGGGGTGCGGCGTTCGGCGGGTTCGTCGGTGCAGGCCAGACCTGCATCGCCGGAACGCGGGTCCTGGTGCAGGAGAGCGTGTACGACGAGTTCGTGGCCGGTCTGGTCGCGCAGGCGGAGAAGATCCGGATCGGCGACCCCAGCTCGGCCGACACCCAGCTCGGCCCGGTGATCTCGGATCGGGCTCGCAAGCGCATCCTCGACTACGTCCAGATCGGCATCGACGAGGGCGCGACGCTGGCCACCGGCGGCAAGTCGGTCGACGTTCCCGGACTGGACGGATATTTCGTTGCACCGACGGTGCTTTCGAATGTGACCAACCAGATGCGGGTGGCGCGGGAGGAGATCTTCGGTCCCGTCCTCGTGGTGATTCCGTTCAAGGACGAGGCCGACGCGATCGCCATCGCCAATGACTCGCCCTACGGCCTCGGCTCGTCGATCTGGACGCGCGACGTCGCGCGGGCCCACCGGGTCGCCTCGAAGCTCGAGCACGGCATCGTCTGGGTCAACGACCATCACCGGCTCGACCCGTCGTCGCCGTGGGGCGGGGTCCGGGAGAGCGGACACGGCCGCGAAGGCGGCACCGAGTCGTTCGACGAATTCACCCATGTTCGTGCGGTGACCATCCGCACCGCCCCCGACGACGTCGACTGGTACGGCGGGGTCGCCACAGAGAGGCTGAACTGATGACGGTCACCGACGAGATCGGCACAGTGCCGGGCCTGACGTTCGACCGCGACGGTGCTGTGCTGACGGTCCGATTGGACAGCCCGGGCGGCAACCTCATGACGATGGACATGTGCGACACCCTCGCCGGGGTGCTCACCGCGCCGCCGGCTGGGGTGCACGTGATGGTGATCGCCGCCGAGGGTGAAGCCTTCTGCATGGGCCGGGAGCGCACCGCTGCCAGCCCCGACGACCTTCCCACCGAAGTGCGTCGCCTCATCGCGGTCAACGAGGCGCTGGCGGCCACGCCGCTGGTGACGGTGGCCCGCGTGCAAGGCGACGCGGCCGGGTTCGGGGTCGGGCTGGCCGCGTTGTGTGACGTCGCGGTCGCGACGCGCACGGCACAGCTCAAGTTCCCCGAGGTGCGCATCAACCTGGCGCCGGCGCTGGTGCTGGCGTGGCTGCCGCACATGGTCGGTCGCCGGGCCGCGTTCTGGCTCACGGCCAGCGGTGCAGCGGTCACCGGGGACGAGGCAGTTCGCCTCGGCCTGCTCAACGAGGTCGCCGAGGATGTCGATGCCCTCGACGCCGCGGTGGCGGAGAAGGTGTCGGCGCTGTCGGCCGGCGAGCCGCGGGTCCACAAGGAGATCAAGTCGATGCTGCGCTCGGTCGACGCGCTGTCTGTACCGCAGGCCTATGAGTTGGCCGCCGACCGGCTGGTGCTGGGATCGTTGAAGCGGCTGCACATCCCGGGTCACTGAATCCGGTTGCGGGGGAAGCTGGTCTCGCCGGCTTCCCCCGCACGGCCGGATCGCCGAACCATGTCGTCAGCGCCTCAGCCAGGCCGTCGGCAGAGTTTTCGCCGACCCACGCCACGTAGCCGTCGGGGCGCACCAGCACGGCCGTCGGCGCGGCCACCGTCCCCACAACCGGCAACTCCCACGCGCCGTCATAGCTCGCCTCCACGTACCGGACGCGGTCCCATCCGGCAGCGGCGTCCAACCGCGGCCCGCCGAGCCGCAGCAGCACCGGGATCGCCTCGTGTAGCAATTCGTACATCCGCATAGGGCTCGCTGCGCCGACGATGTCGAGGTCGGGCATCCGACATCCCAGCAACGGGTGTCCCCCACGTAGGTCGTAGGCCACGTCGAGTCCGGTGATGAGCGCGGTGATCACCGTGGCTGCCGCGTCGACGGCGAGCACCCCCCCGAGGAGATCACCCAGCGCCGCCCGCCTCGGCTCGGCCCTCTGGAACAACGACTGCGCCAACGTGTATTTCAACGCTCGCGCCCCGGCGGGGTGCCGCTCCGCATGGTAGGTGTCGAGCAAATCGTCGCCGGAGACGCCGCGCACCACCTGCCCAAGTTTCCACCCCAGGTTGACCGCGTCCTGCACTCCGAGTCCGATCCCCAGTCCACCCGCGGGCCAGTGCACATGTGCTGCATCACCGGCCAGCAACACCCGGCCTCTGCGATAGGCCGCCGCCTGCCGCGTCGCGTCGGTGAATCGCGACAGCCACGTGGGGCTGTGGACACCGAAGTCGGTGCCGAATACGGCAATCAGTTCTCCCCGCAGGTCGTCGAGCGTGGGTTCGGTCGCCTGCCCCAGCCCGGCCTCGGCCACCAGTGCCCGTACCCTGCCGTCGCCCATCGGGTGCAGCCCGTGGACGCCGCGCTCGTCGATCCTGCCGGCCTGCGAAATGTCCTCGGTCACCTGCACTTCGGCGATCAGACTGCTGCGCGTGGCGTCCGGTCACCCGAGGCGAGCGTGATGTCGACACCCTCGCCATCCGCTTCGACACCGACGACGTCCGCGCGGTGATGGATTGCTACCCCCAACTCGTCGGCCCACCCGCGCAACAGCCTCTCGATATGGTTCTGGAACAGCGCGAGCGTGGAGGGATGACGCGTCGGCAGAGAACTCAGGTCCAGCGTCGCGCCGCCGAATGTGGCCGCCTGCAACGCGTCTCCCTCGGCGAGGAATCGCTCGGCGATCCCTCGCTGATCCAACAGTTCAATCGTGCGGGCGTGGATACCACCGCCGCGCGAGCCCACCAGATCCTGCGAGGCGCGCCGCTCGAGAATGACGGCCTCCACGCCCGCCAGCGCGAGTTCGCCGGCCAGCATCATCCCCGTCGGCCCACAGCCGACGATCACCACATCGTGCATGCCCACCTCGCTCCATCAGCACCGGACGGGCAGTATGAGGCGCCGGAGGGGCCTTGCCGCAAGCCCCCCTTCGCGCCCTATTCTGAAAGGGGTAGGGACGCGGTCGGGCAGTCAAAGCGCTCTGGACGGTCGAACCCGCGGACACGACATCCCACTGGCAGCGCTGGTGCGCCGGTTCCGCACATCGAGCTGACGAACGTCAGCCTTCGCCGCCCTGCGCAATCCACCTGCGCCTAGAGGCGGATTAAGCCAGTCTGATGGTCACCCCACGGGTTCCCACGAATGGAGTAGTGAATGCGACACAGTCGAGTTGCCCTCTTCGGCGCGGTAGGCGTGACCATGACGCTGTTTGCCGCGTCGACCGCCGTCTCCAACGCGGCCCCGGATCCCCAGGACATGACGATGGTCAACGTCGTCAAGGTCGACGGTCTGCCCTGGTTCAACCGGATGGCTGTGGGCGTCGAGAGCTTCGCGAATCGCACAAGCGTCCACGCGACCCAAGAGGGTGCAGACGACACCGACCCGCAGAAGCAGGTTCAGCTCATCGCGGACCTGATCCCGCGCCACCCGACCGCCATCACCGTCGTGCCCAACTCGGTAGCGGAGCTGGAGGACGTTCTTGGCCAGGCTCGCGCCCAAGGCATCACCGTCGTCTCACACGAAGCCACCGGAATTCGGAACGCCGACATCGACATCGAGGCCTTCGACAACGCCGCCTTCGGCAGACAGACCATGCAGAGCCTGGCTCAGTGCATGGGCGGACAGGGCGAGTACGTGCAGTTCATCGGTAGCGAGACCATGACGACGCACATGCAATGGGTGGACGCCGCACATGACATGCAGCTGGCCCAGTTCCAGGGCATGACCCGGGTGGAGGGCCCGATCGAAACCGCCAACGACGAGCCCACCGCCTACGCGAAGGCCAACGAGCTGCTGGCGAAGTACCCGAACATCAAGGGCTTCCAGGGGGCGGCCAGTACCGATGTCCCGGGCATCGCCCGTGCTGTACGAGACGCGGGCCTGCAGGACCGGATATGCGTGATGGGAACGGCGGTGCCGTCGATCGCATCGCCGTACTTCACCGATGGCTCGATCGACAGAATCTTCTTCTGGGATCCGGCGATGGCGGCGGAAGCACAGCTGCAGATCGCGCTGATGCTTCTGCAGGGCGAGAAGATCGAGACGGGCACCAATCTGAATGTCCCCGGTTACGAGTCACTCACCAAACTCGACGGCTACGACAACGTCTTTGTCGGAAACGCCGCGCTGGAAGCCGACGCCAACACTATCTCTCAGTACAACTTCTGATCGGGACCCGCACAGGTCTGCACTGGGCCAGATCGCGACACACCGTGAATAAGAAAAACCCGCTCCGGCGCTGGTCGGAGCGGGTTTCACAACGTCGGGCTGACAGGATTTGAACCTGCGACCACTTGACCCCCAGTCATCGCAAGCACGTTCGCACGCGTCCGCAGAGCACCTCATATTCGTTGCAGCACAACGTATACAGCGATCCACGGAAGCAGGCGGACACAGGCGGTTCACCGCGGAATTTCGAGCTCATTTGGGTACGGGTTTGGGTACGCCCATCCGCGTGCGCCCATCCCTGCTCCCGCCGCCCCGCTGACGTGGGCACCCACAGCACCGTAGTCGCCGATACCGGACCCTCGAAGTGGACCATGGTCGTGCCCTGGGCCACCCTCGCTGTCCGGCTCTGACAGTGGAAGGTTGTCTATTCGGCCCGAATGCCGCGGGGCCACCTGGACGCCGGATGTACTCGCAAATCGCCCAGACGCTATAAGTCCGCCACCGGCGGCAGCGTGCGCCCGGCGAACTTATCCGGCCGTTGGTCCGTGTGGCTGGCTCGCGCTTAGTCAACGCCCGGACGAGGCGCGCTACGCTTCTCTCAATGACCAATGCAAGTGACTCTGCACAGGACGCACCGATAGGCGCACTGTGCTGGGAGAACTGGAAAGGGTTCGAAGCGAGCACGGACCCGCCGGTCGGCGCTTATATGCGGGCAGAAGAAGCGAACCTTCTCTCTGATGTGTCCTTCAACGGAGGGCTAATCGAAACGATCGGGCCTTATACACTGTTTAATCTGATCAGCCACGGGGCCACGTCACTGGCCGAGTCGCTGGCGTTGAGATATTCGTTGCACCTGCCGGAACAGTCGCACACCGTAGAAATTCCGGAGAAGCCTGCTACCGATTCTTGGTTGGGGTTAACCCTCGATGAGGAGGTTTCGGCGCTACTTTCGTTGTTTCTCTCAATCAGAATTCGATCAGCCGGTGTTACCCGACAGTTCCCAGTCGATTCGGATGACCCCGCCGGAACTCCTGTGGCATACAGTCGGGTGCGGCCGGAGTTGGCGCTGTCTCAGCGTCGAATTCTTCCGCGAGTTAGTCGCCCAAGAGCTTTTCTTGGCGACGTGCCTGAGTTGCTCGGCAGACTTCCCACTCTCAACGCGTCTGAATCCGTCGCACTAACCCGCTGCGCCCACCAATATCAGATGGCCGTCTGGGTGGCGGACAGTGACCCTGAGCTGGCCTGGCTGCAACTAGTGTCCGCTGTTGAAGTCGCAGCAACCCACTGGCGCGGCCAAAAAGTGGACGCCGTAGCCGGCCTCAAGGAGTTGTACCCGAAAATCGTCGGCAAGCTGAATGACGAGGAGCAAGTCAAGTTTGTCGCCCGACAGCTGAAGAAGTTGATTGGGAGCACACAGAGATTTCTCGACTTCATGGAGGAGTTCGATCCCGGTCCCCCAGTTGAGCGATGCGAGGAACACTTCCAAATTTCGTGGACTGATCTCCGGCGACGACTGACGCTTGTCTATCGGTACCGCTCAAACCGCCTCCATTCTGGTGAGCCATTTCCACCCGTGATGAACCAAGAGCCGATGGCCTCTGACCAAGGTGCGGGTTGGTACGAGCGTCCTTTCGGAGTAGCCCACTTCGCAGGCTCGACCCAATGGCCGTCCGACGCCATACCTATGTATCTCTGGTTTTTCGAGCGATTGGTGCAGGGTGCATTGCTGCGTTGGTATCGCGAAAGCCTCGGCAGCGGTTAGTGACCCTTGACCGGACCGCGGCTCACGCCCGGTCCAGACGTTCTGGCTCCCCATCGTTAGTGCGGGACCACGACGTTCCCGCCTCGTCCCTGAACTCAATCACTACCACCGGCTCAGCACCGGGAGGAAGTACGTACAGGGCGACCGCCGATTCGTCGGGTGCTAGACCAGACGGAAATCCATCGGCGGCGTGAGCCACGAAGACGTCCTGAAACTGCGGCTGGACGGTAGGAGTGAGGCTCCTGCTCGCCATCGATGCGAAGCCGGGGCCGATGATTGGCCGAAGGCTGCCCGAGAACGCATCCCCGAGCAGCCGTGCGAACACCTCTTGGTTCGAGAGCACCTCTTTGGTGCGCTGGATGCTATTGGCAATCACGTTGCCATTCCCATCGACCGCGGACACCCGGACGTTCAGGTGGCTGACCGGGCCGGCGCTGTGATTGTGAGTCTTCACCCGCCAGACGCCCTGGCCAAGGATGCTTACCGATGTGCGGTAATTCATCACCTTGCGTGCTTGATCCGCCCTCGTACTACGGATGACGACCTTGCCTAGGTCCATCCTCTTCAGGTTGTGCTCAATTGCGTCGCGGACCTTGAACTGCAGATCTTCGACACCCGAGTAGTCACCCAGCAACCCTTCTGTTCGCAACTGGGCTTTGAATTCATTCAGACGCTGCAACTCCTCCGGTCGGATGTCGCGAGGCAGCGGCTCAGAGGAGAAGTACACGTGCACTGGTTTGCCTGCGCGATGTGCGCGGATAATTTCGTGCGCGGTGCCTGATGCCGCGTCATCGGTTGCGGTCCCTAGATGTGCGTTGAACACCGCGATCACGACGTCACACTCATCAACAGCTTGCCGGTCTATGATTGTCTGTGCTGATCCACCAAGCTCGGGAACGGCATGCAGTTCCCATCGCCACGGCGCCAGATGGATCTGCTCGCGCTCAGCTCGTGCGTTGTTCCAGCCATGCAGCGCCTTTTCGATTGCGTCGCGTTCCCGGGCGGTATCGCCGGGCGAGGCGATCAGCACTTTTAAGATGTGGGCGTCGAATCCCATCAACGGTCTCCTGCTTCGTAGTGACGTCGCACGCGGACCGGAAAATTGGGCGCCGTGCTCCAATCCACTAATACACGTAGCTACCGACAACTGGGCTTCCTCAGGGCTCCCTGCGGCGTAGCTAAAGTCAAGCTTGAGGACTTACGGAGGGCAGAAGCTTCTGCCGGATGTTCGCACCGCCCAGATCGCACAGGCGCAACGCGGGCCATTAAGAGACCGATGCATTGTCCCCTATGCGCGACAAGACGACCGGGACTACCGAAGTGTCCCCTTCGCTTTCGCACCCCGTCCCCTCGACCACCGTGGTCAAGTCACCCACGAAAGTGCCATCCGGGCGGGGGGCCACCCGCATCGTCTGCACATACCAAATCTCGCCGGCGATTGCTCCACTGTCGATAATGCTGCACTCCCCACGCCATCGCATTGGTTCGATGTCGGTCCACTCGCCGTTCCGAAGCACAAGTGCCATGTCTCGCTTCATATCCGGTGAAAAGGCTGGGCCGTGCTCACTTTGAAGGCCGGCGCCTGTCGCGATGCAGGTTGTCTCAGTGCAGGTCGATGAGAATGCGTACCACGTGTCGATGGGCGCGTCATCCCAGTTCCACCGGAACGGGACGCCCTGATTTCCCGGGCCATTGCGCTGGGTTGCGTTCTTGTAGTCGTGGAATAAGCGGTACGTGCCGTCCAAACGCGAGGGCTGGGGCTTTGACGGCGGAGGGGGAACAACAGCTGGCGGAGGCGGCGCCGAAGCCGCTGTCGGTGCACTGCTTTCATCGCCACGCAGATATAGAACTGCAACGCCCGCTGCCACCGCTATCACGACCGCGCTAGATGCAACCGCTACTGCGGTAACCCGGCGGGGTGTCAGCCGCGGCATCCGCGAATCATCGACACAGCCGTCGAGCGCCCATGCGTGCACCGCTTCTGTGCCTGCCGCTGCAACGCCGGCTATCTCCGTCGGCGGCTGGTCTGCGACGGTCCGGTCGTCATCACCTCCCACACGCGGCATCGTAGCTTCGCGCTTCGCGTTCGGATTGGAAATGTCTGAGCCATTCTGAAAGTGCGCTCGAAGCTGTCACTAAACTCAATCGTCGGTCTGAGCCAGCACCCGGTAGACCGTTGCTCTACTGACACCTAAGGTTCCTGCGATAGTGCTGGCAGCCTCACCAGAACTGTGCATCCGCCGGGCCAGGGCGGCTTTCGACTCATTCAAAACCTTTGGGCGACCTACCGACTGTCCCCGCGCCCGACGTGCCTCCCGCGAAGCCGCTCGCCGCTCGCGGCCCAGCTCCAGCTCCAGCTCGGCGAGGCTCGCAAGTACACCCGCCACCATTCGCCCCGTCGCGTTGACGGTATCAATGCCTTCACGCAGCGACCGCAGCACGATGCCACGCTCCCCGAGTTCCCTAATGGTGGTCATCACCTCAGCCGCATTTCGGCCCAGTCGGTCAATGCCCACGACGACGATAGCGTCGCCTTCGCGGGCGTAGGCAAGCAATGCTGCTAAGCCGGGACGCTGTTCGCGTGTAGAAGTACCAGACAATCTGTCGGCGTATACGCGCGACTCGTCTACCCCGGCAGCGATCAGTGCGTCATGTTGCTGGTCGAGTGACTGATGCGCCGTACTGACGCGCGCGTAACCAAGCTGAGTTCAGTCGCGGCAAGGGCGGTGTCGGATGCCATGCAAAATTGTCTCAAAAGTCTCACAAGTCGGCAATATGCGACTGAAGTTTTGAGTCAACTTTTGAGACATCGCCACCTGCGGCTCGTTCGCCGTCCGCACCTCTGGCCGCTCCCTTCTCAATTCTTTAGTTATGAGACACGTGATGCAGCCGGAGCACTGCTATCGGTCGACTTTGGTGACGCTTGCTCAGTCCGATGATTGCGGCGGGGACGATCTCGAAGGCGACCAACTTTATTTGTTCTGTTTCCTTGAACCTGCAACGTAGCGAATCCACCGCGTGACAATACTCGGGTGACAGGGAGCGGAGAAGCTGCGAGGGACGACCGACTGCGTGTGTTCATAAGCTACGCCCACGAGAACCAGGAGCACCGGGACCTCGTCCTGGAGTTCGCGCAATTGCTGCGTCGATGCGGCATAGATTCTCGTCTTGATCAATTCGACGAGCACACGGTGTTTGATTGGTCAAGATGGATGCACCGCGAAACTGCCGCCGCAGATATTGTGCTGTGCATTGCGTCGCCGTCGTGCAAGGCTCGGACCGAAGGAAATGCTGAACCAGGCGTTGGCCGTGGCGCGCAGTGGGAGGGCACGATCCTACGAGAATCGATGTATCGGGAGTTGGGAACTGCTGGTCAACGAATAATAGGGGTCGTTCTACCCGGTGGTGACGCTAGCGATCTGCCAGACTTTGTATTTCCTGGATTGTGGACTTACTTCACAATGCCGGTGCTCGACATGAGCAGTGTCGAAGATCTTCTCCGCCGATTAACTGATCAACCTAAAGCGGTTCCTGGGCCGCTCGGCAACGTTCCAGTACTGCCGCCTCGGCGGTCCAATATCGTGCTCGATCCGGCAGACTCCTCGTTCCCAGAACAAGTTTCACTGCTCCCGCTGCTCGGTCTCACGGACGAAGGATGGTCGCCCTCCCTATGGGATCAACGCGCGCCAGTACTGGAATCGCCAATCGGTGTTGACCTTTCCGGCCAATCCGTCAACATCAATCTAGGGGCCGACGGACCAAACCTTGCGGTAGCCGGTGTATCGGGGAGCGGAAAAACCGAAGCCATCTTCACAGTTGTGCTGGGGATTGCCGCCAAAAATTCACCTCTGTGTGTATCGATGGTGCCAATATCGGGGAAGGGTGATGACTTTCCGTATCACCTGCTGCATGATCTTCCTCATATAGAAATGAGCTACTCGATAGAGAAGGAAAATTTCAGCGACGTTATTGGCTATATTAAGCGCGAGATGGCTGAGCGCCGAAGACTCGTCATCGAGCGCAATTGCCGAGACTTAGAAGAAGTGTGGACACAGCCACCCACGACCGACATTGGGCGCCCGCCCCCCTATATCTTACTTATCGTGGAGGAGTGGAGCTACCTTTACGAAGACGCGCGCGACGTCGCCGACGCAATCCTGCGAGCGGCCGCCGATGGGCGGGCACTGGGAATACAGGTGCTTGTCGGCGCACATCGGCCAGAAACCCTTAGTTCGTTCCCAGCGCATATTCGACTCGCGCTGAAGATGTACAACGAAGCCGAAGCGATCGAATTCGTATGCATGCCGATCTCAGTGCCGTACATTGCCGGACGCGGTGTGCTGATCCGGGCACGCCAGCGTGTGCCGGTTCAAATCGCGATGGCACAGGAGCGGGAGTTCAGGCTGGTTGTGGAGCAAATGCGGACTGCCTTGGCGCTGGCATCACCAGTGGAACAGTAGGCAGTAGCTACTAATGAGGGGCTATTCCTGGGAGCGTAAGATCCTGGGAGCGTAAGCAAAAGTCGAACTCGCCGTTTAAGGAGCCGGTACAAGATTTGCTTAGCGGTCACCCCACGCGACCGACAATCTTCCTGCGAGCATAACGCTGGTGCGCGATCGTCAGATCCGGGAACGGGTGGCCCACCAAACGACATGCTCGCGACTGATTGCTTCCTCTGCGTCGTCCACTTCTTTCGCCCAGGATGCTTCGTCTTCTGCGAGTTTAAGCTTCTCCTCGGCGTGCACTAGGTCACTGATTGCAGCCGAGTAGGCCCGTGCGTTGAAGTCGTATTGTTTAGCACCTGTCCAAGCGACCATCGCCGCAACCACCGCTGCTAGCGCTGGCGAAAGTGCTAACATGTTCTCGATCAAGGCGGCCAACAATGAAGTCACCGCTCCCGCTATCTCGAAGGCGACGAGAGCGAATCGCCACCGCTTGGATCGCCTCTTGTTCAACGCCGCTTTTGCCGAGTACCACTCTTGCTGATCCTTGATCCTCGCAACCAGATAGGTTCGCCGGCGATCTTCCAGGTTGGACCCCCGTTGTTGAAGCATCCAATCTGATACAGCCGCGGCCGGTAGTGCCTCTAGTTCTAAGCCTTCGAACTCGTCTCGGATCGATTGGAATCGGCTTATCAAAGCTCGTCGTGCTTCCGTAAGCTCCATCTCGATGGGGAACGGCAATGCGCCGACGGCAAACTTCCACGCCAGCGTCTTAGCGGACTCGGCCACAGCCCTACCGTCGTACCAGGCTTTGTCGGGCCTGGACCTCCAACTGTCGAGTTCTGTCAGGGTGGCAATAAGGAAGGCGACCACTCCGACGATGCCAAACAAATCAACGTGCCCACCGCCCACCCTCCACGAGAGAACCCCCATTACGGCGGCACCACTGAGCATCAGCAGGCGGTTGCGAGTCCCTTTGATGTAGGAGTGCTGCGCCTGCAACGAAGCCTTGTCGGCTGCTTGGAACAAGTGCGGCATGACCGAATCTGGAACGGCGCGAACTGTGGTCACGGTGCGATCAGGACCTCTCCCTGGCTCTTGCGCGATACGATCGAAGTGTAACGAGATCAAGGGGGGCCAGTGGGGCACTATCAACAGCGACAACTGCAAGCGTATGCCGACCGGGTTGCAGCGTCGAAGGTTGACATAACGCGGCACAAGTGCTTCATTTCCTATCACGCCGCGGACGTTGATCAAGTCACCCAGTTCATAAGCGATTTTGGCACGGAATTCATAGCTAAGACAATCGGTGTGACCGATGAAGATGACTTCATCGACAGCGAAGATTCGGATTACATTATGGATCGGATACGGTCGAAGTACTTAGCCGATTCGACCGTAACCATTGTCCTCGTTGGAAATTGCACGTGGGCGCGTCGATACGTCGACTGGGAAGTATATTCCTCACTTCGCAGCAGCAAGCTTAGCAGGGTGAATGGCCTGCTTGCTGTTCAACTTCCGGGCGGCGGGAAATTGCAGGCCCGTGTTGAGGACAACATCGAGCGAGATGGGAATGCTACTGACGTCGGCTACGCCAGATGGTATTCGTACCCTGGTTCGAAAGCGACTCTGCGAGGGTGGATCAGTGACGCTTTCAACGCGCGGACAAGTCGAAACCATCTCATCAACAACTCACGACCTCGACGTCTGAGCAGTGCGGCATGCCCCTAGGCTGGCCTCAAGCGGGGGTCCGAAGGACCGTCTACCGATGTCCGCGACACAACCCCTCGTTCAGACAACACGCACCGATGCTTCCATGACGTTCCCATGTTGTTGATGTCCGACTGTGGTGGGAGCTAAGACGCGCTCCGACAGAGTCCGATTTCACGACCGCCCACCTGTCTGGGTAGAACAAGCGAGTCGGTGTCTACGGCGGGCGTGCAGCCCTACCCAGGGGGCGGGTCGAAAGTTCGACCGGCGAAGTACGGCGACATCCTGTATCCCGATCTTTTCTCCCGAAGGATCGGAGTAACACACGAAAGGGGTTCGTACCGCCGGCCCCGATCCAGGAAGGCAGTAACGCCATCCTCGTACAGTGCCAGCTGACACACTTACGGGGCGCGCACCACCAGAGCAATTCGGAGGAGAGATGGTGTTCAAGAAGATGAGCACAGCCTTCGCCGCTATCACCGCGGCTGTCGTTTTCGCTGCGCCGGCCGAGGCTGACCAATGGGACTTCGTCAACGGTCTCGATGAACAGGGCATCTACTACGAGGACATCTCCGAGATTATCGACGTCGGCAAGCGCATCTGTTCCAACCTGCGGCAACAGATTAGCCCGCAATACGCGGGATCGCCGGCAGTCAGTGCTGGCTACGTGGCTAAAGAGACAGTGATCATCACTTATGCTGCGGCGCACTTCATGTGCCCCGACCAGCTACAGACGATCTATGACTATCGCGATGGCAAGATTCCAACGCAGTCAACGCCGCCAACGCGGGGATACTCGTAAGGATCGGAGCCGTTCGCAGTGTCACGAACGATGGCTGGCCAGAAGGATTCGATCCGTAAGACCCGCAGCTCACGACCGTGGCCGCGAACCGCAGGGGGGCTTCCGGTGATCGACGCACAGGCGAATACGGGCCGCAGATGCGGACCCCACGGCCGCACCATTGTGTGTTCACAGGCCAAACGCTCAACGGGGTGAGCCTCTGAGTCCTCCGACTCTCTGAATCCGGCGACCCACTGGCTCGACGGCAGTTGATCAACGACTTTTTGACCCACCGTCCCCCAGCCCCCCGTTCTAAAGAACGGGGGGTGTGGGGGTGGCTCGGCTCAGAGAAGTGGAGTCTGGGGGTAGGTGAGGGTTGACGCCCACGCTCTTCCAGCGTCGGTGAGCGCGTAAAGCGCTCCGTCCTTTGCGACGTGCTCGGACTCCCGCAGGTCAGTCAGTGCGCGTTCGAATGTCGACGGGGTCTGACCGTTGTCGACTGCTGCTTTTCGGAGCTTGGAGTATGTCGCACCGGCTGGGGGTAAGTGGTGAAGCATGGTGAGGGCGAGCTTCATCGCACGGTCGCCCATACCCCCACCCGCCGAATAGTTCGACACCACACACGATTCCGCAACCGGATCGAGCTTGAGGCCATGATGATCGTACTGCGGTCCATCTTTACGCTTCTCGCGGATCAGTTCGAACCCGACGCCGCCGGCCTTGATCGAGTACACCGTGTCGGCAGCACCTTCGATCGCCGACGACCCGCGCAACGTCTTGCCGTCCTTGCCTGTGTGGTGAATACCGAGGACGACGCCGCGCGCGTTCGGTGTGGCCTGAACCAGTTGCGCCATCGCGCTGACCGCGATGCCAGTGTCCTTTGCTGAGTTCTCGTCGGCCCCTACCATACAACGGGCCAACGTATCCAACACGATGAAGCCAAAGCCGCCGTCGCGGATGATGTCGCACAGTTCGATGACCTCGCCGCCGTTCAACAGATTGACCGCCACCGGCAGCACGCTCAGCTGTTGGTCGTCGATGGCACGCTCCCGCCCGACCTCCCAGGCGTCCAACCGCTTCTGCAGCCCTTGGGCACCTTCGGCGGCGACGTACAGCACGCGCCGCTGAGCAGTCGAACGGCCCTGCCAGCGCCGGCCGGTAGAGACGCTGGCGGCCCAGTCGAGTGCGACGAAACTCTTCCCTGTGCCCCACTTTCCGTAGAGCACCGCCGTCGTCCCTTGATCCAGCACGTTGTCGATCAGCGGCATGGGCTTCGGAAGGTTGCGCAGGCAACCCCGGCTGAGTAGTCGGGAGGCGAGCCCCGCGGTCGGCTTCGCTGGCTGTCCTGTGCCGTGGCGCGGAACCTTCATGCCCGTCTGCGTGCCGGATCTGATGGTTGCGTGGATCTCTCGGTCGTCGAGGCCCGCCCGACGTCCGGCGTCGCTCAATTGTTCCACGACCTCATGCTCCGCCAGTTCGCCACCACCGACGAGCTGGCCCATTGTGAAAGCGGCCCGGTTCAGGCGGTCGTTGCGGCTGCCCTCTGCGGTGTTGGCGACGGCGTCGCATTCCTCCCTCAGCGCCTTTGTCCCATATCGCGTGGAGGACGCGGTCGTGGCCCTGATCGGGCGTTGCAGCCGCGACTCTCCGTCGAGAGCTTGCAGGAAAGACTTCACGGGCTCCCGCCGATCCTGACGGGGAACGTCGTTCAGCCCCGTGGAGTCCAGGACGCACTCCCATTCTCCAGTGCCGCTCATGCGACGGCACTACCCATCACGCCGTCCACCGCCGGCAGTTCGCACAGTCGAGCTACGTAAGCCGACAGCGACCTGGCAGTGATGAAGCCGCGCGCCCCGATCTTGACTTGTTCGATTTCCGAACTAGCGACCAGCTCGTACAGTTTCGTCTTGCCGATACCGCCGAGGACCCCTCTGGCCTCTTCATAAGGCAGCAACAGTCGGCCATCAATCATCTTTCGTATTTCTCCGTTCAAGGATGCTCCGCCGCGCATCGGCGGATGCGTCTGCTAGTCTGTCATGTGAATATGACAGATGACGCATGACAGAGAGGATTTTCCATTGTCACCTCCCGAGGACGACGGGTGGAAGACCGTCTCGACGAAGAACTACGAGATACCGCTGCGCGATGGCGCAGTCGTCGTGATCGCGGACTTCAAAGACCTGGTTCCTATGGGTGATGGAGTCGCGTGCAGGAAGGCTCTGTACCGCCGGGACGGGCTGGAGGTAGCGTGGGAGATCCAACGCGGCGTTCCTGAGTGCACAAGTGTGACGTTGCGCGCCGAAGCTGCCGGGTTGCTGACCAGAGATCTGCACGCCATTCGCCTCGACGACATCCGTGAGACCGTCTACAGCGCCATCGGGATCGCCGCCTTCACGCCCGATGGCGAGGAGTATGAGATGTCGCCGGCCGAGGCACGCAAGGCAGCCAACCGAGCTGCATCCCGCCGCACGGTAACCGACGAGCGAATCAAGCGAGTTGCCGAGATTCACCGTGGTGCGCCGGAAGGTCGGCGCACCGCTGCCGTAGCGGCTGCGTTTCAGGTACATGAGCGAACCGCGCTCCGCTACATCGCCAAAGCGAGGGAAGAGGGCTATCTGCATGGCTAAGCGGGCCAACGGCGAAGGCAGTGTCCGGCAACGTCCTAACGGTCGCTGGGAGGGGCGCCTATCGTACCGCGAGACGACTACCGACGAGCTGAAGTCAGTGTCCGTGTACGCGGCTTCCGCAGCCGAATGCCGGCGGGAGTTGAAGAAGGTCCGGCAGCGCGTCGAGGAAGGCAAACCGGCGAAGGACGCTCCCGACACGGTTGCCTCCTGGCTGGCACGGTGGCGCGAGAACTCACTGGCGGCGGGCAACCTCGCCCCGTCCACGAAGTCGACCTACGGCACCCTGTCGCGCAAGCATCTGGAGGGCGGCAAGATCGGCGTCAAGCGACTGGACCGCCTGAGGCCGTCAGACGTCGAGGCGATGATCGTTGAGCTCCGCCAGAAGTTGGCTCCCTCCTCAGTCAGGCAGTGCTACACCGTCCTTCGGTCTGGTCTTGAGGTGGCGGTCAGGGATGGGCTTCTCGGCGAAAACCCGGCGGCCAAAGTGAAACGTCCGAAGGCACCCAAGACCGAAGCCCGTTACCTCGCGGCGGGCGATGTCGTTCTTCTGTTGGAAGCCGCGCAAGGGTTGCGCTACCACCTTGCAATCCTGCTGATGGCCGCGACCGGACTGCGGCGAGGTGAAGTGTGCGCACTCGCTTGGTCGGACGTCGACCTCGACAAGGGTGAGTTCCGGGTTCGGCACAACCTGTCCCGGCTGGAGGGGCGACTGATCCTGACGCCACCGAAATCGGAGAGGTCCCGTCGTCGGGTGCCCTTGCATGCCGGCCTGGTGACGGAGTTACGAGCGTGGCGCAAGCAGCAGCTTAAGGAGCGCCTCGCGGCCGGTGATCAGTGGACCGATACCGGCATGGTGTTCTGCACCGAGTTCGGCACGATGGTCGACCCGCGAAACATCACGCGAACGGTTGAGATCGCAGCCAAGAAGGCCGGCGTCGGCAAGGCGACCTCCCACACGATGAGGCACTCCGCGGCGACGGCATGGCTGGAGTCCGGCGTCCACATCAAGGCGGTGTGCGACCTCCTTGGGCACTCCTCCATCAGCATCACGGGCGACCTGTACGGCCACACCTCCGACAACAGTGCCCGGTCGGCCATCGACGGTCTGGGTGCCGCGCTCGGATTGTGAACGCCCGTTCGACCTGATTTGGGTACTGGGTATGGGTACGGAGCAGAAAAGGCACTTTCCGAATCTCCGGAAAGTGCCTCTGACCTGCGTCGGGCTGACAGGATTTGAACCTGCGACCACTTGACCCCCAGTCAAGTGCGCTACCAAGCTGCGCCACAGCCCGCGCGCTGCCGAGGATCGCCCGGCAGCGGTCGAAATGCTACCGCAGACCCGCACCGAGATCCCAACCGCGTACCCCTCCGGTGTGACGCTTAGCACCGAACGGTGCGGGTAACCCGTATCACATGGCGGTGCGGCCCCCTGTCCCTGACATGAAAGCTCTGGTCCTCGAAGACTTCGGCCGCATGACCGTCCAGGAGCGCCGCACGCCGTCGCCGGCAGGCGACGAGGTCCTGATCGAGATCGTCGCCACCGGAATCTGCGGCTCGGACATCCACGGTTACACCGGAGAGAACGGTCGCCGTATCCCCGGCCAGATCATGGGCCACGAGACGGTCGGCATCGTCGCGGAAATGGGGACTGAAGCTGCGTCCCAAGAGTTCACCGTCGGCGATGTGGTGACCTTCAACCCGGTCGTCGTGCCCGCTGAGCACGTGGCGGAGTTCTCCGGGCGGGAGCAGCACTGCCCGGACAAGTACGTCATCGGCGTGGCGCCCGACGTCGTGGCCGCGTTCGCACAGTACGTCACGGTCCCGGCGCGCAACGTCGTGCGTCTCCGTCCCGACATGCCGGTCGAATACGGCGCCTTGATCGAACCGCTCGCCGTCGGCGTTCATGCCGTTCGCCGCGTCGGCGTCGACCACACCTCGACAGTCCTCGTCCTCGGCGGCGGACCGATCGGACAATCGGCGATCCTGGCGGCCCGCATGGCGGGCGCCCGCGACATCGTGGTGAGCGAACCCGACGCCGGCCGCCGGGCGTTGTGCGAACGTCTACACGCCCGGACCATCGATCCGAAGACCGGACCGGTGCCCGAACAAGTACGACGACTTCTCGGTGGCCCCGCTACCGTGGCGATCGACGCCGTCGGTATCGAACCGACCGTCGCGGCCGCCCTGGAGTCGGTGCAACTCGGCGCCATGGTCTGCCTCGTCGGCATGGGCGCACCGCAATTCGTCCTGCCCGCGTATAGAGTCAGCACCGACGAGCGATCCCTGGTCGGTAGCTTCACCTATTCGGCACAGGATTTCCGCGACGCGGCCCACTGGGTGTCCGGCGCCCCACCGGAACTCGAAGAACTGATCTCGCGTCAGGTGCCTCTCGAGGACGGCCCGCAGGCGTTCGCCGATCTCGCCCGGGGCGACGGCACAGCCGGCAAGGTCCTGGTCCGCCTGCAACCGGCGTCGGGCACCTGACATGGACGGCCGCAGCAGGATTCGCCACGTCCGCGCCTTCGTCGCGCACGGCGGCGGGGCCGACTACCACGACCAGAGCAGCGGACACTGGATCGACGATCACATCGCCACCCCGATGTCCGTCTATCCCGCCTACCGGCAGTCCCGCCAATCGTTCGGCATCAACGTCCTCGGCACCTTGGTGGTCGAGATCGAGGCCGACGACGGCACGGTCGGTTTCGCCATCACCACCGGTGGGGAGATCGGTGCCTTCATCGTCGAGAAGCACCTGGCCCGGTTCCTCGAAGGTGCGAACGTCACTGACACAGAACGTATCTGGGATCAGATGTACCGCTCCACCCTCTTCTACGGACGGCGCGGGGTGGTGCTCAACGCCATCAGCGGGGTGGATCTCGCGCTGTATGACCTGCTGGGGAAGCTCCGTCAGGAACCGGTGTACGCGCTTCTCGGCGGGCCGGTCCGCGACGAACTCACCTTCTACGCCACCGGCGCGCGACCGGACGTCGCGCAGCAACTGGGTTTCATCGGCGGGAAGATGCCGCTGCACCACGGCCCCGCCGAAGGAGAAGAGGGCCTGCGGCGCAACCTCGACGAACTTCGCGACATGCGCGAACGCGTCGGCCCGGACTTCTGGCTGATGCTCGACTGCTGGATGTCGCTCGACGTCGAGTACGCCATCCGCCTGTCGCACGGCGCCGCCGAATACGGTCTGCGGTGGATCGAAGAAGCGCTCCTGCCCGACGACTACTGGGGTTACCAACGGCTGCGTCAAGCAGCGCCACCCACGGTGCTCGTCACCACCGGCGAACACGAAGCCACCCGGTGGGGGTTCCGCCACCTACTGGAGATGCGTTGTGCGGACATCATCCAGCCCGACGTGGGCTGGTGCGGCGGCATCACCGAACTGTTGAAGATCTCGGCGCTGGCCGACGCCCACGGCGCGATGGTGATCCCGCACGGATCGTCGGTCTACTCCTACCATTTCGTCCTGACCCGCACGAACAGCCCGTTCGCCGAATTCCTCATGATGCACCCCACCGCCGAGGAAGTCGTGCCCATGTTCTCCCCCATGCTGCTCGACGAGCCGGTCCCGGTCGACGGGCGCGTGAAGGTTCCCGACCGACCCGGATTCGGCGTCCGCCTGAACCCCGACGTCGAACTCGCCCGTCCGTACGACCACTGACCCGGCAAGGAGTGAGTCCCCCATGCGTCTTGCACGGCTCGGCAACGCCGGCAACGAGATTCCGGTCGCGATCGACGGCGACATCAGCTACGACCTCTCCCTCATCACCCGAGACATCGACGGAGCGTTTCTCGCTGCCGACGGTGTGAAGACCGTGAGAGCGGCGCTCGCCGCGGGACGGCTCAGCCCACTGGCGGGTGCGGCCGACATGCGCTTCGGCCCACCGTTGGCGAACCCGCGGGCGGTGCTGTGTATCGGCCAGAACTACGCAGCCCACGCTGCCGAGTCCGGCAGCGCCCCACCAGCAGCACCGGTGTTGTTCTTCAAGCACCCCAACACCGTTGTCGGGCCCTATGACGACGTCCGCATCCCGCCGGGAGCGACGACCGTCGACTGGGAGATAGAACTGGCTGTCGTGATCGGCAAAACCGCCCGCTACCTGGCGTCGCCCGACGAGGCTTTCGACTGCATCGCGGGATACGCCGTGAGCAACGACGTATCAGAGCGCGCATACCAGATGGAGAAGTCAGGCGGCCAGTGGTCGAAGGGCAAGTGCTGTGAAACCTTCAATCCCCTGGGGCCCTTCCTGGTGCCGGCCGACGACGTTCCCGATCCACAGGGACTTCGGCTGTGGTCGAAAGTCAACGGTGAACCGCGGCAGGACTCGTCGACCGCGGACATGATCTTCTCGGTCGCCCATCTCGTCTGGGACCTCTCTCAGTACCTGGTGCTGGACCCCGGCGACATCATCAACACCGGGACACCCGAGGGCGTGGCGCTGTCGGGCCGGTTCCCCTACTTGGCCCCCGGCGACACCATGGAGGTCGGCATCGACGGCCTCGGGCAACAACGGCAACGACTCGTGCATGCACCGTAGTACCGAAGCGGTTGCCACGCAATCGATCAGCGAATCGAAACCGGGGCGGCGTCCACCTCATCCAGACGGCCCGCCTCGATCTGGTTCGCCTTCTTGAACAACGCGGTCGCCACGAACAGGAACGCCCCGAGCAACGCTCCCACCGCCAACGAATACAGACCGGCATTGCCGCCGATGGACTCGTTGAAGAAGTCGCGCATGTTGGGCGCCAGGAAGCCGCCGAGATTGCCCAGCGAATTGATCAGACCGATGCCAGCTGCCGCGGCATAACCGGTCAGGTATTCGGTCGGCAGTGTCCAGAAGATCGGCTGCATGGCCACGAAACCCATTGCGGCAATGGACAGTCCTGCGATCGCGACCACCGGTGTGTCGCTGAACATTCCCGACATCACTATGCCGACGGAAGTGACGAGCAGGCACACCGTTCCAATCGGCCGGTGCTTGCGCGTGCGGTCCGCAATACCTGGGATGAACGCAACCGCGATCAACGCGAACACCCACGGAATGGCTGTCACCAACGAGGCCATGAAACCCAGCTTCTGACCGGTGATGGCCGTCACCTGTGTCGGCAGGAAGAACGTGACACCGTAGACTGCGACCTGGATGCAGAAGTAGATCAGCGCGAAATACCACACCCGCCAATTCGCCAGCGCCCGCAACACTTTCTGGGGCGCGTGCCCCTCCGCCTTCGCCAGGTCTTCGGCCGCAATCGTCTCGGCCAGCGCCTGGCGCTCATCGTCGGGCAGCCACTTCGCGTCCTTCGGCTTGTCGGTGAGGTAGAAGTAGGCCCAGACACCGACGACGACGGCAATCAGGCCCTCGACCATGAACATCCACTGGATGCCGCGAAGCTGGAAAAGGCCGTCAAGTTCCAGGAGGCCACCCGACAGCGGGTTGCCGAGGATACCGGCCATCGCGATGCCGGCGTAGAAGTATCCACGCGCGCGGCTGAGGTGCCGGGCCGGAAACCAGTAGGTGAGGTAAAGGATCACGCCCGGAAAGAACCCGGCCTCCGCCACCCCCAGCAGGAAACGCAGGATGTAGAAACTGATCGGACCCTGGACGAACATGAACGCCGTCGCAATGATCCCCCAGCTCACCATGATTCGGGCCAGCCACCATCGTGCCCCGACCTTGTGCAGCAGCAGGTTACTGGGTACCTCGAAGATGGCGTAGCCGACGAAGAACAGGCCGGCGCCGAACGCGTAGGCGCTAGCGCTGATGCCGAAGTCGACTTCGAACTCCTCCTGAGCGAAGGAGACGTTGCTTCTGTCCAGAAACGCGATGATGTACATCAACAGCAGGAACGGGAGCAGTCGGCGAAATACCTTCTTCGTCGCCCGCTCGCTCAGTTCGTGGCGGCGCTGAGCGGCCGTCGCGGTGGTGTCCGACATCTCCGTCTCCTCGTGTCGTGTGACGTCAGTGCATGTACTTGCCGCCGTCGATCTGAATGGTCGCTCCGTTGATGTATCCGGCTCCCGCGGAGAGCAGGAAGGCCACGGTGGCCGCGATTTCCTCGGGCTGGCCGACGCGGCCCAGCGGTATCCCCGACGACATCGAGGCTTTCCGTTCATCGGTCAGCCGGCCACCCATGATCTCGGTGTCGATCGGCCCGGGTGCCAGCACGTTGACTGTGATCCCGTAAGGGCCGAGCTCGCGGGCGCCCCCGTGGGCCATGCCGATCACAGCGGCCTTCGCGGTCGCGTAGACCCCCTTGGAGAAGGTCCCGCCTCCGTCGAACGCCGTGATGGACGAGACGTTGACGATCCGTCCGGCGCCCTGGGGGATCATCCGCGCGGCCGCGGCCTTGAGCATCAGATACGAGCCGGTGACGTTCACCGCCATGACTCGCTCGAATTCGTCGAGCCCGCATTCGTGTAACGGGGTCGGAGAGGCGATACCCGCGAGATTCACCAAGCCTGCGACCGACGGCAGATCCGCGTCGACCCGTGCGAAGAGCTCGTTCACCGAATGCTCTGACGCGACGTTCGTGGGCACCGCCACCACGCCGTTGTGGCCGGCGTCGCGCAACTCGGACTCCACAGCGGCGAGCCCCTCGACGTTGACGTCGGCGAGGGCGACGTGCCAGCCGTTCTCGGCCAGAACACGTGCGGTGACTCGGCCGATGCCCGCGGGACCGCCGGCGCCGGTGATGACGGCGGTGCGCCGCTCAGGTAGAGCGCCGGTGTCAGACATCATTGGTCGTACTCCTTGGTGGTCCTCGGCCCGGCGTCCGTCGTGAGCCGGGCCGCCCATGGCGGGTACCCACTCCGGTGTGACCCAAGACACAAGAAGGACCGATTTGTGGCTGTGATCACCCATCGGCTCCTCTAGGCTTTTGGCGTAGAGGCAGCCCGCGTCGAATCCCGGCGGCCTTCGAGAGGCTCACATGACCGTCCGCCCGAACACACCAGAACCACCGATTACCGGTGCGCTTCCGTTGGCGGACCTGCTGGCCGAGCAGCCGCCCGTGCGTGACGTCGGGACGAACCTCGACGAAATCCGGGCCGGCCGGCGCCTGGTGGTCCTCGACGATGATCCGACGGGCACCCAGACGGTTGCTGACCTCCCGGTGCTGACCAGCTGGTCGGTACCCGACCTGCGGTGGGCGTTGCAGCAACCCACGACCGGGTTCTTCGTGCTCACCAACACGCGCAGCCTCTCGGAAACCGATGCCGCGGAACGCAACCGGCAGGTCATGCGGGCGCTCGCCGAGGCGGCGCGGCTGGAAGGCGATCTGCGCTATGTCGTCGCGAGCCGCAGCGACTCGACCCTGCGCGGCTACTTCCCGCTGGAAACCGACGTGTTGTCCGCCGAGCACGCGGCGCTCGGGTACCCCGTCGACGGGATAGTCATCAACCCCGGCTATATCGAGCCGGGGCGCATCACGGTGGACTCGATCCACTGGATGCGTACCGACGAGGGCATGATCCCGGTGTCCCACAGCGAATTCGCCACGGATGCCAGCTTCGGGTACGTCAACTCCGACCTGCGGGACTGGGTGGAGGAGAAAACCGGCGGCCGATACACGCGATCCGACGTCGCGCGGGTGACCCTGCGCGACGTGCGGGAAGGTGGGCCGGACCGCGTCCAGGAGATCCTCGCCGGTCTGCATGACGGCCGGCCGGTCGTGGTCGATGCGGCCGACGACGCCGACCTCCAGGTGGTGGTGCTCGCGTTGATCCGGGCCGAGGAGCGCGGGAAGACCTTCATCTACCGCGTCGGGCCGTCGTTCGTTCGGGCGCGCACCGGACAACGGCCCACGCCGGCTGTCGAGGCCGCCCGACTCTCCGAGATCCTGGCCCGCTCGGAGCCGGCGCCGTCCGACGACACCCGGGCCTCCGCACCGCACGGGCTCATCGTGATCGGATCGCACGTCGGCCTCACCACCCGTCAGCTCGACCAGCTACGCGCGACCGGCCACATCCTCGAGCTGGAGCTCGACGTGCCTACCCTTCTGGTGGCCGCCAGCCGCGACCGACACGTCACCCGGATCGCCAATGAGGGAGCGGAACTGTTGCTCGACAACGCTTCTGACAGTGACATTGTGATCAGCACCAGCCGGACACTGGTCAAAGGGCGCGACTCGGCGGACAGCCTGGTGATCGCCCGCACCGTCAGCGCGGGACTCGTCGACGCGGTCCGTGAGATCGTCGATCTGGTGCGGCCGAAGTTCGTACTCGCCAAGGGCGGCATCACCTCTTCGGACACCGCGACGGATGGTCTGGGCATCCGGCGGGCCTGGTGCCGCGGCACCATGTTGCCCGGCATCGTGTCGCTGTGGCAGCCGGTCTCTGGACCGGCCGCCGCCATTCCGTACATCGTGTTCGCCGGCAACGTGGGCGACGACCATGCGCTGGCCGACGTGGTCGACACCCTGCGCAGGGCGTGGCGGTCCGATCAAGGAGCAGAGGTACCCGAATGACCCAGAACGACGGTCCGGACATCGCCGTGATCGGTATGGGCGCCATGGGTCTGCCCATGGCGACCCACCTGGCCTCCGCGTTCGCCGTGACCGGCTATGAACCGCACCCGCCGCGCCAAGCACAAGCCGAGGAGGCCGGCATCCGTGTCGAACCGACACCGGCCGCGGCGTGCGCGAACGCCGGCATCGCCATGCTTGCCGTCCGCGATGCAGCACAGGCCGAAGCGGCCCTGTTCGGATCGGACGGAGTGATCGAGACCCTGCCGCCGGGCGCGCCGGTCATCCTGACCAGCACCGTCGGACCAGACGCCGCGCGTGCCCTCGCGGACCAGCTCGCCGAATCCGGGCATCCACTCGTCGATGCGCCGATCAGCGGCGGCCCCGTCCGCGCGGGGAACGGTGATCTGCTCATCGTCGTCGGCGCGGACGACCAGGCATTGAGCACCGTAAGACCAGTGCTGAACCACCTCGCGTCCACGCTGACCGTCGTCGGGCCCCGACCGGGCGACGGCCAGGCCCTCAAGACGATCAACCAACTCCTCGCCGGCGTGCACATCGCCGCGGCGGCGGAGGCGGTCGCGTTGGCCCGCGGTGTGGGGCTGGACCCTGGGGTGGTGATCGAGGCGTTGTCGCAGGGCGCGGCCGGCAGCTTCATGTTCGCCGACCGCGGTCCCCGGATGCTGCAGGCCTACACCGGAGGCGCCGAGGTCAAGTCCAGAGTCGACATCTTCGTCAAGGACATGGGCATCGTGGCCGAGGTCGGTCGCGCCTCCCATGTGCCGCTGCCCCTGGCGGCTGCGGCGCAACAACTGTTCTTGATCGCCGAGGCGGCTGGACTGGGCGCGCATGACGACTCCAGCGTCGTGACCATCCTGTCTCCCGACGCGCCAATCCGAACGACTCCTACTCTCGAGGGGTGACCGGCGCGCGCGACGACACTCCGCTGTGGCTGTTCGCCGATCAACTCGGCCCCGCCGTCCACGGCGGCGAGCACGCCCACCGCGAGGTGTTGCTGATCGAGGCCGGCCATGCGCTGCGCAAACGCCGCTATCACCGCCAGAAGCTGCACATCGTGCTGTCGGCGCTGCGGCACGCCGCCCGCGACCTCGGCGACCGCGCCACCCTGATCACGTCCGACACCTACACCGACGCCCTCGAGCGGTTCGACCGTCCCGTGCTGGTCCACCAGCCGACGTCGTTCGCCGCCGAGCGCTTCGTCCATCGCCTCCGCGAACGGGGCCTGGTGGCCGACGTGCTGCCCACGCCCACCTTCGCCCTCCCCCGGGCCGACTTCGAACAGTGGGCCGGGAACCGGACGCGCTTCCGCATGGAGGACTTCTACCGCGATCAGCGCCGCCGCTTCGACGTGCTCATGCGCGGTGCAGAACCGGAGGGAAACCGCTGGAACTTCGACGAGGAGAACCGCGAGTCACCGCCGAAAAAGCAGGCGTCACTGGACATCCCGGCCCCGTATCAGCCCCGCGAGGACGACATCGACGATCAGGTCCGCCGCGACCTGGACCGCATGGACCTGCCCACCGTCGGCGTCGACGGTCCCCGGCTGTTCGCGGTGACGCCCGCGGAGGCGAAGCGTGCGCTCACTCGGTTCATCGAGCACCGCCTCCCGACCTTCGGCCGCTGGGAGGACGCGATGATGGGCCAGGACTGGGCCATGTCGCATTCGCTCCTCTCGGTGCCCCTCAACCTCGGTGTGCTGCACCCGCTCGATGCCGTGCACGCCGCCGAAGACGCCTACCGACGAGGCGACGCCCCGCTGGCCGCCGTCGAGGGATTCATCCGGCAGATCCTCGGCTGGCGCGAGTACATGTGGCACCTCTACTGGCATTTCGGCGAACACTACGTCGACAACAACGAACTCGCCGCCCATACCCCGCTACCCGACTGGTGGGCCGACCTCGACGCCGACGCTGTCACCGCCGAATGCCTGCGCCACGCCCTGATGGGGCTGCGCGAGCGTGGGTGGACCCACCACATCCAGCGGCTGATGATCCTCGGCAACCACGCTCTGCAGCGCGGCTACGATCCCCGCCGGCTCACCGAGTGGTTCGCCACCGCCTACGTCGACGGCTTCCGGTGGGTGATGCCCACCAACGTCGTCGGCATGAGCCAGCACGCGGACGGCGGCCGGCTCGCCACCAAGCCTTACGCCGCCGGCGGCGCCTACATCAACCGGATGAGCGACCACTGCGGTGACTGCGCCTACGACCCGAAGAAGCGCCTCGGCGAGGATGCCTGCCCCTTCACCGCCGGCTATTGGGAATTCGTGCACCGCCACCGCGACCGGTTGGAGCGCAACACCCGCACCCGCCGGGCGGTGCAAACCATGGATCGGCTCAAGGACCTCGACGGGGTGCTCGAACAGGAACGCGGCCGGACCTCGTTCTAAAGCGTGAGTTCTAGAGCGTCACCAGTCGCCAGAGGCCGATCAGGCCGACCACGACGATGACGGCGCGCAGCGCGTTCGGCGACAGCCGCCGCCCGTAGTGGGCGCCCAGGAATCCGCCGAGCAGCGACCCGGCGGCGATCAATCCCGCCGCCGCCCAGCTGATCCGGTCGAACGCCACCAGCGTGTAGCCGATCGCCGCGACCACGTTGACGATCAGCGACAGCAGGTTCTTGGCGGCGTTCATCCGCTGCATCGACTCGGGCAGCAGGGCGCCCATCGCCGCGATGAGGAGGATGCCCTGCGCGGCGGTGAAGTAGCCGCCGTAGACACCGACCGCGAACGTCGCTGCCACCAGCGCCACCATCCGGCCCGTGCTGACGTGGTCGGCGGAACGTCCGCTGTCCTCGGCCCGCCGCCGGGCCCACGCCTGAATCCGCGGCCCGACGATCACCAGCACCAGTGCCAGGATCAGCAGGACGGGCACCACCTGGGCGAACACGGTCTCCGGCAGATGCAGGAGCAGCCAGGCGCCCAGCGCCGCGCCGAGCAGCGACCCGGGCATCTGCCAGGCCAGCCGCTTCCACTGCCCGCGTAGCTCGCGCCGGTACCCCCACGTGCCCGAGACACCCCCGGCCACCAGGCCGACCGCGTTGGACATCGTCGCGGTGACCGGCGGGAAGCCCAGGGTCACCAGCGTCGGAAACGTGATCAGGGTCCCCGAGCCGACGATCGCGTTGATCGCCCCCGCCCCGACGCCCGCCAGGGCAATCAGGACCATCTCGAGTACGGACACGCGCGAACCCTAACGGTCCTGGGTCACGGTGCGCTCAGCGCGTCTCGTCGAGAGTCGTCTCCGGAGTCTCGGCGGTGTCGTTAACGACGTCGGCTTGCAGACCTGCGGGCACGTACTCCGGCGCCTTCATCAGCCTCCAGGCCAGGAAGAGGAACCCGGCCCATGCGACGACGATGCCGGTGTAGATCAGCGTGGACCAGGGAACGGTGATGTCGAAGTAGTGGACCAGCTTCTGGGAATTGCTGAGCACGATGACGCCGCCGACCGCGGTGCCCAGCAGGGCCGGGCTGATACGGCTGACCAGCCAGGCCGCGAACGGCGCCGCAATCACGCCGCCGACCGCCAGACCGAGGACCACGAGCAAATTGTCGAAGAACTGCTCGCGCAGGCCGATGAGGAAGCCCAGCGACGCCGACACCGCGACCAGGAACTCCGAGGCGCTCACCGAGCCGATGACGGTGCGCGGGGCGGTCTTGCCGCTCGACAACAAAGTGCTGGTCGTGACCGGACCCCAACCACCGCCGCCAGAGGCGTCGATGAACCCGCCGAACAGGCCCAGCGGGCTGAGGAACTTCGCGCTGTGCTTCGTGGTGCCGACCTTGACCGCGGGTGGGTGGCGCAGCGAGAACCGCAGCAGCACGTAGATGCCGATGCTGACCAGGATCGCGGCCATCACCGGCGCGGCGTCCTCCGTGGACAGCGACGACAGCACGGTTGCCCCGAGGAACGCGCCGATCGCACCGGGGACACCCAGTTTGGCGACGATGTGCCAGTCGATGTTCTTGAACCGCCAGTGCGACAGTCCGGAGGCAAACGTCGTCCCCACCTCGGCAAGGTGCACCGCGGCGCTGGCCTGCGCGGATGCCACACCACTGAGCACCAGCAGCGTCGAGGCGGTCACTCCGAACGCCATGCCCAGCGCGCCGTCGACCAGCTGCGCACCGACACCGACCAGGGTGAAGATGATGAGTGAACGCATGAACTGCTTCCGAACAGCGGGCGCCGGTGGCGACAGCCCGGGAAATGGTCATCGAGCGCGTATCAGCTACGCGGACAACACCACTCGTCGAAAGACATGAGCCGACGGGACGGCCAGAACGGTTCGAGCGCGAAGGCGTGAGACGGTGCGGCACGGAAGGCGTTCTCGGCCACCGGCTGCTCCTCTCTGCTCCGACGCATACGAACCCGAATCACTCTACCCCCGCGACCTCGCTCCGTGCTCATGGTCGCTCATCGAGACCTCGCTCCGTGCTCATGGTCGCTCATCGAGACCTCGCTCCGTGCTCATGGTCGCTCATCGAGACCTCGCTCCGCGCTTCTCGCGTACCCGCACATTGATCCGAATCGGGCTGCCTTCGAAGCCGAACGTCTCACGCAGCCGCCGCTCGAGGAAGCGCCGGTAGCCCGCCTCCAGGAATCCGCTGGTGAACAGCACGAATGTTGGCGGTCGCGTCGCGGCCTGGGTGGCGAACAGGATCCGCGGCTGCTTACCGCCGCGGACCGGTGGCGGCGTCGCCGCCACGACCTCCTTGAGGAACGTGTTCAGCTGGCCGGTCGAGATCCGCCTGTCCCACGACGCCAGCGAGGTCTCGAGCGCGGGCACCAGCTTCTGGACGGCCCGGCCGGTCATCGCCGAGATGTTGACCCGCGGCGCCCACTGGATCTGCGCCAGCTGCAGGTCGATCTCGCGGTCGAGCAGGTAACGCCGATCCTCGTCGACCAGATCCCACTTGTTGAACGCCAGCACCAGGGCGCGGCCCGCCTCGGTCACCATCGTGAGCACCCGCTGATCCTGTTCTGTCAACGGCTGGGACGCGTCGATAAGCACCAGCACCACTTCGGCGGCATCGATCGCGCCGTGGGTGCGTACGGAGGCGTAGAACTCGTGGCCGCTGGCTTGGCCGACCTTGCGGCGCAACCCTGCGGTGTCGATGAACCGCCACGTCTTGCCGCCGAGTTCGATCAGCGAGTCGACCGGATCGACGGTCGTGCCCGCGACATCGTGCACCACCGAGCGCTGGTCACCGGCGAGCCGGTTGAGCAGCGAGCTCTTGCCGACGTTGGGCTTGCCGACCAGCGCGACGCGGCGCGGCCCGCCGCTGCGCGTGCCGACCTCCGACACCTCGGGCAGTTTCTCGAGTACGGCGTCGAGCAGATCGGCCACGCCCCGGCCGTGCATGGCGCTGACCGGATGCGGCTCACCGATGCCCAGCGACCACAGCCCCGCGGCGTCGGCCTCGCCGCGCTCGGTGTCGACCTTGTTGGCGGCCAGGAACACCGGCTTTCCGGATTTCCGGAGCATCCGGGCCGCGGCCTCGTCGGCCGACGTGGCCCCGACGATGGCGTCCACGACCAGGATGATGGCGTCGGCGGTGCGCATGGCCACGGTCGCCTGATCGGCGACCAGCTGCTGCAAACCCTTGGCGTCCGGCTCCCAGCCGCCGGTGTCCTGGACCACGAGCCGGCGCCCGGACCACAGCGCGTCGTAGGAGACGCGGTCACGGGTGACACCCGGGACGTCCTGGACGACCGCCTCACGCCGGCCCAGGATGCGGTTCACCAGAGTGGACTTGCCGACGTTCGGGCGGCCCACCACGGCCACCACCGGCGGTGCGGCGGACACCTCTTCGATGGCTTCGGCGATATCCTCGGCGCCCAGCTCCCAGTCCCGTTCGTCGATCCAGGTGCCGTCCTGGTCGTCCTGGTCGGAATCGGTCATCTGCTCACTCCTGCCCGCTGCTGCACGAGATCCTGCAGATGCGCGATCACCTCGGGCTCGGTCATGTCGCTGGTGTCGACCACCAACGCGTCGTCGGCGGCGCGCAACGGCGACAGCGCACGGGTCGAGTCGAGGTGATCGCGGCGCTGCACGTCGGCGAGCACCGTGTCGTAGTCGTCGGCCAGTCCGTTGGCGACGTTCTGGGTGTTTCGCCGGCGTGCCCGTTCCTCGGCCGAGGCGGTGAGGAAGATCTTCACGTCGGCATCGGGCAGGACGACGGTACCGATGTCGCGGCCTTCGACGACGACGGGGTCCGGGCCTGCCGCGAGTCGGCGCTGCAGCTCGACCAGCCGGGTCCGCACGTCGGGCACCGCTGAGACCGCCGACACCGCACGGGTGACCGCATCGCCGCGGATTTCGGATGAAACGTCTTCTCCCGCAAGGTAAGAAAGGTCCTGGCCCGGGTCGTATCCGACGGCGAGATCGACCGATCCGACCGCGGCCGCCACGGCGTCGCGATCCCCCGGGTCGATACCCGCGCGCAGCACGGCGAGGGTGACGATGCGGTACATCGCCCCGGTGTCGAGGTAGCGGGCGGCCAGTGCGCGCGCCAAACCTCGTGACACAGAAGACTTTCCGGTGCCAGCCGGTCCGTCGACCGCGATCACCAGATTGCCTGCCGATGCCTCAGTCACATGCCCACCGCCCTGTACAAATCGCCGATCTCCTTGCGCGTCAACACCCGGATGCTGCCGGGACGTTGATCGCCGAGCGCGACCGCTCCGATACTCGTGCGCACCAGTTCCTGCACCGGGAAGCCGACCTCCGCCAACAACCGACGAACGATACGCTTGCGGCCCTCGTGCAGCGTCACCTGCACCAGTGATCGGCCAGGCAGGGCGTCGACCACGGCGAAATCGTCCACCCGGGCGGGGCCGTCGTCCAACTCCACACCGGCGCGCAGCTTCTTGCCCAGCCCCCGCGGCACCGTGCCCATCACCGTCGCCACATAGGTCTTGGGCACCTCGAACGACGGATGCATCAGCCGGTGGGCCAGTTCGCCGTCGTTGGTCAACAGCATCAGGCCTTCGGTGTCGGCGTCGAGCCGGCCCACGTGGAACAGGCCTTTGTTGCCGCGCACCCGATGTTCGACCAGGTCGCCGATACAGGGCCGGCCCCGGTCGTCGGACATCGTGGAGTGCATCCCGCGCGGCTTGTTGATCGCCAGGTGCATCAGGGTGTCGTCGAGAAGGACCCGGCTGCCGTCGACGCGGATGTCCGACGCCGCGGGATCCACCCGGGTGCCCAGCTCGGTGACGATCGCGCCGTCCACCTCGACGCGGCCGTCGAGGATCATCCGCTCGGCCACCCGCCGCGACGCGATGCCTGCTTGGGAGAGCACCTTCTGTAGGCGTACGCCTTCGGATTCGTTCATCGATCTTCCCGGTCCACATCGAAGGTCATCGGCCGGTCCGCCGGTGTGGGATTGCCCCCGAGTTTCGCGAATCTCGGTTCTTGGCCCAGGTTTTCACTCAGATCGTCGATCACGTCGACGTCGGGGAGCAGCGGGGCGATGTCGGGCAGGTCAGTGAGGGACGACAGTCCCAGCCGTTCGAGGAACAGCTCCGTCGTCGCGAACGCGACGGCGCCGGAGTCGGGATCGGTGCCCGCCTCGGTGATGAGCCCGCGCGCGAGCAGGGTTCGCATCACCGCGTCGACGTTCACCCCGCGCACCGCGCTGACCCGGGCCCGCGTCACCGGCTGCCGGTAGGCCACGACGGCAAGCGTCTCCAGCGCGGCACGCGTCAGCTTGGAGCGGGCGCCGTCGAGCAGCAGCCGTTCGACATAGGGCGCGTACCTGGCCCTGGTGTACAGCCGCCAGCCACCGCCGGCCTCGCGAAGGTCGATACCGCTGTCGCGGGCGCTGAGCTCCCCGGCCAGCTGCGTCAGGGTCGCGGTGATGCGGTGCTCGGGCTGGTCGGTGGCGGCCGCGAGCTGGTCGACGGTCACCGGGGTGTCGACGACGAGCAACAACGCCTCCAGGACGGCGCCCAGCTCGGCGTCATCGAGGTCGATTGCGGTCGCCGTGTCGATACCCAAGTCGACGCCCAGATCGGCATCGGAGATCTCGTCGGTCATTGGTCCAGTCATTCTTCCGCGTCGACGGTTGCCAGGTGTTCGTTGGTCGGCCGGTCCCCGGTCCACGAAACCTGGAGCTCACCAAGCGGCTCTGATTGCTCGAATGTTACCGCCCTGGCTTTGAACAGCTCGAGCAGCGCCAGGAAGCTGCCCACGATCTCGATCCCGGTCTCACATTCGGCGACCAGGTCGCCGAACGTGGCCCACTCCCCGATCCCCCGCGCTTCGAGCAGCGACATCAACCGTCGGGCCTGTTCGGGCACCGACACCGCCTGCACGTGCAGATGGCCGGTGCCCACGGTCGGCACCGGTCGGGGCCGGAAGGCGGCGGCCGCGATCTGGGCGAACCGATCGGCGTCCACGCCCAACATCACCTCGGGCAGCAGCTCGGAGAACTGGTCCTCGAGCGACACGTTGCGCGGATAGCTGCGCAGCGCAGCGGCCTCGAGCTCGGCGAACATGAGCGCCACGTGCTTGTAGGCCCGGTATTGCAGCAACCGGGCGAACAACAGGTCGCGCACCTCGAGCAGCGCCAGATCCTCCTGGTCGTCGACCTCGCCGGCCGGCAGGAGCCGCGCGGCCTTGAGGTCGAGCAGCGTCGCGGCGACGACGAGGAACGCGGTCGTTTCGTCGAGGCCGAGTTCGGCACCGATCGATTTCGTGTAGGCGATGAAGTCGTCGGTCACCTGGTGCAGCGCGACCTCGGTCACGTCGAGGCGGTGCGCGAAGATCAGCTGCAGCAGCAGGTCGAACGGGCCCTCGAAATTGGTGAGGCGGACCTGGAATCCGGTCGGGGCAGTGGTGTCGGTGCTCACGCGCCGAACCGGTGGATGACTTCCCGTGCCAGTGACCGATAGGCCTCGGCGCCCGCCGATTTGGGCGCCCACGTGGTGATCGGTTCACCGGCGACGCTGGTCTCCGGAAAGCGCACGGTGCGGGAGATGACGGTGTCGAACACCAGATCGCCGAACCTTTCGACCACCCTGGCCATCACCTCGCGGGCGTTGACGGTGCGCGGGTCGTAGCGCGTGACCAGGATGCCGCTGATGTCGAGTTTGGGATTGAGCCGGTCGCGCACCTTGTCGACGGTGTCGGTGAGCAGCGCCAGCCCGCGCAGCGAGAAGTACTCGCACTCGGTCGGGATCACCACGCCGTCGCTGCACGCCAGCCCGTTGACCGTGAGCAGGCCGAGGGACGGCTGGCAGTCGATGAGCACGTAGTCGTAGCGGTCCAGCACCGGGTGCAGCGCGCGGCCGAGGGTCTGTTCGCGGCCGACCTCGTTCACGAGCTGGATCTCGGCGGCGGACAGGTCGATGTTGCTGGGCACCAGGTCGAGGTTGCGTACGCGGGTGTTGATGAGCACGTCGTCGATGGACACGCGGGGTTCGACGAGCAGGTTGTGCACGGTGTGGTCGAGTTCGTAGTGCGGTACGCCCAGACCCGCCGACAGCGCTCCTTGCGGGTCCAGGTCGACCAGCAGCACTCGGCGGCCGTACTCCGCCAGGGCCGCGCCGAGGTTGATCGTCGAGGTGGTCTTGCCGACGCCGCCCTTCTGGTTGCACATCGCGACGACCTTGGCCGGGCCGTGGGTGGTCCTGGGGGCCGGTTCGGGGATGTTGCGCGGCGGTCGCCCGGTCAGGCCCAACTGCACCGGCGCGTCGGCGCCCGCGGCGTCATCGGTCATGCCGGGCCGCCGCCGGCCAGGCATTCCACACGCAGGGCGAACATCCGGTTAAGTTTAACGGCGCAGCGCTGCGCAGATGGGCAGACCCGCGGGGATCGTGCTGCGGGACGCGTCACCGGGCGCGTGGGTGCGCACCCGCCCACACCTCGCGCAGGGCGTGCACCGTGACCATGGTGTAGATCTGCGTCGTCGTCACCGAGGCGTGCCCCAGCAGTTCCTGAACCACACGGACGTCGGCGCCTCCCTCGAGCAGGTGCGTGGCGAACGAATGGCGCAGGGTGTGCGGGGAGACCGCCGAGGTGATGCCTGCGCGTTCGGCGGCGTCCTGCAACACCTGCCATGCGCTCTGGCGGGACAGCCGGCCGCCGCGGGCGTTGAGAAATATTGCGGGGGTGCCGCGGCCGCGGCGGGCCAACTCGGGGCGGCCCCGGACCAGATAGGCGTCGAGCGCGCTGACCGCAGGTCTGCCGATGGGCACCAGCCGCTGCTTGCCGCCCTTTCCGCGCAGCAGCACCGAACGGGCTTCGGTGTCGATGTCGTCGACGTCGAGACCGACGGCCTCGGAGATGCGCGCACCGGTCGAGTAGAGGAGTTCGAGCATGGCGCGGTTACGCAGGGTCAGCGGCCCGTCGGCCTCACCGTCGCCCCCGGCGCCGTCGAGCAGGGCGAGCACCTCGTCGATCGACAGGCTCTTGGGCAGCCGCCGACTCGGCGTGGGCGGTTTGACGGCGCGGGCGACGTCGAGGTCGGTGAGGCCTTCCGCGGCGGCGAAGCGGTGCAGGCCCCGGACCGCGATCAGCGCCCGTGCGGCCGAGACAGCGGACAGGGCGGTGGCGCCCGTGTCGGGGTCACCGCGGCGCAGGGCGACGAGGAATTCGCTGACGTCGGATTCGGCGACCTGGGCGAGGTCGTCCTTGCCGCGGCCGGTCAGGTGCTCGGCGTAGCGGCGCAGATCGCGGCGGTAGGAGGTGAGCGTGTTGGTGGCCACCCCGCGCTCGATGGTCAGGTGGTCGAGATACCCCTGGATCTGATCGTCGAGTGCGGTGCGCAGAGCCGTCATCAGGCGTGGCCCTTCCTCCGGGCGAAGGCGGTGGGCCGGTCGATCCAGGGCGCGTCGACGGGACGCAGGTCGCCCACCTCGCTCATGGCGTGGGCGGCCAGGATGCCGCCCACCGCAATGCAATTGACGATCTCGCCGGACAACACCCGGCGGACGGCGTCGGTCAACGGAACCCGCTCGATCACCAGGTCGGCTTCCTCGTCGTGCGCGTCGGGTCTGCCGATCTCCCGCAGCCCGGTCGCGAGGTAGACCCGCACGCCCTCGTCGCAGAAGCCGGGTGCGGAGATGATGTCGACCAGCACCTTCCAGGTGTCCGCCGCGAGGCCGGCCTCCTCCTCGAGTTCCCGGGCGGCGGTGACCTCCGGCGCCTCACCACCGATGTCCAGCAGCCCCGCCGGCAGTTCCCACAACCGCCGGGCAACCGGGTGGCGGTACTGGTAGATCAGCACGATGTTGCCGTCGTCGTCGAGCGCCACGATCGCCACCGCGCCGAAATGCTCGACGACCTCACGGCGCGCGGTGCGCCCGCCGGGCATACGCACGTCGTCGGCGCGCAGGGCGAAGATGCTGCCGACGTGGATGATCTCGCTGTTGACGGTCTCGAAGTCGTGATCAGCCACGGGATGCGTGTTCCGGCTGCAGCTGACCGGCGCCGTTCGCACGGTCGCCGGCACGCTCCGGGATCTCCACCGGCAGCCGCTCGCCGGCCTTATAGTCCAACGCCGCTCCGATGAACGCCGCGAACAACGGGTGCGGCCGGGTGGGCCTGCTCTTGAGCTCGGGGTGGGCCTGCGTGCCGACGAGGAACGGATGCGACGAGGCGTCGTATTCGACGAACTCGACGAGGTGCCCGTCGGGCGAGGTGCCGCTGAACCGCAACCCACTCTCGGCGATGCGGTCGCGGTAGGCGTTGTTGACCTCGTAGCGGTGGCGGTGGCGTTCGGACACCTCGGTGGACTGGTAGGCCTGCGCCACGATCGAATCGGGCTGCAGGACGGCCGGGTAGGCGCCCAGGCGCATGGTGCCACCCAGATCCGCTTGACCGGCGACCGCATCGCGCTGATCGGCCATCGTGGAGATGACCGGATCAGGGGTGTCGGGTTCGAACTCCGCGGAGTTGGCCTCCGAGAGTCCGACCGAGCGCGCGGCCTCGATGACGATGCACTGCAGACCCAGGCACAGCCCGAGCACCGGCAGACCGCGCTTGCGGGCGTAGCGGATGGCGCCGATCTTGCCTTCGATACCGCGGATGCCGAAGCCGCCGGGGATCAGCACCCCGTCTACGTCCTCCAGCGCCGCGGCGGCATCGCTGTCCAGTTCGCAGTCGTCGGAGGCGACCCAGCGCATCTCTACCTTCGCGTGGTGGGCGAAGCCGCCCGCCCGCAGCGCCTCGGCCACCGACAGGTAGGCGTCCGACAGGTCGATGTACTTGCCCACCAACGCGATTCGCACGGTCTCCCGCGGTTCGTGGACCCGCTTGAGCAGATCATTCCACTGCGTCCAGTCGACGTCGCGGAACGGCAGATTCAGCCGGCGCACGACGTAGGCGTCGAGTTCCTCGCGGTGCAGCACCTTGGGGATGTCGTAAATCGACGGTGCGTCCGGCGTCGAGATGCACCCGTCGACGTCGACGTCGCACATCAGCGCGATCTTGTTCTTCAGCGCCTCGGGTACTTCGCGGTCACACCGCAGGATCAACGCATCCGGCTGGATGCCGATGCTGCGCAGCGCGGCCACTGAGTGCTGCGTCGGTTTGGTCTTGAGCTCACCGGACGGCGCCATGTAGGGCACCAGCGAGCAGTGCAGGAAGAAGCAGTTCTCCCGGCCCACCTCATGGCGCACCTGGCGGGCCGCCTCCAGGAACGGCAGCGACTCGATGTCGCCGACCGTGCCGCCCACCTCGGTGATCACCACGTCAGGCCGGTTGCCGTCGTCATCCGGCAGCGCCATCGCCAGGATGCGGTCCTTGATCTCGTCGGTGATGTGCGGGATCACCTGGACGGTGTCGCCGAGGTACTCGCCGCGGCGCTCCTTGGCGATCACCTTCGAATACACCTGACCGGTCGTCACGTTGGCCGAGCCGGACAGGTTGCGGTCGAGGAACCGCTCGTAGTGGCCGACGTCGAGGTCGGTCTCCGCACCGTCCTCGGTGACGAACACCTCACCGTGCTGGAACGGGTTCATGGTGCCCGGATCCACATTGAGGTAGGGGTCGAGCTTCTGCATCGTGACCTGCAGGCCGCGCGCGGTCAGCAGCTGGCCGAGGCTAGAGGCCGTCAGACCCTTACCGAGTGAGGAAACGACGCCGCCCGTCACGAAGAGGTGCTTGGTGGCCGTGTGCGGATGCTTGCGAAGCGCGGGCAAGAACAACCTCCGTGACGACGGGCAGGGCTTTACTTCTCTAGGATTTTTCCTAGCTTTGGGGCCTGCCGACCCACGGAACCCCACCCTAACACCGACGCCGACAACCCGTCGCTGCCGCGCCGAGTGTCGCCGCCGAACGTCACTGCGGGACCGTCACCGCCGATGCGCCCCGGCCGATTCCGTACTGGCCCGGCTTGCCGCCGCCGATCAGATCGGCCAGCGCGAGCACCGAGGTGATGCGGCCGGATTCGGAGCCGATGTCGTCGACCGTGCTGACCGCGGTGCCCAGCGCGGCGTCGGACCTCGTCACCGCGACCGCGCCCGTCCCGGAGGCCGAACCGTCGCGGCCGGCCAGGACGGTGCCCTGGCCGTGGGCGGCCATTCCGGCGGCCAGCCGCGCGACGGTCGATCCGCGGTTGCCCGCGTCGGGTCCGAGCGGCCCACCGGTCACGACGAGCGCCGCATCGGCCGCGCCCACCGGATCGGCGCCGTAAGTGATGAAGCCAGTATCGCGCAGCGCGCTGAGCACCGTCTCGCGCTGGGCGTCGTTGACCACGGGTGCGTCCGGGTTGCGGCTGCGCAGCAGTGCGATGCCGAGCAGATCCCCGGCCTGGGAGCCCTGGTCGACCGATGTCGTGCTCAGCTGGGTGCCGGCGGGGACGATCGGCGAGTTCACCACCGAGAGCAGTTTCTCCGCGCTGTTGGCGTCGACGAACTCCTGGGTCAGCGCCACCGTGCCGCTCACGCTGCCGCCGCCCTGGCCGATCAGCCGGGTCAGCGCCTCGACGTCGTCGTCGGCCGCGTCCGGGGTGCGGAAGAGCACGACCGATTTGCCGCCGAGCGCATCGCGCAGCATGCGCGGCGCCATCAGTGCGTCGAATTCGCCAGCCGCACTGAGCTTCTCGTTGAGTGCGTTCCGCTCCTCGGTGAGCCCGTCGATCTCGTTCTGCAACTCCTGCTTGTCGTCATGCAACCCCGACAGCACGGTGTTCGACAGCAGGCCGGACCCGAGCGCAACCCCGATCGCGAGCGCGAGGAACACCGCTGCCAGCGAAATGGCATGCGAGCGTAGGGAGATCATGGCTCAGCTCACGAGACCTTGCGCCCACAGGACGAGCTGGTTCCAGTACTGCTGGATCCACTCGAGGACCGCCGCGTCCGCCCGCGACACCCACAGCGCGGCGATGACCGCGATGAGCATGGCCAGGATCAGCAGGGCGATGGCCCCGCCGGAGACCCGGCTGCGGTAGAGCGTGGCCACGGCCTTGGCGTCGACGAGTTTCTCGCCCACCTTGAGACGGGTGAGGAACGTCGAGGGGTTGCTGCGTTGGCGTGAGCGGTCGAAGAACTCCTCGATGCTGGCGGTGTGGCCGACGGTGACGATCAGTGACGCGCCGTGGTGGTCGCACAGCAGCAGCGCGAGGTCGGCGGCGGAACCGGCCGCCGGGAACGTCATCGCGCCGACACCGAGGTCCTGGATGCGTTCGAGACCGGCGGCGTGCCCGTCGGCGTCGGCGGGCAGCACCACCTGGGCGCCGCTGCGCAGCACCTCGGTGCTGATGCGGTCCGGGTCGCCGACGATCAGCGCCGGCCGGTAACCGGCCTTGCGCAGCACGTCGGCGCCGGTGCCCACACCGACCAGGACCGGCTGGTACTCCTTGATGAACGGTTTGAGCGCCTTGAGGTCCTCGGCGGTGTGCGGTTCCTCGGCCACGATCACCACGTGGCGATGGTTGAGTTCGACGTCGATGTCGGGGATGCCGATGCCGTCGATGAGCAGCGGGCTCTCGCTGCGGATGAACTCGATGGTGTTGCCCGCGAACGCTTCCAGGTGGGCGACGAGACCACTTTTGGCCTCGTGCATGAGTTCGTGGATCTCCTGGTCCGTGCGTTCGGCGCCCAGGCTGAGCCTGCGGTCACCGGAGTACACGCCGCCGTTGTGCAGGCGGACGCGGGCGCCGTCCTTGACCTTTTTGAAGACCTCGGGACCGGTCTCGTCGATCAGCGTGATGCCGTTGGCGACGAGCACCTCCGGACCAAGGTTGGGGTAGCGGCCCGAGATGGACGACGAGGCGTTGACGACGCCGGCGACGCGCGCTTCGACCAGCGCATCGGCGGTGATGCGGTCGAGGTCGAGGGCGTCGAGAACGACGATGTCCCCGGGGCCGATGCGCCGCAGCAGCCGGTCGATGTCGCGGTCCACGCGGGCGGTGCCGGTGATCCCCGGCCGTGAACTGGCATTACGGGAGAGCAGCGCTGACATCTTCATGCGGAGGATTCTGTAGGCGAACCCTCAAGTAGAGGTGGAGGCGCGCCGTAACACCAGCCTCAGAAGTTACCTATAGTCACACCAGTAACAGGGTCAGTTCTCGTCATCCCGATCCCGCTGCGCGGCGTCCAGCAGCTCGCGGGCGTGCGCCCGACCGCTGTCGGATTCGCCCAGACCGGCCAGCATGCGGGCCAGTTCGGCCACCCGGTCGTCGTCCTCGATGCGGCGTACCCCGCTGGCCTTGCGCCCGGCGCCCTGTCCCCCGCTGTCGACGACGAGATGCGCGTCGGCGTAGCAGGCGACCTGGGGCAGATGCGTGACGACGATGACCTGGTGCGTGCGCGCGAGCTTCGCCAGCCTGCGCCCGATCTGGACGGCGGCGCGGCCGCCGACCCCGGCGTCGACCTCGTCGAAGACCATGGTGGTGCCCTCCACCGATGCCGCCAACACCACTTCGATGGCCAGCATCACCCGCGACAGCTCACCGCCCGATGCGCTCTTCGACAGTGGTAGCACGTCGGTGCCCCGGTGGGCGGCGAAGCCGAAGTCGACGGCGTCGACTCCGTCGTGGCCGGCGTGCGCGAAGGTCCCGTCGGCCAGTGCCAGGGGGGCGGAATCGTCCCCGCGGACCGGGATCGGCGAGACGGCGACGGTGAACTCGGCCCCCGCCATGGCCAGACCGGCCAGTTCGGCGGTGACCGCCTTCGCCAATCCCTTCGCGGCCTTGGTGCGCGCCTTGGTCAGGTCGGCCGCTGCGGTGACGACCCCGGCCTCCAGTTCGGCCACGCGACGTTCGAGGCCGGCGAGCGCCTCCTCGGAGACGTCGAGTTGTTCGAGCCGCGCGCGGGATTCGTGGGCCCAGGCCAGTACGCCGTCGATGTCGGCGGCGTACTTGCGGGTCAGCGTGCGCAGCTCCGCCTGACGGGCGAGCTTGGTCTCCAGGGTGCTCGCATCGCTGGGCAGGGCCGCCAGATAGTCGCCGAGTTCACCGGCGACGTCGCCGATCACCGCCAGTGCCTCGCCGAGCTGCGCGCCCAATGAGCGCAGCGTGGAGTCGTCGGTGGCGTCCAGCGCCGAGCGGGCGTGACCGACGGCGTCGGCGGCCGACGTGGTGTCCGGGCCGGTGTCGTCGTCGGGGCCGGTGAGCGCGGTGCGGGCCCCCTGAGCGGCTTCGCGGAGCGCGTCCAGTTCCGACAGCCGGCGGATGTCCTCGACGAGGGCGTCGTCCTCACCGGGGCTCGGGTCCACCGCGTCGATCTCGGTCAGCCCGAACTTCAACCGGTCGGCCTCCTGGGCCAGTTCGCGTTCGCGCTGCCTGCGGTCGATGAGGTCGCGACGGGCGGTCAGCCATGCCTCGCGGGCGGCGCGATAGCGCTGCAGCGGTTTGTCGACGCCGGCGAAGCGGTCGACCGCCGAGCGCTGCTCCTCGGGCCGCATCAGCCGCAGCTGATCGTTCTGGCCGTGCAGCGTCAGCAGTTCGGCGGTGAAGGTGCTCAGCGTCTTGGCGGGCACACTGCGTCCGCCGAGGTAGGCGCGCGACGGCCCGTCCCGGCTGACCGAGCGAGCCGCGATGACGCTGCCGTCGTCGTCCCGTTCGGCGCCCGAGGAGTCCAGGATGTCGTCGACGCGGCCGGTGACGTCCACACTGAGGTCGTTGGTGAGGAACCGGCCCTCCACCACGGCGCGTTGCGCTCCGGAGCGGACCCGGGTGGCGTCGGCCCGCGCACCGCCCAGGAGGTGCAGGCCGGTGACGACCATGGTCTTACCCGTTCCGGTCTCACCGGTGAGCACGGTCAGGCCGCGGTCGAATTCGGCGGTGGCCGTACTGATGGCGCCCAGCGATTCAATGCGTATCTCTGCGAGCACGATGCCTTACTGTCCCCGCCATCCGGTGACCGGCAACCGGAACTTGCGCACCAGCCGGTCGGTGAACGGGGCGCTGTCGAGCCGCACCCATTTCAGCGGCGTACCGCAGCGGGTCACCTCGAGGCGGCCGCCTGCGGGCACCGCCATCTCGCGGCGGCCGTCGCAGAACACGAGTGCGTCGTGGCCCTGGGCCTCGATCTCGATGGCGATGGCGGCGTCCGGGCTGGTCACCATCGGCCGGGCGAACAGCGCGTGGGCGTTGTTGGGGACCACCAGGATCGCTTCGAGGTCGGGCCAGAGCACCGGCCCCCCGGCAGAGAAGGCGTAGGCGGTGGAGCCGGTCGGGGTCGAGACCAGGACGCCGTCGCAGCCGAACGCCGACACCGGGCGACCGTCGATCTCGACGACGACGCCGAGCACGCCGAGTCGCGGCACTTTCTCCAAACTGGCCTCGTTGAGTGCCCAGCCGCGGTTGATGATCGTGCCGTTCGCGCGCACCGCGACATCGAGGGTCATCCGCTCCTCGACGCGGTAGTCGCGGCGGATGACGTGGTCGAGGACAAGGTCGATGGCCTCCGCCTCGGCCTCGGCAAGAAAGCCGATGCGCCCGAGGTTGACGCCCAGGACCGGGATCTCGACGTTGCGGGCCAGTTCAGCGGCCCGCAGAAAGGTGCCGTCGCCGCCGAGCACGAGCACCAGTTCGCAGCCTTCCGCGGCCCGGTCGTCGGCGTCGACGACTTCGATGTCGACACCGATCGCACGCATGTCGTTCTCCGACAGGTTCGCCGGGCCGCGATCGACGGCCTCGGCCGCCAGCACCCGCAGTCCCACGTTCTGGGCGGCGCACATCTTCTGCACCCGCTTCGCGACGTCGGAGGCGTCCTCGCGCCCGGTGTGCACGACGAGCAGGATGTGGCGGTCGGTGGTCATTGCGGTCCCTCCGTCACGGCGCGGTGAACCGCCTGGTCGAGGTCATCACCGTGCAGCGCCGCATCGGTCCGGGCGCGCAGCCTGAGGAAGTACTCGACGTTGCCGGACGGACCCGGCAGCGGACTGGCCGTGACGCCGACGGTATGCCAGCCGAGAGCGGCGGCCCGTGCGGCGACCGACAGGACCGATTCGGCGCGCAGTTGCGGATCGCTCACCACGCCGCCGGCGCCGACCCGTTCCCTGCCGACCTCGAACTGTGGCTTCACCATGGGAACGATATCGGCGTCGGGTGACGCGCATGCGGTCAGCGCAGGCAGCACGGTGGCCAACGCGATGAACGACAGGTCAGCCACGACCAGGTCCACCGTTCCGCTGATCGCCTCGGCGGTGAGTTCCCGCACGTTGGTCCGTTCGATGACGACGACGCGGTCGTCGGACCGTAGCGACCAGGCCAGCTGGCCGTAGCCCACGTCGACGGCCACCACCTCTTCGGCACCGCGGTCGAGCAGCACCTCGGTGAACCCGCCGGTCGACGCCCCGGCATCCAGGCAGCGCCTGCCGCCGACGTCGATCGCGAAGGTGTCGAGGGCCCCGATGAGTTTGTGCGCGCCGCGCGACACCCAGGTGCGTTCGCCGGCGGTGACGGTGATGTTGGCGGTGACGGCAACGGCGGTGGCCGGTTTGGCCGCGGGCATTCCATCGACGCTGACCAGCCCCGCGCCGATCAGTTCGGCGGCCTGCTGACGGGACCGGGCCAAACCTCGGCGCACCAGTTCGGCGTCAACACGCGCTCGCCGCGGCACAGCGCCTCACCCCTTCTCCACCGACGCCAGTGCCTGCACGAGCACGTCGTGCGCCTCCTCGAGGCGGACGGCGATGGTGTCGATGTCGCTGTCGGCGAGTTCGGCGACCTCACCGGGGTCCGGCAGGTCGCCCAGCAGAGCCGCGACCCGGGCGCGAATCTCGTCGGGATCGGTTGTCATCTCGCGCTCAACGCTAACCGATGCCGTCGGTGAGCAACGACCACCGTTGCAGGGCGCGGGCCGCGGTGTCGTCGCCGGCGCGGACGGCGAAGGAGCGGCCGCCGAGATCGGACGTCCATACCGCGTGGGCGGTGGCGCGCAGCACCGACAGATCGTCGTCGGAGTCGGCACCGGTCGCGTGCACGGTGACGTCGTCCTGATCGACGTCGACCTGCCAGGCGGGGTGTGGACCGACCTGCAGCCGATCGGCGGGTGCGTCGAGGGAGCGCAGGTCCTCGGCGATGTAGTCGGGACGTTCCTCGGGGATCGCCCGCATCGCGTCGTCGGCGGTGCTGACGCCGGTGAGGACGAGCAGGCTCGGCAACGATGCGGCGACGGCGCCGGCGATGTCGGTGTCGAGCCGGTCGCCGACGACGAGCGGTGACTCGAATCGCCCGCGGCCCAACGCGTTCGTCATCAGCGCAGGCTGCGGCTTACCGGCCACCTGCGGTTCGAGGCCGGTCGCGATGCGCAGTGCGGCGACCATCGATCCGTTGCCCGGCAGCAGTCCGCGTTCCGACGGCAGGGTCAGGTCGACGTTGGCGGCCACCCACAGGGCGCCGGCCCGCAGGGCCAGCGCGGCTTCGGCCAGTTGTGTCCAGCCCGTCTCGGGTGAATGGCCCTGAACGACGGCGACCGGTTCGTCCTCGAACAGTCGAACGGGGCGCAGACCGACCTGACGGACCTCGTCGGCCAGCGCCTCGGTTCCCACGACCAGCACGGCTGAGTCCACAGGCAGTTGGTCGGCGAGCAGCAGGGCGGCGCTCTGCGCGCTGGTGACGACGTCGTCGATGTCGGCCTGGAAGCCGAGACCGCGCAGATGCCGGGCGACGTCGTGGGGGCTGCGGGACGCGTTGTTGGTGACATAGAGGACGCGGGCGTCGACCGCCGCGAGGCTGTCGACTGATCCGGTCGTGGGTTCGTGGCCGCGGAAGACCGTGCCATCCAGGTCGAGCAGCAGACAATCGTGTTGCTGCGCAAGGGTTGTCACGTCAGCTCAGTTCCGTGATCCGGTCTTCGGCGTCGGTGGCGCCTTCGAGGTCGGCTGCGGCGGCGTTGAGGAACCACTCCAGCGCTTCGTCCTTGCGCCCGAGGGACAGCAGCGTGTCGGCATAGACGTAGAACAGCCGTGCCGCCGTCTGGCCTCGACGGGTCCGGTCCAGCGGCGGCGAGGAGAGGACGGTCAGGGCCTGGTCCAGCTGGCCGAGGTCGGATCGGGCGCCGGCGACGACGATCCGCAGTTCGTCGGCGTCGTCGCCGGTGAGTTGTTCGGCCTCAGGGGTGCGCGCGAGCTCGATGGCACGCTCGGGACGGCCGACGCCCCGTTCGCAGTCCGCGATCAACGCCAGGAGCGGGGATTTGCTCCCCATGCGGCGGGCGGCCCGCAGTTCGGCGAGCGCCTGCGCCCAGTCCCCGCAGTAGTAGGCGGCGATCCCGACGGCTTCACGCACGGCCGCGATGCGCCCGGATCGTGCTCGGGCGGCGCGGGCGTGCTCGAGCGCGGCTTCGGGGTCCTCTTCCAGGAGAGCGCCTGCCGCGACGAGGTGGCGGGCGACGGCGTCGGCCGTGGATTTGTCGAGAGTGGTGAGCTCACCGCGGATCTCGGGCGCGAGCTGCTTTGCCTCGATCTCCGGCGGGATACTCGGAGCGTCCCCCCGGGCCGCATTGTCATTGGGTTGCGTGGGACGCGCGCGCCCCGGCCCGGAGCGCTGATCCCGGGGCCGGCGGGGTCCGCCGGATTGCGGCGTCCGCCGCGGGCGACGTTCGTCCCGTCCGCCCTGCCTGTCCTCGCCCACGTCTACCTTTCGCCGTCCCCCAGCCGTCGAGTTTACGTGTCCCGCGAAAAGGGCGACAATTCGCCATTCTGGTCTTTGATGCAGAAATGCCTCGGCCCCCAACTGTGTGGTTGGGGGCCGAGGGCTTGAAAGGGTGTTCGGCGGTGTCCTACTTTTC
>NZ_LZSU01000042.1 GCF_001665575.1 Mycobacterium sp. 852013-51886_SCH5428379 | reverse complement strand
GAGGTGTGGCTGCAGCGCCACGGCCAACCCATCGGTGCGGCCCGCTCCACCCGCACCATCAACCGCCGCCTACGCCGAGCACTGGAACACCGCGACCAGTCCTGTGTGGTGCCCGGCTGTGGGGCCACCCGCGGCCTACACGCCCACCACCTGCAGCACTGGGAGGACGGCGGCCCCACCGAGCTGAGGAACCTGGCCCTGCTCTGCCCGTTCCACCACCGCGCCCATCACCGCGGCGACATCACCCTCACCGGACCCGCCGACCACCTCGTCATCACCGACGCCACCGGAAAACCCATGACCAACCGCGCCCTCGCGCGGCCACCCACCACACCCCCGCCGGCTGTGAAACCCTGCCCCGGACCGAGCGGGGAACGCGCCGACTGGTGGTGGTACACCCCCTACCAACCGAAACCACCACCGGCCGCAGCGTAGCTAGTGCGCGAACGGCTGGGTGTCGTCGAAGTGCCCGTTGGGCTTGAGCTCGTCGAGGTGGCCGAGCACGGTGACCATGTCGTCGTGCAGCGCGCGGGCCAGGTCCGCGGAGAACCCCTCGCGCACCACGATGCGCAGGACCGTGACGTCTTCGGCACCTTCGGGCATGGTGTACGCGGGCACCTGCCAGCCGTGGCCGCGCAGCGCCTGTGAGATGTCGAATTCGGTATAGCCCGGGTCGGCCTTGAGGCGGAAGCTGACCACCGGAATCGCCGACCCGTCGGTGATGATCTCGAAGTGCTCGCTTTCGCGGAGCTGGTCGCCGAGCCAACGGGCGGTCTGCGACAGAGACTGCATGACCTGCGCGTAGCCCCCGCGGCCGAGTCGCAGGAAGTTGTAGTACTGGCCGACCACCTGGTTGCCCGGCCGGGAGAAGTTGAGTGTGAAGGTCGGCATGTCCCCGCCGAGGTAGTTGACGCGGAACACCAGTTCGTCGGGCAGCTGCTCGGCATTACGCCACACCACGAACCCGATGCCCGGATACGTCAGGCCGTACTTGTGGCCACTGACGTTGATCGACACCACGCGCGGTAGCCGGAAGTCCCATTCGAGGTCCGGATGCAGGAACGGGACGACGAAGCCGCCGCTGGCCGCGTCCACGTGGACAGAGACGTCGAGGCCCTTGTCGGCGGCCAGTTGGTCCAGGGCAGCGCAGATCTCGGCGATCGGCTCGAGCTCACCGGTGTAGGTGGTGCCGAGGATGGCGACGACTCCGATGGTGTCCTCGTCGGTGTGCTCGAGCACCTGCTCCGGGGTGATGACGAACCGATCCTCGGCCATCGGCAGATAGCGCGGTTCGACATCGAAGTAGCGGCAGAACTTCTCCCACACCACCTGCACGTTGGATCCCAGCACCAGATTGGGCGTCCGGTTCTTCCAATCCGGATTACGTTGCCGCCAACGCCATTTCATCGCCAGTCCGGCCAGCATCACGGCTTCGCTGGAACCGATGGTGGACACACCGATCGCGCTCTGTGGATCGTCGTCGCGCAGGTCCTCGGCGTGGAACAGATCGGCGACCATGCACACGCAGCGCTGCTCGATCGCCGCGGTGGCCGGGTACTCGTCCTTGTCGATCATGTTCTTGTCGAACGTCTCGGCCATCAGCTTCTCGGCCTCGGGGTCCATCCACGTGGTGACGAAGGTAGCCAGGTTGAGACGCGAGCTGCCGTCGAGCATGAGTTCGTCGTGGATGAAGCGATACGCCGCCTGCGGGGCCATCGCCTCGTCGGGCAGCCGCAGTGACGGCACCGCCGACATGGCGAGTCTGCCGGTGTAGGCGGGGGCGATCATCGGTGTGCGACCGTGCAAATGCGACATGAAGTTTCCTTTCGAGGGGTTCAGAAACCTGCGAGTGCGGTGCGGATGTGGGCGAGGATGCGCGACGCCGAGGTCGGCGCCGGATGTGGACCGGGATCGGCCGCCGAGGCATTGGCGGCGTGGGCGTGGACGAACGCGGCCAGCGCCGCCGCTTCCCCGGCAGGCAGACCGGCGGCCAGCAGTGCACCGATCATCCCCGACAGCACGTCACCGGAACCCGCTGTGGCGGCCCAGGATTGACCGGCCGGATTCAGGTAGACCACACCTGCGCCCGGATCCGCCACCACCGTGACGTTGCCCTTGAGGAGCACGGTGACGCCGAGCTGATCGGCCAGTCGGCGCGCTGCGCCGACGCGGTCGTCACCCGGCGCCGAGCCGGCCAGCCGCTTGAACTCCCCGGCGTGCGGGGTCAGCACCGTGGGGGCGCGCCGATTTGCGACGAGCTCCGGGTGGGCAGCGAGCAGGGTCAGTCCGTCGGCGTCGACCAGCACCGGCAGATCCGTCTCCAACGCGAAGCACAATGAGGCGGCGCCGGTTTCGTCGGTGCCCAGCCCCGGGCCGACGACCCAGGCCTGCACGCGGCCGGCCGAGTGCACCTCTGGGGTGGCGATCACCTCCGGCCAGTGCGCCACCACCTGATCAGCCGCGCTTCCGGCGTAGCGGACCATGCCACTGGTGGCGGCGACGGCGGCCCCGGTACACAGGATCGCCGCGCCGGGGTAGGTGGACGACCCGGCCAGGATGCCGGTCACGCCCTGGGTGTACTTGTCGTCTTTCGCGCCGGGCCGGGGCCACCGGTGCGACACGTCGGCCGGTTCGACGCCCAGGACATCCGACGGCGGCAGGTCGAGGCCGATGTCGACGAGTTCGACGCGGCCGCACTCCCCCAGTGCGTGGACCGGTTTGAGACCGCCGAACGTGACGGTGAGGTCCGCGCGGACGTACGGTCCGTCGGCAGCGCCGGTGGCGACGTCCAGACCGCTGGGCAGATCGACGGCAACCACCGGGATACCGGCGTCGGCGACACCGGCGAACACCGCCTCCGCGTCGGGCCGCAGTCCACCGGACCCGGAGATTCCCACCACGCCGTCGATGACGAGTTCGGTTGCGGCGGGGACGGTCTCGACGACCCGTCCGCCGGCCCGCCGGAAGGCGGCCAGCCCGGCAGGGTGGGCACGGTCCGGGTTGAGCAACAGGGCGCTCGCTGATGCGCCTCGGCGGCGCAGGAACGTCGCCGCCCACAGCGCATCGCCACCGTTGTCGCCGGAGCCGACGACCGCGCAGATACTCCGTCCGGCGACACCGCCGGTGCGGCAGACGAGTTCGCGGCCGATCACGGTGGCCAGACCGTAGGCCGCCCGGCGCATCAGTGCACCGTCGGGCAGGCTCTCCAGCAGCGGCGCCTCCGCGTCACGGATCGCGTTCGCGCTGTAGTAGTGCCGCATCACCGACAGACTACGTGGGCGCCGCCGCCTTGGAACGTCGATTCTGCGGGTCAGTCGGCCGGCCGGTCGACGTTGCGCACCCGGTCGTAGTGCCTGCGCGCCTTCATCCGGTTCCCGCAGCCCTGCATCGAGCACCACCGGGCTCTGCCCGCCCGGCTCCGATCGAGCAGGAACAACCGGCATTCGTCGTTCGCGCAGGGCCGCAGGCGGCCCGGCAGCGCACGCTCCAACTCCCCCCACGCCAGCACCACCCGGGCGGCCCAGCCCGCCTCGGTGGACCACTCGATCCCGTCCGCGGTGGCCCGAGGGATCCGGCGGACGTCGCGCAGGTAGGGCTGGAGCGTCTCGGGGCCGGCCTCACCGCGCACCACCCGCTGTAGATCGTCGCGGACGCCGCGGGCGGCGCCGACAGGAATCCCGCCGGCATTGTGCGCGGTCAGCCAGCGCTCGTCCAGCAGTTCGGTGACGCGCCCGTCCACCACCGGCGTGGTGTTCAGGAGATCGACGATCACCTCATCCTCGGTCATCTAACCACTATAGACAACTTGACAGGTTAGGCATCGGCGGGTTGACTGCATCTAACCGAATAAACGGCCTGAAGGAGTTAGACATGATCACCTATCACCGCTTCGCCGAGATCGCCGGTCGACAGATCTTCTATCGGGAGGCCGGCGATCCGTCTGATCCCGCGATCGTGCTGCTGCACGGGACACCGGCGTCCTCGCACATGTACCGACGGCTGATTCCGGCGCTGGCCGACCGCTATCGCGTCATCGCGCCGGACTATCCCGGCTTCGGCCACTCCCACGTGCCGGCCGCCGCCGACTTCGACTACACCTTCGACAACCTCGCCGACCACGTCGACGCCCTGCTCGCCCACCTCGGCCTGCGGCGCTACGCGCTCTACGTCCAGGACTACGGCGCACCCGTGGGGTGGCGCCTGGCACTGCGGCACCCTGATCGCATCAGCGCGATCGTCACCCAGAACGGCAACGCCTACGTGGAAGGGTTCGTCGGCGACGCGATGGAACCGCTCTTCGCCTACGGGCGTGAGCGCACCGAGGCCAACGCGGCCGCACTGCGCGAGCTGATCAGCATCGAAGGTCTCGAATGGCAGTACACCCACGGGGTCGCCGATCCGACAGTGGTCGATCCGGACGTGTGGGTCGCGGCGCACCGGGCGGTGGCTTCCAGCCCCGACAGGGTCGACGCGCAGCTGGAGCTGTTCGCCGACTACCTCAGCAACGTCGAGCTGTATCCCGCTGTGCACGAGTACTTCCGGTCATCGCAGGTGCCACTGCTGGCGGTGTGGGGCCGCAACGACGAGATCTTCGGCCCGGACGGTGCGCTGGCATTCGGCCGTGACCTGCCCGGAGCTGATATCAACCTACTCGACGGCGGGCACTTCCTCCTGGAGAGCAAGCTCGAAGAGGTTGTCGCGCTCATCCGCCCGTTCCTCGAACACCATGCAGCACTGCCGGTTTCAGGAGGAGCCGACCTCGTCCCCGAAAAGGTGTGACCGGCCGTCTACCCGTGGTCACTGCGGGCCGACGACATGCGCGGCGGTGGCCGGCGCCGGCCACGGTTGGGGCTTCGGACGTGGCCGCACATGCGTGGGCCACCAGAACCACCTGCCCATGAGGGCCGCGATCGACGGCGTCATGAGCGACCGCACGATCAACGTGTCGAAGAGCAGGCCCAGACCGATGGTGGTGCCGACCTGGCCGATGGTCACCATGTCACCGACGATCATGCCGATCATGGTGAACGCGAACACGAATCCGGCGGCGGTCACCACCGATCCGGTGCCGGCCATGGACCGGATGATCCCGGTCTTGAGACCGGCGTGGATTTCCTCCTTCATCCGCGACACCAGCAGCAGGTTGTAGTCCGCACCCACGGCGAGCAGCACGATCACCGACATCGGCAGCACCATCCAGCCCAGCGGAATGCCAATGACGTGCTGCCACAACAGGACCGATAGTCCGAAGGAGGCGCCCAGGCTGAGCACCACGGTGCCGACGATGACCGCGGCAGCGGCGACGGCCCGGGTGAGGAGCACCATAATCAGGAAGATCAGGATCAGCGACGCGACCGCGGCGATGAGCAGGTCGTAATCAGCACCTTGCTGCATGTCCTTATACATCGCCGCGCTGCCGCCGACGTACACGGTCGATCCCTCCAGCGGGGTGCCTTTGATAGCGTCGGCGGCTGCGATTCGCAACGGCTCGATGCGTTCGGTACCGTCCTCGGTCAGCGGGTCGCCCTGGTGAAACACGGTGAATCGCACCGCCTTACCGTCGGGTGACATGAACAGCTTCAGGCCGCGCTGGAAGTCGGCGGTGCCGAACGCCTCCGGCGGCAGATAGAAGGTGTCGTCGTTGCGGGCGGTGTCGAACGCCTCCCCCATCGCCGTCGCATCCTCCTGCATGGCCATGTTCTGGTCCTGCTGCATCCTCTGCGCCTGGTACTGGTTCAGCATGATCTGCTTCTGGTTCTTCATCGTCTGGATCATCGCCGGCATGGTCGCCGCCATCTGCGGCGTCAGCTCGGCCATCCGCCGGATGTCGGGAACCAGGTCGGTGAAGTCGTCCGACATCGTGCTGATGCCGTCGAGGCTGTCGAACACCGACCGCAGCGCGTTGCACATCGGGATGCTGAAACAGTGCGGCTCCCAATAGAAGTAGTTGCGGATCGGCCGGAACTGATCGTCGAAATCAGCCAGATGGTCCCGCACCTCGTTGAGATTCGCCGATGTGTCCTCCATCTTGTCGGCCATCCGTCCGGTGACCTCGGCCAGCTCGAGTGTGATGTGCTGCATCGTCTCCATCGAGTCGATGGTCACCTGCATCTCGTTGGCCTGCTGCAACGTGTTATCCAGGACGCGCTGCTGGAAATCGTTGTTCATCACCTGGCCGGTGCCGCTCTGGCTCACCGTGTACGCCAAGGACGCGTGCTTGATGGGCTTGCCGTCGGGCCGGGTGATGGTGGTGACCGAGGCGATCCCATGCACCCGGACGATCGCCTTGGCGATCTTGTCGATAACCAGGAAGTCCGCCGGATTGCGCATGTCGTGGTCGGATTCGACCATCACCAGATCCGGGTTCATCTTGGCGTCGGAGAAGTGACGGTCAGACGCCGCGTAGCCGACGTTGGCAGGTACGTCGTCGGGCAGGTAGATGCGGTCGTTGTAGGTGGTGTGGTAGCCGGGCAGAGTCAACAGGCCGACCATGCACAGCGCCACCGCACCCACCAGGATGGCTCCCGGCCATCGGACGGTGGCCGCCCCCAGCCGCCGCCAGCCGCGGGCGCGTCCAGTTCCCTTCGGCTCGAGCACCTTTCCGAACCGCGTCACGATCGAGATCAACGCGGGCCCCAGGGTGAGCGCGGCGGCCACCACGATCGTCATTCCGATCGCGAGCGGATAGCCCATGCTCTGGAAATACGGTAACCGGGTGAAGTGCAGGCACGCCGTCGCACCGGCGATGGTCATCCCCGAGGCGAGCACCACGTGTGCGGTGCCGTGGAACATGTCGTAATAGGCCGACTCCCGGTCCATTCCCGATCGCCGGGCCTCCTGATAGCGCCCGATCAGGAAGATCGCGTAGTCGGTGGCCGCCGCGATGGCCAGTGTCACCACCATGCTCGTGGCGAAGGTGGTGAGTCCGAAGACCTCGTGGTAACCCAGGAATGAGACGATGCCGCGGGCCGAGAAGAGCCCGACGAAGACCATCACCATGGTGATCAACATCGTGACGACCGACCGGTAGATGATCAGCAACATCAGAATGATGATGACGATCGTCGCCGCCTCGATCGTCTTCATGCTGGCGTCGCCGACGATGTTCTGGTCGGTGGTCAGCGCCGCGGGCCCCGTGACGTATGCCTTGACCCCGGGCGGCGGCTCGGTGCCCTCGACGATGTCGCGCACCGCGTTCACCGACTCGTTGGCCAGCGCCTCGCCCTGGTCGCCGGAGATGAAGACCTGCACGTAGGCGGCCTTACCGTCGATGCTCTGGGCACCGGCGGCGGTCAGCGTGTCGCCCCAGAAGTCCTGGACGTGCTGGACATACGCGGCATCGGCGTTGAGGTCCCGGACGATCTCGTCGTAGAACGCGTGGGCGTCGGGCCCCAGCGGGTCCTCGCCCTCGAGCACGATCATCACCGAGCTCGACGTGTCGTACTCTTCGAACTTCTCCCCGACCTGCTTGGTCGCGATCAACGCGGGAGCATCGTTGGGACTCATCGACACTGCGCGAAGCTTCCCGACCTCTTCGAGCTGTGGAACGGCCGTGTTGAGGAAGGCGACGACGGCGATCCACCCCAGCACGATCGGCACGGCGAAGATGCGGAGGGACCGCGGCAGGCGGGGCCGGGACGCGGCCGCGTGCCGGACGGGCCGCATCTCGTCGGTCGGTGCGTCGCCGGCACCGGTGGTCATGCGGCCTTCACCAGGCAGTAGGTGGCGGCGTTCAAACCCTGGGCCGTCCTTTCGTCTTCGACCTCGCCGTCGACGGTGACGCGGCAGCTGAGGGAGTGGCCGTCGCCCTGGGCCATGATGTTCGGCATCACCGACGGCAGCGTCGTCTCCAGGGTCAGCGACCACGGCAGGCTGACCTGACCGGTGCGCTGCGGCTTGCCGTCGAGATCGGCATAGTTGATGGTGGCGTACGACCCCGAACCGAAGACCTCATAGGTGACGACCTTGGGGTTGAACGAGTCGGCGGTATCGGCGTCGATCGGCGTGACGATCGCGCCGTCGGAGCCGAAAACCGAGCGCAGTTGTGACACGGTCAGCACGCCGACCGTGATCGCGGCCACGACCAGTACGGGCAGCCACACCCGCTTCACGACACCGATCACCGGGTGCACCCAAGGCGAACGCCCTTGGAGCACAACGGTTGTCCGGATCTTCTCGCGCGCGCAGGGGCTGCAGGCAAGGTCGCGCCTTTCGATGAGGGGACGCACGAGCCACCAGTCGGCAGGCGATCCGGTAGGAATCTAAACCCGCTATCCGGATAGAGTCAATCCGGTTACGGGGTCCGAGTAAGTCACATCACTAAACTGGATTCCGTGATTGACAAACCGTGTCGTGGCCTGCGCAAGGACGCGCAGCGCAACCGGCAGCGCGTGCTCACCGCCGCTCGTGAGCTGTTCGCCGTCAAGGGTATGGAGGCCACCCTCAACGACGTCGCCCATCACGCGGGCGTCGGAGTCGGCACGGTGTACCGGCGCTTCGCCACCAAGGACGAACTCATCGAGGCGATCTTCGAGGACGGCATCGACGAGGTCGCGCGCCTCGCGGAAACCGCTCTGCAGCACGAGAATTCATGGGAAGGGTTCGTGTGGTTCATCGAGCATCAGTGCCGTCTGACCGCCACCGACCGCGGTCTGCGGGAGATCGTGTACAGCAAGGCCTACGGCGGTGACCGCGTCGAACGGGCGCGGGAACGCCTGGTGCCGCTGACCACGAAGCTCGTGGAGCGGGCCCGCCACGACGGCCATCTCCGCGCAGACATCGAGCCCAGCGACACTCCGGTGATCGGTCTGCTGGCCGGCACCGTCAGCGCCTGGGCCGGCCACGTCGAACCCGAACTGTGGCGGCGGTATGTGGCACTGCTCCTCGACGGGATGCGCGCCTGCGAACACCAGCAGCGACTGGAGGTCGACGCGCTCGACATGCGGCAGATGGAGCGGGCGATGCACGGCTGGCACCCCGCCGGGTGATCACCCCCCGGGCGTACGACGCTCCGGCACTCCGTCGACCTCGTCGCCGTTGAGCGTGTGCGAGACGGTCGGCCACAACGCGACCTGACCGCGCGCCAACACTTCTCGGGCCACTATTCGACGGTGACGGACTTCGCCAGGTTGCGCGGCTTGTCCACGTCGTACCCGCGGGCCCGCGCCACCGAGGCGGCGAAGATCTGCAGCGGGACGGTCGACAGCAACGGCTGGAAAAGCGTTGTGGTGGCGGGAATCTCGAAGATGTGGTCGGCGTAGGGGCGGACGGTGTCGTCCCCCTCCTCGGCGATGACGATCGTCACCGCACCGCGCGCCTGGATCTCGCGGATGTTGGACAGCATCTTCGCGTGCAGCAGCGAGGCGCCCTTCGGTGACGGCATGACGACGATGACGGGCAGATCCTCGTCGATCAGCGCGATCGGGCCGTGTTTGAGCTCGCCGGCGGCGAAACCCTCGGCGTGCATGTAGGCCAGTTCCTTGAGCTTGAGCGCCCCTTCGAGCGCCACCGGGTAGCCGACGTGGCGGCCGAGGAACAGGATCGTCGGTTTGTCGGCGAACCGGCGACCCAGTTCGGCCACGCCGTCCATGTGCTTGAGCACCTGCGACACCAGCGCAGGCATCGCCTCGAGCTCCTGGTATTCGCGGGCCACCTCATCGGGGTACTTCGTGCCGCGGGCCTGCGCGAGCGCCAGACCGACGAGGTAGTTTGCGGCGATTTGCGCGAGGAAGGTCTTGGTGGCGGCGACGCCGATCTCGGGCCCCGCGCGGGTGTAGAGCACCGCGTCGGCCTCGCGCGGGATCTGGCTGCCGTTGGTGTTGCAGATGGCCAGGACCTTGGCCTTCTGTTTCTTGGCGTGCCGGACCGCTTCGAGGGTGTCGGCCGTTTCGCCGGATTGAGAGATGGCGACCACCAGCGTGCTGCGGTCGAGCACCGGATCGCGGTAGCGGAACTCGCTGGCCAGCTCCACCTCGACCGGGAGGCGGGTCCAGTGCTCGATGGCGTACTTGGCCAGCAGCCCCGAGTGGTAGGCGGTGCCGCAGGCGACGACGAACACCTTGTCGATGTCGCGGAGTTCCTGGCTGCTGAGCCGCTGTTCGTCGAGCACGATGCGGCTGTCGACGAAGTGCCCGAGCAGCGTGTCGGCCACCGCGGCGGGCTGCTCGGCGATCTCCTTGAGCATGAAGTACTCGTAGCCACCCTTTTCGGCGGCCGACAGGTCCCAGTCGATCTGGAACTCCCGAGCATTCTCGTCCGCTCGGTTGCCGTCGAAGTCGTAGATCTCGTATCCGTCCGCGGTGATGACTACGGCCTGGTCCTGCCCGAGTTCGACGGCGTGCCGGGTGAATTCGATGAACGCCGCCACGTCGGAGCTGACGAACATCTCGCCGTCGCCCACGCCGACGACTAGTGGCGTCGACCGGCGCGCGGCGACGATGGTGCCGGGTTCGTCGGCGTTGGCGAAGACCAGCGTGAAGTGGCCCTCGAGGCGGCGGACCACCGCGAACACGGAGGCGGCGAAGTCGCCGGCGGTGTCGCCGTAGCGGTACTGCCTGCCGACGAGGTGGACGGCGACCTCGGTGTCGGTGTCGCTGGCGAATTCGATGCCGGCGTCTTCGAGTTCACCGCGCAGGGCGGCGTAGTTCTCGATGATGCCGTTGTGGACGACGGCGATCTTGCCGTCGGCATCGCGGTGCGGGTGGGCGTTGCGGTCGGTCGGTCGGCCGTGGGTGGCCCAGCGGGTGTGCCCGAGGCCGGTCTGCCCCTCGAGGACACGCTGGTCAGCGCAGTCGAGCACCTCACCGAGGTTCGCCAGGCGGCCCGCCTTGCGGTGCACACTCATCCCGCCGTGCCCGTCCAGCAGCGCAATTCCGGCCGAGTCGTAACCGCGGTATTCCATCCGGTGCAACGCATCGACCACGATGCGGCAGGCAGGGCGCTGCCCGACGTAGCCAACGATTCCACACATGAGCACCCAGGATAGTGCACGCGGCGCGCCGAACCGGCTCGTCAGCCGTCGTTCGGCACGCTGAACTGGGACAACGGTTGCGTCACGTTCCGGGACTCTGCCGACGGGACCCGGCGGTGAGCTACGGTCGTCGGGTGGCCAGCACGAAGAAGCTGTTCAAGGCTCTGACCCGACGCGGCCCGCACCGCGTTCTCCGAGGCGACCTGGCCTTCGCCGGGTTGCCGGGCGTCGTGTACACCCCCGAGACGGGGATGAACCTGCCCGGTGTGGCGTTCGGCCACGACTGGCTGGCGGCCGGCCACCGTTACAACGGAACCCTCGAGCACCTCGCCTCGTGGGGCATCGTGGCGGCGGCACCGGACACCCAGACCGGTCTGGCGCCGTCAGTGCTGAATCTGGCCTTCGATCTGGGCACCACCCTCGACATCATCACCGGCGTGCGGCTGGGCCCGGGGAAGATCAGCGTGCACCCCACCAAACTGGGGGTCGCCGGACACGGCTTCGGCGGGTCGGCCGCGGTCTTCACCGCCGCCGGCGTCCCCGGCCGGCTCAAGGCGGTCGCGGCGCTGTTCCCGACCTTTACGCGGCCCGCGGCGGTCGAACCCGCCGCGGCTCTGCAAACCCCCGGCCTGATCCTCGCCGACCCGGGCGATCCGATGTCGCTGCGGTCCAACGCCGTGGAACTGGCGCGCGCCTGGAAACCGGCGACGCTGCGGGCGGTGAACAAGGTCACGGCGGGCGGGCTCGTCGAGGGCCGTCGGCTGGCTCGTGCGGTCAAGCTGCCCGGCGAGGACAAAGGCACCCAGAAGATCGTGCGGGCGCTGCTCACCGGATACCTGCTGCATGAGCTGACCGGCGACAAGGCGTACCGGGAGTTCAGCGATCGCGAGGCGATCCTGCCCAAGACCGAGGTGCTCGACCCGTTCTCGGACGATCCGGTGGATCTGGAGAACAAGGTCGTCGCGCTGCTCAAACCCTGACCCGCCCGAGCCAACCAACCGGTTGGCTGCTATAACGTCGAGATGCGTACAGGCATCTTCCTGAGCTATGCCGGCGGCTTCCGCGAGGCCGTCGAGGACGTGGTCGAGCTGGAGCAGGTGGGCGTCGACATCGCCCTGGTGGCCGAGGCCTACTCGTTCGACGCCGTGAGCCAGCTCGGCTATCTGGCGGCCAAGACCTCGCGTATCGAGCTCGGCTCCGGCGTGGTGCCGATCTACGTGCGCACGCCGTCGCTGCTCGCGATGACCGCCGCGGGCCTGGACTACGTGTCCGACGGTCGGTTCCGGCTGGGCATCGGCACGTCCGGACCGCAGGTGATGGAAGGTTTCCACGGGGTGCCGTTCGACGCACCGCTCGGCCGCACCCGCGAGGTGGTCGAGATCTGCCGCATGGTGTGGCGGCGCGAGAACGTCGAGTTCGATGGGCGCCATTATCAGATCCCGCTGCCCAGCGAGGGACCCGATGCTCGGGGCACCGGCCTGGGCAAACCGCTGCACCTCATCAATCACCCTGTACGCGAACGTATTCCGATCACCATCGCAGCCCTTGGCCCGAAGAACGTCGAGCTGACCGCCGAGATCGCCGAAGGTTGGCAGCCGGTGTTCTTCTACCCCGAGCGCGCCGATGACGTCTGGGGTGACGCGCTGCGGGCCGGCTTCGCCAAACGCGATCCAGACCTGGGTCCGCTCGACGTGATGGTGAGCGCGGCACTCGCGGTAGGCGAGGACGTCGACGACCGGCTGGCATGGGTGAAGCCGCAGTTGGCCCTCTACATCGGCGGTATGGGTGCGCGCGGCAAGAACTTCTACCACGCGCTCGCCACCCGGTACGGCTTCGGCGAGGTGGCCGACCGCATCCAGGACCTGTACCTCGCCGGCAAGAAGGCCGAGGCCATCGAGGCGGTTCCCGACGAGCTCGTCCGCAACGTGTCGTTGATCGGGCCGAAGGGCTTCGTGCAGGAGCGGCTGGCCGCCTACGCCGAGGCCGGCGCCACCACGTTGCTGCTACAACCGCTCGGCGTCGACCGTCGCGAGACGATCCGCTTCGTCGAGGAGCTCACCGCGCTGCTGCCGTAGGCGCTTCCTCGCCGGCCTGCGGGAGCTCGTCCGCGGCGATCTCGCACGGCGTCGCCGGTGGCGGCTCGGTGGGTGCGGCGTCCGGGACGGGTGCCGACGGAGCGGGTGTGGGTGCCGGAGGTTCCGGTAGGCCTGGGTCCTGCTCTGCGACGGGCGCCGCGTCCGCCGGCGCCGGGTCGGCAGGCGGTTCGGGCGTGGGTTCGGACGGCGGTTCGTCGGGGGGCACGTCCTCTTCTTCCTCTGCTTCCTCGTCTTCCGCCGCTTCTTCGTCGTCCTCCTCCGGTTCGTCCTCCTCCAGTTCTTCGAGTTCTTCGGGCTCCTCGGTGTCCTCGGGCTCCGCAGTGTCACCGAGATCGTCGCCGGACGGCAGCAACCCGCCGAACAGCTCACCGAGCTGCTTCCCCAGCCCGGACAGACCCGCCATCCCCGACCCCAGGTCGGGCAGCCCGGCACCTCCGGGCATCGACATCGGCGCCGCCGGGGGCGGCACCGTCGCGGCAGCGGGCTCCGAGACGGCGGCGGACGGCGCCGGGGCGGGCGGCAGGACCGGGGACGCGCCGGCCGGTGTCCAGGGTGGAGCGCTGCCGACGCCCGGCCCGGCAGCACCCGCTGACCACCCGCCGCCGCCCGAGGCCGCGGGGAATGTCTCGACAGGTTCATCGCGGACGGTGGCGATCGCGGAGTCGAAGCTCCGTCGGATCGCGTCGCTCGCTTCCTCCAGCGCGGCGACGAGATCGGCCGCCACATCGCGGGCGACGAACGGGGTGACCTGCTGATCGACGAGCTCGCTGGCCGCCGACCGGTCCCCTGCGCCGGTCGTGACGGTCTCGGCGGCGGACAGCCAGTCACCTCGCACGCCTTCGGTGCGGGCGTCGAGAGACTGGGTGGCGTCGACCTTGGCGTCGACGATGCCCCACAACGCGTCGCGCAACTGGGCCATCGACTCGGCGGCGGTGCCCAGCGCGGTCGCGGCCTGCGCCGATGCCTCGCCGTGGCGGCGTAGCACCTCCAGTGAGCCGTCGGCTGCGGCGCCGTCCCAGGCCGAGCTCAGCGCGGCGAGCTGGCCGTCCTGCACGGCCAGCGCCTCGCCGACGGTCGCGGCGGCCGCGGTGAGTGCGGCGTGATCGGCGTCGAGGGCGCGCAGGTCCAGTCCAGCCTCACGCGCATAGGTCTCGTGTAATCGGCCGGCGAGTCCCGGGTCTGTCGCACCGAGTGCCGCGCACGCTGCCGAGTAGCTGGCGAGGTGTTCGACGGCGGCCTCCCCCTGGGCGAGCCGCCCCGTCACGTCGGTCACAGCAGCCGCGACGCGGCACGCGCGTCGGCCTCGGCGTACTGATCGGCGGTGCGCCGCAGGGCGGCGGCGATCCCGGTCGCCGAGCGGGTCCAGTCCCGCAGCGAACCCACCACACCGTCGACCGCGTTGCGCAGCGCGTCTCCGGAGGTGCTGTAGGCGCGTCCGGCCACCGACCCGTCGAACGACAGCGCGGACAGGTGTGTGCGCACGGCGGCGTCGACGAGTTCGGCCGCGGCCTCGTACCGGCCGGCGACGGCGATGAGTGCGGCGTGATCGACGCGGGCGGCGTGGACTGCTCCCATGTCAGATTGGACGCGATGCGCCCCGCCGCGGTTCCCTGCCGGGTCAGCTCTGTTCGCTGACCGATTCCGCGACGCGGACCGCGAGCTGACGGGCGGTGTCCTCGTCGGCGGCCTCCACCATCACCCGGACCACCTGTTCGGTACCGGACGGGCGCAGCAGGATGCGGCCGCTGTCGCCGAGTTCGGCTTCGGCCTTGGCCACGGCGGTGCGCACCGACGGCGCCTCGGCGACGGTGGCCTTGTCTGCGACGGCGACGTTGATCAGGACCTGCGGCAGCGTCTGCATCGGCGCGGCGAGTTCGGCCAGCGTCGAGCGGGTCTGCGCCATGCGCGACATCAGCCGCAGACCGGTCAGGATGCCGTCGCCGGTCGTGCCGAACGCCGGCATGACGATGTGGCCGGATTGTTCGCCGCCGAGCGCGTACGACCCGGCCCGCAGTTCCTCGAGTACGTAGCGGTCCCCGACGCCGGTCGTGCGGACTTCGATACCGGCGTCGCGCATGGCCAGATGCAGGCCGAGATTGCTCATGACGGTCGTGACGAGGGTGTCGGCGGCCAGCTCGCCGGCCTCCCGCATGGCCAGTGCCAGCACCACCATGATGGCGTCACCGTCGATGACCCGGCCGTGGGCGTCGACGGCCAGGCAGCGGTCGGCGTCGCCGTCGTGTGCCAGCCCGAGATCGGCGCCGTAGGACACGACGGCGGACTGCAGGGTCTCCATGTGGGTGGAACCGCAGCGCTCGTTGATGTTGAGGCCGTCGGGGTCGGCGTTGATGGTCAGCACGTTGGCGCCGGCGGCACGGTAGGCCCGGGGCGCGGCGACCGAGGCGGCGCCGTGGGCGCAGTCGACGACCACGGTCAGCGCGTCGAGCCGGGACGTCACCGCCTTGCCCACGTGCCGCAGATAGCGGTCCAGTGCGTCGGGGGCGTCCACGACCCGGCCGATGCCTGCACCCACGGGTCGCTGCCCGGGCCCCTGCTGGACGAGGTCGGTGATGCGGTCCTCGGTGTCGTCGTCGAGCTTGTGGCCACCGGGTCCGAAGATCTTGATGCCGTTGTCGGGCATCGGGTTGTGCGACGCGGAGATCATCACGCCGAAGTCGGCGTCGTACGCGCTCGTCAGATAGGCCACCGCGGGGGTCGGCAGCACCCCGGCGCGCAACACGTCCACACCTTCACTGGTGATGCCGGCGATGACCGCCGCCTCGAGCATTTCACCGCTGGCGCGGGGATCGCGTCCGACGACGGCGACACGGCGGCGGGCATGGCTGCCGGAGGCGAGTCTGCGCGCCGCCGCCGAGCCCAGCGCGAGCGCCAGCTCTGCGGTCAGATCACGGTTGGCGACTCCGCGCACGCCGTCGGTGCCGAACAGTCGAGCCATCGGACAAACCTTTCACAATGGGGTTCGTCGAACACAACCCTCCTGGTCAGAATCCATCAAATCCGCAGATGCGGCCGAAACGACACACCGCCCGCGTCCGGGTGGACGCGGGCGGTGCGGTGGTTCAGTCGATTATCCGGTCTGGCCCGGAACCGTCTCGACCGGCGCGACGTCAGCCGGCTCGACGCTCTGGCTGTCCTGCGGCTGGCCCGGAACGGCTTCCGCAGCACCCGGGGTCACGATCGGGCCGGTGCCCTCGGGCGCCTGGGTGCTCAGGCCGGCGTTCTGGATCGCCAGCTCGCCACCGGGCAGGCCGCTGCACACGGTCTGCGGGGTGCCGGCGATGTCCACGCTCTCCGCCATGGCGGTGACCTCGGGGGCCTCGGCGCCGCAGATGGCGCCTGCGGCGGTCGCCGCGGTGTCGGTCGACACGCTCTCCAGGATCGGCACGCCGCCGACGGCGACGGTCACCGAGTCGTCCGGCGCCTGGGTGGGCTCTGCGGGCTGCGCGTTGGCCAGTCCGAGACCGGCGGTGAACAGCACCGAACCACCGAGGACGGTTCCGGCGGCGAGGGTCTTGAAGTTCTTCATGATGTCCGTCATCGAACACTCCTTCCGTTGCGGAGCTACCGCCCCGAGCCGGGATGTCGACACCGACCACGCGGGGCGCAGGGATCTCCTGCTGACGCCGAGAGGGCGTCCGTGCTCCGTGTTTTCGAGACTTGCGGAAGTGCGCGGCCGAACTCAACCCCGGCACCGCGAATCGGGGCATGCGCCGAAACGGCCTAAGTAACTCGCCGGTGGCCGTCGCTGACGCCGAGCGCCTGCGCACAACGCGGAACGGGCCGGATCGGGGGCGGCGTGATCGGTTTACTGGATTCGCGGTGTGTGACGAGTCACAACGCAGAACGCCGGGCACGTCCGAAGACGTACCCGGCGTTCCGAGGGTCGATCAGCGCTTGCTGTACTGCGGCGCCTTACGAGCCTTCTTGAGGCCGTACTTCTTGCGCTCGATGGCGCGCGGGTCACGGGTGAGGAACCCGGCCTTCTTCAGCGCGGGCCGGTCCTCCGGCTGCACGATGATCAGCGCGCGGGCGATCGCCAGGCGCAGTGCGCCGGCCTGCCCGGACGGGCCGCCACCGTCGAGGTGGGCGTACACGTCGAAGCTGTCCACCCGGTCCACGGTCACCAGCGGAGCCTTGATGAGCTGCTGGTGCACCTTGTTGGGGAAGTACGCCTCGAGCGAGCGGCCGTCCAGGTTGAACTGGCCGGTGCCGGGCACCAGGCGCACGCGGACCACGGCCTCCTTGCGGCGGCCCACGGTCTGGATCGGGCGGTCGATGTAGACGGGCTCACGCGGCTCGGCGGCCTCGGTCACCTCAGTCGTGACGTCGACGGTCACGTCTTCGGTCGGCTCAACGGTCTCGGTCACTGCGCCACCTGCTTGATCTCGAACGGAACCGGCTGCTGCGCGGCGTGCGGGTGGTTAGGACCCGCGTACACCTTCAGCTTCTTCTGCACCTGGCGGCTGAGCTTGTTGTGCGGCAGCATTCCGACGATCGCGTTCTCCACGACGCGGGTGGGATGCTTGACCAGCAGCTCGCCGATCGTGCGCCGGCGCAGACCACCGGGGTAACCCGAGTGGCGGTAGGCGAACTTGTTGTTGAGCTTGTCGCCGCTGATGGCGACCTTCTCGGCGTTGATGACGATGACGAAGTCGCCACCGTCGACATTCGGCGTGAACGTCGGCTTGTGCTTGCCGCGCAGCAGCTTGGCTGCCTCCACGGCGAGCCGGCCGAGCACGACGTCCGTGGCGTCGATGACATGCCACGTGCGCGTGGTGTCACCTGCCTTCGGCGTGTACGTAGACACAGCGTTACCTTCTCTACTCGAGGGTTTTCACCCGCATGGGATCCCGGTGACCCGGGTGACGGTCCGATGTGACGGTGGGTGAACCCCGGCGACCGACCGTGACCCGAGGACCCGTGGATACCTGACGGCACCGCACACCAACGTGGCAGCCTACCTGCGCGCGTCCGTGCAGGTCAAAACGCCCGAAACGCGGCCTGTGCGGTCCCGCGGGCCTCCCCTCCCGACGGGACCGCACAGAGTCTCTGTGGGGCTGTACACACGGGCCCTCCTGCGCCGCGTCACCACCCCCAGGCGGCCGCCGCCCTGCTGTCGGTGGCGGCGACGTCGTCGGCGCCGTCGCGCACCGCGTTACCCAGGTTGAACAGGATCTCGTTCAGCGACGCGGCGGCCTGATCCCACCGGGCCTGTTCGACGCGGTACGCCTCGGCCGCCTCCCTCGTCCACAGCTGTTGCAGTGGCGCGACGTGCCGGCGCAGTTCGTCGAGTGCGGCGTTGAGGCGGGCGTGTGTGCCGTGGATCTCCTGGCGGACCGAGTGCTCGATCTCGTCGAAGTTGTAGGACAGCACCTGATCCATCGTGGACTCCTTCTTCTCTGTCGGTGGTCTCTACAGCGCCGTCGCGATGGCGCCGATCTGATGGGAGTGGGCGTCGGCCGCCGCGGCGAGGGTGCGCTGATTGGCACGCATGGTCTCGGCGATCCGGTCCAGTGCGGTGCGCAGCTTCAGCGATTCGGCGTTCCAGCGGTCGACCACCTCACGGAACCGCACGGCGGCGACCCCGCCCCAGACCGTCGGCGGCACATCGCCCATGCGGCCGATGAAGGACTGCAGCATCGCCCGGATGTCCTCGTTGCGGGCGTCGATCGTGGCGGCGACCGCCGTCATCATCTCGAGGTCGGTGGTGAGCGCCCCGCCCATCGGTGTCGTCATCGCTGTTCCCTTCTGCCGTTGTGCGATATCAGGTTTGACGGATCCGACCGCGGATCGGTTCCCTCGAGTTCAGAAGACCGCGTGCGCCGAGCGCACCGCGGCGTCGCAGGCGGTGCGTACGAGGTCGGTCCGGTCCGGTGGGCTCTGACACCCCACGGCGATCCGCAGCAGCTCATCTGCGAACACGATCCACTCGATCACCGCGCCGGCCCGGTGTTCGCGATACGTGACCACCTGGCGGCCCGCGCGCTCATCCTCGGCCAGGAAGTCGGTGAACACCTCGGCCGACTCGGCGGCGAGCGCCGCGCGCAGTGTGGTGGCGATCTGCCCGGTCGACTGGGGCCGTGGCAGCGGTGACTGCGTGACGTGCAGTGCGACACTGTCGCCGACCGGTGAAACCACCTGCAGCCGAGCCGATCCAGACCCGGCGGTGATCTTCCGGACGGTCCACGTGACCGGGAGCGCCACGCCGAGTCGGCCCTCGACGAACACCGCGGACGGTTCGGCGACCGGCGGCTCGGGTCTGCCCGCGACGCCGGCCGCGCCGGCGGTGGCCACCGCGCAGACGGCGCCGGCGGCGACCGCGATACGGCGCGGTGTGCGGCGAGGCGCGGGGCGCGGCACCGGAACACCATGGCGGACGGCATGCGGCCCCGCGATCGAGGCCTGCACGCCGGCGGTACGCAGGGCGGTGACGATCGCAGTTGCCTGCGGTACCGCATCGGCCACTCCCGTCGGCGCGTCCACGACGACCGGACCGCGACCGCCGATACGCCGCACCACTGCGTCGACGGTCCCGCCCCCGCTACGCGGTACGGCCGTCACACCGCCGGAGGTCACAATGACCACGTCGCAGTCGATTTCGACGACCGAGGCCGCCGACACCCCGAGCACCTCGGACCGGGTGAACACCGCGATGTCCCCGCAGACGTGGCGGGCGGCGTCCGCGACCACGTCGACGCGTCGGCCGCCCCACCCCGTCGGCACCACCAGCGCCGCGGCTCGGCCGCCGGTCGCCGTGCGCAGCAGACCCTCCCACACCTCCTCTACCGCTAGGGGACGGTCGTCGACGAGCATGAGCTCCTCGTCAATGAATTCGATTGCCTCCCGGGCTGTCTCGTCATCGACGGGCCGCCCGCCGCGCACCGTCGCCGGACCGACCTCGATGACAGTCAGGGCGGATCGCACCACGCCACCTGGATCGGCTGCGCGGGCTGGTTGCGCGCGATCAGGATGCCGCGGCCGGGCGGTAGCGGGCCCGGGCGTACCGCCCCCAGCAGTACACCCTCCTCGGGCGCAGCGCTCATCATCAACCCGGCGGCGCCCAGGTCGCGCAGCCTCGTCAGCACCGGGTCGAACATCGCCCGCGCCGCGCCCCCGGAGCGGCGGGCCACCATCAGATGCAGCCCGACGTCGCGGGCGTGCGGCAGCCAACTGACCAGCGGGCCGAGTCCGGGCCCCTCGGCAACGAGGTCGTAATCGTCGACCACCACGTAGAGCTCCGGACCCGACCACCACGATCGGGTCCGCAACTGCTGCTGCGTCACCTCCGGACCCGGAAGCCGCGCGCGGAGTCGGTCGACGAGTGCGGACATGGCCGTATCCAGTCCCGCCTGCGACATCACGTAGCCGGCGAGGTGTGCCCCCTCGACGACACCGAGCAGCGTCCGGCGAAAGTCGACGATCAGCAGTTGCGCGGCGTCCGGGGATAGGGTGTCCACCAGTTCCGTGCACAGGGTTCGCAACGTCGCGGTCTTTCCGCATTCGACGTCGCCGAGCACGAGGAGATGCGGCTGCGACGCGAAATCGAAGGCCACCGAACGGTGTTCACGTTCGTCGATACCGATGACGACGTGGGCCGGGTCGGACTCCGCTGTGATGTCCCGTCGGCGCACGAGCTCGGGGAGCACGGCGATCGGCGGGGCGCTGCGACCGGCGTAGCGATCCCGCAGGATCGCGGCGGCGTCGCCGGATCCCGCCGCAACTCTCCCGTCGAGTTGCGGCAGGGCGAGGACGAACTCGTGGCCCTGCCGGGTGATGCCGCGGCCGGGCGGGCGGTCGGCCAGTTGGCGTGCGCGTTTGCGGTCCATCTCCGATTCGGCCGGATCGCCGAGCCGCAGCTCGATCCTGGTGCCGAGCTGGTCCTTGAGTGCGGGCCGCAGGTCAGCCCACCGCGATGTCGCGATCACGATGTGCACGCCGTAGGAGAGCCCCTGCGCGGCCAGCGCGGTGATCGGAGCCTCGAGGTGTTCGAAGGCGCCCCGCAGCACCGCCCAGCCGTCGACGAACAGGAACACCTCACCGAACGGATCGTCGGCTACGCGCCGTCTGCGGTAGGCGTCCATCGACTCGATTCCGTCTCGGCGGAAGCGCATCTCGCGGGACCGCACCAGTGATTCGAGTTCGTTCACCGTGCGCCGCACCAGGTCGGCCTCGTGACGGCCCGCGACCGCACCCACGTGCGGCAGCCCTGCCGCTGTGCTCAGTGATCCGCCGCCGAAGTCCAGACCGTAGAGCTGGACGTCGCGCGGATCGTGGGTCGCCGCCAGGGACAGCATGAGGGTATGCAGGGCGGTGGACTTACCCGACCGCGGGCCGCCGACCACGGCGACATTGCCTGCGGATCCGGCAAGTTCGGCCATCAGCAGATCGCGGCGCTGGTCGAACGGCGAGTCGACGATGCCGATCGGGACCGTCAGGGGCGGTGTGCGATCGGTCGGACTGCGAGACAACAGGCTGTCCAGCGTGGGTGGACCCGACAGCGGCGGCAGCCACACCTGGTGGGCGGGGGTGCCGTGACCGGTGAGCCGGTCCAAGACCGTGTCGAGCAGCCTGAGTTGCGACTCCCGCGCGGGTGCCTGCGGTATCTCCGCGGCCGGGGCCAACTGTCGCGCCGTGAACACCTGCACCGCGGGTGCCGCTCGCTGCACCGGACTGGGGGCCGGCGGGCCGCTGACGTACGTCGTGCGGAACCGGGTCACCTCGCCGTCGGCGGTTTTGAGGAAGGCTACGCCGGGGGTGCCGGCCAGAGTGTGCGCGTCCGGAATGCCCAGTACCGCCCGCGATTCGGCGGCCGAGAAGGTCTTGAGGCATACGCGGTAAGACAGATGGGTGTCCAAACCGCGTAGCCTGCCCTCGTCGAGGCGCTGGCTGGCCAGCAGCAGATGCATCCCCAGCGAGCGACCCAGGCGGCCGATCGCCAGGAACAGTTCGGCGAAATCGGGATGTTGCGTGAGCAATTCGGAGAACTCGTCGACGACGATCACGAGCGCGGGCAGCGGCGCCAACTCCGGGCGGCGTTCGCGCAGTCGCGCGTAATCCCGCACGCCGACCGCGTTGCCGGCCGATCGGAGCAACTGCTGCCTGCGGTGCATCTCGCCGGCCAGCGCGTCCCGCATCCGGGCCACCAACTGCGCCTCCTCGGCGAGGTTGGTGATGACCGCCGATACGTGGGCGGCCCGCTCCATACCGAGAAACGTAGCCCCGCCTTTGAAGTCGACGAGGACCAGGTTGAGTTCCTCCGGCGGGTGCGAGGCGATGAGACCGAGCGTCAGCGTGCGCAGAAACTCGGATTTACCGGAACCGGTGGCGCCGACGCACAATCCGTGCGGCCCCATGCCACCCTCGGCAGCCTCCTTGAGGTCGAGGCGGACCGGCGTCTCGTCGTCGGCGAGCCCGACCGGAACGCTCAGATGGTCCGCGGCCCGCCGGGGCCGCCACGCGATGGCCGGATCCAGTCGGGTGGGGTCCTCGATGCCGAGAAGTTCCGGCCAGGTCCGCGCCCGACCGCCGACCCGCCCCTTCGGCGTCTCCCGGCGATATCGGGCCAACCGCCGGGCGCACGCCGTCGCCTCCGCCACGCTCAGACCGTCACCTCGTCCGGTGATGGTTCCGCCGTCGCCGTCGGGCAGCGACACCTCGTCGGCCTCGATCCGTATCGTCGGGTTGGCCCCACCGACCGACAGGACAGTGCCCGGGCGGGCGTCCGGCGGGGCGCCGTCGCGGACCGTCACCACATACGCGCCCGCGGACTCCGGCCGGACGTGGGGCAACCATTTGAGCCAATCCCATTCTGCCGCGGCTACATCCGAGATGTCGGCGGCGATGACGAGGTCGACCGGATCGTGGAGCACCGCGAGTTGACAGACCGCTGCCCGCAGCAACGCCCTGACGCGGGACGAATCTCCGGCCACGGCGATGACCGGGGTTTCGGTCACCGACATCGTGAGCGGCACGGCGTCCACGGTGGACCGGTGCTGAAGCAGTCGGCGCAACGCCTGGGCGGTGACGGGGTCGGCGTCCTCGGCCGGATCGCGGTCCGGCCCGACCAGGCGAACCGCCAGCGGCAGACGCCCGACGCCGATCCGCATCCGTCCGAAATCGCGGTCTCCTGGTCGCCGCGCCCATGCCCGCTCGGTGCCCACCACCGTCCACAGCGTGGCCGGATCGGGATCGGCGCGGTGCGCGTCGGTGTGCTGTCGGTACGCGGTTCCCGCGGCGGCCCGGTCGATGCCGTCGAGGTAGCGGAGGTAGTCGCGGCGCAGGCGGTCGATCTCCCCGCCGCGCTGGGTGCCCCGGGCGCCGTAGGCCAGTGTGCCGACCAGCGACATCACCATCATCAGCGGGAAGAAGCCGGCCATCGGCCCACGCTGGCCGGCCTGCCCTGAGGACAGAAAGAGCGCCATCATGCCGACGGCGGCGACGACCATCGCGACCGGCAACAGTCGTGCCAGCGGGTGGCCCGGCGACGCCTGCGGGAGCTCCGGCGGTGCGTCCACGACCAGCCGCGCGGGGGCCTGCGGCGCAAGGCGGGGTACGTCCATGCTCGATCAGACGCACATGGTGGGCATCAGGTTCCCTGTCCACAGGCCCGAAAACTGGTGCGGCGCCGTATCGGTGGGGGTGGATACGTTGGCTGCACGACGAGCTGACGGGAGGACGCGGTGTCGGAGGCGATGTGTCTGGTGTCGGTGCACACGAACGCTGAGACGGCGGATGGCGTCGATCTTGCTCTGCCCGCGGGTGTTCGGCTCGCGGAACTGCTCCCGGACATCGTGGATCTGACGGCCGCCCGTGACGGCGGCGCGGACGGCTGGCGGTTGTCCCGCGTCGGCGGTGCGGTGCTCGACACCGACCGGACACTGCGCGAACTCGACGTCCGCGACGGCGATCTGCTGCTGCTGGAGACGGCCGACGTCACCACTCCGCGACTCGGCCGCGACGATTGGGTGGCGCGGGTCATGGCGAGTACGCCGGATCCGGTCACCGTGAATCCCGCTGTCGCCGTATTAGGTCCGGTGTTCGCCGTGGTCGGCGCTCTGGCGTGTGCCGTACCGGGAACGGGACCGGTAACGGTGGGGCTCGTCGTGGTCCTGCTGTGCGGTGCCGCGGTGTGCGCGGCGGCGGCGGGGCGGTCTCAGTCCGCTGCGGCCACGCCGCTGAGCGTGCTGACCGTGGCGCTCGCAGCGGCGACCGGCATGCAGGTGGTTCCTGGTGAGATGGCCGCATCGCATGCCCTGCTCGCCGCGACGGCCGCGGCGGTGGCTTCGCTTGCGCTGCTGCGGTTCCACATCGGGGACACCACGCCGTTGACGGCGCTCGCCTCTACGAGCGCGTTGACGGCCGGCGCCGGTCTGGCTGCGGTGTCGGTACCACTGCCGCCGGCGTCCGCCGCCGCGTTGCTGACCGTTGTGTCGCTGGCCGCGCTGAGTGCGTCGCCGCGGGTGTCGCTGCTGTTGGCGGGCCTCGGTCCGGCCGCGGTCGATCCCGATCCGACCGCCGACGCCGATGACCGCTGCGCCTCCGGACACCGGATCCTGGCCGGCCTGGTCCTGGGCGGATCGGCGACCCTCACGCTGGCGTCGCTCGCGGTCGCGGCGGCCACGCTGCATCGCACGGGTCCGTGGGTCGCCGGCGCGCTGCTGTGCGGTGCGGCGGGCCTGGTCCTGCTGCTGCGGGGCCGGACGTTCGCGTCCGCGCGTGCGCGGTGGGCCTTCACGATCAACGGAACCTGTTGCCTGGTATTCGGTTTCGTGATCGTCGCCTCGGCGTTGCCGCGGCATACGCACTGGCTGGGTGCCGCACTGGTGTGCGCTGGGGTGGCCGCGATCATGCGGACCGGCCGGGGCGAGATGTCGCCGGTCGCGGTGCGCGCCCTCGACATCACGGAGTATCTGGCGATCGCGGCGGTACCGCCGCTGGCGTGTACCGTCCTCGGCCTGTACCGCCTCGTCCGTGATCTGGCCCTGACATGACACCGGCGGGTCGGTTCCTGGCCGGGGCGGCGGCAACCGCGCTGGTGGCGGTGACACCGATCGCCACCGCGCCCCCGGCCGCCGCAGTGACCCCGCCGCCACCGGATGACGCGTTTCTTCCGGCTGCCATACCGCCCGCACCGCCGCAGGCAACCGAACAGCGCGAGCCGTGCGTGGCCGGATCCAGCCACGCCGCCCCGACCGATCCTGCTGCCGCGCAACTGAACATGCTCGATCTGCCGGCAGTGTGGCCGCTCACCCGCGGCGCAGGCCAGACGGTCGCGGTGATCGACACCGGTGTGGCCCGCCATCGACTGCTGGGCCGGCTGCTGCCCGGCGGCGACTACGTGTCGAGCGGAGATGGCACCGACGACTGCGACGGCCACGGCACCGTGGTCGCCGGGATCATCGGCACCCGTGGCGCATTCAGCGGTATCGCTCCGGAGGCGGCGATACTGGCCATTCGCCAGTCGAGCAACCGATTCGGCGCCGTCGAGGATCCGGCCGTCTCCGGTTACGGCGACGTCCACACCCTGGCGCTGGCCGTCCGGCTGGCCGCCGATCTCGGTGCGACGGTGATCAACGTGTCGTCGGTGGCGTGCGTGGCGGCGGCGGATACCCTCGACGACCGTGCGCTGGGCGCGGCGCTGGCCTATGCCGTCGACGTCAAGAACGTGGTGGTGGTCGCCGCCGCAGGCAACGTGGGCGGCTCCGGCCAGTGCCCGGAACAGAATCCGGTGACACCCGGACGGCCGGACTGGCAGCGCGTGGCTGCGGTCGCGAGCCCGGCCTGGTACGACGATCTGGTACTCACCGTCGGATCGGTCGACCGGGACGGTGCGGCGTCGACGTTCAGCCTGGCCGGACCGTGGGTCGATGTCGCTGCCCCCGGCGAGGGCGTGATCTCCCTCGATCCCGACGGCGAGGGACTCGTCGACAGGCAGTTCGAAGATGACGAAAAGCCCATCGCGGGAACGAGTTACGCCGCACCGGTGGTGTCGGGTCTCGTTGCGCTGGTGCGGTCGCGGTGGCCGCAGCTGAGCGCGCGACAGGTCATGGCCCGCATCGAGGCCACCGCCCACCGGCCGCCTGCGGGGTGGGATCCGGTGGTCGGAAACGGCATTGTCGATGTAGTGGCGGCGGTCAGCGGTGGTGCGGAACCTGCCCCGGTGGCGCACCCCGAACGCCGGTTCGGCGCCCCGCCCGCAGAGGTGGCCGATCCGCGCCCGCGGCGGGTGGCTGTCGCTGGAGCGGGCCTGGGCGTCGCCGCGGCGATCCTGATCGCGGCCACCACCTCAGGGCGCCGCAGGGGCGGTGGGGACACCAGGAACGGCGTCGCGGACGACTGATGCGCTCTCCCGACTGAGCTCCGGACCGCGCGGCAGCCGCGCCAGCACCGGCCACGGCGCAGGCAGCGGTGCCTCGGCGATGCCGAGGCTGCCGGCGGTGTCGTCGTCGGGCACACCGAAGAGCACCCCGGAGTCGGTCAGCAAGAGACGCGGTTCCGCCGATCCCCCTGCGCCCGTGGCGCTGACCGGCCGTAGATAGGCGCTGCGCCCGGCGGGGACGCGCACCGCGTCGATGTTCGGTGCGGCGCCGTCGGCCTGGGCCAATTCGACGGTGCCCGGCGCCGCCAGGAGCTCCCGGCCGTCGCCGAGCACGGCGGCGGACCGGCCCTGGCCTGCGGTCCAGTGCACACAGGGCACCACCGGATCGGCGATCGCGATGCGCGCCGGGAACGTGGCGACCGGAAGCGGGTCGACGATGCCGGCGTCGGCCAGTACGTCCGGCGCGACGTCGGGCACCTCGCCGTGCGGTTGCCGGACGGTGAAGCGGATCAGGTCGGCGGTGACCTCGCCGATCCGCTGGAGACCGTCGGCCAACACGACGAAGAACTCGCTGCCACCGCCACGCGCCACACGGACCACGGTCCCGACGGGCCGGCCCGGCAGCACACCGGGGGCACCGGCGTCGGCGATTCGCGGCGCGGTGATCGGCGGACTCTCCGGGACCGCGTCGAGCAGGACACGCGACACCGGTCGCGGCACCACCCCCTCGACTCGCAGCGCCCGGACGACCGCCGGGTCGCGCAGGTCGACGGCCGCGCGGCGGCCGCCGTAGAGCAGGTAGGTCATCGCCGGGCCCTCCGAGCGGGCGACGACCAGCAGTGCGGCGTCGGGTTCGCTCTCGGCGGGCCGTGGACCGACCAGCACCGTCGTCGCCATCGCGGTGTCGCACACCGTCCAGGTCGACTCACCGGCGGAGATCGGCGCGCCCACCGCGGCCGGGGCGCCGGGGATGCCGACCATCGGCCCGCGCGGCAATCCGGCCAGCGCCGACGGCCCGACCGTCTTCGGCTCGGCCGGCGATCCGGTGATCAGGCGGGCCGAAGCCAGGTTCGGCACCGGATGCAGGGTCTCACCGATCCGCACATGCAGCGCCCCCGAGACGCGGTCGCGCACGATCGGCGCGTCACCCGGTACCCCCTGCGGCCGGAGCACGGCCATGACACCGCACGCGCCGAGCGCGACGGCCGCGATCACACATCCCGCCGTCAATGAAACCGATTGCGCGCGAAGCGGATCGTCGATCATCCGGACGTCTGCGCGGACCAGCGCGTGCGCGAGCCTACGCATCGTGAATCGGTACCCGCTGACCTGCAGACGGGTGGTCTGTCGCCCCATGTGCTCCCCCGACAGCGAGCCTAAGCGCCGCCGCGCCACCCCGCGTGCACCGATTCGGCACGATCAAGGTCGCCGACTCGATCCACATGTCACCGCGCGGCCTTAAAGTATGTGCACCGGGAGGTGAGGCCATGTTCAAAGCCGTGCGACACTACTGGCGCCAGCCCGAACACTTCTACTGGCTCACGTCCTTCCTCGCCGCCCGGGAAGCGCAAACCGCCACCTGCCGCCTGATCGCCGCCGTCGTGGCGACGCTCGGTGTCGTGCCGCTGATGATGCAATGGAGCGCCGCGGGACCCCAGACGCCCGTCGCGCGGCTGATCGGAGCGTGGGTCACCGTCTCGTCTCTGCTGCTGGCGCTGGGTTGGCTGCGGCCCCGCTGGCCGACGCCGCGGCAGTCCATCGGGTTCGTCGTGCTGACGTCGGCGAACATCGCCGCGGGATGTCTGATCATGTCCGATCCGCGGGCGGGACTGGTGCTCGCGGCGGGCTTCGCCGTCCTGGGCGGTTACATCGCGCTGTTCCACACCGCCGGATATCTGCTGTTCGCCCTGCTCGTCGCGGAGGCGACCACGCTGGCGCTCACGGCACAGCTGTGGACGGCCGGCGACGGGGTGTTCGCCGTGACGGCGCTGGTGATCGTGATGGCGGTCAACATCGCTGTACCTTTCGCCTGCCACCTGTTGCTGTACGCCTTCGACATCAACGTCGACAACGCCGACATCGATCCGCTGACCGGACTCCTCAACCGCGCAGCCATCTACCGGGCCGCCAGTGCCATGGTCGCCCGCTGCCGCGACGACGATCAGCGCCTCGTGCTGGTGCTGCTCCGGCTGGACAACATGCGCCTGCTCGGCGCGACGGACGGCGCGGTCGCAATCCAGCGCGCCCGCGTCGCGATCGCCCAGACGTTGCGGGAGACCACCCGGCACAACGCTTTCGTCGCCCGGCTCGAGGACGACGACTTCCTCATCGCCGACACGTTCTCCACGCCGGACTCGTTCCCGCTCGTAGAGCGGGTCCGTAAGGCGATCGCCGCGACGCCACCCCGCGTGACCGCGAGTTTCGGCGTGGTCAGCACACCGATGCGCGGCCTCGGATCGTGTCCGCCGGACGAGCTGCTCGACGAGCTCATCGCCAGCGCGTCGACCGCCATGGACACCGCCCGCGAGGCAGGGGGCAACCAGGCTCGCTACATCACGTGCGACCGGCCGTCGGTGTTGGGCACCGTCGACCCGCGCAGCGTGGAAGACCTCTAGCCGTCCTCCCTGGCCCGCCGCTCGCGGTAGGCGGCGACGTGCTGGCGATTGCCGCAGTTGCCGGTGTCGCAGAACATCCGCGACCGGTTGCGCGACAGGTCGATCAGGGCGGCGTGGCAATCCGGCGCCGCGCAGATCTTGAGGCGTCGTAGCTCACCGGCGCGGATGAGGTCGGCCAGCGCCATCGCCATCTCGGCGCCCATGCGCTGCCACAGCGGATCGTGGACCGACGCCAGATGCAGGTGCCACTCGGGCATCTCCGGATGCCGGGTCAGCCACGGGGAGGCGCGGGTGTCCGACAGCAGTGCGTTGACCAGACCGACGGTGCGCTCCTCGTCGTCGGCGGCCTCCCACAGCATGCCGAGCCGCTCGCGCAGCCGGTGCACGCCCGACAGTTCGGCGGCGTCCCGGTCCCGCCGGCCCGTCCACCCGAACCCGTCGAGGTACTCGTCCAGCGCCGCCATCTCGGCGAGCTGCTCGCCGTCCACCCGGTCGGTGTTGATCAACGCACACGCCGCCCGCAGAGTGAGCTCCGTGTCATAAGTGAAATTCATTTGACTCATGACTCCCTTCGCTCCTATGGTCACTACCAAACGTCATTTTACTCATTACATCGTCAATCACCGGAGGAAGCCGTGGTCGCGTCGCGCGCCGTCACCCCCCGAGCCGACCAATTCCGGCTCGGCCTCGCCTTCGCCATCGGCTCGGCACTCGCCTTCGGTATGTCCGGCCCGCTCGGCAAGTCACTGATGACCGCGGGCTGGAGCCCGACGGCGGCCGTGACGGCGCGACTGGCGGGCGGCGCACTGCTGATGGCGATCTTCGCGACGTGCGTGCGCCCCGGTTGGCTGCGCGACGCGCTGGCGCACTGGCGCATCGTGCTCGCCTACGGCCTGGTGCCGATCGCCGGCGCGCAACTCTTCTACTTCAACGCCGTCTCACATCTGTCGGTCGGCGTGGCGCTGCTGCTCGAGTACACCGCCCCGATCCTCGTGGTGGGCTGGCTGTGGGCGAGCACCCGTAGGCGTCCCTCGAACCTCACGCTGGCCGGTGTCGCGCTCGCCGTCGCCGGGATCATGCTCGTACTGGACGTGTTCTCCGGTGCGCATATCAACACCGTCGGGGTCGGCTGGGGCATGGCGGCAGCGGTCTGCGCGGCCTGCTACTTCCTGATGTCCGGCCGCGTGGCCACTGACGACGACGCCGACGCCGTCGACCCGGTCACCCTGGCCACCGCCGGCCTCGCCGTCGGCGGCACCGCGACCGCACTGCTCGGCCTGGTGGGCATCATGCCGATGACCTTCACCGCCAATGACACCGTGGTCGCCGGTGTGACCACATCCTGGATCGTCCCGGTGCTGGCACTCGGGCTCATCCCGACCGCGATCGCCTACACCCTCGGCATCATCGGGATCTCCCGACTGCGACCGCGATTCGCGTCCCTGGTCGGATTGTCCGAGGTGCTGTTCGCGGTCCTCGCAGCCTGGGTGCTGCTCGGCGAGTCGATCGGTCCACTACAGGCCGTGGGCGGCGCCGTCGTTCTGATCGGCCTCGCGCTGGCCCGTCAGGGTGATCGGCGGGACACCGAATCGACGCCGGTCGAGGACGCCATGTGGCCCGACACCCCGGCCGGCGAACACACGTCGGATCCCCCGGTGGGCGACGCGACCCGGTCTGCCCACGCAGGTGGTCCTAGCTAGCCGGTCTATGTGATTATGTGCCGGTGACCGTTCTCCGTGCCGGCGGCCGTCTCGCCGCCTCCGTGCTCACCGTCGCCGCGGCCTCCGCGCTGCTGGTCGGCGGCCCCATCCCCACCGCAAGCGCACAGGGCTGCTCGGACGTCGAGCTGATCTTCGCGCGCGGGACCAGCGAACCGGCGGGCATCGGCCGCGTCGGCCAGGCACTCGCCGACGCGCTGCGCCCACAGCTGGGCGGGATGACGCTGAGCACCTACGGCGTCAACTATCCGGCGACGTACGACTTCCTGACCACCGCCGCCGGCGCCAACGACGTCACCGCGCGCATCGCATCGGTGTCCGCGCAGTGTCCCGGCACCCGCTTCGTGCTGGGCGGCTACTCGCAGGGCGCCGCGGTGATCGACATGCTGGCCGGGGTGCCGCCGCTCGGCAACCGCATCGGCGACATCGGATCGGCCCCACCACTGCCCGGCAATTACGCCGACGACGTCGCCGCGGTGGCCGTCTTCGGTAATCCCGCAGCGAAATTCGGTAGTCCGCTCAGTGCCCGCGGCCAGTTCGCTGGCCGCAGTGTCGACGCGTGCGGCGACGGCGACCCGATCTGCTCGGACGGGCGCAATCCGTTCGCGCACACGCATTACGAGTCGTCACCGTTCATCGGTCAGGCCGCCGGCTTCGTCGCCGGCCGGATCTGAGCGACCTCCGCGATCGAAGGGTGGTGTCCCCCGTGTTCGTTACTATCGGCGAGGTGAGAAATCATCCCGCGTCGGTCTTCAGGTCTCGTCCGTTGCTGGCGCTCGTCGCCTGCGTCGTCGCAGCGGCCGGTCTCCTTGTGGCACCGGCACTGTCACCGCGCACCGCCGCCACCGCGTCCGCCCAGTCCTGCCCAGAGGCCGAGCTGATCTTCGCGCGCGGCCGCGTCGAGGCTCCCGGCGCGGGGGTGATCGGCAACAACCTCATCAGCGCGATACGCAACAAGACCAACAAGGACATCGACCTCTACGCGGTGCAGTATCCCGCCGACCATGAGATCGACATCGGCGCGAACGACATGAGTTCGCGCATCCAGGACATGGCGGCCCGCTGCCCCGACACCCGGCTGGTGCTCGGCGGGTACTCGCTCGGCGCCGCGGTCACCGACATCGTCCTGGCCGCGCCGATTGCCGCGTTCGGATTCGACAAGCCGCTGCCGCCGGGGATGGACCGCCACATCGCGGCCGTCGCGCTGTTCGGCAACGGCGCAGCCTGGGTGGGTCCGATCACGAACTTCAGCCCGCTCTACCGCGAACGCACGATCGAGCTCTGCCACGGTGCGGACCCGATCTGCAACCCCGCCGATCCGAACACCTGGGAGAACAACTGGCCCGACCATGCGGCCCGGGCGTACATCAACGCGGGCATGGTCAACCAGGCCGCCGACTTCATCGTCGGCCGGATCTGACCGTCTCCCGCCGCCCGCGGTTGCAGACCGCCCCAAGGGGGTATTGCGTTGCGGGCTGCCGTCGACGGCCCTGATATCGGCCCTCGCGAAAGGTTCTCGGCGTCGGTATGGATTCCGCCGGACGGTCAGACGATGAGGCAGGCCGCCTGACCATTCTGGCCGACTACGCGGTCGTCGGTACCCCTCCCGAGGCCGCGTTCGACGCGTTGGCCGCGCTGGCCGCCGACTTGTGTGACGCGCCGATCGCACTGATCACCTTCGTCGACGGCGCACGCCAGTGGCACAAGGCGCGGTACGGGATCGACGTCGACGAGTTGCCGCTCGCGTTGTCGTTCTGCCTGCACGCGATCACGACGGACACCGTCACCGAGGTACGCGACACTGCGCTCGATCCCCGGTTCGACCGCCACCCGCTGGTCCTGGCGGAACCCCGCGTGCGGTTCTATGCCGGTGCGCCGCTGATCACCCCGGGAGGTCACCGCCTCGGCACCCTGTGCGTGATGGACGTCGCACCCCGCTCGCTGTCCGATCGGCAGTGCGGACATCTGCGCGCGCTGGCCGACCAGGTGGTCCACCTGCTCGAGGTGCGCCGACAGATCCGGCCGACCACCGACACCGCACTGCGGCGCCAGCAACGGATGCTCGAGGGCGTGCTGGCGCACACCGACGTCCTCATCTTCGCCAAGGACCCCGACGGTCGGTTCGTGATGGCCAATCACGCCCTGGAATACGTCACGGGTCACGGTGGACTCACCGGGCGCACCGACCACGAGGTCTTCGACGCGGAGCTGGCCGACCAGTTCCGACGCCACGATCTGCACATCCTCGCGACCCGGGAGTGGCAGATCTTCAACGAAGACGTCATCCATCCCGACGGTTCGGTGCACATCTACCGGTCGACGAAGTTCCCGCTCATCGACGACGACGGTGACGTGATGGGCATCGGCGGCGTGTCGACTGACGTCACCGAGCTGGCGGCCGCGCGCGCGGCGCACGCCGAGGCCGAACTGCGCTGGCGCACCGTCCTCGAACAGTTGCCCACCGCTGTCATCGTCGTCGACCCGAGCCTGACGATCACCTACATGAACGCAGAGGCGATGACCCTGCTCGGAGCCCGGTCGCTCTCCGACGTCGAACCGACCACCGCGACGCACCTCATTCCCGACAGTCTTCGACCCATTGCCGAAGCGATGATGACCGACGTGCTGGCCGGCGGAGCCGACATCCGCGCCCAGCGCGGTGTGCTACGCCGGCTGGACGGGCGCGAACTCACCGTCGAGTTCAACGCCAGGGCCGTGGCGCACGACGGAGTGCGGAGCGTCCAGCTGGAGGTCCGCGACATCTCGGCCGTGGTGGCCGCGTACGCCGAGCTCAAACACAACGCCACCACCGACGCCCTGACCGGACTGCTCAACCGGCGCGCCTGGAACGACCGCATCGAGGTGCTCATCGCAGACGCCCGGCAGCGAGGCAGCACGCTGACCATCGCCGTCCTGGATTTCGACAATTTCAAGTCCTACAACGACACTCGCGGCCACAGCGCGGGAGACGTTCTGCTGCAGAGGTTCTCGGCCGCCGCCGCGGCCACGCTTCGACACGGCGACGTCATCGCGCGGTGGGGCGGCGAGGAGTTCATCATCGCCCTGGCCGACACCCCGGCCGAGCAGGCGTCGCATGCGCTGACCCGACTCGCGAAATGCATGCCGTACGGCCAGACCTGTTCGATCGGCTACACCATCCTGGGCCCCGGTGAAGTCCTGCAGGACGCCGTCGTGCGCGCCGACGAGGCGTTGTACCGCGCCAAACGCGAAGGCAAGAACCGGGTCCGCCGGTCCTGAGTCGCCCTAGGGGCGAACCCGCAGATCCCGGGTGATCAGGGTGCGCGCAGCCAGTTCGTCGTCGGGCGGATAGTCGACGCCGACGAGGGTGAGCCCGCGCGCGGGTGCGGCGGCGAATTCGCTCGACCGACTCGGAGCGTCCAGCAGACCCGCGCACCACGCGGGTTCGCGTCGGTGCTCCCCCACTGCGAGCAGTGCGCCCACCAGGGACCGAACCATGTTCCAGCAGAACGCGTCTGCGGTGACGTGCGCGGTGAGGATGTCCCCGTCGCGCGTCCAGTCCAGCCGCTGCAGATCGCGGATCGTCGTCGCACCTTCGCGGTACCGGCAGAACGCCGCGAAATCGTGCAGTCCGACCAGTACGCGGCCGGCCTCGGTCATCGCCTCGACGTCCAGGGGCCGCGGCCATGCCGTCACATACCGCGCCTGCTGCGGGGTGACCCCGAAATCCGCGGTGCCCAGGCGGTATTCGTAATGTCGGCGCAGCGCGGAGAAGCGAGCGTCGAAACCGGACGGTGCGCGCACTACCCGGGTGATCCGCACGTCCTCGGGCAGGAAGCGCCCCAACCGCCGCACCAGCGGCGAGAATTCGGGATCCGCCGGACGCGGGGTGCGGGGATAGGCGTGTTGAATCGCCTCGGACGGTACATCGACGTGCGCGACCTGCCCGGTGGCGTGCACCCCGGCGTCGGTGCGCCCGGCCGCCCGCACCGTCACCGGCGTCCGGAACACCGTCGACAGCGCCTCGTCGATCAGCCCGGCCACGGTGCGCTGCCCCGCCTGCGGCGCCCACCCCGCGAAGTCGGTGCCGTCATAGCTCACTTCGAGCCGAAGACGAACAAGCCCGCCATCGGAATCGATGGCGGGCTTGTTCATGTCGTGACTAGGACTTGTCAGCGTCCGAACCCTCGGTGTCCGTCGGATCGTCGGTCTCGGTGGACCGCGACGCCTCGGTCGCCGTGGTGTCCTCGGCCGTCAGCTCCTCCGCGTCCGGACCCTCGGCGGCCTCCGGCTCCACCGCGGCCTGCGGCGCAGCGGCGGCCGCGACCTTCTGCGACGCATCGGCATCCGGCTCGATGTCGCCACCGGAGCGGCTCCGACGCGCCCGGTTCGCCTCGCTGGTCACCGTCTTCTCCCGCACCAGCTCGATGACCGCCATCGGGGCGTTGTCGCCCTTGCGCGGCTCGACCTTGATGATGCGGGTGTAGCCGCCCTCACGGTCGGCGTAGAACGGGCCGATCTCGGCGAACAGGGTGTGCACGACATCCTTGTCGCGGATCTTCTTGAGCACCTCGCGCCGGTTGTGCAGCGCACCCTTCTTGGCGTGGGTGATCAGCTTCTCCGCGTAGGGCCGCAGCGCCCGCGCCTTCGGCTCGGTCGTCTTGATCCGGCCGTGCTCGAACAGCGACGTGGCCAGGTTGGCCAGCAGCGCCTTCTGGTGCGAGGACGACCCGCCGAGGCGAGGACCCTTGGTGGGTTTGGGCATTGCGACTATCTCCTAAATGGGGCCGGTCCCCGTATCAGGTAGGACCGGGACGGTTCTCTTTCGAGATTGGGCGGGCGAAGCTGGGTGGGAATGTGCCCCGGGGTCAGAGCTGTTCGGTTTCGGCGAAGTCCTGGTTGTCGTCAGACTCGTACGCCGAGTCGTAACCGGCGTCGCTGTTCCAGGTGCCGGTGGCGGCGTCGTATCCGGCGACCTCCGACGGATCGAACGTGGCCGGGCTGTCCTTGAGCGAGAGACCCAGCTGGTGCAGCTTGATCTTCACCTCGTCGATGGACTTCTGACCGAAGTTGCGGATGTCCAGCAGATCGGACTCCGTGCGGGCCACGAGCTCGCCCACGGTGTGCACGCCCTCGCGCTTGAGGCAGTTGTACGAGCGCACCGTGAGGTCGAGATCGTCGATCGGCAGCGCGAACGACGCGATGTGATCGGCCTCGGCAGGCGAGGGACCGATCTCGATGCCCTCGGCCTCGACGTTGAGTTCCCGGGCCAGACCGAACAGCTCGACCAGCGTCTTACCCGCCGAAGCGAGCGCGTCACGCGGGCTGATCGAGTTCTTGGTCTCGACGTCGAGGATCAGCTTGTCGAAGTCGGTGCGCTGCTCGACGCGGGTGGCCTCCACCTTGTAGGTCACCTTGAGCACCGGGCTGTAGATCGAGTCGACCGGGATGCGGCCGATCTCGGCGCCGGACGCCTTGTTCATCACGGCCGGCACGTAACCGCGGCCGCGCTCGACGACCAGCTCGACCTCGAGCTTGCCCTTGTCGTTCAGCGTCGCGATGTGCATATCCGGGTTGTGGACCGTCACACCGGCGGGCGGGACGATGTCGCCCGCGGTGACCTCACCGGGACCCTGCTTGCGCAGGTACATGGTGACCGGCTCGTCCTCCTCGGACGAGACCACCAGGCTCTTGAGGTTCAGGATGATGTCGGTGACGTCTTCCTTGACCCCGGGAACGGTGGTGAACTCGTGCAGCACACCGTCGATGCGGATGCTGGTGACGGCCGCGCCCGGGATGGACGACAGCAGCGTGCGCCGCAGCGAGTTACCCAGGGTGTAGCCGAAGCCGGGCTCCAGCGGCTCGATGACGAACCGTGAACGGTTTTCGGCGACCGACTCTTCGGCCAGTGTGGGGCGCTGAGAGATCAGCATGTGTTTTCTCCTTCTTCACGACACCCGCTATTTGATGTCGCACAAACCCTGCCGTCATCCGGACGGCCGGGGGTTACTTCGAGTAGAGCTCCACGATCAGCTGCTCGGTCAGCGGCACGTCGATCTGCGCGCGCTCGGGCAGCTGGTGGACGAGGATGCGCTGACGCTCGCCGACGACCTGCAGCCACGACGGAATCGGCCGGTCACCCGCGGTCTCCCGCGCGATGATGAACGGATCGGTGTTCAGCGACTTGTCGCGGACGTCGATGATGTCGTACTGCGCCACCCGGTAGCTCGGGATGTCGACCTTGACGCCGTTGACGGTGAAGTGGCCGTGGCTGACCAGCTGACGGGCCATCCGACGGGTCCGTGCCAAGCCGGCGCGGTAGACCACGTTGTCCAGGCGGGACTCCAGGATGCGCAGCAGGTTGTCACCGGTCTTGCCGGGCAGCCGGTTGGCCTCGTCGTAGTAACGACGGAACTGCTTCTCCAGGACGCCGTAGGTGAAGCGGGCCTTCTGCTTCTCCTGCAGCTGGGTGCGGTATTCGCTCTCCTTGATCCGCGCGCGACCGTGCTGGCCGGGCGGGTAGGGGCGCTTCTCGAACGACTGATCACCACCGACCAGGTCGACGCCGAGACGGCGCGACTTGCGGGTGGCGGGTCCGGTATAACGAGCCATATCTGAAGATCCTCCCTAGACCCTGCGCCGCTTCGGCGGACGGCAACCGTTGTGCGGCTGCGGTGTGACGTCGGCGATCGCGCCGACCTCGAGGCCCGCGGCCTGCAGCGAACGGATGGCGGTTTCACGGCCCGAACCCGGACCCTTGACGAACACGTCGACCTTCTTGACGCCGTGCTCCTGCGCCTTGCGCGCGGCGTTCTCGGCGGCCAGCTGCGCGGCGAACGGCGTCGACTTACGCGACCCCTTGAAGCCCACGTGACCCGAGGACGCCCAGGCGATCACGTTGCCCTGGGGATCGGTGATCGACACGATCGTGTTGTTGAAGGTGCTCTTGATGTGAGCGGCGCCGTGCGGGACGTTCTTCTTTTCCCTGCGGCGGGTCTTCTGACCCTTCTTGGCGGACGCGCCGCCCTTCTTTGCCTGTGCCATCCGGGGTTACCTGGCCTTCTTCTTGCCGGCGATGGTGCGCTTCGGGCCCTTGCGGGTACGCGCGTTGGTCTTGGTGCGCTGTCCGCGCACGGGCAGGCCACGACGGTGGCGCAGACCCTGGTAGCAGCCGATCTCGATCTTGCGGCGGATGTCTGCCTGCACCTCGCGGCGCAGGTCACCCTCCACCTTGAGAGTCGCCTCGATGTAGTCGCGCAGCTGGGTGACCTGGTCGTCGGTCAGATCCTTGCTGCGCAGGTTGCGGTCGATACCGGTGGCGTCCAGGATTTCCTGGGAGCGCGTCCGGCCGACGCCGTAGATGTAGGTAAGTGCGATCTCCATGCGCTTGTCGCGCGGCAGATCAACGCCCACTAGTCGGGCCATGGGTGTGCCATTCCTTTACTTGGCGGAGGTCTGATCCCAGTCCGTTCCCACTCAGGTGTGGGGCCCGGCCTCCGACCGGGCGCGTCCGAGCGGCCAATCCGCTCGGTGGTACTGGGAGGTCATCATTCAGTTGTGTGTGGCGTGGGCCAGCCCTGCGGTGCTCGTCAGCCCTGCCGCTGCTTGTGGCGCGGATCAGAGCAGATCACCATGACCCGCCCATGCCGACGGATCACCCTGCACTTGTCGCAGATGGGCTTGACGCTCGGGTTCACCTTCACGGCGTGGAGATCCTTCTTGCTTGGTTGCTGGTCTGTTTACTTGTACCGATAAACGATGCGGCCCCGGGACAGGTCGTAGGGAGACAACTCCACCACGACGCGGTCCTCGGGCAGGATGCGGATGTAGTGCTGCCGCATCTTGCCGCTGATGTGGGCGAGAACCTTGTGACCGTTCTCCAGCTCAATGCGGAACATCGCATTGGGCAGGGGTTCGACCACGCGACCCTCGACCTCTATGGCACCGTCTTTCTTGGCCATACTTTTCGGAGATCCTCCGGTTGTCTTCTGGTTGGTTTCGGCGCCGGCCGCCGCAAGCGGCGACTGCTGTGCACTGGGGGGTGCACCGGCGCAGTCCGGCCCCGACAACAAAACGTGAGCCGAGGCCGGGAAATTCCGCGAGGATTCCGTGGCGGGCACGCAAAGAGTCGGCGCGGTTCCGCACCGTTGGTCGATACTACCCGCTCGGCGCAGTCGGCCAAAATCGCCGAACGTGCTGCTCTGTGCCGCCCGGCGACACCCGAACGATCGTACGGTTCCGCATCTCCGGTCCTTCCCCCCGCTCGACCGCGTATTCGCTGGACGACCGGCGCATACTTGATCACGATGACCGGCCCCGCTACCGCCTCCCGTAAACCCGTGATCCTCACGGTCGACGACGACCCTGCGGTGTCCCGCGCGGTCGCGCGCGACCTGCGCAGGCATTACGGCGAGAACTTCCGCATCGTGCGCGCCGAATCCGGCCCCGACGCCCTCGAGACACTCAACGAACTCAAGCTGCGGGGGGAGACCGTCGCGGTGTTCGTCGCCGACTACCGGATGCCGCAGATGAGCGGTATCGAGTTCCTCGAAGAGGCGATGGACATCTTCCCGATGGCCCGCCGCGTGCTGCTCACCGCCTACGCCGACACCCATGCGGCCATCGACGCCATCAACGTCGTCGACCTCGACCACTACCTGCTCAAACCGTGGGACCCGCCGGAGGAGAAGCTGTATCCGGTGGTCGACGCGCTGGTCGAGGCGTGGCGGGAGACCGGCGACCGCGCCATCCCCCACACCAAGGTCATCGGGCATCCGTGGAACGCCCGGTCCTCCGAGGTGCGGGAGTTCCTGGCCCGCAACCGGCTGTACTACACGTGGTTCCGGGCCGACGAGCCCAAGGGCGTCCGGCTGCTGGAGGCGGCGAAACTCGACGGGCTGACGCTCCCGGTGATCATCACCGAACAGGGCGAGACGCTGGTGGACCCCACCGACGCCGACCTGGCCGCCACCCTGGGTCTGACCACCACCCCGGCCGAGGACTTCTACGACCTCGTGGTGATCGGCGGCGGTCCCGCCGGCCTGGCCGCGGCCGTCTACGGCGCGTCGGAGGGGTTGGAGACCGTGCTCATCGAGCGCACCGCCACCGGCGGGCAGGCCGGTCAGAGTTCGCGCATCGAGAACTATCTCGGCTTCCCCGACGGGCTGTCGGGGGCGCAGCTCGCCGAGCGTGCCCGGATGCAGGCCGAGAAGTTCGACGCGGAACTGATCACCGCCGCCGAGGTGACGGCACTGGAGGTGGACGGGTCGGCCCGCACTGTCCGGCTCTCCGACGGCCGCTCGATCGGCGCGCGCTCGGTGATCCTTGCGATGGGCGTCGAATACCGGCAACTTCCTGCCGAGGGCTGCGACAGTCTGACCGGCGCAGGCGTCTACTACGGTGCGACGGCGTCGGTTGCGGCAGACTGCGACGACGACGAGGTGTACGTGATCGGCGGAGCCAACTCCGCCGGTCAGGCCGCGATGCATCTGGCGCGCACGGCGAAGTCGGTGACCATCGTCAGCCGCCGCACACTCGAGGATTCGATGTCGCACTACCTGATCCAGCAGATCAGGGCCAACGACAAGATCCACGAACTGCCCAACACCGTCGTGCACGCCGTCAAGGGCAACGGCCACCTCGAGGGCATCTGCCTGCAGAACACGGAGACCGGCGAGCGTGAAGACCGCGCGTGCGGCCGCATGTTCATCTTCATCGGCGCCGAACCGCGCACCGACTGGCTCGACGGCATCGTGGTCCGCGACGACCACGGATTCATCCTGGCCGGCCCGGATCTGCGCGAGGTCGCGGGCTGGACGCTGGACCGTCCACCGCATCACCTCGAGACCAGCGTGCCGGGGGTGTTCGTCGCCGGGGACGTGCGCGCCGAATCCGCCAAACGGGTGGCCGCCGCCGTCGGCGAAGGGTCGATGGCGGTCATGTTGGTGCACCGGTATCTGGCCGAAGCCTGACCGAGACGCGGGAGGAGCGCGGCAATGGCGTGTGACGTCGAAGCGCTGCGGGATCTGTTCATCTTCGACGGCCTGACCGACGCGCAGCTTCGCCGACTGTGCGCCGACGGGCAGATCGCCGACCTCCCAGCCGGTGAGCTGTGCCGCGAGGGCGAACCCGCCGACACCTTCTACGTGTTGATCGAAGGCGAGATCGCGCTTTCGAAGCGCTCCGGCACCAGAGACATCGACATCCTGCGGGCGACGACGCCCGGGTCGTATTGCGGCGCGTGGTCGGCGTTCCTGCTCGACGACGACGTGCTCTACGAGAACACCGCGATCCTGACCCGCCCGTCGCGGATCTTCTCGCTGGACGCCACGATCCTCGGCACCTTTCTGCGCTCGGAGTTCCCGATGGCGACGCATCTGCTCGTCGGGCATTCGCACGGGCGGTTCTATCAGCGGCGCATCCTCGGCCCGCACGACCGGCTCGTCCAACTCGGCCAGCTGACCGCCGGCCTCACCCACGAGTTGAACAACCCGGCGGCCGCGGCGGTGCGGGCGGCCTCCGCGCTGCGCGCGCAGACCGCCACCATGCGGCACCGGCGGGCCGAACTGCCCGACCCCCTGCTGGACCGCGAGGCCATGGCGGCGCTGACCGAACTGCAGGACCGTGTCGCCGAGGTTGCCGGCAAGCCCAACGATCTGACCTCGGTGCAGAAGTCGGATCTCGAGGAGGCCATCGGCGACTGGCTCGACGCGCGCGGTGTGCCCGACGCCTGGGTCCACGCGGCGACGTTCGCCGAGGCCGGCCTGGACATCGACTGGATGGAACGCATCTCGGCGTCGGCCTGCGGCGTGACCCCCGAGTGCCTCGCCGCGGCGATCCGATGGCTCAGCAGCACCGTCGAGACCGAACTGCTGCTCACCGAGATCGGCGACGCGACCCGGCGGATCTCCACCCTCGTCGACCACGCCAAGCAGTACTCGCAGGTGGACCGGGCGCCGTTCGGTTTCGCCGACCTGCACGCACTGCTCGACAGCACGTTGGCGATGACGTCGCACCGGCTGGGCCCGGAGGTCACCGTGGTGCGCGACTACGACGTCACCCTTCCGGAGGTGCCGTGCTATCCGGCCGAGCTCAACCAGGCGTGGACGCACCTCATCGCCAATGCGCTCGACGCGCTGGCCAAGATGCCGTCGGGGGTGCTGACGCTGCGCACCCGCAGGTACGAGGACATGGTGCGGGTCGAGATCGGTGACACCGGCGGCGGCATCCCCGACGATCTGATGGCCCGGATCTTCGACCCCTTCTTCACCACGAAGCCGTTCGGCGAGGGCACCGGGCTGGGCCTCGACATCGCCGCGCGCGTCGTCGATCGGCACGGCGGCAGCCTGTGGGCGGAATCAATCCCGGGCGATACGCGTTTTATTGCAGCACTGCCTCTGTCCGTCGCGCCCGAGGACCCGGCCGTCCAGGAAGGATCACCATGGGCGAGAAATGCCTGAAAGAAGAGTTGCGTTCGCTGTTTCTCTTCGAGGCCCTGACCGACGAACAGCTCGAGACGCTCTGCGCGGACGGTCACATCGAGCACTTCCCGCCGGGCCCGCTGTGCCACGAGGGCGACGAGGCCACCTGCTTCTACGTGCTGATCGAGGGCGAGCTGGTGATGTCGAAGCGCTCCGGCGGTGTCGACATCGAGACCAACCGCACCTCGCAGCGCGGGGTGTACTGCGGCGCCTGGTCGGCCTACGTACCGGGTGAGGAGCACGTCTATCAGGCCTCGGTCCGGCTGACCCGGCCCTCGAGGTTCTTCGTCCTCGACGCGGCCGCGTTCGCCCGGTTCATGCAGAGCCAGTTCCCGATGGCCGTGCACCTGCTCGAGGGCCACATGGTCGGCGGCCGCAGACAGAGCCAGATCATCGGTCAGCGCGAGAAGCTGCTCGCGCTCGGCCAGCTGTCGGCCGGTCTGACCCATCAGCTCAACAACCCGGCGGCGGCCACCGCCCGAGCGGTCAGCGATCTGCAGGACCGCGTCGGCAAGATGCGCCACAAGCTGGCCATGCTCGCCGACGGCAAGTTCACCGCGGCGGCACTGCGCACGCTGGTGAGCGTCCAGGACGAGGTCGCCGAACAGGTCGCCAAATCCAAGAGCCAGGAACTCACCGCGCTGGAGACCTCCGACCGCGAAGACCACATCAGCGACTGGCTCGAGGATCACGGCATCTCGGGCGGCTGGGACTACGCCCCGACGTTCGTGGAGGCCGGCCTCGACGTCGACTGGCTGGAGCGGGTGTCGGCGTCGGTGGAGGACTGCACCGACGACGGCGACGCCACCTCCATGCTGCAGGGCGCGATCGGCTGGCTGAAGTACACGATCGAGACCGAACTGCTGATGACGCAGATCGCCGAGGCCAGCAAGCGGATCTCTGCGCTGTTGGCCGGCGCGAAGCAGTACTCGCAGATGGACCGGGCGCCGTACCAGAGCGCGAACGTCCACGAGCTCATCCACAGCACCCTGATGATGTTCGGCGGCAAGGTCGGCAAGGACACCCCGGTCAAGCTCGTCTGGGAGAAGGACAAGTCGCTGCCGGAACTGCTCTGCTACCCGGGCGATCTCAATCAGGTGTGGACCAACCTCATCGACAACGCCCTGCAGGCGATGAACGGCCATGGCACGTTGACGATTCGCACCATGCGGGAGAACGAGGCGATGGTGCACGTCGAGATCTGCGACGACGGGCCCGGCATCCCCGAGGACATCATCGAGCGGATCTTCACCCCGTTCTTCACCACCAAACCGTTCGGCGAGGGCACGGGACTGGGCCTCGACCTGGCCTGGCGCATCGTCGTCGAGAAGCACGGCGGCAACCTGTCGGTGCAGTCGAAGCCCGGGGACACCCGGTTCATCGTCTGCCTACCCTTGCAGGCGCCCGCACCGGAAAGTGAACCCCTCCAGAGCGGAAGTGTGTCGGCATGACCAAACCTGATCTGGGTCGATTCGGCGTGATGGGGCTCTACAGCCAGTTCGCCGAACTGTCCGCCCAGCAACTCCGCGACATCGAGACACTCGGCTACGGCGCGATCTGGGCCGGTGGTTCACCGCCGGCCGAACTCGATTGGGTCGAACCGATCCTCGACGCCACCGAGAACCTGCAGCTGGCCACCGCGATCGTCAACATCTGGACCGCGGAGGCGGGGCCGATCGCGGAGTCGTTCCACCGCATCGAACGGACGCATCCCGGCCGTTTCCTGCTCGGCATCGGCGTCGGTCATCCCGAGGCGCACCAGGAGTATCGCAAGCCCTACGACGCACTGACCGAATACCTCGACAAGCTCGACGAGTACGGCGTGCCGTCCGAGCGCCGGGTGCTGGCAGCGCTCGGTCCCCAGGTGCTCAAGCTGTCGGCGCGGCGCAGCGCCGGCGCGCATCCGTACCTCACCACGCCCGAGCACACCGCGGGAGCGCGCGAGCTCATCGGACCGGATGCGTTCCTCGCCCCCGAACACAAGGTGGTGCTGACGACCGATCCGGAGAAGGCCCGCACGGCCGGCAGGCGCGCCCTGGACATCTATCTGAATCTCGCGAATTACGTCAACAACTGGAAACGTCTCGGATTCAGTGATCAAGACGTCGCGAAACCGGGTAGTGACCGACTGGTGGACGCGGTGGTCGCGTACGGGACACCGGAGGCCATCGCGGCCCGGCTTCACGAGCACCTCGAAACGGGCGCCGACCACGTACCGGTGCAGGTGCTGACGGGCCCCGACAAGCTGGTGCCCGCATTGGCCGAACTCGCGGGCCCACTGGGCCTGCGGTAGCAGACCCCGACTGAAGGGACGGACATGACCGAAGGGGTTTCCCTCAAGCCAGGACTCGGCCGTTACGGCGTGTGGACCGGTGGCGCGCCCAAACCCGAGCAGGCCGCGGAGATCGAGAAACTCGGCTACGGCGCGGTCTGGGTGGGCGGCTCCCCCGCCGCGGAACTCGAGTTCGTCGAGCCGATCCTCGAGGCGACCGAGACCCTGCAGGTTGCGACCGGCATCGTCAACGTGTGGGCGTCGCCGGCCAAGGACGTCGCCGCGTCCTTCCACCGCATCGAGGACAAGTTCCCCAGCCGCTTCCTGCTCGGCATCGGCATCGGCCACCCCGAGGCCAGCGCCGAATACCAGAAGCCGTACGACGCGCTGGTGGAGTACATCGACGCCCTGGACGCGGCGAAGGTGCCCACCAGCCGACTCGTCGTCGCCGCGCTGGGCCCCCAGGTGCTCAAGCTCGCCGCCCAGCGCAGCGCGGGCGCGCACCCGTACCTCACCACCCCCGAACACACCGGGCAGGCCCGCAACACCGTCGGCCCCACGGTGTTCCTCGCTCCGGAGCACAAGGTGGTGCTGAGCACCGACGTCGAGGAAGCACGCGAGATCGGCCGCGGCACCGTCGACTTCTATCTCGGCCTGAGCAACTACGTGAAGAACTGGAAGCGGCTCGGGTTCACCGACGACGACGTCGCCAAGCCGGGCAGCGACAAGCTCATCGACGCGGTCGTCGCCCATGGCACCGCGGAGGCGGTCGCGGCGCGGCTGGAGGAACACCACGAGCGCGGCGCCGACCACGTCGCCATCCAGGTGCTGGGCGGCTGGGACAAGCTGATCCCGACGCTGACGGAGCTGGCGGGCCCGCTCGGCCTGAAGAGCTGAGTCGCATCGCCCGTTAAGGTCGGCGGCATGCGGTTGCTGGTCACCGGCGGCGCCGGCTTCATCGGCGCGAACTTCGTGCACCGTTGTGTGCGCACCGGCGCGTACACATCGGTCACCGTTCTCGATGCGCTGACGTATGCGGGCAGCCGCGAATCGCTGACCTCAGTGGCCGGACAGATCGAAGTGGTCGAGGGCGACATCACCGACACCCGGCTGGTCGACGAACTCGTCGCGCGATGCGACGCGGTCGTGCACTTCGCCGCCGAGACCCACGTCGACAACGGACTGGCCGATCCCGAGCCGTTTCTGCGTAGCAACGTGGTCGGCACCTACGCGATCCTCGAGGCCGTGCGCCGCCACGGGGTGCGGTTGCACCACATCTCCACCGACGAGGTCTACGGCGACCTCGACCTCGACACCGCCGAGCGGTTCACCGAGGCGACGCCCTACAACCCCTCGAGTCCGTATTCGGCGACCAAGGCCGCCGGGGATCTGCTGGTGCGGGCGTGGGTGCGGTCGTTCGGAGTGCGCGCGACGCTGTCGAACTGCTCCAACAACTACGGCCCCTATCAGCATGTCGAGAAGTTCATCCCGCGCCAGATCACCAACGTGCTGACCGGCAGGCGGCCCAAGCTCTACGGCACCGGCGCCAACGTGCGCGACTGGATCCACGTCGACGATCACAACAGCGCCGTCGACCGGATCCTCGCCGCCGGCACGATCGGCCGCACCTATCTGATCGGCGCGGAGGGTGAAGCCGACAACCTGACGGTGCTGCGCACGCTGCTGCGCATCATGGACCGCGATCCCGACGACTTCGACCACGTACCCGACCGGGCCGGGCACGACCTGCGGTACGCGATCGACCCGTCGGTGCTGTACCGGGAATTGGGCTGGCGGCCCGAACATCGCGACTTCGAAGCGGGACTGCGCGCGACCGTTGCGTGGTACCGGGACAACGAATCCTGGTGGCGCCCGATCAAAGACGAGGTCGAGGCGCGCTACGCGCAGCGGGGCCAGTGAACCTCTTGTCAATGCCCACCCTCGGTTACTAGGATGTCCTAGTATCTCAAGCGAGGGGGCCTTCCATGACCAGACAAATCCAGCACTTCATCAACGGCAAGCGCACCGACGGCGTGTCCACCCGGACCGCGGACGTGCTGAATCCGAGCACCGGCGAGGTGCAGGCCCAGGTGCTGCTCGGTTCGCGCGCCGACGTCGACGCCGCCGTCGCCCTCGCGGTCGAGGCACAGAAGGAATGGGCCGCCTGGAACCCGCAGCGCCGCGCCCGCGTGATGATGCGGTTCATCGAGCTGGTGAACAAGAACATAGAAGAGTTAGCCGAACTCCTTTCGCTCGAGCACGGCAAGACCGTCCCCGATTCCAAGGGCGACATCCAGCGCGGTATCGAGGTCATCGAGTTCGCGATCGGGATCCCGCACCTCATCAAGGGCGAGTACACCGAGGGCGCGGGCACCGGCATCGATGTCTACTCGATGCGCCAGCCGCTCGGCGTCGTCGCCGGCATCACCCCGTTCAACTTCCCCGCGATGATCCCGCTGTGGAAGGCCGGCCCCGCGCTGGCGTGCGGTAACGCGTTCATCCTGAAGCCCTCGGAGCGGGACCCGTCGGTGCCGGTCCGGCTGGCCGAGCTGTTCCTCGAGGCGGGCCTGCCCGCGGGCGTCTTCCAGGTGGTGCACGGCGACAAGGAGGCCGTCGACGCCATCCTCGAACATCCGGACATCCAGGCCGTCGGATTCGTCGGCAGTTCCGACATCGCGCACTACATCTACTCCGGCGCCGCCGCGAACGGTAAGCGCGCCCAGTGCTTCGGTGGCGCGAAGAACCACATGATCGTCATGCCCGACGCCGATCTCGACCAGGCCGTCGACGCGCTGATCGGTGCCGGTTACGGCAGCGCCGGGGAACGCTGCATGGCGATCAGCGTCGCGGTGCCCGTGGGCAAAGAAACGGCGGACCGCCTCCGCAACCGCCTCGTCGAGCGGGTGAACCAGTTGCGCGTCGGGCACAGCCTCGACCCGAAGGCCGACTACGGTCCGCTGGTCACCGAGGCCGCCCTCAACCGGGTCCGCGACTACATCAACCAGGGTGTCGAGGCCGGCGCCGAAGCGGTCGTCGACGGCCGTGAGCGGGCCAGCGACGAGCTGCAGTTCGGCGACGACAGCCTCGAGGGCGGCTACTTCATCGGCCCCACCCTCTTCGACCACGTCACCCCCGACATGTCGATCTACCGCGACGAGATCTTCGGACCCGTGCTGTGCATCGTGCGTGCCGACACCTACGAAGAGGCGCTCCGGCTGCCCACCGAACACGAATACGGCAACGGCGTGGCGATCTTCACCCGCGACGGCGACACCGCCCGTGATTTCGTGGCGCGGGTGCAGGTCGGCATGGTCGGCGTCAACGTGCCGATCCCGGTGCCAGTGTCGTACCACACCTTCGGCGGCTGGAAGCGGTCCGGCTTCGGCGACCTCAACCAGCACGGCCCGCATTCGATCCTGTTCTACACCAAGACCAAGACGGTCACGCAGCGCTGGCCGTCGGGCATCAAGGATGGCGCCGAGTTCGTCATCCCGACCATGAATTAGGTCTCGCCCGACGAGCGCTTGCGCGAGGAGAGTTCAACGTGGACTATTTCGGTCTCGACGACGACGAACGGGTGATCGCCGAGACGGCGGAGGCGTTCGCCGCGAAGCGGTTGGCGCCCAACGCGCTGGAGTGGGATCGCACGCACCACTTCCCCACCGACGTACTGCGGGAAGCGGCCGAACTCGGCATGGCGGCGATCTACTGTCGTGAGGACGCCGGCGGCAGCGGTCTGCGGCGCATCGACGCCGTCCGCATCTTCGAGATGCTGGCCGCCGCCGATCCGACGATCGCGGCGTTCCTGTCGATCCACAACATGTGTGCGTGGATGGTCGACGTGTACGGCTCCGAGGAGCAGCGCTCGACCTGGGTGCCGCGGCTGGCATCGATGGAGTCGATCGCGAGCTACTGCCTCACCGAACCCGGGGCCGGCTCCGACGCGAGCGCGCTGCGCACCCGCGCGGTCAGAGATGGTGACCACTACCGGCTCGACGGGGTGAAGCAGTTCATCTCCGGCGCAGGCACATCCGACGTGTACATCGTGATGGCCCGCACCGGTAGCGACGGCCCGAAGGGCATCTCGGCGTTCATCGTGGAAAAGGACACGCCGGGGCTCAGTTTCGGCGCCGACGAGGAGAAGATGGGCTGGAGCGCACAACCCACCGCGCAGGTGATCCTCGAGGGTGCGCGGGTGCCCGCGGCGAACATGCTCGGCGGAGAAGCCGGTGAGGGCAAGGGCTTCGGCATCGCGATGAACGGCCTCAACGGCGGCCGCATCAACATCGCCGCGTGTTCCCTCGGCGGCGCCCAGGCCGCCTACGACAAGGCGGCCAATTACGTGGCCGACCGGCAGGCGTTCGGCGGATCGCTGCTCGACGAGCCGACCATCCGGTTCACCCTGGCCGATATGGCCACCGCTCTGCAGACGTCGCGCACCCTGCTGTGGCGTGCGGCCACCGCACTGGACGACGGCCACCCGGACAAGGTGGAGCTGTGCGCGATGGCCAAGCGCTACGTCACCGACGCCTGTTTCGAGGTGGCCGATCAGGCGCTGCAACTGCACGGCGGATACGGATACCTCCGCGAGTACGGCATCGAGAAGATCGTGCGGGATCTGCGCGTACACCGGATTCTCGAGGGATCCAACGAGATCATGCGTGTGGTGATCGGGCGGGCAGCCGCGGGCCGCGCCCGCGCATCGGCATAGGAGAAGATGACAGTGACGACAATTGCGTTCTTCGGGCTCGGCCACATGGGCGGTCCGATGGCGGCCAACCTGGCCAAGGCCGGTCACACCGTGCGCGGATTCGATCCGGTACCGGCCCTGCGATCGGCCGCCGAAGACAACGGCGTCAGCACATTCGGCAGCGGCGCCGAGGCGGTCTCCGGCGCCGAGGTCGTCATCACGTCGCTGCCGAACGGGGCGGTGGTGAAGTCGGTCTACGCCGAGGTGCTGCCCGCCGCCCAGGCGGGTGCGCTGTTCATCGACACCTCCACCATCTCGGTCGCCGATGCGCGGGAGATCAACGCCGACACCACCTCCCGGGGTTTCGCCCAGATCGACGCACCGGTCTCCGGTGGGGTCAAGGGTGCGACGGCCGGGACGCTGGCGTTCATGGTCGGCGGTTCCGAAGACGCAGTCGCAGCGGCTCGGCCCGTGCTCGAACCGATGGCCGCGAAGGTCGTGCACTGCGGCGCATCCGGCAACGGTCAGGCCGCCAAGCTGTGCAACAACATGGTGCTCGCCGTCCAGCAGATCGCGATCGGTGAAGCCTTCGTGCTGGCCGAGAAACTCGGGTTGCCGGCACAGTCGCTGTTCGACGTCATCACCGGCGCGACCGGCAACTGCTGGTCGGTGCACACGAATTGCCCTGTGCCGGGACCGGTTCCGACGTCGCCGGCCAACAACGACTTCAAGCCGGGCTTCGCGACGGCGCTGATGAACAAGGATCTCGGACTGGCGATGGACGCGGTGCAGTCCACCGGTGCCGCGGCGCCGCTGGGCAGCCACGCCGCCCAGCTCTATGCGGGGTTCGTCAGGTCCGGTGCGTCCTACAACGACAAGGACTTCAGCGCAATCATCGAGATGCTGCGCGGCTGAGCCTCGCACGCCGTCGGGCGGCGGTCGGCGACCCCTCGGACACCGCCCGCCCCCGGCGCGACTTCAGGCGGCCGAATTCGTCTGCGCGGCCGGCCACCGGCCCCGCATCCGGCCCAGCGCGGCCAGCGTCAGCGGCACCGCACCCGCATAGTCGGCCACCACGGCCATGGCGGTCGACGCATCGCGCGCGGCGCCGGCGGACGCACCGACGAGCACCGTCGCCAGCTCCGCGGATCCCGCCATCCGCAGTCCGCGTGACGATCCGGCGAAGGCGACGGCGTGCTGCGGCCACACCCCCAGCTCGGCCAGCGCTTGACGGTAGGGGTCCGCACCGGGAGTGGTGACGTCGTCGGCGGTGACGATCACCTCGACCAGCCCCTCGCCGACGAGTTGGCGAATCAGCGGTTCGGCCCAGCTGCGCCGCCCGGCGGTCACGACGGCGACCGGGATGTCGGCGGCGAACGCCTCGTTCATCAGATCCGTCAGCCCCGCACGCGGGGACAGTTCCGCGTCGACCACCATCTCGTCGAACATGATCGTCTTGGTCGCGCAGACCTCGTCGGCGAGGAGCTCGGTGAGCACGTCACATTCGGGTCCGACGCAGTGCTTGCGGAGTTCGGCCAGCACGCGCTGCCGTTCATCGCGCAGCACGAGCAGTTGGCGGTACCGCGCGACCGACCACTCGATCGGCAGCCCGTGGGCGGCGAAGGCGGCGTTGAACACCACGCGGTGGGCGTCACGCTCCAGATCGGCCAGCGCGTCCAGATCGAAGATCAGGGCGCGGACCGGGCTGGCGTTCTGCTCAGCCGGTCCCCACCAGAACCGGCCGGCACACCATGTTCTCTGCTCTGTTGTGGACACGGTCCTACAGTGGTCTACGTCACACCTCGGCGTCCTCCCCCCTATGGGGGATTGGACCGGCGAAGTTGAGCTACCCGCGTCCGCGCCGCCTCTAATGTGTTGCGCATGGTCCAGCCCGTGCCGATGCCCGTGCGCATCGTCCTGGTGGACGACCACGAGATGGTCATCGAAGGCCTCAAGGCCATGCTGGCGTCGTTCGACGACCGGGTCTCGGTGGTGGGTCAGGCGGTGGGCGCCGAACGGGCGCTCGGCGTGGTCGACGAGCTGCGTCCGGACATCGTGCTGTGCGACGTGCGGATGCAGGGCGCCAGCGGATTGGACCTGTGCCTGCAGCTGCGTCAGCGCGATCCCGCGCAGAAGGTGGTCATGCTGTCGGTCTACGACGACGAGCAGTACCTGTTCCAGGCGCTGCGGGTGGGAGCGTCGGGCTATCTGCTCAAGAGCATCAACAGCGACGAACTGGTGCGCCAACTCGAGTTCGCGCACAGCGGCGAGATGGCCATCGACCCGAAGATGGCGGCCAGAGCCGTCGACACCGCGGCCCGGCTGCAGCGCGCCGAGTTCTGGCCGGGCGCCCGGCAGGGGCTCACCCAGCGCGAGAGCGAGATCCTGTCGTTCGTCGTCAACGGGCTGTCCAACCGCGGTATCGCCCACAAGTTGGTCATCGGCGAGGAGACCGTGAAGACCCACCTGCGGGCCATCTACCGCAAACTCGGGGTCAGCGACCGGGCCGGCGCCGTGGCGACCGCGCTGCGCGAGGGGATCTACCAGTGACCAGCGCCGATGATCTCCCGGGTCGCTCCGCTCCTGCCCGCCGGAACGTACTCACCGCCGACCGCGAACTGGCCCTGCTGCGTGAGTTGATCCAGGCCACCTCCAGCGGACCGGGCGTCGAACCGCTCGCCGCCGCGGCGGCCCGAATGATCACCGCGGCCACCGCCACCGACGTCTGCTTCGTGCACGTGCTCGACGATTCGGACCGGTCGCTGACGCTGACCGGCGCCACCCCGCCGTTCGACAGTGAGGTCGGCAAGATCCGCCTACCCCTGGGACACGGCATCTCCGGATGGGTGGCCAGCCACCGCGAACCGGTGGTGATCAGCCACGACAAGGAGTCCGATCCGCGGTATCTGCCGTTCCAGTCGCTACGCGGCCGCGATTTCACCTCGATGGTGTCGGTACCGATGCAGACCGATCCGGGCGGACTGGTCGGCGTGCTCAACGTGCACACGGTGGCGCGCCGGGAATTCACACCCCGCGACGTCGAACTGCTGCTGGTGATCGGCCGGTTGATCGCGGGCGCGCTGCATCAGGCGCGGCTGCACCGCCAGTTGGTGGCCCGCGAACGCGCGCACGAGAACTTCGTCGAGCAGGTGATCCAGGCCCAGGAGATCGAACGCCGACGCCTGGCCGGCGACATCCACGACGGCATCTCCCAGCGACTGGTCACGCTGTCCTACCGCCTCGACGCCGCCGCCCGGGCGATCGCCGATCCCGAAGCCGCGGCCGAACAGCTCGCCAAGGCCCGCGAACTGGCCGATCTGACGCTGGCCGAGGCGCGCGCGGCGATCAGCGGGCTGCGTCCGCCGGTCCTCGACGACCTCGGACTGGCCGGCGGGCTGGCCAGTCTCGCCCGCACGATCCCGGAGGTCGACCTCGCGGTGGATCTCGCGGAGGTGCGGCTGCCCGACCACACCGAGCTCGCGCTGTACCGCATCGCGCAGGAGTGCCTGCAGAACGTCGTCAAACACGCCAGAGCGCGGACGGCCGGGCTGACGTTCAGCGTGGAGGACGGCCCCGCGGGACCGACGGCGCGGCTGGAGATCGTCGACGACGGCGTCGGATTCGACACGTTCGAACATCCGGTGGGCGGGGACGAGATGGGCGGCTACGGCCTGCTGTCCATGGCCGAACGCGCGGAGATCGTCGGCGGCCGGCTCAACATCCGGTCCCGCCCGGGTGCCGGGACCGCGGTGACCGCGACGATCCCGCTGCCCGCACCGGTGGCGGACTGACGGTCACGCCAGAGAGCAGTCGGTGCCCCGATGGGTCTCGACCGCCGCGACGACGTCCTCGGCGATACCGCGCAGCACCTCCAGACGCTCCGGTCCGATCACGTCGATGAACAGCTCGCGGACTCGGGCCGCATTGGCCGGTGCGCACGCCTCCAGCGCGGCGCGTCCTGCGTCGGTCAGCACGACGACCGGATAGCGGCCCTCCCCCGGTTCCCGCGCCACCAGCCCCCGCGCGGCCATCCTGCTCAGATGATGCGACAACCGGCTCTTCTCCCACTGGGTGGCCGCCGCGAGGTCGACCGGGCGAAGCCGCGCACCGTCGGCTTCCGAGAGGTTCACCAGGATCTCGAAATCGGAGTCCGACAGGTTGAAGTCGCGCTGCAGGTGCTGGTGGAGGTGCCGGCTCAGGGTCTGCTGCATGGCGATGTAGGCGCGCCACGCCTGCTGCTCGTCGTCGGTGAGCCATCGCGTCGAGGCCATACCCCGATGTTAGCCGACGGGTTGACGCGTCAACCAGAGCACGCCTACTGTTGGAAACAGGTTGATACATCAACTTGGAAGGGATGAACGATATGACGGACAAGAAGATCATCGCGGTCGTCGGAGCAACCGGTTCCCAGGGCGGCGGTATGGTCCGCGCACTGCTCGACGACGACGCGTTCACCATCCGGGCACTGACCCGTGACCCGCAGTCGACGAAGGCGATGGCATTGACCGCCGCCGGCGCCGAGGTCGTCGCCGCTGACCTGGACGACGAGGAGAGCCTGGACGCCGCGTTCGCCGGGGCCCACGGCGCATTCGTCGTCACGAATTACTGGGCTCCGCTGCCGCAGGACGCGCAGCAGACAGCAGCGCAGCGGGAACTCGCCCAGGCACAGGCCGCGGTGCGGGCACTCGACCGGGCGGGCGTGCGTCATGTCGTCTGGTCGACGCTCGAGGACTCGCGCGGCCGATTCGCCGACGACGCCGCCGTCCCCGACGTCGAGGGGTACAAGGTGCCGCACTTCGACGCCAAGGCTGAGGCGGACCGGTTCTTCGCCGCGGTCCCCACCACGTATCTGCGGACCACCCTGTTCTACGAGAACTTCGCGAACTCGTTCCCGCCCCGGCCCGGCGACGACGGCACGTTGACACTCGGCATCCCCATGGCCGATCAGCCGTTGGCGGGTATCGCCGTCGAGGACATCGGCCGGACGGCGCTCGAGATCTTCCACCGCGGCGATCCGCTGATCGGCCGGACCGTCAGCATTGCCGGCGACATCCTCACCGGCGACGGCTACGCGGCCGCGTTGACCGAGGCGCTCGGCCGACGGGTGGTCTACCGGCCGATGACGTTCGACGAGTTCCGCGCACAGGGCTTCCCGTCAGCGGTCGAGATGGGCAACATGTTCCAGTACTACGCGGAGGACGCCGCGACCTTCACCGGCGACCGCGACCTGGACCGGGTGCGCGAACTCAACCCCGGGCTCCAGTCGTTCCCGGACTGGCTGGCGCAGCACGGCGACGACATTCCGCTGCCGTGAGCGAGGTGCTGGTAGACCTGCAACAGTGAGCGAATCCCACCGCGCGTACGACGTCTGCACCCACGCAGACGTCGTCCGCGTCCTCGACGACCACACGACGTTCTCCAACGCCGTCTCGACGCAGCACGTCGCCGTGCCCAACGGCATGGACCCGCCCCAGCACACAATGTTCCGCGCCGTCGTGGACCGGTACTTCACCGCCGACCGGCTGGCGGCGTTCGAGCCGAGATTGCGGGCGCTCACCGCCGAGCTGGTGGCAGGTCTGCCGCGCGACGCCGAGTTCGACTTCGTCGACGCGTTCGCCGAGCCCTACGCCGGCCGCGCGCAATGCGCGTTCATGGGATGGCCGGACGCGCTGCAGGACGCGCTGCGCGAATGGGTCAAGCGCAATCACGCGGCCGTTCACGCGCAGGACCGGCAGGCGATGGCCGCGGTGGCGCTGGCGTTCGACGGTTACATCCGCGAACAGCTCGATGCCCGGCGACAGCGCGGCGCCCCGACAGACACCACCACCGATCTGCTGAGCGAGACCGTCGACGGCCGGCCGCTGCGGGACGACGAGATCGTCTCGATAGTGCGGAACTGGACCGTCGGCGAGCTCGGCACCATCGCGGCCGGCGTCGGGATTCTGGCGCAAACCCTGGCGGCTTATCCGGAGGTGCAGGACCAGTTGCGCGCTGACCCGACGCTCATCGAGCCGGCCTGCGACGAGATCCTGCGGCTGCACGCGCCCCTGATCAGCAATCGTCGGCGCACCACCCGAGAGGTCACGCTCGGCGCGTCCCGCATCCCGGCCGATGCGCCGCTGACGGTGGTGTGGGCGGCCGCCAACCGCGACCCCCTGGCGTTCGACGACGTCGAGCAGTACCGATTGGATCGCGATCCGTCGCTGAACCTGCTGTACGGCCGCGGCATCCATATCTGCCCGGGCGCGCCGCTGGCGCGGATGGAGTTCCGGATCGTGCTCGAGGAACTGTTCGCCGGGACCCGACGCATCACCCTCGGCGGTCGGGCGGTTGCGGCGACCTATCCGTCGGCCGGCTTCTCCGAACTGTCCGTCCGGCTGGGTTGAGTCCCGTCAGAAATCGCCGGAATGCCGGCGCAACGTCTCGATGGAGGCGGCCAGCGCCCGGGATTCATCGGCCGACATGCCGATGTCGGCGAAGACCTCGTCGTTGAGCGTCACGGTCGCGTCCTCGACCGTGGACCGGCCCAGGTCGGTGATCCGCACCAGCGTCGTGCGGCCATCGGTCGGATGGGGCAGGCGCTCCACCAGGCCGGCGGCCTCGAGCCGGCGGACGGCGTGGGTGACGCTGGTGACGTGCACCTGCAGCCGGTCGGAAGCCTTGGTGATGGGTAGTTCACCGGAGCGGCTGAACGCCAGCAGTCGGAGCAGCTCGTAGCGGGAGAAGCTCAGATCGTAGGGCCGCAGCGCGTTCTCGACGCGGGCCAGCAGGATCTGATGTGCCCGCATCACCGACGTCACTGCGACCATGCCATCGGCGACGTCGCCCCAGCCGGCGGCCTCCCAGTTGGCGCGGGCCAGGGCGATCGGGTCTCGCAGTCCGGCCCCGTCGGTCACCGGACTTTCATACCATTGCGCGCTCAGAGCGTGAGGATCCGCGGTCCGTCGTCGGTGACGGCGACGGTGTGCTCCCAGTGCGCGGCGCGGGTGCCGTCGGCGGTGACGACCGTCCACTCGTCGGCGAGCACGATCGTCTTCGTGGTGCCCAGGGTCAGCATGGGCTCGATGGCCAGCACCGAGCCGGGCGCGAGGTGGGGGCCGCGGCCGGGCGATCCCTCGTTGGGCAGGAACGGGTCCATGTGCATCTGCCGGCCGATGCCGTGTCCGCCGTAGCCGTCGACGATGCCGAAGGCGCGGTCGTAGCGCTTTTCGGCGGCTCGGGTGCCGGTCTCGATCGCGTGGGAGACGTCGGTCAACCGGTTGCCGGGGACCATCGCGGCGATCCCCGCCTCCATCGATTCGCGGGTGGCCTCAGACAGGTTGTGGTCGGCGTCGATCAACGGCCCCACCCCGAAGGTGATCGCCGAATCGCCGTGCCAGTCGTCGAGGATGGCGCCGCAGTCGATGGACACCAGGTCACCGGAGGCCAGCACGTCGTCGGTCGACGGGATGCCGTGCACGACGCGGTCGTTGACCGAGGAGCAGATGCTGGCCGGGAAGCCGTGGTAGCCGAGGAACGACGGGGTGCCGCCGCCGTCGCGGATCACCGATTCGGCGATCGCGTCGAGGTCTTTGGTGGTGACGCCGGGGACGGCGGCCTCGCGCACCGCGCGTAGCGCGGCGGCGACGAGCGCACCGGCGGCGGCCATGGCGTCCAGCTCACCGGGGGTGCGCTGCGGGACGACCTTGCGGCTGCGCAACCTCAGATTGGCCACGTCACTGACCGAGTGCCTGCAGCGCCCGGGCGAAGACCTCGTCCATGGTGCCGACGGCGTCGACGGTCTTGAGCTCGTCGCGGTAGTGGTCGAGCAGCGGTGCGGTCTCGTCCCGGTAGACCTTCATCCGGTTGAGGATGACGTCCTCGGTGTCGTCGGCGCGGCCGCGGCTCTTGAGGCGGCCGAGCAGCTCGTCCTCGGACACCCGGAACTCGAGCACCGCGTCGAGGCTGGTGTTGCGCGCGGCCAGCATGTCGGTCAGCGCCTTGGCCTGCTCGACCGAGCGCGGGTAGCCGTCGAGGATGAACCCCTGGGCCGCGTCGTCGTCGTTGAGCCGGTCGTCGACCAGCGCGTTGGTGAGCGTCGACGGGACCAGGTCACCGGCGTCGAGGTACTTCTTGGCCTCGACGCCCAGTTCGGTCTCGTTGGTGATGTTGTGGCGGAACAGGTCGCCGGTCGAGATGTGCGGAATGCCGAGCTTCTCGGCGAGCTTCTGGGCCTGCGTGCCTTTGCCCGCCCCAGGCGGTCCGAGAAGAACGATCCTCACTTCAGGAACCCTTCGTAGTTGCGTTGCATGAGCTGGCTCTCGATCTGCTTCACGGTGTCCAGACCCACGCCGACCATGATCAGCACACCGACGCCGCCGAACGGCAGGTTCTGCACCGGGCCCGAGCTGCCGGCCTGCAGGAACAGGTTGGGCAGGACCGCGACCACGCCGAGGTAGATCGAGCCCGGGAGCGTGATGCGGCTGAGCACGTAGCGCAGGTAGTCCGCGGTCGGCCTGCCGGGCCGGATGCCCGGGATGAATCCGCCGAACTTCTTCATCTCGTCCGCACGCTCGTCGGGGTTGAACGTGATCGAGACGTAGAAGTAGGTGAAGAAGATGATCAGGCCGAAGTAGAAGGCGATGTAGACCGGGCTGCTCGGATTGCTGAGGTACTCGGCGACGAACCGGTCCCACCAGCCGGAGCCCGGGTTCGCGCTGTTGGACTGGATCAGCTGGGTGATCAGCTGCGGGATGTAGATCAACGACGACGCGAAGATCACCGGGATGACGCCGGCCTGGTTGACCTTCAGCGGCAGGTAGGTCGACGTACCGCCGTACATCTTCCGGCCGACCATGCGCTTGGCGTACTGCACCGGGATGCGGCGCTGACCCTGCTCGACGAACACCACGGCGATGATGATCGCCAGCGCGGCCACGCAGACCAGGCCGAAGACCAGGCCGCCGCGGCTGTCCAGGATCATCTTGCCTTCGGCGGGCATCGCCGCGGTGATGCTGGCGAAGATGATCAGCGACATGCCGTTGCCGATGCCGCGCTCGGTGACCAGCTCGCCCAGCCACATGACCAGGGCGGCGCCCGCGGTCATGACGATGACGATGACGACCAGCGAGAAGATCGACGAATCCTCGATGATGTCGAGGGTGCAGCCCTGCAGGAGGCCGCCGTTGGCGGCCAGCGCCACGATGCTGGTGGCCTGCAGGAGCGCCAGCGCGATCGCGAGATAACGCGTGTACTGCGTCATCTTCGCCTGACCCGCCTGGCCCTCCTTGCGGAGCTGTTCGAAGCGCGGGATCACCACGGTCAGCAGCTGCACGATGATGCTCGCGGTGATGAAGGGCATGATGCCGACCGCGAACACCGACAGCTGCAACAGCGCACCGCCGGAGAACAGGTTGATCAGCGAATAGATCTGACCGGAATCACCGCCGCTGACCTGGGCGATGCACTCCTGCACATTGGGGTAGTTCACGCCGGGCGACGGAACCTGAGCGCCGATGCGATAGAGGATGACGGCACCCAGGGTGAACAGGATCTTGCGCCTGAGGTCGGCCGTTCGCAGCGACGAGATGAAAGCCGAAAGCACTCTTCCTCCTGCGCAGCCGACCTCATGGAGCGCGGCGTGCGGATGGGGCTGGACGACCCAGCGTCGTGGTCAAGTCATGCGCGCCGCTACGGCAGACGTCTAGCCTGCTCGAGTCGCGCATCGAACAGTCTACGAGATTAACAGTCATCGCCCGTCATCCCCGCATCGACGGCGGTCACAGCGGGCGTTCAGAAACGACGCGTACCCTCGCCGATAGCTGATGAGACCAGCTAACTAAAACAGGACGATTCGCGAGGAAGGGTGGTCACCATGGCCCGCACCGACAACGACACGTGGGATCTGGCGTCCAGCGTCGGAGCCACTGCAACCATGGTGGCCGCTGCGCGCGCGGTGGCCACCAGGGCCCCCGACGCGGTGATCGACGATCCGTTCGCCGAACCGCTGGTGCGTGCGGTCGGCGTCGACTTCTTCACGCGTCTCGCCGCGGGCGAACTCGCCCTCGAAGATCTCGACCCCGACGCCACCGGCGGTGCGGGCAACATGGACCGGTTCGCCGACGGGATGGCCGCACGGACCCGCTTCTTCGACGAGTTCTTCGCGGCGGCCACCAAGGCCGGCATCCGGCAGGCGGTGATCCTGGCCGCCGGTCTGGACGCCCGGGCCTACCGGCTGACCTGGCCCGCCGGCACCGTGGTGTTCGAGGTGGACCAGCCCGAGGTGATCTCCTTCAAGACCGAGACGCTGGCCGGGCTCGGCGCCGAGCCGACCACCGAGCGCCGCACCGTCGCCGTCGATCTGCGCGACGACTGGATCGGCGCGCTGCAGGCCGCCGGCTTCGACGAGACCAAGCCGACCGCCTGGATCGCCGAAGGACTGTTCGGATACCTGCCGCCCGAGGCGCAGGACCGGCTGCTCGACCAGATCACCGAATACAGCGCACCCGGGAGCCGGGCGGCGGTCGAAGGGGTCGTCGCCCCCTCCGACGTCGAAGACGACGAGATCCGGGCCCGGATGCAGGCGGTGTCGGAGCAGTGGCGCAAGCACGGCTTCGACCTGGACTTCTCGGAACTGGTCTACACCGGTGAACGCGCCGAGGCGGCCGAGTACCTGACCGGGAAGGGCTGGAGGACCGACAGCATCGCCGGCGTCGATCTCCTCGTGAAGTACGGACTCACGGCGCCCGACGACGATGCGGGGTTCGCCGACGTCCGCTACGTCACCGCGGTCAGGTAGGCCGGCGGTGGTGCGCAGCGACGCAGACAGCTGGGATCTGGCCTCCAGCGTCGGGGCGACGGCGACGATGGTCGCCACGGCCCGGGCGGTGGCGAGCCGCGAGCCGGACGCGTTGATCAACGATCCGTACGCCGAGGCCCTCGTGCGCGCGGTGGGCGTGGACTACTTCGTCAAAGTGCTCGACGGCTCGATCACGCTGGAACCCGACAACGCCACGATGCTCGCGATCATGACCGACGTGATGGCGGTGCGGACCCGGTTCTTCGACGACTTCTTCCTCGATTCGGGAGTGGACTCCGGGGTCCGGCAGGCGGTCATCCTGGCCTCCGGGCTGGACGCCCGCGCCTACCGGTTGTCGTGGCCGGCGGACACCGTGGTGTACGAGATCGACCAGCCGGAGGTCATCGAGTTCAAGACCCGCACGCTGGCCGATCTCGGTGCCTCCTCCACCGCCGAGCTCCGCACCGTCGCCATCGACCTGCGTGAGGACTGGCCCGCAGCCCTCCGGACCGCGGGGTTCGACGACACCGCGCCCACGGCGTGGATCGCCGAAGGCCTGCTGATCTACCTGCCGCCCGACGCGCAGGACCGGCTGTTCGACAACATCACGGCGCTCTCGGCGCCCGGCAGCCGACTGGCCACCGAGTTCCACCCCGACCCCGCCGCCCGCATCGGCCCCAGTTCGCAACGGATGAGCCAGGAGTGGCGCCGCCACGGGCTCGATCTCGACATGGCCGACCTCATGTACGAGGGCGAGCGCAATCCCGTCGTCGACTATCTGCAGGAGCGGGGCTGGGACGTCAGCGCCCGCAGCAGACCCGACGTGTTCGCCCACTACGGCCGCCCCTTCCCCACCGCCGACGAGGTCGCCGCGCTGCGCGACTCACTCGCCGTCACAGCCATCAAGAGATAGGGAGCCCGCATGTCCCGCACCGATGGAGACACCTGGGACCTGGCGTCCAGCGTCGGCGCGACCGCCACGGCCGTAGCCGCATCCCGCGCCCTGGCCTCGCAGGGTGACGACGCCCTGCTCGACGACCGGCTCGCCGATCCGCTGGTCCGCGCCGTCGGCGTCGACACCTTCATCAAACTCATCGACGGTGAGCTGCCTGCAGCGGACGACCGCGCGGCCGCTCCGGCAGCAGATCCAGCCATGAACCGGCAGACGATGCGCGAAGCGATCACCGTGCGCACCCGCTACTTCGACGACTTCTTCCTCGCCGCTTCGGCGGCGGGTGTCCGGCAGGCCGTGATCCTCGCCTCGGGTCTCGACACGCGCGCCTACCGGCTGCGGTGGCCGGCGGGCACGGTCGTCTACGAGATCGACCAGCCGCAGGTGATCGAATTCAAGACCAGGGTGCTCGACGAGTTGGGCGCTGCGCCCGCGGCCGACCTCCGAACGGTCCGCATCGATCTGCGCGACGACTGGCCGGCCGCGCTGCGGGCGAGCGGTTTCGACCCTTCCGCTCCGACGGCCTGGATCGCGGAGGGCCTTCTCATCTATCTGCCGCCCGAGGCGCAGGACGCCCTGCTCGACAACATCACTGAGCTTTCGGCGCCCGGGAGCCGATTGGCGACCGAGCACATGGACGCCGGCTCGCTCCCGGCGGATTGGGCGCAGCGGCTGTCCGAGCGGTCCAAGCGGTTCGGCTCGGACATCGATCTCGCGGAGCTCTTCTATCTCGAGGATCGGCGTGCGGCGGGTGATTATCTGAGCGAGCGGGGCTGGCAGACCACGATCACCTCCACCGACGACGCATTCGCCGCGCACGGGTTCTCGGTTCCGGATGACGAACTGCGGGCCTTGGTCAGCACGTCGGGCTATCTGACCGCGACCCTGCCCTAGGGGTGCGATGCGCGCGGTTCGACGAGTTCGTCGATGTTGGCGCTGACGAACGTCATGATCTCGTGCAAACGGGTCAGGAAGGTCTCGAACTCCTCGAGCACCTCCGGTGATGTCTGCGACATCAGGGCGTCGATGGACATCCTGGTCAGCGGCGCAGGGATCGCCGGGCCCGCCACGGCCTACTGGCTGCAACGGGCCGGCCACCGGGTCACGGTGGTCGAGCGCGCGGCCGAACTGCGCACCGGCGGACAGAACGTCGATGTCCGCGGCGGCGCCCGCGACGTACTGCGTCGCATGGGCCTTGAGGACGCCGCGCTGGCCGCGCGCACGGGCGAGACCGGGTTGCGCTTCGTCGACCACGCCGGCGCGGCCATCGCCGAATTCCCCGCCGGTACCGGCGACAGCGACGGCCCGACGGCCGAGCTCGAGGTGCTGCGCGGCGCGCTGTCCGGTCTGTTGGTCGACGCGGGCGGTCCCGGGATCGACTACCGCTTCGGCGTGCAGATCACCGTTGTGTCGCAGGATGATTCGGGTGTGGACGTCGACTTCTCCGATGGGACGCGGAGGCGCTTCGACATCCTCGTGATCGCCGACGGGGTGCGGTCGGCGACCCGTCGACTGGTGTTCGGCGACGTGGATGTGCGTGCCTTGGGTCTCTATACGGCCTACGGGACGATCACGCGGTCCGCGACCGATGACCTCTGGTGGAGCTGGTACAACGCGCCCGGCGGCCGGTCGATCACGGTACGGCCGGACAACGTCGGGACAACCCGCGTGGCGCTGTCCTTCCTGTCCGAGGGCCGCGGCTACGAGAATATGGACGGCGGTTCGTTGCGCGCGGCGCTGCGGACCCGCTACCGCGACGCCGGGTGGATCGCCCCACGCATCCTCGACGAACTGGACGTGACCGAGGAGCTCTACGTGGACTACCTCGGTCAGGTGCGCATGCCGCGGTGGTCGTCGGGACGGGTCGTGGCGCTCGGCGATGCCGCTTGGTGCGCAACCCCGATCAGCGGGATGGGCACCTCACTCGCGCTCACGGGTGCGTACGTCCTCGCGGGCGAAGTGGCCACCCGGCCGACTGTCGACCAGGCGCTCGCCGGATACGAGGCGGTGATGCGGCCCATGGTCGAGCGCGCCCAGCGGCTGCCACCGGGGACACCACGGCTCGCGCATCCCCGCTCCCGCCTCGGAGTGGCCCTGTTGCGCAATGTCATCCGCGTTGCGGGCTCGGCGCCGGCCCGGGCGATCGGACGCCACCTCCCCTCCGGCGGCGGTGAGGCCGAGCCTCTGGCGGAGTACCGGTTCGACGGCTGACCCCGTGCGGTCTCACCTTGCCGTGACTTCTCCGCCGACGCCGAAGACGCGTGGGCGCGGATCATTGCCTTCTTCGTCACCATCTGCGGGTTGGGTAGCGTCACGGTCGGGGTCACACTTCTCGAGGAGGTAGCCATGGCACGCACCGAGGGCGACAGCTGGGATCTGGCATCGAGCGTCGGCGCCACCGCCACGCTGGTGGCGGCGGGCCGCGCGGCCGCGAGCCGCGATCCGCGAGGTTTGATCGACGATCCGTTCGCCGCACCGCTGGTGCGGGCGGTCGGCATCGAATTCTTCACCAAGCTGGTCGACGACGAGTTCGACATGTCGGCGCTGCCCGCGGCGTCGAGTGCCGGCATTCAGGCACGCATCGACGAGATGGCGCTGCGCACACGTTTTTTCGATGAGTACTTCATCGACTCGACCGACAGCGGGATCCGGCAGGCGGTGATCCTCGCCTCCGGGCTCGATGCTCGCGCCTACCGGCTGCCGTGGCCGGCGAACACCGTCGTATACGAGATCGACCAGCCGGCGGTGATCGAGTTCAAGACCAGCACGCTCGCCGGTATCGGCGCGCAGCCGACGGCCGAACGGCGCACGGTGTCGATCGATCTGCGGGAAGATTGGCCCGCCGCGCTGCGGGCCGCCGGATTCGACAACTCCGCCCCGACCGCCTGGTGCGCCGAGGGTCTGCTGATCTATCTGCCGCCCGAAGCCCAGGATCTGTTGTTCGACAACATCACCGCGTTGAGTGCGCCGGGAAGCACCGTGGCCACCGAATACGTTCCCGGGCTGAAGGATTTCGATCCGGAGAAGGCGCGCGCATCCACGGCGCAGATGCAGGAGCTGGGCCTGGATCTGGACATGCCGTCGCTGGTCTACCGCGGTGAGCGCAACAACGTGATGGAGTATCTGACGTCGCTGGGTTGGTCGGTGCGCGGTCTGCCCCGTCCAGAGCTGTTCGCCCGGCACGGGGTTGAGCTGCCCGTGGTACCCGACGAGGAGGACCCGCTCGGCGAGATCGTGTACGTCAGCGCCACTTTGGGCGGCTAGAAGCGGTACTCCCCCAGCCACAGCGCGGTCGTACCCTCCACCGAGCGGCCGGCCTGGTCGAGCAGACCGACCACGGACCGGCCGACCAGCGCACCCACCGCATCGGGCAGCGAGGCCGCGACCGGTTGCGAGGATGCCTTCGGACGCAACGCGTCCAGCAGCGATGAGCCCGGATATCCGACGATACGCACCTCGGCGTCGGCATCGAGTCCCGCGGCGACTTTCGCCCGGGTGATGGCGGTACGCAGCCCACCGAGTTCGTCGACCAGGCCCCGCTCCTTGGCGTCGGCTCCGGTCCACACCCGTCCGCGGGCCACCGCCTCGACCTCCTCGACCGTCAGTCCGCGGCCGGCCGCGACCCGTTCGACGAAGTCGGCGTAGAACAGATCGGCCTCGGCCTCGACGTGCGCCCGCTGCTCATCGGTGAAGGGCGCATTGGGTGACCAGGCATCGGCATTGGCGTTGGTGCGCACCGAATCCGAGCCCACTCCGAGCCGATCCTTGAGTTCGCGCGCCACCAGCTTGCCCGTCACCACACCGATGGAACCGGTGATCGTCCCGGGATTGGCGACGATCGCATCGGCGCCCATCGACACGTAGTAGCCGCCGGAGGCCGCCACCGCACCCATCGACGCGATCACCGGGGTGCCACCCTCGCGGGTTCGCACGACCTCCCGCCAGATGGTCTCGGATCCGGTGACCGATCCACCCGGACTGTCCACCCGCAGCACGATCGCCGAGACCGCGCCGTCGGCGGCCGCCTCACGCAGGGCCGCGGCGATGGTGTCGCCGCCCGCGCTCGAATTGCCCAGCGGAGGGAAGCCGGGGCCCCCGCGGCCGCTGACGATCGACCCGTGCAGGGTGACCACCGCGATGGTCGGTTTGGTCTTGCGCAGCGGATTCGGCCCCGACGGGCGCGCACCGGTTCCGCGGGCATAGCGGGACAGGAACAGCCGGGGCGGCGCATCGGGGCTGTCGGCGCCCCCGCGTTCCGGCGAGATAACCTTCGCCCCAACGAGTTCGGCGATCCGCGTGTAGGCCTCGTCGCGGAACCCGACCCGGTCCAGCAGACCGCCGTCGATCGCGGCGTCGCGCAGCAGCGGCGCCTTGTCCGCGAGCGCGTCGATCGCGGCGGAGTCCAGTTTGCGGGATTCGGCGACCGCGGCGAGCACCTGCTGGTGGAGGCTCTCGATCAGCCGGCTGTCGGCTTCGCGGTGCGGTTCGGTGTAGCGGTCCTGCGTGAACAGGTTCGCCGCCGACTTGTATTCACCGCGGGCGACGAACTGGGCCTCGATACCGGCTTTGTCCAGGGCGTCGCGCAGGAACATCGCGCTGGTGGCGAAGCCGATCAGCCCGACCGTGCCCGACGGCTGCATCCACACCTCGCGGAACGCGGAGGCCAGGTAGTAGGACAGCGTGCCCGGATAGGTCTCCGCCCAGGCCAGGGAGGGTTTCACTGCGCTGAACGCGGCGACCGCCTCGCGGAGCTCCTGCACCGGACCGGGAGGAGCGGCGGTGATCTGCACGCGCGAGATGAGACCCGCGACGCGGTCGTCCTCGGCGGCGCGGTGGATCGCGGCCACGGCCTGGCGCAGCGTCAGCGGCCGCCCGCCGCTGGAGATCATCGCGAGCGGATCGAAGCCGGTGGTCTCGGGTGGGGCGCTCATCAGATCGAGTTCGAGCACACATCCGTCCGGCACCCCCTTGTGGCGGGCGGTGTCGACACGCCGGACCAGGGCACGCAGGTCGTCGGCGCCGGGGACGTCGGGCAGGAGTGCGAACATCTTTCGAGCCTACCGACGCTCGGCGTGGGCAACGGGTGCCGTCGTACGGTGGTCGGGTGAGGTTCTCCATCTCCATCCCGCAACTGGACGTGGACGGTTTCGACGGCGATGGCGTGCGCAGCTATCTGCGTCGGGCCGAGGTGCTCGGGTTCGAGGGCGGCTGGGTGGTGGAGCAGCCGATCGGGCCGACGCCGCTGATCGCGCCGCTCGAGCTGCTGGCGTACTCGGCCGCATGCACGACGACCTTGCGACTGGGCGTCGGTGTGATGGTGTCGTCTCTGCACGATCCGCTGCAACTCGCTGCGGCCGCCACCGCGGTGGACCGTCTCAGCCACGGCCGGCTGGATCTCGGGGTGGCCTCAGGCGGCGGCACCCGCAAGTTCGCGGCCTACGGGGTGGCACAGGAGACGTTCGTCAGTTATTTCGTCGAGGGCCTGGAGTTGATGAAGGCGGCGTGGTCGGACGAGCCCCGCGTGACGTACCGGGGGCGCTTCCGGCAGATGCACGATCTGCCGATCCAGCCCAAACCCGTTCAGCGGCCGCACCCGCCGATCTGGTTCGGCGCCAACGCTCCTGCCGCGTTGAAGCGTGCGGTCCGCTACGGTGACGCGTTTCTCGGCGCGGGATCGTCGACGACGGAACGATTCGCCGGAGCGGTCGATCTGCTGCGCCGCGAATTGGAGCAGACCGGAACGGACAGAGCGGAATTCAGGATCGGTAAACGGGTCTACCTGACGGTCGACGACGATGCCGCACGCGCCGAACGGCGGGTGCTGGCCGGTCTGCACCGCATCTACGGCGACATGGCAGGAATCGAGGCGGTTCCGGTGTTCGGCACACCCGCCCAGGTCGCCGACGGCCTCCGCGCCGTCATCGACGCCGGGGCGGAGATGGTGCTGTGCAACCCCGTCGGCGACACCGTCGCCGAAGATCGCGAGCAGATGGAAATCATTGCCGCTGAGGTGATTCCGCAGTTGCGGTGACGCCAGAACTGTCGGTCCCCCCACCTAGAATCGAAGCATGTTCGATCCGGCGCAGGCGAGTTTCGACCAACTGCTTGCCCCGACGCGTCCCGAACCCGCGCAGGCCGGCGAATTGATCGCCGCCATCACGGCTGCTGCCCGTCGCGAAAACCAGGACGCTGCTGCACGATTGACCGCCATCGGCGATCTCTACGCGCTGCGCATCGCCCAGCGCGACGAGATCAGCGATCAGTGGGCGGTCGACACCCAATGTGCCGTGACCGCCGAGGTCGCCGCCGCCTTGTCCATCGGTTACGGGTCCGCCTCCACGCAGGTCAGCATCGCGCGAGGCTTACGCGAGAGACTTCCCGCGGTGGCCGCGGTGTTCCGCGCGGGCGACCTGAACGCGGCGACCGTCGACACGCTGCTGCACCGCACCGAACTCATCACCGACCCTGACGTCTTGGCGTGCGTCGATGCGAAATTGGCCGCCGCAGCGGCGCGGCTGATGGGCTTGAGCCTCGGCCAGGTGGGCAGCCATGTCGACCGGATCATCGCCCGGCAGGATCAGGACGCGGTGCGACGGCGGAAGAAAGCCGCTGACCGACGCGAGATCTGGTTCAGTTACGGGCTCGACGGTATGAGCGATTTCGGCGGCACGATGCCCGCCGCCGAGGCCGCGATCGTCGAGGGGAACCTCAATGCGATGGCCGATACCGTGTGCAAAGACGATCCGCGCACGAAGAAACAACGCCGTATCGACGCCATGATGGCGATGTCCAACGGCGACGTCCGCATGCAGTGCCGCTGTGGTCGATCCGACTGCGCCCAACGCGACGCGACGGCCGTCCCCGCCGTGATCCATGTGATCACCGGCCCCGCACCGACAGAGCCGGCGGCATCGTTGGTGCGCAACGACGGCGCCCTTCCTGCCGAGCAGGTGTCACGGTTGGAGCAGACAGCCACCACCCGCCCCCTCGTCCATCCAGGTGACGCTGCGCCCGAACCCCGCTACACGCCGTCGCGCGCGCTGGCCGACTTCGTACGCTGCCGCGACATGTCCTGCCGCTTCCCCGGCTGCGACGTACCGGCCTGGAACACCGACATCGACCACACCATTCCATACGGACAGGGCGGTCCCACGCAGGCGTCCAATCTCAAATGCCTTTGCCGCCTTCACCATTTGCTCAAAACATTCTGGGGTTGGACCGACCACCAGCGCCGCGACGGCACCGTTGTCTGGACCAGTCCGGCCGGCGAAACCTACGTCACCACCCCGGGCAGCGCCGCGCTGTTTCCCTCGCTCTGCGTCCCCACCGCTCCGGTCCGCACCCGCCCAGTCGTCGATGACCAGCCCGGCGATCGCGCAGCGATGATGCCCCGCCGCCGACGCACCCGCGCGCAGAACAGGTCTGCCCGGTTCGCCGCGGAACGCGCGGCCAACCGGGAACGCCGGCGGGCCCGACTACGCGCCACCCATCCGTACTTCCAACCCGCGCCACCACCGGCGCCGGGTGACGATCCGCCACCCTTCTGACGCATGACGCCGGCTCCCTTCAGGAGTTCCGGCGAAACTCACTCGGCGAGCGACCGGTGAGCTTGCTGAACGCGGTCGTGAACGCGCCCGCCGACTGATATCCCACCCGCCGGGCGAGCTCGGCCATCGACGGTTGCTCGGTGCGCAGAATCTCCTGAGCCAGCGCCATCCGCAATTGCAGCAGATACTGCATCGGTGACATTCCTGTTGTGCGGCTGAACCTTTCGGCGAAAACGGTCCGTGACACGCTGGCCTCGCGGGCGAGTTGCGCCACCGTCCACCCACGAGCCACATCCGCGTGCAGCTGCCGCAGCGCGGGCGCCAGCACGGAGTCGGACAGCCCCGCGATCAGACCCCGCTGCGCACCACCGGTCGTCACGCGCAGGCGCATCGCCTCGATCAGCAGCACTTCGACGAGGCGGTCGAGGATCAGCTCGCTCGGTGCCGCCGACGCCGTCTCGTCGGCGATGAGCTCGACGATCCGGTGCAACCGCACCGCCGCCTGCTCGTCCTGGTGCACCACCAGCACACGCGGCAGCATCGGCGTCAACAACGCCGCATTCGTCGCGTCGAACCGGAAGTATCCGCCGAGCATGCGCATCGTCTCCGGGCCGTCCGGGCTGCCGTGCCGGACCGGTTGCGACGCCGGCTCCACAGTGAGCGCCGGCACCACACCGTCGTGTCCGCTCTCCATGACGAAGCCGGGCATGTCGGCGACGAACAGGAAGTCGCCGCGGCACAGCTCGATCTGATCGTGGTCGTCCAACCGCAGTACGCAGGACCCCTCGAGCATCACGCAGAACGCAGGGTCGGCATATCGTGGTACCCGTACGGCCCACTCCCCCGAGCCGCTGATGACCTTGGCCCCGACCGTCGCCGGGCGCAGCAGGGAGACCAGCATCCCCACGGGATCGACTCTCTCGGCGACGGCGGCCACACCGGCCAAACTACGCGGACGCCGCCAAGGCCACTGCGTCTTCACCGGCCGGAAACCTCATCCGCGCCGACGTGTCGGTCGCCGCCCGCAGCACCACGTCGGCCACGTCATCGGCGGTCGTCACCAGTCCCGGCTCACCGAAGCCCGCGAAGACCGGCTCCGCGAATGCCGCATACGCCTCCGGGATCACACCTTCCATCCGGGCGCTGCCGTTGCTCGTGAAGTTCGTCGACGGCCCATACCCGGGCTCGACGAGTTTGGCGCGCGCACCGAAGAACTCGAGCTCCAGCGCGAGCGCGGTCGTGAAACCCTCGATCGCCATCTTGCTCGCCGTGTACGCCGCCGTGAGGGGCATCGGAGCCAGCGTCACACTCGACGTCACGTTCACCACCACCCCCGAGCGACGTTGGCGCATCTGCGGGATGACGGCCTGGGTCATCGCCATCACCCCGAAGGTGTTGGTCTCGAACAGTTCTCGCACCAACGCCATCGGCGTGGCCTCGAACGCCCCGACGCCGCCGATGCCCGCGTTGTTGACCAGCACGTCGATCGTCCCGGCGGCCTCGACCGCGGCGGCGATGCTCGCCGGATCGGTGACGTCGAGTGGCAGGACGGTCAGCCGCTCCTGCGCGGCGAGCACTTCGGCGCGGGGCCGCCGCATGGTCGCGACGACGTTCCACCCCGCGTCGTGGAATCGGCGTGCGGTCGCCAACCCATAGCCTGACGAGCACCCGGTGATCAGTACAGTTCTCATGCAGTCGACGCTAGGGCGCGTCCTCAGGGTGGGAAAGATCGCGGCGTCCGGACTTCTTTCGCGTTCGTCCGGGATGGGCCGAACCGTTTAGCGGCCGGTGAGCCGGTAGTGCTGAGGGCAGTAGACGGCGACCGAGGCCTTCATGAAGCCCACCGCCTGCTGACGCGTCAGGTTGCTGTTCTCCAGCGACGTGATGATCCCCCGCACCAGGGGCGCCGGGTTGGGGTTGACGGCCATCTGTTGGGTCAGCGTGTTGCAGACGGACTGTCCCATCGCGGGCAGGTCCGTGTCGGGCCCGGCCTTGATGTCCATGGACGTCAGCATCTCCTGGAAGCGCTCGTCGTTGGGTTGTGCGGCGGCGGTCGCCGCGCTACCGCACACGGCCACGCCGGCGACGGCCAGCGCTGCGACGGTACGACGGGTCCAGGACATCGGCTGCTCCTCGATTGGGTCTTCGAAAGTGTAATCGCACTTAGGTGGTCGTGTCGTTACGGACCAACGCGAAGAGACCCCGCACGCCGATGCGTGCGGGGTCTCTCTGACGAACCGGGCGTCAGGACAGTTCGGTGGCCGAACCGCCTGCAGCCGAGATCTTCTCGCGGGCGCTGCCGCTGAACTTGTGCGCCGTGACGTTGACCTTCACGGACAGCTTGCCGTCGCCGAGCACCTTGACGAGCGTGTTCTTGCGAACGGCACCCGCTGCGACGAGCTCGTCGACGCCGACCTCGCCACCGTTCGGGAACAGCCGGTTGATGTCCTCGACATTGACGACCTGGTACTCGGTCCGGAACCGGTTACGGAAGCCCTTGAGCTTCGGCAGCCGCATGTGGATCGGCATCTGGCCGCCCTCGAACATCGGGTTGACGTTCTTGCGGGCCTTCGTGCCCTTAGTGCCGCGACCCGAGGTCTTACCCTTCGAGCCCTCTCCACGACCGACGCGCGTCCTGGCCTTCTTCTCACCGGGAGCCGGCTTCAGATCATGCAGTTTGATGGTCATTTCTCCACCGCTTCCACTTCTACGAGGTGATGCACGGTCTTGATCAGCCCACGGGTCTGCGCGTTGTCCTCACGGACCACCGACTGGCGGATCTTCCGCAAGCCGAGTGTGCGCAGACTCTCCCGCTGCTTCCAGCGGGCACCGATGGTGCCGCGGACCTGGGTGATCTTCACTTCTGCCATGGTCACGAATTCCCTTCACGCGCAGCGGATGCGGCCAGCGCATCGGCTTCACGCCGGGCCTTGAGCATCCGGGCCGGCGCGACGTCCTCGACGGACAGACCGCGACGGGCCGCCACCTCTTCGGGCCGCTGGATCAGCTTGAGCGCGGCCACGGTGGCATGCACCACGTTGATCGCGTTGTCGCTGCCCAGCGACTTGGCCAGGATGTCGTGCACGCCGGCGCATTCCAGCACCGCACGGCACGCGCCACCGGCGATCACACCGGTACCGGGGCTGGCCGGGCGCAGCATCACGACACCGGCCGCCGCCTCACCCTGCACCGGGTGGACGATGGTGCCGCCGATGAGCGGCACGCGGAAGAAGTTCTTGCGCGCTTCCTCGACGCCCTTGGCGATGGCGGCCGGAACTTCCTTGGCCTTGCCGTAGCCGACGCCGACCATGCCGTTGCCGTCGCCGACGATCACCAGCGCGGTGAAGCTGAACCGGCGACCACCCTTGACGACCTTGGAGACGCGGTTGATCGAGACGACCCGCTCCAGGTAATTGCTCTTGTCGCCGCCGTCGCGGCCACCACGGCCACCACGGTCGTCGCGACGGCCACGGCCGTCACGGTCACCGCGTGCGCCGCGGCCGTCCTGCGTGCCGCCGGCACCAGTTGCCTGCTCGGCCATCATGCAGTCCTTCCACTGTTGTTCACGTCCATCATCAGAATTTCAGCCCGCCCTCGCGCGCGGCATCCGCCAGCGCGGCGATCCGGCCGCCGTAGGTGTATCCACCGCGGTCGAACACGACCTCGTCGATGCCGGCGGACTTCGCGCGCTCGGCGATCAACTGACCGACCCGCACGCTGTGCGCCTTCTTGTCGCCCTCGACGGCCCGGACGTCGGCCTCGATCGAGGAGGCCGCCGCCAGCGTGGTGCCGGTCAGATCGTCGACCAGCTGCACGTGGATGTGACGGGACGAGCGGTGCACCACCAGACGCGGACGCTCGGCGGTGCCGGCGACCTTCTTGCGGAGCCGGGCGTGCCGACGGATGCGGTCGCGGCGGCGCGTCTGGGAGATGTTGGTCCCGACCGGCTTGTATGCCGTTGCCTGTCCGTTGCTTGTAGCCATGGCTTACTTACCTGTCTTTCCGACCTTGCGGCGGATCTGCTCACCCTCGTAACGCACGCCCTTGCCCTTGTACGGGTCGGGGCGGCGCAGGCGGCGGATGATCGCCGAGATCTGACCGACCTTCTGCTTGTCGATGCCCGTGACCGAGAACTTGGTGGGCGTCTCGACCGCGAACGTGATGCCTTCCGGCGGCTCGATGACCACGGGGTGGCTGTAGCCCAGCGCGAACTCCAGGTTCGAACCCTTGAGCTGCACGCGGTAACCGACCCCGTAGATCTCCATCTTCGTGGTGTAGCCCTGCGTCACCCCGGTGACCAGGTTGGCCACCAGCGTGCGGGACAGACCGTGCAGCGAGCGGTTGCGGCGCTCGTCGTTCGGCCGCGTCACCACGATCGAACCCGTGTCGTCACGGTCCACCACGATGGGCTCCGCGACGGCCAGCGACAGGGTGCCCTTGGGACCCTTGACCGACACGTTCTGGCCTTCGATCGTCACGTCGACTCCGGCGGGAACCGGAACCGGCTGCTTACCAATACGAGACATGGCTTGCTCCTTTCCTGGTTCCGGCTACCAGACGTAGGCGAGGACTTCGCCGCCTACGCCGGATCGTGCTGCCTGACGGTCGGTGAGCAGGCCCGAGGACGTGGAGATGATCGCCACGCCCAGGCCGCCGAGCACCCGAGGCAGATTGGTGGACTTCGCGTAGACCCGCAGACCGGGCTTGGACACGCGCCGCAGACCGGCGATGCTGCGCTCGCGGCTGGGGCCGTACTTCAGCTGGACGACCAGGGACTTGCCCACGCGGGCGTCCTCGGTGCGGTAGTCGGAGATGTAGCCCTCGGACTTGAGGATCTCGGCGATGTTGGCCTTGATCTTCGAGTGCGGCAAGGCCACCTCATCGTGGTACGCCGAGTTGGCGTTGCGCAGACGCGTCAAGAAGTCTGCGATCGGATCCGTCATGGTCATGACAGCCGGTTCACCTTTCTCGCGGCGGTTCCCTGCATGTCAGGGCCTTCCGCAACTGTTTTCGTAGTGGTTGGCTGGCTTACCAGCTGGACTTCTGCACACCGGGCAGTTCGCCGGCGTGGGCCATCTCGCGCAGGCAGATCCGGCACAGGCCGAACTTGCGGAAGACGGCGTGCGGACGGCCGCAGCGCTGGCAGCGGGTGTAGGCCCGCACCGCGAACTTCGGCTTCTTGTTGGCCTTGTTGACCAGTGCTTTCTTCGCCATGCTCAGTTCTCCTTGAAGGGGAAGCCCAGGGCCCGCAGCAGCGCTCGTCCCTCGTCGTCGTTGGTCGCCGAGGTGACGACGGTGATGTCCATACCGCGCGGGCGGTCGATGCTGTCGACGTCGATCTCGTGGAACATCGACTGCTCGTTCAGGCCGAAGGTGTAGTTCCCGGTCCCGTCGAACTGCTTGGGGTTCAGGCCGCGGAAGTCGCGGATACGCGGCAGCGCGATGGCCACGAGGCGGTCCAGGAACTCCCACATCCGGTCGCCGCGCAGCGTGACGCGGGCGCCGATCGGCATCCCCTCACGCAGCTTGAACTGGGCGATGGACTTGCGGGCCCGGCGGATCTCCGGCTTCTGGCCGGTGATCAGCGCGAGGTCGTTGACCGCACCGTTGATCAGCTTCGCGTCGCGGGCGGCGTCACCGACACCCATGTTGACGACGACCTTCACCACGCCCGGGATCTGCATCACGTTGGCGAAGTTGAACTGCTGCTGGAGCGTGTCGCGGATCTCTTCGCGGTAGCGCTGCTTGAGCCGCGGCTGCGTCTTTGCTGTGTTTTCTACCGTGGTCATGTCAGCCGATGTCCTTGCCGTTGCGCTTGGAGACGCGCACCTTCTTGCCGGTCTCTTCGTCGAAGCGGTAGCCGACGCGGGTGGGGTTGCCCTCGGAGTCGACGACCATCACGTTCGACACGTCGATGAGTGCCTCCTGCGTGACGATGCCGCCGGAGGAGGCGCCCCGCTCGTTGGCCGACTGCGCGGTGTGCTTCTTGATCCTGTTGACGCCCTCGACGAGGACCTTGTTACGGGCCGGGTAAGCCTGGATGACCTTGCCCTTGGCGCCCTTGTCCTTACCGGAGATCACCAGCACGGTGTCGCCCTTGTGGACCTTCATCTACAACACCTCCGGGGCGAGCGAGACGATCTTCATGAAGCGCTTCTCCCGCAGCTCGCGGCCGACGGGGCCGAAGATGCGGGTGCCGCGCGGGTCGTTGTCGTTCTTGATGATCACCGCGGCGTTCTCGTCGAACCGGATGTAGCTGCCGTCGGCGCGACGGCGTTCCTTGACGGTGCGCACGATGACGGCCTTCACCACGTCGCCGCGCTTGACGTTGCCGCCGGGGATGGCGTCCTTGACGGTCGCCACGATGACGTCACCGATACCGGCGTATCGCCGGCCTGAGCCGCCGAGCACACGGATGCACAAGATCTCCTTGGCGCCCGTGTTGTCGGCGACCTTCAACCGCGATTCCTGCTGAATCACTCGATCTCCTTGACCTGGGTTATGTCTGCACGCCAGATACCGACCTGACGTACGCGGTCCTTGCTGTCACCGAAGAGCACGCAGGGCCGGTCTGAGCGCTTACGCGTAAGATGCGTCAAGCAGTGGATCGGCCGAGGTCTGCCCAAGGCAACCGTTTGATTCTAGGCGACGACCTGGGCTAAACCAAATCGTCGCTGGTCAGCCTCGGACCACTCCGAAGCACCCCGTCAGGGTGTCCGGATGCCGAAATCGGACAGGATCACGTCCGCTGCGGCCGACACCGCCTCGCCGCCCTGTGGACCTTCGACGCGGATCGCGACCAGATAGGACGGGCCGCCGGTCCAGACGTGGGCGATCCGGTCCCGGTACTCGACCGCCGGCCCGGCCCCTCCCGACAACATCCCCAGCATCTTCTGTCCGCTGTATCCGCACAGTTCGGCGGGCAGCACGCTCACCGAGGATATCGGTGCGCCGGCCGTGCGGTCGTCGGAGTACGTCTCGAAAGCCTCCGCCGGTCCCAGGTCGGTGGGTGTGACGGTCAGGACGCCCGTCGTTCCGTCCGGGCCCGTCAGTGTCAGCGCGGAGCCATCCGGGGCCGGCTCGGACGTCCACGCGGCAGGCAGTGCGATCGCGATCTCTGGGGCGTCGAGGGCGGACGGCGCGAGGAATGCCACGCTGCCACCGGCTGGCGGCGCCGGCTCCGGACACGTCCAGGTCGCCGGTTCGAGGGGCCGGCGGGTGGTCTCGACGACACCGAAGTCCGGCATTCCGGACGACGGCGACGCACTCGAGGTGGCGGGGGCCGCACCGGTGGTGGCGGGCGCCGAGGTGGTCTCTGCCGCTGACGTGGTGCCGGTTGCCGACGCGGTCACGTCGGTGGACGTGCCGTCGGTGTGCTGCGTGCACGCGCCGAGCAGCGCGATCGCGGCGACACCGGCGAGTACCACCCTGACCACGTCGTCAGTCCTTGGCGAAGGCGCGCGCGAAATCCCGCTCGATGTCGAGGTAGGGCTTACCGGAGACATCGAACGTGACGAGCGCGATGGTGCCGCCGGTGAAGGCGAACGGCGTCCGGTAGGCGCGCGACACCGGCGAACCGGTGTTGCGTCCGATACTCAGCGTGGCCCCGGCCAGACCGAATGTGCCCGGATGGACCATCAGGCCCGGATACGACGCCACCTCGTAGCCGTCGATGTAGAGCGCCGCGTCACCGACCGGGGTGTGGCTGCCGTCCACGGTGCCCGTGCGGGTGTAGGCGACACCGAAGGTGTGCCTGCCGAGCGGGATGGGTTCCGACGACGTCAGCCGCTGCTCGACCTCGCCGAGGAAGTTGTAGACGTAGTTCAGATGACCGTCCTGGACGAACAGCACATGCCCGCCATGTCCCCCACCGTGTTTGAACAGCACGCCTTGCGCACCCTCGGCGTCGACGCCGACTTCGGCCAGCACCGCGAACGACCGGCCGCCGAGCTCCACCGCGGCGCCTGTCCCGATGTCGGCGGTCCCCGGGTAGTACCGGTAGGACTGCCGGGCACCCGAGAGGTGCGGCCGGTACCGCGACAGTGTCTCCATGATGTTCAGATCGCCGAGCGGCAGCCCGTTGTACTTTTCGGCCTCGGCGAACCACAGCGCCTTGAGTTCCTCGAGTTTCTCGGGATGCTGGTCGGCCAGATCGTGACACTGGCTGCGGTCCCTCTCGATGTGGAAGAGCTCCCAGCGGTCGGTGTCGAAATGCGACCAGCCCGCCGGTGACGCGGCGTGGATCGCGCCCGCGAACCAGCCGCGGTGCCAGATCCCGCGGGTGCCGAGCATGGTGTAGAACTGCGTCTCCTTGCCCGTCGGCGTGTTCTGGTCGGCGAGGGACACCTTGAAGCTCACGCCGTCCAGCGGCTTCTGCGCGACGCCGCGCACCGTGGCCGGCGGGGTGATGTCGAGCAGGTCGTACACCGTCGGCGTGATGTCGCTGACGCTGACATAGTTGTCGCGGACCTCACCGTGCGCGGGAATTCCCTTGGGCCAGGAGATGATCGCCGGATCGGCGATACCGCCCTCATGGGAGGCGTAGCGCTTGAACAGTTTGTACGGCGTGTTGAACGCCATGGCCCAGCCGGTCGGATAGTGGTTATAGGTGTCGGGCCCGCCGAGGTCGTCGATGCGCTTGAGGCCCTCCTCGGCGGTGTCGACGTAACCGTTGAAGAACTTCACCTCGTTGACCGAACCGTTGGGTCCGCCTTCACCGCTGGCGCCGTTGTCGGAGATGACCACGATGATGGTGTTGTCCAGCTGGCCCGACTCCTCGAGATAGTCGAGGATCCGGCCGATCTGGGCGTCGGTGTAGGACAGGAATCCGGCGAACACCTCGGCCATCCGCGCGAACAACCGCTTCTCGTCGTCGGTCAGATCCTCCCAGGGACGCACCGTGTCCTGGTCCGGCCACGCCTCTCCGTTGGGTCCGGTGACACCGACATAAGGGTTCATCGGGGACATTTCAGTGTCGGGAGGGACGATGCCCAGCCGTTTCTGGTTCTCCAGCACGATGTCTCGGTACCGCTCGTAGCCCATGTCGAAGCGTCCGGCGTAGTGGTCGGCCCAGTCCTTGAACGTGTGGTGCGGCGCATGGCCGGCGCCCGGGCACAGATAGGTGAACCACGGTTTGTCGGGCGCGATCACCTTGGCGTCGCGGATGAATTCGATCGTCTTGTCCGCCAGGTCTTTTGACAGGTGGTAGCCCTCTTCTGGCGTGGCGGGCGCCGACACCGGGTGGTTGTCGTAGACCAGTTCCGGATACCACTGGTCGGTCTCTCCACCCATGAACCCGTAGAACCGCTCGAAGCCGCGCGCGAGCGGCCAATGCCGCTTGGTGGACGCCAGATTCGACTCTTCGAGCGGAGTGAGATGCCACTTGCCGACGCAGTAGGTGTTGTATCCGTTCTCGACGAGGACCTCCGACAACAGTGCGGTGTCGAACGGTATGCGCCCGTTGCAGTTCGGGAACCCGTCGGTGAACTCCTCGATCGTGGCCATGCCCACGGTGGTGGGGTTGCGGCCGGTCAACAGTGACGCCCTGGTGGGTGAACACAGTGCGGTGGTGTGGAACTGCGAGAATCTGATGCCACGTTCGGCGATCCGCGACATCGCCGGCATCTCGACCAGACCGCCGAAGCAGTCCCACGTCGCGATGCCGGTGTCGTCCCAGACGAGGTAGAGCACGTTGGGGGCGTCCGGTGCCGCCGTCGGGGCGGCATATGGTCCCCAGTCCGGCTCGGAGTCGCGGATGTCGAGCTCGATCGTGCCCTTGAAGGCGTCTCCCGGTGCCATGCCAGCCTCATCTGCAGTACGTGCGTAGGTGGCCCGGAGATTACACCCCACCGCGTTTCGGATTCTGGATAACAGGAACCATGGCGCGCCCCTCCCGCAGACGGAAAGACCCCGCGCGCCGAAGCGTGCGGGGTCTTTCGTGCGTCCCTTTTCGGGACGGATGCCTACTTGGCGCGCTCGAGCACCTCGACCAGGCGCCAGCGCTTGGTGGCCGACAGCGGTCGGGTCTCCATCAGCGAGACACGATCGCCGATGCCGGCGTCGCCGTTCTCGTCGTGGGCCTTGACCTTGGTGGTGGTCCGGATGATCTTGCCGTAGAGCGGATGGCTCTTACGGGATTCCAGCTCCACCACGATGGTCTTCTGCATCTTGTCACTGACCACGTAGCCGATCGCCGTCTTGCGGCGGTTACGCGGCTTCTCGGCCCGCGGCGTGCGGGCCGGACCCTTTTCGGTCTTGTTCTCTGCCATTACGATTCCTCACCCGTGGGTCCGGAAGCCAGACCCAGCTCACGTTCGCGCAGCACGGTGTACACGCGCGCAATCTCCTGTCGCACCGTGCGCAGCCTGCGGTTGTTGGAGAGCTGACCGGTGGCCATCTGGAAGCGAAGGTTGAACAGCTCTTCCTTCGAATCGCGCAGACGCTCGGTCAACTCGTCGTCGCTCAGCTCGCGCAGTTCACCAGGCGAAATGCCGACTGCCATCAGAACTGCTCCTCTCGCGTAACGATGCGTGCCTTGATCGGCAGCTTGTGGATCGCGCGAGTCAGCGCCTCGCGCGCGGTCTTCTCGTCCGGGTAGCTGAGCTCGAAGAGCACGCGACCCGGCTTGACGTTGGATACCCACCATTCCGGCGAACCCTTACCGGAACCCATGCGGGTCTCGGCGGGCTTCTTGGTCAGCGGGCGGTCCGGGAAGATGTTGATCCACACCTTGCCGCCACGCTTGATGTGCCGGTTGATGGCGATACGGGCGGACTCGATCTGCCGGTTCGTGACGTAGGCGTGCTCGAGTGCCTGGATGCCATAGTCACCGAAGCTCACCGAGGTGCCGCCGCTGGCGATGCCGCGCTGCCTCGGGTGATGCTGCTTGCGGTGCTTGACCTTACGAGGGATCAGCATGACTAGCTCCCAGAATTCTCAGTTGTCTCGGCTGCTGCTCCCGCAGCGGCCTCGGTGCCCTGAGTCGCTTCCGCGACCGCAGGAGCCTCGGCGGCACGACCGGCGTCGGTGCTCGTCGCGGTGGTGCCTGACGCGCCGCTGCGGCGCGGACGGGTGCCCGACGGACGCTCACGACGCGGACGGTCCGCGGCGGGTGCGGCGGCGGTCAGCTCGCGCTTGCCACCGACGATGTCGCCCTTGTAGATCCACACCTTCACACCGATGCGGCCGAAGGTGGTCTTGGCCTCGTAGAGGCCGTAGTCGATGTCCGCGCGCAGCGTGTGCAGCGGAACGCGACCCTCGCGGTAGAACTCCGAGCGGCTCATCTCGGCGCCGCCGAGGCGGCCCGAGCACTGCACCCGGATGCCCTTGACGTTGGGCTGGCGCATCGCGGACTGGATCGCCTTGCGCATCGCGCGGCGGAAGGCCACGCGGTTGCTCAGCTGCTCGGCCACACCCTGCGCGACGAGCTGGGCCACCGACTCGGGGTTCTTCACCTCGAGGATGTTCAGCTGCACCTGCTTCTTGGTGAGCTTCTCCAGGTCGGCGCGGATGCGGTCGGCCTCGGTGCCGCGGCGACCGATGACGATGCCGGGACGCGCGGTGTGGATGTCGACGCGCACCCGGTCGCGGGTCCGCTCGATCTCCACGTCGGCGATGCCGGCGCGCTCGAGACCGGTGGCCAGCAGACGGCGGATCGCGACGTCTTCCTTGACGTAATCCTTGTACTGCTTGTCGGCGTACCACCGGGACTTCCAGTCGGTGGTGATACCGAGGCGGAAGCCGTGCGGATTGATCTTCTGGCCCACTACTCCGAGCCCTCCTTCGCTTCTGCGGAAGCCTTGGTGGTGGGAGCCGCCGTCTTGGTCGAAGCGGCCTTGCTGCCCTGCGCACGACGCGCACGTGCCGCACTCGCCGAGGCGCCCTGCTGACGCGTCTGCTTGCTGGGCCGGCTCTCCACGATCACGGTGATGTGGCTGGTGCGCTTGCGGATCCGGAACGCACGCCCCTGGGCGCGCGGACGGATGCGCTTGGCGGTCGGGCCCTCGTCGGCGTGGATCGTCGCGACGACCAGCGTGGCGGGATCCAGGCCCTCGTTGTTCTGGGCGTTGGCCGCAGCGCTGGCGATCACCTTGGCGACCGGCTCGCTGGCCTGCTGTGGTGCCCACCGCAGGATGTCGAGGGCCTGCTCGACGCTCTTGCCGCGGACCAGGTCGATGACGCGGCGCGCCTTGCTGGCCGAGATGCCCACATAGCGGGCGACGGCCGTCGCGGACGGATACTCAATCGTCGTAGTCATTACCGGCGCTTCGCCTTCCGGTCATCCTTGATGTGACCCTTGAACGTGCGGGTGGGGGCGAACTCGCCCAGCTTGTGTCCAACCATCGCCTCGGTGACGAACACCGGGACGTGCTTGCGGCCGTCGTGCACCGCGAACGTGTGTCCGATGAAGTCCGGGATGATGGTCGACCGGCGCGACCAGGTCTTGATGACCTGCTTGCTGTTCTTCTCGTTCTGTACGTCGACCTTCTTGAGCAGATGGTCGTCGACGAACGGGCCCTTCTTCAGGCTGCGTGGCATCGTGGAATCCTTTCCGGCCTAGCGCTTCTTGCCGGTGCGCCGGCGGCGGACGATGAGCTTGTCGCTCGGCTTGTTGGGCTTGCGGGTGCGGCCCTCGGGCTTACCCCACGGGCTCACCGGGTGACGGCCGCCGGAGGTCTTGCCCTCGCCGCCGCCGTGCGGGTGGTCGACCGGGTTCATGACGACGCCACGGACGGTGGGACGCTTGCCCTTCCACCGCATACGGCCGGCCTTGCCCCAGTTGATGTTGGCCTGCTCGGCGTTGCCGACCTCGCCGACGGTGGCGCGGCAGCGCACGTCGACGCGGCGGATCTCACCGCTGGGCATACGCAGGGAGGCGTAGGTGCCCTCCTTGCCCAGCAGCTGGATGCTGACGCCGGCCGAGCGGGCCAGCTTGGCGCCGCCACCGGGGCGCAGCTCCACGGCGTGGATCACGGTGCCCGCGGGGATGTTGCGCAGCGGCAGGTTGTTGCCGGGCTTGATGTCGGCGTTGGCGCCCTGCTCGATCACGTCGCCCTGCTTGAGACCCTGCGGCGCGATGATGTAGCGCTTCTCGCCGTCCAGGTAGTGCAGCAGTGCGATGTTCGCGGTGCGGTTCGGGTCGTACTCGATGTGTGCGACCTTGGCGTTGACGCCGTCCTTGTCGTGGCGACGGAAGTCGATGACGCGGTAGGCGCGCTTGTGGCCACCACCCTTGTGACGAGTGGTGATGCGGCCGTGGGCGTTACGGCCACCGTGCCCGTGCAGGGGGCGCACCAGCGACTTCTCCGGAGTCGAGCGAGTGATCTCGGCGAAATCGGAGACGCTGGCACCGCGACGACCCGGGGTCGTCGGCTTGTACTTGCGAATTGCCATGATTCTCTAGGTCTCTCTGCTATCCCCGGCCGTCAGGCCGGAGCTCCGAAGAGGTCGATCGGCTTGCTCCCGGCGGCCAGCGTGACGATGGCGCGCTTGGTGCTCTTGCGTTGGCCGTACCCGGAGCGGGTGCGCTTGCGCTTGCCCTGCCGGTTGGCGGTGTTGACCGAGTCGACCTTCACCTTGAAGATCTTCTCGATCGCGATCTTGATCTGGGTCTTGTTCGAGTCCGGGTGCACGATGAACGTGTACACGTTGTCCTCGATCAGCCCGTAGGACTTCTCTGAGATCACCGGCGCGAGGATGATGTCGCGGGGATCGGTCACGGTTGCCATCTACGCAGATACCTCCTGCTTGCTGTTGGCCTCGATGTAGGCGTTCAGCGCCTCGACGCTGAACACCACGTCGTCGGCCTTGAGCACGTCGTAGGTGTTGAGCTGATCGGGCGACAGCACGTGCACACCGGGCAAGTTGCGCACGCTCTTGAGGCCCGTCTCATCGGTGCGGCCGATGACGATCAGCACCTGCTTGCGCTCGGTCAGCGTCGACAGGAACGTCTTCGCACTCTTCGTCGACGGCGTCTGGCCGGCCACCACCTCGGTCACCGCGTGGATCCGGCCGTTACGCGCCCGGTCCGAGAGCGCCCCGCGCAGGGCGGCGGCGATCATCTTCTTGGGGGTGCGCTGGCTGTAGTCGCGCGGCTGCGGGCCGTGGACGACGCCGCCGCCGGTGAACTGCGGCGCACGGGTCGAACCCTGGCGGGCGCGGCCGGTGCCCTTCTGCCGGTACGGCTTCTTACCGCCGCCGGAGACCTCACCGCGGGTCTTGGTCGCGTGCGTGCCCTGCCGCTTGGCGGCCAGCTGCGCGTTCACGACCTGATGCATCAGCGCGATGTTCGGCTCGACGTCGAACAGCTCGCCGGGCAACTCCACAGAGCCGTCGGTCTTGCCGTCCGGGGTGCGGACGTCAATCGTGACTGCCATTACTTCTCACCTCGTTTGATCGCGCTGCGAACCATGACGAGACCGCCGTTGCGGCCGGGGATGGCGCCCTTGATCAACAGCACGCCCTTCTCGGCGTCGACCTTGTGCACCAGCAGGTTCTGCGTGGTGATGCGGTCGCTGCCCATGCGGCCGGACATCCGGGTGCCCTTGAAGACGCGGCCCGGGGTGGAGCAACCACCGATCGAGCCGGGGCGACGGTGCACCGCCTGGGCGCCGTGGGCGGCACCCTGGCCCTTGAAGCCGTGCCGCTTCATGGTGCCCGCGAAACCCTTACCCTTCGAGGTCCCCGTGACGTCGACGTACGCGCCGTCGGTGAAGATCTCGGCGGTCAGTTCCTGACCGAGCTCGTACTCGGCGGCCGCGGCCTCGTCGTCGAGCCGCAGCTCGGCGAGGTGGCGGCGCGGGTTGACACCCGCGGCGGCGTACTGACCCGTGACGGGCTTGGTCACCTTGCGGGGGCTGATCTCGCCGTAGGCGAGCTGCACCGCGCTGTAGCCGTCGCGCTCCGTGGTCCGGATCCGGGTCACGACGTTCGGGCCGGCCTTGACGACCGTCACCGGCACGACCCGGTTGTTCTCGTCGAACACCTGCGTCATGCCCAGCTTGGTGCCCAGAATGCCGCGGCGCGGAGCGCCGGACTTAGCACTGTTAGCCATTCTCTGAACTCTCCTACTGGATGTTGACGTCGACGCTGGCCGGCAGATCGATGCGCATGAGTGCGTCAACGGTCTTCGGAGTCGGGTCGAGGATGTCGATCAGGCGCTTGTGGGTGCGCATCTCGAAATGCTCCCGCGAGTCCTTGTACTTGTGCGGAGACCGGATGACGCAATACACGTTCTTCTCGGTCGGCAGCGGCACCGGGCCCACCACGCTGGCACCGGTACGGGTGACCGTCTCCACGATCTTGCGCGCCGAGGCGTCGATGGCCTCGTGGTCGTAGGCCTTGAGCCTGATGCGGATCTTTTGTCCCGCCACGCTTTTCCTACCTCACTCCTGCTTGTGGTCCGCGCTGGGAGAATCCCAGCACGGACTGGTGTCCGTTGCGCTCGCCGTTTGACCGCACCCGTGAGGGCCGCCTCGCAACGCGCGCTGGCTGTTGCCGCCGCTGTTTACCTGTCTGTGGTCCACCGGCCCCCGCGGTCGGGTGTGTCGCCCTACGCGCACTCGATCGCGCCGGGAAATCCGTCACGCTCGTAGTCTGGGACCGATGCGCCCGCTGGGGGCGCAGGTCGTATGCCTCGGCCAGACGGTCTCGAACAGCCACCGACCCGGCTCAAGGCAACCCGAACAGTATGCCCCAGATCGGCGGCTCATCCAAATCCTCCCGGACGGCCTCCCGAGCGGCCCAGCAGCTGCCCGGTTCAGCCCTCCAGAGAGGCCCAGAACCCGCACTGGTGCTCGTCGGCGAAGCCCGTAGTCACCTGATTTCCGTCGGGGCGCAGAGACAGGTACGGGCCGCCGACGGGGTCCGAACCGAACCGCGGCCAGGCGGGTCCGTCGGCCGAAGCGGGGACGCCGTCGGCGACGAAGCTGCTCCAGTAGTCGATCATCTGGTCGGACAGCGTCTGCTGCGCCGGCGACAGCGGCGGTGCGCCGCCGACGTCGAACAGATACCGCAGCTCCAGGGAGTGACTGGCCCCGACCGGGAACGGCAGGGTGCGCAGCGGCTCGGGCGCAGGCGCCTGGCGGTCGTCGAACTCGTAGGCGTAGACGGGCTGGTGCGCGGACAGGTCGCGGGCCATCCGGTCGCTAACACACGCGAATGCGCCGTCGGTCACCGCGGCCGCGTACGCCAGGGCGGGGCTGTCGTACCGCTCGAGCGGGTAGCGGGCCGCCACCGCGCCGGCGTTCGGTCCGAAGGTGTCGGCCAGCAGACCCGGATACTCCTCGGCGGTGTAGCGCTGCCCCTCCTGCAGATACCGCAGGGCGACGAACAGGGTGAATTCGTCGCGGGTGGTCCCGATCAGCACCGGCAACCGGGCCGCCGCCCCTTCGGCGAACGCCACCGGCGGGGCCGTCGGCAGCACCGCCGACCCGGTCACCGGCCCGGCCAGCTCGTCGGCGCCGATCCCGTAGAACCACACCGGCCTGCGAAGTTTGTCGGTGGGCAGGGTGCGCAGGCAGTCCGCCGCCGTGGCGGGGTCGCCGCAGCCGACGCCTGCGGCGTAGTCGAGGCTGCGCTGCTCTCCGGTCGGCAGGTCAGCCTGGGCCTGACAGGGTCCGCTCTGGATGACGGCGGCGCGGAACAGCCCGGATGACGCGGGAGCGACGAGGTGGTCGCACACCGACATCGCGCCCGCGGACTCACCGGCCAGCGTCACCTTCTGCGGGTCGCCGCCGAATGCGGAGATGTTGTCGCGGACCCAGCGCAGCGCCGCCTGCTGATCGGCCAGCCCGTAATTGCCGACGTCGCCGGGGGCGCCGAGCGCCGGGTGCGCGAGGAAGCCCAGGGTGCCGAGCCGGTAGTTGACGGTGACGACCACGATGTCGCCGCGCGCGGCCAGCCACCGGGCGTCGTAGACGTTGCTGCTGCCGTTGACGAAGGCACCGCCGTGGATCCACACCATCACCGGCCGCTTCTGCTCCGACACCGGCGGCGTCCAGACGTTGAGGCTCAGGCAGTCCTCGTCGGTGTTGGTGCCGAATTCCGGATCGGGGCCGGGGTTCTGCACGCAGCGGGGTCCGGCCCGGGTGGCGTCGCGTTCGCCGGCCCAGCCGCGCGAAGGTTCGGGCGGCCGGAAGCGCAGCGGCCCGACGGGCGGCGCGGCATACGGGATCCCCGCGAAAAACCGGTGGTCGTCGGCGACCACTCCGCGCAGGACTCCGGCGGCGGTGTGCACGACGGCCGGGTCCGATTCTGGTTCTGGCGGCTCGGGCGCCGCGCCGGAGGTGCAGCCGACGATCAATACGAACGCGAGGATCAACGCAGGCAGCCAGGGCAGGCGAACCGGTCCGGGCGGCACGTTTCCGACCTTACTGACGACGGCGGGCACCCTGGTTCGCAATCGTGTCGACGATCACATAAGCTCGCTTTTGACACCCGTCAAGTTCACCGAGCGAGGAACTATGAGCAGCCCGACCATCGACGACGCGGCGAGCGTACTGGCCGATCCCAAGGCCTACACCGACGAGGCCCGGCTGTACGCCGCTCTGGCCCATCTGCGGGCCCACGAGCCGGTGGCTTACGTGGACGTCCCGGACTACCGCCCGTTCTGGGCCGTCACCAAGCATGCCGACGTCATGGCGATCGAGCGCGCGAACGATCTGTGGATCAACGCGCCGCGCCCGATGCTGGTCACCGCCGCGACCGACGATCTGTCGCAGGCCAACCTCGCCGCAGGCGGCGGACTGCGCACGCTCATCCACATGGACGATCCGCTGCACCGCGACATCCGCAAGATCGGTGCGGACTGGTTCCGCCCGAAGGCCATGCGCGCGCTGAAGACCCGCGTTGACGAGCTGGCCAAGATCTACGTCGACAAGATGGTGGAGAAGGGCGGCGAATGCGACTTCGTCCAGGAGGTCGCCGTCAACTTCCCGCTGTACGTGATCCTGTCGCTGCTCGGCCTGCCCGAGTCCGACTTCGGCCGCATGCTCAAACTCACCCAGGAGATGTTCGGCGGCGACGACGACGAACTGACCCGCGGTAAGAGCCCGCAGGAGCTGCACGAGGTCATCACCGACTTCTTCCGCTACTTCACCGCGCTGACCGCCGAACGCCGCCAGAACCCCACCGAGGATCTGGCCTCGGCGATCGCCAACGCCAAACTCGACGGCGAGTACCTCAACGACATCGACTGCCTGTCGTACTACGTGATCGTCGCCAGCGCCGGCCACGACACCACCAGCGCCGCCATCTCCGGCGGACTGCTCGCGCTGATCCAGAACCCGGATCAGCTGGCGCGGCTGAAGGCGCACCCGGAACTGATGGGCACCGCGGTCGAGGAGATCATCCGCTGGACCGCCCCGGTCAAGGAGTTCATGCGCACGGCCACCGCCGACACCGAGGTGCGCGGCGTGCCGATCAAACAGGGCGAGTCGGTCCTGCTGTCCTACGTCTCGGCGAACCGGGACGAGGACATCTTCGATCACCCGGAGCGCTTCGACGTCGGCCGCGACCCCAACAAGCACCTGTCGTTCGGCTACGGCGTGCACTTCTGCCTCGGCGCCGCGTTGGCCCGGATGGAGATCAACAGCTTCTTCACCGAACTGCTGCCGCGCCTGGACTCGATCGAGCTGGCCGGCGACCCGGAATTCATCGCGACGATCTTCGTCGGCGGGCTCAAACACCTGCCGATCCGGTACTCACTGCGCTGATTCGCCGGCGCAGTGGCGCCGATCACATAGGCTGTCGTTGACACCCGTCAAGAACAGCTGTGTGAGGAGCGCGATGACCACGTCGACGACGGCCCAGGATGCGCAGGAGGCCGCGAAAGTCCTCGCCGACCCGTCGGCGTACGCCGACGACGACCGCCTGCACACGGCGTTGGCGTACCTGCGCGCCCACGAACCGGTCGCCTACGTCGACCACGGGCCGTACCGCCCGTTCTGGGCGATCACCAAGCACGCCGACATCATGGCCGTCGAGCGGGCCAACGACCTGTTCCTGTCCGAACCGCGGCCGCTGTTGGCCACCGCTGAGGCCGACGATCTGGCCAAGGCGCAGCAGGAGATGGGGCTCGGGCTGCGCACGCTGATCCACATGGACGACCCGCACCACCGCAAGGTGCGGGCCATCGGTGCGGACTGGTTCCGACCGAAAGCCATGCGGGACTTGAAGGTACGCGTCGACGAACTCGCCAAGCGCTACGTCGACACCATGCGCGACATCGGCCCGGAATGCGACTTCGTCACCGAGATCGCTGTGAACTTCCCGCTGTACGTGATCCTGTCGCTGCTCGGCCTGCCCGAAGACGACTTCGGCCGGATGCACATGCTGACCCAGGAGATGTTCGGCGGGGATGACGACGAGTACAAGCGGGGCACCACGCCCGAAGAGCAGATGGCGGTACTGACCGATTTCTTCAACTACTTCTCGGCGCTGACCGCGTCGCGGCGCGAGAACCCGACCGACGACCTGTCCTCGGCGATCGCGAACGGCCTGGTCGACGGCGAACCGATGTCGGACATGGACACGCTCTCGTACTACGTAATCGTCGCCAGCGCCGGCCACGACACCACCAAGGACGCGATTTCGGGCGGCCTGCACGCGCTGATCGAGAACCCGGGTGAGCTGACCCGGCTACAGAACAACCTCGATCTGATGCCCACGGCGGTCGAGGAGATGATCCGCTGGTCCACCCCGGTCAAAGAGTTCATGCGCACCGCCGCCGAGGACACCGAGGTGCGCGGCGTGCCGATCGCCAAGGGCGAAAGTGTTTACCTCGCATACGTTTCCGGCAACCGGGACGAGGAGATCTTCGACGAGCCGTTCCGGTTCGATGTGAGCCGAGATCCGAACAAGCACCTGGCTTTCGGCTACGGCGTGCACTTCTGTCTGGGAGCGGCGCTGGCCCGCATGGAGATCAACAGCCTGTTCACCGAGCTGCTGCCCCGGCTGGAATCGATCGAGCTGGCCGGAACGCCCGAACTGTCGGCGACGACGTTCGTCGGCGGGCTCAAACACCTGCCTGTTCGGTACTCGCTGCGGTGACACCGGACGGCCGGCCGTGGACGGCCAAAAAGCCGTCGACGGCCGCCTCCGCGCACGCCGTGTAGTCGAAGTCGGCCAGCGTACTCATCCGGCCGAGGATCAACGGCCCGATGAGCAGCGCGATGACCTCGATGCGCTGCAGCCGCCCCAGGTCGAGCCGGTCGGCGTTCGGACCGTCGAAGATCGCGTCGAACGGCGCCGAGTACAGCTGCAGGATGCGTTCGCGCAGCGTCCGAACCGCACACCCGGCCTCGCCGTCGCGGCCGGCCTCCCGCGCCTCGGCCCACGGCCCCAGATCCGGCCCGGACGCCAGCCACGTCATCGCGGCCAGTGTGGTCGGCACCTCGGCGATCGCCTCGGCCCAGCCGACGACGACCGCGATCAGCTGATCCCGCAGATCGCCCTCTTCCGGAGGCATGGGCGCCGGCTGCAGCAGGCTCTGGAAGGCGGCCGCCAGCAGGTCGTTGGCGCTGGAGAAATGCCGATAGAGCGTGGCCCTGGCCACGTTCGACGTCCGGGTGACGGCGTCGATGGTGACCGCGCTCGGCCCACCGGCCCGCAGCAGCGTGGTGGCGGCTTCGAGCAACCGGGCCCGCGAGCGTGCCGGTCTGGGGTCACCCGACACGTCCGACATCGTTTGCATCGTCTCCTCGCGGGCTATAAGACTGTTCGTCTCGGTACGAGACCAATAGTCTCGAACCTAACCCGAGCCCCGGAGGGCGCATGGCGAACACCTTGACCCGGCCCGACCAGCCTACCGACCCGAAGATGACCGAACTGTCATCTCGGGCCAGGAACTGGCTGCTCACCGTCGCCTGCCTCGACGTGCTCATGGTGGTGGCCTCGATGGTGGCCCTCAACGCCGCGCTGCCCGATCTGGCGCTGGAGACCTCCGCCACCCAAACCCAACTCACCTGGGTGATCGACGGCTACACCCTGGTACTGGCGTGTCTGCTGCTGCCCGCGGGCGCGATCGGCGACCGCTACGGTCGCCGCGGCGCCCTGCTGGCCGGCCTGGTGATCTTCGCCGTCGCTTCCCTGGCGCCGCTGCACTTCGACAGCCCAATGGAGATCATCCTCAGTCGCTGCCTCGCGGGGGCGGGCGCGGCGCTGATCATGCCCGCCACCCTGTCGTTGCTGACCGCCGCCTGGCCGAAAGCCGAGCGCAACAAGGCCGTCGGCATCTGGTCCGGTGTCGTGGGCGCCGGCGCGGTCGCGGGGTTCCTCGGCACCGGCATCCTGTTGAACTACTTCGAATGGCAGTCGATCTTCTGGGCGTTCGCGATCGCCTCGGCCGTTCTCTTCGCCATCACCTGCACCATCCCGTCTTCCCGCGACGAGACGGGCAAGCCGATCGACTGGCTCGGTGGCGCACTCGTCGCGGCCGCGGTCGCGGTCTTCGTCTTCGGCGTCATCGAGGCGCCGATCCGCGGCTGGGCGCACCCGTCGGTGTGGGGCTGCATAGCGGGCGGGCTCGCGCTGGCCGCCGCGTTCACCGTCGTGCAGGTGCGCCGCCGCCACCCGCTGCTGGACGTGCGGCTGTTCCGCCGCCCGGATTTCGCGACCGGCGCGATCGGCATCGTCTTCCTCTTCGCCGCGAATTTCGGCTTCTTCTTCGTGGTCATGCAGCACATGCAGCTCGTCATGGAGTACAGCGCGCTCAAGACGGCTCTCGCGTTGGCGCCGCTGGTGGTCCCCGTCGTCGCGTTGGGCGGCACCACGCATCTGTGGCTCCCCCGCATCGGTCTGCGTGCCGCGCTCGTCGTCGGATTGACCACGATCGCCGTCGGGCTGGTCTGCATGCGCGTGCTCGACATCGGTTCGCCCTACATCGATCTCGCGTGGCCACTGCTGATCATCAGCACCGGGATCGGCTTCTGTACCGCTCCGACGACGTCGGCGATCATGAACGCCGTCCCCGACGACAAGCAGGGTGTCGCGTCGGCGGTGAACGACACGACCCGTGAGGTCGGTGCCGCGCTGGGCATCGCCGCGGCGGGGTCCGTTCTCGCTGCGCACTACCAGGCGGTCCTGCGGCCGGCCCTCGAGGCGTTCCCGGAAGCTGCGCGCGGGCCCGCAATGGACTCCCTGGCCCAGGCGCTCGGGGTGGCCGAGAAACTCGGCCCCGCGGGTGACTCGCTCGCCCTCGAGGCGCAGCGGGCGTTCCTGTCCGCGATGGACCTGTCCCTGTCGGTGCTGGCGGGCCTGGTTCTCGTCGCGGCGGTCTTCGTCGGGGTGTGGGCGCCGGGCCGCGACGGCAGGCAGCTGCGGATCGTGCGGGAACGCCTGGCCCGCGACACGGACGACTGACGCGGCGGCGCACTATCCTGGCCGGGTGCGGTTGCTCCTGGTGAATCCCAACACCACGGCGTCGATGACCTCGGCGATCGCCGCCGACGAACACCGCTGTGTTCCACATCTTCTGGACGTCATCCGGGAGGCGCAGGCACGGCCGCGCGAGCAGCGCCCCGCACCAGTGTCTGGGCGTGTACGCCTGCGACATCCCGGTGCTGCGTATCGACTCCGATCCCCGCACCATCGACCCGATCGGCGAACTGTGCGAGCGCGCACTGCGTGAGGACGGCAGCCGCTCGATCGTGCTCGGCTGCGCGGCGATGGCGCGCTTCGCCGGACCGCTGCGGGAGCGTCTCGGTGTCCCGGTCTTCGACGGCGTCGCGGCGGCCACCCGGCTCGCGGAGGCCCTCGGTCCTCTCAGCCACTGACGAACTCGGCCGCGCGGTGCCCGATCATCGTGATCGTGGCGTGCGGCCCGCGGCTGGTGATGGCGGGCATGATCGATCCATCGACCACCCAGAGTCCGTCGACTCCCCTTACGCGGCAACGATTGTCGAGGACAGCCCTAGGGTCGCCGTCGTCGCCCATCGGGGCAGTGCCGGCGAGATGCTGTGACGTGGACCAGGAGGGATCACCGAAATCGACCGTGCCGCTGACGATGTCGCGGGCGATGTCGGCGCCGACGGTCAGATCGTCGACGTCGGCAGGTTCGGTGTCGTAGCGGTGTTCGACCAGCGGCGGCGTCAGCGGATCGGCGGACACGAGCATCACCCGGCCACGCGCCCTGGGCCGCATCAGCGCCACACCGATGTGCGGACGATCCAGCGGATCGTCGCGATGGCCGTGCACCATCGCCTCGAAACCCGCTGTGTACGGCCTGATCTCGACGCCGGCGTCGGTCGTCAGCAGCGCCTCCAGGGGTGGCACCCCACGCGTCGGCGTCCAGCCCACCGGGATCACCCACTCTGGATGATCGACCGTTGCAACGCCGACCGGCAGGTCCGCAAGCGCGCGAATACCCAACTGACGCAACATCTCCGTCGGACCTACGCCGGACAGCATCAGCAGTTGCGCGGTGCCGATCGCTCCGGCGGACAGCACGATGCGGTCGGCCGACAGTAACTGCGCGCCGTCCGGACCCACGCACTCCACACCGACCGCGCGGCCGGAATCGAACCGCACCCGCACTGCGCGGGTGTCGGGTAGCAGTGTCAGGTTCGCCCGGTTCAGCGCCGGTTGCAGGAACGCTCCGCCCGGTCCCACCCGGGTGCCGCTGTCGATGTTGAGCGGTACCGCTCCCACGCCGGCGGGCAGCGGCGCGGCGCTGTCGCCACCGGACAGATCGTCGATCCAGGGGTGTCCGGCCGCTTCGGCCGCCGCGACGAACGATGCGGTACAGCCGTCGAACTCGCGGACCCGCCGGACCGTGATCGGTCCGCTGTCACCGTGCAGCGGACCGGCGAAGTCGAGGTCGTTCTCGATGGCGCGGAAGTGCGGCAGCACGTCGGGCCACGTCCACCCGGCCAGTCCCCAGCCGTCGAAGTCGGCGGGCAGCCCGCGGCAGAAGTAGCCGCCGTTGACCGCACCCGATCCGCCGACGACCGCGCCGCGCATGATGTGCGTGTGCCGCGGCGGCGACTCGGTGAGGGTGGTCCGATAATGTCGCACGACCGCGCTGGCGGTACCGATCGGCAGCCTCAGGGCGTCGCTGATGTGCGCGGCGACGCGCGGATCGGTGGGCGCGGGACCTGCGTCGAGGATGGTCACCCGGCACCGGGAATCTGCGGAAAGGCGTTCTGCCAACACTGATCCGGCACTTCCGGCGCCGACTATCAGCACATCACTGTGCACGGCGGCTACGTTCGGATCTGGGGTTTGAGCGCACCGAGATGTCGTTCGCGGACCACACCGGTCCACAACCCGAGACCGTAGGCGATGTCGTCGAGACGCCGCAGCAGCAGATACGCCGGAAGGCTGACCTGTTTGGTGTCGTCGTCTGCGTTGCCGTGCCGGGACGCCCAGTCCACCACCCCGTCGACGACGGCGGCCACCAGCAGGGTCTGCCGGCACCGTCGCGACAGCACCGCCGCCAGCAGCGCGATCGGCCAGTAGTGCCGGCACAGCGCCGAGGCCAGCTGCAGCGCGGCGGACCACAGTCCGCGGGCGGCGACCGCGGCGACCTGTTTGGGTTCGGTCTGCACCGGCCGCAGCGAGGTGGCCACCCGCCGCGCGGTGAACGCGGCGACGAGCACCGAGGCCAGATATCCCAGACAGGAGCCCATCGCCATCAGCACCCAGACCACCAGGGTCCAGCCCGAGATCACCAGCGGCGCGGTCTTGCCGGGATGGCGCACCGACAGGGGTGCGGCCGATTCGCCGTAGAAGGCCTTGCGCACGAACCACTCCCGCAGGCCGGTCCGGTGTTCGTGGGCCACCAGCGCGATCGGCTCGTAGCGCAACCGCTGCCCCGCCTCGACGAACCGCCAGCACAGATCCACGTCCTCACCGGAACGCAGCGACTCGTCGAAGCCGCCCACCTCCTCGAGCACGCGGCGCCTGCAGATGATGGCGGCGCTGGGCACGTAGGACACCGGACCGTACGGCACCACGGGTGCCTCGCGCTGTCCGAGGTCGAGCGAGGAGCGCACCGCCTCGTACCGCGCCACCAGATTGCCTGCGGGCTCGAGTCCGACGATGCGCGGCGCGACCAGCGCGACGGCCGGATCGCAGAAGTGGCCGAGCAGAGCCTCCAGCCAGCCTCGCCGCGGCACCACGTCGGAGTCCAGGAACGCGATGAAGTCGGTGGTGCAGGCTCGGGCGCCGATGTTGCGCGCCGCGGCCGGACCCAAGCTGTCCTCGTGTCTGAGAACCGTGACGTCGCAGTGCAACTCACCGAAGTCGCTCTGCTGGACGGGGATCGCGGAGCCGTCGTCGACGACGATCACGCGCAGCCCGCGCAGCGAGGTCAGCAGCCGGTGCAGACCCGCAGCGTTGTCCCGGACCGGGACGACGACGGTGACATCGCGGTGCGACGGTCCACCGGCGGGGCGTGGATGGGCCACGGTCGCGTCGAGCAGCGTGCGTGCCAACTGGGCGCTCTGCGCGTCGTGCACCTCGAGGCGGCCGCTGGTGAGCATGGTCTGCGCGGCCGGGGCGAGCTTGAGCAGTCGGGTGGGCGACCCGCCGAGCAGGGCCGCGCCCTCCCCCAGCACCTTGACCCGCCGATCCACCTGCACCGCGAACCCGTCCGGTAGTCGCGGCCCGGTCACCTCAGCATCCCGTCGGGACCGGGGTTCCACCGGACGATCCGGTCGGTGCAGCCCTGCACCATCTCGGTGAAGATCCGGGCGCCCTCGGCCGCGGTCGCGGTGGTCGGGTCACCGAGCACCCCGAGTTCGCTCACCGCGGCCACTCCGCCGCGGCGCATCGCCGGCATGAGCTCGCTCAGCGGTGCGGTGTTCCCGCGCCGCCGTTCGGTCAGGTTGACGTCCGACGGCGAGATGTACAGCAGAACAGACGTTTCGGTGTGGCCGGCGTGGGGGTCGGAGTCCGCGGCGATGCACGGGCACCAGGTGGCGTCGCGGCCTTCCTCGCACAGCAGGGCGGTGGCCGCACGCAGTGCCTCGGTGTTCCCGCCGTGACCGTTGACGAACACCAGGCGCGACGCCCAGTTCATCGCCGAGCGGCCGTACTCGACGAGGACGGCCTGCAGGGCCGAGGTACCGATCGAGATGGTGCCCGGAAAGCCCTCGTGTTCGCCGCTGGCGCCGTATCCGATCGCGGGCGCGACCATCCAGTCCGTCTGCCCGGTATCGGTGAGCAGACCCGCGGTCGCGCCGGCCACTGCCGTCGCGATGCGGGTGTCGGTGTCCAACGGCAGGTGGGGACCGTGTTGTTCGGTCGAACCCACTGGAACGATCAACGCAGGCGACGTGCTGTGCAGCTGCCTCGACGTCGAGTTCCCAAGCTCGTTGGGGAGAACCACCCGCCGATGGTAAGCCGAATTCACCAGGCGTGCGCCGATTGTTGGCGCAACCGCAGGGATTGATTTCGGACCCGGCTGCTCAGAAGCGCCGTTCGCGGTCACGTCCGCCCCGCCAGCCACCTCCGTCACAGCGCCGACGGATTACGCCCCGTCGGCCGGGACGCCCAGCGCGCGGGTGAAGCCGTCGGGCACCAGGACGTCGCCGGGTCCCAGATCGTGCACCGACGCGCGGCCGAGCCCCATCAGCGCCGAGTCGATGCCCCCGCGCAGGATGTCGAGAACGTTCTCGACACCCGTCTGTCCCTCGGCGGCCAGACCCCACAGGTAGGCCCGCCCGATCATCACCGCACGGGCGCCCAGCGCCAGAGCCTTGACCACGTCGCTGCCCCGGCGGATACCGCCGTCGAGCAGAACCTCGACCTGATCGCCGACGGCGTCGGCGATCACGGGGAGCGCCCGGATCGACGCCGGGGTTCCGTCGAGGTTGTTCCCGCCGTGGTTCGACACCGAGATGGCCGAAACACCAGCATCGACAGCACGTTTGGCGTCGTCGACGCGCATGACACCCTTGAGCATGAACGGCCCGCCCCAGAGTTCGCGCAGCCAGGCGACGTCCTCCCAGGTCGGCGGGGGCGTACCCATCCACTCGCCGTAGGCCTGGAAGAACGGCGGACCCGCCTCCCCCTTCGCGGACTGGTTCGGCACCGACAGGGCGGGCGGCCCCATGGTCTTGGCCCACTGCAACAGCCAACGGGGCTTGGTCAGGACCTCCGGGCTCATCTTGACCATGGTCTTGATGTCCATCTGCTCGGGGATCTTCGGGCTGCCCCAGTCCCGCCCGTGCGAGAAGCTCCAGTCGGTGGTCAGGATAAGTCCGGCGGCCCCGGCGGCGCGGGCCCGCTCGACGCGGGCGGCAATGGCGTCGCGGTCGCCCAGCCAGTAGATCTGGAAGAACAGCTTCGGATTGGCCGCGACGACCTCTTCGATGGGCTTGCTGGCGAACGACGACAGACCCATCGCGGTGCCGCGTGCTGCGGCCGCACGGGCGACCGCGACCTCACCGTCAGGGTGCACGGCCTGCACGCCGGTCGGCGAGATCAGCACGGGCAGCGAGATCTCCTGGCCCATAACGGTTGTCGCCAGATCGCGTTTGGCGACCGCACCGATGACATGGGGTGCGAAGCCGATCTCGTTGAACGCCTCGTTGTTCCCGTTGACCGTCAGCCCCTTCTCACTGCCGCCGATCAACGCGCCGTAGGCGGATTTGGGGAGTCGCTTGCGCGCACGTTCCTGCGCGATCGCGACGGTCTCGAACCATTTGTCGCGGGCCATGGTCACACCGGACTTTCGTTGCACAGCCGCGCGGGCGGCTTGGAGGGCGGCGCCAGGAGCGTGAGCGGGACCGGCCCGCGCCCCGGCGATTGTTTGGTGCCGCGGGAATGGTCACCACTGGGCTTGGGTTTGACGCGTTCGGCGGCCAGCGCCGGAGCGCCGTAGCCTTCGACGCATTCAGGGTCAGGTCCGTCCAGCGGCAGACCGGTGAAGAACTTCGCGGCCATGCATCCGCCGCGGCATGCGTCGTAGTGCGCACAGCCGCCGCAGGCGCCGGCCGACTGCGGCTCGCGCAGCTCACGGAACAGCGGCGCGTTCTGCCAGACGCTCTGAAAACCGCCGTCGGACAGGATGTTTCCGGCCAGGAACTTGTCGTGGATGGCGAACGGGCAGGCGTACACGTCGCCGATCGGATCGATCAGGCAGACCACCCGGCCCGCACCGCACAGGTTCAGCCCCGCCAGTGCGCCGGGCGCCCCCAGGCCGGACAGGTGGAAGAACGAGTCTCCGGTGAGCACCCGCTCACCCTTGGCCACCAGCCAGTTGTAGAGCTGCACCTGCTGCTCGGCGGTGGGGTGCAGTTCGTCCCACACGTCGGCGCCCCGACCGGAGGGACGCAGCCGCGTGATCCGCAGCGTGGCGCCGTAGCGGTCGGCCAGCGCCTTGAAGTCGTCGAGCTGATCGACGTTGTGGCGGGTGACCACCACCGAGATCTTGGCGTCGGAGAATCCGGCGGCGGCAAGGTTCTCCAGGGCGCGCACCGCCATCGCGAAGGAGCCCGTGCCCCGCACGGCGTCGTTGACCTCGGCGGTCGCGCCGTCGAGCGAGATCTGCACGTCGACGTAGTCGCTGGCGGCCAGCTTCGCGGCCACCTCGGGGGTGATGCGGACGCCGTTGGTGGAGAACTTCACGCCGACGTGGTGCTCGGTGGCGTAATCCACCAGCTCCCAGAAGTCCGGGCGCACAGTCGGTTCCCCGCCACCGATGTTGACGTAGAACACCTGCATACGCTCGAGCTCGTCGATGATGTCCTTGCACTGCTGGGTCGACAGCTCGCGCGGATCGCGTTTGCCCGACGCCGAGAGGCAGTGCACGCACGCCAGGTTGCAGGCGTAGGTCAGCTCCCACGTCAGGCAGATCGGCGCATCGAGACCGCGCTCGAACTGGTCGATGAGGCGGGGCACGGGCGCGCCGCTCGGGGCAGGAAGAACGGATGTCATGACTTCTCCTCGCGGACGAGCATCTGGGACGTCACCAGCACGCCGAGTGCGTGCAGATAGGGCGCCAGCGCTGCATCGTCGATTCCGGCTGCGCGGCAGGCGGATCGAGCGTCGGGGTGGTCGGCCAGCGAGCTGACCACCTCGACGATCGTCCGGTTCTTCAGGAACGACAGCTTGCGCGTCCCGAAGTGGTAGAGCAGTGCCCCGAACGGCTCCGGGCGCACTGCCACCTGAGGATGCAGCCGCCAGGGCAGATCGGGGTCGAAGGTGACCCCGCGGACGGTCGAGTCCGAATCGGGGACTGTCACGGTCAGTAGACCCCGCACATCCCGTCGATCGACACCTCTTCGACGAGGGTCTCGGTGACGAGCTCGGTGTCCTCGACGTGCTGATTCGGCTCCATGTTCGCTGCCTTTCGTCGCGTAGGGTCCACGGAAGTGTGACCTAGGTCGCCTACAATATGGCATCGAGTGCACAAACGGAAGGGCGGGCCCATGGAACACCAGTCCGCGCCCCGACTGGGCCGTCGCCCGTCCACCACCCAGGACCACATCGCCGATGCCGCCCTCGACCTGTTCGCCGCCCGCGGCTTCGACGAGGTGAGCGTGGACGATGTCGCCGCGGCCGCAGGCATCGCCCGGCGCACGCTGTTCCGCTACTACCCGTCGAAGAACGCGATCCCGTGGGGCGACTTCGACTCGCACCTCGACCACATGCGCCGCCTGCTCGACGGGGTCGATCCGGAGGTCCCGATCGGCGCCGCGCTGCGCGCTGCGTTGTTGGCGTTCAATGACTTCGACGAAGCAGAGACTGCCAGGCACCGCCAGCGGATGCGGGTGATCCTGCAGACCGATGCGCTGCAGGCGCATTCAATGACGATGTACGCGGGCTGGCGCGGGGTGATCGCCGCATTCGTCGCCCGCCGGTTGGGGGCCAAGGACTCCGACCTGGTTCCGCAGACCGTCGCGTGGACGATGCTCGGCGTCGCGCTGTCGGCCTACGAGCAGTGGCTCGCCGACGAATCGGTGTCGCTGGCCCAGTCGCTGGCCGGCGCGTTCGACACCGTCAGCCACGGCCTGCGCGCCCTCGACGACGCGCCCTGAAAAAAACTTCGCTCATCGGCGTCGGAGTTTCGTCCGGGACGGCGACGATGAGGGTGTGAGCGCCGAACCTGACGGCACCGACGCTCCGCGGGCCCTGCTGGCGCTCTACGACGAAGCCCTGCCGATCGTGTACGGGTACTTCGTCAGACGGTGCCCCGACCGCGGAACGGCCGAAGACCTGACGTCGGAGACCTTCCTGGCGGCGATGGACGCCGCCAGGCGCGACGCCGCGCCGCCGCTGAGCGTGCCGTGGCTGATCGGGGTGGCGCGACACAAACTGGCGGACCACTACCGCCGCAGGCACGACCGGTTCAGCGTGCCGGTTCCGGAGGTGCCCGAACCCGGCCCGCCGGAGGACGATTGGGACGCCGAACTGGACCGGATCGTCGCTGAGAGCGTGCTGGCGCGACTGCCCGAGCAGCACCGCACCGTGCTGGCACTGCGTTATCTCGACGACTGTTCGGTCCCCGAATGCGCCGAACTGATCGGCCGCACCGTGCACGCCACCGAGGCGTTGCTGGTCCGCGCCCGCCGCGCGTTCCGTGCGCACTATCCGGAGGGAGGGCTCCCATGACCGACCAGCGAGATCCGCTGACGGCGCTGCGCGGCGGGGACCTCCCGGTGGCGCCCGACCCGGCGTTCGCGGCCGCATTGCGGGCGCGACTGGAGGCGGCGCTGCGCATCCCCGACAGAACAGGAGAAATCGAGATGAGTGGAACCGATACCGCGATCGCCGAGATGCGGTCGACCACTGCAGCTGACGAGTCCGCACTCCCACGACCGGCCGCACTGCCCTACCTCACCGTCGCCGACGCCCGCGCCGCGATCGACTGGTACGTCGACGTGTTCGGCGCGACGCTGGTCGGCGCACCGATCGTGATGGACGACGGCCGTATCGGCCACGCCGAGCTGGCCCTGGCGGGCGGAGTGCTCTACCTCGCCGACGAATATCCGGAGATCGGGCTGGCTGCGCCTGCGCCCCAACATGTCTCGGTCAGCCTGATGGTGCAGGTCCCCGACACCGACGCCGCACTGCGACGGGCCCGCGAGCGGGACGCGCACGTACAGCGCGAACCGTACGAGGACCACGGCGCCCGGTCGGCGGCCGTCATCGACCCCTTCGGGCACCGCTGGATGCTGTCCGGTCCGGTGACGGGCGCGGCGACGCCGATCCAGCACGGCGACGTCGGATACGTCGCACTGTGGACACCCGACGCCGACCGGGCGGCGGCCTTCTACGGCCACGTGCTGGGCTGGGTGTACGACAGCCAGACCGGTCGCGTCACCAACGTCGGGCAGCGCATCGGTATCCACCCCACGACCGAGCGCAGCACGCTGTTGTGCTGCTACGCCGTCACCGACCTGACCGGCGCGCGGCAATCCATCATGGATGCCGGCGGCGAGGTCGGCGCCGTCACCGATTCCGACATCGGCACCGTGCTCGAGGCCGTCGACTCCCAGGGCAATCCGTTTGCGGTGTTCGAACCGGCCTCGGGCACACCGCGTCCGGATCTCAACGGCGGTGCACCGGGCCAACTCTCGTACATCACCCACGAGGTCGCCGATTCCGGGCGGTTCCGGGAGTTCTACAGCGGACTGCTGTTCTGGACCTTCGAGCCCGGCCGCGTCGAAGACGGCTGGCAGGTCGACGGCCCGCACCCGATGACCGGTGTCGCCGGCGGATCCAGCGCCCCGGCCACGGTGCCGATGTGGACGGTCGCCGATATCGACGACGCGGTGCGACGGGTCACCGCCGCGGGCGGAACCGTGCTGCAGCGGCCCGCGCGTCAGCCCTACGGTCTGATGGCCGAATGCGTCGACGACCAGGGCAGTCGGTTCTACCTCGGCGAATTCTGAGTGATTTGGCCGCGAAACAGCATTCCGGATGGCGAGGCGACCGGCTTCGCAACCCGGAATGCTGTTTCGCGTAGATCGCCACTATCCCAGGACGTCGGCGATCGGGGCGCCGTTGGCGATCTTCACCCGCGCCTTCATCACCTTGCCCGGCAGGCCGCCGCCGACCACACCCGCCACGATCCCGTCGCGCTCGTAGTAGGCGAGGAACTTACGGCCGTCGTCCTGGACGATGTGCACGACGTCGTCGGCCTCGGGCTCCCCGAGGCACTGGATCTTGACGTCGTACTGGTCGCTCCAGAAGTACGGCACGGAGACCGTCGGTGCGATGTCCTTGCCGAGCAGCGCGGGCACCAGCACCCGGGCCTGATCGGCCACGTTGCTCCAATGTTCCACGCGCACCTGGTTTCCGACCGTGTCGCGCCACGACGCGACGTCGCCGATGGCCCAGACGTTCGGCGCGCTGGACCGCCCCTCCGCGTCACACACCACACCGTTGTCGAGAGCGATGCCGCTGCCGTCCAACCAGTCGGTGGCCGGACGCGACCCGATGCCGACGATGACGAGATCGGCCTCGACCTCGGAGCCGTCGGAGAGCACGACCGAGGCGACCTTGTCCTCGCCTCTGACCTCGCTGACCCCGACCCCGCAGCGCACGTCGACACCTTCAGCTCGGTGCAGACGGGCGACCAACTCGCCGATCTGAGTCCCGAGCACCGAGGCCAGCGGCGCGGGCTGGGGCTCGACGAGGACCACGTCGACGCCGAGTTTGCGCAGGCTCGCCGCCACCTCGCAGCCGATGAAGCCGGCGCCGATGACGACCGCGCGGCGCGCCGATCCGGCCTCCTCGCGCAGTTTGATGCTCTCGTCGAGCGACCGCAGGACGTGGATACCGGTCAGGTCCGGGAACGACGGGATGCGCTTGGGCACCAGGCCCGTCGCAATCACCAACTCGTCGTAGGGGACGTCGCTTCCGTCGGTGAGCCGCACCGTCTTCGCGGCGGTGTCCACTGCGGTCGCACCCGCGCCCAGACGCATGGTGATGTCGTTCTCGGCGTAGAACTCCGCGGGCTTGAGCGTGACGTCGTCGACCTCGCTTCGCAGTACCTCTTTGGACAGCGGCGGCCGGTCGTACGGGAGATGGTCCTCGTCACTGACGATCGTGACCGGTCCGGCGTACTCCGAACGTCGAAGCTGTTCAGCCGTACGCGCCGCGGCCAGCCCGCCGCCCACGATGACGACACCTGCAGATGTGCTCACGTGCTGGTTCTACACGATGGGGCGCGCGATCGGTACGCCCCCCTACTGTTCGGAGGCCTGATCGGCGACCTCGGGCAGGGCGCGTTCGATCAGGTTCGACAGCACCACGATGCTCTCGCTGCGCTCGATGTCCGCGGCGGCCCGGATACGTTCCAGTGCGTCTTCGAGGTGGCCCATATCGCGGGCGAGCACGTGCAAAATCGCGTCGGCGGTACCGGTCACGGTCGCCGCGCTGACGACCTCCGGGATGGCGATCCACGCCGCCCTCAGTTCGGCCGGCGCGATCGCGCCGTGGCAGAAGACCTGCACGAACGCTTCGGTCCGCCAGCCGAGCGCGTTGCGGTCGACCACCGTGGTGAAACCCCGGATGACGCCGTCGTCGAGCATGCGGTCCACGCGCCGCTTCACCGCGGGCGCGGACAGATTCACCTGCTGGCCGATCTCCGCGTACGTCGCGCGGGCGTGTTCGGCGAGCACCGCGAGAATGCGTTCATCGGTGTCGTCCAACCGGTCCATGATCACCTCGTGCAATAAAGCGCTGAAACGGGGTTCTTCGCGCAATAGATCGAGCATAGACAAGCAACAGACAGCGATTGATTGCATCGAGGCCGATTCCTATGGTCGATCCATGACGATTCGCGTCACCCGAACCGCCCGCCCTCGCCACTACGTCATGACCGCGCCGACCTTCTTCGCCGTCGACTATGCGATCAACCCCTGGATGGACCCGTCGGCGACGGTCGACCCGCACGTCGCCCTCGACCAGTGGGAGACCCTGCGCCGCACCTACAAGGAACTCGGCCACACCGTCGAACTGGTGGAGCCGGTCGAGGGGCTGCCCGACATGGTCTACGCCGCCAACGGCGCGCTGATCGTCGGCGACGCCGCCGTCGTCGCGCGGTTCGCCTATCCGCAGCGCGCCGCCGAGGCGGACGCCTACGCGGAGTGGATGAGCCGACACGGCTACCAGCCGGTGACCACGCGCCACGTCAACGAAGGGCAGGGCGATCTACTGGTCGCGGGCCACATTCTGTTGGCGGGGTACGGGTTTCGGACCGACCGCCGGGCGCACGACGAGATCGCCGCGCTGACAGGGATGCCCGTGATCAGCCTGGAACTGATCGATCCGCGCTTCTACCATCTCGACACCGCCCTGGCCGTTCTCGACGACACGACGATCGCGTTCTACCCGCCGGCGTTCACCGCGACCTCCCGTAACCGGCTGCGCGTACTGTTCCCCGACGCCCTCGAGGTGGCCGACGCCGACGCGATCGCGTTCGGACTCAATGCCGTCTCCGACGGCCGCCACGTCGTCCTGCCCACCGCGGCGGCCGGTTTCGCCGAACAGCTGCACGCTGCCGGTTTCGTTCCGGTCGGCGTCGAACTGTCCGAACTGCTCAAGGGCGGCGGTTCCGTCAAATGCTGCACGCTGGAGGTGCATCTGTGACCATGCTCGACCACGCCCGCCTGACCGACGCGGTGATCGCCGCCGACGCACGCCATGTCGCCCACAACTACTCCCCGCTGCCGGTGGTGGCCGCCACCGCCGAAGGCGCCTGGATCACCGACGTCGAGGGCAGGCGCTACCTCGACTGCCTGGCCGCGTACTCGGCGGTCAACTTCGGTCATCGCCATCCGCGCATCGTCGCGGCGGCGCACGCCCAGCTCGACGCCGTGACGCTGGTGAGCCGGGCGTTCCACTCCGATCGCCTCGCGCCGTTCTGCGCCGCGCTGGCCGATCTGTGCGCCAAGGACATGGTGCTGCCGATGAACAGCGGCGCCGAGGCGGTGGAAAGCGCCATCAAGGTGGCCCGCAAATGGGGTACCGACGTCAAGGGCGTGCCGGCCGGACAGGCCAACATCATCGTGGCGCGCAACAACTTCCACGGCCGCACCACCACCATCGTCAGCTTCTCCGACGACGACACCGCACGCCGCGGATTCGGCCCGTACACCCCCGGCTTCCGGTCCGTGCCGTTCGGCGATTCCCAGGCGCTGGCCGCCGCGATCGACGAGCACACCGTGGCCGTGCTGCTCGAACCGATCCAGGGTGAGGCCGGCATCATCGTGCCGCCCGACGACTATCTCCCGCGGGTGCGGGCCGTGTGCACCGAACGCGGTGTGCTGATGATCGCCGACGAGATCCAGTCCGGACTGGCTCGGACCGGACGCACGTTCGCGTGCGATCACTGGGGCGTGGTGCCCGACGTCTATCTGCTCGGCAAGGCGCTCGGCGGCGGGGTCATCCCGCTGTCGGCGGTGGTCGCCGACCGCGACGTCCTGGGCGTGCTGCATCCCGGAGAACACGGGTCGACCTTCGGCGGCAACCCCTTGGCCGCCGCCGTGGGCAGCACCGTTATCGACCTGCTCCGCACCGGTGAATACCAGACGGCAGCAACAGAACTCGGTGCACACCTCCACGACCGACTCTCGGCGTTGATCGGACACGGGGTGCTGGCCGTGCGGGGCCGGGGACTGTGGGCCGGGGTGGACGTCGAACCCCGCCTCGGCACCGGTAAGCAGATCTCGCTGGCGCTCGCCGAACGAGGTGTGCTGGTCAAGGACACGCACGGTTCGACGCTCCGCTTCGCTCCGCCCATCGTCGTCACCTCAGCCGAGATCGACTGGGCGGTAAAGCAGTTGGCCGACGTCCTGACGGACTAGTACTTCATCGTCCCGCGGTCGACGGCGATCTGCGATCCCGAAATGGTGGCAGACCCATCGCCGGCCAACCAGGCGACCACGTCGGCGACCTCTTCGGGGGCCATGAAATCGTTGAGTCCGGCATTGCCTTCCCGCGCAACGGCTTTGTACGGCATCGGCCCGAAGCTGTGCAGGAACGTCGGATGCTTGGAGAAGATCTCCATCATCGCGTCCTTCTCGACCATCGGGGTGTCGATCGAGTAGGGGTGGATCGAGTTGACCCGGATACCGAACTCGCCCGCCTCGAGCGCCAGGGAGTTGGTCAGTGCCGTCAGGCCGTGCTTGGACGCCGAGTAGTGCCCGTTGCCCGGGGTGGCCTTGAGCCCCGCCGACGAGCTGACGATGATGATCGACCCGCCGTTGCCCGCCTCGATCATCGCCGGGACGGCGGCGCGGACGGTCTTCCAGGTGCCGTTGAGGTTGACGTCGATGACGGTGTTCCACTGGTCTTCCGACATCTCCCACAGCCGGCTCCAGCTCAGCACACCGGCGTTGGCAACCACGATGTCCAGCCGGCCGAACTGTTCGACGCCGTCGGCGACCACCTGCTGCAGCGCCGCCAGATCGCGGATGTCGACCTCACGGGCCAGCACCTTGCGTCCGGTCGCCTCGACGGCGCGCACGGTCTCGGCGAGGTCCTCCGATGTGGGCGCCGGATAGGTGATCGTGTCCGACACCGGGCGGCAGATGTCGATCGCGATGATGTCGGCGCCGTCGGCGGCCAACCGCACCGCATGGGCGCGGCCCTGACCTCGAGCGGCGCCGGTGATGAATGCCACTCGGCCTTCCAACGGACCCTCAACCGATGTCACCGCTGCTCCTTTCGACGAACTGCGGACAGGCTAACAGCCGAACTGAAACGTGTTCTAGCAACGGGGGGACCGGACGGTGCTGGCCGCCCCCGGCGCGGACGCATACGATCGGCAGCAATCGATCGAAGGGGACAGCATGCCGCTCGGCGTGATCATCGGATACGACGGCTCACCCGCTGCGACGGCAGCGATCGACGTCGGCGCACAACTGCTCCCGCAGGCCCACGCCTGGGTGACCCAACTGTGGACGCCGCCCTTCGCCAGCGAGGCGCTGCGTCGCCGGCTGCGCGCCACCGCCCGCAGCGCCGGAGACCTGGTGGAGCGCACCGAGGCCGAGGGTGAGCGCGAGGCCCAGCGGATCGCCGCGAACGGAACCACGCTGGCCCGTGCCGCGGGTCTCGACGCGGAGCCGTTGGTGAAACGGTCCTGGGGCGGTGAGGGTCTGGTGCTCGCGCAGCTCGCCGAGCAGGTCGGCGCGGACGTGGTGCTGGTCGGATCGCGCGGGCTGGGCGGTGCGCAGGCGATGTTCGGCAGCGTCTCCGACACCGCCGTGCACTACGCGTCACGTCCGACGCTGGTGGTACCGCCGGCGCTGCTCGCCGACGAGTACGAGGCGCTGGCCGCCGGCCCGGTGATCGTCGGGTCGGACGGTTCGGCAGGCGCGCACGCGGCGCTCGCAGCGGCGCAACACGTCTTCACGGGCCGCGAGATCGTCGTGGTGACCGTCGGCGACGGTCACGCGGAGACAGCCGCGACCGAGGGTGTCGTCGTCGAGCAGATCGCGCCGTCGCAGGGCAGTTCGCCGAAGGCCACGGCCGAGGCACTCGCCGGGACGGCCGCGCACCGGCGTGCCGCGGCGGTCGTCGTCGGGTCTCGCGGACGTTCGGCCGTGCGTCAGGCGTTGCTCGGCAGTGTCGCCAAGGCGACGCTGCAAACGGCGCACCGGCCGGTGCTGGTGGTACCCGGCCCGTAGTCCGCGCGTAAGGACCTCAGAGCGCGTCGATGATCTCACGCCGTTTGGCGGCGTACTCCTCGTCGGTGATGGCGCCGGTGGCGCGCAAGGTCTCCAGCTCCTGCAGCCGCTGCGCGGCCGTGGGTGGAGGGGGTGCGGGCATCGGGGGCATCGGGGATGCGGGCGCGGTCTGCGCGGGCATGTGGTTGTGGGCGGCGTGCCGCACCACGGCCTGAACCTGTTCGCGCGCACCAGGATTGGCCCGCAGATCGATCATGTTGTTCATCCCGATGCCGTGCGCTTTGAGGATGTGCAGGATCTCCAGCAGCGGAGCGGCCTGCCCGGTCAGATCGTAGGTCTGGCCGTCCTCCGCGACGGTGAACGTTGCCGGCATCACGCCACTGACGAGTCCGCTTCTCTCCCAGTCGATCTGGAATTCATTGGTGGACGGGTCGACCAGCGCGACGAGTCTGCGGCTGGTGATCATCGGTAGCCGCGAGATCGAGGCCACCACCCGGTCCTGCGCGGCGAACGGGGTCAGGCCGGGACCGCTGATCTGGAGGTCGAGCTTCACCAGCGGCTGGTCGTTGATGCGGGTGCCCGTCTCGTGGATGGTGGTGACCTGCGCCAGGGCCAGGACGCCGCGGGCTTCGAGTTCTGTCTTCCTGGCTTCCGCATGTGACCCGTAGGCGGTCATCGCCAGCGCGATCAGCACGTCGGCCGCGGTGATCACGAGCCCCCACCAGAACATCCACTTCATCATCGGGTCGGCGCCGGTGGCGAAGTAGATACCGAGGAAGATAGGGCCGACGATGCCGCACAGCAACACATAGGCCTGGATGCGGATGTAGCGCCAGACTGTGGACATGGCGGTGCTCCTGTCGTTCGCGACGGCGCACTCAGCGTAACGCCATCGCGGACCACGAGCGGGGTACTTCAGCCGGCGGCGGCGCTCACCTGGTTGGCGGTGGGCGCGGCGCCGATCAGCTGGTAGAGCGGTGCGGTCCACCGGTAGCCACCGGCGGCGGACCGGGCGTAGCTGGTGTGGATGGCCACGGCCGTCGGGTTCATCGCGTCCTCGGCCTCCGGGTCGTAATCGCAGACGGCGTCGCCGAGGTCGCACACGCTCACGGTGCGTGCCGCGACGTCCAACGGCAGCGGCGCGGGCGCATGGGCGAGGATCGGCCAGTCCTGTGCGACGCCCTTACCGGCGCCGGGCACCGAGGTCACCGAACCCAGGTTGTAGGTGGCGTCGGTCGGCAGCCGGTCGCCGTCGGCGACCAGCAGCGCGGCGGCCAGGTTCGGGCTCTGGGAGAACGCCTGCAGATTGCGGTGCACCACCATCGCGCCCTGCGAATAGCCGGCGAGCACCACCTTGCTCGAGGGGCAGCGCTGGACGAACGCGGCATACTGCGCGTTGAGCGCTGCGGTGCCGGCGTCCACGCTGTTGATGAAGCCGGCCCAGCCCAGGATGCTGTCGTCGGCAGGCACGGGAGTGGCGGGGTAGTTCACGGCTTCGGCGGTCATGGTGCGGCCGTCGCGCTGGACCAACTGATGCAGGTCCTGCATCGAGTTGAAGACGACGCGGCCCATCCCGTCGTTCATCGTCACCTCGGCGCCCCGCTCCCCCGAACCGGCGGCGCCGATCCAGTGCAGATCCGGGCAGGCCGGCTGCGCTGCGGCAGTACCGGCGGTGACAAGTGCGGATCCGGCCACGGCGATGGCGCCGGCCAGCACGGCAATACGACGAAACACGAACCCCGACCCTCTCTCGGCCGTGACACGGCCACTGCCATGTTCATCGCCTCGACGGCAGGCCGCGTTACCCGCTGCGCGCCGAGATACGCAATGGCGGCATCCACTCGCACTTCTGCGCCGAAACGTTCGTTTGGACGAAAAGGGGAAGCGCACCCGGGGGGCACAACGCGAAACGGCGCCCACCCGCGAGGGTGAGCGCCGCTTCGGCGTAGAGAACTTACTTGTTGATCTTGGTCACGCGGCCGGCGCCGACGGTACGACCGCCCTCGCGGATCGCGAACCGCAGGCCCTCGTCCATGGCGACGGGCTGGATCAGCTTGACGGAGATGTCGGTGTTGTCACCGGGCATCACCATCTCGGTGCCCTCGGGAAGGGTCACCACGCCGGTCACGTCCGTGGTCCGGAAGTAGAACTGCGGGCGGTAGTTGTTGAAGAACGGCGTGTGACGGCCGCCTTCGTCCTTCGACAGGATGTAGACGCTGCCGTCGAACTCGGTGTGCGGGGTGGTGGTGCCGGGCTTGACCACGACCTGGCCACGCTCGACGTCCTCGCGCTTGATACCGCGAACCAGCAGACCGACGTTGTCACCGGCCTGGCCCTGGTCGAGCAGCTTGCGGAACATCTCGACACCGGTGACGGTGGTCTTGGTGACGCCCGGACGGATGCCGACGATCTCGACCTCTTCGTTCACGTTGATCACGCCGCGCTCCACACGACCGGTGACCACGGTGCCGCGGCCGGTGATCGTGAAGACGTCCTCGACGGGCATCAGGAACGGCTTGTCGGTTTCGCGAACCGGATCCGGGATCGACTCGTCGACAGCAGCCATGAGCTCCTGAACCGACTTGACCCACTTCTCGTCGCCCTCGAGCGCCTTGAGCGCCGAGACGCGGACGACGGGGGCGTCCTCGTCGAAGTCCTGGGCGGCCAGCAGTTCGCGGACCTCCATCTCGACGAGCTCGAGGAGCTCCTCGTCGTCGACCATGTCGGACTTGTTCAGCGCGACCAGGATGTAAGGCACGCCGACCTGACGAGCGAGCAGCACGTGCTCGCGGGTCTGGGGCATCGGGCCATCGGTGGCGGCGACCACGAGGATGGCGCCGTCCATCTGCGCGGCACCGGTGATCATGTTCTTGATGTAGTCAGCGTGACCGGGGGCGTCGACGTGCGCGTAGTGACGCTTCTCGGTCTGGTACTCCACGTGGGAGATGTTGATCGTGATACCGCGCTGACGCTCCTCGGGCGCATTGTCGATCTGGTCGAATGCGCGCGACTCGTTCAAATCGGGGTACTGGTCGTGCAGCACCTTGGTGATTGCTGCGGTCAGCGTGGTCTTGCCGTGGTCAACGTGACCGATGGTCCCGATGTTGACGTGCGGCTTCGTCCGCTCGAACTTCGCCTTCGCCACTGTGGTGTCCTCCTGGACTGTGTTGGTGCTTTCTTACAAAGCAGGTTTGGTCTTTTCAGTTGTGTGGCCCGAAGGCCCGGGCCAGGTTACTGACCCGTCGCCTTCGCGATGATTTCCTTCGACACGTTCGCCGGAACCTCGGCGTACGAGTCGAACACCATGGAGTAGTTTGCCCGGCCCTGGGTCTTCGACCGAAGGTCGCCGACGTAGCCGAACATCTCCGACAGCGGAACCTGCGCCTTGACGACGCGGGCACCGGAGCGCTCCTCCATGGCCTGGATCTGACCACGGCGGGAGTTCAAATCGCCGATCACCTCACCCATGTAATCCTCGGGTGTGGTCACCTCGACGGCCATGATGGGCTCGAGGATCACCGGCTGGGCCGCCTGGGCGGCCTTCTTCAGCGCCTGCGAACCCGCGACCTTGAACGCCATTTCCGACGAGTCGACCTCGTGGTAGGCGCCGTCGAGCAGCGTCACCTTGATGTTGACCAGCGGGTAACCGGCGAGCACGCCGTACTGCATGGCGTCCTGCGCACCGGCGTCCACCGACGGGATGTACTCGCGCGGGATGCGGCCACCGGTGACCTTGTTCTCGAACTCGTAGGTCGCGCCGTCCTCGCCGTGGAAGGGCTCCAGGGCGATGAGCACCTTCGCGAACTGGCCCGAGCCGCCCGTCTGCTTCTTGTGGGTGAACTCGACCTTGTCGACTGCGCGCTTGATGGTCTCGCGATAGGCCACCTGGGGCTTGCCGACGTTGGCCTCGACCTTGAACTCGCGACGCATCCGGTCGACCAGGATGTCCAGGTGCAGCTCGCCCATACCGCCGATGACGGTCTGGCCGGTGTCCTGATCGAGGTGCACCTTGAAGGTGGGGTCCTCTTCGGCCAGCTTCTGGATCGCCGTGCCCAGCTTTTCCTGGTCACTCTTGGTCTTGGGCTCGATGGCCACCTCGATCACCGGATCGGGGAAGGTCATCGACTCCAGCACGATCTGTTGGTTCGGATCGCACAGCGTGTCGCCGGTGGTGGTGTCTTTCAGGCCGATGACCGCGTAGATGTGGCCGGCCGACGCACGCTCGACAGGGTTCTCCTTGTTGGCGTGCATCTGGAACAGCTTGCCCAGCCGCTCCTTCTTGCCCTTGGTCGAGTTGACCACCTGGGAACCTGATTCGACAGTGCCCGAGTACACGCGGACGTAGGTCAGCTTGCCGAAGAACGGGTGTACAGCGATCTTGAACGCCAGCGCTGAGAACGGCTCGTCGACCGACGGCTTCCGGGTGATGACCTCGTCCTCTTTGCCGGGCACGTGTCCTTCCACGGACTCGACGTCCAGCGGTGAGGGCAGGTAGTCGACAACCGCGTCGAGCATGGGCTGCACGCCCTTGTTCTTGAACGCGCTGCCGCACAGCACCGGGTACAGCTCGGAGTTGACCGTGAGCTTGCGGATCGCGCCCTTGATCTCGTCGGTCGTGAGTTCTTCGCCACCGAAGTACTTCTCCAGGAGTGCCTCGTCGGTCTCGGCGACCGTCTCGAGCAGCTTGGTGCGGTACTCCTGCGCCCTGTCTGCCAGGTCGGCGGGGATGTCGGCGACCTCGTACTTCTCGCCCATCGCGGTCTCACCGCGCCAGACCTTGGCCTTCATCTCGACCAGGTCGACGATGCCCTCGAAGTCGTTCTCGGCACCGATCGGCAGCTGGATCACGAGGGGAGTCGCACCCAGCCTTTCTTCGATGGTGCGGACCGTGAAGTAGAAGTCGGCACCGAGCTTGTCCATCTTGTTGACGAAGCAGATGCGCGGCACGTCGTACTTGTCGGCCTGCCGCCAGACCTGCTCGGACTGCGGCTCGACGCCCTCCTTGCCGTCGAAGACGGCAACGGCGCCGTCGAGCACACGCAGCGAGCGCTCGACCTCGACGGTGAAGTCGACGTGGCCGGGGGTGTCGATGATGTTGATCTGGTTGTTGTCCCAGAAGCAGGTCACCGCGGCCGAGGTGATGGTGATGCCGCGCTCCTGCTCCTGTTCCATCCAGTCGGTGGTCGAGGCACCGTCGTGCGTCTCACCGATCTTGTAGTTGACGCCGGTGTAGAACAGGATGCGTTCGGTCGTCGTCGTCTTGCCGGCGTCGATGTGCGCCATGATGCCGATGTTGCGGACCTTGTTCAGGTCGGTCAACACGTCCTTCTGTGCCACAGAAGTCTTCTCTTTCGCTTGGTAGTTGCTGTTGTCTGTACGCCCCGGCCATACCGCCGCGGCGTCACGTCACCAGCGGTAGTGCGCGAACGCGCGGTTGGCCTCGGCCATCTTGTGGGTGTCCTCGCGTCGCTTGACGGCGGCACCCAGACCATTGCTGGCGTCGAGGATCTCGTTCGCCAGACGTTCGATCATGGTCTTCTCACGGCGGGCCTTGGAGAAGCTGACCAGCCAGCGCAGCGCCAGGGTGACGGAACGCTCGGGCCGCACCTCGACGGGCACCTGGTAGGTGGCGCCACCGACGCGACGGCTACGCACCTCGAGGGCGGGCTTGACGTTGTCCATGGCGCGCTTGAGGGTCACCACCGGATCGGTGCCCGTCTTGTCGCGAGCCTGCTCGAGCGCACCGTAGACAATGCGTTCGGCGAGCGATTTCTTCCCGTCCAGCAGCACCTTGTTCACCAGCTGGGTGACCAGCTGCGAACCGTAGACCGGGTCGTTGACCAGCGGTCGCTTGGGTGCGGGCCCCTTACGCGGCATCAGCTCTTCTCCTTCTTCGCGCCGTAGCGGCTGCGGGCCTGCTTACGGTTCTTGACGCCCTGGGTGTCCAGCGAGCCGCGGATGATCTTGTAGCGGACGCCGGGCAGATCCTTCACACGACCGCCGCGCACCAGCACCATCGAGTGCTCCTGCAGGTTGTGGCCCTCGCCCGGGATGTAGGCGGTGACCTCGACCTGGCTGGTCAGCTTCACGCGGGCGACCTTACGAAGCGCCGAGTTCGGCTTCTTCGGGGTCGTGGTGTACACGCGGGTGCACACGCCGCGACGCTGCGGGCTGCCCTTGAGTGCCGCGGTCTTCACCTTGGCGATCTTGTCGCGGCGCCCCTTGCGGACCAGCTGCTGGATGGTTGGCATGTACCGGCTTTCTGTGTTGCTCTGCTGTGTTCTTGGCTCTGTGTACTGCTGTCGTTCTGTGAAGTCTCTGTACTGCTAAGTCTCTGTACTGCTGTTTCCGCTCGCCGGCGACCCCCGCGTCCGGGCGTGTCGCACCCGCCTGCACCCGATCGTTTCCGATGCGTGATAGACATGCGAAGTCGCCCGGCGTGTGGCCATGCTGTCCGGATTGCCCCAGCGCATGCGCCTCGACGGCCAGGCACGATCCCCCACGATACCAGGATGGTCCGCGCCACTCCAAAATCCGTCCCCGGGGCGGATCAGCCGAGCTCGACCCCCAGGCCCGAGCGGCGTTCCATCCCCGCGGCCAGCCGCAGCACCATGTCGGTGTAGACCCCGTCGGTGTCGATGCCGTTCATCACCCCGGTCATCTCGAGCAGCACGAATCCGTGCATCGCCGACCAGAACTCCAGCGCCGCGTAGAACGCCTCCTCGCCTTCCAGGCCATAGGAGGCGAGCACGTCGATGACGGGCGCAGCCGCGGCGCGGGTGGCGTCGGTGAATTCGGGGTCGTCGCCGCCGAGCGGCATCCTGGTGAACGCCGAGTAGCGGCCCGGATGGTGGTGGGCGTAGCTGCGGTAGGCGCTGGCCACGACCATCACCGCATCGTCGCGGGACCTGCCCTGGCCGACGGTGTTGAGCATCGCGATGATGTCTGCGACCACCCGCATCCGCACGGTGCGCCGCAGGTCGTCGAGGCTGTGCACGTGGTTGTAGAGCGACGGCCCCTTGGTGCCCAGCTGGGTCGCCAGCGCGTTGATGGTCAGGGCGTCCCAGCCCTCGCGATCCAGGAACGTCAGCGCCGCGTTCACGATGGAGTCACGGCTGAGCCGGCCGGCCCGCGCAGGGCTGCGGGCCCGACCCCCCTGCGGCTCGGGCCGAGCTGACATGTCCGGTCCACCCTTCGTCATCGGTGCCCCACCGTCACCCACCCAGGCGGGGTCAGCGATGAACTCTAGCCCTCACACCCGCGCGGCCGGTCAGTTCACCCGCTCCTGGCTGAGCTGCGCGAGTTGCTCGGTGATCGTGCACAGGTCGGGCAGCATCGCCGAGTTCATCGTCTGGATCGACCAGGTTATGACGTCCCCACCCTTGGCGACGTAAATGCTGCACGCGCTGGTGTCGGAGGCCTTGAATCCGGGGTTGCCGTCCACCGACAGTTCGGTCAGCGTGCGGCCGGCCTGTTCCTCGAGTTCACGTTCGGTGGTCATATCGCTGCCCCGGTACCACCACGTCGAGATGCCCATACCGGCACCGAACGTGCCGATCATGGTGTCCTCCTGCCAGAAGCAGCCGACGTCGGAGTCGACGACCTTGGTGAACATCTTCATCCCGACGGCCTTGGTGATGTCCTCGTCGCTGACCCCGTTGCATCGGCCACTCTCGAAACCGCGCGCGACGGCGGGCGCGTCGGAATCGGCTTCCCGCGGGGCCGAGGTGCCGCAGCCGGCCAGCGCGAGCGATGCCACGACGACTCCGGCAAGGAGTCGCGGTGACGTCGACCGAGGTGTCCTGTTCACTGAGCCGCTCTCATGACCGCTCACATGTCCGAGGACAACGTGGCCGACAACAACTTCTCAGCGTCCGCGCAGGCATCTTTGTTCTCCTCATCGCGCCACTGCACCCACCAGCTGAGTACCCCGGGGCCGGCCGCGGCAGTCATCGAGCACGCCGACGGTCCGGAGGCGTCGCGGGCGACGAAGGCAGGGTGCCGCAGGACGGTGGTGTCGGTCACCTCGGCGTCGCGTTCGACGGCAAGGGCCCGCTCGCGTGCGAGGCTGCCGCTCTTGAACCAGGCGAACGTCACATCGATCATGGTCGGCCCGCTGGCCAGGACGTATTGGCACACCGCACCGCTGTAGGGGCGCAGTACCTCGTCGGCGCCGAGCGTTTCGGCGACGGTCGAATCCTCGAGCAGTCCGCAACGGTTGTCGACGTAGCCGTAGTTGCGGTCCGGGTCCGGGACGTCGGGGGCGCCCTTCTGGGCCGTCCCGTCCACGTTGCGCGCACACCCCGATAGGGCCACCGTCGCGGTGACCGCCACAGCCAGAACCACACCGCCACCGGTGACACGTCGACGCATCGAGGTTCACGGTACCCACCACCAGCGCGGTTAGCGACCGATGCGCGCAGGGTGAGCAGAACCGCAGAAGGCCGTCACCGCAGAACCGGCGCCACGTAGGCTGACATCCCGATCGGGCCTCTCGACAGGCCCGCTCGAACCGGCAGGCCGTCAGAGGGGGATACGACAGTGCGATCGCTCGCGGTGGGGTTCGTTGTCCTGTGCGCCGTCGCCCTCGCCGGGGCACCTGGTGCCTCGGCGAAGAACGGTGACACCCACATCACCGGCCAGGGCCTGGTGCAGACCATCGACTGCAAGGGCGGCACGCTGCACGTCAACGGCGCCAACAACCAGGTCTTCGCGCTGGGCTCCTGCTGGGCGGTGACGACGCAGGGTTCGGGCAACATCGTGATCGCCGACAACGTCGTCAACGACATCACGGTCTACGGCTGGGACCAGACGGTTCTCTACAAGAGCGGTGACCCCATCCTGTGGGATCGGGGCCGTGAACTCGGCATGACCAACCGGATCGGCCGGGCACCGGCTTGACGAGTCGCTTCCTCCGTACCGCAGTGGGGACGCTGACAGGCGCCGCCGTGGTCGTTCTGACCGGCTGCGGTTCGCAGAGCACGGACACCAACACCCCGACGGCGACGGCGGGTACGTCGGGCGCGCAGGTCGAGATCGGCAACACCATCAACTACGGCTCGGTGGGCACCACCGCCGAGGTGGACTGCGCGGACGGCAAGTCGCTCAACGTCGGTGGCTCGAACAACAGGCTGACGGTGACCGGTACATGCGCGAACGTCAACATCGGCGGGACCGACAACACGATCACCTTCACCCGGGTCGACAAGGAGATCACCGTCGTCGGGTTGAACAACACGGTGACCTACGCCGACGGTGACCCGGCGATCGAGGACCTCGGCTCGAGCAACAAGATCTCCAAGGGCTGACTTCCCGCGCGATCACTCGCTGGCGCCGTGCCGGCCCGCTCCCGCGGAGAATCGGCCCGCGCCCTCGAGCGCCTCGTGTTTCACCCGCGAGATGCTCGCGAACTCCCGGTCGATCGCCTCGTCCTCGGGCAGCCCCCACTGACCGAGCACCGAGAGTCGGTCCGAGCGCAGGCACTGTTGCGGCAGTCGCGCGAGTTCGGCGGCGAGTTCCTCGGCGCGCCGGCGCGCCTCCCCTTTGGGCACGACGCGGTTGGCCAGTCCGATCGCGTGCGCCTCCGCGGCGTCGACGGATCGGCCGGTCAGGATCATGTCCATGGCTCGGCTCTGGCCGATCAGGCGCGGCAGCCGCACCGTGCCGCCGTCGATGAGCGGGACACCCCAGCGGCGGCAGTACACGCCGAACACCGCGTCCTCTTCGACCACCCGCAGATCGCACCACACCGCCAGCTCGAGCCCGCCTGCGACGGCGTGGCCGCTGACCGCGGCGATCACCGGTTTGGACAGCACCATGCGCGTGGGGCCCATCGGACCGGGGCCGGTGCGGTGCACCGCGTTGGCGTCGGGTGTCCCGAAGGCCTTGAGATCGGCTCCGGCACAGAACGTTCCGTGGTCACCCCACAGCACGGCCACCGATGCCGTGTCGTCGCGGTCGAAGTCGTCGAATGCCCGGTACAGCGCCTCGGCCGTGGGCCGGTCGACGGCGTTGCGGGCCTGCGGCCTGTCGATGATGACGGTGGTCACCGCGCCGGTGCGTTCGACCCGGACGGGTTCGGTCATATCGCGCTCCTGTCTGTCATCTCGTCGCGCCGTGCGACCAGTTCGGCCGCGAAGGCGGTGTAGGCCCGTCGCAGCTCCTCCCCCGGCCAGCCGTCGGGCAGCAGCTCCGCGGGCAGCACCGGATCGGTGAGCAGGTGCCGGACGATCGCCGCCGCGGTGACGAATCGGGCGGGTACATCGGTGGCGGCGGCCATGTCGGCCAGCAGCGCGCGGCCGGTGTCTGCCCAGTCGTCGAGGGCCCAGAGCCGCGCGGCCAGATCGGCGGGATCGTCGTCGTGGGCGTGCAGCACCCGCACCCGCTGTGCGACGTCGTCGGGCAGCGCGGCGTCGAGGTTGTCCGGGCGCAGCCACACCCCTTCGCGTAGTTCGGCGAAACGGTTGTCCGACAATGTGTTCCGTACGGATGCCCGGGTGCGGGCATCGGTGCCGACGCTGGTGATCACCAGGGTGGTCCAGGTGCCGTCCCAGCGGCGCAGCCGCGGGTCGATGGCATCGTCCTGCCGGCGCTGCCGGCTCAGCAGCCGGTCCGACAGCCGGTAGCCGTCGGCCGAGCGGACGAGGTCACCGGCGCTCACCATGCGGGTCAACGCCACCCGCACCGTGGACTCCCGGATGTCGAAGTCGGCGGTGAGGCGGATCAGATCCGCGGCGGTGGCCCACGCCGGATGAGCCCCGAGCAGCACCGAGAGCACCACCGACCGCGCCGTCAACCGCGACAGCACCTCGACCACGGCTAGACCCCGGAGGTCCGGCGGCCGTGATCGCCGAACGGTTCATCGCGCTGCCGGACAGACTCGCGGAAGCCGTGTTCGCGTGACTGCGCGACGAACGCGTGACCCTCCGGGGTGTGCCGGGCGATGCCGTCGAACACGGTGCTGACCATGCGGCTGGTGGCCACGCCCTGTTGCAGCAGCGCGGCGTTCATCGCGAGCTTGACCATGATGAGTTGGTTGATTGGTACGGCCGCGATGCGCTCGACGAGCCGTTCAGTGCGCTCATCCAGATCCTCCGGTTCGGGCGCCTCGACAGCCAGCCCCCACTCCGCGGCCTGCTTACCGGTCAGGCAATCCCCGGTCAGCAGAAGGCGTTTGGCGCGCTGGTCGCCGAGCCGGTGGGCCCACATACCCGCCGCGGGCACCCCCCAGACGCGGGTGGGCGGGTAACCGATCTTGGCGTCGGCGGCGGCGATCACCTGATCGGCGTGCAGCGCGATGTCGGTGCCGCCGGCCACGCAGTAGCCGTGGATTTTGACCACTGTCGGTTTGTCGCAGTGCAGCAGGCTGGAGAAGCCGCGGACGAACCGGCTCATCATCTGGTAGTCGATCATCGGATCCCAGGGCTGGTCCGGCAGATGGTTGATCGCCTGGGTTTTGCCGGAGAGCACGGTGTCGCGGTACGGGCTGCCGCCCCCGGCCGACGAGGAGCCCTCGGCATACGCGCCGAGGTCGAATCCGGCGCAGAATCCCTCGCCGCGGCCCGACACCAGGATCACGTGGACGTTGGGGTCGAGGTCGGCGCGTTCGACGAGCGCCGACAGTTCCAAGGGCGTGTCGGCGACGATCGCGTTGCCCTTCTCGGGGCGGTTGAACGTGATTCGCGCGATGCGGCCGGTGACCTCGTAGGTCATCGTCTTGAGGTGGTCGAAGTCGACGGGCCTGATTGCGTGGGTCACGCGCTCACCCTATTGCGCCGAAACAGCATTCCCGGTCGCGAAGCTTGCGTCTTGACCGCCGGGAATGCTGTTTCGCGGCGAGCCGTCACGCGCTCACCCGCGCGCGGTCGATGATGGGGTCGAGGTCCAGGCCGACGGGCAGGGTGCCGAACGCCCCGCCCCACCGGCGGTCGAGCCGGGTCGCCAGGAACGCCTCCGCGACCGCCGGATGTCCGTGCCGCACCAGCAGCGCGCCCTGCAGCGCCAGGCAGATGTCCTCGGCGACCTTGCGGGCGCGGTACTGGATGGTCTCGACGTCGCCGAGCGCCTGCTTGAGTTCGTCGACGTGCACGCCGAGTCGGGGGTCGTCGCCGGAGACCTGTGCGAGCTCGTCGAACAGCACCTCGACGCTGTCGGGTCGGGTCACCATGGCGCGCAACGTATCCAGCGCGCTGACGTTGCCGGAGCCCTCCCAGATACCCATCAGCGGCGCCTCGCGGTAGAGCCGCGGCATACCGGAGTCCTCGACGTAGCCGTTGCCGCCCAGGCATTCCATCGCCTCGGCGGCGTGCGGCGTGGCGCGTTTGCACACCCAGTACTTCGCGGCCGCCAACCCGATGCGCCGCAGCAGCGCCTCACGGGAGTCACCGCGGACGGCGCGGTCGGTGGCGCCGGCCATCCGCATAGCGACCATCGTGGCGGCCTCGGCCTCGACGGCCAGATCGGCCAGCACGTTGCGCATCAGCGGCTGGTCGATCAGGTACTCGCCGAACGCCTTGCGGTGCTGCGCGTGGTGCATCGCCCGAGTGAGCCCACTGCGCATGCTGGTCGCCGAGCCGAGCGTGCAGTCCAGCCGCGTCAGGTTGACCATCTCGATGATGGTCGGCACGCCGCGGCCTTCCTCGCCGACCAGCCAGGCCGTCGCGCCGTCATATTCGACCTCGCTGGAGGCGTTGGCGTGGTTGCCGAGCTTGTCCTTGAGGCGCTGCAACAACATCCGGTTGCGGCTGCCGTCGGGCAGGATGCGCGGCAGGAAGAAGCATGACAACCCGCCCGGCGCCTGCGCGAGTACCAGGAAGATGTCGCACATCGGCGCCGAGGTGAACCACTTGTGCCCGGTCAACGAGTACGTGCCGTCCCCGTTGGGCACGGCCTGGGTGGTGCCGGCACGCACGTCGGAGCCGCCTTGTTTCTCGGTCATCGACATGCCCGCGGTGATACCGGCCTTCGTCGACGGGACCTTGAGCTCCGGGTCGTACACGCGACTGGTCAGCAGTGGTTCGTAGACGGCGGCGAGCTCGGGGTTGCACCGCAGCGCGGGGACGACGGCGTAGGTCATCGAGATCGGGCAGATGTGCCCGGGTTCGGGCGTCCACACCGAGGTCTTGGCCGCGCGGACGACGTGGGCGCCGGCCCGGTCGTCGGCCCACGGCGCGGCATGCAGCCCGTGGCCGACGGCGACGGTCATCAGCGAGTGGTAGGCGGGGTCGAACTCGACCTCGTCGACACGGTGGCCGACGCGGTCGTGGGTGTGCAGGACCGGCCGGTTGCGGTCGGCGAGTTCCCCCCAGCGTTGCGCCTGCGCGCTGCCCGCGAGCGCCCCGAGTTCGGTCACCTCGTCGAGGCCCCACTCCCCGCCCTCGCGGATCAGCGCCTCGGTGAGCACCGGGGCGGACGCCGGATTGTGGTCCTCCAAGAGTGGAACCTGATTGGTGACGACGTGCGTGTCTGCCATACCGGAAGTGTTACACCTTCAGCGACAGCCGCACAAGAGCTGTAACACCGGCATACTGTCGCGATGCAGCCGAATACGGTCGTTCACGCCGCCACCCTCGCGCTCAGCCACGGGCCGGTGCCCGGAGGTCAGACGGTCGATGGGGCACCCACCACGGCGACGACCGCCATCGGCGACTTCGACGGCCTCGAGGTGGGGATCTGGGAGATGAGCACCGGCGCGATGCGCGACATCGAGGTCAACGAGGTGTTCGTGGTGCTTTCGGGGTCAGCGACCGTCGAGTTCGCCGACGGCAGCCCGGCGCTGCGGCTCGGACCGGGTGACGTCGTCCGCCTCGACGCCGGCGCCGAGACCGTCTGGACCGTTACCGAGACCCTGCGCAAGGTCTATCTCACCTGACCGGCCCTGCCGCCACCGGTCGTAGCGGCGCAGCGCGGCGATCACCACCGCCGCGAGCGCCCAGCCCAGCAGGATGTCGACCACGAAGTGCTCGGCGGTGTACACAAGCGTGAACGCCATGATCAGCACGTAGGCGGCCAGCACCGGCCGCCAGCCGCGTCGCACGCGGTGCCACAGGAAGGCCGCGACGGCCGCGGTCATGCCTGCGTGCAGCGACGGAATGGCTGCGACCAGGTTGACGCTGGCCTGCCCGGCGTCGAGCAGCGCGGTCGCCGAGTGCAGGTTCAACTTGCCCCAGCCCCGGCCGACGATCCGCTCCACCCACTGGTTCGCGCCGTCCTGGCTGAACTGCATCGCACCGAGCACCCCGCCGTCGGGAACGCCGCGCGCGGAGCGGAACATGCAAGCGGCCTCCGACGGCCCGTCCGCCACCTCGGCCGGCGTGCAGCGCGCAGCCGCCCACGGCGGGGCCGCGGGGAACAGTGCGTAGATGAGCAGCCCCGCGACGTTGAGCCCGACGAACAGGCGGACGAACGCCTTCCACTCCTCGCGGTTGCGCAGCCACAGCACGGCCGCGACCACGTAGGGCAACACGAAGAACGACATGTAGACCGAGCTCATGACGACTTCCCACCACGGCGGCTGCGGCTGTTTGAGTCGCTCCTGCAGCCACACCGTGGGCATGACGCCGAAGAACAGCCAGCGGTCGGCGTCGACCTGCCAGTGCCACATCGTCGGGCGGCCGACCAGTGTCGCGGCGCCGCGGCTGAGGTCGTAGGCGAGGAGCAGCAGTGCGAAGGGTAGCCAGTCCCGGACCACGTAGAGCATGCGCCGGCCCTGACCGATGCTGGCGGCGAGCAGCCCGGTCGCGATGTAGAGCAGCAGCAGTTCCCGGTTGAACGCGAAGCCGTCGGTGATCGTGCGATAGATGACGATTGCCGCCCACAGCCCGACGGCCGACCACCGCAGGATCCTGAGTCGCCGCTCGCGGGCCGGCGGTTCAGAATCGTCAGCGGAGGCCAGCGCCACCGACGAGTCGTCGATCAGCGACACAGCGGCCTTTCGCAATTCGGGCGTTCGGGGTTCCCGACGTCCGCCCAGTTAACCCGTTGGCCACCGCCCGATCACGGGTTGTTAGTCAATCGTCACCTTGGACGTGCTCGCGCAGGAACGCGATGTCATCCTTGCGGCCCTCGTCGGCCGTCTCGCAGATCACGGGTGCGTCCGCCGCCTCGACGACGCCGACCAGCAGTTGCGGGTCGATCTGACCGAGGCCGAAGTTGGCGTGCCGGTCCGCGCCGGAGCCGGCGGCGTCCCGCGAGTCGTTGCAGTGCACCAGGTCGATACGGCCGGTGATGCGCTTGATTCGGGAGACGGCGTCGATGAGGGCCTCGCCGGCCGCCCACGCGTGGCAGGTGTCCAGGCAGAAGCCGATCCCGAACTCACCGATGTGGTCCCACAGCCGGGCGATGGTGTCGAAGTGGCGGGCCATCGCGTGATCACCGCCCGCGGTGTTCTCGAGATAGACCGGAACCGTGGTCTCCAACCGGTCGAGCGCCTTGACCCAGCGCTCGAAGCCGGCCTCCATGTCCTTGTCGTCGGCATGCCCGCCGTGCACGATCACCGCGGTGGCGCCCACGTCGGCCGCCGCATCGCAGGTGTCCTGCAGGATCTTGCGCGACGGGATGCGCACGCGGTTGTTCGCCGAGGCGACGTTGATCAGGTACGGCGCGTGCACGTACAGCGGGACGTTCGACGCCTTGAGCAGCTCGGCGTCCTCGCGCGGCTTGGGCTTCTTCCAACTCTGCGGATCGCCGAGGAAGAACTGCACCACGTCGGCGCCGTCGGCCTCGGCGGCGGCCAGGGGGTCGTCGCTGCGGACATGTGAACCGATGAGCACGGTGTCGAGTCTAGTGAGGTGCTCCGACACCCCGGCCCCCTGTCGCGTCGCGGCACCGCGCCCATTCCGACTGATAGGAATGTACGGTTCTGATGATCACGGCCGGTCCGGAAGTAGGAGCGATGGCGCAAGCGCGCGGCAAGCGAGCGGGGACGACACCGCGCGTCCGGGACCCCGACGCGACGCGCGCCGCTCTGCTCAACAGTGCGGTCAAGCTGTTCGCGAAGCAGGGGTATGACGCCACGTCGGTGCAGGAGGTCGTGGACGACGCCGAGCGGACGAAGGGCGCGTTCTACCACTACTTCGACAGCAAAGAGGACCTCCTCCAACAGCTGCACGACAACTCCGTGGACTATCAGCTCGAATTGGTGCGCGAGGTCCTCAAGCGCGACGATCCGGCCGACATCCTGCTCCGGGAGCTCGTCACCACGGTCCTGATGGAACCGATGGGCCTGTACAAGTCCGAGATCTCGGTGTTCCTGCACGAGGTCCGGCGCCTGACCGACAAGGGCTTCGAGGGCGTGCTGGCCAAGCGCGACGAGTTCGAGAGCTGCGTCGTCGAGATCATCGAGCGCGGGGTCCGGACCGGGGTCTTCAAGGATCTGGGCCCGCCGCGGCTGCTGGCCTTCGGGATCATCGGCATGTGCTCGTGGTCGCACAACTGGCTCGAACCCGACGGTGAGCTCACCCCGCGGCAGATCGGCGAGCTGTTCGCCGACCTCCTGGTGTCCGGCCTGAAGGCGGAGGGCTAGCGCAGTTCGTCGATACGGCTCGGCATCCGCATATCGCCCGGATCCGCCACAGGCGTGGCGCTGAAGCGGAAAGCGGGCCGCGCGGTCAGATAGCGGCCGTTCTCGTCGCCGACCTCATGGAAGAAGTCCACCGCCTTGAGCTGCTCGTCGTCGAAGAGCTCGTCGAGTGTCTTCACCCGTGCCACCGGTACGTCGATCCGGTCGAACAATTCGAGCCAGTCGGCGGTCGTCCGCGTCGTCAACTCCTCGGCCAGGAGCCGGTAGAGCGCATCGATGTTGTCGTTTCGTGCTGCGGCGGTCCGGAATTCGTCGCGGTCGAGCAGATCTGCCCGACCGATCGCGCCGAGGAAGCGCCGCCAGTGCCCTTCGTGGTACACCAGCACCGAGATGACGCCGTCGCTGGTCCGGTAGGGCCGTCGGTACTCCGAGCGCAGGCGCGCATATCCGGTGTCGCCGAGCGCGGGGACGAACGCGCGACCGCCCCACTGCTCGGTGAGGTTGAATCCGACCATCGTCTCGAACATGGGCACTTCGACGGCCTGCCCCACACCGGACCGTTGCGCTGAGTACAGCGCCGCGATCAGCGCCATGGCCGCGGACATCCCGGTGATCTTGTCGACGACTGCGCTCGCGACGTACGTCGGCTCACCCCCGGACAGCCCCTGCAGCCAGGCCAGCCCGCTCATCGCCTGCACGGTGTCGTCATAGGCCGGCCGCCGGCCGTAGGGCCCGGTGGTGTCGTAGCCGGTGATGGCGACGTGCACCAACCGCGGGTTGACGTCGAGTGCCCGTTCGGGACCGATTCCCAGCTTCTCGGCGGCGGGCAGTCTCATGTTGTGGACGAGGGCGTCGGCGTTCTGCAGAAGCGCGTCGAGGCGGTCCCGGTCGGACGCGTTCTTCAGATCCAGTACGAGACTGGACTTTCCGCGGTTACACGCGAGAAAAACCGACGCCATACCCGGTTCGCGGCTGGTGCCGAGGTTGCGGGTGATGTCGCCGCCGGGGGCCTCGATCTTGACGACGTCGGCGCCCAGGTCGGCGAGTTGCAGCGTGCAGTACGGGCCGGAGAAGGTGGTGGAGAAGTCCAGTACCCTGACTCCGGCCAACGGGCCTGGCATTACCGTCCGGTGGCGGCGACGCCGGGCTTCTGCTCCCAGGCCGCCGAGCCCTTGCGGCCCAGCGACCACATCTGGACGCCCCGCTCGACCTCGACGGCCGCGGCCCAGGATATCCCGGCGTCGAGTTCGATGGTGGCGGACTGTTTGATGCGGCGCGCGAGTTCAGGATCGGCCGCCGGCAGACGACACAGGTTCAGCGCGGTGTCGAGCAGTTCGTCGGCCGGCACTGCGGCCCAGGCGAATCCGCGCGCCACTGCGTCCTCGCCGGACAGTGCCGCACCGCAGACCGCCATCGCGACGGCCTGCTGGTATCCCATCGACCGGCCGAGCATCCGCACGTGGCCTCCCCCCGGGTGAATCCTGCGGGCGAGGAATCCGCTGTCCAGCACCGCATCTGGTGTCACGAGTATGATGTCCGCGGCCATGGCCATGTTCAGTCCTGCGCCGACGGCGCCCCCCTCGACGAGCGCGATCGTGGGCACCGGCAGCATCCCGACGCGGACGAACGAACTGTAGACCGCCGAGGTCCGCGCCACGGCCTCCGGCGACGCCGGCGCCCCCGACGTGGCTGCGAGGTCGCGGGTATCAGCACCGCTGCAGAAGTAGGCGCCCGCCGAATCGATGATCACCGCACCGATCGACGTGTCCGTCTCGACCATCTGACAGAACTCGGCGATCTGCTCGGTCATCGGCAGCGTGATCGCGTTCTTGCGCTTCGGATTGTTCAGCGTCAGCCGGGCGATTCCGTTGTCGACGCTGACGTCGACGCGAGGCTCGTCGCTCATCCCCGAACTCCATTCTCTCGTCGGTGCCGGCGTACGGCGACTACTGCTGTCCGGTCACCAGTTGCCAGAGGTCCTGGCCGCGGGCGAGTTCCCCCAGCCGCTGATGCCAGTACCGCTCGTTGCCGTACTCCTCTCGCCACGCCCACAGCCGCGTCGTGAGGGAGCCCAACACGTGCTCCTGGGTGAAGCCGATGGCGCCGTGCGCCTGGTGGGCCGCGGCGGTGACGGGCCGCGCCAGGGAGGCGGTCTCGGCCTTCGCAGCGGCGACGAGCATCTCCACGGCGTCGGATCCGTCGAGCATCGCCAACGTGGCCGCGGTCGACGCGGTCTGCATCGCGGTGGCGTCGGCCGCCATTCGCGCGACAGCGTGCTGGACGACCTGGAACTTCATCAGCGGTCGGCCGAACTGCACCCGTTCGGAGACGTATCGGGCGGTCTGGTCGACGATGGCCGCCGCTACTCCGGCCGACGCGACGGCCCGTGCCAGCGCGCCGCGCAGCTGCCACGTCGCGACGTCCGCCTCGGTCAGCTCGGCCGAGGCGACGGGGGTCACGTTGCGCAGCGTCACCGCATCGCGGGGTTCGCCGGCGAGGTTCTCGCCATGGGTGATACTCACGCCATCGGCGCTCAGCGCGATCAGGTGTAACGCCGGCCGATCGCCCGGGACGAGCAGGACCAGCGACTCGCAGTCGCGGGCGTACGGAATACGTTGCGCCTCACCGCTGATCGCGTCACCGTCAGCGGTCACCACACCGGCCCCCGCGGTGAACGGACCGCTCGGCAGGTCAATGCCGGCCCGCCCCAGGGCGGGGGCGGCGATGAGCGCCGCGTCGGCGTACGGGATTCGGGCGGTGGTGAGCTCGGTGAGCACGGTTGCGGCGTCGAGCAGGTCCCCGTCGGATCCGCCGATCGCCGCCGGGGCGCACAGCCCCACGAAGCCGAGCTTTTCCAGTTCGTCCCACAGCCCACGATCGAGCTCCGGGTTCGGCTGGGTGTCGACAGCCAGGTGCGTCGCCGCCACCCCGCGGGCGGCGTCGCGCAGGTCGTCGAGGTGTTCATGGGTGTCGAACATGGGCATGGTCACGCCAGTCCCTTCGCGACGATGGATCGGAGCACTTCGTTGGTGCCGCCACGGAGCGTGAAGGCCGGCGTATGCCGGACGCCGTCGGCGAGCAGTGCGTCGAAAGGCGTTGCGCCACTACCCGGTTCGGTGTTCGCCATCCGGCGGATGGTCTCGACGAGATCTCCCTCGAACGTCGTGCCCAGATCCTTGACCAGGGCCGCCTCCACGGCTGGCTGCTCACCGGCGGTCAGTTGGCGGGCCACCCCGAGCGACATCTGCCGCAGCACGATCAACCGGGACAGCACGCGACCCAGCTCCAGGGTGGCCGGCGCGTCGCCGGCGTCGACCTCACGCCCCCACGCCGCAAGCAGCGGGAAGGGGCTGAGCAGGCGTTCGGGTCCAGAGCGCTCATTGGCGAGTTCGCCGGTGACCTGCCGCCATCCGGCGCCACGGGTACCCAGCAGCGCGTCGGCGTCGAGGACGGCGTCGTCGAAGACGACCTCGTTGAAGTGGTGTTCGCCGTCGATGGTGATGATCGGGTTGACGGCGATGCCGGGGTTGGGCAGGTCCACGACGAACTGCGAGAGGCCCTGATGTCGCTCACCGTCGTCGGTGCGCGCGAGCACGATCATGTTGGTGGCGACGTGCGCCGAGGTCGTCCACAGCTTCGTACCGCTGATCCGCCAGTTGGCCCCGTCGGGAGTCGCCCGGGTACGCACCGAGGCCAGATCCGAACCGGAGTCGGGCTCGCTCATACCGATGGCGAAGAAGCGCTCGGCACGCGCGATGCCGGGGAGGTATTTCTGTTTCTGCGCCTCGGTGCCGTGACTGAGGATCGACGGCGCCATCTGCCGGTCGGCGATCCAGTGCGCTGCCACCGGCGCGCCGTGAGCGAGCAGTTCCTCGGTGACCACGAACCGCTCCAGCGGGGTGCGTCCGTGCCCGCCGTACTCGGTGGGGATGGTCATGCCGATCCAGCCGCGCTCGGCGAGCCGTCGGCTGAACTCGATGTCGATGCTGGACTGCCATGCGTCGGCCTTGGGGACGAAGACACCGTTCGAGATGGATTCGCGTAGGAATTGCCTTACCTCGGAACGCAATTGACGTAACTCGGCCGTGTCGACGGATGCAGGAACCAACGTCGTTCGCATCTGAACTTCCTCTCCACCGCCAATACCACCTGGTACATACCGGCCGGTATGCAGTCAAGCTAGCACACTCTTCACACACATCGAGAACGCGATCGCAGCCAACGTCTGTGTAGCACCGCCGGCCTCTGAGCGGGCAGTCCCTGACTGCTCACCGGGAGGCGGGCTACCGCACAGTGAGCACCGGTTCGGTGGTGTTCTCTGCGTGCGTGCATTGTTTACGGTGCCGACCATCCCGAACTCACGGAGGCCCGACATGGACCTGACCACGTTGCAGCACGACGTCGAGGACGGCGTTCTCATCGTCACGTTGAACCGTCCCGAGCAGTTGAACGCCTTCACCGTCACCATGGCCGAGGAGTTGGAATGGACCTTCGGACACGTGAACGATCGCGACGACATCAGGGCGGTGATCGTCACCGGCGCCGGCCGCGCGTTCTGTGCCGGCATGGACCTCGCCGCATCGGGTAACGCGTTCGGACTCGACGAGAACCAGGCGCCGACGCTGGCGGACATGGCCGATCTGTCCGACCCCAGACTGGAGAGGGTTCGAGACACCGGCGGACGCGTCACCCTGGCCATCCACGCCTGCCGCAAACCGGTGATCGCCGCGATCAACGGCGCCGCGGTGGGGATCGGCGCCACCATGACCCTGGCCATGGACGCGCGCCTCATCGGCGACCGCGGCCGCATGGGTTTCGTGTTCGGGAAGCTCGGCATCACCCCGGAGGCGGCGTCGAGTTGGTTCCTACCGCGGATCGTCGGCATGGATGTCGCGCTGGATCTCGTGTACTCCGCCGACATCCTCGACGCCGAGAGCGCACACCGGATAGGACTGGTCCGTTCGGTGCACGGCGGCGACGACTTGCTGGGCGCCGCAAAGGCTCTCGCGGACCGTTGGACGAAGGGACGCTCAGCGGTCGCGGTGGCGCTGACCCGACAGCTGATGTATCGCAACGCCGTCCTGGAACATCCGGTCGACGCGCACCGGGTGGACTCGCTGGCGATGTTCTACGCGAGCATCGCCGACGGCGCGGAGGGCGTCGCGGCCTTCCGGGAGAAGCGGGATGCACAGTTCACCGCGCGTGCGTCCACGGGTATGCCGCCGTTCTACGACGACTGGGTCAGCGGCACGTAACGGGCATCCGGCGCCGACGCCGGTCAGGTCTGCGTGCTCAGCAGGAACACCAGATAGGCGAGGTAAGCGAACACCATGGCACCGCCCTCCCCGCGGGAGACCCGGCGGCCGGTCATGAAGATCGGGATGCAGGCCAGCGCGACGATCACCATGATCGGGATGTCGATGTTCACGAGACTGGACGGCAGCACGAGTCCGCCCGCGGGCACCAGGCAGGTCACGCCGAGGATCAGGGCGATGTTGTAGATGCTGCTGCCGACGAGGTTGCCGATCGCGATGTCACGGTCACCGCGCAGCGTGGACATCACGGTGGTGACCAGCTCGGGCGCGGAGGTGCCGATCGCGACCACCGTCAGCCCGATCAGGGCGTCGGAGACCCCGAACTGCCGGGCCATCCCGACGGCGCCGTCGACCAGCCAGTCGGCTCCGATCACGACCAGGACGATCCCGCCGAGCAGCATGGTGGACTCCCGCAGCGCCTGCCGACGGGCGACCACCGTCGAGACGGCCGCGTGCTCCTCGGGGAACATGTCGGCGAACTCCTCGGCGACCGCGCCCGACTCGTGGCGTGCGGACCAGATCACCGCGACCGTGTAGCCGAGGGCGACGACCAACAGGATCACGCCGTCCACCCGCGACATCACCCCGTCGGCGGCGAGCACCCACAGCAGGACTGCGGCTGCCGCCATCAGCGGGAGTTCGAGCCGGATGGTGCGGGCCTGCAGCGCCAGCGGCACCATCCAGGCGCTCAGCCCGAGGATCAGCAGCAGGTTCACGACGTTGGTGCCGGCGATGTTGCCGACTGCCAGCGCGCCACTGCCGTCCGCCGCGGCCACGACCCCGACCGCGAGCTCCGGCATGCTGGTGCCGATCGACACCACCGTCAGGCCGACGATGATCGGGCTGATGCCGAGCCGGCCGGCCAGCCGCGTGCCGCCTCGCACCATGACCTCGGCCCCGACGACGAGCGTGCCCAGGCCAACGGCGAACCACAGAATGTCGGCGAGCATCGCCGACAATCATCCCATCCGACGCCCGCGAACTAGCCGAGTTGTGCGGTCACCGCCGCCAGCACCGGCTGCGCCGCGGCGTAGAAGGCGCCAAAGTGGGTCTGCCCGGGGATCTGGTGAAACGTCGCGCCCACCGCGGCGACGTCGGCGAGCACGTGCGGCACGATCCAGTCCCGCGCCCCGGCGTAGTAGATCGCCGGGCAGGTGACCGATGCGGGGTCGACGTAGCGGGTGGGGGCCATCGATCCGGCGACGGCCGCCGCGACGGCGTGCGGATCGTTGTCGGCTTCCATCATCGCCGCGAAGGCCGTGTCGGACACCCCGAAGGCCCGCCACACCGCGGTCCAATCACCCGTCCGGAGATGCTCGGCCAGCGGGGTCAGCGCGCGGGTGACCTCGTCGCGGTACGCGTGCATGGCGAAGCCGCCGACCACCAGTCTCTCCACCCGCAGCGGCTGACGGCTCGCCATGCTGCACGCCAGCCACCCGCCCCGCGAATAGCCCCACACCGTCGCCCGCTCGACACCCTCGGCGTCGAGCACCGCGACGAGGTCGGCGGTCACCCCCTCTGCCCGGTAGTCGTCGGGGTCGTGGGGCCGGTCGCTGTGGCCGTGGCCGAGCGGGTCGACGGTGATCACCCGCCGGCCGGCGGCCAGCGCGTCCACGTAGCCGGCGTCCGCCCAGTGCCGGGCCGCCATCATCGTCCCCGGCACGAGCAGCAGGGGCGGGCCGTCGCCGGTCACGGTGTAGTGGATCCCGAAACCGCGCGACGTGGTCCACATGGCGTCGAGTCTCACGGCCGCGGACCGGATCCGGGGATCTGACACGCGCACGAAAAAGCCCCCGCTCGAAAGCGGGGGCTTCTCCGTTGACGTGACTATGGCCGGATTGTCCGACTACCGGTAGTCCGAGTATCCGTAGTCGTCCAGCGGCACCGCGGCGCCGGTGGCCTGGCCGAAGTCCGGGCTGTAGTACTGATCCTCGTAGGACGGGATCGTGTACGCGGCAGCCCGCGCCTCCTCGGTCGGCTGAACCTGGATGTTGCGGTACCGGTTGATACCGGTACCGGCCGGGATCAGCTTGCCGATGATGACGTTCTCCTTCAGACCCTGCAGCTTGTCGCTGCGGCAGTTGATCGCCGCATCGGTGAGCACGCGGGTGGTCTCCTGGAAGGACGCCGCCGACAGCCACGAATCGGTGGCCAGCGAGGCCTTCGTGATGCCCATCAGCACCGGGCGGCCCGCGGCGGGCTCGGCGCCCTCCGCGACGACGCGACGGTTCTCCGACTCGAACTCGGCACGCTCGGTCAGCGAGCCGGGCAGGAACTCCGTACTGCCCGAATCGATGATCGTGACGCGACGCAGCATCTGCCGGACGATGACCTCGATGTGCTTGTCGTGGATCGACACGCCCTGGGCCCGGTAGACCTCCTGGACCTCGTGGACCAGGTGGATCTGCACCTCGCGCGGGCCCTGCACACGCAGCACCTCGTGCGGATCGGCCGAACCCTCCATGAGCTGATCGCCGACCTCGACGTGGTCGCCGTCGGAGAGCACGCCCTCGGAGCCGTCCTCGTGCTTGATGACACGCAGCCGCTGACGCTTGGAGAGCTTGTCGTACACCACTTCCTCGCCACCGTCGTCGGGGACGATGGTGATCTTGTAGAAGCGGTCACCCTCCTCGAGCTGCACGCGTCCGCTGACGTCGGCGATCGGCGCCTTGTTGCGCGGCACGCGGGCCTCGAACAGCTCCTGCACGCGGGGCAGACCGCCGGTGATGTCCTCACCGACACCGCCCTGGTGGAAGGTACGCATCGTCAGCTGCGTGCCCGGCTCACCGATCGACTGCGCGGCGACGATACCGACCGCCTCGCCGATGTCGACGAGCTTGCCGGTCGCCATCGAGCGGCCGTAGCACTTCGCGCACACGCCGGTGGCCGACGTGCAGGTCAGCACCGAACGCACCTTGACCGAGGTGATACCCGCGGCCAGCAGGGTGTCGATCGCCGGATCGCCGAGGTCGTGACCCCGGGCGATGACGACATTGCCGTCCGCGTCCACCGCGTCGGTGGCCAGCGTGCGGGCGAACGCCGAGGTCTCGACGTGCGGATCCCGGACCAGCGTGCCGTCCGCCATCCGCTCGGCCAGCGTGACGTTGATGCCGCGCTCGGTCTCGCAGTCGTTCTCGCGGACGATGACGTCCTGGCTGACGTCGACCAGACGACGGGTCAGGTAACCCGAGTCGGCCGTACGCAGCGCCGTGTCCGCCAGACCCTTACGGGCGCCGTGGGTGTTGATGAAGTACTCCAGCACCGTCAGACCCTCGCGGAACGAGGACTTGATCGGACGCGGGATGAACTCACCCTTCGGGTTGGTCACCAGACCCTTCATGCCCGCGAGTGTGCGGGTCTGGGTCAGGTTGCCCGTGGCGCCGGACTTCACGATCGTGATGATCGGGTTGTCCTCGGGGTAGTACGACTCGAGAGCCTTACCGACCTCTTCGGTGGCGTCCTGCCAGATCTTGACCAGCGAGTCGTTGCGCTCCTTGTGGTTCAGGGCGCCACGCTGGTACTTGCGCTCGATGCCGTCGGCCTCGCGCTCGTACCGGTCGAGGATCTCCTGCTTCTGCGGCGGCACGAGCACGTCGGCCATCGAGACGGTGACACCCGAGCGGGTGGCCCAGTAGAAGCCGGCGTCCTTGAGCTTGTCGACGGTCTGCGCGACGACGATCATCGGGTAGCGCTCGGCCAGATCGTTGATGATCCGGGCCTGGACCTTCTTGTGCATCTGCTCGTTGACGAACGGATAGCCCTTGGGCAGCAATTCGTTGAACAGCACCCGGCCCAGCGTCGTGTCGGCGGTCCAGGCGTCGCCCGGGGTCCAGCCGTTCTCGAACAGTTCAGCCTCCAGCGCGACCGGCGGACGCTGCTGCGTCAGCCGCACCCTGATCGGTGCCCGCACGCTGAGCGCACCGCGGTCCATCGCCATGATGGCCTCGGCCGGCGAGCTGTACACACCGCTCTCGGGCTGATCCTCGGCAGCGGCCACGTACGCGCCGGTGTCGCCGTCGATCTTCGTGGTCAGGAAGTACAGCCCGGTGACCATGTCCAGACGCGGCATGGCCAGCGGCTTACCCGACGCGGGCGACAGGATGTTGTTCGAGGACAGCATCAGGATGCGGGCCTCGGCCTGCGCCTCCGCGGACAGCGGAAGGTGCACGGCCATCTGGTCGCCGTCGAAGTCGGCGTTGAACGCCTCACAGACCAGCGGGTGCAGCTGGATGGCCTTACCCTCCACCAGCTGCGGCTCGAAGGCCTGGATTCCCAGACGGTGCAGCGTAGGTGCACGGTTCAGCAGCACCGGGTGCTCGGCGATGACCTCTTCGAGGACATCCCACACCTGGGGACGCTGACGCTCCACCATCCGCTTGGCGCTCTTGATGTTCTGCGCGTGGTTCAGATCGACCAGACGCTTCATCACGAACGGCTTGAACAGCTCGAGTGCCATCAGCTTGGGCAGACCGCACTGGTGCAGCTTGAGCTGCGGACCGACCACGATGACCGAACGGCCCGAGTAGTCGACGCGCTTACCGAGCAGGTTCTGGCGGAACCGGCCCTGCTTGCCCTTGAGCAGATCGGACAGCGACTTGAGCGGACGGTTGCCGGGCCCGGTCACGGGCCGGCCGCGACGGCCGTTGTCGAACAGCGCGTCCACCGACTCCTGAAGCATGCGCTTCTCGTTGTTGACGATGATCTCGGGCGCACCGAGGTCGATCAGTCGCTTCAACCGGTTGTTGCGGTTGATGACGCGGCGGTACAGATCGTTCAGGTCGGAGGTCGCGAAGCGGCCGCCGTCGAGCTGGACCATCGGGCGCAGCTCCGGCGGGATCACCGGAACGGCGTCGAGCACCATGCCCATGGGCGAGTTGCGGTTCGTCTGGAACGCCGCAACCACCTTGAGCCGCTTGAGGGCGCGAAGCTTCTTCTGCCCCTTGCCGTTCTTGATGGTGTCGCGCAGCGACTCCGCCTCGGCGTCGATGTCGAAGTTCTCGATGAGCTTCTTGATCGACTCCGCGCCCATGGCGCCGGTGAAGTACTCGCCGTAGCGATCGACGAGCTCGCGGTAGAGCACCTCGTCGACGATGAGCTGCTTGGGCGCGAGCTTGGTGAACGTCGTCCAGATCTCGTCGAGCCGGTCCAGCTCACGCTGGGCCCGGTCGCGCAGCTGGCGCATCTCACGCTCGCCGCCGTCGCGCACCTTGCGGCGCACGTCGGACTTGGCGCCCTCCTTCTCGAGCTCGGCCAGGTCGTTCTCGAGCTTCTGCGCCCGCTCGGCCAGATCGAGGTCACGCTGATCCTCGACGCCCTTCTTCTCGACGACCATCTCGGCCTCGAGCGTGGACAGCTCGTTGTGGCGCATCTCGGTGTCGACCGCGGTGATCACGTAGGCCGCGAAGTAGATGATCTTCTCGAGATCCTTCGGAGCCAGATCCAGCAGGTAGCCCAGACGCGACGGGACGCCCTTGAAGTACCAGATGTGCGTGACGGGCGCGGCCAGCTCGATGTGGCCCATCCGCTCACGACGCACCTTGGCGCGGGTCACCTCGACGCCGCAGCGCTCGCAGATGATGCCCTTGAAGCGGACGCGCTTGTACTTACCGCAGTAGCACTCCCAGTCGCGAGTCGGTCCGAAGATCTTCTCGCAGAACAAGCCGTCCTTCTCGGGCTTGAGCGTGCGGTAGTTGATGGTCTCCGGCTTCTTGACCTCGCCGTAGGACCAGTTGCGGATGTCGTCCGCGGTCGCGAGACCGATGCGGAGTTCATCGAAGAAGTTGACGTCTAGCACGTAACTCCCTTTCCCCTTTCGGGACTAGAAAACTATTCGGGTCGGCTGGCGAGAGCTATGCGAGATCCTCGACGGACGCGGATTCGTTGCGGGACAGGTTGATTCCGAGGTTGGCAGCAGCACGCTCCAGGTCCTCGTCGTCACCGTCACGCATCTCGATCGCGGCACCGTCCGAAGACAGGACCTCGACGTTGAGGCACAGCGACTGCAGCTCCTTGAGAAGCACCTTGAACGACTCCGGGATACCGGGTTCGGGGATGTTCTCGCCCTTGACGATGGCCTCGTACACCTTGACGCGGCCGACGGTGTCGTCGGACTTGATCGTCAGCAGCTCCTGCAGCGTGTAGGCGGCGCCGTAGGCCTGCATGGCCCAGCACTCCATCTCGCCGAACCGCTGACCACCGAACTGCGCCTTACCACCGAGCGGCTGCTGGGTGATCATCGAGTACGGACCGGTCGAGCGGGCGTGGATCTTGTCGTCCACCAGGTGGTGCAGCTTGAGGATGTACATGTAGCCGACCGTCACCGGGTACGGGAACGGTTCGCCACTGCGGCCGTCGAACAACTGCGACTTGCCGTCCGCGTTGACCATGACGTCGCCGTCGCGGTTGGGCAGCGTGGAGCCGAGCAGACCCGAGAGTTCGTTCTCGCGGGCACCGTCGAACACCGGGGTGGCGACGATGCTGTCCGACGGAGCCGAATGCAGCTCCTCGGGCAGGTTGGCAGCCCACGCTGGAACCTCAGTCGTGCCCTCCGCTACCTGAATGTTCCAACCCGCCTTGGCCACCCAGCCCAGGTGCGTCTCCAGGATCTGACCGATGTTCATACGACGCGGCACACCGTGGGTGTTGAGGATGATGTCCACCGGCGTGCCGTCAGGCATGAACGGCATGTCCTCGACGGGCAGGATCTTGCCGATGACGCCCTTGTTGCCGTGGCGTCCGGCGAGCTTGTCGCCGTCGGAGATCTTGCGCTTCTGCGCGACGTACACGCGGACCAGCTCGTTGACGCCGGCGGGCAGCTCGTCATCGTCCTCGCGCGAGAACACGCGGATACCGATGACCTTGCCGGACTCACCGTGCGGCACCTTGAGCGACGTGTCGCGGACCTCGCGCGCCTTCTCACCGAAGATCGCGCGGAGCAGCCGCTCCTCCGGGGTCAGCTCGGTCTCACCCTTCGGGGTGACCTTGCCGACCAGGATGTCGCCGTCGCGGACCTCGGCGCCGATGCGGACGATGCCGCGCTCGTCGAGGTCAGCCAGCACCTCGTCGGAGACGTTCGGGATGTCCCGGGTGATCTCCTCGGCGCCCAGCTTGGTGTCGCGGGCATCGATCTCGTGCTCTTCGATGTGAATCGAGGTGAGCACGTCCTCTTCGACCAGACGGTTCGAGAGGATGATCGCGTCCTCGTAGTTGTGGCCCTCCCACGGCATGACGGCGACGAGCAGGTTCTTGCCCAGCGCCATCTCACCGTTCTGGGTGCAGGGACCGTCGGCGACGACCTGACCCGCCTCGACCCGCTGCCCGGCGTCCACGATCGGACGCTGGTTGGCACACGTGCCGTGGTTGGAGCGGGCGAACTTGCGCATCCGGTAGGTGTGCCGGGTGCCGTCGTCCGCCATCACGGTGATGTAGTCGGCCGAAACCTCTTCCACCACACCGGCCTTCTCGGACACGACCACGTCGCCGGCGTCGATCGCGGCGCGCAGCTCCATACCGGTACCGACCAGCGGGGCCTCGCTGCGCACCAGCGGAACCGCCTGGCGCTGCATGTTGGCACCCATCAGGGCACGGTTGGCGTCGTCGTGCTCGAGGAACGGGATCATCGCCGTCGCGACCGACACCATCTGGCGCGGCGAGACGTCCATGTAGTCCACATCGGTCGGAGCGACGTTCTCGACCTCGCCACCCTTACGACGGACCATCACGCGATCCTCGGTGAAGCGGCCGTCGTCATCGATCGGCGAGTTGGCCTGCGCCACGACGTGGCGGTCCTCCTCGTCGGCGGTGAGGTAGTCGATCTGGTCGGTGACGACACCGTTCTCGACCTTGCGGTACGGCGTCTCGATGAAGCCGAACGGGTTGACCCGGGCGTACACCGACAGCGAACCGATCAGACCGATGTTCGGACCCTCAGGGGTCTCGATCGGGCACATCCGGCCGTAGTGGCTGGAGTGCACGTCGCGGACCTCGAGGCCGGCGCGCTCACGGGACAGACCGCCGGGGCCCAACGCCGACAGGCGGCGCTTGTGGGTCAGACCCGACAGCGGGTTGTTCTGGTCCATGAACTGCGACAGCTGGCTGGTGCCGAAGAACTCCTTGATCGCCGCCACGACGGGACGGATGTTGATCAGGGTCTGCGGCGTGATCGCCTCGACGTCCTGGGTGGTCATGCGCTCACGCACGACCCGCTCCATCCGGGACAGACCCACGCGGATCTGATTCTGGATCAGCTCACCCACGGTGCGCAGACGACGGTTGCCGAAGTGGTCGATGTCGTCGACCTCGACGGGGACCTCGACGCCGCCCGGAGCCGTCATGACCGTGTCGCCCTGATGCAACCGCACCAGGTACTCGATCGTGGCGACGACGTCCTCTTCGGTCAGCGTCGAGTTCGTGATCGGCTTGTCGGCGTTGAGGCCGAGCTTCTTGTTGACCTTGTAGCGGCCGACGCGGGCCAGGTCGTAACGCTTCTCCTTGAAGAACAGGTTCTCCAGCAGGGTCTGCGCGGACTCCTTGGTCGGCGGCTCGCCCGGACGCAGCTTCCGGTAGATGTCGAGCAGCGCCTCGTCGGTGCCTGCGGTGTTGTCCTTCTCGAGCGTGGACATCATGATCTCGGAGAAGCCGAAGCGCTCGGTGATCTGCTCGTTGGTCCAGCCGAGCGCCTTGAGCAGCACGGTGACCGGCTGACGGCGCTTGCGGTCGATGCGCACACCGACGGTGTCGCGCTTGTCGACGTCGAACTCCAGCCACGCACCGCGGCCGGGGATCACCTTGACGCTGTGCAGCGTCTTCTCGGTGGACTTGTCGATGTTCTCGTCGAAGTACACACCCGGCGAACGCACCAGCTGGCTGACGACGACACGCTCGGTGCCGTTGATGATGAAGGTGCCCTTCTCCGTCATCATCGGGAAGTCACCCATGAACACCGTCTGGCTCTTGATCTCGCCGGTGTTGTTGTTGATGAACTCGGCCGTGACGAACAGCGGGGCCGCGTACGTCATGTCCTTGTCTTTGCACTCGTCGACGGGGGCCTTGACCTCGTCGAAGCGCGGGTCGGAGAAGGACAGCGACATCGAGCCCGAGAAGTCCTCGATGGGCGACAGCTCGGTCAGCACTTCTTCCAGACCACCGGTCGGATTCACGTCACCGCGGGCGATCGCCCTCTCCCGCCAGCTGTTGGCGCCGATGAGCCAGTCGAACGACTCGGTCTGCACGTCAAGCAGCCCCGGAACCTCGAGAGGCTCACGGAGCTTGGCGAAGGAAATGCGATTTGGTGCCCCGGGTACGGAGCTATTGGTGATAGTTTTTGCTGACTTGCTCTGGCTAGAGACTGCCAAGATGCATCCTTCCAGCACCTCATGCGATGTCCGGAGGGCGTCAAAAGGGCTTGAGCGCCGGTTCCTTCAATTCGCTATCTGCGTCGGTTCGGCTGGGAACGCCCTGTCCGGGCTCTCCGAACCACGGCACGCGTCTAGATCACTGAGTTTTCGGCTCAGGCTGGGACTAGCGTGTCGGGTGCAGGTGAGGTGGGCAGGATGCAGCCAGCGCAACGTCCAACAATAGCGCAGAGTGGCATATTCCTCAACCACCGCACGACGGCCGCATGACACGGCCGGTCAGGCGCTGGCTGGCGTCCTCTACCCGTGCATTCATGCTGACCAACACATTGGCGCGTTTATGCGCGTCCGTCAAGAGTTGACGCGCGGTTGGCTGGGGAAACTCGCGGTTCGATCACCCCTGGGGCACGAATGAGCGACTGGGTTGTCTCGACGGACCCGGCGGTCCGTACTGCAACGGCACGGCGGTGGCGCCCGGGACCGGGTGCGCGGGGGCGCCGACCACGCGGCCGCCGGCGAGCAGCGTCGAGATCCACTGCCCGGCGATCGCCGGGACCGCCTCGACGTTGGCCGGTGTCGGTACACCGACGAACAGTCGGGCGAGCGCATCGGAGCTCGCGCCCTCGGCGTCGATATGGGTGCCGTTCACCAGCAGGACACCGACGAACTCGTTCGGCCGCGCGGCGATCAGCGCCGCGGTGGTCGCACCGTCGGCGTTCCACGGCGAGGGCGGCGCGGCGATCTGCAGTACCTGCACACGCGGGGGCAGGACGCTCAGCGCGGCCGACATTCGCTCGGCTGTCGTCGTCACACCGTCGAACATCACCACGCCGGCCAGGTTCTCGTCGTCCCCGTTGGCCACGGCCACCGCGACGGCCAGTCCGCCGCCGGCCGAATGTCCGGACAGCACATACCTTCTCGGCAACGTCGTGGCGTAGCCGGCGGCGAACGCGCTGGCCGTCAATGCGCGCCGGTCCCCCTCGAACAGCGCGGCGACGGCCTGCTGCATCGGTTCGCCGTTGATCCAGCACCCGCTGGGCGTGAGGAAGTTCGACGACAGCGTCGGTGTCACCACCACACTGTTGGTGCGCTCGGACAGGTCGACCGCCAGCGCCGACATCGCCCGGTTGTCGCGGAAGAAGCCGTGCTGCAGATAGATGAGGCCGTCGGGTTCGGTGTCCTGGTTCGGGAAGTACCAGGTGGCGTCCACCCTGGTCCCCTCGCATCCGCAGGGGATCTCCAGCGTCGAGCGGCCCAGCGTCACCCGACTGCCGTCAGGAATCTTCGGTTCCGGAAGGAACGCCTGCGCAGCGCCCAGGAGTGCGTCGACGACGGCCTCCCCCGGGTTCGACGATGTGCGTGCCGCGGCGGTCTTCACGTGCCGCGGTGCGGGCGTCTCGACCAGTACGTCCGCGTCGTCTTCGGCTGCAGCGTCGCCTTCGGCGGCAGCGATGCCCGGCCTACCACGGCTCACGCCCTGCGTCGGCTTGGATGGGCCGGTGTCGTCGCTACCGCGTGCGACGCCGGACACGGCCGCGGATCCCGGCTCGGACTCGACTCCAGGATCAGCACCGGCCACCGAGGCGCCGCACAGCAGCGCGATGCCCAGGCCGACCGCGAGTGCGGCGGCACCGCACCACGCCCGGACTCGGGCCATCGGGCGGGGCTCAGCCCTGACGCGACACCGGGATCGACGCGGTCGGGGCGTCGTCCTCCTGCTGGGTCTGACGGGTGGTCGAGTCCTCCGGGTAGTCCTGCGCCTGGGCGCCGCCGGTGGCCTCGAGGTCTTCGCGGATCGCCTGCTGCGCCTTCGGGGGCAGGGTGTGCAGGATCTCGCGTACGCGGGCCTGGCGACGTCCGACCGCACGACGCTCCGGCATACCGGGGGTGGCCTGGATCTGCGGCGGCACACCCTCGATCTCTTCGACGCCGCCGTCGTGGTGACCGGCGTCGACCATGGCCTGCTCTTCGGCCATCGTCGACTCGTCCTTCTCCTCCGACATACCGATCGGCCCGAGACGACGGCCGTTGAGGAACTGACGCACCACCGGCTCGTCGGAGGTCAGCAGCACCTCACGCGGACCGAACATCACCAGGTGCTTGCGGAACAGCATGCCCATGTTGTCCGGCACGGTGCGGGCGATGTTGATGTTGTGCGTCACGATGAGGATCGTGCAGTCGATCTGGGCGTTGATGTCGATCAGCAGCTGCGACAGGTACGCGGTGCGGACGGGGTCCAGACCGGAGTCCGGCTCGTCGCAGAGGATGATCTGCGGGTCCAGCACCAGCGACCGGGCCAGGCCGGCGCGCTTGCGCATACCGCCGGAAATCTCACCGGGGAACTTGTTCTCGTCGCCGCCGAGGCCGACGAGCTCCAACTTCTCCATCACGATCTGACGGATCTCGCTCTCCTTCTTCTTCGTGTGCTCACGAAGGGGGAAAGCGGTGTTGTCGTAGAGGCTCATGGAGCCGAACAGCGCACCGTCCTGGAACATGACGCCGAACAGGGTGCGGATCTCGTAGAGCTCTTTGGCGGAGCACTCGATGATGTTGGTGCCGTCGACGATGATCTTGCCGCGCTCGGGCCGGAGCAGGCCGATCAACGACTTCAAGAACACCGACTTGCCGGTACCGGAGGGGCCCAGGAGCACGCTCACCTCACCGGCCGGGATCTCCATCGTGACGTCTTCCCAGATTCGCTGGGAGCCGAAGGATTTGGTCAATCCCTCGACCTGGATGCCAATGCCCACGCGTGATCCCTTCCCGCAACGTACTTCTCCTGCCACACACCTGCAGCCTGTGGCTTGAGTCACTGTAACCTACGACCATTTCTGACAACACTCGTATGACAGCACGGACTGTCACGACATGGCGGCCCACGTCCACTCAGTGGTTTGCTGGCAGGGCCACCGACGACTGTGGGGCCGGCCCGAAACGGACCGGCCCCACAGTGCGGAGAACTTACTTGACGGAAACCGTCGCGCCTGCGGCTTCGAGCTTGGCCTTGGCGTCGTCGGCAGTCTCCTTGGGAGCCTTCTCGAGGATCGGCTTCGGAGCGCTGTCGACCAGGTCCTTGGCTTCCTTGAGGCCCAGGCCCGAGACGATCTCGCGGACGACCTTGATGACGCCGATCTTCTTGTCGCCGGCGCTCTCGAGGATGACGTCGAACTCGGACTGCTCTTCGGCAGCCTCGGCCGGCGCACCGCCGGCGGCGCCGGCAGCCGCGACGGCGACCGGGGCGGCAGCGGTGACCTCGAAGGTCTCCTCGAACTGCTTCACGAACTCGGAGAGCTCCAGCAGGGTCATTTCCTTGAACGCGTCGAGCAGTTCGTCGGTGGACAGCTTGGCCATGGTGTGGTCCTTCCTTGATTACTTCTTTGGTGATGTCTGGGTGATGGAGCGGATCGAGCGGCTTCCGCTAGGCGGCTTCTTCGCCGGCCTTCTTCTCCTGCAGGGCCGCCGCCAGGCGAGCGACCTGCGATGCGGGAGCGTTGAACAGGCCCGCAGCCTTGGCGAGGTTGCCCTTCATCGCGCCGGCCAGCTTGGCCAGCAGCACCTCGCGGGATTCGAGATCGGCGATCCGCTCGACCTCGGCGACGGAAAGCGCGCGGCCTTCCATGTAGCCGCCCTTGATGACCAACTGCTTGTGGTCCTTGGCGAAGGTCTTGATCGCCTTCGCCGCGTCGACCGGCTCGCCCTTGACGAACGCGATCGCCGTGGGACCGGCGAACAGTTCGTCGAGGCCTTCGATGCCGGCCTCGTTTGCGGCCCGCTTGACCAGCGTGTTCTTCGCGACGGTGTAGGTGGCGGAAGCCCCTAGCGAGCGACGGAGCTCGGCGAGGTTGGCCACTGTCAGCCCGCGATATTCGGTGACGACGGTGGCCGTCGCCTCCTTGAACTGCTCGGCAATGTCGGCAACCGCCGTGGCCTTCTCAGCCTTGGCCATGCATGCCTCCTCGTGGTGGGTGTCGGGTGTGCCACCAAGGGAAGGTCAGAAGGTCAGAAACGACGAACGCCCCGACGCAGACAGGTCGGGGCGCAAACAGATACGTGCCTCGTCCTCCTGCGTGGGCCGCCGGGATGTACCCGGACCTTCAACCGATGGTTGCGCGAGCGCTCATCGGTGACCGACGGTCTTCGGTGGAACTGCACAAGAGTAGCGCGCTACTGCGCGATCAGCCAAAACGCGTGCGGACTACTCCGGCTTCAGGCGTTCCGGTGGTTCGGCCGGGGTGAGTCGTTCCGGCGTCTCGGCCGGCGTGAGTCGTTCCGGCGTCTCGGCCGGAGTCGCGGGATCGGGCACCGGCTCGGGGGCCTGCGGAGGTGCGGTCATCCCTTCGGGTACCCGGGCGGTGCGCCGGGCAACCCGGCCAGCTCCGCGGCGCCGACCAGACCCGCGTCGGCGCCCAGTGCGGCGGGCACCACGCGTAGCCCGCGCAGGAAATCCAAGCCCGCATAGCTGTCGAGCGCCGCGCGCAGCGGGTCGAACAGCAACGCCCCGGCGCGGGCCACCCCGCCGCCGATGACCACCAGGTCCAGATCGCACACTGCCGCGACCGAGGCGATCATCGCCGCCAACGCCCGGGATCCACGCTCGAACGCCTGGGCGGCGACGGGGTCACCGGCGCGCACCGCGTCGGCCAACTGTTCGCCCGACGATCCCGTCCACCCCTGCGCCCGCGCCCACCGCACCATCCGCGGTCCGGCGGCGACGGTCTCCACGCACCCCCGTCCACCGCAGGTGCACGGCTCGCCGTGCGGGTCGACGACGACGTGCCCGACATGTCCGGCGTTGCCGGTACGGCCGTGAAACGGGGCGCCGTCGAGCACCAGACCGCCGCCGACGCCGGTCGACACCACGATGCCGAGCAGGAACGGCGCACCGCGCCCGGCTCCACGCCGGCACTCCCCCAGCGCCATGCACAGTCCGTCCCCGCCGAGGCGCACCACTGCACCGGTCCGGGTGGCGATTCGTTCGACGATCGGAAAGCGTTGCCACGCAGTCACATTGATAGGGCTGATCGTGCCCGACGGCACGTCGATCGGTCCGGCCGACGCGACCCCGACCACCGGAACCGCGTCACCGGCCGCCGCCAGCGCCGAACCCAACAGCGCATCGAGGGCAGCCCAGATGCTCTCGGCGTCGCCGCGCGGGGTCGGCGCTTCGGCGCGATACCCGAGCGTGCCGTCGTCGTCGACGAGAGCCACCGCGAGCTTCGTGCCGCCGACGTCGACCGCGAGCGTGGCCACCGTCAGTCGCGGGTGACGTCGATGACGAGGGCCCGGTGATCGGAGATCGGCAGCGAGACGGATTCGCAGCGCTCGACGCGCAGACCGCTGTCGTCGGTGAGGATGTGGTCGAGCTGACGGTCGGGTGCCTCGGCGGGGAAGGTGAGCCCCGATCCGAGGGCGCGCATGCGGCTCCACCGGGCCGGCCGCGGTGGCTTCATGTTGAGGTCGCCCATCAGCACGCGCGGCCCGTCGAACCCACGCAGATCGCGCACCAGCCGACGCATCTGCATGCGGTTCCAACCCGGCACGAAGGACAGATGGGTGTTGGCGACCGTCAGCGGACCGAGCGGGGTGTCGAAGCGGCCGACCATCGCCGCCCGGGGTTCCTCGTTGACGATCTGCACCCGGTTGGGCCCGGGCAGGTACATCGGGAAGTGCACCGGGATGCGGGGCAGATGGACGACCTGCCACATCGTCGCCGGGAAGCGGGACAGCAGCGCGATGCCGTAGGCGGCGGTGCCCGGTTGCTCGCGGCCGGTGGCGGCCATCCAGGTGGCCCCGGGCGTACCGGCCAGCGCGGCGACGAACCGGTGGCTGACCGCGTGCATGGCCTCGGCCGCGACCGCTGTGAGATCCGCCCGCCCGGACCGCGGCTGGTCCAGGTCGACCTCCTGCAGCGCCACGATGTCGGCGTCCAACTCGCGGATCGCGTCGGCCAGCCGGTCGAGTTTCACGTCACCGTCGTGGACGCTGCGCCCGTGCAGAATGTTGAATGTCGCCATGCGCATGGGGTACTTGGTACCCGCAGCAGGGTCCCACCGACACCCGACCGCCCCCGAAAGTAGGCCGATGTCCGCCCGTAACGACGCGCTGCGCGATGCGCTCCGGCGCGCCGCCTCCGCGCTGAGGGCCGAGGGCCCCGATTTCGCGCTCGCCGGCAGCTACGCCCTGTGGGCGTTCGGCGGTCCGGAACCGGTGCACGACGTGGACTTCGTCGTCGCCGAGGAAGACACCGAAGCGGCCGCGACGACGCTGGAGGGCGCCGGCTTCCGGATCGAGCGCACCCCCGAGGACTGGCTGTTCAAGGCCTGCGTCGGCGAGGACTTCGTCATCGACGTGCTGCACGCGCTCAACGGCACCCCGGTCTCCGCGGACGACGTGAAGCGCGCCGAGGAACTCGACGTGCTGGCGATCCGGATGCGGGTGCTGCCGCCCACCCGGGTCGTGACCGAGAAGCTCAACTCGCTCAACGAACACAACTGCGACTTCTCGGCCCTGCTGTCGCCGATCCGCGCGGTGCGCGAGAGCGTGGACTGGGGCGAGGTCCGCGGGGCCACCGCGGACAACCCCTTCGCCGGGGCGTTTCTCGTGTTGACCGATCGGCTCGGCATCACGTCGTGACGGCGCGGCGCAGCCGGTCGGCCACCGCGGCCGCGGCGGCGATCACCTCCGGCGGTTCGAGCACCTCGAACTCGACGCCGCCGACCGCGAAGTACAGCGCCATGCGTTCCGGGTCGTCGGCGCCTGCGGTGACGATGCACGCGTCGGGTCCGTCGGGTTCGATCTGCGCCGAGCCGGGCGGGAAATGCGGCGCAACGGCCTCGAGCGGCGCCCGGTAGCGCACCCGCGCGACGTAGCGGTAGGGCGAGGCGCTGATCGCGCGGCCCACGTAGTCGGCGGCGTCGGGCGCCTCGCGCGGGGCGAAGGTGGTTCCCGCGGCGACGACGTCGGCCATACGGTCCAACCGCAGGCTGCGCCAATCCTGTTTGTCTCGGTCGAACCCGAGCAGGTACCAGCGGCGCCCTGTCGTCACCAGTTGGTAGGGCTCGAGGCGTCGATGGGTGGCGTTGCCGGCGCGGTCGACGTATCCGGCGGTGACGTGCTCGTGGTCGCGACAGGCCCGGGCGAGCGTCATGAGCACGTCGGGTTCGACGACCTCGGCGGTGTTCGACGTCAGCGTGACGGTCGCGTCGTGCACGGCGGCCACCTGGGAGCGCAACCGCGCGGGCATCACCTGATCGAGTTTGGTGAGGGCCCGCAGCGCCGACTCCCCCACTCCCGCAACGGAACCGCCTGCCGCCAGTCGCAGGCATACGGCCATCGCGACGGCCTCGTCGGGGTCGAGCAGCAGCGGCGGCAGGGCTGCCCCGGCGCCGAGTTGATAGCCGCCGCCGTGACCCTTGCTGGCGGCGACGGGATAGCCGAGGTCCCGCAGGCGGTCGACGTCGCGCCGCACGCTGCGGGTGGTGACGCCGAGGCGGTCGGCCAGCTCCTCGCCGGTCCACACGCGGCGAGACTGCAGCAGACCCAGCAGTTGCAGGACGCGCGCGGTCGTCTCGGACACGTCTTCAGCGTGCCAGAGTCAGCGGACGGTTTCTGTCCGGTGATTCGGCAGCGCGGCGACGCCGCGGCGGTAGAGCAGCCATCCCACACCGACTAGGACGAGCCCGAACACCAGGAAACCGATGTCCCAGGTCAGCGGGCCGCCGAGGTCGTCGCGCACATGGTGCACTCCGAGCAGCAGATGGTCGATCACGCCTTCGACGACATTGAACACACCCCAGCCGAGGATCAGCAGACCGAGGTGGAACGACCAGTTCGGTGCGACCCGGCCCTGCCGCCAGGCCACCACCATCAGCGTCGTCCCGGCCATCACCAACAGCCACGTGCCGACGTGGAAGAACCCGTCCGCGAGGACGTTGAGTTCGAGCCCGGCGACGGTGTCGGTCGACTCGTGATTGCTGATCATGTGATGCCACTGCAGGATCTCGTGCAGCACGATGCCGTCGATGAAACCGCCGAGGCCCAGGCCCAGGAGTAATCCGGGTAACGCGGTGGGCGCACGTGTATCAGCCATTGCGGTGTCGCACCCGCACCACGATCGTCGAATCCGCTTTTAACTCCCGGTCACGGGGGCATGCTGTCTGCCATGGGGTTGGCCGACTCCCTGCTGTTACTCGCGGCTGACGGCGAGCCGCCCGGCCTACTGCCGGCGCGTCAGCAGATGGCGTTCTCCCTCGGCTGGCACATCGTGTTGGCGTGTTTCGGTGTCGCGTTCCCGACCATCATCTTCGTGGTGCACTGGCGCGGAATCGTGCGTGACGACCCGGTCGCCCTCGGCCTGGCCCAGCGCTGGGCGAAGGTGTCGGCGGTGCTGTTCGCGATCGGCGCGGTGTCCGGGACCGTGCTGAGTTTCGAGATGGGCCTGCTGTGGCCGGGACTGATGGGCCGGTTCGGTGATGTGCTGGGGCTGCCGTTCGCGTTCGAGGGGTTGTCGTTCTTCACCGAGGCGATCTTTCTCGGCATCTATCTCTACGGCTGGGGCCGAATGCCCCCACGAAGACATGCGCTGATGCTCATCCCGATGGGCATCGCGGGCGTCGTCGGCACGTTCTGTGTCGTGTCGGTCAACGCATGGATGAACAATCCGGCCGGCTTCGCGATCCGCGACGGCGAGGTCGTCGACGTCAACCCGTGGCGGGCGATGTTCAACGACGCCGCGTTTCTGCAATTCGCCCACATGTGGGTGGCGGCGTTCATGGTCGTCGGGCTCACGGTGGCGGGGGTGTACGCGTTCGGGCTACTGCGCGGCCGGGTCGACGCGCATCACCGGATGGGGTTCACGGTGCCGTTCGCCTTCGCCTCGGTCGCGGCGGTGGCGCAGCCGTTGATCGGCCACGTCCTGGGGATGCGGATCCACGACACCCAACCCGCGAAGCTCGCCGCGTTCGAACTCGCGCAGACCACGGAGGCTCCGGCGCCGTTGCGGCTGGGTGGGGTATTGATCGACGGCGAGGTGCGCTGGGCGCTGACCATCCCGAGGCTGGGGTCGATCATCGCGCGCAACTCGTGGGACGCACCGGTGCCGGGTCTCGACTCGGTGCCGCGCTCGCAGTGGCCGCCGGTCAACATCACCCATCTGGCGTTCCAGTCCATGGTCGGTATCGGCACCCTGCTGGTCGCCGTCGCGGCGGTGTACTGGCTGGCTCGCTCGCGCGGACGGGACCTGTTGGGCAACAGGTGGTTTCTGCGGGTGGCCGTCATCACCGGTCCGCTCGCCATCCTCGCCGTCGAATCCGGGTGGGTGGCCACCGAGGTCGGGCGCCAACCGTGGACGGTGTATCAGGTGCTGACCACCGTCGACGCCGCCAGCGAGAGCGCGGGCCTGTGGTGGAGCTACATCGCGGTGCTCGTCATCTATCTCGGCATGACGGTCGGCGCGTACGTCATCCTGCGATCGATGGCGCGGCGGTGGCGGGCCGGCGAAGACGATCTGCCGAGCCCTTACGGCCCGCCGCGCTCGGAGAACGTGCCGTGACGCTGGCGACGGTGGTCGCGGTGGCGATGTTCCTCGGGGTCGTCGTCTACGCCCTGTTCGGCGGCGCCGACTTCGGTTCGGGTTTCTACGACCTCACCGCCGGCGATGCGCGCAGTGGCGCCCGGGTCCGCACGCTCGTCGACCACAGCATCGGGCCGGTGTGGGAGGCCAACCACGTGTGGTTGATCTACGTGCTGGTGGTGTGGTGGACCGGTTTCCCCCAGACGTTCGCCGCAGCGACCACGACGCTGTTCATCCCGCTGGCGCTGGCCTTGGCCGGAATCGTGTTGCGCGGAGCCAGTTTCGTGTTCCGCAAGTATTCGGCGACGATGTCGCAGGCCCGGCTGTTCGGGGCGATCTTCGCGACGTCGTCGTTGATCACCCCGTTCTTCTTCGGCACCGTGGCGGGCGCGATCGCCTCGGGCCGGGTTCCCGCCGACGGCTACGGCGACCAGATCGGGTCCTGGCTGAACCCGACGTCGTTGGTGGGCGGCTGTCTCGCCGTCGCGACGTGTGTATTCCTCGCCGGGGTGTTCCTGACCGCGGATGCCGACCGCGCCGGCGACACCGGCCTGGCCGTCGGACTGCGCCGGCGCACGCTCGCGGTCGGCATGGTCACCGGGGTGATCGTGTTCGCCGGGCTCTACCCGGTCACGCACGATGCGCCGACACTGGCCGCCGGCTTGCGCACGCACGCGGCACCGCTGCTGGTCGTCGCGCTGGTGGGCGGCGTCGCCGCGGTATGGCTGGTATTCCAACGGCGGTATGCGATCGCCCGCATACCGGCCGCTGTCGCGGTCGCCTCCGTGGTCACCGGGTGGGGCGTGGGCCAATACCCGTGGCTGCTGGTCGACGAGGTGACCATCGACGACGGCGCCGGCGCGCCCGCCACGTTGGTCGGGCTGTTGATCGTGGTCGTCCTGGCCGGGGTGATCGTGCTGCCGGCGCTGGCCTATCTGCTGCGGCTGACGCAGACCGAGGAGTGGACGCGGCACTGAATCCGCTCATAGGACCGAATCTGTCCTAAGGCGGTGCGAGGCTATGGTCATGGACCTCACCACGCAGTTGGTCGACCAGCTGGACTGGCATTGGACGCAGCAGTTGCGGCCGCGCCTCGACGGGATGAGCGACGACGAGTACTTCTGGCAGCCGGTGCCGGACTGCTGGACGGTGCACCCAGGAGGCGCCATCGACTTCGCGTATCCGCCACCGCAACCGGAGCCGTTCACCACGATCGCGTGGCGGCTGGCGCACGTGATCGTGGGCGTGTTCGCGATGCGCAGCCACTCCCACTTCGGGGGCCCGCCCGCCGACTACGCCTCCTGGTCGTACGCCACCGACGCCGCGACGGCGCTGCGTCAGCTCGACGAGGAGTACGCGCGCTGGATCACCGGCGTGCGCGGCCTCGACGACGCCGGCCTGGCGCGGCCGTGTGGTCCGGCCGAAGGTCCGTACGCAGAACATCCGATGTCAGCACTGGTGCTGCACATCAACCGTGAGGTCATCCACCACGGCGCCGAAATCGCTTGCATCCGTGATCTTTACGTCCACACCACCACGAAGGAGAACTGAGACATGCCCGGACTGCCCCCACCCGCGGCCGGCGAACGCCAGACACTGCTCGAATTCCTGGCGTTCAACCAGAACGCGTTCTTCTCGGTCGCCTACGGGCTGACCGACGACCAGGCCCGGTCGACGCCGTCGGTCAGCGCGCTGTCGATCGGCGGCCTGGTCAAACACGCGGCCGGCGTGCAGCGCGGCTGGACCCAGCGGGTGGTCGCCGCGCCGGAGTTCCCCGCGCCGGATCCGCGGCCGATCGAGGAGCAGATGCGCGAGTACCAGGACGAGTACGTCATGGGTGAGGACGAGACGCTGGCCGGTCTGCTCGACGCGCTGCGGGAGGCGAACGCCAGGACGCTGGCGGTGTTCGCCGACGCGGACCTCGACACCCCGGTTCCGGTGCCGCACGAGGTGCCGTGGTTTCCGCACGACGTCGATCACTGGTCGGTGCGCTGGGTGGCGCTGCACTTGATCGAAGAGTTGACCCGGCATGCCGGGCACGCGGACATCATCCGCGAGTCGATCGACGGCGCGACGATGTATGAGTTGATGGCCGCCAACGAGGAGTGGCCCGAGAGCGACTTCATTCGACGCTGGCGTCCCACTCAGCCCGCCTAGGCAGGCGCCGACCGCACGGTTGTGGACGGGGCCACTCGGGCGGTTTCAAGCGGCCGATGCGTCCACAACCGTGCGCTCGGCACCCACTGAAGGGTCGACCGTCCCAAAGATGGGACGGAGGTCACAGATTCGTTGCTGAATTCTCAGACAGATACATGAATTTTCAAAGGTTTCATGTCCATAGTGGTCTCATGGGTTCGGCGTCATGGCGCAGCAGTGTTGCTGATTCGGTATGCGTCTGCGGATGTAGCCGCACAACACACGTTGGGACGCACCGTTCGGGCGCGGTCTGCGCACTGTGCGGCTACCACTGCCCAGGGTTCGTGAAGCGCGACAAAGAGCATCGGCGGACGGCTGCGTAGGGCGTGAGATACAACGATTCGGACACACCTCGGCATCAGTTGAGTGCGTCCCCGCACGCGCCAAGAATTCGCCAAGCTAGCGCTTCTACCGTGGTCGCATGAACGATCGCAGCTGCTACGTCCAGGCCTCATGGCTGGACAACCGGGCGGTATGCGAGTGCGGCCACATCGGGAAGCGGCGCCTCTTCCGGTCCAGCGCGGAACTCGACGCGGTCCTGCACTGCCAGCAGCCCGCTCACCTGCTGGACGATTGGCTCGACTCGACAAGCGATCTGGTCTTCGCCTGAGCAGGAGCACGTCGCCGCGGTTGTGACCCGGCGCACAGGCATTTAACCCCGTCCTCGCTTTTTTGACACACTGCGACTATGAGTACTACGCGGAACACACAGCACCGCGAGGTAGCCAAGCTCGATCGGGTTCCCCTTCCCATCGAGGCCGCCCGTATCGGCGCGACGGGCTGGCAGGTAACTCGCACCGGCGCCCGAGTCGTCTCGAGCCTGCGCGGTCGCGGCTCCCTCACCCAGAAGATCACCAAGCAGATCCCGCAGACCTTCGCCGACCTCGGGCCGACGTACGTCAAGTTCGGTCAGATCATCGCGTCGAGTCCGGGGGCGTTCGGCGAGCCGCTGAGCCGCGAATTCCGCAGCCTGCTCGACCGGGTGCCGCCGGCCGACCCACAGGAGGTGCAGAAGCTTTTCCGCGAAGACCTCGGTGACGAGCCCAAGAACCTCTTCAAGCATTTCGACGACACACCGTTCGCGTCCGCGTCGATCGCGCAGGTGCACTACGCGACCCTGCACACCGGCGAAGAGGTCGTCGTCAAGATCCAACGCCCCGGCATCCGCCGCCGCGTCGCGGCCGATCTGCAGATCCTCAAACGCGGCGCGCGATTGGTCGAATTCGCCAAGATGGGTCAGCGGCTGTCCGCGCAGAACGTGGTCGCCGACTTCGCCGACAACCTCGCCGAAGAGCTTGACTTCCGCCTCGAGGCCCAGTCGATGGATGCCTGGGTGGCGCATATGCACGCCTCGCCGCTGGGCAAGAACATCCGCGTGCCGCAGGTCTATTGGGATCTGACGAGTGAGCGGGTGCTGACCATGGAGCGCATCCAGGGCGTGCGCATCGACGACGCGGCCACCATTCGCAAGAAGGGCTTCGACGGCACCGAGTTGGTCAAGGCGCTGCTGTTCAGTCTGTTCGAGGGCGGTCTGCGCCACGGGCTGTTCCACGGCGATCTGCACGCCGGCAACCTCTACATCGACGATGACGGCAAGATCGTCTTCTTCGACTTCGGCATCATGGGCCGCATCGATCCACGCACCCGCTGGCTGCTGCGTGAGCTGGTTTACGCGCTGCTGGTCAAGAAGGACCACGCCGCGGCAGGAAAGATCGTCGTGATGATGGGCGCCGTCGGCACCGTCAAGCCGGAGGCCGAGGCCGCCAAGGACCTGGAGAAGTTCGCCACCCCGCTGACCATGTCGACGCTGGGCGATATGAGCTACGCCGAGATCGGCAAGCAGCTCTCGACGCTGGCCGACGCCTACGACGTGAAGCTGCCCCGCGAACTGGTCCTCATCGGGAAGCAGTTCCTCTACGTCGAGCGTTACATGAAGTTGTTGGCGCCGAAGTGGCAGATGATGAGCGACCCGCAACTGACCGGATACTTCGCCAACTTCATGGTCGACATCAGCCGTGAACACAAAGACGAAGAGCTGGAGGTCTGAGTGCAGGTCCGCGAGGGCAAAGCGTCACACGGAGACGTCCAGCTCCACTACGAGGACATGGGCGATCCGAATGATCCGGCCGTCCTACTGATCATGGGCCTCGGCGCGCAGCTGCTGTTCTGGCGGGAGGAGTTCTGCCGCAAGCTCGTCGACCAGGGCCTGCGGGTCATCCGCTACGACAACCGCGACGTCGGGTTGTCCACGCATTTCGACGGACAGCGCACCAAAGGCTCGCAGATCGGCAACATGGCCCGCTCGTTGGTCGGTCTGAAGAGTCCGGCGGTGTACACGCTCGAGGACATGGCTGACGACGCCGCTGCACTCCTCGACCACCTGGGCATCGATCGCGCACATATCGTCGGTGGCTCGATGGGCGGGATGATCGCGCAGATCGTCGCCGCCCGGCACGCCGACCGGACGAAGACGCTCGCGGTGTTCTTCTCGTCGAACAATCAGCCGTTCCTGCCGCCGCCCGGGCCGCAGCAGCTGCTGGCCGTGATCACCGGTCCGTCGCCGAGCTCGCCCAAAGACGTCATCATCGAGAACTCGATCAAGGTCAGCAAGATCATCGGCAGCCCGGGCTATCCGTCGACCGACGAGGCACTGCGCGCCGACGCCATCGCCTACTACGACCGCGCGTTCTACCCGCAGGGCATCGCGCGGCAGTTCAATGCGATCACCGGCAGCGGCAGCCTGCTGCACTACAACAAGCAGACCACCGCGCCCACGGTCGTCATTCACGGCAAGGCCGACAAGCTGATGCGCCCGTCCGGCGGAAAGGCGATCGCAAAAGCGATCCCCAACGCGCGGCTGGTGCTGTTCGCCGGTATGGGTCACGAACTACCGGAACCGCTGTGGGACGACATCGTCGGCGAACTCAAGACCACGTTCGCTGAACGTCCCTGACCAGGGCTGACATTCTCGAATTCGAGCACGACGAGGTGCGTCGGATACCATCGCGAATCGAGGCAGTTGAGCGCGGAGGGCTGCCGAAATGGCGGAACCGAGCAGAAGCCACCGCCGGAAAGGCACCACCATGGCCCGATCGGGCAAGTTGAAGCCACATTTCGAAGACGTCCAGGCCCACTACGACCTGTCCGACGACTTCTTCCGCCTGTTCCTGGACCCGAGCCAGATGTACAGCTGCGCGTACTTCGAGCGTGATGACATGACGCTCGAGGAGGCGCAGCGCGCCAAGGTCGACCTGGCGCTCGGGAAACTGGGTCTCGAACCCGGAATGACGCTGCTCGACATCGGGTGCGGCTGGGGCTACACGATGATGCGCGCCCTCGAGAAGTACGACGTCAATGTCATCGGCCTGACGCTGAGCGAGAACCAGAAGACGCACGTCGAGAAGATCTTCGAGGCGTCGGACTCGCCGCGTGACAAAGAGATCCTGCTGCAGGGCTGGGAGCAGTTCGACCGGCCCGTCGACCGCATCGTGTCGATCGGCGCGTTCGAGCACTTCGGCCGGGATCGCTGGGACGACTTCTTCGCGATGGCGTACCGCGCGCTCCCGGACAACGGCGTGATGCTGCTGCACACCATCACGGCCTTGACGTTGCCGGAGATGACCGCCCGTGGCCTGCCGCTGACCATCTCGATCGCCAAGTTCGTCAAGTTCATCCTCACCGAGATATTCCCCGGCGGCTACCTGCCGACGATCGAGCTCGTCGGTGAACACGCGGGCAAGGCGGGGTTCGAGCTGACCCGCACGCAGTCACTGCAGCCGCATTACGCCAAGACCCTCGACCACTGGTCCGCCGCGCTCGAGGCGCATCGGGACGAGGCGATCGCGATCCAGTCCGAAGAGGTTTACGACCGCTACATGCACTACCTCACCGGGTGCGCGGACGGCTTCAAGCGCGGCTACATCGACGTCAACCAATACACGCTGAAGAAGTAGCTCGAGAACACGGGCGAACCTTATTGACCGACACGTTGAGGCCTCACGAGTGGGAGCCTCACGGGCGGGTAGGGTGCGGTCAACGCCCTAACAACAACGAATTCTTTGACCTGTCATCAGGAAGGCCAAGCACGACGATGTCTGACAAAGCCAGCGGCACCAAGGATCTGACTCCGCACTTCGAGGAGATCCAGGCCCACTACGACCTGTCGGACGACTTCTTCGGGGTGTTCCAGGATCCAACGCGCAAGTACAGCTGCGCCTTCTTCACCGGGCCGAACGCGACGCTGTCCGAGGCCCAGATCGCCAACGTCGACCAGCATCTGGACCGCCTCGACCTCCAGCCCGGGATGACGTTGCTCGAGGTCGGGTGCGGCTGGGGCCTGACGCTGCAGCGGGCGATGGAGAAGTACGACGTCAACGTCATCGGCCTGACGCTGAGCAAGAACCAGAAGGCCTACTGCGATCAGTTGCTGAGCAAGGTCGACAGCGAGCGCACGTACGACGTCCGCCTGGAGGGCTGGGAGCAGTTCCACTCCCCCGTCGACCGCATCGTGTCGATCGAGGCCATCGAGCACTTCGGCTTCGACCGGTTCGACGATTTCTTCAAGACGTGCTTCGACATCCTGCCCGAGGACGGCCGGATGACGATCCAGAGCAGCTGCGGCTACCACCCCTACGATCTCCAGGCCCGCGGTAAGAAGCTCACCTTCGAGTTGGCCCGCTTCGCCAAGTTCATGGCTGAAGTCATCTTCCCGGGTGGCCGCATCCCGTCCACGAAGATGTTGGTGGAGCACGGCGAGAAGGCCGGTTTCACGGTGCCCGAGACGCTGTCGCTGCGGAACCACTACATCAAGACGCTCGGCATCTGGGCCGCCCGCCTCGAGCAGCACAGGGACGAGGCCATCGCCGCCGCCGGTGAGCAGCACTACAACGACTACATGCGCTACCTGACCGGTTGCCAGTACTACTACGTCGACGAAGCGCTCGACGTCAGCCTGGTGACGTACCTGAAGCCCGCGCTGGCGGCCTGACCCCAGACGAACGAAGCGCCCCGGCACTCGATGATGGAGTGCCGGGGCGCTTCGCTGTGCGGGCGTCAGGCGGCGGGCTTGGCGCTGACGCCCGATGCGCCGGTATCGGCGCTGTCGTCCTGCTGCGCCGCGCTGTCGTCGCCGGCGGACGCGGCGCGGCCGCGGGTGCCGGTCTCCGCGCGGTCCTGAGTGGCCGCCTCATCCTCGGCGGCGGCCAGCGCGCGGCTGGCCGCGAGGTCGGCGTTGTCCGGGCGGGCGACGCGAACCACGCCTCCCAACGGGGCGTCCTCGGCCGCCGCCTCGGACCCGGTGTCGCTCGCCTGCTCCGCGGCCTCGGGCGCCGGCCGCGGGGGCTGCGACGTCGAGACCAGCCGGGACCGCGCCTCGGCGGCCGCCGCCTGCTGCTCGGTGGACGGGGGCGCCGGGGTCAGGGTGGGCTGTTGCGGACCGAAGGCGTCCCGGACGCCCTGCTCGATGGCATCGATGACCTTGACCGGGAAGTCCGGGCCGAGCGCGAACGGGTTGAACGGCAGCGGCAGAAGCGTCTGCGGGATGCCGGGGTTGATCGCGCGGTCATAGCCCAAATCGATCAGCAGCTTGGTGAGCGGCTGGACCAGCTTGATGATCGGGTCGACGAGGAACGAGGTGCCGGTCGACTGGCCGAGGTCCTGGAACGGCGTGAACAGCGGCAGGGTGCCCTGCTGCGGGATGAGGACGAAGGTGGCGTCCTGATATTGGCGCTTGGGTGCGGCGTCGATGGCAGCGGCCAGGGTCTCGTCGGTGTAGCCGTACGGCATGGTGTCGTAGGGCCCGTTGCTGTTGGGGTCGAGGTAGTAGCCGTGGACGTACTCGAACGCGGCGAGCGCGTTGAGGACGGCCAGCGGGTTGCCCCAGTACAGGGGCGCGTCGCCGACGGGGTCGTATTCGAACGAGTAGTTCGTGCTCTTGATGCCGATGTCGGTGGGCAGCTGGGGGCCGAAGGTCAGGTCGATGAACGGGATGGTCGGTAGGAAGCCCAGCCGGGACCACAGCCCCTGCGGGTTGTTGATGTTGCCGATGGTGACGACGGAGATCCGGTCCTTGGTCTCCTGGTTCAGGCCGGCCAGGTTGTACATCTCGCGGGAGACGACGGCGCCGCCCTGCGAGTAGCCGAAGACGATGATGTCCTCATCCGGCGGAGCGTCGGCGAGGGTCGCGTTGATCGCGGCGTCGAGGTTGGTGACGCCGTCCTCGACGGATTCGTTCCAGGTGTCGCAGGTCAGCCCCGGGCACCAGCCGGAAAAGATCACCAGCGGGAAGAAGGTCGCCGGATACGAAATGCCCTCGAGGTCGCAGCCGTCGGTCGAGGTGCACGCGACGCCGGAGGGGTTGATGTAGCGGTCCGCGGCGTTCTCCTTGTATCCGGAGACCGCGTCTGGACCGACGATGTTGTGGGTACCCGTTCCGGGCACGATGAGGGCGACCGCGCCGAAGGCCAGTGCTGCGGCGAACGCCGACGCAACGCACAAGCCGAGGGACGCGAGAAGCGAGGTGACGACGACGAACGCCGCGTGAGTCGACTTACGCATCCTGAGAGTTTCTCATGTTTCAGTGCTGCTTAAGTGCGGTTTGGTGGTTGTTTCGTATGTCGTTTACTGGGATTTCCCGACGACGAAATTCCCGTCCGCAAAGAAATCTGACGCCGGATGGCGCCGCACGCGACCCCGGGGACAAGGCCGTTCACGCGGTCGAAACGGGGGCGCTCCGGAAAAAGCAAGATCAGACGCGTCGCTGCTCAGGCGGCGTAACGCGCCATCCTGGCAACTCTGGCGATTATCGCGATTCGTGTTGACAGGCAGCGCACAGTCTGAAAAGCTCTCAGCAACTCAAGTTTGAGACCTAACGCCTTCGGGGGGAATCATGGACATCAGCAAGAAGCTCAAGATGGCAGCCGCCGCCGGCGCCATGGCGGGTGCGGCGGCGCTCTTCGCTCCGATCGGCATTGCGCAGGCACAGCCGCAGGGCATCATCGGCGGCGAAGAGACGCTGCTCGTCAATCCGACAGCCGAGGACCTGCTCGTCTTCGGTCAGTTCGGAACCCCCCGCAACAACGCCGACGGCACAGTCACCTTCGTCCTGAACCCGTCCTTCCGGGCCGCTGGGTTCAACTGGTACCGGGTCATTCAGGCGAACGAAGAAGAGTTCGCCGCGATCGGCATCTCCCCGACCCCCCCGCCGCCCTACACGACGTAAGTCGGCGCGGTTCTACAGTCGAACAAACAATGTGCGGCAGCCTGTGCTGCCGCACATTGTTGTCTCCGGTCCGGCGCAGCAGAAGTCTCGGTGCGCTGAGACCGGAATGGATGTGGGGAATCCTTCTAAGTGAGTAGATTTTCGCGACAGCCGTCCGGGGACGGTCGTGAGGACGACAGCCGCGAGCGGTCAGGCAGTGGACGCCGATCTCGTCGCATCCTTTTGATCGCCGGCCTCGTCCTTCTTGCGGTTGTGGCGTTCGTCGGTTGGTTGGGCTTCCGAGGCCTGGAGGCGAAGTCGAACCTCGAGCAGGCACGCACGTCTGCACAGCAGACCAAAGATGCGCTCCTGCAGGGTGATACCGAAGCGGCGGCCCGATCGGCCGACAATGCGCAGAGCCATGCGCAGACCGCTCGCGACGCGGCACATTCGATCCCATGGAACATTGCCGCGGCGGTGCCGTGGCTGGGCGACCCGCTGCGGAGCACCCAGCAGATCACCGACGTGGTGCTGGGTCTCGCGACCGACGTGCTGCAGCCGACGTCTGAGGTCGGCGCCTCGATCGCGCCGGACCGGTTGTATGCGAATGGCCGCGTGGACGTGCAAATGCTGCGCAGCGAAGAGCCGCAACTCGTGCAGATCTCCGAGAGCGCGCGCCGACTGAACGCCGAGGCAGAGTCGATCTCCGATCCCCGCTTCGTGTCCGTCATCGGAGATGCCCGGTCGCAGCTGCAGTCGCAGACGGCCGAGCTCGCCGGCTTGCTCGAGAACACCGCCCTTGCCGCGCAAGTAATGCCGTCGATGATGGGTGCCGAAGGGCCACGCCAATACTTCATGGCCTTCCAGACGAACGCCGAGGCTCGAGGTACCGGAGGGTTGGTCGGTGGCTTCGGCATTCTGAAGTTCGAGAACGGCCAGCCGTCTGTCGACACTCTCGCGAAGAACAATGACCTCCTCGAGCAGGACTTCACACCGCTCGACCTGGGTCCGGATTTCGACAAGCTTTACGGGACCGCGAAGTCCACTATCGACATTCGAAACAGCAATATGAGTCCGCACTTCCCCTACGCCGCGCAGATCTGGAAGTCTATGTGGGCACAGCAGACGGGCGCGCAGGTCGACGGCGCAATCGCCTTAGATCCGGTCGCCCTGAGCTACATACTGGGCGCGGTGGGCTCGATCACCATGGGGGACGGCGAGGTTGTTACTAGCGAGAACGTTGTAGAGCTGACCGAATCAACTCTCTACATGCGATTCCCTGACGACCAAATCGCACGCAAAAACTACCTCCAGGACATCGCCGCCGAGGTCGTCAAGAAGATGACGGGGCCGATAACGTCACCGCGAGGCTTATTGGACGCTTTGGGCAAGGCAGTCGGTGAACGTCGAATAGCCGTCTGGAGTGCAATCGGTGATGATGAAGCATCCCTCATGGAAACTCCCCTCGCACACGCCGTACCCGACGATCCAGCACCGTACGCCGCAGTCATCGTCAACAATGCCGCCGGAAACAAACTTGACTATTACCTGAGACGAGGTATCGAGTACGCCGCAGACGGCTGCGGGGGCGATACGCGGATGTCGACCGTCACTGTGCGCCTTGAGAATACAGCCCCCGACACGCCATTGCCCTACTACATCGCTGGAGACTCCGGCCTTCCTCGCGACTGGATCTTCGAAGTTCCGGAAAATGCCAATCTCACCTCGGTGCGGTTGTACGCCACCAAAGGGGCGGTGTTGGAGGGGGCGCTCCTGGATGGCAGGAAGGTGAACGTGTTCGAAGGCACCGAACTGGGCCATCCAGTTTTTGGTGTACACGCGATGCTCCTCCGCGGCCAAACCGCAGAGCTCACCTTTCGGCTCTCTGAGCCGACGTCACCGGGCGTTGCACGCGTACCCGTTCAGCCACTGGTGGACAGTCCCACTCCCAAAGTCTCGGTGCCGACATGTTCAGGCTAATCCCGCACTCTGACCCGATTAGATGGTCGATGTCTAGGTCCGTTATGCCATTGTGCATGTACCGCGCTGGCGAAATGAATCAGGACGCCACGTTGATTGTCGGGGGTGCCCGACTAGGGGTAATTAGGGGGCAGATGTGACTCTGCAGGACTTCATATCGGTGCTCCGTGCACGGTGGATCACGGTGTGCGTGACAATCGTGGTCGCTGTGCTAGGGGGTGTCGCTCTCACGTTGTTGACGACCCCTCTTTATCAGGCGTCGACCCGGTTATTCGTCTCAACGGGCTCGGGGTCCTCATTGTCAGACGTCTATCAAGGCAATCGGTTCTCGCAAGAGCGCGTCATCTCCTACGCGGAACTGCTGATGGGCGAAACACTCGCCCAGCGCACCATCGATAAACTCGACCTCGACGAGGATTCGACCACGCTTCGTGAAAACGTGAAGGCGACCGTCAAGCCGGACACCGTGCTGATCAACGTAGAGGTGCTCGATGAATCCCCGATTCGCGCGAGGGATATCGCCAACGCGCTGTCCGACGAGTTCGTCACGATGGTGCGCGAGCTGGAAACACCTGAAGACGGCACGCCGCCAGAATCCCGAGTTGTTGTCGAGCAGCGTGCATCGATTCCCGACACGCCTGTCGTTCCGAAGACTGCCCGCAATATCGCAGTCGCCCTTGGATTAGGCGTCATCCTAGGAATGGGTCTCGCCATCTTGCGGGACCGCCTCGATAACACGGTCAAGGACAGGAAAACGCTCGAATCCATCACTGGCGCTGGGGTGATAGGAAACATTCCGCTCGACAAGGAACGCCGCAAGCACGCTGCAATATCCTTCGAAGTCGACAACTCACCAATCGCAGAGGCGTTTCGCAAGGTTCGCACGAACTTGCAGTTCGTCGCTGTCGATAATCCGCCCCGCGTCATCGTCGTCACCAGTTCGGTGCCGAGTGAGGGGAAATCGACGACGGCAATCAACATCGCGCTCGCGCTGGCCGAATCGGACAACAAGGTCGTCATTGTCGACGGCGATATGCGGCGCCCTACCCTCCACAAGCATCTTGGCGCGGTGGGACCTGTCGGCTTCAGCACGGTGCTCAGCGGAGGCGCGACCCTCTCGGAGGCGCTTCAGCAGACGCGCTTTCCGGGCCTCAAAGTGCTGACATCCGGGGCCATTCCGCCCAACCCAAGCGAGTTGTTGGGTTCGCAATCGGCGCGAAAGCTGCTCAACGAGTTGCGTGGCGAGTTTGATTATGTCGTTGTCGACTCAACGCCGTTACTCGCGGTGACAGACGCTGCAATCTTGGCGGCCGGCGCAGACGGAGTGCTCGTCATGGCGTGCTATGGCCGGACCAAGCGTGACCAGATATCCCATGCTGTTCAGAGCTTGGAAAGTGTGGCGGCACCAATACTCGGGGCTGTATTGACCATGACCCCCGCCCGGAGCAATGCCGCATACGGCTACGGTTACGGCTACTACGGGGACAGAAGCGAGCAGGGTCAGGATGCGCCTGCAACTCCTACGACACCGGCACCGGACGCGTCAGCCAACGGCTCCGGGCATTCCCCTAGTTCAGCAGCCACACATCGCCGTCCCGTCGAGTGAGCGCGGAACGAACATTGCGTGAGGTGAGGTGCATAGTGCTCCGCTGCGCATTGATGGACCTGATGATGCGCACGAGGCTGCGCCTCGCCCTCGCTCGGGAAGGAATGCGCACATCTAGCGTGATCGGATAGCTCGCGCGAGGGCGTGCATCGCCCAGGGTGGCCGCTGCCTTTCGGTCAGCTACCTGTCGGGATCGCTTACCGACGGCTAGCGAAACTCCCGCTACATTCCGGGCGGGTCTGAAAATGCAAACACTTGCGCACCGCCTTCAGTGATGCGCAAGGCGGTTTCCGGCGTTCTCAATAAGCCCCATTACGACCGAAGACGACCTTTGGTGTTTGGGCGATGATGCGCACATCCCAGAGCAATGACCAGGATCGAACGTAGACCGAATCGAGATGTTGAAGGTCCGCGTAGCTCAGGTCGCTCCGACCACATACCTGCCAGAGACCCGTGATGCCCGGTTTCACGTCGAGGCGGGCTAGTGCGGCGCCGTCGAGCCGATTCGCCTCTTCCGTCGGCAGCGGACGTGGCCCGACCAGGGACATCTCGCCACGGACCACGTTGATTAGCTGGGGCAGTTCGTCGAGGCTCGTCTTGCGAATGAAGGCGCCCACGCGCGTCACTCGAGGGTCATTCTCCATCTTGAACAATGGACCGTCGGATTGGTTGAGCTCCGAAACCGTGTTGCGTCGTTGCCAAGCGTCGGCGGTCATCGATCGAAACTTGAAGATCTGGAACGGTTGACCCGCCCGGCCGCTCCGCTCTTGCCGAAAAAGCACGGGGCCTCGGGTGTCGAGTTTGATCGCCGCCGCGATAGCCAGCATCACGGGGCTTGCGACGATCAGCGCGCATGTTGCGAGGGTGACATCCATGAAGCGCTTCAGGATGCGGGCGGTCGGTCCGAGCGACGCGGTCGGCATGTGCATCAGCGTCAAGCCGTGAAGTTCTTCGGCCTCACTGCGCCAGTTGTGTAACTCGAAGAAGCGGGGAATTTCCGACACTGGCACCTGCCCCTGCACCTGCCGCAACGCCTCGAGTGTTATGGCGTCGGTCGTATTCGGAAAGGCGATCAGCACACGATCGATCTTCTCCGCTGCGCACACGGCCGAGAGGTCCTCAAGCCCACCAAGAAGCTTGTGAGGACCAGCTACCGCATTGTCATCAACGTGTCCGACGACCAGAATGTCCGGGCATCTGCGCAATCTGGACGTTAGGCGATCTGAGATGGGGCCTGTCCCGAGGATCAGGATTCGACTCACGGTCGGGTCGAGTTTGCGCACGACCAGACGACGCCCAAACGGCACGAGGACCACCGCAGGCAGCGTCATCGCGACGGCCGCCGTAAGGGTGATCCCACGGCCACCGGGCGAGACCATGGCATCGACGGCCAGCGCGAGTAGTGCCGCAGTAGGAAGACTGCGAGCGACGACTGACGGCCTCCACCATTCGCTTGGCCGCAACCGCGTGGCGGGGCGTCGGTACAACCCGTGCAGGTGCAACGCGACAGCCATCGAGACGGCACCGAGTACGACGTCTTCGACTGTCAACCCGCCGGCACGCGCTGGACTGATGAGGGTGATGATCACGGCACCGATTACAGCCGAGGCCGTGAGCGTCAGCAGATCGGCAATCTGCAGGAAGTATCGGTGCCGAAGGCCCAGCTTGTGCGCTTGCTTGGAGTCAGCGCCCGGACTTGCCGACCCATTGACCGACACATCGGTGGGAGACCCAGGCCGCTTCGGCGGTATCTCGATGGTCACCGGAAATTCCCAGGATTTCTCACGCAACTCACCAGCCGAATCCCACCAGGCGTAGCCCCGAGCCAATGAACGTCGACTCTGGGAGGCAGTTGCGCCCGTCGACGACAAGGTCCCCGCGCATGGCCCGGCGCAGACTCCCCGCGTCAACCGTCTGAAATTCCGGCCATTCCGTGGCCAAGACAACGGCGTCAGCCCGGTCGGCCGCCTCATACACGTCCGGGGCCAGACGGATGGCCCCATATTCCGCGGGCAACGCCTTGACCACAGGATCGTAAGCAGAGACGACGGCGCCGGCGGCAAGGAGCCGCCGAGCGATATCGAGCGCCGGCGAATCACGCAAATCGTCGGTGCCGGGCTTGAAGGTCAATCCGAACATGGCGATACGGCGACCTTTGAGAATGTGCAGCTCACGTTGAAGCTTCCGCACCGCACTGGCTCTCTGCATCCGGTTGATGTCCACGGTCGCCTGCAGCATGGACGGCGTATAGCCATACTCCTGGCTGGAGCTGATCAGTGCAGAGACGTCTTTGCCGAAGCATGATCCGCCCCATCCGACACCGGGCGCGAGGAACGCACGCCCGACGCGGTGGTCGGCACCGATAGCAGGGAGCACCTGGCGGACATCGGCGCCGAAGAGCTCACACATTTGAGCCATCTCATTGGCGAAGCTGATCTTGGTGGCGAGGAAGGCGTTCGCCGCGTATTTGATCATCTCCGCAGAGGCGAGCTCGGTCGTGATCAACGATGGCCGCACTTCGCGCCGCCCGCCGTGGAAGGACTGGTCGAGCACTGGCTGGTACAGCTCGGCGACGCGCTTGACCTCCGATGCGGCGCCACCGAGGACGATTCGATCCGGGTAGAGGAAGTCGTCGATCGCGCAGCCCTCGCGCAAGAACTCCGGATTCGATACGACGCGGAAGGACACCTGCCGGTCACCGTCCAGGGCATCTTCGAGGACCGTACGTGTCCAATTGCCCGAGCCCACCGGCACGGTGGATTTGTTGACGATCACCGCGCCCGTACGCAGATGTGGCGCAAGCGAATTCAGCGCGCCTTCGAGTTGGCTCAGGTCCGGAGAGCCATCAGCGCCTGGAGGCGTCCCCACGCAGAGGAAGACGAAGTCGGCATCGGTGAGCGCCTCTGCCGGCTGATCGGTGAAGCGAAGTCGGCCGCTCGCCAGCGTGGACTTCAGAATGTCGGGCAGCCCGGGTTCGACGAACGGCGTCTGACCATTGTTCAGTTGACCTGCACGTGTTGAGTCGCTGTCGAGACCGCACACGTCGTGGCCGAGGAACGCAAGGCATGTCGCGGTCACCGCACCGACGTAGCCTGTGCCGACGACCGCCACCTTATGACGAGGTTGCTTCGCGTGGAGGCGGACCGGTGCCGACAAGTTCGTCGTAGAGGTGCCCGCATCGCGGTCACGGAACCAGTTGATCGTTTCCCGCAGCCCGTCGCGGGCGTCAACCTGCGGTTCCCAGCCCAGTTCTGCGCGCGCGAGCGAAATATCCGGCTGGCGCCGCGACGGGTCGTCTCGAGGCCGGTCGACGAAGTCCAGGGGCGACTCGGAGCCGGACAGCTCGCGTATAAGTTCCGCCAGCTCCAACATGGTCATCTCATGCGGGTTACCAATGTTGACCGGGCCGGCGAGGTCGGAGAACAGCAGCTTTAGCGCGCCCTCGACGAGGTCGTCGACGTGGCACACGGATCGGGTCTGGCTGCCGTCGCCGTGGACGGTCAGCGGAGAACCCGTCAGTGCCTGCTGAATGAAGTTGGGAATCGCGCGCCCGTCGTTCGGGCGCATGCGTGGACCATATGTGTTGAAGATCCGCATGATGGCGGTATTGACGCCATGCTTCGCCCGGTACGAAACGGTGAGCGCCTCGGCGAAACGCTTCGCCTCGTCGTAACAAGCCCGCGGACCGACGGGATTGACGTTGCCCCAGTAGGTTTCGGGCTGGGGGTGGACGAGCGGGTCCCCGTAAGTCTCCGAGGTGGAGGCGAGCAGATATCGAGCGCCCTTCTCCTTTGCCAGGCCAAGCGTGTGCAGAGTTCCTAGTGACCCAACCTTCAAAGTTTGAATCGGGAGCTGGGCATAATCAATGGGTGATGCTGGCGACGCAAAATGCAAAACGTAATCGACGGGACCAGGTATCGAAACAAAGTCACTGACGTCGGTTTTAATCAGGCGGAACCCGTCATTGGATTGCAGATGCGCGACATTGTCGGCCGAGCCGGTAATGAAATTATCGAGGCATACCACCTCGATATCGAGCTCCAAGAGCCGCTCTGCGAGATGCGAGCCTACGAAGCCCGCCCCGCCCGTCAGAACCGCTCGCTGCCGCATACTTCCCCCTTATCGCGCATGGCGCGAATCCCCCCATCGTCACCTGGGCGGCGATGTCCTCGGCATTTCCTTCGCCGGCTCCGCATCGATACCAGCGCGTACGAAAATGCCAGCCTGACAGGAAGCCACGCAGACGCACCACCAGCATGTAGCTGTGCCCCGTCGCGGCGGGTTTTCCCGCAGCCTGACGCTATCACCGACGGTCGATAGGCAGCAACCGCTACCAGGCCGACGGCCAGCCCCTTTAGGGCCCGAGTCAATGCTCCGGCCTCACACGCGACCAGTCGCGGCACGGTCGAGCGAACCTTGCATCTGTTGAAGTAGGTAATTGCCAGCTAGGCGTGCCGTCGCGATCGGCACGCACATTCGACGAGTGGTGGATGTACAGCAACGCCAGCGTCAGATAAGGGCACGCAGAGCGATCTCATAGGCCTTGCAGACCTCATCCCAAGAATAATGCTGTTCCGCCCGTAGTCGATTAGCGTATGCAGCCTCGTCCAACCGGCGCGAATCGCTCATCAGGCCCAAGACGGTCTCAGTGATTAGTCCTGAATCCGCGTCGACGAAGAGCCCCGCCTCGCCGAGGACTTCGCGAGTGTAGATCGTGTCGCGAGCGAGAATCGGCGACCCGGCGGCCATGGCTTGAACTAGCGATGGATTCGTGCCCCCAACACTATGGCCATGGAAATAGATGCCCGCATGCTGCCACAGGGCATGCAGTAGGGCGTCGTTACTCAGATGGCCCAGCCACGAGACCGCCGCGTAGTCTCGGGCGAGCGCACGCGCCCGATCGTCCCATTCACCCCCGTAGCCGGAGCTGCCGACAAGGACGACCGGGTAGCGGGCGGCGATACCGGGTACCGCGGCGAAGAACTCAGCGATGGTGTTTTCCGGCACGAATCTAGCCACCATCAGCACATATCCCCGGTGTTCTAGCCCTTCTGGCACTGGAAGCGTCGGTAGGACGTCACCTCCGTATGGAATGAAGTGACCATCAACCCCGAACGTGTCATGCCAGTAACCCTCGACAGCGCGTGCATCGAACACCAGGCTGTCCGCCCAACGTGCGGTGAGTGCGGCCCCCGTCCGAAACACTCGTTTCGCCAGCGTCCCCCACTTAGCGCGTTCCCACTCCAACCCGTCGACGTTTACGAGCGTCGGTATTCCGCGGGACTTGAGAATTCTTAGGTAATACCCATTCGCCACATTCATCACGAGCGCTGCGTCCGGTCGGTGCGCCGCGGCGTCGAAGCACGCAGTGAGGCCATACGACAAAGTACTGGCGCTCTTCGTCTCCAGACCTCGGGTCTCTCTCGTCATGATCCGCGCGTCTCGAAGGGGGTCAGCCGGTCTAGTGGCGCCCGGACGCCCATACACTGTCACATCCCACCCCGCATCGACGAGGTAAGGCGCGATCCTGCGAACCGCAGTCTCGAACCCCGAGTAGTAGCTCGGATACCCACGCGTCCCGATCACAGCAACTGACGGCACAACAATCCCCAATCTCATTGCAACCAGGACCCGCTTAGCCGGCCCGCCCCCCGGAGTGGATTAGGCGTTCGGCGATCGTAACTAGACCAGGGCCCACCCGCGAACCATTGAGCGACGCGCGATCCGCTGCCTCCGGCGCTTAGCCTCCATCGCCAGCCAGTCGCGCGTGCGCCACGAACGTAAAGGCGCAAGGATGCCTCTGTGCACTCTTTGGGAAAGCATCGAAGCTCTTAAGAGAGCTGCTGGCTCGCCGGCCGGACGAACTGAGGCGATCAAGCTAGGGCACGTGAACCGAAGCGACTGCCCACGCCTCCTGAGGCGTGTCGCCGAAACGGCGAGGCAGTTATACGCTTTCGGCAGCGCTCCCAAGGTGCGGCGCATGTGTGGTCGAAGGCGCGGATCTGGGGAGGACAGTTGACCATAGCGAAAGTTCCGCCGCGAGTACTCATCTGGCGGGAACGATTGCTGCCAATTTCCGAGACTTTCATCAGCAATCACGTGCGCGCGCTGAAGCGGTGGGACCCAATTCTAGCCGGGTCACGATATGTAGCGCCTTCGCTACCTATAGGCGAGGAGGGGATAGCGCTCTACGGGATGCACGGCCCCTCATCGGCAATGAAAGCGTTCAATTGGCGCGTTACCGGCCGAAGCAGGAAACTTGAATCCCATATGCAAGAATGGCGTCCACAATTGATTCATGCCCATTTTGGCCCCGACGCAACCTACATTCTGCCGACCGCCCAGCGCCATTCCCTCCCGCTGATCGCCACATTCCACGGGGCGGATGCAACCTCAATGAAACAGGGCGCGATGCCTTCCATTTATCGTTCGCGCTTGCGGCTACTCTTTTCTCGGGCAGCTGCACTCCATGCCGTATCGGACTTTATCGCAGACCAGCTGGTGACACTAGGCGCACCCCCCGAGAAAGTTACCCGGATGTACATCGGCATTCCATGCGCCGGCGAACCGCCCGCCGTTCAATCTAATAACAGCGTGTTATTCGTCGGCAGGCTCGTGGAGAAGAAGGGCTTAGGTGATTTGCTAGATGCGATGTCCCGTTTGCCGGATCCGCTTAAACGAACTCCGCTCCACATCATCGGCGACGGGCCGCTTAAGGATGCGTGGCGGAGAGACGCCGAGAACCGAGGGCTCAAAGCGACGTTTCACGGCGCACAGCCTTCGGATTTTGTGGCTCGCCTAATGCGTGAATGCACAGTATTCTGCGTCCCGAGCAGGACCGCCTCCAACGGCGATAGCGAAGGGTTGGGAATGGTATTCCTGGAGGCGGGCCTACATTCTCTCCCCGTAGTCAGTTATAGACATGGCGGCATACCGGAAGCTGTGTCGCACGGCGAGACGGGCCTTCTTGCCCCTGAGGGGGACATCGCCACCTTGTCCCAACATATATCGCTTATGCTAGAACAACCCGATAGAGCGACACAGTTCGGGATCGCGGCAAGGACCCGGGTAATGCGCTGCTTCGACATTGAGAGGCAGATATCGCGTTTAGAAGACTTCTACGATCAAATCGTAGAATCGAGCCGCCACGCCGGATGACTCTTATATCGAAAATTGCCCGCTACCGGGCATATTTGAGCTTCGGCGCGTCGAACCTTGCGGTCCCACTAGCTACAGTCGTAACCGCTCCCCTCTTGGCGCAAGCCTTGGGTGTTGATGGGCGTGGTGAACTTGCCGCCGCTTCGGCCCCCCTACTACTTGCCATATCGGCGGCGACCGTAGGAATTCCAGAAGCAATTACATACCTAAGCGCAAGCGGCACCTTTCCAGAGCGCTTGTTGCGGCGTACCGGCATGATCATGCTCATCATCGCTGGCTGCCTAGGAGTAACCGCAATCTACGCCTTCTCCACAGGCAGCTTCGTCGAACCAGCCGCACGAGATGCGATGATGATAATCGCTCCGGCCCTTTGCCCCACGCTCGCAGTTGGAGCTTTCCGAGCCGCGGCAGCCGCTCGCGAAGACTGGCTCGCCATATCGTCCGAACGGATCGCGAACGGACTCATGCAGCTATGCGGGATCGTGGCCCTTTTCGCTGTTGACCGGTTGTCAATCTTATCTGCAGCAATCGTGATAGCGTACGCGCCCGCTCTCTCGGGGGTCACGTATCTCTTCAGGCGCCGACGACTTCCAGATGCTGACGTCGCGGTCCGGGCCACCACGGTGTTCCGCGGAATTGTGCGGTACGGGCCCAGGGTATGGGCGGGGTCAGTCTTTGGAATACTCCTTACCCGCTTGGACCAAGTGTTGATGGTGCCGTTGTCAGATTCCCGGGAACTCGGCCTGTATATTGTCGCTGTCACAGTCGGCGAGGTGCCACTGGTGATTAGTCGCGCAGTGCGAGATATCATGCTAACGAAGGATTCACGAACGCCGTCATTTGAGCTTCTTGCGCGCGCTTCTCGGCTGACATTCTACATGTGCGGCGCCCTAGTCATCGTAGTCCTGATGACGATGCCTTGGACCATCCCTTTTCTGTTCGGAGAGGAATTCAGGGGCGTTTATCCTTCGCTAACGGTCATCCTTATAGGGATACTTCTGGGAGTGCCAGGTTCAGTGGCCGGGAGCGGGTTGATGGCGCGGAACCGTCCAGGCGTGCGGAGCTGGCTGTTGGCCGCTGCTGCTGTGGTGAATATCGTACTCGTTGTAGTGCTGGTTCCAGTGTATGGCGCGTTAGGCGCCGCTCTTGCTTCTATGGTGGCATATGCACTCGGCGGTTTAGCTAATGTCATCGCACTGCGAATCCTATTTGGAGCGTCCGTTTGCGCTTTCTTCTTTCCACGGTTGAATCGGACGCGCTTGTAACAGTCGTTCGTAGACAATTACGTTGCAGGTGAAGCACTCTGCAGTGATTGATTCGGGCGCAGCGCGGATGCCGCAGCGGCCATTGGGTGGCACGAAATCGATCGCTGCGTCCGTGCCCACGCCCTGACACGGCAGGTTCTCAGCAAGACACCTGTCAGTTGTTGTCGACGCTGGGAATCCGGTCGCACTTGCCGAGGCTGTGTTAACGGATCTGGCATAGGCGCCCGTGTAGCTCATTGGGTCCGGGCCCAAAGCGAGGATGGTCCTCGAATTTCCGCCCCCTAGGGCCTCACCAACAGCACATTGCCCGTCGTAGGAATCCGGCACACGTGCCAAGTGCCCTCATGCCTCAGACGTCCTGGAGGACGTACGAGCACCTCACTCGGTCCGCCGACTCGTCCAGACAGCCCGGTTTCTTATCTTCACCGCTATCAATCCAAGATCTGCCTTAAACGGGCAAGGCGGAACGTGGGAGTACCAGCGCGTCCCAAGGTTTACGCTGCCGGCCGTAGACACCACCGCAGTCGAGTAACGAGAGCCGGGTCTGAAGGTCCGCGGATATACAAAGTGGGCGTAGCGCTGCGACCGATCGCGGACAACGGCATCGGAATGCCTGCCCCGAGGCATGTCAGCGCGGTCGACTCTGCCAACACTAGGCACATCAACAGGTGGATCGAGCAAGGACGACACCCATGGCGGTAACATGTCCACCCGCGTACGTTTGAGCACCGAGGCGGCTTGGCACCGCGGCACATACCGGGGGGGATCTTGCAAGCGCAAGGGTGGACGCCGTCAAAGTTCCGAATCGACGAGAATGCGATCCGGCCATCTCGCGACCAACGAGAGCTTGCCGTTGAATCCCGGATCATAGCGGGCCTCGTAGGGCGCTTCTATACCGAAGTGATCCCCAAATGGGTTTCAGGTGACCTCGCCGACCTCGGCTGCGGGAAGGCCCCTTTGCTCGGTGCCTATGGGCCTCGGTGCCGCTCGGTAACGCTAGCCGACTGGTCAAATTCCGCCCACGACAACCCCTATCTCGATCTTCTAGTTGACCTGAACGAACCGCTTTCATCGCTACAGACAAGCTCGTTCGATGTCGTCCTTTTGTCAGACGTGCTGGAACACATTCGCGAGCCTGGATTGCTCATGGCAGAAATATCACGGATATTGAAACCGGGCGGTCGACTATTGTTAAATGTTCCTTTCATATACTGGATCCACGAAGCGCCGCACGACTACTATCGATACACTTCTTTCGCCCTAGAGCGGTTCGTGAATAATTCGGGTCTCGAAGTCGTCGAGCTGGTTCCACTCGGAGGCTGGGTCGAAGTGATGGGCGACCTGTGGAGCAAATTCTTTGCCTTTGCCGGACTGAAATGGATGGCTGCAGCGATACATCACGCCGTAGCGGCGTTCGGCAACACATTCGTAGGCCGTCGCTTAACAAATCGCAGTGGCAAGGTGCTCCCACTGGGCTACGGATTAGTTGCGCGGAAGCCCATGGTCAACATTCCTGGCGCTCAGGTGACGTAACCGTGCAGCGCATAAATTCAGCAATCGGAGCTCATTCTATTCACCTAACGTTAGCCGAGCGGGCATACCGCCAGGCGCGTGCGGCCACGCGCAAAAGGGGTTGACGCATGCTAGGAGCATCGGTCGCCGCCCTTACTCTGGCCTTCAACCTGGCCATGCCCCATCGCATACGGTTGATCGGCGTAGCGTTACTGTTTATCCCTCAGATCTATGTGCCCGGTATGCCTGTCACTCTATTTGCCTTGTGGACGATTTATACCTGCATATTTGGGCTCATAACACGTGAACGAGTTCGTGCGAATAGTCCGCTCATCCCCATCATGGGCGCATTCCTCGCTGCGACTGCATCGTCCTTACTTTGGGCAACCGCCGAGGGAATGAGCGAAGGCATGTCAACGGTTGTCAGAGGTGCCCTCTTCCTACTATGGCTCCGCGAGATAATTGTAGTAGCGAAGGATGACCCACGGATGCTGGACACAATAGTGATGTGGAGTGCACCGGGACTTGCAGTTCAGGCCGTCCTGTCAATCATTTTCCGATTCAGCGCCGCTTTGGAAGAGCAATTCCTTCAGTCCCCTCTGGCCAGATACACCATTGGCCCCGGAGTCGAGCGCTTGTACACCGACATGTGGAACAACGTGCTCGACGTCGGTAAATCGGGCGGATTCTTTATCAACGGTAACATGGCATCGATGCTCGGAGGCGTGGGTGCATTAGTATTGCTTATTACTGCGCGCCGGACCGGGCGCCGTTCGCTGTACCTGTGCGCATCTCTCTCAATGGCCGGTTCACTGTGCACCGGTTCAAAGACCGCTATCATAGTCACAGCCCTGTGCGCGGTGGCAATTGCCTTTCTCCCGCATGCACTTAAAGGCTGGACACTAATATTAAGCATTCCAGTCGCGCTCGTGATCCCGCTGACTCTGTCGGCAATACTTGACGTGGTAAGCGGCATTTTCCCTGGACTCTATAATGCATCCGACTCGAGCATAGGCGCCCGACAAATTCTGTGGAATTCCGCCGGTCGACTGTTCGCCGAATCCCCTTTCATGGGTCTTGGATTTGGCGGCTGGGAAGAGCAGGTCAACCGACGCTATCCTCCGCATAACTTTATAATTGCCGCCTGGGCATACTCTGGGGTCGTCGCCGCAATTGTAGTAGTGGCATTCGTCGTTGCCTCGCTTGTCGTCGCCCTGCGCGTCGCTGCGGCACAGAGCACGGTGTACCACCGTCGCACGGCCATCTTGGCGCTGTGTGCCATCGCATGGGTCTTCCTCCACGGTATGGCGGACAACACATCCGTATACGGCGAGCAACGCTCAATGTTTCTCTTCGCGCTCGCCTTTGGCTATTTGTACGCAATGAAGCATCAGTCGCAGGAACAGGCGGAAAACCCCGTCCGCACCACGAACGGTGCCCCCTTGCCGGCCAGAATCTCCGACCGAACTTCGCTTACGGGGCTCAGGGCTCATCGGTAGCCCGGGAAGCGAGAGCTTGGCAACGCTACGTCGCCCCGCGGCGGAGATCCCAACCGTCAGACCGCGATAGTGTAGGCCGATCAAAATCGGGCCGCGAGATTGGCCTCGGTTTGAAGGCTGAATCTGGCCGAATTTCGCCAAAGGGAGGCGGCCGGTTATCGCTTGGCGGAGATTACGCGCTCGAAGAAGTCCATGATACTCCCTGCTGCCACATCACCGGACCATTCGCGGGATGCGGCACGTCCGTTGGCGGCAAGTTGGCTTCTCAATCGAGGGTGCAACATCAGATCGGTAACCGCCCGCGCCAATGCTTCGGCATTGCCGGGTTCAAAGAGCAGTCCGGTCCTGCGATCCTCGATAACCTCGGCTGGCCCTCCGTGTGCACTGGCAATCACTGTGCAACCCGCCGCCATCCCTTCGATGACGACCTTCCCAAAAGGTTCGGGTTTCTTCGATGGCACTACGACAGCATCCGCCCATGCATAGTGGTCGGCGACCGTCATGCTCTCACCGACGAAGTCGACACTCACATGAGATCCGAGTGTTTCCGCCTTAAGTCTCAGATTTGCGGTTAGCTCGCCCGCACCTCCGAATTCCGCCCCCACGATACGGACTCGTAAGCGACCATCATGTCCTGAAATTAGGTGTAGCGCGTCCAGCAGAAGGTCCTGCCCTTTCCAAGGCATGAGCCTGCCGACACAAAGTAGTCTGAACTCGTCTCGAGAGGTGTCGTTCAACCTATCTAAGGCTAGAAATTCGCGCAGGTCCGCTCCCGAGTGCACTACCGCGGTTGGCATCCGCGCAAGGAACGATGTGTCGAACTGGCGATTCACACTTTCCGACACGCAGATAATGCCCGCTGCGCGGGCAAGTACCTTTTGGAAGATTCGGCGCTCTAATGACGACGAGTAGTACTCCCGCACAATCACCACCCAAGGTGTAGAGGCATCCTCAGAAAAGAGGGGTGTAAGAATAGAACTGGTATTAGACACAACCAATTTCGTGGGCGCGGGTCGTTGCGACCGCACACGCATCACACCTCCGCGGACCACATCCCGAGCGGTGCTAACGGGTCTGCTGCGTCGCAGCACCACCTCGCGGCCCTCTTGGACTGAAGCTCCAGCATCAACAAGTTCCGCGGTCAAGGGACCCGGTCCCGGAAGGCAAACATCAATTGCGGCCCCCCTGCGCACACCCTCCCTTACGAGCGAAAGTAATGATCTATCAGACCCATACAACTCATTTGATGCATGGTGGATCCGTATGTCAGCCATTGGGTGTCGCACCTCCCCGTCTCTATCGTCAAAGCTTGGGCGATCGAACCGACTCCCGTTCATGAGCCGGTTACTCAAGCCGCATATGCAGCCTCAAAACTGTTTGCGCATACTTTGATTTCTGTTTACGCGGGTCTCGGTATTTCTGTTCACTGGCCGAGCCGCGCATAGAAAGCTTCCGTCGAGGCCTTTGCCGGCGACCACCAGTTCTCATTCGCGCGATACCAGTCGATGGTCGCCGCAAGGCCTCGTTCGAAGTCCCTGTACTTCGGCTTCCAGCCGAGTTCCGTTCGCAGCTTGGTGTAGTCGATCGCGTACCGCAGATCGTGGCCTGCTCTGTCGACGACGTGGTCGTACGCGTCGACAGGTTCCCCCATGAGTTTCAAGATCATTTCGACAACAGACTTGTTATCCCGTTCGCCGTCGGCGCCAATGAGATAAGTCTCGCCGGGCACTCCCTTCTGGACGATGGTCAACACTGCCGACGAATGGTCCTCAGCATGGATCCAATCTCGGACGTTCCGACCCTCGCCATAAAGCTTCGGACGGATCCCACGCAGCACGTTCGTTATCTGGCGCGGGATGAACTTCTCGACATGCTGGTAGGGGCCATAGTTGTTAGAGCAATTGGAGATCGTAGCGGCGACACCGAAGGAGCGAACCCAGGCACGTACCAACATGTCGCTGCTGGCCTTGGTCGACGAGTAGGGCGAGGACGGGTTGTAAGGCGTCGCCTCGGTAAACCTCGCCGGATCGTCGAGTTCGAGGTCTCCGTAGACCTCGTCGGTCGACACATGGTGGAACCGCAGACCATGCCGGCGTGCCGCCTCCAGCAACGTGTAGGTGCCTATCACGTTGGTGTCGAGGAAGGGACGCGGATCGAATAGCGAGTTGTCGTTGTGCGACTCGGCGGCGTAGTGCACGACGACGTCGACCGATGCGCACAGTTCATCGACGAGTGCGGCGTCGACGATGTCGCCCTGCACGAACGTCACCCGGTCCGCGGTCAGCTCTGCCAGCGAGGCGCGATTACCGGCGTAGGTGAGCTTGTCCAGCACGGTTATGTGGTGGTCGGTGTTGTCGACGACGTGGTGAACGAAGTTCGAGCCGATGAAGCCAGCGCCGCCGGTGATGAGTAACCGCGCCACTAGCGCCCCCTGTCCAGCAAGTCCAATAGATATCTCCCGTAGCCCGACTTCACGAGCTTCTCGGCACTCGCCCTGAGTTCGTCATCGGTGAGGAATCCTTGCTGCCAGGCAATCTCCTCTGGCACCCCAATCTTGAGACCGGTCCGGCGTTCCATCGTCCGCACGTACTCAGCGGCGTCCGTCATATCGTCGAACGTTCCTGTGTCAAGCCACGCCGTGCCCCGCGGCAGTACCTCTACCTGTAGACGTCCCTGGTCAAGATACGTGCGATTCACGTCGGTGATCTCGTATTCGCCCCGCTCACTCGGCTTTAGGCCGCGCGCGATATCGATCACGTCGTTGTCGTAGAAATACAGCCCGGGTATCGCATAATTGCTCTTCGGTATCTTCGGTTTTTCCTCTAGCGAAAGCGCAATTCCCGCGCGGTCAAATTCGACCACTCCGTACGCCGAGGGCTCCGCGACCCAATAGGCGAAGATGGCACCACCGTCGACGTCCGCGAAGCGGGCCAGTTGCCGTCCCATACCGGCGCCATAGAGAAGATTGTCACCGAGGATGAGCGCCACCTTGTCGTTGCCGATAAAGTCCGCGCCTATGGTGAAGGCCTGCGCCAGACCGTCCGGCGCCGGCTGCCGAGCGAAAGAAATGGATACACCAAACTGCGACCCGTCGCCGAGAAGCCGCTCGAAATGTGCGGCGTCATGCGGCGTAGTGATGACAAGGACGTCGCGGATACCGGCCAACATCAATGTCGACAAGGGGTAATACACCATCGGTTTGTCGTAAACGGGAACCAATTGTTTGGATACGCCCAGCGTTATTGGGTGCAAGCGAGTCCCCGAACCGCCAGCAAGAATGATCCCCCTCATTCCAATATCGTGGCACATGACCCGCAATCGAGCGAACCGTCATGCCGGAACGCGAGCGAGGCCGTACGCATGGATACTGGTGGAGTCGTTCAGCGATCCGGCGCGTTCGCGCGACACCTTCCGTCGATGACCTAGCCAGGAGATCGCTCTGCACATCCTGTTCGTTTGCACGGGTAACATCTGCCGGTCGCCGGTCGCGGAGCGGTTAGCCGCCTTATACGGAACACAGATCGGCGTACCGGATCTACAGACATCTAGCGCCGGCGTCCGCGCAGTGATCGGTCACGCGGTGCATCCCCAGGCGGCCCTGGTACTAGAGGGACTCGGCGGCGAAAGCGCCGACTTCGCGGCGCGGCAGCTCACCGCGAAGATCGCATCGCAAGCCGACCTCATCATCACCATGACGCGGGAACACCGTGACGCGGCGCTCGGACTCGCGCCGCGGAAGCTCAACCGCACGTTCACGTTGCCAGAGGCAGCTTTCTTGGCCTCAGAGGGCGGAGCGCGCGATGTCGCGGACCTCGCTTCGCTGCGCCCTCAATTCGCCACCCACCAACTCGCGGATATCCCCGACCCCATCGGCAAGCCTGCTGAAGTCTTCGAATCCGTAGGCAACCAGATTGCCTCGCTGCTGCCACCGGTCCTCCGCCTATGCCGACCCGACTGAAAGCTCGTTCGGATCGGTCTTCTCCGGTCCGACGGCGTCGGTGGCGGCCAGCCATCGTGACACTTGGCCTCTTATGCTGCGTCATTATCCTTATGGCCCGGACTTTTCCGCTGCCCAACATCGTCGCGTTGATCCTTGCTATCGGCGCGCCGTTCGTCCCGGTCGCGGCACTGTTGGGCGCGGCAACGGCCGTCGTGTATCGCCGGACCCTTCTGGCCGTGATAGCGGTCCTCGTTCTAATCGTGAGCTTGGCCGTCCAAGTCCCTTGGTACTACTTCGGTCACCCCACGACCGTCGGTGAACACACCGAAGTGCGGGTCCTCTCCGCGAATCTCCGCAAGGGGCAAGCAAATCCAGCAACGATCGTCCGGCTGGCGGAAAACAGCGCCGATGTCATCACGGTCTCAGAGCTGACTCTCGACGAAATCCAGCGTTTCTCGCGGGCGGGCCTCAACGAGACCTTCCCCTATTCAATCCTCAAGCCCGCGCCCGGCGCTGGCGGCATCGGCATATGGAGCCGATATCCGCTTGTCGGCGTGCCGAGGGATGAGGTCGACGACACAGCGATCGCAACAGCGAAATTGCAGATTCCCGGGGTCCGCTTCGACCCCGTAGTCACAAGCGTTCACTTGATCTCGCCTCTTGCGTCTGACAACGACACTTTCGCCCAATGGCGCGCAGGCATCTCCGCCACCAATAAACACCTCGACCAACTCGCGAAGGTCGCCGGCCCTGGCGCCGTCATCGTCGGCGGCGATTTCAACAGCACCCCGGACATGCGCCAGTTCCGCGATCTGCTCACCAACGGCTATCGCGACGCCGTCGAGCAGACCGGCTCGGGCCTCTCCCCCACGTACCCGGTGCACGACTGGATTCCGCCGCTGATCACCATCGATCACATCCTCACCCGCAACGCCGCGGCCAGCTCGATCAAGACCGTCACGATTCCCGGCTCCGACCACCGCGCCCTCCTGTCCACCATCAAGGTCCCCCTGGACCCCACCGCATCCTGAAAGCACTGAAGCCCCCGCCCCAAAAAGGGCGAGGGCTTCAGCGAGGGTTGTTACGCCTCAGTCCACATGCTCGGCTCCGGCCTGGCGGCCTAGGCCTCCGCGAAGTTCCGCGTCACGGCCGGATCCACCGGGATGCCCGGGCCCGTGGTCGTCGACACGACGATCTTCTTCAGGTAGCGGCCCTTCGACGCCGACGGCTTGGCCCGCAGGATCTCGTCCAGCGCGGCGCCGTAGTTCTCGGCCAGCTTCGTCTCGTCGAACGACGCCTTGCCGATCACGAAGTGCAGGTTGGCCTGTTTGTCGACGCGGAAGTTGATCTTGCCGCCCTTGATGTCGTTGACGGCCTTGGTGACGTCAGCGGTCACGGTGCCGGTCTTCGGGTTCGGCATCAGGCCACGCGGGCCGAGCACGCGGGCGATGCGGCCCACCTTGGCCATCTGGTCCGGCGTCGCGATCGCGGCGTCGAAGTCGAGCATGCCGCCCTGGATCTGCTCGATCAGATCGTCGCTGCCGACGATGTCCGCACCCGCGGCGATGGCCTGCTCGGCCTTCTCACCCACGGCGAACACCGCGACGCGGGCGGTCTTACCGGTGCCGTGCGGCAGGTTGACGGTGCCGCGCACCATCTGGTCCGCCTTACGCGGATCCACACCGAGGCGGATTGCCACCTCGACGGTCGCGTCCTGCTTCTTCGACGACGTCTCCTTAGCCAGCTTCGCGGCCTCGAGCGGCGTGTAGAGCTTGTCGCGGTCCACCTTCTCGGCGGCTTCGCGGTATGCCTTGCTGTTCTTGCTCATTGATCTCTCCTAATTGCTGAGTCGTGGTGCGGGCCGATGCCAGCCCTCCCACACACCGCGGTCGATCTATTCGACCGTGATGCCCATCGACCGGGCGGTGCCGGCGATGATCTTGGCGGCCTGATCGATGTCGTTGGCGTTCAGGTCCGACTTCTTGGTCTCGGCGATCTCGCGCACCTGATCCCAGGTCACCTTGGCGACCTTGGTCTTGTGCGGCTCGCCGGAGCCCTTCTGCACACCCGCGGCCTTGAGCAGCAGCTTGGCGGCAGGCGGGGTCTTGAGCTGGAAGGTGAAGCTGCGGTCCTCGTAGACGGTGATCTCCACGGGGATGACGTTGCCGCGCTGGCTCTCGGTCGCCGCGTTGTACGCCTTGCAGAACTCCATGATGTTGACGCCGTGCTGGCCGAGCGCCGGACCGACGGGCGGCGCAGGGTTGGCCTGGCCGGCCTGGATCTGGAGCTTGATCAGCCCGGTGACTTTCTTGCGGGGTGGCATGGAAGTGCCCTTTCTTTGTGCGCTCGCGGGGAGCTAGATCTTCGCGACCTGGTTGAAGGTCAGTTCGACAGGTGTTTCGCGACCGAAGATGGACACCAGCACCTTGAGTTTCTGCTGTTCGGCGTTGACCTCGCTGATCGACGCCGGCAGCGTGGCGAACGGGCCGTCCATGACGGTGACCGATTCGCCGACCTCGAAGTCGACCAGGATCTCCGGACGCTCGAGCGTGGCCTCGCTCGACGCGGCGCCCGCAGCGGTCGACGCAGCCTTGCCCGGCTTCTTCGCCGTCGCGGGCGGCAGCAGGAACTTGACCACGTCGTCGAGGCTCAGCGGCGATGGACGCGACGTCGCGCCGACGAACCCGGTGACGCCCGGCGTGTTGCGCACCGCGCCCCACGACTCGTCGTTCAGTTCCATCCGCACCAGGATGTAACCCGGGAGCACCTTGCGGTTGACCTGCTTGCGCTGGCCGTTCTTGATCTCGGTGACCTCTTCGGTCGGCACTTCCACCTGGAAGATGTAGTCGCCGACGTCGAGGTTCTGCACGCGGGTCTCGAGGTTGGCCTTCACCTTGTTCTCGTAACCGGCGTACGAGTGGATGACATACCAGTCGCCCGGCTTGAGCCGCAGTTCCTTCTTCAGCGCGACCGCAGGATCGACATCCTCTTCTTCGGTGGCCTCGTCCGCAAGCTCGACGGCAGGGGCGTCGGCCTCTCCGGCGGCGTCGTCCGTCGTCGCGGCGTCCTCGCTCACCTCACCACCTGCGACGTCGGCGTCCTCGGTCGCGGGTTCGGTGGTCGACTCGTCGACGAGATCGACGTTCTCGGCCGAAGGCGTATCGCCCTCGAAGCTCGTCACTGTTGCCAGTCCTTCCTAGAATTCATGGGTCACTCGCCGAAGAACAGGCCGATCAACCGGCCCGCCCCGTAATCGACGCCGGAGATCAGCGCAACCATGAAGGCCAGGAAGATCAACACCACGATGGTGTAGTTGACCATCTGCTTCCGGTTGGGCCAGATCACCTTGCGCAGCTCGGCGACGACCTGCTTGATGAAGGTGATGACGTAGGTGATCGGGTTGGCGCGGCCGCCGGACTCGTCCTTGGCGGTCTTCTTCGTCTTCCCGTTGCCGTCCTTGCCACCGCCGGAGTCGGTATCCGCCGTGTCGGCGTCGGCACCTTCGGTGTCGGAGACCGCGGCACGGCGGGTCCGCTTACCCGTCGGGCGCGTCGGCCGCGTCACCACGGCAGTCTGGCCGCCGGTGTCGTCCGTGCCGCCGCCGTCACCGTCGGTGGGCGTGCCTGCGGAGCCGGCACCATCGCGCTCGTCGCTCACCGCATGCCTTTCGTCTGATTGCTTCGTGGTCACCTTCCAGTGTCCACGCTTGTCGAACTATTCAGTTGAGCAGGGGCGACAGGACTTGAACCTGCAACCTGCGGTTTTGGAGACCGCTGCTCTGCCAGTTGAGCTACGCCCCTTCAGCGACGACACCGCAGGCCTGGACAAGCACCTTCACCGCCGCATCTCGGGGCTCACATGATTCGCGCGCTCCCCGACGTACTCGCGGAAGCGCGCTGTAATGGGAAAACCCCGAAGTCCCGAGTGTAGCGCGCCTGGCCTGCGAGTTACTAATCCGCTGCGTCGTCGACCGGTGGGTCCTCGTGCTTGACCGGTTTGCGGACCACCTGACCGGTCTCCGGATCCCAGCCCGCCGAGATCGAATTGTCGCCCTCGTGCCCCATCAGGGTCGTGAAGGACTCCATGACGATCTCGCCGTCCGGATCGGTGAGCACGTTCCGGGTGGTGACGATGTCGGCGCCGAACCGCTCGTCGACCGTCTGGATGTACATCGTCCCGTTGAGCGCGTCGCCGGCCTTGATCGGCCGGTGGAACAGGAACTTCTGGTCCACCTGCACGATCTGCAGGGTCTCCAGGCCGACGTCGACGTGCTGGAAGAAGTGGTTCTGAATCATCACCGCGAAGATCGACATGAACGTCGGCGGCGCGACCAGCGACTCGTGGCCCAGCTCGGCGGCGGCGTCCTCGTCCATCGTGGCCGGATCGGTCGCCTTCACCGACTTCGCGTACTGACGGATCTGTTCGCGGCCCACCAGGAACGTGTCCGGGTACTCCCAGACCATGCCCCGGATATCGGTCTTCAATGCCATGTGCGCGCCCCGCCTACGCCAGCTTCGCGACCGCGACGGCGCGGCCGAAGATCTTCTTGCCGCCGGCCGTCGCGCTGAGCGCCAGGGTGACCGACTTGGCCTCCGGATCCACGGACTTCACGCGGCCGTTGAACAGGATCTCGGCGCCGACGCCGTCGTTGGGCACCGGCACCACGGCGGTGAAGCGGACGTTGTACTCGGTGACGGCGGCGGGATCGCCGACCCACTCGGTGACGTAGCCGCCGCCCAGGCCCATGGTCAGCATGCCGTGCGCGATCGCGGTGTCGAGGCCGACCTGCTTGGCGATCTCGTCGTCCCAGTGGATGGGGTTCAGGTCGCCCGAGACGCCGGCGTAGTTCACCAGGTCCTGACGGGTCAGGGTGATCACCTTCTCGGGGAGCGCATCCCCGACCTTCACCGAATCGAATTCACGCAGTGCCATTGCTGAAGCCACTCTCCCCGTCTTCTTCGCTACGCCCCGCGAGCGTGGTGTAGCACTCCTGTACGACGTCACCGTTTTCGTTGGTGATGATGTTCTTCGTGGTGATGATGTCAGTGCCGTGCGCTTTGCGGATCGACTCGATGTAGACGTCGCAGTGCAGGACGTCGCCCGCCACGATGGGCCGCACGAATTTGAGGGTCTGATCGACCTGCACGATCTGCGCATCGGTGATGCTGATGTTGGCGGCGGCGAACATGGCCGACTGCGCCTGATACCCGAACACCGAGATGAACGTCAGCGGCGCCAACAGTCCGTCGTACCCGAGATCGGAAGCGGCTTTCTCGTCGAAGAAGGACTCATCGTCGTTCTTGACGGCGACCGCGTACTCGCGAATTTTCTCACGACCAACGACATAGCGGTCGGGATGGCGATAGTGCAATCCGACGTAGTCGTCCAGAAAACCCACGAGTTGTGAACCTATCTAGTCAGCCGCGGCCGAAGCCGTGCGGCTGCGATCAGCGCGACTCCTTGTGCGCCCGATGCGTACCGCAGTTCGGGCAGAACTTCTTCAGTTCCAGCCGGTCGGGGTCGTTGCGGCGGTTCTTCTTCGTGATGTAGTTACGGTGCTTGCACACCTCGCAGGCCAATGTGATCTTCGGCCGTACATCGGTACTCGATGCCACGTCTCTCGTCCTTCGTCAATACGTCGTTGTGCTTGTAGCGGTGGGGGGGCTCGATCCCCCGACCTCACGATTATGAGTCGTGCGCTCTAACCAGCTGAGCTACACCGCCATTCCAGACGCTCACCACTCGGCGGTCGCCGAGCCCCCTAACGGAATCGAACCGTTGACCTTTTCCTTACCATGGAAACGCTCTGCCGACTGAGCTAAGGGGGCCTGACCCGCGGCGCTCGACGTAGCCGAGGCGAGGGCCTTAAAGAGAGTACAGTCTGCCCCTCGCGGGCGCCAAACCGCTGGTCAGTCCCGGCATCTGAGCACCTGCCACCTAGCATGGGCCCATGTCCGACGCCGACCGCCTGTACTTCCGCCAACTGCTGTCCGGCCGCGACTTCGCCGCGGGCGACATGATCGCCACCCAGATGCGGAACTTCTCCTATCTGATCGGCGACCGGGAGACCGGGGACTGCGTGGTGGTCGATCCCGCCTACGCCGCGGGCGAGCTCGTCGACACCCTGGAAGCCGACGGCATGCACCTGTCCGGCGTGCTCGCCACCCATCACCACCCCGACCACGTCGGCGGCTCGATGATGGGGTTCACCCTCGCCGGCCTCGCCGAACTGCTCGAACGGGTCAGCGTTCCGGTGCACGTCAACACCCACGAGGCCGACTGGGTTTCCCGCGTCACCGGCATCGCATTGAGCGACCTCACCGCCCACGACCACGGCGACGTCGTCAGCGTCGGCGGCATCGACATCGAGCTCCTGCACACGCCCGGTCACACGCCGGGCAGCCAGTGCTTCCTGCTCGACGGCCGTCTGGTCGCCGGTGACACCCTCTTCCTCGAGGGTTGCGGCCGCACCGACTTCCCCGGTGGCGACGTCGACGAGATGTTCCGCAGCCTGCAGGCCCTGGCCAAGCTGCCCGGCGACCCGACGGTGTTCCCCGGTCACTGGTACTCGGCCGAACCGAGCGCGCCGCTCGAGGACGTCAAACGCTCCAACTACGTCTACCGCGCCAGCGACCTCGAGCAGTGGCGCATGCTCATGGGCGGCTGACGTTCGGCGGCCGACAGTGAAGTTGCCTTCACTGCCGACGCCCGCGGTGATGGTGGCTTCACTGCCGAACTCCGAACTGGCACCGAACGGTCGATTCCCGCAACGTCTCGCTTCGCGCGTTGCGTTGCGTCATGCCCACCTGCCGGCAACGTTTCCTGAGTCGCGAGCGGCGGTGTGCGACGAATTTCGTGGCCGATACGCCTCAATCGATCAGAATCCGTTGTGAAATCTCGAATTGGTGACGGATAGGTAGTGACATCGGCCGCACCGAGGGGCAAACTTGAGCCACCGTCAACTCTTCTTCGTCGGGGGCCGTCGTGAAGAACATCGTGATGTGTTTCGACCGGGCGCAGCAGTCGACCCCGCGTCCCGCCACCAACGCCGCAGCCGTCTTCCGCCTCGCGGAGAACTCACCGCAGCAGCTCACGTGGTATGACCCGGGGACGGCACCGCACCGGCGCTCCACCGCCGTCGAAGCCGCGCGCGCCACGGTCGCCGACGCCTATGACTTCCTGCGCGAGAGCTGGTCGCCTGGCGACGCGATCTTCGTCTTCGGCGCCGGTCGGGGCGCGGTGCGCGCGCGGGAGCTGGCGGGGTTGCTCGGCGCGATCGGAATCTGGCCGGGGCGCGGTGACGCGGTGCTCGATCACCTGCTGACCACCTGTGTCCTACCCCGCACCGTCCGCAGCGACGACGATTGGCGACGCGTCGGCCGGATTGCTGCCGCGCTCACCGACCGTGACGACGCCGCCGTCCCCGTCCGGTTCCTCGGGCTCTGGGACGCGGTCGGGTTGCCCGGTGTCGATCGCGCTGGGCGCGGCGGACTGACGAATGTGGAGCACGGCCGGCATGCGATGGCGATCGACGGCGCCTCGCTCACGAACCCGGTCGGAGCGGCGAGGGTGGAGGAGGTGTGGTTCCGCGGAGCGCACGGCGATGTCGCCGGGACCGCCGGAGCCTGCCTGCCGCTGGCCGACATCGCCCTGGACTGGGTGCTCGACGGCGCGGTCCGTGAAGGTCTACGACTGCGCGCCGACTGCCGTCTGCCGTCGCCGACCGAACACGATGCGCTCGCCGCAAGCAGCCACCACACCCTGTCGTTGCGTCGCGTGCCCGACGGCGCCGCCGTGCACGCCAGCGTCGAGCTCTACCTTCGCGCCCGTCCGCGGTACTGGCGTCGGCTGCCCGCCCGCATCGAATGGGCGGATCGCGACTGGCTGGCCCGCAGCGAGCGTCTCGTGCCTTCAGAACGCCCAAATGAACATTTGGGCACCAAAGTGCGAGAGGAGTTCGGCAAAACGTCGATCTCGACGACGCCCGCGCGGGCGCTCGAGAGGGCGACTGCGTCGCGCTAGAGCGGTTCGGTGAGCACCCGACCGATTGGTCTCGGGGCCCACCTGGATGGTGACGACAACGTCGACGCGGATGTGGAGTCGGGGAGATTCCACGTCCCCCCTTCTGTTTCGTAACAGCGTTACGTAACATCCTGACGATGAGCGCAGTGAGCTATGACCTGACCGAGTCGGTCGCGACCATCACCATGGACGACGGCAAGGCCAATGTGCTGTCGCCGGCCATGCAACAGAGCCTGAACGAGGCCTTCGACACCGCCGAGAAGGACGAGTCGAAAGCCGTTGTGCTGGCAGGCAATCAGAAACTGTTCAGCGGCGGCTTCGACCTTGCGGTGTTCGCCTCCGGCGACGCCCAGGCCGCGCTCGGCATGCTCTCCGGCGGCTTCGAACTGGCTGTGCGCTGCCTGACCTTCCCCAAGCCGGTGATCATGGCGGCGACCGGTCCGGCCATCGCGATGGGATCGTTCCTGCTGCTGTCGGGCGACGTCCGCATCGGCTCGACCCGGACCCGCTGCCAGGCCAACGAGGTCGCCATCGGCATGGTGCTGCCGATCTCCGCGATCGAACTCATGCGGATGCGGTTGACGCCCGCGGCGTTCCAGCGTGGCATCTCGATGGCGGCCACTTTTTCCGGCGACGCGGCGATCGACGGCGGCTGGCTCGACGAGGTCGTCGAACAGGACGCGGTTATCCCGCGCGCTCAGGAGGTGGCCGCCGAAGCCGCCGCAACACTGCACCTGCACGCGCATCTGGCGAGCAAGCTCAAGGCCCGCGAGGCCGCGTTGACCGCGATCCGTGCCGGAATCGACGGTCTGGCAACGGAGTTCGGCGGCTAGCCGAAGATGCCGAGGGTCAAGCAGCGTACGCCCGAGCTGCGGTCGCGGCTGCTGGCGGCCGCGGTCGCGACGCTCAACGACGAGGGCGTCGCTCGGTTGACCACCCGACGGGTCGCCGAACAGGCGGGTACGTCGGTGCCCGCGGTCTACGAACTGTTCGACGACAAGGCCGGTCTGGTCCGCGCGATCTTCTTCGAGGGTTTCCGGCTGCTCGACGCCGAGCTGTCCGGCGTCCCGGTCACCGACGATCCGGTCGCCGACGTGGAGGCGCTGGTGCCGGTGTTCCGCCGGTTCTGCCTCGACTACTCCCGGCTGGCGCAGGTGATGTTCTCCCGGCCGTTCGCCGACTTCGACCCGGGCCCGGACGAATTGGCCGCCGGCGAAGCGGTCCGCGACATCTTCCTCGGCCGCATCCAACGCTGCCTGGACGACGGCCGGCTCACCGGTAACGCCGTCGACATCGCCCACGTGCTGCTGGCGCTGGCGAAAGGCCTTGCCGTCCAGGAGGCCGGCTGCTGGCTGGGCACCACGCCGCAGTCGGTCGAGCGGCGCTGGCGGCTCGGGGTGCGTTCGCTCCTGGCGGGATTCGCCACGTCAGCCGTCGAGGTCGACCCGTAGCAGCACCCGACGCTCGCGGCCACGGCGGATGACCCGCTCGATGGTCGTCACCACCACGAACCCCACCCCGTACTTCTTCCGGAACAGTCCCTGCGTCCGGTCCACCTCGGCAGCATCCTCGACCAGCTCCGCGCGACCCGCCACCGGCTGCACCCCCGGCGCCACCTTTCCGCCCCGCGAGCACGGGACCACCGTCACCCGGGCATCACGACGCACCCGCTTGACCTTCCACGATTCCGCCGGCGTCCAGAACACCAACCGTCCTGCCTCGCCGATCACCCACAACGGGGTGGCCACCGCCTCGCCGCTGCGCTTGAACGTGGTCAACGACAGGAACTTCTCAGCACCGAGACTGTCGAGGTCCGCCATGAGGCCACTGTACGGCGTGATTTCGGAGTACTTCGTCGCTCACCGCGAGCAACTACACCGAAATCACTCGCCGAGGATGTTCTCCCGCAGCGTCTTTCCCGGATACCGGGTGCGGTAGCGGCCGCGTCGCTGCAGTTCGGGCACCACCAGGTCGACGAACTCCTCGAAGCAGCCCGGCGTGTAGGTGGCCAGCAGCATGAAACCGTCCGCCCCGCCGTCGTCCATGAACTCCTCGAGCTGATCGGCCACCCCGGTCGGCGTGCCGATCACCTGCGGCATCGAGAACCGGAACGCGTACGTATCGGCGGCCTCCGCGACGGTGACGGCCGCCCCCGCTCCGGACGCGACCAGCGCATCCTTCACACCCTGGATTCCCGGCACCGGGATGTCGTCGAGCGGGGTGGCCGGGTCGAACGTCGAGAAGTCCACTCCCAGTTGGCCGGACAGCATCGCCAGCGACGCCTCCGGACGCAGCAGCGACCGCAGATACGCCGCCTTCTCGTGCGCCTCGGCGTCGGTGGCGCCGACGATCACCTGTGCCCCGTAGTACAGCTTCACCGCCGCCGGATCACGCCCCGCGGCCGCCACCCGCGACCGGATGTCGTCGGAGTACGCGCGCATCGACGCGACGGTCGGCTGGATCGCGAAGATCGCCTCGGCCGTCGACGCCGCGAAGCGACGGCCCTCCTCACTGGCGCCGGCCTGCCACAGCACCGGCCGGCCCTGCGGGGACGGCGCCACGAAATGCCGAGCGCGGCAACGAAAGTGCTTACCCTCGAACTCCACCTCGTGGATCTTCTCCGGATGCGCGTACACCCCGGTCTCGCGGTCGGCGACGATCGCGTCGGGCTGCCACGAATCCCACAGCCGGCAGCACAGCTCCACATACTCCGCGATGCGCTCGTAGCGCACCGACCGGTCCGGCATCTCCTGGCCGTAGGCCGCGAACTCCGACGGCGAATACGACCCGACGATGTTCCACGCGACCCGGCCGCCGGACAGATGGTCGAACGTCGACAGCCGCCGCGCCATCGAATAGGGATGCTCGAACGCGGTCGACAGCGTGATCCCCACCCCGAGATGCTCGGTGGCGCCGGTGATGATGGGCGTCAGCGCTGCGGGTTCGTGCGTCGGGGCCTGCACGGCGTACCGCATCGTCGCATCCGAGCTGTCCTCGAACGAGTTGTACGGCGCCAGTTCGTCGGCCAGGAACACCGCGTCGAACAGTCCGCGCTCCAGCGTGCGGGCCAGATGCTGCCAGTACGGCGGTGCGGCGTAATCCCACCCGACCTTGTCGAGCGGGTGCCGCCACATCCCGACGGAGTGACTGCTCACGCCGTGCTGCATGAAGGCAAGGAAATGAGCTTTGCGAGTGCGCTCGATTTCAGTACTCCTGCAGGCTGTCCCGCAGCGTGGTCCCGGGGTAACGGGTGCGGAACCGGCCGCGCCGCTGCAACTCCGGCACCAGCAGCTCGGTCATGTCGTTGAAGCAGCCCGGCGTGTCGGTGGCCAGCATCATGAAGCCGTTGCAGCCACCCTCGTCGATGTACTGCTCCATCTGATCGGCGACATCCGACGGCGTGCCCACCGCCACCGGTGCGCCCATCGAGACGCCGTAGATCTGGGCGGCCTCCCGCACGGTGACCGGCGCACCGTCCTTGGCCTCGAGGATCGCGTCGAACAGACCGCGGATGCCCTGCACATCGGCGTCGACGACGTTGTCGTCCAGATCGAGCGTCGAGAAGTCGAAACCGGTGTGCCCGGAGAGGATTCCGAGCGCGCTCTCGATCTGGACCTTCTCGACGAACTCGGCGTAGCGGTCGTTGGCGCGGCCCTTGTCGCGGTCGATGATCGTCTGCAATCCGTAGATCAGCTTGACCGACTCCGGATCGCGCCCGGCGTCGCTGGCGCGGGTGCGGATGTCGTCGGCGTAGGCGCGCATGCTCTTGGGCGTCGGGAAGATGCCGAATACGGATTCGGCGTGCTTGGCGGCGAATTCGCGACCCTGCGGCGACGAGCCGGCCTGCCACAGCACCGGCCGCTTCTGCGGTGACGGGGCGACGAAGTGGCGGCCCTTGGACTGGAAGAACTCGCCCTGGAAGTCGACCTCGCGCACCTTGGCCGGATCGGCGAACACCCCGTTCTCGCGGTCGTAGACGATCGCGTCGTCATCCCAGGAGTCCCACAGCTGATACAGCAGCTGCATGTACTCCTCGACCACCTCGTAGCGCTTGTCGCGCGGCGTCAGGTTCTCCTTGCCCATCGCCTGGAACTCGCTCTTGGAGTAGGACGTGACGATGTTCCAGCCCACGCGGCCACCGGTGAGGTGATCCAGCGTCGACAGCTGGCGGGCCATCATGTACGGCGGCACAAAGGAAGTCGACAGCGTAATGCCGATGCCGAGGTTCTTGGTGAACGCACCGACGATCGGCACCACGCTCGCCGGCTCGTGCACCGGACACTGCCCGGCGAACTTCACCACCGGATCCGAATTGCCCTTGTAGGTCGTGTACGGGGCGAGTTCGTCGGCGATGAACATCGCGTCGAACAGCCCGCGTTCCATGATCCGGCCGAGATCGCGCCAGTACTCCGGCCGCGACCAGTGGTAGCCGACCTTGTCCCGCGGGTGCGCCCACATGGTGGACGCGTGGTTCATCACGCCGTGCTGGACGAAGCCCAGCAGGTGCATCTTCTTCTTCGTCACGCAGCACTCCTCCGGTCGATCACGAACGCGACGGTCACGGCGACGGCCGAACCGATCGCGAGAATGGCAGGTAGGTACCAGAACACGGGACTGACCCCCAGCAGCGCGATCACCGACGTCGACACCACGACGGCGCCCAGCGCCTTCCAGCTGAACGAGCCGGCGTCGTTGGCTTCCAGTGCTTCGGTGTCCAGGTCGGCGGTCTCGCCGGCGGCGGCCAGCGCGAGCACGTCCCGGCGGACCCGGAAGAACGCCTGCACCCCGAGCCCGATGTAGAGCACGCTCACCACGGAGCCCACGATGACGGCAATCCAGAAGGCGGTCATGCGACCGGATCCAGATCCTCGGCGGCCCGCCGCTTGTCACCGGACAGTGCGCTGCCGCGGGACTTGAGTGAGTCGTAGTCGAAGGTCTGCTTGGACAACAGGCTGATACCGACGGCAGCCACGAGTGAGATCGCCTCCAGGGTGATGATGCCGGGTAGTTCGCCGACGTATTCGCGGACGGGGTAGCCGATGGCGATGGCCAGCAGCAGGCTGGTCACGAACGCCGTCGAGGTCATGCGCTTCCAGAAGATCGCCAGCCCCAGCGGGATGATCAACGCCGCCTTGAGGAAGTAGACGAGGTTGACCAGTTCGACGTAGTCGATGCCCGAGCTGACCACCACCCCGCCGATCACCCCGGCGATGATGATCGAGGCTTTCGTCCAGCGGAACAACGACTTCGGTGCGATATCGGGTTTGGCGCGTTTTAGGATGTCGACGGCCACCACTGACGACAGCGCCGAGAATGCGCCGTCGATCGTCGAGTAGCAGGCGTTGAGGATGATCAGCACGTAGAGCGCGATGAGGATGAGCGGCAGCCCGAGATTGCTCACCACGTACGGTCCGACGCCACCCGGGCCGGCGGCGCCGAGGTCTTCGACGTCGAGGTTGAACGCCAGCGCGACCAGCCCGAGCAGACCCATCGCGATCGGGATCGGGTAGAACCACAGCCCCGCCCACACGAACGTGCGGCCCATGGTCGCGGGCTTGAGCGCCCAGGCCTTCTGCCAGAACGTCTGATCGGCCATCGTGGACGCGAGCAGGCCCAGCGCCAGCGAGATGCCGAATGCGGCGGCGGCCTGGGTGTCGAATGCGTTGAGCGTGTTGGGTCCTGCCTCCTCGACGCGTCCGAACACCACCTCCGGGCCGCCGACCTTGGCCAGCACGTAGAGCACCACCACCGCGGCGGGCACGGTGATCATCAGGGTGTTGAAGGTCGCGGTGATCGCCGACGTCCACAGCCCGCCGAAGTAGGAGTAGACGGTGACCGTCGCCAGCGTCACGATCAACACGACGGTCGGATTGAGCCCGAACACCACACCGGTCACCAGCACCACGCCGAACAGGTTGATGAAGATCTCGGCGAGCAGGCCGAGCAGCATCGCCACCAGCATCACCGTCGTCGCCGGCTTGTTCTGGAAGCGTTCCCGGATGAATTCGACGATTGTGTAGCCGGCCGGCATCTGGCGGCGCAGCTTCAGCGCGAACGGCACCATCACCATCACGGCCAGACCGTTGGGCACAACGAACCAGATCAGCCCGGAGACACCGAAAGTGAAGGCCTGCGCGGAGGACATCATCACTGCCATGGACCACGTCCAGACGGCGATGACCGATCCGACGCCGAAGCCGAAACCGATGCGGCGGTCGGCGATGACGAAGTCGTGGGTGTTCTTCACCATGGACCGCACGGTGAAGGCGACGACGAACATGAAGGCGCCCAGGCCCAGCATCAGCGCGATGCCGATACCGGGCGAGAGGTTGGACGGATGGAACACGCAGCCTCCTGGGGCATGACGAGAGCCATGCGCGCACGGGATAGGCGCGCTTATGGGCGGACGGCAGTGTCCCAGGACTTTCCCGGTCCGCAAGAGAGTTCAAATCGTCGTGAATTCAGCTCTCGTCGCGGAGTACGAGAGACTGTAATGCCGGATTCCCGGATCGGCGCGGCGAGCAAGATCCGCCTGAGCGGATCAGCTCACGCGTGCCGGTGTCCGGTCCCCGGATGTTCGGCGTGCCAGAGCCGTTCGACGCGGAGCACGCGGCGGTGTTCCAGGGCGATCAGTCCGCCGCCGGCGGTGACGACCGCGCCGGTGACGAGCGCCAGCGGCAGCACCCACTGCGTGTACCCGTAGGCGGCGGCCGCCACGATCGCCGCCAGACCCACCACGCCGACGGCGATCAACAGCAGACCGGGAAACCAGAGAGTGTCGATCATCGATTCGCCGGCGTGCGGCTGACAGGTTCGGGAATGATCCACCGGATCGTGATGCGCATTTTTCATCGCATCCTCCTCGACTAGAGAGATGTAGCCGACGCTACGCCGCGAACAGGTGGAGCTGGGGCGTTCCGCAGTTTTTCTCCGGCCGCGCGGTAGTCCTCGTCGGCGTTGAGGCACAGCACGCCGACCGGTTCGCCGCCGGCTTCGTAACGGACGGTGAAGCCGTCGCGGTGCTCGACGAGGTGGGCGCGGTCGTAGGGCAGCCCCCACCCGCGGTACTTCAGGCGGACGTCGCCGATGCTGCAGAAGAACCCGGGCACCGCGCCCCACGCCATCGGATAGCCCGCCGCCGACGAGCCGGCGATCTCGCCCTGATCGGCCGCGTCCCGCCAATGTTCGGTGGGGATCGCGCGGCGCGCGGTGACGTTGTAGGCCAGGGCAATGTCACCGGCGGCGAAGACGTTGGGCGCCGAGGTGTGCATGCGTCGGTTGACGACGATGCGGCTTGCCCGCCCGAACTGCTGAGTGGCGATACCCGCCTCAATCGCCAGCCGGGCGTCCGGGCGCACCCCGGTGGCGGCGACGACGAGGTCGCCCTCGAGGCGCGCGCCGCTGTCCAGGGTGACGCCGTCGTCGTGTACCTCGGTCACCCGGGCCGGTCCGACGAAGCGCACCCCACAGTCGGTCAACAGCTTCGCGATGCGCTCCCCCGCGTCGAGACCGAAACGCCGGTACAGCGGCACAGGTTCGCCGGCCACCATCGTCGTGACGATCCCGCTGCCGGCCAGACAGGCCGCGGCTTCGCAGCCGATCAGTCCGCCGCCGATCACGATGGCCGAGCGGGCCTGCAGCGCCGACATGCGGATCGCGACGGCGTCGCCGAGCGACCGCAGCGCCAGGGCGTTCGCGGCGCCGGGGATGTCGAGCGGGACGGGTCGGGCGCCGGGCGCCAGCACGAGGTGCCAGTAGGGGTAGCGGCGGCCGGCGCGCGTCACCACCTCCCGCTGGGCCACGTCGATGTGATCGACGGTGAGCCCGCGGATCAGCTCGATGCCGCGCTGGTCGAACCACTCCGGGGAGTGGAGGTCGAGCGCGGCGCCGCGGCCACAGAGGAAGTCCTTGCTCAGCGGCGGTTTGGCGTACGGCATGGCCGGATCAGCGGTCAGGATCTGAACGGGCAGCTTGGGGTGACGCGCACGGAAGGCGGCAGCCGCGCTGAGCCCGGCAGGCCCGCTGCCCACGGCGATCAACCCTGACGTCCGCACGCGCGGTGGATACCACCGCAGGATCTAGATCAATCGGGCACTCGCCCAACCGTCACGATTCGAGTGCAGATACATCCATGTGCTATGCATATTTTCATGCCGTATTTCCGCATCGATCTGGGTGCGCGCACATGACGGCGCAGACGACCAGGCCGCAGGCGCGCGGCGCGATGGGGTTGATGTTCGACCCCGTCTTCGGCGCCCTGTTCTGGGGGAAGATGTTCTCGGTCGTGGCCGTGTGGACCCACGGCATCGTCGCGGCGATCGTCATGTACGACGCCACCCGGTCGGCTCTGATGGTGGGCCTGGTCGGCGTCGTCCAGTTCGCGCCGCAACTCGTGCTGGCGCCGACCAGCGGCAAATGGGCCGACACCGGCAACCCGGCGCGGCAGATCCTGCTGGGTCGCGTGCTGTGCGTGGTCGGGTCGGGATCGATCGCGGTGTGGTTGGCGATCTCCGAGGCACAGGCCCCGGCGGCGATCCTGGCCGGAACCCTGCTCGTGGGCATCGGCTTCGTGGTGGGCGGCCCGGCGATGCAATCGATCGTGCCGAACCTCATCCGCGAGGGTGAGCTGTCGACAGCCATGGCGCTGAACAGCATTCCGATGACGATCGGCCGGATCATGGGCCCGCCGATCGGCGCCTACCTGGCGGCCCATCTCGGCTACGCCGAGGGCTTCGCGGCCAGCGCGGCACTGCACGTCATCTTCGTGGCCTTCCTGCTCGTGGTGCATTTCCCGACGCCCCCGATCCGCCGCGAGGGCGCCGACTACCGCGTGCGCGCGGCTGTGCGCTACGTGTGGCGCGACAAGCCGCTGTTCCTCGCACTGCTGGCGGTGACGACGGTCGGCTTCGCGGCGGACGCCTCGATCACGCTCACTCCATCGATGGCGGACACCCTGGGCGGCAGCACCAGCCTGGTCGGGTTGCTCTCCGCGCTGTTCGGCATCGGGGCTGCGGTGGGGATGGCCACGCTGGCGCTGATGCGAGGCCGCCTCGCCTCGAGTCGGGTGTCGTTCATCGGGCTGTGGCTGCTGGCGGCGGGCTGCGGTGTGCTGGTGTTCGGTTCGGTGACGGCGGTCGCGATGGCCGGCTTCACGCTCGCCGGGCTGGGTTTCGGCTGGGCGATGACGGGGCTGAGCACCGTCGTGCAGGAGCGTGCTCCCGAGGAGTTGCGCGGCCGCATCATGGCGCTGTGGCTCGTCGGCTTCCTCGGCTCGCGGCCGATCGCGGCGCTCGTGCTGGGCGGGGCGGCCGACGTCTTCAATGTGTACGTCGCGTTCGGCGTGGCAGCGGGGTCGGTGGTCGTGGTGACGCTGCTGTGCCGGCCGTCGACGCTGACCGGGCCCCTGCCCGCACAGGTCTGAGCGAGCTCGCCCTGCTCGACGAGTAGGGCGAGGCCGACTGGTTCCTCTCACTTCTCCATGAGATCTCCCAACAATCTTCAAGCTACCGCGGCCGCGGACGCGAAGCATGGCGGTATGGGACAGTCAGCCGAACCGGCTACGTGCACCGTTGATTTCGAGGATGCGATACGGCAACTGAGCGGACCTCTGTATCGGCGAGCCCTGTCGCTCACGCGGAATGGGGCCGACGCTGAGGACCTGGTGCAGGAAACACTGCTGAAGGCATACCGGTCTTTCCATACCCTCGGCGAGGACCCGCGTCTGCTGGCGTGGTTGACGTGCATCATGCGCAACGCATGGATCAACGCGCACCGCGCGTCGTCGCGCCGACCCACCGAGGAGCTCTCCGGAGACGTCGATGACCTGGAGGGGGGCCGCGGAGCACCCTCGGCCGAACACGTTGCGCTGCAGGGGGTACCCAGCCCGGCACTCGCTTCGGCGCTTTCGGCGCTGCCGGAATCGATGCGCCAGACCATGTACTACTCCGCGGTCGAGGGCCTGTCGTGTCGTGAGGTCGCGACGGTGATGGGGGTACGGCCCGGGACGGTCATGTCGAGACTGCACCGCAGCCGGCGGCATCTGCGCGACGCGCTTCACGGTGCGCTCCCGTGACCCGACCGGTGACGCCCCCACGGCCACGTCAGTGCGCGGACAGAAACGCGTGCACTGTCGCGCGGAACTCCGACCAGGCGGGCTCGGCGGGGGTGAGCAGATGGTTTCTGCTGTGCAGCGTCACCAGCTGTGCGTCCGGAATCAGCGTCGCGAGCTCCTCACCGAAGCGCGCCGGCACCCGATGGTCCTCGCTCGAGTGCATGACCAGGGTCGGACAGGCCACCTGCCCGGCCTGATCGCGGACGTCGATCTCGGCGAACTGCTCGAGGAACCGCACCGCATTCGCCGCCGACGTGGTGCGTCGCTGCAAAGCGTCGAACGCGTCCCAGTCCGCGCGCGTTCCGTCGGGCAGGAACTGCGCCGCGAACACCCGGCGGAAGGCCGGGTCGTCTCGCGACCAGCCGACCCGCGCCAGATCCAGATCCAGTGCCGCCGCGTTCCTTTCGGCGTCTCCGGCGGCGCGCACCGCGCGACCACGTGCGTAGCCGCCGTAGAGGACCAGCGCCGAGACGCGCTCCGGATTCCGCGCCGCGTACGCGACCGCCACCGCAGCGCCCTGCGACACCCCGAGCAGGGGGAATCGCGTCAGACCGAGTGTGTCGACCACACACTCGAGATCGGCCACCCAGTCGTCGAACGTGAAGTCGGGGGCGTCCCAGTCAGACAGACCGCAACCGCGTTCGTCGTAGCGGACCAGCCTGTGGTGCCGCGACAGCTCCCGTATCCAGTGTCCCCACACCGGGCTCGCGAGGTCGTATCCCAGGTGGGTCAACCAGTTCGCGGCACGCACCAGCGGCGGCCCGTCACCGACCACGGCATAGGCAAGACGCACACCGTCCTCCGCACGGCAGAATCCGACGTCCTGACGCGGCAGCGCTTCGGGTGGGCCAATTGTTCTGGCGCAACGCTTCTCGTCCACCACACCGATGAACTGATAACCCCGGCCCCGTACCGTCCGGATGTAGCGCTGCGCCTCCCCGTCGTCACCCAGCGCGCGGCGCGCCGCGGCGATTCGGCTGGATAGCGCCGCCTCGCCGACGAATCGTCCGCCCCATACCGAATCCAGCAACTCCACCTTGGTGACGCATCGGTGCCGGTTGCTCACGAGGTGAGTGAGCACATCGAACACCTGCGGCTCGACCCGGACCACGCGTGCGCCCGAGCGCAGTTCATACCGGGAGCAGTCCAGGACGAAGTCGTCGAACGTCCACATTCCGTTCACAGAGCGGCAAGGACCGCTTGCAACGCGGCCGAAAGACTTCCGTTGCGGCCTGAGTAGAGCGGTCCGGTGCCGTCGCTCATGAGCAGCCGCAACCGGGCAGTACCCCGCGGCAGGATGGGCTGCGGGCCGTCCAACCGGGCCATGACGGCCGTGATCAGCGGCATCGCCGCGGCGACATTGCCGCGGTGCGGCGGTATCCGTCCCGACCAAGGGAGTTGTGGGCCCAGACTCTGCTCCACGACTGCCCTCAGCTTGGCTGTCAGCGCGGAGCGCTCGCGCCGGGAAGTCAACCGTGCCGTGTGGGCCGCGAGCATGGTGTTCGGTGCCACGGCCGTCCCGTCCTCGATCTGCTGATCAAGCAGGCCGGCGATCAGGCCCGCGCCGACGCGCGCCACCACCGACGGTTCGCGCGCGACCAGCGCCCGGGGGCGGACGCCGAGATCTCGCGGGGGCATGGGTGTCATTCTCGAACTCCTTCTGCGCACATGGCTGTCTCGAACCACCCTGCGGGCCGATGTCCCCGATAACCAGGCAGCGGTCATCCTGGTAGAGACAGGGCCTGGCAGCCGGATACCGAAACCCCGAGAGTGGGAGACGTCATCGGCCGGCGCGCAGCTGAACTCGATGTAGCAGCGCGTCAAGCTGTTGTGCCGACATCGATCTCGCGTCGGCGTAGTAGATGTACAGCACGATTCCGTCCGTACCGGCCACGATGAACTTCTCGCGGTGCAGTTCGAGATCGCCGGCATCGGGGTGGCGAAGCCGCACCGGCGTGAGGGCGTGTTGCTGCACGTCCTGCCGGGACCACAGCTGCCGAAACACATGAGAATGCTGCTGGAGTTCAGCGATCAGCGAGCGCACCGGTGACGATTCGACGTCGCCGCCCAGGTCGGTGCGCAACTGCGCGACGCTGTCGGCCGCGGCCTGTTCCCAATCCCGCCAGAACTCCCATTCGCGGGGGTCCAGGAACGACGAGCGGATGCGATTCGTTCCGGGCAGCATGTTCGGGAACAGTTCCTGCGCGGCATCGTTGGCCGCCAACACATCCATATACCTGCTCAGCAGCACCGCGGGCAGGGCCAGCTGGTCGATCAGCCGGACGGCGCCTTCCGGTGCGCGGGTGTGCCGTGCCACAGCCGTGCGGGACCTCGGTCTGGCCAGCGCGAGAAGGTGTTTCGCCTGACCGGAGTCGAGCTGCAGGGCTTCGGCGAGTGCGTCGAGCACCGCCACCGACGGGCTTCGCTCGCGGCCCTGTTCGATGCGGATGTAGTACTCGTTGCTGATGCGTGCGAGCATCGCGACCTCTTCGCGCCGCAGGCCGGGAACCCGGCGCCGGCCATGGTCGGGCAGTCCCACATCGCGGGGACTCAGCCGGTGTCGGTGCCAGCGCAGAAAAGCGCCGAGCGCGGTTCCGTCAGGCATCGGGCCGCGGCGACTGCGTCGGCCGGCGAATCAGGTCGGCGGCCTTCTCGCCGATCATGATGGCGACGGCATTGGTGTTGACAGGCGGGATCTTCGGCATGATCGATGCGTCGGCCACCCGCAGGCCCGCGATGCCGTGCACCCGCAGCTCCGGATCGACGACCGCCTCGGGTCCGGTTCCCATCGCACAGCTTCCGACGGGGTGGTAGTAGGTACTGGTCGCACGTGCCAGGTAATCCCGCAGTGCGCCTTCGTCGACGACGCCGGGTCCGGGCAGTACCTCCCGGCCGCGCCACGCATCGAAGGGTGCGCTGGCCGCGATCTCCCGCGCCACCGTCAACCCCTGCAGCATCCGCCGCACGTCTGATTCAGTGCCCAGATAGTTCGGGTCGATCAGGGGCGGCGTTCCGGGATCCGGTCCGGCGAGACGAATCGAGCCCCGCGATTCGGGCACCGTGGCGACCGCCAAGGTGAAGCTGTTGGCGGGGGCAGTCAGGTGTCCCGGGTGGAAGGGCACGTGGATGAACATCAGTTGCATGTCCGGCCCCGGAAGCGACGCGTCGCTTCGCCACAGCGCCGACGTCTCGGCGTGGTTGGTTCGACCCATCGGAATCGGCTGCGTCGCCTCATAGATCACCGGACACAGCGGATGGTCCTGCAGATTGCGGCCGACCCCGGGCAGGTCGTGTCTGACATCGATTCCCACGGCCTCCAGTTCGGCTGCCGGGCCGATACCCGACAGGAGAAACAGCCTGGGGGTGTCCACCGCTCCCGCGCTCATCACCACGTCGCCGTCGGCGAACGCGGTGACGCGGTCGCCGTCATACAGGAATTCGACTCCGACGCAACGATACCCGCTGATCAGAAGCTTGTGGACCCGCGCCGCGGTGACGACGTCCAAATTGGGCCGCGTTCGGCGAATCGGGTGCAGATAGGCCGCAGCGGTGCTCTGGCGGGCGCCACCGAAAATCGACAGATCATGCCAGCCCGCACCCTCGGCACGACAGCCGTTGAAGTCGTCGGTCAGAGCGAATCCGGTCGCGACCGCACCGTCGAGGAAGATCTGCGACAGCGGGTTGGCCTCCGCCGCCGATGCGGGCGCGGGAGACATCGGTCCGTCGGTGCCCCGATAGTTCGGATTCCCGCCCGGCACCGTCTCGATACGCCGGAAGTACGGCAGGACGGCGTCGTAATCCCAACCCATGCAACCGGACCCGGCCCACGAATCGAAGTCGCTGGGATGCCCACGCAGAAACACCATGGCGTTGATGCTGCTGCTGCCGCCCAGCGTGTGACCGCGGGGCCAGTCGTGGGACATCCCCCCGGTACCCGGTTGCCGGACGGTCGCGTAGGAGTAGTCGACCTCGGTTCCCCACAGTGTCGGCCACGCGGGCGGCACGGCGATCTCGGGTCTGTTGTCGTCCGGACCGGATTCGAGAAGCAGGACGCGGGTGGCCGGGTCCTCGGACAATCGGGCCGCGAGCACGCAGCCGGCCGAGCCGGCCCCAATGATGATGTGGTCGTACCGTTCAGTTTGGAATCGCATGATGATCCTGTCGTTCACGGCCCCGCACGTCCGTGCCCGCGCAATGTATTGAAAATTCGGACCTGGGACGCAACAGGGCCAACAGAGTAAGGGCATGTTGCACACTGACGTCATGCGCTCCGGACTGACGATCGGTGAATTCGCCACCGTCACACACCTCAGCGTGCGGACCCTGCGCCGCTATCACGAAGCCGGTCTGCTCCAACCGGCGCGCGTCGACCCGTCGACCGGCTACCGGTACTACCTGCCCGAGCAGATCCCGACCGCCCAGGTGATCCACCGGTTGCGCGAGCTCGACGTGCCGCTGGCCGAGGTCGGGTCCATCCTGTCCACCGACGATCCGCAGCAGCGGGCCGAGGTGATCGCCGGCCACCTGCAGCGGCTGGAGTCCGAACTCGCCCGCACCCGCGCCGCCGTCGCATCGTTGCGCCGCCTGCTGCGTCCCGAGCCCGACGACATCGACGTCGAGCTGCGGTCGGTGCCGGCCCGCACCGTCGCCGCAATCAGCGGCCGAGTGGCACATGATGATTCGTTGTCCTGGTTCGATGCCGCCATGGCTGAGCTCGACGCCGCCTTTCCACCGGACGAACACACCGGTCCGCCCGGCGGGCACTACGCCAACGAGCTGTTCACCCACGGCGCCGGCGCGATGACCGTCTACCGGCCGGTGCGAGCGCCCCGCCGCTCCGGCCGCATCGAGGTCGTCGAGTTGCCGCGCGCCGACGTCGCTGTCGCTCGCCACCAGGGACCACACGACGACATCGACGTCACCTACGGCCGCCTCGGCGCGTGGGTGGTCACGCATGCTCTGGCCGTCGACGGTCCGATCCACGAGACGTATCTGGTCGGGCCCCGCGACACCCTGGACCCCGACCGCTGGCGCACTGAGATCGGTTGGCCGGTCTTCCGTCTCGCCCCGGTGACCGGAACCTAGCCGGGAAAGTCCGCGCCACGGGACAGGGTCTCGTTCCGGCGGATATCGCCGACGGTCGCCTCGAGCGCCGCGACGGCGGCGTCGAATCCCCCACTACCGAGCACCAGTCGGCGCGGCGGCGGGTTCTGCTGCATAGCGGCGATCACCGCGCGAACGCCGCGGTGCGGGTCACCCGGTTGGGTACCGTCCTGGGCGACCATCGCATCGCGCACCTGCGCGAGCATGGGCCGGTAGACGTCGACGGCTTCCTCGACGGTGTCGTTGGCGAAGCCTGCGTAAGCCCGGGTGCGGAAGGCGCCGGGTTCGACTGCCATCACCTCGATCCCGTGCGCGGCGACCTCGTCGCGGAGCACCTCGGTGACGGCCTCGATCGCGAACTTGGTCGCGCTGTAGTAGCCGAACCCGGTCGTCCCCAGCAGCCCCGCCACCGAGGACATGTTGACGATCCACCCGCTGCCCCTCGCGCGCATCCCGGGCAGGGCGGCCCGCAGGAGCGACAGCACGGCGAAGAAGTTCAGCTCGAACATCTTTCGCACCTGGGACTCGTCCATCCCCTCGATCGAACCGAACCATCCCCGTCCCGCATTGTTCACCAGGACATCGATTCCGCTGAACCGCTCCTCGGCGGCCCGCACCGCCTGCCGCACCTGAGTCGTGTCGGTGACGTCGAGCGGCAGCACGAGCACCCTGTCGCCGTGCGACTGCGCCCATGCGTCCAATTCGGCGGGGCGCCGCGCCGTGAGCGCCACCCGGTCCCCGATCTCCAGGGCGGCGTCGGCGAAGGCCATCCCGAAGCCTCCGGGTGTGCCTCCGGTGATGAACCATGTGCGCCCCGTCATGGCTCGATCACCAGCCGGGCGATCAGCGCACCGTCGAGAGTGAACCGGAAGTGCAAGGTGTGATGTGTCATGGCTCCACCGTCGGGTCTCTCCCTGGGAGAGAGTCAAGCCGCGGCTGTGCGCCCCAGCAGGGCGACCCGCCCCGGTTGTCACCCCTGCGCTCTATCGTTTGAGTCAATGCCGCTGCACCTCCATCGGGCCGAGCGCACCGACCTCCTCGCTGACGGCCTCGGTGCCCTACTCAGCCGTCCTCTCGATGACCCGTTCGCCGAAGAGCTCGTCATCGTCCCCGCCAAAGGCGTCGAGCGGTGGCTGAGCCAGCGGCTGTCCCACGTCCTGGGCGCCGCCATCGGCCAGGACGGCGTCTGCGCCGGCGTCGTCTTCCGCAATCCGCGGTCGCTGATCAGCGAGCTCAGCGGCACCGCCGACGATGATCCGTGGGCGCCCGACGCCCTGGTCTGGCCGCTGCTCGCCGTCATCGACGCGCACCTCGACAAACCCTGGGCCGCCACCCTGGCCGCCCATCTCGGCCACCTCGAAAACGGCGAGGAACGCGAACTCCGCCAGGGCCGCCGCTACGCGGTCGCGCGCCGGCTGGCCGGCCTGTTCGCCTCCTACGCCCGCCAACGCCCGCAGCTGCTCGTCGACTGGCTCGCCGGCGACACCGCAGGCCTGGACGCCGACCTGCACTGGCAACCGCCGCTGTGGCGAGCCCTCGTCGACCGCGTCCCCGCCGACCCGCCGCACATCCGCCACGCCGCGGTCCTGGACCGGCTGCGGGCCGCGCCCACCGACCTGCCGGCGCGGCTGTCGCTGTTCGGCCACACCCGGCTGCCGGTCACCGAGATCGAACTCCTCGAGGCGCTGGCCACCCACCACGATCTGCATCTGTGGCTGCCGCATCCGAGCGATCCGCTGTGGACGTCGCTGCGCGGTGCCCAGACGCCGACCCCCCGCCGTGCCGACACCAGCCACCGCGACGTCACCCACCCGCTGCTCGCGACACTGGGTCGCGATCTGCGCGAGCTCCAGCGCAGCCTGCCCGCCGACCCGCAAGCCGACGAATATCTGGGCAGCCCAATCCATCCCAACACGCTCCTCGGTTGGCTGCAGTCTGACATCGCCGCCGACGCGGTGCGTCCCGCCGGTCGCACCCTCGACCCCGCCGACCGCTCCGTGCAGGTGCACAGCTGTCACGGCACCGCCCGCCAGATCGACGTACTGCGCGAGGTCCTGCTCGGTCTGCTCGCCGACGACCCCACCCTCGAACCGCGCGACATCCTCGTGATGTGCCCGGACATCGAGACCTACGCACCTCTGATCGTCGCGGGTTTCGGTCTCGGCGACATCGTCGACGGCGCCCATCCGGCGCACCGGTTGCGGGTAAAACTCGCCGATCGCGCTCTGACGCAGACCAATCCGCTGCTCGCCGTGGCGGCCCAACTGCTCGCGCTCGCCGGCGGTCGCGCCACCGCGAGCGAGGTGCTCAACCTCGCCGAGGCCGCACCCGTGCGGGCGCGGTTCGGGTTCAGCGACGACGATCTCGACGCCATCAGTGCGTGGGTGCGCGAAGCCAACGTCCGGTGGGGCTTCGACCCGGACCACCGTGCGCCCTACGGGGTCGGATTCGTCCAGAACACCTGGCGGTTCGGCATCGACCGGGTGTTGGCCGGCGTAGCGATGTCCGACGACGCGCACGCCTGGCTCGACACCACGCTTCCGCTCGACGACGTCGGCAGTGACCGCGTCGAGCTCGCGGGCCGCCTCGCCGAATACGTCGAGCGCCTGCACCGGTGCATCGAACAGCTCAGCGGCACAAGGCCACTCGCCGACTGGCTGGCCGCTCTGACCGAGGGCGTCACGCTGCTGGCCGCGGTGTCCGACGACGACGCCTGGCAGACCAGCCAGGTCGAGCGCGAGTTCGCCGACGTCCTGGTCAACGCCGGGCCGCTGCGGGACACCCCACTGCGGCTGCCCGACGTGCGGGCACTGCTGGACCGCCACCTCGCCGGCCGCCCCACCCGCGCCAACTTCCGCACCGGCACCCTGACCGTGTGCACGATGGTGCCGATGCGATCGGTCCCGCACCGGGTGGTGTGCCTGATCGGCCTGGACGACGGCGTGTTCCCCCGCCTCGGTGTGGTCGACGGCGACGACGCGCTGGCCCGGAATCCGATGACCGGCGAACGCGACATCCGCTCCGAGGACCGTCAGCTCCTGCTCGACGCGATCGGCGCGGCCACCGAGAAACTCGTCATCACCTACACCGGCGCCAACGAGTACTCGGGCCAACGCAGGCCGCCCGCCGTCCCGCTGGTCGAACTGCTCGACGCACTCGAGCTCACCACCGGTCAACGACTCCCCGTCGTGGAACACCCGTTGCAGCCCTTCGACGTTCGCAACGTCACCCCTGGTGCGCTCGGCGTTCCCGGACAGTCGTTCACGTTCGACACGACCACCCTCGTCGCGGCCAAGACCGCGAGCGGGCGCCGCAGCGACCGTCCGCAACTGCTCGCCGAACCACTGCCGCCGCCGCCCACCGACGATGTGGTGCTCGACGATCTGATCGGTTTCTTCAGGGATCCGGTCAAGGGATTCTTCAAGGCCCTGGACTACATGCTGCCGTGGGACGTCGACGCCGTCGAGGATGCGATGCCCGTCGAGATCGACGCGCTCGCGCAGTGGAAGGTCGGCGACCGCATGCTCGACGACATGCTGCGCGGCATGGCCCCCGAGGACGCCCAGCAGGCGGAATGGCGGCGCGGCACCCTGCCGCCCGGCCGCCTCGGCTGGCGCCAGGCCCAGGAGCTGCGCGCCAGAGCAGAGAAGCTCGCCCACGCCGCCCGCGCTCGTCGCGCGGTGGCCCCCCGCGCCTATGACGTCGACATCGACGTCGGCGGCGGCCGCCGCGTCACCGGCACCGTGCCGCGGGTCTTCGGCGACCAGCTCGTCTGGGTCACGTACTCGAAACTCGACGGGAAGCATCTGCTGGAGTCGTGGATCCGGTTGCTGGCGTTGACCGCTCAGCGTCCACGCGAGGACTGGACCGCGGTGTGCATCGGCCGGCCCCGCCACGGCGACACCCCGTTCGAACGCCTGCTCGGCCGCCCGGACGAGTCGGCCGCAGAACTGCTCGGCGACCTCGTCGCGATCTACGACGCCGGCCGGCGCCAACCGATCCCGTTGCCGCTGAAGACGTCCTACGCGTGGGCGGCGGCCCGCGCAGAGAACGACGACCCCGTCAGCGCGGCCGCCTACCGGTGGGACACCAAGAGGTTCCCGGGCGAGAACGAGGAACCCGCGCACGCGCGGGTGTGGGGCATCGGCGCCCCCCTGAGCACGCTCGTCGACGCCGGGCTCGACGACTACGCCGTCCGGCTGTGGGCTCCGCTGCTGCGGGCGGAGGCGAGCATATGATGCCGTTCGATCTGCTGGGCCCGCTGCCCCCGCCGTGCACCACCACGGTGCTCGAGGCCAGCGCGGGCACCGGCAAGACCTTCGCCCTGGCCGGCCTGGTGACGCGCTACGTGGCCGAGGGCGTCGCGACGCTCGACGAGATGCTGCTGATCACGTTCGGCCGTGCGGCGAGTCAGGAACTGCGCGAACGAGTTCGGTGCCAGTTGCTCGACGCGCTGGTGGCGTTCGACCGTCCGGAGACCGCCGGCGACAACGAGCCGATCGCCCATCTGCTCGCCGGCACCGACGAGGAGCGGACCGATCGCCGACGGCGACTGCGGGACGCGCTGGCCGATTTCGATGCCGCCACCATCGCCACCACCCACCAATTCTGCCAGCTGGTGCTCAAATCGCTCGGGGTGGCGGGGGACACCGACGCCCGGGTCACCCTGGTGGAGAGCCTGGACGACGTGGTCGCCGACATCGTCGACGACTGCTATCTGCGGATGTTCGGAAACGAGCGGGACGATCCGGTGATCACCCGCGCGCAGGCGCTCAAGGTGGCCCGCGAGGTGGTGAACAATCCGAGTGCCGAACTGCGGCCGCAGGATCCGCCTCCGGACTCGGAGGCCGCGATCCGCGTCGAGTTCGCGCGCACGGTGTGCGGCGAGTTGGAGAGCCGCAAACGCAGCCTCGGCATCCTCGGATACGACGATCTGCTGAGCCGGCTGGCCACCGCGCTGAAACCGGCCGACTCCCCCGCACGCGCGCGGATGCAGCAGCGCTGGTCGATCGTGATGGTCGACGAATTCCAGGACACCGATCCCGTGCAGTGGCAGGTGATCGACCGCGCCTTCAGCGGCCGGTCGACGGTCATCCTCATCGGCGACCCCAAACAGGCCATCTACGCGTTCCGCGGTGGCGACATCGTCACCTATCTGGACGCGGCCGAAACCGCGGGCGAGCGGTGCACTCTGGGCACGAACTGGCGCAGCGACGGCGTCCTGGTCGACCGGCTGCAGAACGTCCTGCTCGGCGCGCAGCTCGGCGATCCGCGCATCGTCGCGCACCGCGTCGACGCCCACCACCGGGGCCACCGGCTACAGGGCGCCCCCAGCAACGAGCCGTTCCGGCTGCGGGTGGTCAGCCGCGACACCTTCGGGGTGCGCGGCACCCAGACGGTCAAGATCGACCGGCTGCGCCCGTACATCGCCCAGGATCTGGCCGCGGACGTCGCGGCATTGCTCGCCGGCGGCGCCACCTATGACGGCCGGCCGCTGCAGGCGCGCGACATCGCGGTGATCGTCGAGAAGCACAAGGACGCAAGGGCCTGTTTCGAGGCGCTGACGGCCGCGGGCGTGCACGCGGTCTACACCGGCGACTCCGACATCTTCAGCTCCGACGCGGCCACCGACTGGCTGTGCCTGCTCGAGGCGTTCGACCAGCCGCACCGCTCCGGACTCGTGCGGGCGGCGGCCACCACGATGTTCTTCGGCCACACCGCTGACGAGCTTGCCGCTCAGGGTGATTCGCTGACCGACCGGGTGACCGACACGATCCGCCAGTGGGCCGACCACGCCCGCGAACGCGGCGTCGCCGCGGTGCTGGAGGCCGCACAGCTCGCCGGGATGGCGCGGCGGGTGCTCAGCTGGCACGACGGTGAGCGGCACATGACCGATATGGCCCACCTCACCCAGCTGCTACACGACACCGCCCACAGCGAGCACTACAGCCTGCCGGCGCTGCGGGACTGGTTGCGCACCCAGCGCCAGGAGCGCGGCGGGACCGTCGAACGCAACCGCCGCCTCGACAGCGACGCCGCAGCCGTGCAGATCATGACGGTGTGGGTCAGCAAGGGGCTCCAGTACCCGGTTGTGTACCTGCCGTTCGCGTTCAATCGCAATGTGCAACAACGCGATACCGTGCTGTTCCACGACGACGGCCGGCGCTGTCTGCACATCGGCGGCGAGAACAGCCCCGACTACCGCACCGTCGAGGTGCTGGGCCGCCAGGAGGAGGCCGGCGACCATGTGCGCCTGACCTACGTCGGAATGACCCGCGCGCAATCGCAGGTGGTGGCCTGGTGGGCGCCGTCGTGGGACGAACCCAACGGCGGACTGTCCCGGTTGCTGCGCGGCCGCGCGCCCGGCGATCCGGTGGTGCCCGACAAGTGCCACCCGGCCAAGATCAACGACGCTGACGCTCGCGCTCGGTTGCAGGCGTGGGCGGACGCCGGTGGTCCGGTGCTCGAGGCGGCGGTCATCGCCCCACCCGCCGCGGTGCCCGCCGAGACTCCGCCGTCCGGACTGACGGTGCGCCGGTTCCACCGGTTCATCGACACCACCTGGCGCCGGACGTCGTACTCGGGGTTGATCCGGGCGGCGGAGTCCGACGGGGTGACCAGTGAACCCGAGGTCGTCGACCTCGACGACGAGGCTGCCGACATCCCGGTTCCCGAGGAGATCACCGCCGGTCCCGAGGTCGCCGAGGTGCCGTCGCCGATGGCGGAACTGCCCACTGGCGCGAAGTTCGGGTCACTGGTGCACGCGGTCCTCGAACACGCCGATCCAGACGCGACCGACTTCGCGGCGGAACTGCGACGACACATCGAGGAGCACTCGCTGTGGTGGCCGGTCGACGTGGCCCCGGACCTCCTGGCGGAGGCGTTGGTGCCGATGCACGACACCCCACTGGGGCCGCTGGCGCCCGGCGTCACGCTGCGCCAGATCCCACTGCGGGACCGGTTGCGGGAGTTGGACTTCGAGTTCCCGCTCGCCGGGGGCGATCTGCGCAGCACCGCCGGACAGCTCACGCTGGCCGACGTCGGCCGGGTGTTCGCCCGGCATCTGCCCGCCGACGACGCGCTGGCGTCCTACGCGGACCGGTTGTCCGACGGGGCGCTGGCCCAGCAGTCGCTGCGCGGCTATCTGACCGGCTCGATCGATGCGGTCCTGCGGGTCGACAGTCGTTATCTGGTGGTGGATTACAAGACGAACTGGCTCGGCGAACCCGACCGACCCCTCACCGCCGCCGACTACGCCAGACCGCGGATGGCCGACGCGATGCTGCATTCGGACTATCCGCTGCAGGCGCTGTTGTATTGCGTTGTCCTGCATCGCTTCCTGCGGTGGCGCCAGCCTGGCTATGACCCGCATCACCATCTCGGCGGGGTGCTCTATCTGTTCCTGCGCGGTATGTGCGGGCCGGACACCCCGATCGTCGACGGCCATCCCGCCGGGGTGTTCAGCTGGCAACCGCCCGCCGACCTCGTCACGGCGGTGTCGGATCTCCTGGACGGCGAGTGGACACCGGAGGGGGGCGACCGCGTAAGCTCCGCGTAGGTTGACTAACCAGCCGCGGATCAGTCGCAGAGTCACGTCGGGACAGGAATCCCGAATCCGCAGACGACCGCCCCAGAAACTTCACGGACGCGCACCACTGCTGCGCGAGTTCGGAGTCACCGCCCATGACAGTTATTGCCCCTACCCGTACCGCCCGCGACCGCCTGACGTTCTCCACCGAATGGGAGAGCGCCACCGACGTGCGCATCGCCGTCAGAGGCGACATCGACGCCTCGAACGCCGCTGAGGTGGCCGAATACACGTTCCGCCGGGGCGCCAACTCCCGGCGGCTGACCCTCGACCTCAACGGCGTCGACTTTCTCAGCACCGCGGGTTTCTCCGTGCTGTGCACCATCCACCAGCGGTGCGTGAAGGCCGGCGTCGACTGGACCCTGGTCGGCAATGCCATGGTGCTGCGCGTCATCGGCATCTGCGATCCGCACCGCACTCTTCCCGTCACCGCCGCCTGAACCGAGGGCCTCATGGGCCACACTGGGTACGTGACGGAACCGATCACCCCCAGGGTCGCGGTCTACCTAGACTTCGACAACATCGTGATCTCCAGATACGACCAGGTCAACGGCCGTAGTTCGTATCAGCGGGACAAGTCCAAGGGCGGCGCCGAGTTCGCCGAGCGGCTCGCCCGCGCCACCGTCGACATCGGCGCCATCATCGATTTCGCGTCCTCCTTCGGCACGCTGGTGCTCACCCGCGCGTACGCCGACTGGTCGGCCGAGGTCAACGCCGCCTACCGCGGCCAGCTGGTGGCCCGCGCGGTGGACCTGGTGCAGCTGTTCCCGGCCGCCGCCTACGGCAAGAACGGCGCCGACATCCGGTTGGCCGTCGACGCGGTCGAGGACATGTTCCGGCTGCCCGACCTGACCCACGTGGTGATCGTCGGCGGTGATTCCGATTACATCGCGCTCGCGCAGCGCTGCCGGCGGCTGGGCCGGTTCGTCGTCGGCATCGGCATCGCCGGATCGACCAGCCGATCTCTGGTCGCGGCATGCGACGATTTCGTCACCTACGACCGCCTGCCCGGGGTACCGGTTCCGGAGCCGGCGGAAGCCGCAGAGACCGAGAAGGCCGCACCCTCCAGGCGCAGCCGCCGCCCCAAGCAGGACAAGGCAGCCCAGCCCGAAACCGAACCGGAAGCCCATTCGGACGACGACGAGCCCGAACCCGATCCCGCGGACGCCGCCACCGCGCTGCTGATGCGCGCGTTGCGGATCGGGCTGGAGAAGGACGACGCCGACTGGCTGCACAATTCGGCGGTCAAGGCACAGATGAAGCGGATGGACCCGTCGTTCAACGAGCGCGCGCTGGGCTACCGGTCCTTCAGCGACTTCCTGCGCTCACACGACGATTTGGTCGAACTCGACGAGACGAGCACCACGCGGATGGTGCGGCTGCGGTGACCCCCCACCCGAAGACGACCGCGAGTGAGGATCGCAGCGAGGAACGAGCGAGGACCGGAGCGAGCGGGAGTCGAGGCATAAATCTCGTCTCCGTCGCGGCCACCGGGCTGCTGCAGGAGTTCGCCGACGCCGAGGTGATCGACGTCGCCGATGTCCATGTGGCACAGCGGCTCACCGCGCTGGCCAAAGAGCCCGACGAGACGGTGGCGTTGGCCGTCGCCTTCGCGGTGCGCGCCCTGCGCGGCGGATCGGTGTGCGTGGACCTGCGGTCGATCGCCGACCAGGTCGGGCTGCCGGACCTGCCGTGGCCCGACCCGGAGGCCTGGCTGACCGCCGTGCGGGCGAGCCCGCTCACCGGCACGCCCCCAGTGCTGCGCTTCTACTCCAGCCCGGACGCCGACCTGCTCTATCTCGATCGGTACTGGCGCGAGGAACAACAGGTCTGCGACGACGTCCTCGCGCTGCTGGGATCGCAGCTGCCCGCCGGCTCCCCCAGCCTGGACCGACTCATCCCGGCGGACTGGGACGAGCAGCGACAGGCCGCGGAAATCGCTCTGGCGCAATCGCTCACGGTATTGACCGGCGGACCGGGCACCGGGAAGACGACAACGGTGGCGCGGCTGCTGGCGCTGCTCGCCGAACAGGCCGCCCAGGCGGGCCGGCCGCCGCTGCGCATCGCGCTGGCCGCTCCGACCGGGAAGGCCGCGGCCCGCCTGCTCGACGCGGTGCAGGAGCAGATCGCCCAACTCGACCCCGCCGACCGCGACCTGCTGCCCACACTGACCGCTTCCACCCTGCACCGGCTGTTGCAGCGCCGCCCCGACAACGCGTCCCGGTTCCGGCACCACCGCGAAAACCGGCTGCCCCACGACGTGATCGTCGTCGACGAGACGTCCATGGTGTCGCTGACGCTGATGGCGCGGCTGCTCGAAGCGGTCCGGCCCGACAGCCGGCTGCTGCTCGTCGGCGACGCCGACCAGCTCGCGTCGGTGGAGGCCGGTGCGGTGCTCGCCGATCTGGTCGACGGCCTCGGCGCCCGCGACGACGTGCGGATCGCCCGGCTGACCAAATCCCACCGCTTCGGCACCCAGATCGGCGAGCTGGCCACCGCCATCCGCGACGGCGAGGCCGACCGGGTGATCGACGCGCTGCGGTCCGGCGGACCGGATCTGGAGTGGCTGGACACCGACCGTCCCGCCGACGTCCTGCGCAATGTGCTCGTACCGCATGCCCTTCGGCTGCGGGAGGCCGCGGTGTTGGGCAACGGACCCGTCGCTCTGCAGATTCTCGACGAGCACCGGCTGCTCTGCGCGCACCGCCGCGGACCCTTCGGCGTACAGCACTGGAACCGGCAGGTCGAACGGTGGCTGACCGAGTTCACCGGTGAACCACTGTGGACGGACTGGTACGCCGGGCGGCCGTTCCTGGTCACCGCCAACGACTACGGGCTGCAGCTGTACAACGGCGACACCGGCGTCGCCGTCGCCCGCCCGGACGGACTCGTCGCGATCGCCGGCGCGGGGACCGGTCCGGTCGAGCTGTCGACCAGCAGGCTCGCCGACGTGGAGACCATGCACGCCATGACCATCCACAAGAGCCAGGGCAGCCAGGCCGACGCGGTGACCGTCCTGCTGCCCGACGCGGAGTCCCGGCTGCTCAGCCGCGAGTTGTTCTACACCGCGGTCACCCGGGCGAAGAACACGGTGCGCATCGTCGGGACCGAGGCCGCGCTGCGTGCCGCGATCGACCGGCGGGTGACGCGGGCCTCTGGTCTGCGCCAGCGTCTCGCCCACTGACGGGCACGAAGCCGACCTTGCCGACACTCGCCGACATCGCTGTTTTCGTTGATCACTCACCGTAGGGTGGCGCTGTGGTCGCCGAAATCAGTCGCCATCGGACCGTCCGCGCCGCCCCGCAGGCGGTGTGGGATCTTCTCGCCGATTACGGAGCGGTCGCCGAGTGGGTCGACGACGTCGACCACTCCTGCATTCTCAACGCCGCTGAGGACGGTCTGACCGGCACCACCCGCCGCGTCCAGATCGGGCGGTTGGTCCTGGTCGAACGGGTCACCGAAGCCGAACCCCTGCGCACCCTGGCCTACGACATCGCCGGACTGCCCGGCCCCGTGCGCCACGCCGCCAACCGGTGGACCCTCGACGAGGTCCTCCAGGGCGCCACCCAGATCACCCTCACCAGCACCATCGATCTCGGACCGGGACGGTTGCGCGGGGTGATCGCCCGGGTGATCGCCCGGGGCATGGGCCGATCGTCGGACTCGATGCTCGCCGGCCTGGCCACGAAACTGGAGGCACCCGCATGACCCAGCCCGACATCGTCATCATCATGACCGACGAGGAACGCGCGATTCCGCCGTACGAGTCGCCCGAGGTGCTGGCCTGGCGCGACCGCGCGCTGCCGGGCCGCAACTGGTTCGACCAGCACGGGGTGAACTTCACGCGGCACTACACCGGATCGCTGGCGTGCGTACCGAGCCGGCCGACGATCTTCACCGGCCAGTACCCGGACCTGCACGGCGTCACCCAGACAGACGGCCTCGGCAAACGCTACGACGACTCCCGGCTGCGCTGGCTACGCGCCGGTGAGGTGCCGACGCTGGGCAACTGGTTCCGCGCCGCCGGCTACGACACCCACTACGACGGCAAGTGGCACATCTCCCACGCCGACCTCGAGGATCCGGCCACCGGCGCCCCGTTGGCCACCAACGATGACGACGGCGTCGTCGACCACGCTGCCGTGCAGAAGTATCTCGACGCGGATCCACTCGGGCCGTACGGGTTCTCCGGATGGGTCGGACCCGAACCGCACGGCGCGAGCATGGCCAACAGCGGTATCCGCCGCGATCAGCTGTTCGCCGACCGCATCGTCGCGTGGCTGGAGGACCGCTACGCGCGCCGCCGCGCCGGTGACGAGGCGGCGCTGAAGCCGTTCCTACTGGTCGCCAGCTTCGTCAACCCGCACGACATCGTGCTGTTCCCGGGCTGGTCACGTCGCAGCCCCATCGCGCCGTCGCCGCTCGACCCGCCGCACATCCCGGCCGCACCCACGGCCGACGAGGACCTGCGGGACAAACCGGCCGCGCAGATCGCCTACCGGGAGGCGTACTACACGGGGTACGGTCCGGCGCCCGCGGTCGGCCGCACCTATCAGCGCAAGGCCCAGCAGTACCGCGACCTCTACTACCGGCTGCACGCCGAGGTCGACGTGCCGCTGGACCGGGTGCGCCGCGCGGTCACCGACGGCGGCTCCGAGAACGCCGTGCTGGTCCGCACGTCCGATCACGGCGAGCTGCTCGGCGCCCACGGCGGGCTGCACCAGAAGTGGTACAACCTCTACGACGAGGCCACCCGGGTGCCGTTCGTCATCGCCCGGATCGGCGAGGGGGCGACGCCACCGCGCACTGTCGATGCGCCGACGTCGCACGTGGATCTGGTGCCGACGCTGCTCGGCGCGGCGGGGGTCGACGTCGACGCCGCGGCGGCGACGCTGACCGCATCGTTCACCGAGGTGCATCCGCTGCCGGGCCGCGATCTGATGCCCGTGGTCGACGGTGCGCCCGCGGACGAGGACCGGCCGATCTACCTGATGACCCGCGACAGCGTGCTCGACGGCGACACCGGTGCCTCGGCGATCGCCCGGCAGTTCAAGCGCACCGACAATCCACCTGCGCCGCTGAAGATCCGGGTGCCCGCCCACGTGGCGTCGAACTTCGAAGGCCTCGTGCTGCGGGTCGACGAGTCGGCCGCACCCGGCGGCGCGGGCCATCTGTGGAAGCTGGTGCGCACGTTCGACGATCCGGCGACGTGGACCGAACCCGGTGTCCGCCATCTGGCGTCGACCGGCATCGGCGGCGACACCTATCGGCGCAGCCCGCTCGACGACCAGTGGGAGCTCTACGATCTGACCGCCGATCCGATCGAGGCCGTCAACCGCTGGACCGACCCGGATCTGCACGAGCTGCGCGCGTACTTGCGCACCCAGCTCAAACATGTGCGCGCCGAGTCGATTCCGGAGCGCAACCAGCCCTGGCCGTACGCCGAGCGACGTCCACCGGCCCGCCCGCAGCGGGTCGGGCTGGTCCGTCGGGCGCTCAAACGCCTAGGGGTCGACGGCCCGGGCTGACCATGCGAGTCGATGGGCGCGAGGTCGCCGTCACCGGCAGTCTCATCCAGCCGCTGGGTCGCCGCACCAACGACATCCTGCGGCTGATCCTGTCGGCGCTGTTCCTCGCCGTCGTGATCACCAGTTCGCTGATCACGCGCTACGAATGGGACTCCCTCGAGCGATCGGTGTCGGAGATCGTGGCGGTGCTGACGCCCACACAGTCGAACCTGGTGTACCTCGCCTACGGTGTGGCGATCCTGGTGCTGCCCTTTGTAATTCTGGTGGGGCTGATCTTCGAGCGGCGCTGGCAGCCGCTGGCCGCGTTCGCCGCCGCGGGCCTGATCGCCGTGCTGGCGCTGTCCATCACCGGCAACGGGATCTCGACGCCGCAGTGGCGGCTGGACCTGTCCGGTTCGCGGCTGGACACCCAGTTGTCGCAGTTCCTCGACGATCCCCGCTGGATCGCGATGCTCGCGGCGGTACTGACTGTGTCGGGGCCATGGGTGTCGGCGCGGCGACGCCGGTGGTGGTGGGCGCTGCTGCTGGCGTTCGTGCCGATTCACCTGGTGGTCAGCGCCGTTCTGCCCGCCCGCTCGGTGCTCGGCCTGGCGGTCGGCTGGTTCGTCGGGGCGCTGGTCGTGCTGATCGTCGGCACCCCGGCACTGGAGGTGCCCCTCGAGGAGGCGGTGCGCGCGCTGTACCGCCGCGGTTTCGCGGTGACCGCGCTGGCGGTCCTGCGTCCGGCCGGTCGCGGGCCGCTGGTACTGCGGGCGACCACCGCCGACCCCGACGCCGTCGCGACGGTCCACATGTACGGGCCGAACCAGCGCAGCGGCGGTGCGATGCGCCAGATCTGGCACAAGGTGCGGTTGCGTCCCGGCGAGACCGCACCGCTGCAGGCGTCGATGCGCCGCGCCGTCGAGCACCGCGCCCTGATGATGATCGCCGTCGGCGACCTCGGCCTGGCGAATACCTCGACGGTCGCGGTGGCCACCCTCGACCGCGGCTGGGCGCTGCACGCGCAGACCCCGGTGCGCGGTCAGCCGATCGACCAGTGCGCCGACCACACCCCGCTGGAGCGGGTCTGGGAGGGGCTGAGGGTGTTGCACGACAACACCATCTCCCACGGAGATCTACGGCCGTCGGAGGTCACCGTCGACGACGGGTCGGTGCTCTTCGGCGGCTTCGGCAGCTCCGAATACGGTGCGACCGATGTGCAGTTGCAGTCCGACATCGCCCAGTTGCTGGTCATCACCGCCGCGTCCTACGGTGCCGACGACGCGGTCACCGCCGCGATCGGCGCGTTCGGTGGTGAGACCGTCCTGATCGCGTCGCGGCGGCTCACCAAACACGCTGTGCCGTCCCGGGTTCGAGAGGCCGTCCCGGGAGCGGACGACGTCATAGCCGCCGCCCGCGACGCCGTGATGCGCAAGACCGGCGCCGAACAGATCCGCGCCGAGAACATCACGCGGTTCACCCGCAACCAGATCATCCAGATCGTGCTGCTCGGCGCACTGGTCTACGTGGCCTATCCGTTCCTGAGCTCCGTCCCGACGTTCTCCGCGGAACTGCGCAACGTGATCTGGTGGTGGGCGATCGTCGGACTCGCAGTCTCGGTGCTGAAGTACCTCGGCGCGGCCACCGCGCTGTGGGCGTGCGCCGACGGGATGGTGAAGTTCGGGCATCTGGCGCTGATGCAGGTCGCGAACACGTTCGCGGCCACCACCACCCCGGCCGGAGTGGGCGGGCTGGCGCTGAGCACCCGGTTCCTGCAGAAGGGCGGGCTGGGCGCCGTGCGCGCGACGACGGCGGTGGCGCTGCAGCAGTCGGTGCAGGTGGTCACCCACATCGTGCTGCTCATCGGGTTCAGCACGATCGCCGGCGCCCGTGCGGATCTGTCGCGGTTCATCCCGTCGACGACCGTGGTGTACCTGATCGTCGGCGCGCTGCTCGGCGTCCTCGGCATCGCCCTGCTCATCCCCCGGCTGCGGCGCTGGCTGACCACGACCGTGCGGCCCCGGCTGATGGAGGTGTTCTCCGACCTGGCCACGCTGGCTCGTCAGCCCCAGCGGCTGGCGCTGGTCGTATTGGGTTGTGCGATCACCACTCTCGGGTCGGCGCTGGCGTTGTGGGCCAGTGTCGAGGCGTTCGGCGGCGATCCGTCCTTCGTGTCGATCACGGTGGTCACGATGGTCGGCGGATCACTGGCCTCGGCGGCGCCCACCCCCGGTGGTGTCGGAGCGGTGGAAGCTGCGCTGATCGGCGGCCTCGCGGCGTTCGGGGTCCCGGCCGCGATCGCAGTGCCCGGTGTGCTGCTCTACCGGGTGCTGACCTGCTGGCTGCCTGTGCTGATCGGCTGGCGACTGCTGGGCTGGATGACCAAGAAAGAGATGATCTAGCCGGCCGCTCCACGATGCAGGATCGCCATCGACCGGTGCATCGTGGCCCGCGTGCGGGTTTCGTTCCCGACGTGGACGTGTTCGAGGACGGCCATCGCGAAGACGCCGTAGTAGGCCAGTTCCAGGGCCACCGGGTCGGCGGTCTCCCGCAGTATCGTCCGCAGCCGTGCCCGCAGCTCCACCACCTCGGGGAACTTGGTCGTCGGATGGCGAAGCAGCAGAGTGTAATAGGCGCCGACGTTGTCGACGTCGGCGAAGAACATCGTCAGGCAGTCGTCGTAGAACGCCTCGACGCGCTGCAGCGCAGGCTCGCCCTGCGAACCCTCCAGGAACGCGCCCCACCGGGCGGCCAGCCGTTCCCCGAACACCTGCAGCAGCAGTTCGTCCTTGTTGGCGGCGTAGAGGAAGATCGTGCCGAGCGCGACGCCCGCGCGCTCGGCGACCTGCCGCAGCGTGACCGCCGAAAAGCCCTGCGTCTGCACCAGTTCCCACGTCGCGCGAAAGACCGCGTCCCGACGGCGCCGGCTCTCGTCCTCGCGCGCCCCCACCGCCCGCTGCCTAGATCCGGTTGACCGGGTTGTGCGGCGCCTCACCCCGCAGCACACGGGCCACCTCGGCGAAGCTCTTCACCATCGTCTCCCCCAACGACTCCCGGCTCCAGTGCGCGGCGTGCGGGGACAGCAGGATGCCGTCCACGCCCAGCAGCGGGCTGTCGGTGGGCAGCGGTTCGATCTCGAATGTGTCGAGCCCGGCGCCGCCGAGCTGCTTCGAGGCGACGGCCTCGGCCAGCGCGGTCTCGTCGATGAGCCCGCCGCGTGACACGTTGACGACGTACGCGCCGCGCTTCATCCGAGACAGCGCCGCGGCGTCGAGCAGATGACGCGTGGCGTCGGTCAGCGGAACGTGCAGGGACAGCACGTCGGCGGAAGCGACGACGTCCTCGACGTCGGTCAACGTCACGTTCAGGGCGGCGGCGTCCTCGGCCGAGACCGCCGGATCGTGGGCGATGACCGTGAACCCGACGGCCTGCGCGGCGACCGCGACCCGGCGGCCGATCCTCCCCAGTCCGATCAGGCCCACGGTCTGAACATCCGGGCGGTGCAACGACATTCCGAGCCGACCGTCGCCGAACCTGCGGGCCCGCACGTTGGCGTCCCACGCGACCAACCGCCGGGTGAGGGCGAGGATCATGGCCATCGCATGGGCGGCGACCTCGTGGATGTTCGAATCCGGGACGTTGGTGACCTGGATGCCCTTGGCGGTGGCGGCCTCGATGTCCACGACGTCGGTGCCGATGCCGCAGCGGTGGATCAGCCGGCAGCGGGTGAGCTCGGCGATCAGCGACGCCCGGATCGGTTCGACGGCGACGATCAGGGCGTCGGCGTCGCGGGCCGCGTCGAGCAGCGCCTCGGTCGAACCGTCGGGCACGGTGACGATCTCGGCGATCTCGCGCAGCGGCGCGGTGACCGCGTCCGGCGGGTTCATCGTGGGGTTGGTGATGACCGCCTTCACGAGGTGACCTCCGCGCTGAGTTCGTCGGTGAGCGCGCGGGCCGCCTTGGCGCCCGCGGTCATCCACTGCCGGTCGGAGCCGTAGACCTGCAACCGCACCCCGGCTCGCGTCATCGCGCGGGCGTGCTCGGGGGTGAAGACGGCGCCGGCCAGCACCTTGCCGTGCGCGCGCGCCGCCGCGGCGATCGTCTCGACCGCCGCCATGGTCTCGTCGGCGCCGATCCCCTTGAGCACCTTGCCATCCCGGACGACGCCGATACCCAGCGCCAGGTCGATCGGCCCGACGAACAGCCCGTCGACGCCGGGGGTGGCGGCGATCGCGTCGACGTCGGCCAACCCGCGGGCCGTCTCGATCATCACCAGCAGTACGGGCCCGTCGTCGGCGGTGAACCCGTCGCCCGGTGAGGGCCGCACCGGGCCGTATGAACGTTCGCCGTGCGGCGGATACCGCATCGCCGACGCGGCCGCGGCGGCCTCGGCGGCGGAGTTGACCATCGGCACGATCACCCCGGCAGCACCGAGGTCGAGCGCCCGCATCAGCTGCCAGGGCTCGTTGGCCGGAACCCGGATCAGCACCGGCATGTCGTGCAAAGCGGCGGCCCGCAGTAGTGGCAGCACCGACCCCAGATCGGCCGACCCATGCTGACAGTCGATGACCAGGTGATCGAGATCGAGTTTGGCCAGCGCCTCGACGGCGTGCGGATCGGTGAGTGTGATCCACGGACCGGTGGTGACGGCATGTTCGGTGAGCGCCCGTCGCACAGGCGATTTCGGCGGTGTCACAGGGTCGCTCACGATGCTCCTTCGGCGACGGCCGCCAGTAGGCGGGCCGGGTTGTGGACGAGGATCTGCTGCAGGTCGGCCTCGGAGACGCCCGCGTCGCGCAGCGCGGGCACCACCTCGGTGGGGATATAGGTGGGTGTCCACCGTGGGAACATCGCCGTGTAGTCGGCGTCGAGCCAGTCGGTGTGCAGCATCGCGTCGTGGGACACCACGATCCGGTCGGCGTAACCCTGGGCGCACAGGTCGGCGATCACGGCGACCCGCTCCGGCGTCGCCGGGGTGCCCGGGAGGTCGTAGCCGAAACGGTCGGAGGCGATTGTCGCCCCGGTGTCCATGACGGCCTTGAGGTAATCGGTGTCGGTGGTGTCGCCGCTGTGGCCGATCACGACGCGGATGAGGTCGACGCCTTCGGCGGCGAACAGGTCGAGCTGTTCCAGCCCGCCGCGGATGTGCGGATCGGAGTGCGTGGTGATCGGCACCCCGGTCTCGCGGGCGGCGATCGCCGCGGCCCGCAGCAGCCCCTTGGATCCGCGGGTCAGACCCTCGGGTCCGGTCACGCACTTGATGATTCCGGCGTGCACGCCGGTGGTGCCGATCCCGTCGACGATGTCGGCGACGAAGACGTCGACATAGAAGTTGCGGCCGCGCTGACGGGCGAGTGCCTGGCGGATCTCGAACGTCTTGGACGGCAGGTCCTCGGTGTAGAACCCGGTGGCGACGACGATGTTGAGGTCGACGCGCTCGTTGATCTCGACGAGGGCGGGGATGTCTCGGTCGTGGCCGAAGACGGTGACGTCGACGATGGTGTCGATGCCGGCGTCCTTGACCTCCTGCAAGCGGGCGACGGTCGCGTCGATCGCCGCCGCCCTCCCGTGCGGGAATGCCAGCTCCGGGCGGTCGTTGGCCAACGCCGCGGACACCGCGAACACGTGCTCGTGCATCAACGTGCGCCCGAGGGCTTCGGGGGCTCGGGTGCCGCGGACGGTCGCGGTGGCGCCGGTGGTCATCGGATGCGTACGGGCAACGTGTCCCATCCCGTCTGGAAGCTGGAGGCGCTGCGCTCAGCGGCGTCCTCGTCGAATTCGAATTCGTCAACGGCGGAGAGGAATTCCTGCAGCAGAACGCGGCCTTCCATCTTGGCCAGGTGCATGCCCATGCAGAAGTGCCCACCGTGGCCGAAGGCCAGCGTCCGCTTCATCGGCCGGTCCCAGCGGAAAGTGTCGGGTTCGGGGAACTCGCGGGGATCGCGTTGCGCGGACTGGATGAGGAAGATGATGCGCTGGCCGGGCGTCAGGTGTCGGCCGAGGACGTCGACGGGTGCGGTGACGGTGCGTGAGAACCATTGCGCGGGGCCGCAATAGCGCGCCATCTCGTCGTAGGCGATGGCAGTGTTCCTGGCGAGGTCGGCGCGGACCGCGGCCAGTTGGTCCGGGTTCTTGGTCAGTTCCCACAGCCCGTGCGAGGTCACCTTGGGTACGGTCTCGACGCCGCCGATCAGCGGGACCACCAGCTGGGCGGCCACCTCCCGGCCGGACAGCGACCGGCCTTCGAAGGCCGCGTTGAGGGCGCCGTCGACGAAGGGGCGCGTCCCGTCCACGCCGGCGTCACGCCGACGCGCCACGGCCAGATGCGCGGCCCGGCTGATCCGCTTCAGACCGTCGAGGGGATCCAGTCCGAGGTCCGCGTTGCCGATCGCCGCGGAGGATTCGTTGATGGCGTCGCGCAGGTCCGCGGCCATCTCGAGCGGCAGTCCGGCGAGATGGCACATGGTGCGCGCGGTCCACAGGCCGAACACCGTCGGCAGATTGACCTCCCCCTGGGCCAGCACGCCGGGCAGGTCCGCGCGCACCATGTCGCGGAACCAGTCCTCCAGGCGCGCGACCGGGCGGGGCCGGAACGGCTGGTTGATGAATCCGCGGAGCCTGCCCTGGTAGGGCTGGTCCATCCGGGTGAAACCGGCGACGGGTTCCAGCGGCAGCGGCGGCACGGGCCCGTCGTTGCGCGCGAGCATCTCGGCGCGGGTGGGGACGGTGCCCTCGCGGGCCTCGAACGGCAGCTCGGGGTTGCCGAGCATGTCGTAGACGTCCTGGAACCGCGAGACCACCCACATGTCGTAGGCCTCGACGTAGTACAGCGGGTGTTCGTCGCGCAGCCAGGCGTAGTACGGGTACGGGTCGGCGAGGCACTTCGGCGAGAACGGGTCGTACTGCATCGACGGGCCCGCCTCCATTCACTGAACGTGTTCAGTGAGTCTGTCGGACGACGACGGGCGGGGTCAACCCCGACTGTGAACACACTGCGACTTTCGCCGCCGTTTCTCGCAACCGGTTCACACTCGGCGCCGGAGCGCGCCTTCGACTCCCGCTGAGTCAAACCGGTGACGCCGACCGGTCCAGCGGCAATGATTTCTCGGTGACCGTTCGACTGCACTGGTTCCTGCCCACCTACGGTGACAGCCGGTCGATCGTCGGCGGCGGACACGGCATGCCCGCCGGCGCCGCGCACGGCGACCGCGACGCGTCGATCGATTACCTCGGTTCCATCGTGCGCGCCGCGGAGTCGTTCGGGTTCACAGGTGCGCTGATCCCGACGGGCGCCTGGTGCGAGGACGCGTTCATCACCGCCGCGCTGCTGGCCCGCGAGACGACGTCGCTGGCGTTCCTCGTCGCCTTCCGGCCCGGACTGGTCAGCCCGACGCTGTCGGCACAGATGGCGGCCACCTTCGCGCGCCACGCCCCGGGACGCTTGCTGCTCAACGTCGTCGTCGGCGGCGAGGCCCACGAACAGCGCGCGTTCGGCGACCATCTGGACAAGGACGGTCGCTACCAGCGCTGCGACGAATTCCTCGGCGTGGTCCGCCGGTTGTGGGCCGGGGAAACCGTCACGGTCGACGGCGAACACATCCGGGTCGAGGGCGCGACGATCCCGACGCTGCCGAATCCGGTGCCGCCCTTGTACTTCGGTGGAAGTTCCGCAGCGGCGGGCCCGGTGGCGGCCAAACACGCCGACGTCTACCTGACCTGGGGTGAACCGCCGGCCGCGGTGCGCGACAAGATCGAGTGGATCCGCAAGCTGGCCGCCGACGAGGGCCGTCCCGTGCGCTTCGGCATCCGTTTGCACACCATCTCCCGCGACACCGCCGACGAGGCGTGGGCACAGGCAGACCGCCTGATCGACGCGCTGGACGAGGAGACCGTCCGCGCCGCCCAGAACGGGCTGCACCGCAGCGACTCCGAGGGTCAGAAGCGGATGCTGGCCCTGCACGAGGAGCACCGCCGCGACGGCAGATGGCGTGATGCCCGCACGCTCGAGGTCGCCCCGAACCTGTGGGCGGGTGTCGGCCTGGTCCGCGGCGGCGCAGGCACCGCACTGGTGGGCAGCCATGAAGAGGTTGCCGATCGGATCGCCGAGTATGCCGAGATCGGGATCGACGAGTTCATCTTCTCGGGGTATCCGCATCTGGAGGAGCTGTATTGGTTCGGCGAGGGCGTGGTCCCGATCCTGCGCGAGCGCGGACTGTTCACCACGGAGGGACCGACGACGGCGCCCGCGGCGATTCCGTTCCTCGGTGCCCCGCGGTGACCGGCCTCAGCTCAGCGGACGAGGCTCTGGCCGTCGCGGCGAAGCTCGCCGACGACGTCGAGGCCGAGGCGTCGGAGCGCGACGCGCAGCGCCGACTCCCGCACGATGAGGTCAAGGCGCTCAAGGCGTCCGGCCTGCTGTCGATCACGGTGCCTGCACGGTTCAGCGGTATCGAGGCGCCGGGGTCGGTGGTGGCCGAGGTGTTCCGGCTGATCTCCCACGCAGATCCGTCGCTGGGCCAGATCCCCCACTCGCACTTCGTGTTCCTGGAGGCTCTGCGGCTGCAGGGCACCGAGAGCCAGCAAGCGTACTTCTTCCGGCAGGTGCTCGACGGCGCGCTGTTGGCCAACGCGCAGTCCGAGCGGGGCCCGCATCCGATCAACGTCGACACCACGACACTGACCGCGCAACGCAACGGTGACTACGTGCTGTCGGGCCGCAAGTTCTACTCCACGGGAGCGCTGTTCGCGGACTGGCTGGTGGTGCGGGCGTCACTGGCGGACGGATCGGGCGATATTCCGACCGCATCGACACCGAAGGTGCTGGCGTTCGTCCCGCGCGACGCGGCCGGTGTCGACGTCGTCGACGACTGGGACGGTATGGGTCAGCGCACCACCGCATCCGGAACCGTCACCCTCGATGACGTCGCGGTGCCCACCGAACACGTCGTGCCGTTCTCGCCGATCTTCGCCACGGCCACCACCTACGGTGCGCGAGCCCAATTGCTGCACAGCGCAATCGACGTCGGAATCGCTACGGGCGCGCTGGCCGCCGGGGTGCGGCAACTCGAGAAGGCCCGGCCGCATTTCGAGGCCTCGGTGGAGCGGGCCGCCGACGACCCGACGCTGATCCAGGCGGCAGGCGAACTGACCGTCACCGTCCGGGCCGCACAGGCGCTCCTGGTCGAGGCCGGCCGCGTGGTCGACGCCGCCACCGCCGATCCGACCGATGAGTCCACGGCCGCCGCGTCGGTGGCGGTCGCCGTCGCAAAGGTGGCGGCGGTGCGAGCGGCGCTGGAGGCGGCCAACACCCTGTTCGAATTCGGCGGTACGCGAAGCGCTTCCGCGTCGGGCAACCTGTCCCGCTATTGGCGCGACGCCCGCACCCACACCCTGCACGACCCGACGCGGTGGAAGCTGCAGCACATCGGCCGCCACACGCTGGCGGGCACACCGCCCCCACGACACGGTCAGATCTAGAAGCTGCGCAGCCGGCGGATCCGGTCGGCGATCGTCCGTATCGACACGGCGGCGTCAGGGGCGACGGTCTCGAATCCGTGTGGGCAGCCGGGGTGCACGTGCAGCTCGGTCGGCACACCGGCGGCGGCGAGGCGGCGGGCGAACTCGACGTCCTCATCTCGAAAGATGTCCAGATCGCCGGTGTCGATGTAGGTCGGTGGCAGTCCGGTCAGGTCGGCCATCCGCGCCGGGGCGGCGTAGGGCGAGACGTCCGGTCCGCCCGCGCGATCGCCGAGCAGCGCCGACCATCCGGTGATGTTGTCGTCGTAGTTCCAGAACAGCAGCTCCGGCGGCAGCTGCGGATCCGGGTGGGTGGTGCGGTCGTCGAGCATCGGATAGATCAACAGCTGCAACGCAATCGACGGTCCGCCGCGGTCGCGGGCCAGCAGCGCGACGCCGGCCGTCAGGCCGCCACCGGCGCTGTCGCCACCCACCGCGATCCGGTCCGGATCGACGCCCAGGGTGCCGGCCTGCTCAGCAAGCCATTTCAGGGCGGCGTAGCAGTCCTCGACCGGCGTCGGATCCGGGTGCTCGGGTGCGACCCGGTAGTCGACGGTCAACGCGGGCACACCGGACGCCGCGACGTACTCCCGCACGACGACGTCGTAGAGGACACCTACGTGCTCCATGCCGAGGATCATGCCGCCGCCGTGCACGTACAGCCACGCGCTCCCAGGCATTGCCGTCCCGGTGGGCCGGTACCACCGCAACGGCAACTCGGCACCGTCGTCGGTGGTCAGCGTGTAGTCGTCGACGGCCACCCCGTCGACGGCGGAACGGGCCGCGGCCATCGTTCGAAACAACACCGTCGAGTTCGTGCGGCGCGTGGCCACGTCACCGGGCGCGGGCGACGGCGCGGGGTCCGGGCCGACCAATGCGCCTAGCACCGTGGCGATTTCGGGATCGATGCTCAGAGCCATGCGCCCAGCCTACGGACGGACGGTGTGCCGGCTGAGAATCGAGACGCGGTTGAACGCGTTGATGGTCGCGGCCACCCAGATGACTGCGGAGAGCTCGTCCTCGTCCAGAACGTCGCGGGCGCGCGCGTACTCGCGTTCGGCGGTGTCGTGGTCGGGCAGCGTGGTGGTGATCTCAGCCAAGCGCAGCGCGGCCTGCTCCCGCTCATCGAAGAGCTCGGTGTCCCGCCAGACCGAGATGGTGGCGAGCTGTTTGGCGGTCACGCCGGCCTCATCGGCGCGGCGGTGGTGAACATCGAGGCAGGACGCGCAGCCGTTGAGTTGGGAGACCCGCACGTTCACCAGTTCGACCAGGCTGCGCGACAGCCCGGTCTCCTCGGCGAGCGCGGTGACCGTGGTGGAGACGCCGACCAACGCCTTGTAGGCCTTGGGCGACTGCTTGTCGATGTGCACGTGCCGCGTATCCATCGAGCGATGGTATGCGGCAGTGCTGTCAGGGCGTCAGCAAACAGTGCCGACGATGATCGCCGACGCCACGAGCCCGATTATGAAGGCGATCGTGGATTGGCCGAGCACCATCGCACCGACCACGCCGACGATGCCCAGGAAGAAGATCGTGGTGAGCAGTACCGACTGGATCGTGTGGTGATCCGCAGGCTTGGCGCGGCGCGCGGCGACAGGCGCGGCGGAAACCGGAGCAAGCGAACCGTCGTTGACCGCGTCCATGTTGAGGCCCTTTCGTGTGGTCGACGCCACAATCTAAACCGATCGTGAGGCGGATCACAAGATCAACGTGGAAACAGCCGTTGTCAGTTTGCGTTATCGGGACTTCGAAACCCGTTGAGCAGCGACGATGCGTGTGGCACCATCTGTCCATGAACCCGCAGGACGATCCGGAGGCGCGTATCCGCGACCTGGAACGCCCGCTTGCCGACAGGGCCCGTACGTCTGAGCTCGGAACGCAGCCGTATTCGGTCGGCGGTACCTATCCGTCGCCACCTCCACCGCTGCCCCCGCCGGCCTACGACACGTCCTATCCGGTGGCGTACCCGGCGCCTAAGAGTTCGCACACCAGCGTCGTCGTCCTGGTGATCGTGGTGCTCACCTTGCTGGTCGTCGGCGCGGGAGTGGCGATCTACTTCGCCAATGGACCCCGCGATTCCGCGACCACCGCGGGCCGACCGGTGGTCGGCGGCGGCGGACCGATCGACCTTCCGCCCGAGGTGCTCCCGACCGGCGGCCCACCCGTCGTCGTCTTTCCTGACGTTCCCGACTTCCCGGGGTCCGGGACCGGCGGCGTGGTGCAGGCGCCGGTGAACGGGACCTACAGCGTGTCCGGCGTCAGGAACGACAAGCGCATCGTCTGCCACGACAGCATCATCAGCGTCAGCGGCGTCTCCAACCAGGTGACGATCACCGGACACTGCGCCAGCGTGACGGTGTCCGGCGTCGAGAACACGGTGACCGTCGAGGACTCCGCCGCGATCAGCGCCTCCGGTTTCGACAACCGGGTGTTCTTCAAGACCGGCGATCCGGAGATCAACGCCTCCGGCGACAACGTCGTCGAACGGGGCTGAGGCCGGGTGACCGCGCCCGCAGGGCGCGTAGTCTTTTAGACGGTTGACAGAAACAGCCAATCGGAGACGTCACGGCGGCGAGTGCATAGAGCCTCCCCGCCGGCCGGGCCCCCAGCCTCGACGCGAGCCGACGTGACAAACGGCGCTCGAGGAACTGGCTGAACGTTGAGCAGATTTACCGAAACCATGTACGGCAATGCCCGGTGGAGCCTCAAAGGCATGACCACCGGCGAACCGCACAACCCTGTCCGGCACACCTGGGCCGAAGTCCATCACCGCGGCAGCAGGGTCGCCGGCGGCCTCCAAGCTGCCGGGGTTGGGCACGGCGACGCCGTCGCCGTCCTCGCCGGTGCGCCGGTGGAGATCGCCCCGACCGCACAAGGCATCTGGATGCGTGGCGCGAGCCTGACGATGCTGCACCAGCCCACTCCGCGCACCGACCTCGTGCGCTGGGCCGAAGAGACCACCGCCGTCATCTCGATGATCTCGGCGAAGGCGGTCGTTGTCTCCGAACCGTTCCTGGCCGCGGTACCGGTGCTCGAGGGGCTCGGCGTGCCGGTGCTGACCGTCGAGGAGCTCCTGACCGCCGAACCGGCCGACCCCGTGGACACCGATGACGATGACGTCGCGCTCATGCAGCTGACGTCCGGCTCCACCGGTTCGCCGAAGGCCGTGCAGATCACCCACGCCAACATCGTCGCCAACGCCGAGGCGATGACCGTAGGCTGCGACTTCGACCTCGACACCGACGTGATCGTCAGCTGGCTGCCGTGCTTCCACGACATGGGAATGACGGGCTACCTCACGGTGCCGATGTACTACGGCGCCGAGCTGGTGAAGATCACACCGATGGACTTCCTCAGCGATATCTTGTTGTGGCCCAAGCTGATCGACAAGTACCAGGGCACGATGACGGCCGCGCCGAATTTCGCCTATACCCTGCTGGCGAAGCGACTGCGCCGACAGGCCACCCCCGGTCAGTTCGATTTGTCCTCGCTGCGGTGGGCGCTGTCGGGCGCCGAACAGGTCGACCCGGTTGACGTCGAGGATCTCTGCAGCGCCGGCAAACGATTCGGTCTGCGGCCGCAGGCGCTCATCCCCGCCTATGGCATGGCCGAGACCACGGTTGCGGTGTCGTTCTCGAAGTGCGGCGGCGGCATGGTCGTCGACGAGGTCGACGCCGGCCTGCTCTCGGTGCTGCACCGCGCCGTGCCGGCGACGCGGGGACGCACCCGCCGCCTGGTCACGCTGGGGAAGCCGCTCGAGGGTCTGGAGTTGCGGGTCGTCGACGAGGACGGCGCCCTGTTGCCGCCGCGCGGCGTCGGCGTGCTGGAGGTTCGCGGCGCCCCGGTGACTCCGGGGTACATGACGGTAGCCGGATTCCTGCCCGCGCAGGACGAGCAGGGCTGGTACGACACCGGCGATCTGGGCTACCTCACTGAAAGCGGTGACGTGGTGGTGTGTGGGCGGCTCAAGGACGTCATCATCATGGCCGGTCGCAACATCTACCCGACCGACATCGAGCGGGCCGCCGCGCGGGTCGACGGCGTCCGGCCGGGATGCGCGGTCGCGGTGCGGTTGGAGGCGGGCCGATCGCGCGAGACCTTCGCCGTCGCCGTCGAATCCACCGGCTACCAGGACCGGGACGAGGTGCGACGGATCGAGCGACAGGTCGCCCACGAGGTGTTCACCGAGGTGGACGTTCGTCCGCGCAGCGTCGTGGTGCTCGAACCGGGGACGATCCCGAAGACACCGTCCGGGAAGCTGCGGCGCGGACACGCGCTGGCGCTGGTCACCTGACGCGCTTCCCCCGTTACATTCGAACTCACATGCCTGACTACGACGCCCAACCCGGCCGTACGGCTCCGGTGGACCCGGAGACGCCGCAGGTGCACGCCGACGAGGCGGATCTGTACGCCGGTCTCACCGGGGTGGCGGGCATCGTCGCGGGGGCCCGCGGTCTCGCCGAGACGCTCGGGACCGTCGCCGAATTCGCCGTGACCGCGATGCCGGGTGTCGACGGTGCGGGCGTCGCCCTGATCGAGCCCGGCGAGGGTCTTTCCAGCGTCCACACCTCCTCTGCCACAGCGGACTTCGTCCGCGATATCGACACGGTCCAGTACCAGCAGTTCAACGAGGGCCCATGCCTGACCTGCATGGAGACGGGTCGGCCGGTCGTCAGCGGATCCCTGGGCAGCGACCGCCGGTGGCCACACTTCGGCGGCCGGGTGGCACGGATGGGCGTGCACTCGGCCCTGTCGCTGCCACTGCTGGTCGGAGACGACGTCATCGGCGCAATCAACGCATACGCCTACGAGCGCGACGCCTTCGGCGACTGGGCGGTGCAGCTGGGCGCGCAATTCGCAGGTCCCGCCGCCGCGTCGGTGTACAACGCGCGACTGCTCGCGCAGGCACAGAACCGGACCGAGACGCTGCACCGCGCCCTCGACAGCCGCGCCCTGATCGACCAGGCCGTCGGCATCCTGCGCAGCCGCACCGGGGCGACGTCGCAGGAGGCGTTCGACCGGATGGTCCAGATGAGCCAGAGCGAGCACATGAAGCTGCGCGACATCGCCGAACGGTTGGTCGACGAGGCGGTGCGGCGCGCCAAAGCCCGGCACCGGTGACCTGACGGTCTACCCCGGGCGTGCGATCTCCGCCATCGCCGCCACCATCGCCGGGCGGGCCTCGGGGTCGGTCATCAACCGGCGCGCGACGTCGCTGAGGTGGTCGGCGCGGCTCTGGGCATAGGTGCGCAACACGACGAACGCCTCCTCGACGGAGATGCCGAGGGTGCCGCGCAGGAACCCTTTCGCCTGTTCGACGGCCGTGCGCCGGGTCAGCGCGGTGCGCAGTTGCGGCAGCACCGTCGCCGGGGTCGGCGGACGCTCCTGCAGAATCGCCACGCTGGCGATGTGGGCCAGGGTCTGACCGATCAGCCGATTACTGTCGCCGAGTTCGCCGGGCTGGGCGCCGAAGAGACCCAGCGCGCCGAGGGCGATCCCGGCCGCACGCATCGGCAGGGCGTGCACCGAGGCGAAGCCGGCTCGGGTGGCCGCGGGAGCGAACCGGGGCCAGCGGTCAGCAGCCGCGCCGATGTCAGCGATCGACACTGATTCCCCGCTGGCGAAGCAGTCGACGCACGGACCCTCGTCGGCCTGCAGCTGGAACAGCTCGAGTTCGTGCGCGGCCTCCGACGTGGCGGCGAGCAGCCGCAGCTGGTCGAGCGGGTCGGCGAGCAGCACGCCCGCGGCGGCGATGTCGAGCAGGTCGGTACAGCGGCTGGTGAGATCGGTCAGTAGGTCCACCACGTCGAAATCGACCAGCAGGCTGTCGACGAGCGAAGCGACTGCGCTGAGGACCTGGGTCTCGCGAGCGGTCATGGTGCCTCCTATCCGGGATGAGAGTCAGTGGTGCGGCACGTCAGTCGGCTTCGAGTGTCAACCGGCGGTCCAGGATGTCGCGCGCCACGTCGGTGGCGGTCCGGCCGGTGGCGTACGCATGGGCCCGCAACCGGACCAGCGCCTCGGCCGGTTCGACTCCGAGCTGGGCGACGAGCATGCCGGTCGCCTGGCTTACCTCGACGCGGCTGAGCGCGTTGAGCTCGGTCCAGGCGTTGTTGCCGGGTTCGTCCACAGCGGCGCGCAGATCGTCGGTCATCAGGTCGAGGAGGGACATCGCGGCCAGTTCCGCGGCGGCGACCGCGCCGGTCAGCTGAGAACTGCTGAGGGTGCCGGGCAGATACGTGAACAGGTCGAGTGCACCGACGTACTCACCCGCCACCACGACGGGTAGCGCGTGGATGCCGCGGATGTCGTAGGCCAGCATCGCCCGCCCGTAGGCAGGCCAGCGGGTTTCCGCGGGATCGGCGAGATCGGCGATCGACACCGGGACTCGGGCGGTCACCGTCTCCAGGCAGGGGCCCTCGCCCACGACGAACTGCACCTCGTCGAAGCGGCGGGCGGGTTCGTCGCTCGATCCCAGCGTGCCCCTGCTCGCGCCGTCGAACACGATGGAGATCGCGGCGGCGTCGACGTCGAAAAGCAGCACGCAGGCCTCGCAGAGCCGGTCGGCGGCGTCGGTCCCCCGCCGGCCGTCGACCGCGTCGAGCAGTCGTTTGTCGATCGACACGGTCAGCCGAACGGTGGTGGGGGAGCCAGGCCGGAGACAGACGTCACTCCCCCACCCTCCTCCAGGCGGAGCGGAATAGCGAGTCGCCGGCCCGCGGTAACAACCGCACCGCTGGACACGATGACACCGTTGACATCACCCACCCCACCGAATGTCTGCCGTGGAGGTCGCATGCGCCACCGTTGGAGAACCGCTCTGGCCGCCGCCGCGCTCGTGGTCGCCGGCGTTCTGGGCGGGGTGTCCCCGGCGGTGTCGCACGCCCAGCCCGCCCCGGTGGCGGCGAAGGACTTCTCCAAGCCCGCGATCGTCGTCCTGGGCTACGGCCTGGAACCCGACGGCAGCATGCGCACCATTCTGCGCCGCCGGGTACTCACGGGACTGACTGTGGCGCAGTTCTTTCCGCAGTCACCGATCATCGTTACCGGCGGTAACCCGCGCAACGGAAAGACCGAGGCGGGACAGATGCGCAACATGCTGGTGATGCTCGGATTCCCGGCCCACCGGATCATCGTCGAAGACCGGGCGAACAGCACCGTCCAGAACGCGAGGTTCTCGGTGCCGCTGGCCAAGGAGGCCGGCACCTCGGGGATCATCCTGGTGACGTCGTCGACCCATCAGGACCGCGCGGATGGCAACTTCGTCGATGCGGGCGGCAATGTGCTTGCCACCGTGAGCTATCCCGACGGCAGCCCGAACGTCAACGTTTTCCAGTTCGCGCGCGACGCGATCAGTCCGTTCGTCGCTGTCAGCTGACGCGATTCGCCGACGTCACGTTCATTCTTCCCCCGCATCGGGCATAAGTGTGGTGCCATTGCGGCCCGGTAGTGTCCGAGGCCGTTCCGTATGCGCGAACAGCGAGGGATGTCGATGAGAGTTCTGATCACAGGCGCCACCGGGTTCGTCGGCGCCTGGACGGCCAAAGCGGTCCAGGATGCGGGCCACCAGACGCGGTTGCTGGTGCGCAAGGTCGAGCGCCTAGAGACCAGTGCCGCCAAGATCGGCGTCGACATCAGCGACCACATCATCGGTGACATCGCCGATCCGGAGTCGACGGCCGAGGCTCTCGACGGCTGCGATGCGGTGATTCATTGCGCGGCAATGGTTTCCACCGATCCCGCGATGGCCGACGAGATGCTGCGCACGAATCTGGAGGGCGCGCGCCTGGTGCTGGGCGGGGCGGCCAAGGCGGGCATCGACCCGATCATCCACGTCTCGAGCTTCTCCGCGTTGTTCAAACCGGGGCTGGACGTGCTGCACGCCGACCTGCCGGTCGTCGGCGGCTCGGACGGCTACGGCCGGTCCAAGGCCGCCGTCGAGGCGTACGCACGCGGGCTGCAGGACGGCGGCGCTCCGGTCAACATCACCTATCCGGGAATGGTGCTCGGGCCGCCGGCCGGTGACCAGTTCGGGGAGGCGGCCGAAGGCGTCGAGGCGTCGATCAAGATGCGCGGCGTCCCCGGCCGCGGTGCCGCGTGGATCGTGATCGACGTGCGCGACCTGGCCGATCTGCACGTCGCGCTGCTGGAGCCGGGCAAGGGCGCGCGCCGCTACATGGCCGGCGGCCAGCGCGTACCGGTCGGGGATCTGGCGTCGATGATGGGCAAGGCCGCGGACCGCACGCTCGCCGTCCTACCCGTGCCCGACGTCGCGCTGCGCACCCTCGGCCGGCTGTTCGACGTGATCGGCGATCAGCTCCCGTTCGAGACGCCGATCAACTCTGCGGCCATGCAGTACTACACGCAGATGCCGTCCTCGGACGACAGCCCGGCCGAACGTGAACTGGGCATCAAGCAACGCGATCCGGCGGTGACCATCGCCGACACCGTCGAGGGACTGCGGCAGGTCGGCCGGCTATGACCGGCCCCGAGCTCTCGGTGGGCGTGCTGGCGCACTCGCGCAAGCCCGACGAACAGCGGCTGCCCATCCATCCGGCGCATCTGAGCAAAATCGACCCCGAGATCCGCGGGCGGCTGTTCTTCGAGAGCGGCTACGGCGCCGACTTCGGCGCCACCGACGACGGGTTGGCCGAGTTCGTCGGCGGTGTCCGTACCCGCGCCGAGCTGATCGCCGACTGCGACGTCATCGTGCTGCCCAAAGTGCAGGCCGAGGACCTCGCCGAGATGCGGTCCGGGCAGATCGTGTGGGGGTGGCCGCACTGCGTGCAGGACACCGAGCTCACCCAGGTCGCGATCGACCGCGAGTTGACGCTGATCGCGTTCGAGGCGATGAACCACTGGAAGGAGGACGGCAGCTTCGGCCTGCACGTCTTCCACAAGAACAACGAGCTCGCCGGCTACTGCTCGGTGCTTCACGCCTTCCAGCTGGCCGGGATCACCGGCACCTACGGACCCCGGATGAGCGCGGCCGTCATCGGTTTCGGCGCCACCGCACGCGGTGCGGTCACCGCGCTGCAGGCCCACGGCGTCGACGACGTGCAGGTCTTGACCAGCCGTGATGTGGCCGCAGTGGGTTCGCCCATTCCCGGGACACAGATCGTGCAGATGGGTCAGGGCTCCAATGATCAGGACCAGGTGGACGGCATCTGGGCCGACACCCCGGAGGACGGCATCGTCCCGGTCGCCGGGTTCCTCGCCGAACACGACATCGTCGTCAACTGCGTGCTGCAGGATCCGACGGCGCCGCTGATCTTCCTGTCGATCGAGGACCTGCCGGCGTTCCGGCGGGGCAGCCTGCTGATCGACGTGTCCTGCGATGCGGGGATGGGATTCAGCTGGGCCGAGCCGACGTCGTTCGCCGATCCGTCGCGCACCGTCGGTGACGGCCTGCTCTACTACGCCGTCGACCACAGCCCGTCGTACCTGTGGAATTCGGCGACCTGGGAGATCAGCGAGGCGCTGCTCCCCCATCTGCAGACCGTGATGGCCGGGCCGACGGCGTGGGACCAGACACCGACCATCAAGCGCGCCATCGAGATTCGGGACGGCAGGGTGCTCAACCCGGCCATCTTGTCCTTTCAGGGCCGCGACGAGGAATTTCCGCACGAGTTCTCCTGAGCGGGAATGCGGCGCGGGTCACACCGGTTGTCGCGAAGCATGGACCTTGGATTTCACGTGCCCATCTTCGACATCGACGGCGGGACGAGCGCCATCGCCGGTGAACTCGCCCGGGTCGGCGACGCCGCCGAGGCGTCCGGAGCGACCTGGCTGTCGTTCATGGACCACTTCTTCCAGATCGAACCCACCGGCCTGCCGGCCGAGGCCAACATGCTCGAGGGCTACACGTCGCTGGCCTTCCTGGCCGCCCACACCACGCAGATCCGGCTCGGGCTGCTGGTCACCGGCGTGACGTACCGGCATCCGGGACTGCTCGCCAAGACGGTCACGACCGTGGACGTGCTCTCCGGCGGCCGGGCCGTGCTCGGCATCGGGGCGGCGTGGTTCGAGCGGGAGCATCTCGGGCTCGGGGTCCCGTACCCGCCGCTGGCCGAACGCTTCGAGCGCCTCGAGGAGACACTGCAGATCTGCGCACAGATGTGGGATCCGCAGAACAACGGTCCGTTCCACGGCAAGCATTACGAGTTGGCCGAGACGCTGTGTAATCCGCAGCCGATCAACAAGCCGAAGGTGCTGATCGGCGGCAGCGGTGAACGCAAGACCCTGCGGCTGGTCGCGGCGTACGGCGATGCGTGCAATCTGTTCGCGTCATCGCCCGACGATGTCCGGCACAAGATCGACGTGCTGCGGCGACACTGCGACGACGTCGATCGGGACTTCGCGGAAATCGAGGTGACGATCCTCGCGGAGAATCCGAAGCCGGAACCGGACACTCGCGACGACTTCGTCCGACAGATGGCCGATTACGCGAAGCTCGGGGTGCACACGGTGATCATCACGACGCCAGGCGGGTCGCCGTCGTCGTGGATCGACGGTATGGCGCCCGCGGTGGCTCAGCTGGCGGAACTCGGCTGACCCCGTTACGCAACTTCGCGCGCGGCGCGCCCCGAAAGCAGCCATATCGCGCACCGCGTGCTGCACAGTTGGGTCATGGCTGAATCGAAGAACCCGACGCCCGGCGACATCCGGGCCGCCGCGCAAGGTGCGCTCCAGGCCGCGCAGGATGTCGCCGCCGGCGCGCTCCGGATGCCGACGGCCTCGGCTCAGCTCGTCGGTCAGCTGCCCGAGCTGATCGAGAACCTGGCGAAGGCGACCGAACGCCTCAACACCACCCTGGACCGGTTCGAGAGGTACATCGCACTCGCGGACCCGACGCTGCAGGCGATGGACCGCGTCCTGCCGCAACTGCAGGCCCTCATCGCGCAGGGCGACGCGATGTACCGCGCCGTGGGCAATCTGCCCGGGGTGGGCACGGTCGGGCGGATCACCGGACTGGGCCCGCGGGACGAGCCGCCCGCCAAGCCGACGGACGAGAAGCCGAAGCCGCGGTTCCGCCGCGACCGCTGAGCGCGTCTGTGCCGACATGCCCGAAGTGGGTACAGGTGACCCATGACGAAGAAAGCGAGCCCATCGAGGGGCGCCACCAGCGACGAGCAGTCCTCCGAGTCCGAATCCGCTGACCGTGGGAACGCCGTCGTCATCTTCGCCCCGCTGCCCGTCCTGACGGTGACCATCGAGGATCTCTCCGGCGAAGCCGACATCCACGTCCACGCCGGCGGACAAGGCGTCTGGCAGTCCCGCATGGTGTCCTCGCTCGGCGTGCCCGTCGTGCTGTGCTGTGCGCTCGGCGGTGAGACGGGCGACGTCATCGGCCCCATGCTGTCCGGCAAGGGCATCACCGTGCGGACCGTTCCGGTCACCTCGCGTAACGGCTCCTATGTCCACGACCGGCGCTCCGGCGGCCGCGACGTCATCGCCGAAACCGCGGGCCATCCGCTGGACCGCCACGAGACCGATTCGCTGTACGAACTCACCCTCACCGAGGGGCTGACGCACGGCCGAGTGCTGCTGTCGGGTCCGCAGGAGGACGACGTCATCTCCCCCGACCTATATCGCCGCCTGTCCACCGATCTCGGCGCCAACGGATGTCAGGTCGCCGCCGACCTGTCGGGCGAGCGGCTCGAGGCGGTGCTCGCCGGCAAGCCCAGCCTCATCAAGGTCAGCCACGAGGAACTGCTCGCCGACGGGCGTGCGAAGTCCGAGGACGCCAAGGATCTCGTCGAGGGCATGCGCGCTATGCGCAAAGACGGGGCAGGCACCGTCGTCGTCTCCCGCTCGGGCGCCGCACCGGCACTCGCCCTGCTCGACGAGCAGGACCCCGACAACTCGACGCGCGGCGGGGACATCGTCGAGATCGCAATGCCGAGCCTGGAGCCGGCCGACTCCGCGGGCGCAGGAGATTCGATGACCGCGGGCATCGTTTCCGCTCTGGCGCAGGGCGAGTCGTTGCGCCGGGCCCTGCAGATCGGGGCGGCCTGCGGCGCGCTCAACGTCGTGCGGCACGGATTGGGCACCGGCGGTGCGCGCGCCGTGCAGACACTCGCCGAACGGGTCGAGCTGCGGCCCTGGAAGTGAACGGACAGAAGTGATGCGAGACAACGAGACTCGGGGAGGTAGCGCGTGCGCCGCGCACTGGTGACCAACGACGACGGGATCGACTCCCCCGGCCTTTTTGCGCTGGCTTCGGCCGCGAAGGCCGCGGGCCTCGAGGTGATCGTGGCCGCCCCGGCCGAACAGGCCAGCGGCGCGAGTGCCGCCTTGACCGCGGTCCGCGAGGACGGCCGCACCGTCGTCGAACGGCGGGAGCTGCCCGGCCTGAACGGTATCGAGGTGTGGGCCGTGCGCGCGCAACCCGGACACATCGTGCACGCCGCGCTCAACGGCTGGTTCGAGGAGCCACCGGATGTCGTGCTGTCGGGAATCAACCACGGCGGTAACGTCGGACGCGCGATCCTGCACTCGGGTACGGTCGGCGCGGCGCTCACCGCGAAGATCAACGACGTCAAAGGACTGGCGGTCTCGCTCGACGTCCCGCTGCATCCGACCGGTGAACGGCACTGGGACACCGCGGCCAACCTGGTGGGGCCGGTGCTCGAGCTGCTGGCCGACGCGCCCGAGGGCACCGCGCTCTCGCTCAATGTGCCCGACTGTCCTGAATCGGAACTCAAACCGCTGCGCCATGCGCGGCTGGCACGGGGCGGGGAGGTACAGGCCCGCGTCGACGAGGTCGGTGACGGCGGCCTGCACCTGTCCGAGGTCGAGGTGTCCGACGAACCCGAGGAGGGCACGGACACCGCGCTTCTCATCGCCGGGCACCCGACGCTGACGGTGCTGCGGTCGATCGACGCGGACGACGGCGACCTGGTTCAGAACTGGTTGGACTCGTCGGGCAGGCGTTGAGCCCGCACGTTCGCACACAGCAGCGCGCTCAGCGGGACGCCGAAGAACAGCAGCGCCAGCGTCGGATCGTCCGCCGACACATCGGGATAGACGTTCACGATGGCGGCCGCCGCGGCGACGAGCAACAGTTGCGCCGACACGGTGAGAACGACGCCGCTGTGGGTGTTCGGATTGTCCGCGGCGGTGGGCATTGTCCACAGCAGGGCGTACAGGGCGGCCGTCACGGCGATGATCGGCGTGAGCGGCGTGGCGAGCACCGACGGCAGCCACGAGGTACCGCTGATGACGAGCAGCGGGATGAGCGCCAGCCGGGTCGCCATCTCCGCGGGAACGGCCTTCTGCTTACCGAGTATCCCGAGAACCATTGCGATGCAGGCGATCACCGTCAGGCAGATGGCGACTTGCGAGGCCTTCGCCCAGAACTTGAAGGCGACGTCGAGATCGAGCTGCAGCGCGGTGACGCCGACATAGACCGGCACCAGATAGAGCAGGGCGATGACGGCGACCGATCGCCCGACCGAGCCGCGGAAGCGCGGCAGCACCGCCACGGGGACCACCGCCAGCAGCGCCACCCACATGATCAGCAACTCGAGCCCGGCGGGCGGGGTGATGGTGGAGGGCGTGAACCCGGTGATCGCCTGGGAGACGAGGTTGGCGATCACGACGACGGCGACGAGGATCTGGACGGCCAACGCGCTGACACCGACGGCCAGCGTGGTGGCGACGTCACCGCGTGGCCGCAGCGGCGTCCGGAACGAACGCTGCGTCACCACGACGATGGCGGCTGCGGTGATTACGGCGTGCGGCCACGAGCCGATCTCGCCGAGGGACCAGTACCCCTCGAGGTAGCCGGAAGACACGCCCCAGAGTCCGGACACCTCGAGCGCGATCACCGCCACGGCAACCACGCACACGATCGCCGCCACTCCCCAGCCGCGCCGGGCGACGTTGTGTGCCACAGCGGCTCGTGAGTGCGCGGCGAGCGCGACACCACCGGTGGCCATGGCGGCGATGAAGGCGAGCGCGATGCCGGGCACGTAGGTCGTCGTGCCCAGGTTGGCCATGAGGTGGGCGACCAGTTCGTAGGGGTCGACGGGTTCGGTGGTGTGCAGTGCGCGTCCGAACCGGATGTTGGCGACGATGCTGGGGATCCACGGCGCGGCGACGAGGCAGACGAGGACGACGCCGAGCCACGGGTGGGGCGGTCGACGCCGGATGTGCAGGACGGTGACGACGAGTGCGGCGGCGGCCAACCATGCGGCAGCGGCCGGAATCGTCTGCCAGGTGCGGTCGATCGCGAGGATGAGGACGGGGATGAGCGGCGTGGCGATACCGGCGCACCAAGCCAGCAGCGAGTGATGCTGCGGCGCACTCTCGCTGGTGGTCGAGTAGAGGTAGCCCACTGCGGCGATCCCGGAGCCCACGGCGATCCCGCAGAGCAGCGGCCAGATCGCGGTGTAGCGGAAGGCGAGTTCGCCGCCGAACAGCGAGTACTCCTCGGCGTCGAAGACGCCGGGGATGAAACCGAACGCCAGCATGACCGCGGCGCCGAGCCAGGTCAGGACCGCGAGCGTCCGCAGCGGCACCGGCAGCGCGGTGGGGCGCAGGTTCGCGGGCCGGCGGCGCGCGTCGTCGAGTACGCGCCGTACCAGAGACGACGTCTGGTTGCTGGTCGATGCCACCGCGGCATTATTGCCGAGGTGTGAGCTAGTCCTTCGAATAATCCAGACTTGTCCAGCGTGTCGGTCGCATCCGGATGACGATGGACGTGGGTCCGAGGTTCTCGTCGGCGAACTGGTTGCCGGCCTCGGCGCCGAGATAGCGGACGGCGATCGCGCGAGCGTCGGCGTCGACGGCGGGGCCGATGCCGGTGACGTCGCCTTCGGCGGTGACGTATTTGTAGGGCGGCTGCTCGTCCTGGGCGGCGATGGTGAAGCGCCCGGCGTCGCGGATCAGGCGGTGCTTCAGCGAGCCTTCGTCCGTCCAGAGGACGACGTCGCCGCCGGGTTCGTAGCCGTACCAGATCGGCACGGCCAGCGGCGCCCGGTCCGGGCGTTCGACCGCGATCACGCCGACATGGAGGTCCGCCAGGAACTGCTCGCGTTCTTCGGTGCTCATCTTCGCCATGGCAGTGGCAACTCCTGCGACGTGGATCACATTCCCGGGAGCGCCACCGGTAACGATTGACTTTGCACTCAGATCGCCAGATGCGAGTCATGGGCGCTCTGGATGCAAAGTCAACCAGCAGGATGTGCCGATCGGAAACGCGTCAATGTCGACATCCGTGATGTACAGATCGTCGACCGTCCCGAACCATGGGGCCATGACGATCAGCAGTGCAGAACGCACGCAGCTCAGGACGGCGGTGCGCGAACTGCTCGACGACGCGTGCACCGAGGAGCAGGTGCGCCGGGTGATGGAGACCGACGAGGGTTTCGACCGGCGGCTCTGGCAGCAGCTCGCCGAGCAGGGCGTCGCCGGGATGCTGGTCGCCGACGAGTTCGGCGGTGTCGGCTTCGGCGCCCTCGAGCTCGAGGCGGTCGCTGAGGAGACCGGCGCCGCACTGCTGCCGTCCCCGTTCGTGTCCAGCGCGGTGCTGACCGTCGCGCTGCTTCAGGCCGCGGGCACCGCGGAGTACAAGCGGCGACTGCTGCCCGGTCTGGCCGACGGCACCGCCATCGGCACCGTCGCGCTCACCGGTAAGACCGGGACCTGGACCGAGGACGGCGTCGACGTGCGCGCCGACGCCGACGGCCGGCTCACCGGCGAGGCCCACTACGTCGTCTTCGGTCAGATCGCCGACGTGGTGCTGGTGGTCGCCCGCACTGACGACGGCATCGGCGTCTACGAGGTCGCGCTCGACGCCGACGGCTTCACCCGCACCGCCGCAACGGTTTTCGATCCGACCGTCCGGCTGTCGACCTTCACATTCGCGGACACCCCCGCGACACGCATCGGCACCCGCGGCTGGGACGCGGTCCAGGAGGCACTCGACCTCGCGGTGATCGCACTGGCCGGTGAGCAGGTCGGCGGCTCGCGCCGGATGTTCGACAAGACCGTCGACTACCTCAAGACCCGCGTGCAGTTCGGCCGGCCCATCGGCAGCTTCCAGGCGCTTAAGCACATGGCCGCCGACCTGTTGATCGAGCTGGAGTCGGCCACGTCGGCCGCCCAGTACGCCGCCGCGGAGCACGCCGAGAACGGCGAGAACATCGCCGGTGCCGTCGCTCTCGCCGGCTTCGCCTGTGCCGAGGCCTATCAGACCATCACCATGCAGGCCATCCAGATGCACGGCGGTATCGGTTTCACCTGGGAGCACCCCGCGCACATGTACGCCCGCCGCGCCCGCACCGGACTCCAGTTGTTCGGCGCACCACGACTGTTCCGCGAGCGCTACCTCACCTCGAAGGGTGCCTGACATGGCCGATACCACTCTGCCCAGCGCTGACGAACTGCGCACCGAGGTCCGCGACTGGCTCGCCGCGAACTGGACGGGTCTGGAACCGTCCGCCGATCCGTGGGTCAGCTCCCCCGAACGCATCGCCTGGATGGAGAAGGTGCTCGACGCCGGCTACGCCGTCCCCACCTACCCCACCGAATGGTTCGGCCGCGGCTACCCCGCCGACCTCGCCGCCGTGGTCTTCCGCGAGTTCCGCGCCGTGAAAGCCCCTGGCGCCGATCAGGATCGGTACAGCATCCCCGCCAACACCCTGCTGCGCTTCGGCACCGAGACGATCAAACGCGATCTGCTGCGCGGCTTCCTCACCGAGCAGTCCCGCACCTGCCTGCTCTACAGCGAACCGGGCGCGGGTTCGGATCTGGCCGCCGTTCGGACCACCGCGGTCAAAGACGGTGACCGATGGATCGTCAACGGCCAGAAGGTGTGGACCTCGGGAGCCCAGCACGCCGAATACGCACTGCTGATCGCCCGCACCGATTGGGACGTGCCCAAGCACAAGGGCCTGAGCTTCTTCATCATCCCGATGCGCCAGCCCGGCATCGAGATCCGGCCGCTGGTGCAGATCACCGGCGAATCGCATTTCAACGAGGTGTTCATCAGCGACGCCTCGGTGCCCGACGAATATCTCGTCGGCGGTCTCGGCAACGGCTGGAAGGTGCTGCAGACCGCGCTGGCCTACGAACGGTCGATCATGGGTGACAGCGGTCGCTCGTCGCGTAACCGCAGCAAAGCCGACAGCCTGGTCGAGCTGGCCCGCGAGCACGGCCGCCTCGACGACGCGTCGGTGCGCCACGAACTGGCGACCGTGTTGTCGCGGCGAGAACTCAACCGGCTCAACAACGCCCGCGCCAAGGCGTCGGCCGACCTGGGCACATCGAGCTCGATCATGTCGATCGGCAAGCTGGCGATGTCGCGCATCCTGCACTCGGAGGCGGCGCTGAAGACCGAGCTGATCGGCGCCGAGGCGCTGCTGGCCGGCAGCGACAACCCGGTCGCCGACGACGTCAACTTCCTGACGTTCAACGCGTTCTTCACCTCGATCGGCGGCGGCACCGACCAGATCCAGCGCAACATCATCGGCGAGCGGGTGCTCGGACTGCCCCGCGAGAACGACGTCGACCGCGAGATCCCGTTCCGGCAGGCCCGAAAGAGCTGATGTCCGACTACGACCCGCCCCTGTCCGGGGTACGCATCCTCGACCTGTCCTCCGGTCCGATGACGGCGGTCGGCCGGTTGCTGACCGACCTGGGCGCCGACGTCGCTGCCGTCGAGTTGCGCGGCGTCACCGTCGATGACGCCGCCACGCTCGACACGATGATCAACCGGCACGGCATCACAGCGGAGACCGTCGACGACGCCACCCGGTGGGCCGAGCTGGTGGCCGGCGCGGACATCCTCATCGAATCCACCCGCCCCGGATCGGCGGCCGAGGCGACGCTCGACGTCCGCGGTCTGCGGACGGAGCATCCCGGACTGGTGATCCTGTCGGTCAGTGATTTCGGACGGGACAACGAGTTTCGCGAGTGGCAGGCCACCACGCCGGTGCTGCTCGCGCTGAGCAGCGAGCTGGCCCGCTCCGGCATCCCCGGCCGCGTGCCGCTGGTGCCGCCGGGTGAGTTGCCGTATCACGCCGCCGCCGCGCAGGCCGCGGTCGCGACGCTGAGCGTGTTCCTCGACCGGCTACGCACCGGCGAAGGCGATCTCATCGACTTCTCGGTGCTCGAAGGAGCGATGCAGGCGCTGGATCCGCCGTTCGGCACCCTCGGGTCGGCCGCCGCGGGTGTGCCGATCACCGAGCAGCGCCGCGACTGGAACTCCGAACGGCAGCGCTACCCGATCCTGCGGTGCAAGGACGGCTACATCCGGATCTGCATCCTGGCCAAGCGGCAGTGGCGCGGCATGTTCGAGTGGATGGGCCGGCCCGAGGAGTTCGCCGACCCCAAGTTCGACCGGATGGGTGAACGGTTCCGCAGCCCCGACCTGCTGCCCGCGATCGAACGGTTCACCGCGGACAAGACTCGGGCAGAACTCGAACGGGAAGGGCAACGCCACGGCGTGCCCACCGCCGCGGTGCTCACGCTCGAGGAGGCGATCGACTCCGAACAGTGCACGGCGCGTGGGTTTTTCCGTGATGTCGAGTTGACCGACGGGTTGACGGCGCCGGTGCCGGTCGGCGTCATCGAGGTCGACGGGCACCGCGCCAGCGCACTCGACACCCCGGCGTCGCGACAGGCCCGGCCCGCGGGAGCACCGGTCCTGGCCGCCCGCCCCCGCCGCGACGAGGGTCTGCCGCTGGAAGGCATCCGGGTGCTCGACCTCGGCGTCATCGTGGTCGGCGCCGACACCGGACGGCTGTTCGCCGACCTGGGCGCCGCCGACGTCGTCAAGATCGAGAACTCGGCGTATCCCGACGGGATGCGGACCAGCCTGACGAAGATGACGCAGGCCTACGCGGCCGGTCACCGCAACAAGCGCTCCATCGGCATCGACCTGCGCTCCGATGAGGGCCGCACGCTGGCCTACCGGCTGGCCGAACAGGCCGACGTGGTGCTGTCCAACTTCAAACCCGGTGTGGCACAGGCGCTCGGCATGGACTTCGAGTCACTGCGGGCGATCAACCCCGGCATCGTGGTGGTCGAGAGCTCCGCGTTCGGACCGACCGGGCCGTGGGCCAGGAGCCTGGGCTACGGGCCGCTGGTGCGGGCCAAGGCCGGATTCACCAACCAGTGGGTGTATCCAGAGGAGCCGGGCAGCTTCTGCGACACCATCACCGTCTACCCCGACCACGTGTCGGCCCGCATCGGCACGCTGGCCGCCCTGGCGCTACTGCTGCGCCGCGAGCGCACGAACGCGGGCGGCGCCGCAGCCGTCGCGCAGTCCGAGGTCATGCTGAGCCACCTGGCGCCGCAGATCGCCGCCACGGCGCTGGCGCGACCCGAGCCCGAGCACGACGCCCCGTGGGCGGTGCTGCCCGCGGCCGGCGACGATCAGTGGGTGGCGGTGACGGTGCGCGACGACGCGGACTGGCGTGCCCTGTGCGAGGTGCTGCAGCGACCGGACCTGGCCGCCAAACTCGTGACCCGCGCCGACCGCGCCCGGGCTCGCAACCGGGTCGACGACGCGGTGCGCGAGTGGCTGTCGACGCGCACCGCCGCCGAGGCGATGACGACGCTGCAGGCCGCCGGGGTGCCCGCCGGGGCGGTGCTGCATCCGGCCGAGGTGCCGCAGTGGGAGTACTTCGTGGCCCGCCGGGACTTCCGCGACGAACTGCACCCGTACGCGGCCACGCCGTTCACGCTCGAGAACGTGGTGTTCCACTCCGACCACGTGCCGGATCCCCCACTGGGTCAGGCGCCGCTGCTCGGTGAGCAGACCGCCGAGGTGGCCGCAGAGTTGCTCGGGCTGGGCGCCGCCGAGGTGGCCGACTTGATGGAGCGCGGCGTGTTGGAGACGGTGACGCCGCCATCCTGAGGGGACCGCTGCGGTGGCTCTTCTACGATGCGGGTAATGGAGATCGACTTCACCCGGCTGAAGTACTTCGTCGCGGTCGCCGACGAACTGCACTTCAAACGCGCCGCGGACCGGTTGATGATCACCCCGCCGCCGCTGAGCAAGCAGATCAAGCTGCTGGAGAAAGAGCTGGGCGGGCCGCTGTTCGAGCGGGGCTACCACGAGGTGCGGTTGACCGAACTGGGCAGCGAACTGATCGGGCCCGCGCGCGACATTCTGCGGCAGGTCGAGGAGTTCAAGACGACCGCGAGCCGAATCACCAAGGAGGTCAGCGCGATTCGCCTCGGTGCGACCGCGTACGCGCCGTCGGATCTCCTGGCCCGGCTCGAGGACACCGTGGCACGGCTGCCCATTCCGGTCGACTACACGGTGCCGGGCTCGGCGGCGGAGGTCACGGCGAAGTTGGTGGCGGGCAAGATCGACCTGGGCCTGATCCATCTGCCGGCCTCGGACAAGCGGCTGCACCGCCGGGTGATCGCCCGCTACCGGGGGGGCGATCGCGGTGCGGGCCGACGACCCGCTGGCGCAGCGAGACCTGGTGTCGATCGAGGAGTTACGCGGCCGCGAGGTGGCCATCGATTTCGCACGACCGAACCCGATGGTGCTGGCGGGTCTGACCCGGCAGCTCAACGCGCGCGGCGTCACGCAGATCGTGCGGACCACCAACCAGCGGGGCGGCGAGCTGGAGATGGTCACGCAGGTGTTCAACCGGCATCTGGTGGCAGTGGTGACTTATGCGCCCGAGTCGTTCATCGGGCGGATGTTCTCGCCGCCGGAGTTCACGCTGATACCCATCGACGAGAGCACCTGGCCGCTGATCGAGATCGCGCTGGCGTGGGTGCCGGAACGGGTGAAGCAGCTGGCCGAGGTGGAGCGGCTGGTCGAGCAGATCGCCGCCGAGTTGGGGCCGCCGCTCAGGAGCGATTGAGCAGTTCGTCGAGCTCGTCTTCGAAGCGGTCGGCGAGGTCGGCGAGGTCGTCGACCAGCTTGGGGCACGAGATGATGCCGACGTTGAGCCGATCGCCCTGGGACATCACGGTGATGTTCAGGCCGGATCCGTGGAAGATCGGGCCGAGCGGATAGAGACCTTTGACCTCGGCGCCGCCGGTGTACAGCGTGGTCGGTGGGCCGGGGACGTTGGAGATGACCACGTTGTGGATCGCGGTCTGAGGCAGCGGGGTACGCGACAGCAGACCGATCAGCCCGGAGAACATGCCGCGCGAGATGCTCTGCGCGAGGTCGACCAGCAGAGTCGGGCCCAGGGAGCCGCTGTGCTCTTTGGCGTTGACGTTCGACGACGCGATCGCCTTGAGCCGCTCCACCGGATCGCCGATGTCGGTGTGCAGGTTGCAGAACATGCCGGACAGCTGGTTACGGCCGGCGCGGTCGGTCTGCCCGTGCACCGACGACGGGACGACGGCGATCAGCGGCCGGTCGGGCAGCTCGTCGCGATCGGAGAGGAAGTCGCGCAGCGCACCCGCGCACAGCGCCATGACCACGTCGTTGACCTTGACGTCGAAGCGGTTCTTCACCTTCTTGACGTCGTTGAGGTCCAGCTGGACCAGGGCGATGGTGCGTTCGGAGGTGAGTTCGGCGTTGAAGCGGGTGGTGGGCGCGGAGAACGGAGCGGCCATGGCGGTGCCGCTGGCCGCGCGCTTGACGGTCTCGACGACCATCGCTGTCGTCACCGGGATGACGCGGGTGAGCTGCAAGGGGCGCATGGCGAATCGGAACAGGCCGTCGGCGGCGATCGCGAGCGGTGAGCCGCCGCCGGGTCCTTCGACGGGCTCGGGCAGCGGTGCGTCGGGCTCGGTATCACAGAGCTGGTTGAGGACGTTGGCTGCGGACACGCCGTCGACGGCGGCGTGGTGCACCTTGAGCATCAGGGCGAGCCGGCCGCCGTCCTCCGCGGCGGCGCCGTCGAGGCCCTCGATCACCCACATCTCCCACAGCGGCTTGCTGCGATCGAGGGGGTTGGAGGCGATGTGCGCGCAGATATCGGTCAGCTCCTGGCGACCGCCGGGAGCGGGGAGCGCGATGCGGTGCACGTGCCGGGTGACGTCGAGGTCCTCGTCCTCCACCCACACCGGATGGTCGAGGTTGAGCTGGCTGTCGGCGAGCTTGGCGCGGAGCTCGGGCAGGGCGACCATCCGCGCAGCGAGGCCGTCGCGGAAGCGCTCGAAGGTGTAGCCGCCCGGCACGGTCGAGGTGTCCATCTCGGTGATCGAGCAGACATGCAGCGGCACCGCGGGAGATTCGCTGTACAGAAGTCCCGCGTCAAGGCCACTCAACCGCTCCATGGGTTTGCCAGTACCCGTGCCGGCCGGTCGATGAAACCCGCGCCGCATCGACTGCACCCGACTTGTCGGACCGCCGATCTAGCCTCGAACGCGTCATGGACCGTCTGGAAACCCGCGTTGCAAGCCTTGCCGAGGCCGCACTGGTCGAGCGGCAGTTCGTCACATCCCTCGACGTCCTGGTCGGCCTGGGGTGGCTCGCCGATCGCAACGTGAAGCGTTGGATGTCCTATCGCGTCACCGGACTCGCGCTCTGCCTTTCGGTGGACCTCACCAAGGCCGGCGAAGCGCTGGACGCGCTCGAGTCATGGGCTCGGCGCCAGGGCCTCGAACCGTGGCACACCGACTACGGGGACCATCGGTTCACCGTCGACGGCGACACTGACTTCGAGCGCCGTTTCGCGACCCGCTGGGCCCGCAGCGAGCAGCCTGCGCCAAGGGTGCGGATCCCTCGTATGCGCTTTATCTCACTGGTGTCGACCGTGGATGCGTGCACCTGTGATTCCTGCGGTGTCAGCGACGACCTACTCATCGAGACACGGCGCGGCATCCGCTGTCTGGAGTGCGCCGACTTCGGTCACCTCGTCTTCCTGCCCGCCGGCGACGCCACGCTGACCCGCCGGACCGCGAAGGCGAGCCGGTTCTCCGCCGCCGTGAAGCGTTGGGACAGCGAGCACAATCGCTATGAGCGCCACGGGATTCTCACCGAAGCCAAAGCCATCGAGTCGGCCGCCCGCCAGTGCCTCGAGGATGCCGACGCACGTGCGGCCCGCCGGCAACGGGATTCCGCGCGGCGGGCCGGCGTCGACGAGGAGTTCCGCGGCCAGTTCGCCGACGCAATCCGCGCATTGTTCCCTGGCTGTCCGGACGCGCGCGCCGACGCCATCGCCTATCACGCGGCGCTGCGCGGCAGCGGTCGTGGCGCGCGCACCGCCGCCGGCCGCGCGCTGGATCCCGAGACCATCCGGCTCGCCGTCGCGGCCTCGGTCCGGCATGTCGACACCGACTACGCCGACCTCCTGATGTCCGGAGTGGATCGCGACGAGGCTCGAGACCGGGTGCGCGCACGCGTCGAGGACATCCTCGCGGCCTGGCGCGAGGGAGTCACCGTGCTCGGCAGTTGAGCCTCGCTCAGTCCGCGCCGGCCAGCCGGATCTGCTGCTTGATCTCGCGATACGCCGCGACGCGCGCCATGACGGTGTCCACCGCCGAGTTCTCCGGCGTGTTGTCCGGTGTGGCCTCGATGCCGTAGAGCATCGCGCTCAGCTTGCCGTGCAACTCGGCGCGCTTCTCCGCAACCCGGGCGTCCTCACGTTCCTCGCGCAGCGACTCGTCGATGAGTTGCGCCTCTTTCGCGCACTTGCTGATCAGGTTGACGCGTCCTACGGCGGCGCGTTCGAGCGTGTCGGCGGTCGCCTTGGCCTCGGCGAGAATGCGACGGTCGTCGGCGCTCGGCTTGGACAGCGCGGACAGCTTGCCGGTGACCGCACGCAGCGCGTGGACCTGCTCGAAGTTGGCGGTGATCGCCTGTATGTCGGCGGTGAAGTCGACGTCCCCCAGCCATCCGTCACGGGCGGCTTCGGTCGCGGCGATCCGCCGCACCGCGCTCAGCGCGGATTCCAGGCGTGCGGCGTTGTCTTTGCCGAGAGTGTCGAGGCGGTGCTGCTTGAGTCGTCGGGCTTTCTCCTCGCGTTCCCGCTTGGCGGCGGCGACCGCTTCGGCATGCTCGATGCGAGCCTGTTCCTCTTTCGCGAGCAGGTGCTGGTCCCAGGCCTCGACGCAGGCGTACACGAACCAGCAGACCGCGGCCACGCCGACGGCGATGCCCAGCGCGATCCACACCGGTTTCGGGATCTGCGCCAGTAGAGCCAGGAGCACGAATATCGCGAAGCCGACGGACCCCCCGGACGAGCTTTTACTCATTTCCCCACCACTTCCCTCCCCCTCGGTCGCCAAGTTAGCGGTGGCCACCGACAACCATTCGCGTCGTGTCAGCCGACCACGGGTTTGCCGGCAGCCAGAAAGCAAATGCAGCTACTCGGCAGGGATGGTGGCGTGACGATCCGATACGGTCCTGAACCGTTGGTCAGCCGCGCGCGCACCATCGTCGGTGAGGCCACCCCTGGTCTGCGGCGCATCAGCAGCCATCACTGCGCTGCTGTACTCCGGTCCGGCCGGAGTTTGGGTCACCGAGGGCTGGCCGGACCTCTTCTCACTCTCGATCAACGGATAAGCCGTGCGCCGGATCTCACTTGCCCATCGTCTTACCGCAGTCGGAAACTGATGAAACGAATCTGCGCCTTCCGCCGGGCGCGAATCGTATTGATGCGTAGCGCATTACGCACGATCAGACACCCGCGGTGCACCATTCACTGGATCACGTCGGCCGAAGGCCAAGCACGGGCCAACCGCTGGTCCGTGGTCACCAATCTCAGACCTGCGTTATCGGCCAGTTCGACGTAGAACGCATCGGCCAAGCGGACCGTGTCGCGACGCGCCCACGCTCCGGCAAGCAGGGGCGAGAGATCGTGTCGAGTCACTGGCGCATCCCGGAGTTCGTCCAGTGCTGTCTCGACATGCGCAACGCTGAGCACGCCGCCGCGCTGCAATCGCCCCAGTGCTGAAAGCACCTCAGCGTCGAAGTGGGCGGGTGCGTACATCACAGTCCCCGCCAGTCGCCGTCGCACCGCCCAGAACCGGTCACCCGTGCGGGCGAGAAGGTCGACCATCGCACTCGCATCGATGACCACCTTCTCCCGCGGCAACGCCGGTGAGTCGCTCATGCTCCGAGTTCGTCGCGGGCGGCGTCGATGGCCTTCAACACGTCGACATGCCGCGCTTCGGTATTTCTCACTCTCAGGCGCTCGAGCCACGCGTCGGTTGCCGAACCCTCCAATTCGGCGCGGATCGCGGCTTGAGTCAGCGCCGAGATGTTCAGTCCCCGCGTTCTGGCGCGTTCTGCCAAGTCGTCGGGGACGTACACATTGAGCCGGGCCATCCACACAATATACACACTCGAGCTCTGACGCCCGTTACCCACGACGACACCCGGACCTACACGTCGGTCACCCAAACAGGTACCACTTACCGCTAAGGCACGTTGAGCCGCCGCGCGAGGTCCGGCCCGCCCACCTCCCGGATGAACGCCGGATCCCCGCAGACGACCAGTTGGTCACGCGCGCGGGACAATCCGACGTAGAGCCGTTCACGGGAGCGTTCGAACTTTCCCTCCTCGTTGACCACGAGCACCACGCAGCGCCGCTCGAGACCCTTGAAGCCCAAGACGTGCCCGTAGAACACCTGATCGGTATCCCAGAACGAATCCCAGTAGGCCGTGTGCCCGTTCTTCTGCCGCTCGGCCTGCTCAGGATGCCGGCTGCCCGTCGTCAACAACGCGAGATCCTCTGCGCGCCAACCCTGTTCGAGTAGCAGATCGATCTGGTCGTCGCCGGCGTCCATCGCCTCAGCGCGGTCGCAGGCGACGAACGTGACCGCGGGCCCCTCCCCGCCCAGGAACCGCATCGGGTGGTCGACGAGCGGTTGGAACGCGTTGGCAATCTGCCGGGTGTTGCGCAGATTGTGGTCGAGGATCAACGGCACCAGGGGCACCGGCGGTGACCCGACCCGGTTGAACACCCGCTGACCTTCGTCACTGAAAACGTACAGACCGCCGTCGACCGGATCATGCAACGCGGCGAGCAGCGGATCCCACCAGGCGTCGGCGAAGTCCTGAGCCTCGTCGACGACGATCGAGTCGAAACGTTGTCCAGGCTCGAGTTGCGCTGCCAGATCAGCCATCTGGAGTGGCAGGTCGTGTTCCCAGAACCGGACCGTCTCGTCGTTGCGCACGGCCTCGTCGGGACCTTCCGGGGCGCCCCACTGCACCCCGAGCGCGTGGAACTCGCCGACATAGGCCGGCTGCTGGCGGCGCGGCCACGTCGCGGCGATGCGCTCGAGGTAGGAGGCCAGACCGTGGGAGTAGCAGACCAGCGCCACGCGCTGCCCTCGCTGGGCGAGCCGGCGCGCCTGCTCCATGGCCAGGAACGTCTTGCCGCTGCCGGCGCCGCCGCGCACCTCGACGCGGTGGAGTAGCCGGATGGCGTCGAGGATGACCGCCTGGTGTTCGGTCAGCGCGTCGGCGGCGTCCTCGTTGGCCAGGGCGCGGGCCACGACGTCACGCTGCGGCAGCCCCCGGCCGGACAATGCGGCGCCGAGTTGGTCGAGGCCCTCCTTGGTGAGCAGCGGCCGGTCGAGTTCCTGGCGGACCAGCACCTCACGCAGCCGGGCGACGAGCTGGGGCAGATCGCTGCGGTCGATCACCTTCCACCGCGGACAGTCGGGCAGCCCGAAGTCGTCGGGTAGTTCGGTGTTGGGCAGGACGACGACGTGGTCCCAGCGCAGCCGGCCCTGCGTCCAGCGAGGGTCCTTCTCGACGAAGTCCCGCAGCGCGTAGCAGGCTTCGCGGGCCTGCCGGACCGGTTCGATGGCGTACTCGCGGCCGCCGCGGATCTGACGCCAGCCCGCGCCGTCGTGCCAGACCTCCCCGCCTTTGACCTCGACGCAGACGATGCCGGCACCTTCGATCGCGACGACGAAGTCGACCTCGTGATCCTTGAGGTGATCGGTGACGCGCTGCCCGGGGACGACGAGGTCGTTGGGCTCGAGCTGATCGATCAGCGCACGATAGGTGCTGCGCTCGGAGGCGTTGAGCCGCGGGTGTTCATCGGGGCTGATGCTCACCGCGCTGACACTAGCGAGCGTCGGGTCTATTCGTCGGCCATCGCGTAGGCCCGGCCCCGGGCCGGCAGTTCGATGCCGTTCTGGTCGTAGGCGCGCAGAATTTCGCGGCGCAGGGTGCGCTGGACCGACCACTGAGCGTTGGGCTTGGTCTTGAGTGTCATGCGCAGCGTCAGCAGGTCGGGCGAGAGTTCCTGCACCCCGAGCATCTCGGGCTTGCCGAGCACCTTGGCGGCCAGCGCGGGATCTCCAAGGGCCTCCTCGGCGGCGTCGACGGCCACCTTCTCGGCCAGGGCGACGTCGGCGGTCAGCGCGACGGGCATCTCGATGCGGGCGACGGCGTAGTCCTGGCTCATGTTGCCGACGCGGGCGATCTCCCCGTTGCGGACGTACCAGAGGGTGCCGTCGATGTCGCGCACCGTGGTGACGCGCAGGCCGACGCTTTCGACCTCGCCGACGGCTTCGCCGAGGTCGACGGTGTCGCCGACGCCGTACTGGTCTTCGAGGAGCATGAACACGCCGGTGACGAAGTCACGGACCAGGTTCTGGGCACCGAAGCCGATGGCCAGCCCGACCACGCCTGCCGAGGCGATGAACGGGGCGATGTTCACGCCGAGCACGTTGAGCAGGGCCAACACGACCCAGATCAGCATGACGATCGAGACGGTCGATTTGAGCACCGATCCGATGGTCTGGGCGCGCTGCTGGCGCCGCTCGGCGGTCTTGGCGGCCGACCCCGACGGTGCGCGATCACGCAGATGGCGCAGCAGCGGCGGCTTCTTGGCCTCTACCGCGGTGTTGTGGTTCTTGCGGCCGCTGACCGCGCGGTCGATCATCCGGTGCAGCACATAACGGGCGATCAGCGCGACGACGACGTAGGCGACGATGCGGATGGGGACCTCGATGAGCCAGTGCTTGTTGGTGTCAGTCCATTCGAAGGCGAGGTTGTGTACATCCATGATGGCGACCGCATACCCACAAAGCCTGTCGCCTATCGGGCGGGGCCTCCGCGAACTCGCGTCCCCGCGGGCCCGCGGAGGCCGTCTCCGGGGAATAGCGTGTAGGCCCAGATGGACCCGCGATCCGCGCCGGCCCGCTGCGCTCAGACCGAGAGGAGGGTCGAGTTGACCGTCCACACGCCTGCCACGCCGACCCTGCGCGAACTGACCGTCCGGGGCATCCTGCTCGGCGGCGCGATCACGCTGGTGTTCACCGCCGCCAACGTCTACCTGGGGCTGAAGGTGGGTTTGACGTTCGCCACCGCCATCCCGGCGGCGGTGATCTCGATGGCGATCCTGCGCAATTTCGCCAACCACTCGATCGTCGAGAACAACATCGTGCAGACGGTGGCGTCGGCGGCGGGCACGTTGTCGGCGATCATCTTCGTGCTCCCGGGCCTGATCATGATCGGCTGGTGGACCGGGTTCCCGTACTGGATCACCGTGGCGGTGTGCGCCGTCGGCGGGATCCTCGGTGTGATGTATTCGATACCGCTGCGCCGGGCGCTGGTGACCGGATCGGATCTGCCCTACCCCGAAGGCGTCGCGGCGGCCGAGGTGCTCAAGGTCGGCGACAGCAGCACCGGCGCGTCCGACAACCGCACCGGATTGCGGATCATCACGATCGGCGCGCTGGTCTCGGCCGGGTTCGCGCTGCTGGCCAACCTGAAGGTGTTGGCGAATTCGATCACGACGTACTTCCGGGTCGGCTCCGGCGGGTCGATGTTCGGCGCCAGCCTGTCGCTGGCGTTGATCGGTGTGGGTCATTTGGTCGGGATGGCAGTCGGCTTCGCGATGCTGGTCGGGATGGTCATCTCCATCGGGGTGCTGCTGCCGATCCGCACCGCCGGGGATTTCGCATCGGGTGAGGCTCTTGCGGACGTGATCTCCAGCGCATTCGCGAGCGAGGTGCGGTTCGTCGGCGCGGGGGCGATCGCGGTGGGCGCGGTGTGGACGCTGCTGAAGATCCTGCGCCCGATCATCAAGGGCATCACCGAGGCGCTCAGCTCGGCGCGCGACAGGCGGCAGGGGCAGCTGGTCGACATCACCCAGCGCGACATCCCCTTCCCGATCGTGGCGGGGACGATCGTGGTGATGTTGCTGCCGATCGCGGCGCTGCTGTGGGAGTTCAGCCGCGACACGGTGCTGGAGGGCGGTGCGGCCGGGATCATCGTGGCGAGCGTGTTGTTCGTATTCGTCATCGGTCTGGTGATCGCGGCAGTATGCGGGTACATGGCCGGTCTGATCGGGTCGTCGAACAGTCCCATCTCGGGTGTGGGCATCCTGACGGTGATGATCGCGGCGCTGCTGATCAAGCTGGTGTTCGGGCCCACTGACGAGGACCAGGCCACGGCGCTGGTGGCATTCACGTTGTTCGCCGCGGCGATCACGTTCGGTGTGGCGACCATCTCCAACGACAATCTGCAGGATCTCAAGACGGGTCAGTTGGTCGGCGCGACGCCGTGGAAACAGCAGGTGGCGTTGGTGATCGGGGTGTTGTTCGGGTCGGCGATCATCCCGCCGGTGCTCGATCTGATGCAGACGGCGTTCGGGTTCCTGGGTGCGCCGGGGGCGTCGGAGAACGCGTTGGCCGCACCGCAGGCGGCGTTGATCTCGTCGCTGGCGCAAGGGGTGTTCGGGGGTTCGCTCGATTGGTCGCTGATCGGCTTGGGCGCAGTGATCGGCCTGGCGGTGGTGCTTGTCGACGAGATCCTGCACCGCAGAACACGATTCGCGGTGCCGCCGCTGGCGGTCGGCATGGGCATGTATCTGCCGATGAGCCTGATCCTGATCATCGCGGTGGGTGCGGTGATCGGATACTTCTACAACCGGTGGGCGCAGCGCAGCGGTGGGGACGTCGAGCGCAAGAAGCGCATGGGGGTGCTGTTGGCGACGGGTCTGATCGTGGGCGAGAGCTTGTACGGGGTGGTGTTCGCCGGATTCGTGGCGGGCACGGGCGACGAAGACCCGTTCGCGATCTTCACCGGCAATGACGGCAACCTGGCGTCGTTGATTGGGGTGGTGGGCTTCGTGGCCGTCATCGCGTGGTTGTACAAGCGGACGCAGACGCTTTCGAGTCGCGAGGTGGTGAAGGACTGAGGTTCTGCGCGGCCGTCGGGAATTGCCGCTTAGGTGGACGCGGCGGCGGTGTTAGCGTGCGGTTACCAGGGGGAACGGGGGAACCGTGTCACATCCGCATGAACCGCTGAAGGCAGATCCGACTGAGCTACGCATGACGGCAGACCAACTCGAAGGTCACGCCGGCGAATTTCGGGCGGCGCATCAAGAAGCACACACGCGAGCCAGCAACGCAGTCCTCGGCTCGGGGTCTGCGGCCGCCGCGTTGCCGGGAATGCTGGCGGATTGGGAAGCCCACGGTGCGAAGTTCGGTGAAGCTTTCGCTAAGCACGCGCAAGGACACCGCGACGCGGCGGACGCCTATGTGCGCACCGATGCAGGGAGCGCCGACCGGATCGACGACGCAGGTCCGACGCCCTGAGTTGATCACGTGGCGCTGAACCTCATAGAACTCAAGGAGTGGCCTCCTGAGATCGACGACCTGACCCAATCAACTCGTGCCGCAGCGACGAACCACTCCGGCTCCGCGGGCTTCTATCGCTCGTTGATCACTGTGTCCACGTGGGAGGGACAGGGTGCAGAGGCCGCGAGGTCGGCGATGGAGGCCACGGCAGGTGACCACGACGCGGCGGCCGACAGCCTTGGCACTGCGGCGGGCCGGATGGAACTCGTCCATCAGGACGCCGAAGAACTCGCCGAGGCCATCAGGCGCATCCTCGACGACGCTGCCACCCAACCGGCGGTGACCATCGACGAATCCACCAACCAGGTGATTCCACCCGACACCAGTCACATGACGGACGAGTACGCCGCTCAAGTTGCGGCGAAAGTCACCGATCTACGCGGGCGGATCACCGCTGCGCTGGCCGACGGCGAGCGGATCGACGCCGAACTCGCCGGTGCGATCACCGCGGCCAGCGGCACCACCGCGCCGACGGTGAAGGCCGCGACTTCATTGCAAGACCTGCTGCTCCCCCCGGGACCCGAGCGAAGAAAAGGGCCTAAGCCCGGCGAGCCGTGGTCCACACCCGACAGCCTCGACAGCGCACTGGATCAACTCACGGGAGGCTCTGGTGACGCACCCGCATCACCGAAGCCCGCCGAGGTGGGAGGCGTCCCAGCAAGCGGACCGCTGCCGATGGACCCCGCGAAGGTCCAGCAGTTCAAAGAGCTTGCCCGACAGACGATGCTGCACGACGGCGTGCCGCCTGAGCGAATCGAGCAGCGTCTCGATGCGATCGTCGCTGCAGCGCAGAAACCACTGCCCGCAGCCAAGCCGACCGAGAGCGAACCGGGGCCACGGCCCAGCTTCGCCGATGGTTTCGCCGACGGCTGGTTTAACACCGAAGAAGGCATCAAAGACCTCATCGGGGCCAACGGATGGGACGAACTCAAAGGCGCTTGGACCGACATGGCCAAGGGCGGTTGGGAACGAGCCACTAACCCCATCGACACCTTGACTGAGGAAGTCGAGCACTTGACGAAGTACCCCGAGCATTACCTGGGTGAGGTAGCCGGCGGGACGGCCATTACCGCGCCGGGTGCCGTTCTCGGGGGTGAAGCCGCCCTCGCGGCGCGCGGTCTGGGAGCGGGCGTACCGGACGGCGTCATCCACCACACGCCGGATGCGCCAGGAGCAGTCGAGCAACCGACGCCGCTCTTCGATGCACCCAGCAACCACGGGGCAGACGCACCGTTGTCATACGGGCCGGCACCGCTACCGCCAGAGTCGCCGTTGTTCGACGGCTACGATCCACTACCCCCCGGGCCTGACTTCACCGATCCTGACGGCGGGTTGATCTACCCCGACGACAGCTCGCCCGCTAAGCCGTATGCAGTTCCGGGCTCAATCATCGACAACGCCGAGATACCGCGGGGGACCGTAATCGACCGCTTCGGGAGCCCGTATGGAGCGTGGTTGTCCCCGGACGGAACGCCATTCGCGGAGCGCGCGCTGCCGCCAGACAGCGCTTCGAAACCCTACTACCAGTATGTTGTGGACGACCCGTCGCAACTACCGCCTGGATGGCGTATCGAACAATCACAGGCAGCTCCGTAGTTCCACCAACCTGGCGGCGGGACGCAATACCGGATTATTGCGCCAGATGGCACGCGAGCATCTGTCCAGACCCTCATCGAATGGGGATATTTGAAGGAGGCGAGGTAGTGACGGTTGATTTCTCGCGATTACGTCGGAATTGGGTCGAGTGGACGAGACTGGCCCGCATGACGCGTGTATCAGTCTCCACAGAATGCGGCGACTGCCAAATCAGCTTCAAATCGGACGATCAATCTTTCCATCTACGACAAGACGGTGCGTGGTGGGTCATCGACGCGGTGGATGACCGCGGACACCGCTACGACACTACCGCTAAGTTCTCCACGTTCGATCTGGCAGAGGCGTATCTGATCTGGAACTGGGGGTCTGTATCGCGCTCTGCTGTTGGCGCCAAATCGCTCGGACGCGAGCTCCACGCACGCGGAATGGATCCAAACGTAGAAACCGTACCTACGGAACGCGACTATTTTGTTGAACTACGAGCGTCGAAAGGCGCCGCCATTCTTGCCATGTCAGATGCGGCAGTTTTCAGTCACCTTATGTCGAAGTCAGTCGAAGACGTTGAGCGGATGGTCAAGGAAGGCGTCACATAGCAAGTTCTGACATACGGCGCTAGCGGTACCGATGCGCGGGGTAGCTCGCACACAGGTTCGGCACTATAGCAAGAGCGAGCAGAATATGAATTGTGCAAATGCCACTGAGCCGACATTACCTTAAGTCACCCCTCGCGTGCTCGACTTTCGAGGTTGCCGATCGAATAAATCGTGAGGACGGCAACGATCCCGTTCGCAAATGGATCATTGCCTACGGACGCTCAGTCCGCCTCGCGTCTCGAGATAAAAAAGTTGTATTTAGAGAATGTTGACGATCGGCAATTAGCGATGGAATAGATGAACTGCCAGCACATCAGGAGCGATAAGGACAGGCTTACACAGAGGAGACGAAATGCATTTCTTCAAAAGGAAGCGGCGCGACCCGGCCATCACCGATGCCAAAGTGTATTACTCCACCCCTTTCGGGGATACAAGAGACGGCGGACAGAAGCTTTTCTTGCTTGAACGCAAAGGGGTCAAATTCCTGCCAGTTTTTCATAGCGTTGAGTCGATGAAGGAATTCTACGAGCGAATGGATCGCGCCGCATTCATGGTACTCGAAGGGAGCATCAAGAGCGTGACGGAAATGAATCGCTCGATCGAGCAAATGAAAGCCGTCGGCATCGTAGTAGAGCCTCTTAGCGAAAATCCGGTCGAGATCATGCCTGGTCCTAAACCGCCGGTGATCCTTGCCCCGCAATATGCGACCGCTTTCGTCGCACCGCTGGGCCACCTCGCCTTGCTGCGCTCCGGCGATGCCGCCCTGACCCGTCACGCCACCACGGCAGGTCGACTGCCGACTGTGGTCGTTGAGTGGGATCGGCGCCGCAATCGCTATGAGCGACCCGACACCCCTCATGGTCGATGGATACTGCACAAGTCAACCCGCGCCCGCCGACGAGACGAGCTACTCCCGACCGGCGACAAGCCCAGAGAAGAATCAGAGCCGGCTACAGTTTCGGCCATGGCCGGCTTCGTCCTCACCGACGAGTTCCGCCACGCGCTGGACCTGCTGGCGGGCGGTCGCCACCTGTTCCTGACCGGTAAGGCGGGCACCGGCAAGTCCACGCTGATTCGGCGGTTTATGGCCGACACCGACCGCGATGTCGTCGTGGTCGCCCCCACCGGGATTGCCGCCCTCAACGTCGGCGGCTACACCATCCACCGCCTGTTCGGATTCCGCACCACCACGACACTCGAGGACATCCGTTCCGGCGACTACCGCCCGGGCCGCTTCACCAAGACGCTGGCGTCGCTGCAGACGCTGATCATCGACGAGGCATCCATGGTCCGCGCCGACGTATTCGACATGGTCGCCGCCGCGCTGGAACGCTTCGGTCGCGTCCCCGGCACCCCGTTCGGCGGCGTCCAGATCGTCCTCGTCGGTGACCTCTACCAGCTGCCGCCCGTGGTCAGCGAGCACGAAGCCGCCTTTTTCACGACCACCTATGACACCCCGTACTTCTTCTCCGCGCGGAGCTTTCACCGGGACGACTTCCCCACCGTCTCGTTGACCACGGTGTTCCGGCAGCTCGGCGATGACCGAATGACGGCCCTCCTGAACGAGATTCGTGAGGGCGTGTTGGTCGGCCATGCGCAGCAGGAGCTCAACGCCCGCGCCGACGCGGACTTCGTGCCCCGCGACGACGAACTCTGGCTGACCCTGGCGCCGACCAATCGGCTCGTCACCGCCCGCAACCGCCAGCAGCTCGAGCGCCTGCCCGGCGACGAGATGGCGCACCAGGCGCACGCGTCGGGCGACCTGTCGCTGTTCGAACCGCCGGTCGAGGAGACGCTGCGCTTCAAGGTCGGTGCGCAGGTGATGATGCTCAACAACGATCAGAGCGACCGCTGGGTCAACGGCAGCATCGGCCGCGTCGCCGGAGTCGGCTACGACCGCCACGGCGCGGTCGTGGACGTCGAGTTTCCCGACGGTTCGGTCGCCGAGGTCAGCCCCTACACCTGGGAGGCCACCCGGCCGGTGGTGTCGGGGTCGTCGCTGGGCCGCGAGGTGATCGGCTCCTACACCCAGCTGCCGTTCAAGCTGGCGTGGGCGATCACGATCCACAAGAGCCAGGGCCAGACCCTCGACCGGGTGATCGTCGACCTCACCGGTGGCATGTTCTCGACCGGCCAGCTGTACGTCGCGCTCAGTCGGTGCACGTCGCTGGCCGGGTTGGTGCTCAAACGCCCTGTGCTGCCGAAGGATCTGAAGACCGACCGTCGGATCGCCCGCTTCCTGCGCACCGCCGCCGACGGTTCCGGCGCCCGGCGGTACTGCGCGATCGGGATGCTGACCGTCGGCGACGAAGGACGAATGTCGCGGCCCCGGCCTGTCGAGCTGGCGGTGGCGTTCGACGACGGCACCGCAGTGTCGACGCTGATCAATCCGCAGCGCGACCTCGCCGATGCGCGAACGGCTTTCGGGATCACGGTGTCGGATGTGTTGCTGGCGCCCACGTTGCGCGAGGCGTGGGCAGTGATCGCCCCGATGCTGGCCGGCTGCACCCCGGTGGGCGTGGGGGTTGACGAGCAGCTCGGACTGATCGACTTCGAGCTCAAGCGACTGGGTTTCGTGACGGCAATGCCGCTGGGCGTCGAGCTGGGACGAGCGCGAATCTCGGGCAGCACCGCGCTGGAGCGCGCGCGCAGCGCCCTGGAGGTCCATCGCGCCGCGCCCGCCGAGCAGGGCTCGTCACCGTTCGAGGAGCCAGACGCTGTCGAGACGTCCGGGCTGCTGGTGAGCCGCGACCCCGAGGCGCCCACGCCGGTGGCCGACCATCTGCCCGGGCTGTCGGCGCTGCTGCGGGTCAGCCGCGACGTCGCGGCGGTGTTGTTGGGCCGGTCCGTGCCGCGGAGCATCGACGCGGATTCTGCTGTGCGACAGTCGGTGGCCGATCAGCTGCACGCCGCGGCGACGCGGGCCCAGCTGCCGAAGGAGGTGGCCGCACGGTTGGAAGAGGCGTCCCGACTGCTGGGCGTGGAGATCGACACGGCCGGGCTGTGCGCCGGCGGCGACGGCCTCGCGGCGACGTTGGTTCCGGGGATGCGGATCTGCTTCACCGGTACCGCGCAGGACGAGTCCGGGCGGATCGTCGAACGACCGGAGATGGAGCGGCTGGCCGCGGAGGCGGGGCTGACGCCGGTCAAGACGGTATCCAAGACGCGCTGCGATGTGCTGGTGACCGCAGAGGTGGGGACGCAGTCGGGCAAGGCGCGCAAGGCGCTGGAGTACGGCAAACCGGTCTTCTGCGCCGAGGATTTCTTCGCGTGGCTCGCCCGGTTGACTCCGTGACATCACCGCGCAGTCATCTACCGCCGCGCTGTTGGGTACCGTGAGTCAGGGCAGGGAGGACAGCCGTGATCACGCATGTATTCTTCGATTTCTTCGGCACGCTGGTCGACTATGACCCGTCGGTGCATCCCGTAACTCGCAATGCTCCTTTGGATTTCGCGCGACGCGTAGGTGTGGCGATCTCCGAAGACGAGTCGAAGGCGAACTGGCAGAAGGCTTGGGACGATCTGGACGCCGACGCCACTCGGACAGGTCGCGAGTTCTCGATGCATGACGTCGCGGACCGGTTTTGGCGCTCGATCGGATCGCCACCGCTGGCCGCTGATTCCATCGAGACACTGATCGCCGAGTATTTCGAGGCGTGGACGGCCGACGTCGAAGTCGCCGACGGCGCCCTCGACTGTCTCGCCGACCTGTCCACCGATCACACACTCGCGATTGTCAGCAATACCCACGACTCGGGGCTGGTCCAGCGGTTGGCCCGGCAGTTCGGCCTGCACCACGCCATCAGCCGTATCGTCACGTCTGTCGATGTCGGCTGGCGCAAACCGCACCCGTCGATTTTCCGAACCGCCCTTCGCACCTGCCAGGTGTCGGCCGACAGCGCAGTCTTCGTGGGAGACAACTGGACCGCCGACGTGGATGGCCCTCGACGGGTGGGCATGTCGGCGATCTATGTCGGTCCGGACGCACACGAGCGCGAAGCCGTCCCGCTCCGAGACGTCCCAAAGGTCGTCAGGTCACTCTGATAAACGGGTCGAATACATTGCGAGACAACGCTATCGCTATGCGCTGGCGCTCGACCCCTCGGTGTTCAGCAGCAGAATCCTCGAGTCGGAGCTGAGTTCGAAGCCCGAGCGTGCCGGTTCGGCGGCCAGGATCTCGAGCGCGGCCAAACCCGCAGCGCCACAGGGGCCGGCATCGAGTCCCACACCGGCCAGTTCGGCTGCCGCCTCGGCGGCCGCCTCGTCATCGACCACCACTGCACCGCGAAGTCCGCGCTGTAGGTCCGGCCAGGCAAGGTAGGCAGGGGTGCCGCAGTTCAAGCCGGCCATGCTGGTGTGACCGGTGGACACAGTGGTCAACTCGCCGGCCGCCAGGCTGGCCCGTAGACAGTCGGCGACGTCAGGCTCGACGCTGACGACCCGGCAGTCCTCCCGAGAGCCGGCGAAGGTGACCGCGGCGTGGGCGAGCGAGCCGACACCGGCGGGGACGATGATGAGATCGATTCCCGACCCGAGTTCGGCTGCCTGGTCGGCCGCCTCGTCGAAGAGGGTGGCGTAACCGTCGACGATCCACTGCGGAACCTCTTCGTATCCCGGCCAGGACGTGTCCTGGACGAGCAGGGCCTCCGGAGCGCTTTCGGCCAGCGCGGCGGCGTGCTGCACGGCGTCGTCGTAGGACACGTCGAGGACCTTGACCTCGGCTCCCTCCGCACGGATCAGATCGATCGCCCGCTCGGAGACGCCACGAGGAATGACGACGGTCGCCGGCAGCTCCATCAGCTTCGCCATCCGCGCCACCGCGCGTCCGTGGTTGCCGTCGGTGGCGGTGACGAGTCGGGGTTTGGCACCGGTGCTGCCTTGCAGCGCACGATGTACGGCCCAGGACGCACCGAGCATCTTGAACGCCGGCAATCCGAGTCGTAGCGACTCGTCCTTGACGAACACCGCCCCTAGTCCGAGCCTGTGGGCCACGGCCGGTAGCGCCACCATCGGGGTGACGGCGTATCCGGGCAACGTCTGGTGAAATCGCCGGATGTCGTCGGTCGACCGCGGTTCGGCGGACCGGCCGGGGGCCCAGTTGGGGTTGAGCAGAAACGGTTCGGTTGTCAGCACGACACACCTCCTCCTGAAGGCAGCCTAAGCACGGCGCAGGCGTCGGAAAATCGCCGATTCCTGCCGTCGATCCGGCAGCGAGGCTGAAGGGTTCCTAGAATCAACTCATGCTGGATGTCCGCCGATTACGTTTCCTGGTCGAACTGAGCCAGCGCGGAACCATCGCGGCGGTCGCCGCGGCCCTGCACATGAGTCCGTCGGGCATCTCTCAGCAACTCGCCCTGCTCGAACGGGAAGCCGGGGCCCCTTTACTCGAGCGAATCGGGCGAGGCGTGCGACTCACCGAAGCCGGTCAGCGTCTTGCCGAGCGGGGCGCTGACATCATCGCCGCGCTCGAGACGGCACAGGCCGAATTACGTTCGGCAGCGGACCCGCCCGCCGGCACCTGTCGCGTCGCGGCGTTCGGAAGCGCGGCCCGGGCGCTGGTTCCTGCGCTGCTCGACTGCCAACGGCGGTATCCGGGATTGCGGGTCGAGCTCGTCGAGTCCGAACCCGAAGTCGCCGTCCCCGCGCTGCTCACCGGGCACTTCGACCTGGTCGTCAGCGAAGAGTACCCGGGTGGTGACACCGCTGTGCCGCGTCACGTGCACCGCGAGGTGCTCGCCGAGGACCCCCTGGAGATGGTGGTCGCGTCGTCATTGTTGGACGGCCGGGATCTGGCACGAGTGGCGGGAACCCTGACCTGGGCGCTGGAACCGGCCGGTGCGGCATCACGATCCTGGGCGATGCACCATTGCCTGGCAATGGGATTCACACCGACCGTGCAGTACGAGTCCTATGACTTGAGCCTTCTTCTGCTCATGGTTCACCAAGGCGCCGCCGCCAGCATCTTGCCTCGGCTCGCACTGCCGCCGCAGCGCGAGACCGCGGCGTTGGTTCGGCACGAGACCGGTTGGGCGAGAAAGCTTGTCGCCCTGTCCCGAAGGGCACGGTCGGGTGACCCGTCGGTGACGGCGGTTCGGCGGGCACTGCAGGGACAATTCCACAAAACGGCAGTCTGACTGACGCATCGTTTGCAGTGACCAACGCTGTTCATGGGTGCGCCGGCCGGGGATACTCGGACCGAGAACGACACTTCGATGGCAGGAGACCCATGGCGCCGCAGGTAGCGTTGACGACGGATATTGGCGAAGGACTGGGCCGCTGGAGTCTCGGTGACGACGACGCCCTGCTCGACATCGTCACCAGCGCGAACATCGCGTGCGGATTCCATGGCGGCGACCCGGGAATCATGCGCCGGACGTGCGCGATCTCGGTCAAGAACAACGTGGCCATCGGTGCGCAGGTGAGCTACCGCGATCTGCACGGGTTCGGGCGACGCTACATCGCCATGCCGGGTGACGAATTGCGCGACGACCTTCTCTACCAGATCGGCGCGCTCGAGGTCTTCGCGCGATTGGCCGGCGGCAAGGTCGATTTCGTGCGCGCCCACGGCGCCCTGTGGACCGTCGTCACCAAGAACACCGAACACGCCCAGGCGCTGGTGGATGCCACCGTGGAATACGGTGGGGACCTACCGCTTCTCGCCTCGCCGGGCACTGAAGTGTGGCGACTCGGCGAGGAGGCCGGGCTGCGGATGGTCGCCGAGGCCTTCGTCGATAGGGCCTACACGCCGGAGGGCCTGCTGCAGTCGCGCCTCGAGCCGAACGCTCTGCTGACCGACGCCGACGCCGCCTCGGCCCGAGCAGTGCAGATGGTCAAGGAAGGTCACCTCACGGCCAACGACGGCAGCGAAGTCAACGTGACGGCCGAAGCGCTGCTCGTGCACTGCGATACGCCGGGCGCTGTGGACATCGCAAGGAAGACCCGCGCCGCGCTCGAAGCCGCCGGGGTCGAGCTTGTTCCCATTCGGTGACCTCACGAGCTGACAGCGCGGGAGTCAGCGTGCCCGAATTCCGGCCCTGCGGCGAGCACGCCTGGCTCCTCGACCTCGACGACAACCGGATGGTGCACCGCTGGGCCGCCGCTGTCCGTGCCGCGGACCTCGACGGCGTGCGCGAGGTGGTTCCGGGAATGAGCACGTTGCTCGTCACCTTTGATCCTGGCCTGACGAACGCATCCGCGTTGCGGGCCGCACTCGACGCGGTGCACCCCGGCGCCGACCTGGCAGATGACGACGATCAACACGTCATCGATGTGCGATACTCCGGTGCGGACCTCCAGGATGTGGCGGAGCTGACGGGTCTGACCGCCGCCGAAGTGATTGCGGCCCACACGGAAAGCGTGTGGACCGTCGCCTTCTGCGGCTTCGCTCCAGGGTTCTCCTATCTGGTCGGCGGTGACCCACGGTTGTACGTGCCACGGCGTGATGAGGCACGCGTCCGGGTACCTGCCGGTGCGGTCGCCCTCGCGGGCGCCTTCTCGGCGATCTACCCTCGCGTCTCGCCCGGCGGCTGGCAGCTGCTCGGCCATACCGATGCCGTCCTGTGGAACTCGGACGCCGACCCGCCTGCCGTACTGCGGCCCGGCGCGGTGGTGCGATTCCGTGATGTCGGCCGATGAGTCGGGTCACGATCGAAGCGGTCGGCATGCTGGCGCTCCTGCAGGACGCCGGCCGACACGGGCTGGCGCACTTCGGCGTCGGACAGTCCGGAGCCGCCGACCGGACGTCCTTTGATCTGGCGAACCGGCTCGTCGGGAATCTGCCCGGCACCGCCTGCATCGAAGTGACCCTGGGCCGGATGTCCTTCAGCGTCGATGCGCCGGCGTTGATCGCGTTGACCGGCGCACCGGTCGCGGTGACGTGCGGCGGTCGCGCACACGGAATGAACGCGGCGTTCGTCGTACCCGCCGGACATCGGGTCACGCTCGGCGCCCCCACCGCCGGGCTACGCACCTATGTCGCGATCCGCGGGGGCCTGGTGGGTCAGAACGTGCTCGGCTCCATGTCGTGGGACACCATGGCCCAACTCGGGACACCGCCGCTGCGAGCCGGCGACGTCGTAGCCGTGGGCAGTTCCACCACCGACTGGCCCGCAATCGACTTCGCACCCGTCGCCGCGCCTGATCCTGATGAGACCCTGGTGCTGCCAATACAACTCGGCCCTCGCGACGACTGGTTCTGCAATACGGCCCTGGACCGGTTGGCCAGCGCGGAATTCACCGTGACGTCCGATACCGATCGTGTCGGAATCCGACTGGGCGGTCCGGAGTTGCCCCGTCGGCGCCGCGGCGAACTCGGCAGCGAGGGTGTCGTACTCGGCGCCCTCCAGGTCCCCACCAGAGGCCGGCCGACGCTCTTCCTGACCGACCGACCGGTGACGGGCGGTTACCCCGTCATCGGCGTCGTGACCGAATCGGCCGTCTATCGGGCCGCCCAGGCGCCGCCGGGAGCACGTATCCGCTTCGCCGTCGCAGGTCGTCGACCCATCTGGCAATGAGTGACAAACAGCCTCCGGCTACTTGGCTACTCGTGACATGGATAGCCATCCCGGCCCCGCATAACGTGGCGTACCTCACAGCGACATGAATAGAGAGGACGGTCCGTATGCCCGCGACCTTCGGGCTGGCCGTGGAGAACTTCACCTCGGCCGAGAAGACCCCCAAGATCGACGAGTTGCTCGTCACGGCCCGCCGCGCCGAACAACTCGGTTTCACCTCTCTGTGGGGGTGGGATCACCTCTTCCTCGGTAGCCGCCAACCCTTTCCTCAATTGGAGGTCCTCACCACGCTGGCGGTGCTGGCGAGCCACACGAAGGACATCACGCTGGGGACCGGAGTGCTCGTGCTGCCCATCCGGGACCCGGCCTTGCTGGCCAAGACCGCAGCGACCATCCAGGAGGTCTCCAACGGCCGGTTACGCCTCGGCCTCGCAGCGGGTTGGTACGAGCGTGAATTCGAGGCCACCGGAACATCTTTCAAGGGCCGCGGGAAGATCTTCGAGCGCAATCTGGAGATCTGCATGAACCTGTGGACCCAGCCCGAGGTGACCGGCACCTGGGACGACCTGTCGTTCCGTCGGGTCAAGATGCTGCCGCTGCCGCAGCCGCGCCCCCAGGTGCTCATCGGCGGCTACGTCGACCGGGTGCTCAAGCGGGTCGCCACCCTGGGCGACGGTTGGTTGACGTACTTCTACACCGCCGAGGCCTTCACCGAGTCGTGGGCCAAGATCTGCCGGTTCGCCGAGGAGGCGGGCCGCGACCCGGACTCGCTGCACTCGCTCAACCAGCTGCCGATCTGCATCGGCCCCTCCAGGGAGAAGGCGCAAGCCCTCACCGGGCCGTGGCTGGCCTCGTACTTCGACACCCCGGACTGGAGCAGCGCGACGCCGGAGAGCGCGATCTGCGGCACCCCTGAGGACTGTGCGGAACAGATCGCGGCGCACCTCGACGCCGGCGTGCAGGAGATCTGCCTGGTGCCGCACGCCTACGACCCGGAGCAGGTCGAGCGTTTCGCCGCTGAGGTCCGCCCGCTGCTCGGCAGTATGGTGGGGGCCGCATGACTGCACGGTTGACTTCGCTCGGAGTGACGGACGCCCGGGCGGAACTGGAAGCGCTCGACCGGGCGCGCGCCGACAAGGTGACCACCGCGGCCGAGGCGGTGCGCCGGCTGGTCCCGAACGACGCGGTCATCGGCGTCGGCGGCACCAATCACGCCCGCACCCCGATGGCGCTGCTGATCGAGATCCTGCGCCAGGGCCGGTCCGGGCTGACGATGACCCGCCCGCTGTCGTGCATCGAGGCCGAGTTGATGTTGGCCACCGACACGGCTGACCGGATCATGACCAGCTGGGTCGGCGTCGGTCACGGCTGGGGCCTGGCCCCGGTGGTGCGACGCATGGTCGAAGAGGGCCGGCCCGTCTACGAGGAGTGGAGTCACCTCGGAATCGGGTTGCGCTACAAGGCCGGCGCCATGGGAGTCCCGTACCTGCCAACAGTCAGCATGCTGGGCTCCGACATCGACGGGAAGCTCGAGCTGGCGAAGGTGACCTGCCCGTACACCGGTCAGCTCCTCAACGCCGTCCCGAGCCTCAACCCCGACGTCGCGCTCATCCACGTGCAGCGCGCCGACCGGCAGGGCAACGCGCAGATCGACGGGTACCAGTTGATGGACGCCGATCTGGCGCTGGCCGCGCGTCACGTCATCCTCACCGCCGAGGAGATCGTCGACACCGACCAGTTCCGCAGCGACCCCGCCCGGACGGCCATCCCCGGCTTCGCGGTCGACGCGGTGGTGCACCAGCCGATGGGCGCCTACCCGCACGAGTGCTACGGGCACTACGAAGCCGACCTCGACGAGTTCACCGCCTACATGCAGGCGGTGAAGTCCGGTGGCGTCGACGGTGCCCGGAGCTATGTGGCGGCCCTGACCGCGTATCCCGACCACGACGCCTTCTGCGCCGAGATCGATCCGACCCGGCTGTCGGCGCTACGACGTACCGCAGAGGAGATGCTGCCGCGATGACCGATTCCCTCACCACCCTCGATATCGAATCACGCCGGGGCGCACAGCATCCCGATGCGCGACCCGACGAGATCATGACGATCGCCGCGAGCCGGCTGCTCGAGGACGGCAAGGTGCTGTTCGCCGGCATCGGACAGCCGCTGGTAGCCGCCGCCATCGCCAAGCGCCGCCAGGCGCCGAACCTGACCGTGCTGCTGGAGGGCGGCATGATCGGTATCGAACTGCGGCCCGGCCACCTGCCGGCGTCGACCAACGAAGTCCGCGCAGCTGTCGGTGCCCAGATGTTGACGAGCGCAACCGACATCTTCCTGATGGCCCAGCGCGGCTTCTTCGACTACGGCTTCATCGGTGTGGCCCAGATCGACCAGTACGGCAACGTCAACACCAGCCTCGTCGGCGATCCGCTGCACCCGTCGGTTCGGCTCCCCGGCCCCGGCGGCGCCAACGACATCGCTTCGATGTGCAATCAGGTGGTCGTGGTGACCCAACATGAGCCGCGTCGTTTCGTCGAGCGGGTCGACTTCATCACCAGCCCAGGCTTTTTGACCGGCGGAACCAGTCGCCGCGACAGCGGACTCGTCTACGGTGGACCCGCGTGGGTCGTCACCGATCTGGCGCTGCTCGACTTCGCCCCGGACTCGCACCGGATGAGGATCAGAGCGCTGCAGGCCGGCGTCAGCCTCGATGAGGCCCAGGCAGCGACCGGGTTCGAGTTGCTCGTCCACGACGACCTCTACGAACTCCCGGCGGTCGACAGCGACGAGCTCGCGGTATTGCGGTACCTCGTCGACGGCGAGACATCGGAGTTGGAGGAGACGAATTGACCGTCCAGGAAACACTGCCCACACCCCCGGGGCGGACTGCGGCCACCTGCTTCGAGTATCAGCGCGCCGAATCGTGGTCTGATGCCGTCGAACTGCTCGAGCTGTGGGACGGCGAGGCGAAGATCCTCGCCGGCGGGCAGAGTCTGATCCCGATGTTGAACCTGCGGTTGGCTTTTCCCGCCGCACTCATCGACATCAATCCGATCGCGGCCGCTGATCCGCGGGTGGAAGACGGCCACCTGGTGCTCGACGCCAACACCCGCCACCGAACCTTGATGACCTCGGAGGTGGTGCGGACCCACGCACCGCTGCTCGCCCACGTGATGCCGTTCATCGGCAACGTGCGGGTGCGTAACCGCGGTACGTTCGGCGGCACCCTGTCGCATGCGGACCCGACCGCCGAGATCGCCGCGGCCGTCATGGCCATGGGCGGAGAGATCCTCGTGCAGGGGCCCGCAGGCGTCCGGTCGGTCGCCGCCGACACCTTCTTCATCACCTATCTGACCACCGCGACCGAACCGAACGAGGTCGTCATCGGCGGACGCATCCCCATTGGCGGCTCCGCCCGCTGGGCGTTCCACGAAGTGGCGCGCCGCTATTCGGATTTCGCGACGGTCAGTGTCGCCGTCATGGCGCGCCCCGGGAACGAAGGGTTGCGCGTCGTGCTCGGCGGGGTCGCCGACAAACCCGTGCTGGTCGACCGCGAGCTGCTCGCACCGGCACTCGCCGACCCCGGCAACCCGGACCGCGCCCGCGAGAGCGCCGAGGCGATCGCCGCCTCCCTGGACCCCGACAGCGACCTGCACGGTTCCGCCGATTACCGGCGCCGTCTAATCACAATCCACACCCGCCGGCTGCTGCAGCAGGTTCTCGCCGATCAGGGAGGCGCCAAATGATTCGAACCCAGATACTTCTTCGGGTCAACGGCACGGACCACGAGGTGTGGGTGCGCAACGACCGCACCCTGCTCGACGTCCTGCACGACGACCTCGGCATGCCCGATGTGCGGTACGGCTGCGCAGAAGGCGTGTGCGGCACCTGCACCGTGCTGATGGACGACGATCCGGTCAGTGCCTGCACCGTCTACGCCGTCCAGGCCGAGGGCCACGACATCGTCACGCTGCGCGGGTGGTCGGACCCCAAGGAGGATGCCCACCCGCTGCAGAAGTGCTTCCTCGAGCGCGGCGCGTCCCAGTGCGGTTTCTGCACCCCGGGCATGCTTCTGACCGCGGCCAAGCTCGCCGACCACAATCCCGACGCGTCCCGCGAGGAGATCCGGCACGAACTCGTCGGCAACCTGTGCCGCTGCACCGGTTATCAGGCCATCGTCGACGCGGTCGAGGACTACCTGCACGGATCGGCTCAACCAGCGACGGAAAAGGAAGGTGCGCAGTGACGACCGTCGAACCAGGGACCACTCCCGACACCACCGAGCCGCCGAAGGCGCCTGCCGACTTCGATCCCGACGCCGACTCCGGCCCCGAGGACCGGGAACGCAACTTCCGCACCGTCGGGCAGTCCCCCGCCCACCACGACTTCATCAACAAGGTGCGTGGCACTCTGCTCTACGCGGCGGACTGGAGTCTGCCGGGCATGCTGCACGGCAAGATCGTCAGGTCCGACATGGCCTCGGCGAGGATCGTCCGGATCGACACCTCGGCCGCCGAGCGCCTGGAAGGTGTCGAGGCGGTGCTCACGGCCAAAGATGTGCCGCACAACGCTGTCGTGGAGCACGCCAGCGGCGGACTCGGTGAGCTGACCGTCGAACAACCCGTGCTCGCGGCCGACCGGGTCCGCTACGTCGGGGAGCCGATCGCGGTGGTGGCCGCGGTTGATCCCGAAACCGCCGCGGAGGCAGCCGATCTCGTCGAGATCGAATACGAGCCTCTGCCGGGCGTCTTCAGCCCGGAGGAGGCCCTGGCCGACGGTGCGCCGCTGGTGCACGACGAGGGCAACGTCCTGGTCAACTGGCATCTGGAACGCGGCGACATCGACACCGCGTTCGAGAAGGCCGATGTCGTCGTGGAGCACACCTATCGGAGCCAGCCCGTCGAGCACGCCTATCTGGAGACCGAGGCCGGCGTCGGGTGGATCGAGAATGATGTTGTGACGCTGCGCATCTCGACCCAGGTCATCGAGCACGCCGTCGAGATCGCCTCTATTCTCGGACTGCCGCAGAGCCAGGTACGCCACATCGCCTCGTACATGGGCGGCGGTTTCGGCGGCAAGGAAGACATGACGGTGGAGCCGTATCTGGCGCTGCTGGTCTGGCGTACCCGCCGTCCGGTGCGGATGATCTGGTCGCGCCAGGAGTCGATCATGGCCAGCTCCAAGCGCCATCCGTTCGACATGCACTACCGCACCGCCGCCACGGAGAAGGGGGAGATCCTCGCCGTCGACGTCGATGTCGTCGGCGACGCCGGCGCCTACCCCTGCCTGAGTGCCCGCGTGCTGTTCGCCGCCGCAGCGCTGGCCCCCGGCCCCTACAAGGTCCCGATCGTCCGGATCCGGTCGCGTGCGGTGTTCACGAACAACACGCCCACCAGCGCGTTCCGGGGCTTCGGCGCCATGCAGGTGACGCTGGGTTACGAGTCTCAAATGGACGCCCTGGCACGCGAACTGGGGCTCAGCCGCCAGGAGGTGCGGGACCGCAACTACATCGAATCCGGTGACCTGCTCGCCGGCGGGGAACCGATCACCACGGCGGTCGCAGTCCGGGAGACCCGCGACAAGGCGCTCGAACTGCTCGGCGAGCCGAGTGCACCCAGCGATCCGAACAAAGTGGTGGGCCAGGGTTTCGCGTGCGGTATGCAGCCCTACGGTCGGTCGATCTGGTTCCGCGACCACGCGGCGGCCTGGGTCACCCTGCAGGCCGACGGCACGCTGCTGATCCGCAGCGGTGTCACCGATCTGGGCGCCGGTCAGGCGGCCAGCCTCTGCCAGATCGCCTCCGAGATCCTCGGCGTCGCACTGGAGGACATCAGTGTCTACATCGGTGACACTGCGCTGACCCCACCGGCCGGCGGCACCTACGCCACCCGGCAGCTCTACATGTCCGGAAACGCCATCCTGCGGGCGGCACGCACTCTGCGCAACCAACTCACACCGGTCGCCGCCGAGGAGCTCGACGTTGCCGAGGATGCGCTGATCTGGGTGGACGGGATGGTGCGCACCGAGGACGGCAAGCGTGGACTGAGCCTGCCGGAGCTGGTGCGGGCCGCCAACGCAGCGCGGGTGGACACCGCGGTGCTGCACACCTGGCGCGCCCGGTCCGGAGGATTCGACCCGCAGAAGGGCCAGGGCCACACCTACCCCGACTACACCTTCGGCACCCACGCCGCCGAGGTCGAGGTCGACCTGGAATCCGGTGATGTGCGACTACTCAAGTACGTCGCCTGTCACGACGTCGGCCGGGCGATCAACCCGACGCGGGTGAAGGGCCAGATCATCGGCGGCGCCGCCCAGGGCATCGGCTACGCCTTGACCGAGGACTGTGTCACCGATGAGGGCCATCCGGTGTCGTCGCTGTTTGCCGACTACCTCATCCCGACCGCGATGGATCTGCCCGACATCGACGTCGCCATCATCGAAAGCGGTTCTGGCAGAGGACCGTTGAATGCCCGCGGCATCGGCGAACCCCCGATCGGACCGCCGGCAGCCACCCTCGCCAGCGCCATCGAGGACGCCATCGGGCACCGTCCCCAACAGCTTCCGATCACCGCCGAACGGGTGTTGGCGCTTCTCGACCAGCAGCACGAACTCACGAAGGGACAGATCGCATGAAGCTCCAGCACCAGACAGAGGTCCGCTCCTCCCCCGACCAGGTGTGGGAGTTCCTGCAGGACACCGCCGCCGTTGTGGAGTGCATGCCCGGCGCCGAACTGGTCGACGACCTCGGCGACGACCGCTACGAAGGTGTGCTCAAGGTGGCGATCGGGCCGCTGAAGATGAACTACGCCGGGCGGGCATCGATCGTCGAACGCGACGAGTCGTCGCGACGGATGGTGCTCAACGCCTCCGGTCGCGACAAGCGCGGATCCGGTTCCGTCGCCGCACATGTGGCACTACAGATTGAACCGGTCGACACCGGAACCCGCATCGACGTCATCTCCGACATCGATCTCACCGGCCGTATCGCCTCCCTGGGCCGCGGCATCCGCGATGTGTCGAACCAGATGTTCACCGCGTTCGCCGACGAACTCACCGACCGGATCGAGCAGCCCGCGACGTCGTCTCCCCCGCCGGCCGCCACCACCAATGGCAACGGCCGGCGGCCGGTCACAGCGGTCCCGACCGCCCCGGAGCAGACCGCGCCCCGCCAGCGGCCGGCGAGCACCACCGGCGGCGGCGAGATCAAGGTGATGTCCCTGATCTGGACAGTCACCCGCGACCGCCTGGCCGGCTTCCTGGACCGCCTCGCGGCCCGCGTGCGCCCGAACTGACCGGCTGCCGGCAACAATGCGTGAGGTCCTGACCGAGCTGCTCGCCTGGTGGCGCGCAGGTGAAAGTGTCGGGTTGGCAACGGTTGTCGCGACCTTTCGATCCGCGCCCCGGCCACCCGGAGCCGCCATGCTGGTGGGACCCGGCGGATGCGCCGTCGGATCGGTGTCCGGGGGATGCGTCGAGGGTGCGGTCTACGACGTCGCGCAGGCGGTGGTCGCCTCCGGGCGACCGGAACTGCAGCGCTACGGCGTGTCCGATGACGACGCCTTCGCCGTTGGACTGACATGCGGCGGAATTCTCGACGTCTACGTGGAAAAGATCGACCGGTCGACGTTTCCGGAACTGGAGGAGGTGTGCGCCGACATCGAGGCGGGCATTCCGGTGGCCGTCGCCACCGTGATCGAGCACCCCGATCCCGGATGGATCGGTCGACGCCTGCTGGTGCGGCCCGACGGGTCCGACCGCCCCGTGGTGACGGGAAGTGTGGGATCCGCGCGGGCAGACGACGCCATCCGTGACGATGCCCTCGGCCAGCTGGCCGCCGGCACCAGCGCCACGCTGACCTATGGCGTCGACGGTCAGCGTCGCGGCGAAGGGATGCGGGTGTTCGTGTGGGCCTTCGCGCCGAAGCCACGCCTCCTGGTGTTCGGCGCCATCGACTTCGCCGCCGCGGTCGCCCGGGCCGGTGCGTTCCTGGGTTACCACGTGACGGTGTGCGATGCGCGACCGGTATTCGCCACCACGGCACGGTTTCCCGATGCCGATGCGGTGGTGGTCGACTGGCCGCACCGCTACCTGCGCGACGAAGATGCGGCGGGTCGGCTCGACGCGCGCACCGTGCTGACGGTGCTGACGCATGACCCGAAATTCGACGTGCCGCTCCTGCAGGTGGCGTTGCGAATCCCGGAGATCGCCTACGTCGGCGCGATGGGATCGCGGCGCACGCACCACCAGCGCCTGGAACGCCTCCGCGAGGCTGGTCTGACCGAGGACGAACTCGACAGGCTCCACAGCCCCATCGGGCTGGATCTTGGCGCCCGAACCCCAGAAGAGACCGCCGTGTCCATCGTCGCCGAGATCATCGCCGCCCGCTGGGGCGGCAGCGGACGGCATCTCAAGGACATCGCCGGACCCATCCACGAGGGTCTCGACCAGGCGTCGGTCCTGCCGGGCTAGCGGCCCGACGCACCACAGCGTTTCGGATCCCGGCAGTTACGTCCGGGGTCCGGTCTCACCGCCGGCAGCGAGACGGCGGCCACAGGAGTCGATCGGAGAATGCACGATGCTGTCGAAACTGCTAGTCGCCAACCGCGGCGAGATCGCGGTCCGAGCGTTCCGGGCCGCCTACGAATTGGGTATCGGCACGGTCGCGGTCTATGCGTTCGAGGACCGCAACTCGTTGCACCGGCTCAAGGCCGATGAGTCCTATCAGATCGGAGATGTCGGCCATCCGGTCCGGGCGTACCTCTCCGTGGACGAGATCATCCGTGTCGCCCGCCACGCCGGGGCCGACGCGGTGTACCCCGGGTACGGCTTCCTCTCCGAGAGTGCAGAACTCGCGTCCGCATGTGCCGAAGCGGGCATCACCTTCATCGGGCCGAGCCCTTCGGTGCTCGAGCTCACCGGCAACAAGACGCGGGCGATCGCCGCTGCGCGTGACGCCGGGCTCCCCGTCTTGGCGTCGTCGGCACCGTCGGCCTCGGTCGGCGAGGTCGTCGCCGCTGCGCAGGAACTGCGCTTTCCGTTGTTCGTCAAAGCGGTCTCCGGCGGCGGCGGCCGGGGTATGCGACATGTCACCGACATCGGTGACCTCCGGGAGGCGGTCGAAACCGCCTCCCGTGAAGCGGAGTCCGCCTTCGGAGACGCCCGCGTCTACCTCGAACAGGCAGTGGTGAAGCCACGCCACATCGAAGTGCAGATCCTGGCCGATTCCCGCGGCGACGTGGTGCACCTCTTCGAACGGGACTGCAGCGTGCAACGCCGGCACCAGAAGGTCATCGAGATGGCACCCGCGCCGAACCTCGACGATGCTCTCAGGCATCGGATCTGTTCGGATGCAGTCGCATTCGCGCGTCACATCGGCTATACGGGCGCCGGAACCGTCGAGTTCCTCCTCGATGAGTCCGGCGAGTACGTGTTCATCGAATGCAACCCGCGAATTCAGGTCGAGCACACGGTGACCGAGGAGATCACCGACGTCGACCTGGTGGCTGCGCAGATCCGCATCGCGTCCGGGCACACCCTGTCCGATCTCGATATCGACCAGGCGACGTTGGCGATCCGGGGCGCCGCCGTGCAGTGCCGCATCACCACAGAGAACCCGGCCGACGGGTTCGGACCCGACACCGGTCGCATCACCGGGTACCGGTCGCCGGGAGGCGCGGGGGTGCGCCTGGACGGTGGCACGCATATCGGTGCGGAGATCGCCGGGCACTTCGACTCGATGCTGGTGAAACTGACGTGCCGTGGATCGGATTTCGCCGCCGCGATCGCCCGTTCCCGCCGCGCGCTGGCCGAGTTCCGGATTCGCGGTGTCTTCACCAACATTCCGTTTCTGCAGTCGGTCCTCGACGACCCGGATTTCAGGGCCGGTGCCGTGACGACGTCCTTTATCGACGACCGGCCGCACCTGCTCACGGCTCGTTCCCACGCCGACCGTGGCACCAAAATCCTCACCTACCTTGCCGACGTCACCGTCAACCAACCGCACGGCACCCGCCCGACGGCGGTGTACCCGCACGACAAGCTGCCGGCGATCGACCTCTCCACCCCTGCACCTCCGGGCAGCAAGCAGCGCCTGACCGAATTGGGGCCGTCGGGCTTTGCGCAGTGGCTGCGCGAATCCCCCGCACTCGCGGTGAGCGACACCACCTTCCGCGACGCCCATCAATCACTGCTGGCGACCCGGGTACGCACCTCCAGCCTGCTGGCAGTCGCCCCCTACGTCGCCCGCCTGACGCCACAGCTGTTGTCGGTGGAGTGCTGGGGCGGGGCCACGTACGACGTCGCGCTGCGCTTCCTCAAGGAAGACCCGTGGGAACGCCTGGCTGCATTTCGGGAGGCGATGCCCAACATCTGTCTGCAGATGCTGCTGCGGGGCCGGAACACCGTCGGCTACACCTCTTTCCCGCCGCGCGTCACCGAGGCGTTCGTGGCCGAAGCGGCCGCGACCGGCATCGACATCTTCCGGATCTTCGACGCGCTGAACAACGTCGAGAACATGCGGCCGGCGATCGATGCCGTACTGAATTCGGGCGTCACCGTCGCCGAGGTCGCCATGTCATACACCGGCGATCTGTCCGATCCCGACGAAAACCTCTACACCCTCGATTACTACCTCAAGCTGGCCGAGCAGATCGCCGATGCGGGTGCGCACGTGCTGGCCGTCAAGGACATGGCCGGCCTGTTGCGACCACCCGCAGCAGCGACACTCGTCAGCGCGCTGAAGTCACGTTTCGACCTGCCGCTGCACATCCACACCCATGACACGCCGGGCGGCCAGTTGGCGACCTACCTGGCTGCATGGCAGGCCGGGGCCGACGCGGTGGATGGCGCGGCGGCCCCGCTGGCAGGTACCACCAGTCAGCCGGCACTGTCGTCGATCGTGGCCGCCACCGCCCACACGAAGTTCGACACGGGGCTGAGCCTCGACGCCGTGTGTGAACTGGAACCGTACTGGGAGTCGCTGCGAAAGACGTACGCACCCTTCGACGTCGCGAGGGCGGGCCCGCCGTCCCCCACGGGACGCGTGTACACCCACGAGATCCCCGGCGGACAGTTGTCGAATCTGCGGCAGCAGGCGGGCGCCCTGGGACTGGCCGACCGCTTCGAAGACGTCGAGATCACCTATGCCGCGGCGGATCGCATCTTGGGCCGGTTGGTGAAGGTGACCCCATCGAGCAAGGTCGTCGGCGATCTGGCCCTGGCGTTGGTGGGTGCGCAGGTGTCTGCGGAGGTCTTCGCCGCCGATCCGGCACGCTACGACATCCCCGACAGTGTGATCGGTTTCCTGCGTGGAGAACTCGGTGACCCGCCGGGCGGGTGGCCCGAACCACTGCGCACCAGAGCGCTCGTCGGACGCGGCAAGGCCCCGCGCGAGGAGCCGCTGTCGCCGGCAGACAGCGAGGCCCTGAAACATCCCGGCGCGACCCGTCGCAGCACGCTGAACCGGCTCCTGTTCCCGGGTCCCACCGCCGAATTCGAGGCGCATCGCGAAGAGTTCGGTGACACATCACAGCTGAGCACCAATCAGTTCTTCTACGGCCTGCGCCACGGCGAGGAACACCGGGTCGAACTCGAGCGCGGAGTGCAGCTCCTGATCGGGCTCGAAGCAATCTCCGATCCCGACGAGCACGGTATGCGCACGGTGATGTGCATCCTCAACGGCCAGCTGCGCCCGGTCCTCGTGCGCGACAGAACCATCGACGATGTGGCACCGACCATGGAGAAAGCCGACCGCGCCGATCCCGGCCAGATCGCCGCACCGTTCGCCGGTGTGGTGACCCTCGGTGTCTCCGTGGGCGCCGAGGTGCGCGCCGGTCAGACGGTCGCCACGATCGAGGCCATGAAGATGGAATCCGCCATCACCGCGCCCCGCGCAGGCACTGTCGAGCGGATAGCCGTGTCTGCGACCTCGGAGGTCGACGGTGGAGATCTGCTGATGCTGATCTCCTGACCGTCACCGCGGACGTTGATTGAGGATCTTCTGCATCTCGGTGATCTGCAACGCGATGCCGATCTGGATGGCCAGCGGCGTGCTGGTGCTGAACGGGCCCAGGAGACGTTCGAGCTTGGCCAGCCGATAGCGCAGCGTGTTGTAGTGGAAGTGCAGGTTTCGCGCGGCCTCTGCCATGTTCATGTTGTGTTTGATCAACGCCTCCAGCGTCTGGAACATCTCCGACCGTTCCGGCTCGCTCATGTTCAACACGGGTCCGAGCGTCTCCTCGGCGAAGGTCAGCAGCTCATCGTTACCGACCTGGGCGAGGAGCCGGAAGAGGCCGAGTTCGCCGTAGGCGGTCACGGCGCCGGTACCCGACACCCGGGGCCCGAGGCGCAGCGCGGTACGCGCCTCCTGGTAGGCGGTCGACACACCGGCCGGCCCTGGGTAACGCCGGCTGACGCCGATGGCGTACTGGACGTGCGTGAACCGGGCGACTTCGTCCTGCACAGCGTGCGCGACGGTCAGCACGTCCTGGTCGGCTCCGATCACCGCGACCAGTTCGGAGCCGAGGCCTGCAGCCGCAGCCATCCGGTCTCTGCTGCGCACGGCCGACGCCCAGAACTCGATGGCTCGGTCATCGGCCAGCCGGGACCTCCGTTTGTCCGGACGGGTGTCGGAGGTGGCGCCTTCTCGACGTCCCACCAGAACGACGATGTCGCGCTCTAGATTCCACCCGAAACCCGAACCCAGAGAGGCGTAATCGTCCGACTGGGTGTCGGCACCCGAGATCAACTCGAACAGGGCGTTCGAGGAGAATCGGCGCTCCACCGCCTTCACCGCGAGGTCGCGCGTCACCTCCAGCGCTGCGACGATGGCGGCCTGCCCGACCGCGACCAGACTGAACTCGCCGAACGGGCGATGCGATTCCACGGCCACCACGAACCCGTGGTGCAGGCGGCCGGCGCGAATCTCCGTCGAGGCCCAGCGCTTTCCGGTGGCAGCGTGCGTGTGCGATCCGGTCGGGCCCAGGTGCAGTACGCCCGCATCGTCAGCCTCCAGCAGATCCACCTCGGCCAGCAGCGTCCGGTCACCGGCGTGGGCGAGCACCGTGCCGTGCCGGTCGGTGATGGCGACACCGGCATCGCCGAGGATGGTGGACAGACTGCTCGCGAGCTCGTTGAGGCCGCCACCGGACAGCGTGATCGCCAGGAAAGCATGGTGCAGCTCTTGGGCTTTCGCCAGCGCCGAGGCTTGACGGTTGACGATGATGCCGAAGGCTCGGCTGAGGATGTCGTCGAATCGAACGGACTCCGGTATGACGACCAGCGGGAGGCCGATCTGGTCAGCCGCGTCGATCATCCCCTGCCCGAGCCGCGGCAGGTAGCGGTCGAGTTTGACGCCGATGCCCGCGAGTCCGAGCCGGTGCAGATCGGTCAGCAACCGACCTTGGTCGGCGCCGTCGCGGGGCAGCGGATACCCAGTGGCCAAGAGGAATTCGTCCTTGCGCACCCACTGGTTGATGTCGGGGACCGTCATCACGTTCACGGCACTGATCGCGCGATCGAGTCCCGCATGGCCGGCCACCAGCTCGGCACCGGCGAGCACCTCGTCGTCGAGCAGCTCGGCGAGGGTGAGGACCTCACTCGCGTCCGGAGTCATCGAATTCGCCGTCTCCATCACCACCCAACCTAGCGCTTATTGCCAACAACTGGGGCAATAGTTGGCAGAAGTAGCTATGGGCCCTGTGGGTCCTCCAGCCCTACCGTGGGAGCATCCAGCCACTTGATCAGCAAGGGCTGACCCGCTCGACATCTCCCGGAGGAGCGCCCCGTGACGTACAGCCCGAAGTCCCCCGTAGCAATCGACAGCGTTGCCCGCGAAACGGTGTCCATCCTGGGCGGGACAGGTCAACTGGGCTTCGGCCTCGCCCTCCGCCTGGGCCGCGCCGGCTACTCGGTGTGCATCGGATCTCGTGACGCCGAGCGCGCGCGCAGCGCGGCAGAACAGGCCTCTTCGCTCACCGGTAACCGCACGACCGTCGGTTGCCTGAACGAGGATGCCGTCGGCGCGGCGGACCGCCTGGTGATCGCCGCGGTGCCGTTCGTCAGTCACGTCCCCGTGCTGCGCAGCGTCGCAGAGCGCTGGCGTCCCGGACAGGTCCTGCTGGACACCACCGTGCCGCTCGCCACCGCTATCGGCGGGCGCCCGACCCATCTCGTCGAGCCGTGGCACGGTTCCGCGGCGCAACAAGCGCGAGCGGCGATTCCGGAGCACGTCGCGCTGGCCGCCGGTCTGCACACGATCAGTGCCGCGGTGCTGCGGGACATGGAACGTCCGCTCGATCAGGACACGTTGATCTGCGGTGACCGGCAGGCGAAGAAGGTCGTCAGCGAAGCTCTGGACGGTATCGAGGGACTGCGTGTTGTCGACGCCGGATCGTTGGAAATGAGCCGCCTGCTGGAAGGACTCACCCCGCTGTTGATCGGCATCAACATCCGCAACAAGACCCATGCCGGCATTCAGGTGACGCACCTTCATGCCCGCCCCGTACCCGAGCCCATCACCGCCTAGGGCCGTCACGCCACCTCGACGATCAATTCGACCTCCACCGGAGCGTTCAGCGGGAGTTCGGCGACGCCCACCGCCGAGCGGGCGTGCTGGCCCGCATCGCCGAAAACCGATACCAGAAGGTCGCTGGCTCCGTTGATCACCACCGGCTGGCCCGTGAAACCCGTTGCCGAGGAGACGAACCCGACAACTTTCACGATGCGGACGATCGAATCCAGATCGGCCAGAGCAGCGATGGCGGCCAGCGCGTTCAGCGTGCAGATGCGCGCAGCCTCGACGGCGTCCTCCGTGCTGACCTCGGCGCCGACCTTGCCCTGATGCGCCAGCGTCCCCGAGACCAGGGGAAGTTGCCCCGAGGTGTAGATCAAATTGGCCGTGCGGACGGCCGGGACGTAGCTGGCGACCGGTGCCGCGATCGCCGGCAGGGTCAAGCCGATCTCGTTGAGCTTCTGGACCGTTCTTTCAGCCATCGTCATCCTTTCGCAGTCAATGGTGGGCAGCTCTCATGCTTCCTGCGAATGCGCCCGACGGTCCAGTAGTGAGTTCTGCGGAATGCTCAGCAGTGCGGGTGACCAATCGTCCCGCTGCTCAGGCGAGTGCGCTCGTGAACAGTGCCAGGACAGCGTCGGCGCGACAACGCATCGCGATGTCGATGCTCGGCCACGGCGTACGGCGGCTCTCGTGCATGGCGTCTTCACCAGGCAGCCGCCGCCGGTCCACCAGCGTCTGGCCTCGACTCATCCCGTGCGCGAGTTCGACCTGTACCGGCCAGTTTTCGAACTCGAAAAGCTCGGGTGCCACCAAGGCGCACACCGCGCCGGCGTCGCCGATCAGCGGGCTGGCGTAGCCGAGCAACGCACCGACGCTGCGCCGCACCGGATCAGTCGACGCTCGGAGTTCCGCGATCAGTGCGCGGTCGGCGGCCACTCGGGTGTAGACGTCGAGGCCGTACATGGTCAGCGGCACACCGCTGTTCACCACGATCCACGCTGCTTCGGGGTCATGCCACACGTTGTATTCGGCGACCGGGCTGGCATTGCCGACCGATGCCGAGCCGCCCATGAACACGATGCGCTCAACCCGCTTCACGAGCTCCGGGTGGGTACGGATCAGCAGCGCGATGTTGGTCAGCGGGCCGAGCGCGACGATGGTGAGCGGTTCGGTGGCCGAAGCGATCTCGCGACGCATCAGGTCGACAGCGTGGACGGCAGCCGCCCGCCTCGCGCTACGCGCAACGTCGAGGTCGCCCAGCCCTCTGCTGCCGTGCACCAGAGAGGCATCTCGGGGCGGTTCGACCAGCGGCCGAACGGCTCCCGCAGCCACCGGAATATCCGGCGCGCACAACAGGTCCAGCACGGCGAGGGTGTTCGCGACCACCTGGTAGACGCCGGTATTGCCCGCGACGCAGGTGATCGCCCGGACGTCGATGTCCGGTCGTCTGATGGCGAAGACGAGTGCGAGGGCGTCGTCGATGCCGGTATCGACGTCGAGGATGACCGGTCGTGCCATATCACCGTTCTCCCACGACAACGCCGAAGCCGCCGGACTGGATGAACCAGTCCGGCGGCGTCAGCGTTCTCCCTATGACGATCGGTGAGACCCCGTCGCCGGGGCGACCGGAACCTGCTCTTTGGGAACGGTCGGCACGGCAGCCTTGTCCTCATCCGGGACGTGTGCGGTGAGGTAGATGGTGGCAGCGACCGAAAGCACTGCCGCCACACCGATGTACACGCCAAACGTGACCACGGTTCCCGTCGAGGCGATGAGCGCGGCCGCCGCCAGCGGCGTCAGCCCGCTGCCGAAGATCGAGCCGAGTTGGTAGCCCATCGAGATGCCCGAGTATCCGACGCGCGCGTCGTAGATGCTGGCGAAGAAGGCGGCCATGGTTCCGTAGGTCGCGGCGTACGGGATGAAGATCAGCAGGTAGCCCAGCAGTGCGAGACCGAAGCTGCCGGTGTCCAGGAGCAGCACCCAGGGGATGCCCATGAGCCCCATGCCCACGTTGCCGATCAGGAACACCTTCTTGATACCCACCTTGTCGCCGATGTTGGCGAAGGTCGGGATCAGGATCAGCACGGCGATCTGGCACAGCAGAATCAGCAGCAGCATCTGGCTGTAGCTGAAGTTGAGAGTGTTGGTCCCGTAGCTGAGGCTGTAGACCGCGGCACCGTAGATGACGACGCCGTGCACCAGGTACGCACCGGCCATCAGGACCACCTGCTTGCGGTACTTGCGCAGCACGCTGACCAGCGGACTGGTCACCTTCTCGTTGGTCTTCTCGATCCGCTTGAACTCCGGGCTCTCATCGACGCGCAGGCGGATGATGAGGCCCACCACCACGAGCGCGAAGCTGCCGAGGAACGGGATGCGCCAGCCCCACGCCAGGAGGTCTTCCTGGGACATCACCGCGGTGGTGATCAGGAAGACACCGTTGGCGATGATCTGGCCGGCCGGCGAGCCTGCCTGGACCCAGCTGCCATAGAGTCCGCGCCGGTGTTTGGGTGCGTGTTCCACGGTCATGAGAACGGCACCGCCGTATTCGCCGCCCACCGAGAGTCCCTGTATGAAGCGCAGGCCTACGAGGATCAGCGGTGCCGCGACTCCGATGGTCTCGTAGGTGGGCAGGAGACCGATCGCACCTGTCGCGCAGCCCATCACGACGAGCGTCAGGACCAGCATGGGCTTGCGGCCGACCTTGTCGCCGAAGTGGCCGACGATGAGCCCCCCGAGCGGCCGGGCCAGGAAGGCGACGCCGAAGGTCGCGAACGACAGCAGGGTCCCGACCAAGGGGTCCTGGGCAGGGAAGAACACATGGCGGAAGATCAGCGCGCTGGCCGTGCCATAGATGAAGAAGTCGTACCACTCGATGGTCGTGCCGACGAAACTGCCGACAGTGGCCTTCTTTGCGGGCGAGAGCATCGGGAACCTTTCTGTTCCGCGAACCATGAAGTCCGTGCGAGCTTGATGTGAGGTCAATCACGCTAGGTTCGCCATGAGATCTGGCACACATGATCAGCAGACAACTTCGACCATAATTGTTTGGCAGACACTGCCAAGGAACGGGCCTCACGTAGGGTTCGGGTCGTGTACGTCGACGTGATGACGACTCCGCTGCCGCTTCAACAGACGTCCGAGCTGGCGCGACGCACGCAGGCCGCGGGCTTTTCCGGGCTGTTGTTCACCGAGACCGGTCGGACGGCGTATCTCAACGCGGCGGTTGCCTCGCAGGCGGCGCCGGGGTTGGAGTTGTCGACGGGCGTGGCGGTGGCGTTCCCGCGCAGTCCGTTCGTGACGGCGGCGTCGGCGTGGGAGCTGCAGGAGGCGTCCGGTGGCCGATTCCGGCTGGGGTTGGGCACGCAGGTGCGTACGCATGTGGTGCGGCGGTATGGGGCGCAGTTCGAGCATCCGGGACCGCGGCTGCGGGACTACGTGCTGGCGGTGAAGGCGTGCTTCTCGGCGTTCCGGACGGGCACGTTGGACCATCACGGCGAGTTCTACGATTTGGACTTCATCACGCCGCAATGGAGTGCCGGGCCGATCGACGCGCCGGACCCGCAGGTTGACGTGGCGGCGGTGAACCCGTGGATGCTGCGGATGGCGGGCGAGGTGGCAGACGGGGTGCATGTGCATCCGCTCGGCGAGCCGGGCTATATCGCGCGGCATGTGGTGCCGAAAGTGGCTGAGGGAGCGGCGAAGTCGGGACGATCAGCCGATGACGTCGCGCTGATCGTGCCGGTGATGACGATCGTCGGCGACACCGACGAGGTGCGGCACCGGGAGCGTGAACTCGTACGGGCGAGCATGAGCTTCTACGGCAGCACGCCGAACTACGCGTTCATCTGGGACGAGGCCGGCTTCGAGGGAACGACGGCTCGCATTCGGGAGAAGCAGAAGGCCGGCGACTATGCCGGCATGGCGGCGTGCATCACCGACGACCACATCGCGACGTTCGCGACGGAGTCGACGTGGGACGGTCTGGCCGACGCGTTGCGGGCCAAGTATGACGGGGTGGCGTCGCGGGTGGTGCTGTACAACGCGGCGGCGAATCCGGAGCGGTTCGAGCGGTACGGCGCTGTGGCGCAGCGGCTTTCAGCGGCGCGCTAAGGAGCTGTGAAGTGCATTCATTTTCGGGTACAGTCGCGTGACGCGCGCTCACAGTGATCAACTTCGCGCTTACGTCGCCGCCACTCTGAAAGCTCCGAGTGCGCACTTCAAGAGTGGATACAAGCAATTGATCGCGCTTGCCCCTGTATCGGCCCTACTCCGAGGCCACGGCGAACTGGCTGCTGCGCTCAAGCGATCGCAGCGGCGAACGACTGATACAGGTCGCCGGATAGCGGCGTGTGCAGCTCCCACGTAATGGCCATCGGTTTCTCGCCGACGTGCCCGCGGTAGGTGGCAGGGCCGAGGAACCAGAAGGCGCGTTCATCCGCGCGCAGGCGGCTGAACAACATGACCGATCGGCCGTCCCGTTCCTGGTTCCGGTAACGCAGACCGGTATCGCTGTCAGCTCGGGTCATCGACTGGCTTTCCCAGTGAATGAGTTTGGGACTGATAGCGTAATCGCGGTAGCGCGTGGTCGGCGAAAAGGCGCCGCTGCTTTTGTCGAGAGTGAAGGCGAACAGCTCGGCGTTGGCGCTTTTGGCCTCGTAGACGCCCGTCTGCCAGGGGGCCACCTTGGCGTTGTCGCCGATACCGAAGGCCGCAAGAATTTCGATCCGCGAGTAGCGGGCATGCACCTGAAGTGGCACGTCGGGGTGGCGGTCGAGCGCGCTATGGAGGTGATCCACCCGGTCGTCGAGTTCGAGCAGCAGCTGGGCGAGCTCGGCACGCACCTGAGGGTGAGCCCACAACAGGTCGATGCCCGCCTGCAACGAGGTGGTCTTGGTCAACACCTGGTCACCAATGCTGGCGACGAGCATCCGGACGAGGCGTCGCTCACGCTCCGACATTCCGGAGACGTCTACCGGCGTGGATGATCGGACGAGCCTTCGATAAGCAGCGATGCGTTCGTCGTCGTCGACATGTAGTAGGCGTCCTAAGGCCCTACGTAACGGTTTCTCGTGCGCCCCTGCCGGTTCGGTCGGTACCCCAGCGGCCTCGCAAAGATCCGACCAACAGCGCGAACCCTCGTACACTTCGGGCAGGTCGAGTCCGGACTCGGCGAGGTACTTCGACAGCGTGACGGCGGGGTTCCTCACGTAAATGACTCTGAGTTCGTCGACGCGGGCTAGCCAGCGCGTCGGAATCGCCTCTCGGAGGCTGCGCAGCACGATTTCGGACGTTTTGGCGTCAAGGTGCATGTGGCACCCCGCCGGCAGGAACGGAAATCCCTGCCTTACAGCCTGTTCAATGTCGCGGCGGGTGCCGCCGATGAGCGCCCGATAGCGACGGTCAAAGCGGAACTCGCGGCGATGCGTGCCGACGAAATCCAGTACGGTGCAGAAGGTCTTGCCCTTCGAGCGTCGCAACCCTCGGCCTAGTTGTTGAAGAAACAGCGTAGGACTCTCGGTCGGGCGCAACATCAGCACGGTGTCGACGGTAGGCACGTCGACCCCTTCGTTGAAGAGGTCGACCGAGAAGATGACGCGAATCCGGCCGGCAGCGAGGTCTTGCAACGCCGCCCTACGGTCGGTCGGCGGGCTATCACCCCACACCGCGACCGCGGGAACACCGGCCTTATTGAAGTGCGTCGCCATGAACTTCGCGTGGTCGATGCTGACACAGAACCCCAAGGCACGCATGGTGCTGTGATCATCGGCGAGGCGAAGCACCTCTTGGAGAACGGTGCGCGCCCAGGCAGCGGTGCTGGTGTAGAGGCCGCTAAGAGCGTCGAGGTCATAACCTTGGCCTCGGCGCCAAGGGATCTGGGTGAGATCAAGCCCGTCGTGAATCCCGAAGTACATGAACGGCGAAAGACGCTGCTGGTCAATAGCGTCCCACAACCGCAATTCGGCGGCTATACGGTCATCAAACCAATGCAGGATCGACAGGTCGTCACTGCGCTCCGGAGTGGCGGTGAGACCGAGCAGTTCCAGGGGCTCCAGGTGATCAAGGAGCTTGCGGTATGAGGGCGCAGCTGCGTGGTGGAACTCGTCGACGATGACGACGTCGAAATGATCCGGAGGGAGGTCATCGAGGTTCGTGGCGTTAAGACTCTGCACCGAGGCAAAAACATGTTCAAAATGATGCGGTCGCGAATTGCCAATCCACTTCTCGCCAAACGATGCATCGCGCAGTGCATAGCGGAAGGTGGCGAGGCTCTGATCGAGAATTTCATTGCGATGGGCCACGAACAACACCCGGGCGCGCGGCAATTCGGCACGCAGCCGTGCGTAGTCGACGGCGGCCATGACGGTCTTGCCGGTGCCGGTAGCGGCGACGAGCAAGTTGCGGTGGTGACCGCGTCCGCGGGAAAGCTCGATCTGCTCGAGGAGGCGTTCCTGGAATGGCTCAAGGCGAAGCTCGATGGGGCTGAGGATGACGGTCGGCCCGGTTTCGGCGCGACCGGCCCGTCGGAGCTCTTCATCGAACTGCTCCGGCTCGTACGGAACAAAGTCGACGCTTTGCCAATAGCTTTCGAATACCGCCTCGAACTTGGCGAGGATATCGGGGTTCCGAGCCGAAGAGGCCCGGATGTTCCACTCCAGGCCAGTCACCTGCGCAGCGTGGGTCAGGTTTGACGAGCCAACGTATGCCGTGGAGAAGCCCGACCGGCGATGGAAAATCCAAGACTTTGCGTGCAAGCGAGTAGTGCTGAGGTCATAGGAGATTCGAACTTCCGCGCCGAGTCCTTTGAGTTGGTCGAGCGCAGCTCGTTCGGTGGAGCAGGTGTAGGTGGTGGTCAGCACGCGCAGCGGCCTGCCGCGTTCGCAGTGCCGACGCAATGACACAAGAAGCGGGTGGATACCGCTGCGGCGAATGAAGGCCATTACGACGTCGATCGCGTCGGCGGAGTCGATCTCGGCGCCAATCTGGTTCAACAGGCCCGGCTCGCCGGGCGCATTAGTCAGGAGGGTGGTGTCGAGCAGCGGGATAAGCGGTTTGGCTATGGGGCGCGGCGTCCCATCCGGGCGATGCTCGAGGATCGCGTGGAGAACCTCGCCAGGTTCGATGGGTGGGTCGTATCCGTCAACGTTGACGAACTCGGCAAGTCGCGCGATCAGGGCTTGTGCAACTTCAATGCCGACCTGGACCCGCGCGTCCTCAGTGACCGTCGCGAGAGCCTGCTCGATCTGTCGGCTTAAATGCAGCGCAATCCGATCGGCAGCTTCGGCCTCATGTAACGGCCGCACCGTTGGACGGAATGATCTTTCAAGCGGCGCGAGGCGCGCGCGTAGCGCCTCGGTGACGAGTACTTCGTAGATGCCGGGATTTAGTTCCGTCACTTTTTCGCCTAGAAATGGTTGCGGTGTCAGCGGTCAGATGGAGTTGTCGGACATGATCGCCCGGAGGCGGAAGACACCTGCTGTAGCGCGCCGCGGCTTCGTCCGGAAGCTTAGGTCAGCTCACCGACACATGTCCCCGTTTGCTGTCCCCTACGGGTATGCGGGGGCTACGGGCGTCGCGGTGGTCGTGCCCGCTCGCCCGGCTTTTGCTCCCTGAGATGACCGGTCTGCTCGCCAAGACGACTTCATCAACCACTTCGCTCGACGGCCCCTTGACGCGTTGCCACGGGCCCCTCGGCATCGTTCATCAGGGGAGTTCAGACGGGTGGTGCAACGAGGGTCTGGACGCAACAGTCAGGGCCCACACTCGGCCACGCTGAAGATCCCGGCGACGCGCGCTCAACCGAAACCTCGCGCCAACACGGCCCCGCCCCGCAAATGAGGATGTCAGTCTCCTCGCCTATGTTGGGGCTCCCGACGAACGCACTGACTAGAGGACGCAGGTGAACAACAGCCCAGCTCTGTCCGACCTCCTCACCCTCAACCGCGACCTCCAGCACTCCCGCGCCATCCGGCTCCTCGCCACCACCAACCTCAGCCTCTACGCCACGTTGATGGAGCGTCACCTCAGCGACGGCCAGGTCCCGGAGACCGAGCTCGTCGTCCGCCTCGAACGCGACCTCACCGATCTTGGCGACCCCCAGTCGGGCCTGCAGATGATCAAGTCCTGGGCCGCCCAGGGCTGGCTGCACCGCATCGTCGACGAACGCCACGAGCACAACGTCTGCTACCTCACCCAGGACGCCCGCCGCGCCCTCGATTTCCTGAGGTCCATGCGCCGCCAGGACACCATCGCCACCGGCGGCTCCATCACCGGCATCGCCGCCCGCCTCAAGACCGTCGCCGCGAAAGTCGACACCAACCCCGCCCGCATCCGCACCCACATCGAGGCCGAGATCGCTGCCCTGCACGCCGAACTCGACGCCCTCGACGCCGGCGAGCGCCCCGCACCCGACGTCACCGACTGCTACGACGAGGCCAACGCCATCGCCCTGCAGATGGAACGCCTCATCACCGACATCGGCCAGTACGGCACCATGATCGAGCAGGCCACCGCCGCCCTCGACGAACCCATCGACTCCAACACCGCCTACCGCGACCGGCAACGCCAGATGTACGCCGACTACCAGGCCGCCTGGGACTCCCAGGGCCGCGACTCCCACCGCGCCTTCCTGCGCATGATCAACGACCCCGACCAGCGCGCCGAGTTCGAAGCCGACGTCGCTGCCGTCGCCGACGCCCTCCCCGCGCTGGACCCCGCCCTGCGGAAGGTCATGGCCGGCTTCTTTGAACTCGTCGGCCACCAGATCGACGAGGTCGAACGCATCCAGCAGCGCTGCGCCCAGCGCGTCAAACGCTTCACCGCCTTCGGCACCATGGAGCAGAGCCGCGGCGTCGCCCGCCAGCTCAACGAGGCCATCGGCGCCGCCCGAGCCCTGCTCAAGACCAGCCTCATCGACTCCCGCCTCGACCTCGACGTCCCCCTGGCCCGCCACGCCATCAGCTCCGTCGGCGCCCTTAGCTTCAAGATCGGCGACCTGTCCACCCCCAAGCCCGCCGCCCCCGCCGAGAGCACCGTCGACCTCACCAGCTTCGCCGCGCTGACCACCCAGGTCGACGCCCCCGCCATGTCCGACATGCTCAACCACGCCCTGACCGCGGGCCCCGTCTCGCTGCCCGACGCCGTCGCTATGCTCGACACCGCCTACCTCGGCCACGTCATCGTCCTGTGGTCCTGGGCCCTCAAACAACCCCTCGCCGATGCCGCCGAGGAGACCACCGTCCGCTTCAAATCCCTCGACGGCCGCGACCGGGAGATGGCCGTCCCCCGCCTGATGTTCACCGAACCGATCACCACCCTCGCCGGAGCCTCCTCGTGACCACTGACAGCGACATCGATTTCTCGTCGCTCCCCCAGGTCGACCAGTCCGCCCGCCCGTCCGTGGCGCGCCGGCCGCGCTTCGACGGCGACGTCTCCGAACTCCCCGACCGCGCCTGCTGGGCCCTGCAGCACCTGCTCACCCGCCGCTACGTCAGCGCCGAGTCCGACGCCGACGTCTACAGCTGGGTCCTTGAATACCGCAGAGAACTCTCGGTGCGGCTGTCCGAGCTCGACCTGCTGCTGCGCGTCGTCGACGGCACCGAGGTCGCATTCGTCGAACAGGCCCGCTACGAATCCGCGAAGGGCATGAAGCTGCTGCGCCGCGAACCGCTCGGCACCTACGACTCCATCCTCGCCCTGCACCTCGCCCAGATGATGCGCGCCTCCGGCGGCACCCCCGTGCTGATCAGCCGCGAGGAGATGCACGGCCTGTTCTCCGGCGTCCTCAACGACACCGACCGCGACAACGTCGCCTTCGCCGCCCGCATCGACGGCGCCATCGCCCGCCTGGCCGGCCTCGAGATATTGCGCAAGAGCCGCGACGACGAGGACAGCTACCTCATCTCCTCCGTCATCACCGCCATCATGACCGCCTCGGTCATCACCGAATTGCAGCAGCAGTTCGAACAACTGCTCAACGGCGGCGCCCCGGTCGAAGCGGAGCCCGAGGATGACTGATCAGTTCCACCTGTCCCGCCTGCAGGTCATCAACTGGGGCGTCTTCGACGGCTACCACTCCATCCCGTTCAGCCCCGGCGGCGCATTAATCGCCGGCGCCTCCGGCAGCGGCAAATCGTCACTGCTGGACGCGATCTCGCTGGGATTCCTGCCGTTCAACCGGCGCAACTTCAACGCCTCGGGTGACAACACCGCCGCCGGGTCCAGCGCCGGGCGGCGCACCGTCGACAAGTACGTCCGCGGGGCGTGGGGCCAGCGCAGCGACGGCGGCACCAGCCGCGTCATGTACCTGCGCGGCGACGGCACCGCCTGGTCGGCCGTCGCGGTCACCTACACCAGCACCACCGGCCGCACCGTCACCGGCCTGGTCCTCAAATGGCTGACCGGCGAATCCCGCAACGACTCCTCGAGCCGCTTCGTCCTCGGCGACGGCGACCTCGACATCGAAGATGTCTGCAACCGCTGGGCCGCAGGGCGATTCGACACCGGGGTGTTCAAGGAACAGTGGCGGTTCACCACCAAAGTCGAATCGCAGTACCTCGCGCAGCTGTACGCCACCATCGGGATCCGCGCCTCCGACGCCGCCCAGCAGCTGCTCGGTAAGGCCAAGTCGCTGAAAAGCGTTGGTGGGCTGGAACAGTTCGTCCGCGAGTTTATGCTCGACGAACCCGACAGCCTGGCCCGGCTGCCCGAGGCACTCAAGCAGATCGACCCGCTGGTCGAGGCCCGCGAACTGCTCGCCGTCGCGCAGAAGAAGCGCAAGATCCTCGGTGACATCGAGCAGATTCAGCTGCGCTACGCCTCGGAATCCTCCGACCTCGGCATCATCGATCTGGTGGACGCGCCGATGGTGCGGGCGTTCACCGACCACGTGCGCCTCGCCCAGACGCCGGGTCAGATCGCGATGCTCGACGGCACGATCGACCAGCTGGAGAACGAATACGAAGACGTCACTCGATCGCTGAATCTCGCGAAGGCCGAGGCGGATTCGCTCAACGCGCAGATCAGCGGGTCGAGCGCGAACCTTGCGCCGCTGCAGTCCCAGGTGACGGCCGCCGAGACCGAGGCCGAGCAGGTCGAGCGCCGCCGCGCCGCCTACGAGACGCTGCTGGCCGCCCAGGACATCGACACCCCCGATACCGCCGAGGAGTTCTGGAACCTGCGCGAGGAGCTTCTCGCCCAGGCCACCGAGCTGCTCGCCAAGGTGGAACGCCACCGGGAGGCGTCCACCGACGCGGAGTACGCGCAGAAGTCTGCGCGCATCGACCGCGACGAGGCGACCAAGGAACTCAAGCGCGTCGAGCACGTCGGATCCGCGTTGCCCGAGTTCGCTTTGGCGATGCGCGATCACATCTGCGCCGAGCTCGGCATCAGCCCGATGGAGCTGCCCTACATCGCCGAGCTGATGGACCTCAAACCCGACCAGTCGCGCTGGCGGCTCGCGGTGGAAAAGGTGCTGCGCGGCGCCGGACTGCGGCTGCTGGTGCCCGACGCCTACTGGGACAAGGTGCTGCGCCTGGTCAACACCACCGATATGCGGGGACGTCTGCAACTGCACCACGTGCGGTCAAAGATGCTCGGCGCCGAACCGGTCGACCCTGAGCCGAACACGTTGGCGGGCAAGCTATTCGCCGTTGATCCGAGGCACCCGTGCGCGGCCGAGGCCGTGGACGTCATCACCTCTGCCGGCGACCACGTGTGCGTCGACACCCCCGACGTGTTCGCCCGGTTCCGCCGCGCGGTCACCGACACCGGCCTGTACAAGGACTCCGATCGGCTGGCCGTCAAGGACGACCGTCGGGCGGTCCGGCAGTCCGAATACCTGTATCAGGGAGATGTATCGGCGAAGATCAACGCGCTGACCCTCGAACTGGCCACCGCCGAGGAATCGTTCCAGCAGGCCCGCCGCACTGCCGACGACATCGCCGCTCAGCGCCAGCAGTGGCGAGACCGCGCCGCGGCGTGCAAGGCGATCTGCGAGCAGTACCCGCAGTGGAGCCAGATCGACACCGAGACCGCCGACGGGCACGCCGAGCGGCTGCGCGAACAGTACGAGCTGCTGCTCGCCGACAACCCCGACATCGAGGCGCTCAACGCCCGTGCCGACGAATGCTGGTCGGAGATCCAGAAGCTCATGACCCGGCGCGGTGCGATCCAGACCCGTCGCGACCATCTCGACGAGCGGCGCACCCGATTGCTCGAGCTGCAGGACCGACTGTCGCCGGCGTTCGTCTCCGAGCCACTGACCGAGCTGCTGCAGCGGTACGCCGCCGCGCTGCCGGTGTCTCTCGAGCTGCTCGATCCGGAGCCGCACCGCGATGCGTTGTTCACCGCGATCAAGAAGGAGCGCGAGCAGCTGCGGGAGAGCCGCCGCCGGTCCTACGACGAGCTGGCCCGAATCCTCAACACCTTCGACACGGCGTTCCCAGATGCGATCCCCAATGACAGCGATGTGTTCGACGAGCGGGTGCACGATTACGTCGCGCTGTGCCGGCACATCGACGAGCGCGAACTGCCTGAGGCCTACGAGCGGATGATGCGGCTGGTCACCGAGCAGGCGCCGGATGCGATCCTGACGCTGCACCGGGTGGCCGAGCAGGAGACGCGGCGGATCGCCGACCAGATCGCCCGCGTGAACACGGGTTTGGGGTCGGTGGAGTTCAACCGCGGCACCCGGCTGACGCTGCGGGCCATGCCGCGGCATCTGACGGCGGTGGCCGAGCTGACCGAAATCGTGCGGTCGATCTCGCGGCGCATCGCCGAAGTCGGGCTGGGCGACAAGCAGGCGATCCTCGACCAGTACGCCGACATCTTGCGGCTGCGAAATCGGCTCGCCTCGACGGCGCCGGAGGACAAGGCGTGGACGCGGGACGCGTTGGATGTTCGTAACCGATTCACGTTCGACTGCGCCGAGTGGGACGTCGCAAGCGAGGAATTGATCCGCACGCACAGCAATGCGGGCGACAACTCGGGCGGTGAGCAGGAGAAGCTGATGGCGTTCTGCCTCGCCGGGGCGCTGAGCTTCAACCTGGCCAGCCCCGAAAGCACCGACAACACACCGGTATTCGCACAGCTGATGCTCGACGAGGCATTCAGCAAGTCCGATCCGCAGTTCGCGCAGCAGGCGTTGTCGGCGTTCCGGAAGTTCGGCTTCCAGCTGGTGATCGTGGCGACGGTGCAGAACGCCACGACGATCCAGCCGTACATCGACAGCGTGGTGATGGTGTCGAAGACCGAGGCGACCGGCCGCAACGCACGTCCGGTGGCGACGGTGGCGACCCGGACCATCTCGGAGTTCACCTCGCTGCGGCAGGAGATGCGGGAGAGCGCGCGGGCGCCCGCGGGGGTGTGATCTCGGTACGTGTACACGGGAGTTCCCGGCGCGTTCGATCAACTCCGTGAGTTCCGCAACGCTGTTCGGTCGTCCTTCACCACCCTGACGTGCGTCTCCGCGGATTATTGCGAGCGCCAAGAGCGCGGAGCAGCATCTTCGAAGTCTGCGGCGACGATTCTGGAACCCCAGCGATGCTGACCTGCACGTTCGACCGCTTGCTAGAGTTGGCACCAAGATCAAATCTTTGCAGGTTATAGCATGCGTGACTCGAATCGCTGGTTTCGCTATCACGATGCCGCGATCGTTCTTAGGCTTCGACTGATCGGGAACGGCTGGCACCTAGCCGCGCGGGGAGGCTGATTCCACGACACACGTGTCCGACTGTGCCCGACCGCAGCTCGGGCAGAGCCCTGCTCGGGACTTTCACACGACAGGAAGCACGGCAATGGTCTCGCGCATAACCCCCCTCATCACCCTAGCTCTCGCCGCTACCGGAACTGGAGTCATCCTCGCCACCGCTCCGACTGCGGCGGCGTGCGATCCCGGGTGGTACCCAACCGAAACGACGGGTGTCTGCACCGACATGCCCCCCGCCATGCAGCCGGCACCTGCCCCCCTTCACCCGATCGCGCAGAACGGAATCAACGCCATCATCGATGACATGCTCGAGACGACCCCGGCAGACAGCGACGGGGACGGGTGGATCGACAGCGCGGACAAGCTGCCTTTCGACCCCGGTTGGCGCTGACTGCACGCTGAACGAAACTTCAGGCGGAATGTCGGTCGCGAATTCCTGCCTCGGCGTGACAACCGCCGGCCGCGTCACGGTATGCGCGCGGCAACGCGGGCCGCGATGCTCGACGGGTGGCGGAAACCCGCGAGGCATCTTGGAGTTCGCATCGCAGCGGCTGGAATCGCACGAACGCGGAGTGACCTCGGGCTCCGGTCGCCGCCTACGGCGACTCCAGGAACGTCGTCACCGGCACCTCGTACCCGCCCCCACCGCTGTCCGAGGGCACCTCCGGCGCCGTGTACGCCGGTTCTGCAGGCGCCGTGTACGCCGGCTCTGCCGGAGGCGTGTAGGCCGATGTCTGTGACGCCGGCACTTCCGGCTCCGGCGCCACCGTCGGAACCGTCGTGGTCACCGGGGCCGGCGCGCTCGTCTGGGTCGGCGCGATCGTCGTGGTCGGCGCGACCGTCGCGGTGGTCGTCGGAGGCTGAGTGGTCGTCGGCGGCTGGGTAGTCGTCGGCGGCGCCGTGGTCGTTGCGGTCGTCGTCGGGACCATCGTTGTGGGCGTTGTCGTCGACGGCGTCGTGGTCGGCGTGGTGGTCGACGGAGTCGTCGTCGGTGTCGTGGTGGACGGCGTGGTCGTCGGTGTCACCGGCGTGGTCACCGTCGTTGTGAAGGTCGGAATCGTCGGGAACGGATTGAACGTCGGGAACGGCGCCGTCGGCACCACCGGCACCGGTACGACCGGCACTCCTGGCACCGGTACGACGGGAACCGCCGGCGCGGGCGCAGGAATCTGTACCGGCGGCGGGACGATCGGGTTCGGCCCGCGGTTCACCGGCACCGGGACCGCAGGCGCCGCCGGCGGAGGCGAGACCACCGCGACGGGCAGCGCCACCGGGTCCGGCGCGTGCGGCACCTCCGGCAGGAACCGCCCCGGCACCGTCTGCGGCTGCACCGGTGGCGCGGGCTGCGCCGCCACGTCCGCCACCGGCCGGATCGTCACCGCCACCGACACCGCCAGCGTCGCGAACGCGGCCACCACGAACGCGAACGCACTGCCCATCAGCAGCGTCTTCGGTGGCGGCGGCGCGATCATCGCCGTGTAGGCCTGCTCGTCCTCGAGCTCTGGGACGAACTCCTCGAGTTGCTCGTACGGCAGCTCGTACGGTTCCGGCTCCTCCTGGGAGTACGCCAGCTGCGGCCCGACCGCCGCCCCCGGATTCGTTGCAGGCGCCATCTGGGTGGTCTCCACGGCCGGCGCCATCTGCGTGGCGTCGACCGCCGGCGCCATCTGCGTCGCGTCCACCGCCGCAGGCGCCATCATCGTCGCCGCGCCCGCCGGGAACTCCCCAACGGTCTGCGCGGCCCCGCGTGCGATCGCATATCCCGCATCCGGCGGCAGCACCACCGGCGTCGTCGAGCTCAGTTCAGCGGCAATCGAATCGAGGTCCAGTCGTTGGCCCACCAGTGCGATCCGCGCCGTCTCGCCACCGGGCAGCGACTGCAGCACCGACGCACTCGCGACGGCAGCCCCGGCCGCCCCGATCGGCAGCGACGCCAGCACCGACGTCGACTCCTGGTCCGCGCCGACCCGCGTCAGCGACACCGTCTCGTCACCGGCCAGCAGCAACGCCGCGTCGGCGCCGACGCTGCGCGCGACCGCAGCGGCGGCCTCCGTCTCGGCGACCAGGTCGACGTTCTCCACCCCCGCGTTGAGCACGGTCTGCCGCAGCGTCTCCGCCTCCGACGCGTCGGGCAGGCACAGCCGGATCGCAGCCATCCGGTTACCCGACTGGGCCACCTCGCGGTGGGTGCCGACGATGGTCTCGGCGAGGTCGGTCATGCCGCCGTCGGGCAGGTCCAGCGCGTACTGGTCGAACACCTGACCACCCGACGCCGGCGAACCGATCATCGCCAGGCGCGCCACGCGCCCGGTGACCGCCACCCCGAGGACCACGTCCACCGAAACCACTCCTCCACCCTCGTCGAACGCCCCCAAGCTACTCCGCTCCCTGCTTGTCACCAGAGGTGAAAGTGAGCACGCTGAGGTGTCGACACCTCCCGGTGCCGTCTAAGGAAGGATCGTCTCGTGAGCGACCAGCGTTACGACGCGGCACCCACCGTCGGGGCCGGCCAGCCGCCCCGGGCGGGCTATGTACCCCGCCGGGCGAACATGGTGCGCGACGGAGTGGCCGTCGTGCTGCTCGTTCTCGCGCTGCTCCTGCCGTGGAACCTCGACTTCGGTCTCGGCGCCTTCGGCAACAACGCGACGCTGTGGGCAGTGGTCGTGGTGGCGACCCTCCTGGCCATCAGCGCCGTGGTCGACGCCTACGTCGGGAAACTGCGGCTCGCCAATCCGGACCTCGACGTCCGCATGCTCAGCCGGGTCCGGCTGATCGTCTGCCTGCCGTACTTCGTCACCGCGATCGGTTTCGTCGGCTACCACCTCGCGGAGACCGTGCAGGACGGCGGCACCGGGCTGGTGCCACCCGGCGTCGGGCCCGGACTCATTGTCGGACTCGCCGGAGCGCTGCTGGCCGCGCAGCCGCCGATCACGAGTATCACCCTCGAGGACAACCGTTTTCGACGCTGGTACGCGGCGGCCCGCTTCCTGGGCGCGGTGTCGATCGGGCTGGCGACGCTGGCAGTCGGGTGGAATCTGTACTGGCGGTTGCGATATCTGTTCGTCGCCGACGCCGAGTTCGGCGGCCAGGACATCGCGGTCATCGTCACCACCCTGCTCTACGGCGCGGTCGCGTTGACCGCGGTGATCATCGCGTCGCGCTGGCTGCTCGAGAAGTCCGCCGCCGCCCGGCTGGCCGTGACCGCGCTTGGCGGATCTGCCGCAGTGGCAACCACATTGGTGTGGATCCTGCCGGTCGGCCGCGACGTCGATGCCTTCCACGGGATCGCCCAGAACACCTCGACCGCGGCCATCGGCTACGAGGGATATCTGTTCTGGGCGGCGGCCGCGGCCATCGTCGCCCCGACCACGCTGTACGCGGTCTTCCAGATCCAGCCGCCGACACTGGGCGCCTACCGTTCCGCCGCGCAGAAGTGCCTGACGCTGATTGCGTTCTGGGCGTTCGCGGCGGCGACCTGCCGTGTGGCGGACTTCGTCATCGCGTGGTCGCTGGACCTGCCGCGCGCGCTGTACGACACCGTGGCGATGGCGGTGTTCAACCTGGTCACCGGGTTCATCGCGTGGTGGCTGCACCGCTGGCTCGCCCGCGGCGACGCCACCGCACCCGTCATCGCAGCGTTCAGCGCGGCGTTGACCGCCTTCACCGTCGCGAACCTGGCCATCGGCGTCGCCCTCGCTCCGCGCTACGCCGAGGCCCCGCCGAACGCGATCTACGGCAACAACCTCGCCCAGCAGATCACCAGCACCTTCGACGTCGTCGTCTGCCTGCTCAGCCTCACCGTGCTCGTCGCGATGCTGTTCACCGGCCCGCTGGCGGGCTTCTTCGCGCGTCGCCGCAATGCCCGCCCCGCGACACCACCACCGCCGCCCCCGCAGCCCGAGCCGCCCACCGCCATGGTCCCGCCGCCGCTACCGCGGATCGCCCGGCGGCCGCAGGAGAACACCACGGTGATCCCGGCGCCGCCGACGCAGCAGATCGCCGCGCCGACCGAGGCGTTGCGAATCCAGCGCCGAGAGCCCTCGACTCAGGCGATCACGCCGCCGGACGACTCCCCGCCGACGACGGCGTACCGGCGACCGCCGGGCTGATCCGCCGGGCGGTGCGACAGGCGCCCTATTGCGTCAGCGATTGAATTTGGTCGTCCCGGCGACAGGCCTCCAGGTGCTCACCATTTTGGCGATGCAGTTGTCCCGGCTGAAGCCTTGATTGCGACACCAGGCGAGCACGTCGGTGTAGTCGGGTGATTGCAGGCCAACGACAGTCACCCAGAAGTTGTCGCCGTCGAACACGGACCAGTCACCTGACCATAGAAGCTTCGCATTCGGGTACATCTGTCGTAGGCGAAGGTGCTCATCCAAGATCTGCGCGTTGTCCCACACCGTGCCTTCGGCCTCCAAACCCACCCGCTTTGAACTGATCTGCGGTGCCCATCGGTCCGCCAGGACTTCACTGACGAAGGGGCGATCTTGATTGGCGAGCGCCCGTAGTTGGTTGAGGCTCGACGAGTCGGGGTTGGGGGTCACCGTGACTGTCCGAGGCGGCGGGGGAGCTGGCGCCCTTGGTGGCGGTGCGGCAGTGACCGTGGTCGGTGAGGGCTCAGCTTGCGCGGCGTTGATTGCGACCTCGACGCCCGCCTTCGCTTCGGCCTCGGTGTAACTCATCTCCGGCTGCGCTCCGACCTGAATCCGGTAGAACTCCGCCCCGGCCGGAACCTCAGAGACGGAAAAAGACACCGCACACCCATCGCGCTCATTGCGACTTCTCTCGACAGCTCCTTTCGCGAGCAATTTGCCCGACTCGTCTTCAACCGTCACCGGAGCATTCGGTCCGATGTCGCTGTAGCGGTTCGTGCCGGCACACGTGTAGCCGCCAGGCAGACCGTCGGTCTTCACCACCTCATCGGGCAGGTGCAGCGTTCCGGCGAGCGCGAAAGATTCCTCCACAGGCGGTTTGTCGGCGGGCGCGAGGACGAAGTACCCGATGACCACTCCTATGGCCACTACCGCCACCCCAGCCGCGGCGGCCAGCGCAACGCGCAGATGCGTGCGTCCGGTGGACGCCGCATGCGTCGCCTCGGGCACCGGAGCAGATGGTGTCACGGCGGCCTCAACGGGACGGATCATCGTCTCCGCCTCGTTCAGAGCAGTCGCTCCGGCACGCTCCGTTCTCGGCTCTTCCGGTTGTTGTAGCGCGCGGGCGAAATCGATACATGTGTCGAAACGGTCGGCCGGGTCTTTCGCCAATGCGCGGGACATTGACGCGTCGAGAGGCGCCAATTCCGCGTAGGCGTCGCCGAGCCGCGGAGGTATCGCATTGAGGTGCTGGCCGATAACGACCGCAGCCCTTGAGTTCTGGAAAGGCGGCGCGCCGGTCAGCAAGTGATACGTCGTCACCGCCAATGCGTACTGATCTGTTCGTCCATCGACGTCAAGGCCCATTAACTGTTCCGGCGCCGCATACGAGGCAGTGCCCACGGTCATATTCGTTGCGGTCAGACCGCCACCTGTGTCATCGGCGAGATCACGCGCGACACCGAAGTCGCCGAGGAGTATGCGGCGTTCGCCGGCGACGTCTCCGGAGATCAGGATGTTCGCCGGCTTGACGTCGCGATGCAGGAGACCCATGCCGTGGGCATAATCGAGTGCTTCCGCTACCGCAGTGACGATCTCGAGAGCGTCCTGCACGGGCATCCCGTCCGGGTACTGCTCGAGGAGTTGGCCCACGTCGGTACCGTCGACGAAGTCCATGGAGATCCACAGGCGTCCCCGGTACTTGCCGCGATCGTGGATGCCGACAATGTGCGGGTGCCACAACTTGGCGGCCAGATCGGCTTCACGGTTGAACCGCTCGACGAAGTCGGGATCCCCCGAGATGTTGGTTTTCAGAACTTTCAGCGCGTCCTGCCGGGGTAGCCGCGGATGCTGCGCGAGGTACACCTCGCCCATTCCCCCGGAACCGAGCATTCGCTGGATGACGTATCCAGCAATCTTCGTACCGGCCCCTAACGGCATAAGCCGGTTCTACCCGTCAAAAATGGCCGCAACACCTCAGCGACAATAAACGACGGCGTGATTTGTTGACGCGAATTCGGCGGTCCCACGTGTTGGCTATTCGATTGAAGTTCGCCCGCTTCGCACTCCTCGTCGGAACAGCCCGCGCTCAGTCCTTCGCGCACTCCGCCTGCAGCGACACCAGGACCGTGTCGGCGACCTTCATCGTGCCCATCATCATCGAGTACGGCTTCATCCCGAAGTCGGTGTGGCGCACCTCGGCCTCCCCCGAAACCCGCCACGCCTCCCCGAGGTCCTCGACATGGACATCGATCGCCTTCGGCCGGGTCTTGCCGTGGACCTCCAGCGTGCCGCTGAGCCGGTAGCCGCCGTCGATGTCCTCGACGGCATCGGCACGGAACGTGATCGTCGGATATCGCGAGGCGTCGAAGGTCGACAGCGCGAATGTCCGCGCAACCGCCTTCTCCGGACCCGTCAGCGGCGTGACACCGCCCTCGCCGCGCACCACCTCCAGCGAGTCCACCTCGACCACCAGCTCGGCGCCGACCGGCTCGTCGTCCTCCCAACTGATCGTCATTCGCCACGACCGGAACGCGATCGTCAGCCGGTGCCCCATCTTCGCGGCCCGCCCGGCCACCCCCGTCGTCGCCAGCAGTTCGCCGTGCGAGGGGTCCAACACCCAGTCCGTCGCAGTCACCCAACGACTCTAGGCCGGGGCCGCCTACACAGGGACGCTTGCGACCACCGCTTTCCGGCTATCCGACCGCCATGAGCGTCATTGATCTCGAAGCACTCTCGACCACCGAGCACGGCTACACCGTCCGCGACGATGATGACGACGAACCCGTGCTGCTCGACCGGGACGGCAACAGCATCGACACCTGGCGCGAGCGCTACCCCTACGACGAGAAGATGTCGCGCGACGAATACGAGTGGCTCAAACGCCAGCTGCAGATCGAGCTGCTGAAGCTGCAGAAGTGGAGCAGGCGCACCGGCGCCCGCCACATCATCGTGTTCGAGGGTCGCGACGCCGCCGGCAAGGGCAGCACCATCCAGCGCTTCATGGAACACCTCGACCCTCGCGGCGCCCGCACCGTCGCTCTCGAGAAGCCCACCGACACCGAGAAGTCCCAGTGGTACTTCCAGCGCTACGTCCGGCACTTCCCCACCGCGGGCGAGATGGTCCTGTTCGACCGGTCCTGGTACAACCGCGCCGGCGTCGAGCGCGTGATGGGCTTCTGCACCCCCGAGCAGCTCCAGGAGTTCTTCAAGCAGGCCCCGCTGCTGGAGGAGATGATCGTCAACGAGGGCATTCACCTGACCAAGTTCTGGTCGTCGGTGTCACCGGCCGAACAGCGCACCCGCTTCGCGATCCGGCTCATCGACCCGCTGCGGCATTGGAAGTTCTCCGACATGGACATGGAGTCCGTGGACCGCTGGGAGGACTACACCCATGCCAAAGAGGAGATGTTCCTGCGCACCGACACCGACCACGCGCCGTGGATCGTCGTCAAGACCAACGACAAGAAGCGCGGTCGCCTCAACGCGATGCGCTTCCTGCTCTCGAAGTTCGACTACGACGACAAAGACGTCGAGATCGTCGGAGAGCCCGACCCACTCATCGTGGGCCGGGCTCTCGAGGACTGACGCGAAACGACTCAGACCCCGAGTCGTCCGGACAGCTTCGTCAGCCGCTCCAGGCTGGGGCCGTCAAGGCCGATGAGCCGCAATCGTTTTCCCCGCGCTTCGTACTTCTGCCGGATCGCATCGAGCGTCGCCACCGACGAGGCATCCCAGACGTCGGTGCCGGACAGGTCGATGACCACGTCGTCGGGATCGTTCGCGTAGTCGAACTGGTGGATCAGATCGTTGCTCGACGCGAAGAACAACTCCCCGCGCACCCGGTAGGTGCGGGTCTCGGCTCCCGTGTCGGACTCCACGATGGTCAGGTGGGCCACGCGCCGCGCGAAGCCGACCATCGCGGCCACCACCCCGAGCGCCACTCCGATGGCGAGGTTTCCGGTGGCGACCGTGGCCACCACCGTCACCACCATCACCGCAGTCTCGCTGCGCGGCATCACCTTCAGCGTGCGGGGCGCGACGCTGTGCCAGTCGAGCGTCGCGACGGACACCACGATCATCACCGCGACCAGCGCCGCCATCGGGATCATGCCCACGACGGGGCCGAGTGCGAGGACGAGCACCAGGATGAAAGCCCCCGACAGGAACGTCGACAACCGGGTCCGGGCGCCGGCGACCTTGACGTTCATCATCGTCTGGCCGATCACCGCGCAACCACCCATCCCGCCGAACATCGCCGTGACGATGTTGGCCGTGCCCTGTCCGAACGCTTCCCGGGTCTTGTTCGACCCCGTCTCGGTGATGTCGTCGACCAGTTTGGCCGTCATCAGCGATTCCAGCAGGCCGACCAGCGCCGCCCCCAGCGCATACGGCGCGATGATCTGCAGCGTCTCCCACGCCACCGGCACGTGCGGAATACCCAGCAGCGGAAGCGAATCCGGCAGTGCCCCCTGATCCCCCACGTCGGGCACCTGCCAGCCCAGCAGCACGACCACCGCGGTCAGCACCACCACCACCACCAGCGGCGCCGGCACCGCCGTCGTCACCTTGGGCAGCAGCACCATCAGCAGGATGCCGACGGCGGTCAACGGATACACCAGCCACGGCACCCCCAGCAGGTGCGGCACCTGCGAGACGAACACCAGGATCGCCAACGCGTTGACGAAGCCGATCATGACGCTGCGCGGAATGAACCGCATGAGCTTCGCAACGCCGAGACCCGCCAGCAGCACCTGGAACACGCCGGCCAACGCGATCGTCGCCACCAGATAGCCCACCCCGTGCTCGTGGGCCACCGGCGCCACCACCAGCGCCACCGCCGCGGTCGCGGCGGAGATCATCGCCGGCCGGCCGCCGGCGATGGCGGCCGTGATCGCCATCGTCACCGAGGAGAACAGCCCCACCCGGGGGTCGACGCCGGCGATGACGGAGAACGCGATGGCCTCCGGAATGAGCGCCAGCGCCACCACCAACCCGGCCAGCACCTCGGTGCGCAACATCGCCGGAGACCGAAGTGCCTGCAGGACAGACGCTCTGGCTGGGGTGGGTTCCGGCGGGGCCGGAAGGGTGACGCTCACGAATCTCTCCTGGGTGAAAGACGGTCAGGCGCTCTGTGCGGGGCTCTGGCCGAGGAAGGCGAGGATGTCGCGGCGCAGCCGCTGATAGTCCTCGTGGAATTGCGCTTCGGGAGCGCGGGGGTTGTCGATGGTGATGATATCCGCCACGGTCGCCGGCCGGTGACTGAGCAGCACCACCCGGTCGGCCAGCAGGAGCGCCTCGTCGACGTCATGGGTGACGAAGAGGATGGTCATCCGCTGGGCCTCCCACACCGACATCAGCAGCCGCTGCATGTCCAGGCGGGTCTGGGCGTCGAGCGCCCCGAACGGCTCGTCCATCAGCATCACCCGCGGCTCACACGCCAGGGTGCGGGCCAGCTGCACCCTTTGCCGCATACCGCCGGAGAGCTGGCTGGGCAGATGGTCGAGGTAGTCGCCGAGACCCACCTGCTCCAGCCGCCCGGTCGCGACCTGCTTGAGTTCCTTACCCCGCACCCCACGCAGCCGCACGGGGTACTGCACGTTCTTCAGCGCGGTGCGCCACGGGAACAGCGCATCCTCCTGAAACACCATGGCGCACTGCGCGGCATTGCCGGTGACGGCCGCGCCGTCGACGGTGGCCGTGCCGCCCATGGGTTCGAGCAGTCCGGCCAGCGCCCGCAGGATCGTCGACTTCCCGCAGCCCGACGGGCCGAGAAAAACGATGACCTCCCCCGGATCCACCGTCAGGGTGATGTCGGCGGCCAGCACGCCGTTGAAACCCAGCTTCAATCCATCGAGGGTGACGGCTCCGGTGCTCATCGGGCGGCCCTCGGCAGCCAGTGGTTGACGCGGCGACCGGCGTACTCGACCAGCCAGGCGGTGGCCAGGCCGAGAGCGCCGATCGACAGCATGCCGACGACCACACCGGCGTAGTCGAGCAGGCCGTAGGACTGCCAGGTGTAGTAGCCGATGCCGAACTGGCCGGAGATCATCTCGGCGCTGACCACGCAGATCCACGCCACGCCCATCGCCACCGACAGTCCGGCGAAGATTCCGGGCAGCGCGCCGGGCAGGATCACCTGGAACAGCAGCGACACCCGGCCGGCGCCCATGGTCTTGGCGGCCTCCTCCCACACGTTCGGCAGCGAGTCCATCGCGTGGATGGTGCTGACGACGACCGGGAAGAACGCGGCGAAGAACGTGATGAATACGATGCCCTGTTCACTGGAGGGGAACAGCAGGATGGTCAGCGGCACCAGCGCGATCGCCGGAATGGGCCGGACGATCTCGATGAAGGGACGCAACGTCTTTCGGGCCAGCTCTGAGCGGCCGACCAGGATGCCCAGTGCGACGCCGATCACGGCGGCCAGACCGAAGCCCAACAGGATGCGCTGCAGGCTCGCCAGCAGATCGTCGTAGTAGGAGCCCGAACCGATCCGTGCGGTGAACGCCTCCAGCACGCTGGCCGGTGTGGGCATCCGGTTGAACCTCAACCAGGCGACCACCCCGTAGGTGGTCAGCAGATGCCACACCACGAGGAACCCCGCGATCGGGATCAGTGGCAGGGCGACCGTGGCCACCCTGGTGCGCAGACCGGCCGGCAGTGCGTCGCGGACGGCGGTACGCCAGGGCGTGCGGGGCGGGGCCGCCGGTGCCCGGGTGGGCACCGCCGCCACGTCGTTCATGGTCAGGGTCATCTTCTTCTCCTTCGATCAGGGCGTGGGGTCAGTCGGTGGCGGTCGACTGCGACACCGCAGCCGGGAAATCGACGGGTACCGCCTGGGGGTGGGCGGCACGGTAGGTGTCGGCACCGGCAGCGGTGGCGAACGGTTTGTAGCGCTGTGTCGGCGGCGCGCCCGGGTCGTCCAGCCACACCGCGTGATCGGCGAACAGCCGGATCCCCGTCGAGGTGTCCGGGACGTACGCGGCGCGGACAGCGTCGGTTTCGGCGACGCGCCGCAGCAGGCAGGTGGGGGTGGCGGCCACCTCGGTGCGCTCGGCGCCCGTCGGCCACAGCTCCGATGCCTGGGCCGGATCGTCGACGGGCAGTCCGCACACCGCGTCGGTGCCGCTGAGCGCCGCGGGGTTGGTGACGTCGGTGCGCCGCCGTTCGTAGTCGGATCCGAACAGTTCGCGCAGGTGGCTTTCGTCGATGAAGCCCTGGACGTCGAAGTCGGCGGTCACCGATCCGCGTTTCACCAGGAACGCCTTGACCTGTTCGAACGCCGAGGCGAACTGCGGTTTGACGGTCATGTCGAAGGACACCAGGCCGTTCGGACCGTTGTAGAGGTAGACCACCTCGGGTTCGATGCCCGTCAGCGCGCTGACCCGCATCGCCGACGGCAGCGGATCGCCGACGATGGCGTCGGTGGTCGTCTTGACCGCCTTCATGAACGCCGTCATCACCTCGGGGTGGCCGTCGGCGAACTGTTTGCGCACCACCACCCCGTGGAAGGTGGGCACCTCGTTGTCACCGCCGTCGTAGAGCAGCCTGCCCTGGTTCCGGAAGACGACCAGCTGCGGCCAGGGCACGAATTGCGCGAGCGCGTCGACCTGGCCGCCCTCGATGGCGGCCGCGCCGATCGCGGGGTCCTGGTTGGCGATGTTGACCTGCGCCCGCTCGATGTCGTTGCGCGCCAATGCCGTCGAGAACATGCCGTCGCCTGCCGACCCGAGGCTGGTGGACACCTTGCGCCCGGTGAGGTCGGCGAGCGTGCGGGCGTCCGAGGACAGAGGGACCACCACCTGGTTGAGTGATCCACGGAGGCTGTAGCCGGTGGTCGCGATCATCTCCGTCTCGGCGTCGGCGTACTTGCGGGTCTTCGATCCGTTGGTGAGCAGCGGGTAGTCGCCCATCGATCCGATGTCGACATGGGTGGCCATCATCTGCGCGGTCAGCGGCGCACCGGACGAGAAGTCCTGCCACACCACGCGATACCGCTTACCGTTCGCGGCGCCGACATCGGCGAGTGCCTTCTCGAAGTCGCCGCGGTCGCGCAGCAGGGTGCCGGCGTTGACCGTGTTGATGGTCTTCGACTGATAGCCGACGTTGACCGTGACCGTGGGCTCGGTCAGTAGGCCGCAGCCGGTCAGCGCCTGCGAGCCCACCGTGGCCAAGGCCGCGATGACGGCGGCGGTGCGGCCGCGTCGCGGCCGGGAGGCGGGGGTTCGGTCGTTCATGCACCCCAGAGTCGAGGTCTACTGTTACCTCGCCGTCACCGGAGGTTGCACAGCAGTTACGCCATCAACGCAGGTCAAAGCGCCGGCCCCGGAATGCCGTCAGCAGGACTCCCGCGGTGTTCCGCCGGACGGCACGGCCGGTCCGCTGCCCGGGCGCATCGAGCGGGCGAGCTTGGGATGAAGTCTTCGTTACGCCACCCGCCGGGCCCTGGCAGCTTCCGCCAGGCCTGACCAAGCTGGGAGGATGGCCGGCGAAAGTGTTGCGAGCGAGCAGGATACGACGATCGAACCCGATTACCGATTCACGCTCGCCAATGAGCGCACGTTCCTGGCCTGGCAGCGTACGGCCCTAGGATTGCTGGCCGCCGCGGTGGCGGTGGTGCAGTTCCTCCCCGAGCTCATGACTCCAGGGTTGCGGCACGCGCTCGGAGCGACGATCGGGGTGCTCGCCATGCTGACGGCCGGCGCCGGTTTACACCGCTGGTACAGCGTCGACCACGCCATTCGGCGGGACCGGCCACTGCCCCGCCTTCGGACGCCGGTCTATCTCACGGTCGGCCTGGTGGTGATCGGGACGGTCACGGTGGCCCTCGCGGTGGCGGCGTGACCCGCGAAGCGCTGGCCCAGGATCGCGGGCTGCAAGCGGAGCGGACGGATCTGGCGTGGACCCGCACCTCGCTGGCCGTGCTGGTCGCGGGCGGCTTGTTCATGGTGAAGGATCACGGCTTCGACCAGCCCGTCCGCACGGTCGTCGGGGCGGCTGCGGCGCTGGTGACCGTCGCGGTCTTCGTCATCGGCGGTCGCCGGCGCCGGGTGCTCGCGGCGCGCCCCCTGGCCGGACGGCTCACCGCCCGGCGTGAGGTGCTCGGCGCCGGGGCGGCGATCGTGACCCTGGCCGTGCTGGTCGTCGCGTATCTGGCCCTGCCGCTGTTCTAGCGGTCTACAGATGTTGTTGGCGGCGTTGCGTAGATCTCGTGCGCTGAGGCTCGGCTGATGTCGATCCGGGCGACTCGCCCGTCCCTGACGGTGATGGCGATGACGCCGAGCAGGTGGCCGCCCGGTGCGATGACGTGGACTGGTCGGCCGTCGACGAGCATCGGGGCACTGGCTCGGATTCGGTCCGCGAACAGCCTCGTCTCCTCGGCGACGGCGCGCGCGCCGGTGACGCTCGCGGACGTACCCCCAGGGACGAGGGCAGGGTCGACAACGCGCATGCAGTCATCGGTCATCAGGGCCACCATGCGGTCGATATCGCCGCCGCGGGCTGCGGCGAGGAACGCTTCCACGACGGCCGTGTCGGTGGCCGCCGCCGCCTGCGCCGGCTCGGTCCCTTCGATCCTTCGCCGTGCCCGGCTGGCGAGCTGTTTCGCATTGTCGGGAGTGGTGCCCAGCGTCTCCGCCACCTCCCGGAACGGGACATCGAAGAGGTCGTGCAGAACATAGGCGACCCGCTGATCCGGCGTCAGCCGGTCGAGAAGCACCATCAGTGCACGAGAGATGCTCTCGTGCTGCAGGTAGCGCTCGTCGGCCGACACGACGTCAGCGGACAGCATGTCCGCGAGTAGTGGTTCTTCATCGCGGTTCTTCCGCACGCGGAGCTGGTCGAGGCACAGTCGGCTGACGATGGTGGTCAGCCAGGCGACGGGATTGCGAAGGTCCTGCGTGTCTGCGGTCGAGGCTTTGATCCACGCGCTCTGCACAGCGTCTTCGGCATCGTGGATCGAGCCGAGTATCCGGAACGCCACCGCGGTCAGTTGCGGTCGCGCCGCTTCGAACGCCGAGGTCGATACCACCAGTTGTCACCTTTCTGCGCCGAGGAACGTCGGGACTGATGAGACGACCGATCTCACGTCCGACACGTCCACCGAAGAGGAGACACCCGCTGATGAGCGTACCGATGATCCGAATCCAGCTGATCCCAGCTGCCGCGAATTTCCGCAGCGACCGCGCATGATGCCGGCTCTCTTCGCCGCCACAATTGTTTGCATCGTGGCGAACGCCTTCATCGCAGTTGCCGACTACGCGAAGGCGGGGTTCGTGTTGAAGAACTCCGCAGAGGTGCACGTTCCCGCCAACGTCCTGCCCTACCTCGCGACGTTGAAACTGGCGGGCGCTGTCGGTCTTGTCGTCGGCGTGACCGCCGTGCCCTGGTTGGGCGTTGCGGCAGGTATCGGCTTGGTGTTGTTCTTCATCGGCGCTGTCGTCGCCCACGTCCGAGCCAGGGTCTTGTACAACATCGCCTTTCCGGGCCTGTATCTGCTGCTCGCGGTGGCGTCAACCGCGTACATGGTGTGGCTGGCGGTTGACCCGTGAGTCACGAACTGTCCGGCGTCGATCGAAGGTCGACGCGGACCTCTAGATGTCGAGGAAGCGGATGTCTTTGGCGTTGCGGGTGATGAAGCTTCGTCGGGCTTCGACGTCGTCGCCCATCAGGATGGAGAACAGCTCGTCCGCGGCCGCGGCGTCGTCGAGGGTGATCTGGCGCAGCACCCGCACCGACGGATCCATCGTGGTTTCCCACAGTTCCTT
>NZ_LZSU01000041.1 GCF_001665575.1 Mycobacterium sp. 852013-51886_SCH5428379 | reverse complement strand
GCCACCGCGCCCATCACCGCGGCGACATCACCCTCACCGGACCCGCCGACCACCTCGCCGTCACCGACGCCACCGGCAAGCGAATGACCAACCGCGCTCTCGCCCGGCCACCCACCACACCTCCACCGGATGTGAAACCGTGCCCCGGACCGACCGGGGAACGCGCCGACTGGTGGTGGTACACCCCCTACGAACCGAAGGCGCCGCCGAGAAGCGCCTAGACCACCAGCACCGCGGTCGGCTCCACACCGACCGACACCGGATCCCCGGCGGCGAAGTCACCGGCCCGCGAACTCGGCAGCTGCGCACTGCATGCGGTGCCGTCGTTCAACGCGAGGTACACCCGCGAGATCGCGCCGAGGAACGCCACGGACGTCACGGTCGCATTGAGTTCACCGTCCACGGTGACGGTGACGGATTCGGGCCGCACCATGGCCTGCCCCTCCCCCGAGGTGATCGACCCGTCGAGCGTCGGCACCGAGGTGCCCAGCAGGTGCGCCCGGCCCTGCGAAACCTGTGCCGGGACTTTGTTGTTGAGTCCGACGAACTCCGCGACGAACGGGGTCGCCGGGTTCGCGTAGAGGTCCGCAGGCGCGGCGAGCTGTTCGAGCCGGCCCTGGTTCATCACCCCGACCCGGTCGGCGACGGCGAGCGCCTCCTCCTGATCGTGGGTGACGAACAGCGTGGTGGTGCCGAATTCCAGTTGCACACGGCGGATCTCGTCACGCAGCTGGGCGCGCACCTTGGCGTCCAGCGCCGAGAGCGGTTCGTCGAGCAGCAACACCCGCGGCTGGATCGCCAGCGCACGGGCCAGCGCGACGCGCTGCTGCTGGCCACCGGACATCTCGCCGGCGTACTTGTGCTGATGCGCTGAGAGCCCGACCACCTCGAGCATCTCGGCGGCGCGGGACATCCGGTCCGCCTTGGGTTTTCCACGCATCTTCAGACCAAAGGCGACGTTGTCGAGGGCGGTCAGGTGCGGGAACAGGCTGTAGGCCTGGAACACCATGCCCATATCGCGTTTGTTGGCGGGCACCCGGCTGACGTCGCGGCCGTCGACGCTCACGGTGCCGAACGTCGCCTCGTCCAGTCCGGCGAGGATCCGCAGCGCCGTGGTCTTCCCGCAGCCCGACGGCCCCAGCAGCGCGACCAGCTCACCGGGCCGGATGTGCAGCGTCAATCCGTCCAGTGCCTTGACGGTGCCGTACACCCGGGTGAGGTCGTTGAGTTCGACGGCGACTCCGGCGGTCATGCGGTTCCTCTCGTGCGTCGTCGCCCGCGGGTGACCGCCGACAGGATCAGCAGCAGGGCGAATCCGAAGAGCAGCACGGCCAGCGACGCCGCCACCGACGTCGGGCCGTCGGTCTTGCCGAGAGCGACGATCTGCACCTGCAGCGTCTGGTATCCCGACAGCGAGGCGATGGTGTACTCCCCGAGCACCACAGCGATCGAGATGAACGCCGCGGACAGGATGCCCGGCCAGATGTTGGGCACCACCACCCGCAGGATCGTCGTCGTCCATCCGGCGCCCAGGGAGCGCGCGGCCTCCGACAGCGTGGGCAGGTCGATCGCCGACAACGCGGCGTCGATCGAGCGGTACGCGAACGGCAGCACCAGCACCACGTAGACGAACGTCAGCGTCAGCGCCGACTCGCCGAGGAAGTACGTCACCCACAGGTAGACGTTGCGCAGTCCGACGACGATCACCAGCGCGGGGATCGTCAGCGGCAGCAGACACAGGAACTCCACCGGGCGCCGCGCCCACGGCGCGCGCAGCCGCACCCAGATCATCGTCGGCACCAGCACGGCCAGCATCGCCAGCACGGTGAACACCGACAGCAGCAGCGAGATCACGATCGACTGGTACAGCGCTTCGTCTTGGACGAGGTTCTGCCAGGCCTGCAGTGTGCGGCCGCCGTCGATCAGATCGCGGGTGGAGAAGTCTGCCATCGCGTACAGCGGGAACAGGAAGAACAGCGCGAAGGCCAGCCACAGCAGGGCGCGGACGAGTTTCACTGCAGCCACCGGGAGGTCCGGCGAAGCAGCGCGTTGTAAGCCACCATCACCACCGCGACCACCACCACCATCTCCAGTGCCAGCGCATAGGCGAAGCCCGACTGGCCGAGGACCACCTCACTGGTCAGGGCCGAGCGGATGAGCAGCGGCAGGATCGGGCTGCCCTGGCTGACGAGCGCCGCGGCGGTCGCATACGCGGCGAACGCGTTGGCGAACAACAGCAGTGCCGATCCCAGGAAGGCCGGCGCCAACAGCGGGAACGCCACCTCCCGCCAGTACTGCCAGGTGGAGGCGCCCAGGTTGACGGCGGCCTCCCGCCACTGGCTGCGCAACCCCTCGAGCGCGGGGACGAAGACGATCACCATCAGCGGGATCTGGAAATAGGTGTAGACCAGGATCAGCCCGGTCAGCGTGTACAGCCAACCGGAGCCGGCGAGGTTCCAGCCCAGCGCCTCCTGGACCCAGAGCGTCAGCACCCCGTTGAGGCCGACCGTCGCCAGGAACGCGAAAGCCAGTGCGACACCGCCGAATTGCGCCAGCACGCTGCACAGCGCGAGCACCGCCCTGCGGATCATCGACTCGGGTGCACTGCTGACGACCAGCCACGACAGCACCGCTCCGAGCACCGCGCCGAGCACCGCTGTGCTGCCCGAGAGCAGCACGCTCTTCCACAGCGCCGACAACGCCGTCGGGGTGAACAGCGCCTGGATGCGCTCCAGCGAGAAGGCGCCGTCGGCGAAGAAGGCACTCACCACGACGGTGACCGTGGGGATGAGCAGGAACACCGTGAGGATCGCGAAGAACGGCAGCAGCGGCGCGCCGTCGCGAAGCCGTCGTACGAGCACGGGTTCGGTCAGCCGACCGCGCCGGCCCAGTTGGCGGCCAGATATTCGGTGGCCGCCTTGTTCTGCTCCTCCGAGACGATGACGGGCTCGCCGGTGACCTCCGGCAGGGCCGCGTAGGCGGCGGCGTCCAGCGTGTTCTCCGCGAGCATCGACTCCGCCCGCACCGGGCGCGCACCGCCGCCGAGATAGAGGTTCTGTCCCTCATCGCTGTAGAGGAACTCCTGCCACAACCGGGCCGCGGCGGGATGCGGCGCATCCTTGTTGACGGCCTGGAAGTAATAGCCCGCCACCGCCGGTCCGGGCGGTACGACGACGGTCCAGGACGGCAGCTTCTTGGTCTCCGCGGCGTTGAGGTAGTCCCAGTCGATCACCACGGGGGTCTGACCGGATTCGATGGTCGCCGGGGTCGGGTCGACGGGCAGGAAGTTGCCCGCTTCCTTGAGCTTGCGGAAGAACTCGACGCCGGGGGCGATGTCGTCGGCCGAACCTCCTTGGCTCAGCGCCACCATCATGACGCCGGAGAACGCGGCGCCGGCCTGGGTGGGATCGCCGTTGAGGGCCACCTTGCCGCGGTACTCGGGCTTGAGCAGATCCTCGACGCTGGTGACCGGTGGCACCTTGGAGGCGTCGTAGCCGATCGACATGTAGCCGCCGTAGTCGTTGACCCAGGTGCCGTCGGGATCCTTGAACTCGGCGGGGATGTCGTCGAACATGGCGACCTTGTAGGGCGCGAACATCGCGGTGTTGGCCAGCGCGACGGATTGGCCGAGGTCGAAGACGTCGGGGGCGGTGCTCTTGCCGCGCTGCTGATTGGCGGCGTTGATCTCGTCCTGGCTGGCGGCGTCGGGTTGGGCCGAGTTGACCTTGATGCCGTACTTTTTCGAGAACGTGTCGATGATCGCGCCGTAATTGGCCCAATCTGGGGGGAGCGCAATGACATTCAACTCGCCCTCGGCCTTGGCCGCCTCGATCAGTTTGTCCATACCGCCGAAGTCGTCGGCCGAGGTGGCCTCGCGGACCTCGACGCCGGAGTCGGTCTGGGCGCCGCCGCTGTCCTTCTCCGGCGGGGCGCAGGCGGCGAGGCCGAGGACGAGCAGGGCGGACGCGAAGATCGCGCGCGCCGGTGGGGAGATACGTGGAGTGATCATGCCGAACCTTCCGATGGTCAGGAAGCGCCGCGGTGAAGGGATGCCTGGGTGGGCGTGAGAACCCTATCGTGACCGGCCGTGCCGGGCAGCCCGTTGGTCAAGCCGGGGGCGATGTCGCCGACGACCGCGCATCAGCGCTGGTCGGACGGTTAGCATCGGGTGGTGGCTGAACGCCGACCGCACTCCCAGCCCCCAGGGCAGTTCGACTACCGCTGGGATGAACCGCCGCACAGCGGCGAGGCGTTCGGCGACCGTGAATACGAGGACATCCATCAGCCCCCAGCCGAGGAGTACGCCGACGCGTATCCCGCCGAACCCCCCGCCGCGGAACCGCCACCGTTCGACCCGCCGCCCTACGAACCGGCACCCGCCGGCCAGTTCGACGCCTTCAACGCCAGCACCTGGACGTTCCGGCCGCCGCCGACGCCGTGGTACCGGACCCGGCAGGCCGTCGTCGTCCTGGTGGCCCTGGCGCTCGCCGCGTCCGCGCTGGTGGTGTCGGCGGTGCTCCTGCTGTTCGGCGGTGCGGACGGCTCGGGTTCCGAGCGTGACGAGCGCAGCGGCACGCCCACGCCGTCGAGTCTTCCGCCCACCCCGACGCTGACCAGTCAGCCGGTGGCCCCGCCGCCCCCTGTCTCTTATACACATC
>NZ_LZSU01000040.1 GCF_001665575.1 Mycobacterium sp. 852013-51886_SCH5428379 | reverse complement strand
ACATGTGTATAAGAGACCGTTCCACCACCGCGCCCATCACCGCGGCGACATCACCCTCACCGGACCCGCCGACCACCTCGCCGTCACCGACGCCACCGGCCAACCCATGACCAACCGCGCCCTCGCCCGGCCACCCACCACACCTCCACCGGAGGTGAAACCGTGCCCCGGACCGACCGGGGAACGCGCCGACTGGTGGTGGTACACCCCCTACCAACCCAAACCACCACCGGCCGCCGCGTAGGTCGAGAAAACGCGAAGACCCCCGCGGCGAAATGCCTTGTCAGACAAGACGCCGCGGAGGCCTCCGTGATGCCGAACGGGACGCGCTACTAGTCGCGAACCTCGCTGTCGTCGTAGACGATCCGGCCGATCAGCTCGTACCGGCGGGCGTCGCGGTACTTGAAGTACGTCGCCATGGCCGCGCCGATCACGAAGACCGACACCACGATCCACGGCGTAAGCTTGAACAGCAGCGTGCCCGACGCCGTACCCGCGGCCGACTCCTTGTGCTCCCACAGCAGATACACCACGTAGAGCATGCCGAGGCCACCCATCAGCGGCGCGAGGAACGTCTTGAACCAGTGCGCACTCGACGGATGCTCCTTGTGGAAGTGGAAGTACGCGATCACGGCGAAGGCGCACAACGACTGCACGATCAGGATCGCCATCGTGCCCAGGATCGCCAACAGCGTGTACATGTGCACGTACGGATCCATACCGGCGGCGAAGAACGCCATGATCAGCACCAGGGCGATACCGCTCTGGACGAACGACGCGATGTACGGCGAACCGTGCTTCTTGTGCGTGGCGCCCAGCGTCTTCTGCAGACCGCTCGACAGCCCTTCGCGCCCCAGGGCGTACAGGTAGCGCGAGGCACAGTTGTGGAACGCCATCCCGCACGCGAACGAACCCGTCACCAGCAGGATGTTGAACAGCGTGATCGCCCACTCGCCGTAGGTGGTGCGCACCGGGCCGAAGAAGATCTCCGACGACGTGTCCGCGTCCTGCGCGAGCTCCAGCGCCCTTGACGGACCCGTGCCAGCGATCGCCATCCACGACACGAAGACGTAGAACAGGCCGACACCCAGGACCGCGATCATGGTGGCGCGCGGGATGATCCGCTTCGGGTCCTTCGACTCTTCGCCGTACATCGCGGTCGATTCGAAGCCGACCCATGACCAGAACGCGAAGAACAGGCCGAGGCCCGCGCTGGCGCCCGCGATGGCGGCCGGGGTGAAGGCACCGATCGGGTTGAGCGTCTCGGCCACCGCGAATCCGTCCGGACCGCCGCCCTTCACCAGCACCGCTACCGCACCCAGACCGAGCATCACGATCTCGGTCACCAGGAAGACACCGAGGACCTTCGCGGTCAGATTCACGTCGAAGTACGTCAGGATGGCGTTGAGCACCAACATCAGCAGCGCCGGCAGGATCCAGTGGATCTCGACGCCGAACTGCGACGACAGGAAGTTCTTGAAGAAGAACGAGAAGATGCCGATCAGCGAGGCCTCGAAGACGACGTACGCCATCGTGATCAGCAGACCGCTGGCCATCCCGACGATACGGCCCAGGCCGTGGGAGATGTAGCCGTAGAACGCACCGGTGGCCGTGATGTGTTTGGCCATCGTGGCGTAACCGATCGCGAACAGCCCGAGCACGATCGTTGCGACCAGGTAGCCCGCGGGGGCGTGCGAACCGTTTCCGAAGCCGACCGCGATCGGCACGTTGCCGACCATTGCGGTGATCGGCGCTGCGGTGGCGACCGCCATGAAGATCACCCCGAGGGTGCCCACGGCGTTACGCTTGAGTCGCTGCACCCCTTGAGGTGCTGTGTTCTGCGGTGTGACCGCTTGATCCGTCATTTACGGGCGCGCCTTCCTGCGAGCGGTACAGAGAATCCTGATAGACGATGTGGCGTGGACCACAACCGAACCGTAGGAATATTGGCACTACCAATGCGACTGCGCAACAGGAACCGCCAACCATTGACTTGAATGGTCCGCCCATTTACGGTGGCGGGGTGTACGACTACGGCACGTTCTCCTTCGAGTCCAAGACTCAGGTGCTGGAGCGCGCGAAGACGTTCTGGAATCCGGACAAGACCCAGTTCTGGACCGACTCCGGCGTCGACCTGGTCATCGACAAGCGCGAAGGCTACTTCCTGTGGGACATGGGTGGCCGCCGGCTGATCGACATGCACCTCAACGGCGGCACCTACAACCTCGGGCACCGCAATCCCGAAGTGATGCAGGCTGTTTCGCAGGGCATGGAGATGTTCGACGTCGGTAACCACCATTTCCCGTCGGTGGCCCGCACGGCGCTGGCGCAGCGGCTGGTGGAGACCGCCCCCGACTCGATATCCAAGGTCGCCTTCGGTTCGGGCGGCGGCGAGGCCATCGACATCGCGCTCAAGAGCGCCCGCCACGCCACCGGCCGGCGCAAGATCGTCTCGGTCATCAAGGCCTACCACGGCCACACCGGACTGGCCGTCGCCACCGGCGACGATCGCTTCGCGCAACTCTTCCTCGCCGACCGGCCCGACGAATTCATCAAGGTGCCGTTCGGCGACATCGGCGCCATGGAGCAGGCGCTGGCAGGCAATGACGTCGCCGCGCTGATCATGGAGACCATTCCCGCGACGTACGGCTTCCCGCTGCCCCCACCGGGCTACCTGGAAGCGTGCTACGCCCTGGCCCAGAAGCACGGCGCCCTCTACATCGCCGACGAGGTGCAGACCGGGCTGATGCGCACCGGCGAGCTGTGGGCGATCACCAAACACAACATCGAGCCCGACATCATCGTCACCGGCAAGGGTCTCTCGGGCGGCGTGTACCCGATCACCGCCGCGCTCCTCGGCGACCGCGCCTCCCGCTGGCTCGACCAGGACGGGTTCGGCCACATCTCGACGTTCGGCGGGTCCGAGCTCGGCTGTGTGGCCGCCATCAAGACACTCGAGATCACCACCCGGCCCGAGGTCCGCTCGATGGTGCACTACATCGCGGACATCTTCGACGTGGGGCTGCGCCGGATCCAGCGCGACTATCCGGACTGGTTCATCGGCATCCGGCAGAACGGCGTGGTGATCGGGCTGGAGTTCGACCATCCCGAAGGGGCGAAGTTCGTCATGCGTGAGCTCTACGAGAACGGGGTGTGGGCGATCTTCTCCACCCTCGATCCGCGTGTCCTGCAGTTCAAACCCGGGCTGCTGCTGAGCCGCGACCTGTGCGAGGACGTCCTCGACCGCCTCGAGGTGGCGGTCGGCCGGGCGGCGGCGACGGCCAGGAAGCGGGGTCGGGTATGACTGATTTTGCTTCAGCAGGACACATGCTCGAGCGTGCCCGCTGGGCGGCCCGCGCCTACGGCGAGTACGACCAGACCGCCGTCACGGCGATCGTCACCGCAGTCGCCGATGCCGCCCACGCCGCGGCCGATCGGTTCGCCGCCGAGGCCGTCGCCGAGACCGGGATGGGTGTCGTCGCCGACAAGGTCATCAAGAACCGGGCCTGCTCGCGCGGCATCGTCGACTTCTACCGCGGTGACGACTACGTCTCGCCCCGGGTGGATCCGGCCAGCAAGATCGTCGAAATCCCCCGCCCCGCAGGCGTCGTCCTCGCACTGACCCCCACCACCAACCCCGTCTCTACGGTGTACTTCAAGGTGCTGCTCGCGCTGATGACGCGCAACGCCGTCGTGGTCGCCCCGCATCCGCGCGCCAAGCGGTGCTCGGCCGACGCCGCCCGGCTGCTCGCCGAGGCCGCCGTGGCCGCGGGCGCTCCCGACGGCATCGTGCAGGTGGTCGACGAACCGTCCATCCCTCTGGTCGAGGCGCTGATGGCCGACGAGCGCACCGACGTCATCGTCGCCACGGGCGGTACCGGCGTGGTGCGCGCGGCTTACTCGTCGGGCACCCCCGCACTCGGCGTCGGCCCCGGCAACGTGCCCGTCTTCGTCGACGGCAGCGCCGACGTCACAGCCGCCGCCCAGCGCATCGTCGACAGCAAGGCGTTCGACAACTCGGTGCTGTGCACCAACGAATCCGTGCTGATCGCCGAGGAGTCCATCGCCGGCGCCCTGAGCTCGGCGATGACGCGCGCCGGCGCACACATCCTCGACGAGGACGGCGCGAACCGGTTGCGCGAGTACATGTTCCGCGACGGACACCTCAACACCGACGTCGTCGGACGGGACGCCGCGTGGATCGCCGGCCAGGCCGGGCTGCGGGTCACCCCCAAGACCCGGGTGCTGGTGGCGCCGTTCGGCCAGGTCATCGGCGAGGAGATGTTCACCCACGAGAAGCTGTCGCCGGTCCTGGGCATGACCACTGTGCCTGACGCCGGCCGCGGAATCCGCGCCGCACGCGCCGTCGTCCGCATCGGCGGGGCCGGACACTCTGCCGCAATCCACAGCGAGAACGCCTCCGTCATAACCGAATTCGCCACGCAGGTGCCGGTGCTGCGGGTGTCGGTCAATGTCGGCAACAGCACCGGCAGCTCCGGTCTCGACACCAACCTGGCGCCGTCGATGACGATCGGCACCGGCTTCATCGGGCGCAGTTCGATCGGGGAGAACCTGCGGCCGGACAATCTGCTGAACTGGACCCGCATCGCGTACAACAGCGATCCGTCCGTCGCGATGCCCCAGTTCGCCGGAATCAACCCCTGGCACACCCCGGCCGGGGCGGTACCCGAGTACCCCCGCGCCTCCAACGACCGCGACGCCCCGGCACCGGCGCGCACCGCCCCGTCCGTCAGCCGTTCGGCCGACCCGGGTTACGAGGCCCTGCGGGCCGAGTTGCGGGCGCTGGTGGTCGAAGAACTCGCACAATTGATCAAGAGGTGAGTCGTGGCTGAACTTCGTTCCTTCATCTTCATCGACCGGCTGCAGCCGCAGACCATGTCGTATCTGGGCACCTGGATCAAGGGTGCGTTGCCGCGGGCGAACATGGCCGCGCAGATCATCGAGGTCGCCCCGGGCCTGGACATCGAGGGTGTCACCGACGTCGCCCTCAAACACGCCGACGTCAAGGCCGGAATCCTGGTGGTGGAACGGCAGTTCGGCTACCTGGAGTTCCACGGCGAGACCGGCTCGGTGAAAGCCGCCGCGGATGCAGCGCTCGAATACCTGGGCGGGGAGCGTGATTCGGCCGTCCGCCCGAAGATCCTGGCGTCTCGGATCATCTCCAGCATCGACCACCAGCACGCATTCCTGATCAACCGCAACAAGATCGGGTCCATGGTGCTGGCCGGCGAGTCGTTGTTCGTCCTCGAGGTCGCCCCAGCGTCCTACGCGATCCTGGCCACCAACGAGGCCGAGAAGGCCGCCGACGTCAAAGTCGTCGACTTCCGGATGATCGGCGCGACGGGCCGGGTGTACCTGTCCGGTGCGGAGGCCGACGTCCGCCAGGCCGCCGAGGCCGCCCGCGACGCGCTGGCCCGGAGCACACCGTGAGCGGCATCGACCGCGACGCGCTGCGCGCTCTTGTCCGGGAGGTGGTGCGGGACGCCGTGCGCGACCTGCCCCGTCCCGCGTCCGCACCGGCGCCGCCACCGTCGCCGCCGCCCCCCGCGGCCTCGACCGTCGCCGAGCAGATCGGCGTCGTGGCATCCGGACCGCTCGCTGCCGACGAGAAGCACCGCAGTGAGACCGTCCGGCTGGCCACCGACCGCGACCTGGATGCCTTCGTGCGGAACCTGTTGCGGCTGTTCGAGAATCCCAAGAACCGCGCCGACCTCAAGGCTGGCCGACTGACGTTCCGGTTGGCCGGCACCGGTAACTCGGGGACCGGTCAGACCCGCCGGATCGAATCCGGCGCCGTCACCGAACGTCACATCGCCGACGTCGCCGCGGTGGGCGCCGGCCTGGTGCTCGGCAGGCGGGCAGTGCTCACCCCGCTGGCGCGTGAGAAGGCCCGGGCACTGGGCGTCTCGATCGAGAAGGAGCGTAGATGATAAGCGCCACCGTCACCGGAAGCGTCTGGTCGACCCGCCGCATCGAGGGCATCCCGGCGGGCGCCTTCCTCGAGGTCGAACTCGACGGCTCCGGTAGCCGAATGGTCGCGTTCGACGTACTCGGCACCGGCATCGGCGAACGCGTTCTGATCACTCAGGGCTCCGTCGCCGCCAACTGGTTCACCGGAACCCCACCGCCGGTCGACGCGCTGATCATCGGGTCGATCGACTCCGACTCACCCGTCACCCAACCTGTAGAAACCGACTGAAGGAGAAACCATGCCCAGCAATGCGATCGGTCTCATCGAGACCAAGGGCTACGTAGCCGCCCTGGCCGCCGCCGACGCGATGGTCAAGGCCGCCAACGTCAGCATCACCGACCGCCAGCAGGTCGGGGACGGTCTGGTCGCGGTCGTGGTGACCGGTGAGGTCGGCGCCGTCAAGGCTGCCACCGAGGCCGGCGCGGAGGCGGCCTCGCAGGTCGGCGAGCTCATCAGCGTCCACGTGATCCCGCGTCCGCACAGCGAGCTCGGCGCCCACTTCGCCGTCGCCACGTCGTAGCCGGCCGCTCTATGGTCGCGATCGACACCGGGCCGCAGTCACGGACGCACACCGACATCCGCGTCTATCTGCTGGTCGAGGATCTGCAACAGCAGTTCGCCGCCTATCTCGGCACGCCCACCCGGGCGCGGGGATATCCGCCGTACGCGGGTGAGCACGCGCTGATCGTCGAGGTGTCCCCCGCCCTGGCGATCGAGCGGGTGATCGATCTCGCGCTGCGCGAGGTGCCCGGGATCCAGCCCGGAATCCTCTACGTGGAGCGGCAGTTCGGTGTGTTGGAGATCCACTCGGCGAATCTGGACGACGTGCAACGGGCGGGGCAGGCCATCCTGGCCGGCACCGGCAACCGCGCCGAGGACCAGCTGCGGCCGCGGGTGCTGTACCACGACATCATCACCGACATCACCGATCAGCACGCGGTGATCCTCAACCGCAACCGCCAGGCGTCGATGATCATGCCGGGCCAGTCGCTGCTGGTCTACGAGATGACCCCGGCGTTGTTCGCGGCGGTGGCGGCGAACGAGGCCGAACGGGCGGCTCCGGGTCTTACGGTGGTGGACGTGCAGATGATCGGTGCCGCGGGACGGCTCTACATCGGTGGTTCGGTCGCGGACGTGACCGTGGCGCGGGACCGCATCACCGCGGTGCTCGCCGGGATCGAGGGACGGGAGCACTGATGGCTGAGGTGATCGCCGACGACATCCACGTGGCCCAGCAGGCGCTCGCCGACTACGACCTGGCGCCGAGTTCGACTCTGCGCCTGCTGAACCTGTCGGAGAACGCGACCTATCTGGTCGAGGACCCCGACAGCGACACCCGCTCCATTCTGCGGGTGCACCGGAAGAACTACCACCGCCGGCACGAGATCGAATCCGAACTCGACTGGCTGGACGCGCTGCGCACCGAAAGCGACGTCACCGTGCCGACGGTGCTGCCGACCCGCGACGGCCGCCGGGTGGTCACCGTCGACGACCACGGCACCGAACGCTACGTCGTGCACTTCGACATGGTGGCGGGTGCCGAACCGGACGAGGGCACCGTCACCGTCCACGACTTCCACACACTGGGCTGCATCACCGCGGCGCTACACGATCACTCGCGGTCCTGGACCCGGCCGGCGACGTTCGGCCGCTTCGCCTGGGACTGGCAGAACTGCCTGGGCGACGCTCCGCGGTGGGGACGCTGGCATGACGCCGCTGGTGTCGGCCCCGACGAGACCCATCTGCTCGGCCGCGCCCAGGATCTGCTGCACCGGCGCCTCGTCGACTACGGCAACGGCCCCGACCGCTTCGGGCTGGTGCACGCCGACCTGCGACTGGCGAATCTGCTCGTCGACGGCTCGACCATCACGGTCATCGACTTCGACGACTGCGGATTCGGTTGGTTCTTCTACGATTTCGGCACCGCGGTGTCGTTCATCGAGGACGACCCCGCGCTGCCGGAGTGGCAGGCGTCGTGGGTGGAGGGTTACCGCAGCCATCGTTCGGACCACGGCGAAATGACCTCCGCCGACGAAGAGATGCTCGCGTCGTTCGTCCTGTTGCGCCGCCTGCTGTTGCTGGCTTGGATGGGAACCCACAGCCACTCGAAGGAATCGCAGTCCAAGGCGGTCAGCTTCGCCGCGGGCAGCTGCGCCCTCGCGGAACGCTATCTGAGCACCAACGGCCAACGGCTGGCCTGATCACCCACGAGCTCAGGGCTCGACACACCGAAGGACGGGGACAATGTTCAACTCACTGCAGGGCCGCACCGCGCTCGTCACCGGCGGCAGCAAGGGGATCGGCAGGGGCATCGCGGAGGTGTTCGCCGCCGCCGGTGTCAACGTCGTCATCACCGGCCGCAACCAGGCCGACATCGACAGTTGCGTCGAGGCGCTCAGCGGCAAGCCCGGCGCGGTGAGCGGTGTCGCGGCCGACGTCGCCGATCCGCAGGGGTGCCGGGACGTGGTCGACGCCACGGTCGAACGGCACGGCGGCCTGGACATCCTGTGCGCCAACGCCGGCATCTTCCCGTCGGCACGGCTCGAGGAGCTCACCGCCGAGGACCTCGATCAGGTGCTCGCCGTCAACTTCAAGGGCACGGTGTACTCCGTGCAGGCCGCGCTACCCGCACTCGGTGCCAGCGGGCACGGCCGGGTGATCGTGACGTCGTCGATCACCGGACCGATCACCGGCTACCCCGGGTGGTCGCACTACGGCGCCAGCAAAGCCGCTCAGCTGGGCTTCATCCGCACGGCCGCAATGGAGTTGGCGCCCAAGCAGATCACCATCAACGCGGTGCTGCCGGGCAACATCATCACCGAGGGCCTGGTCGACATGGGCGAGGACTACATGAAGCAGATGGCGTCGGCGATCCCGGCCGGCCGGCTCGGCGGCGTCGCTGACATCGGTAATGCTGCGCTGTTCTTCGCCACCGACGAGGCGGCCTACATCACCGGGCAGACGCTGGTGGTGGACGGCGGGCAGATCCTGCCGGAATCGCATATGGCGATCGCCGAAATGTGATCTGACCGCCCGATAGGATTGGTTCTACCAAATCATGGTCGACGCCGATCCGTCGATGAGGCAGCTGACAGGAGGTCCTCCGGTGCCCACGCAGAGTGAGGAGTTGCGGCGCCGGATCGTGGCCGACATCAACGCCGGGTCGCCTGGCGCCAAACTCGGCAGCGAACGCGACCTGGCCGAGCGGTACGGCACCAGCCGGTCGAGTCTGCGCCAGGTGTTGGCCGCGTTGGAGGAGGCCGGTCTGGTGCACCGGGCCATCGGCCGGGCGGGCGGCATCTTCATCAGCCACGCCCAGGTCGAGCGCAATCTCGCCGACGTGGTGGGGGTGCCGGCCTTCCTGGCCAACCAGGGCTACGTCGCCGGGACGCGGGTGCTGTCGACGAGGATCGCCCCGGCCGACGCCACCACCCAGGCCGCGCTGCGCCTGGCCCCGACGGACTTCGTGGTCGAGATCCAGCGGTTGCGATTGGCCGACGGATCGCCGATGTCGTTGGAACTGGCGCAGTTTCCCGCCGATGCGTTCCCCGGTCTGCTCGAACAACAGCTGGGCGGCTCGATCTACGAGGTGCTCGAGACCCACTACAGTCTGGTGCCGGGCCGGGCCGACGAACGCATCGAGGCGGTGAACGCCACCAACGCCGAGGCTTCGCTGCTCGGGGTCAAACCGAAGTCGGCGCTACTGCTGATCACCCGCGTGACCTATGACGAGGCCGACACCCCGTGCGAGTTCTCCCGCGACCTGTTCCGCGGTGACCGGATCTACCTCGCGGTGACCGCCCAGGGCCGCGGTATCGGCAAGGGGATGGGCGAGCGCCCTGACCCCAACACCGCGTCGGTCACCCTGCAGAGCCAGCTCGCGGTGTGATCGGCCGGACGCGCCACCGCCCCGCGATCAGCAGGACGGCGACCACCGGAGTCATCGCCAGGATGTAGAGCACGGTGCTCGCGGTGACCGACATGGCCGAACCGGTCAGCAGATCCAGGCCGACCGCCACGACGAGATTGCCCCCGCCGTGCACGAGGCACGACGGCCAGACCGAACCCGTTCGGCCCCAGACGAATCCGATGACGAACTCCAGCATGATCGACAGCGGCACCCACAGCAGCATGGCGATCACGGCCTCGCCGGCGTCGACGTGCGCGCCGAAGTAACCGACCCACGGCAGCGGCCAGTGCCACACACCCCAGATGAGCCCGGTGAGGAACGTGGTGGCGATGGGCCGGCCGGGCAGCAGCCGGTCGCGCAGATACGCCGTCCAGCCGAACTCCTCGCCGAAGAAGATCGGCGCCGCGAGCACCGGGATGACCGGGATGGCGATCAGGAACAGGGCGTGGTCGGACCATTCGGTCTCCGACGGGCTCCAGTAGCCGGCCGCCCAGGCCAGCCCCAGCGCGATACCGAGGAACACCGGCGCCACCGCGAGGGCGAACAGATAGGTCGGCCAGTGCGCGCGCAGCCGCGGTCGCAGTCCGGCGTCGGCGAAGCCCTCGCGGGTCACCCACCGCCGAACGACGATCGCCGCCAGCGCCGGGATGAACGCGGCGGTGACGAGCTGGGTCACCGGATCGTCCATGCTGCCCCCGGCCGCGCCGACGGCCGCCCAGGCCAGCCATGCGGGCACGAAGGCCAGCGCCAGATAGCTCAGGACCCCGCGCGAACGCACCCGCTCAGTCGGCTTCGACCAGCCGTGCGGCCACGTACTCGGCGGCCTGCTCGGTCATCGGGCCGTTGTAGGTGGCCGGGGTGTGCATGGCGAAGTTCAGCCCGTCCGAACACACCGGATCCTCCGGCGCGCAGAGCTGGATGGTCTTGGCCGCGTACTGGGGGCCGATGACGACCGGCGGTTCGCCGAGAAAGTTCATCGCCCGCACGTTCGGCAGGCCGAACAACGCGACCGCCGCGACGTGCTCGGCGATGTCGGGGTCCAGGGGCTTCGGCACGGTCGTCGGGTCGACGCCGTCGGGTACGTTCTCCGAGGTGACGAAGCCCATCACCGCGGCGCCCTGCGAGTATCCGCCGAGCACCATATCGGTGTCCGGACAGGCGTTCGCGAGGGTCAGCACGCGGGCGCCGGCATCCCGTACGCCGTCGGCACCGGTGGCCCACAGGTCGATCGCCGGATAGTTCACCGGATACACCGCCAGCGTCTGATCGCCGATCCGGCCGCGGAGCGCATCGACGAACGCCTGGCCGGTGGGACCGACGCCGGGCGGTTCATGCGTGCCGCGGGCGAACAACACCTCGACGTCGGGACACGACTGCGCCGAGGCGGCGGCGACCATACCGGTCGGACCCACCAGGGATGCGACCGTGGCGGTGATGGCGAGGACCGTGAGATCGAGGCGCACGACATACTCCGTTCCGCTGCAGGACCGCGAATGAGCGCGGCGAACCACACCTATTGTCTTGAGCGCAGCGATGACTGCAAGTGGGATGTTCCATCGCGGCCCTCCGACGGTCGCGCGTGAGGGCTCAACCCGACGCGTGGACCTCGCCGGCGATGACCGTCGCGGCCACCAGGTCGGCGTCGAGGATGGCGAGAACGTCGGCGGGGTCGGCGGCCAGCAGACACAGATCGCCCGGCTGACCCAGGGTGACGGTCCGCGGGTCGGCGGGCGCCGCACCCGATCCGGTGAACATCGCCAATGCTGTTGCGGGTTTGATCCGTTCGCGAGGCCCGAGGATGTCACCGCACGGTGCGCGACGGTGCACCGCGGCCCGCATCGCCGCCCACGGATCGGCGGCGCCGAACGGCGTGTCGGTGGACAGCGCGACGGGGATGCCGGCGTCGAGCAGTGTCGCGACCCGCCACAGTTCGTGGTGCTCGGTGGCGGGCACCTCGGCGATGTACTGGTCACCGCGCTCGGCGACGAAGTTGGGCTGGGTGACGACGGTGACGCCGAGGTCCGCCAGATCCGCCACGCAGTCGTCAGGCACCACCGCGGCATGCTCGATGCGATCGCCGGGACGTGTGCCGGCGAGGCGCAACGCGGCGATCGTGACGACCAGCTGCGCGGCGGTGACGCAGTGCACTCCCACCGGAACGTCGGCGGCGTGCGTGCCGTCGATCCAGGCGGTCAGCTCGTCGAGGTCGAGTCCGTCGTCGTGCAGGATCCGTTTGCCGGGGGCCAGGACGTGCACCCGCTGCCGCAGGTCCGCGGGAAGGTCGGCCGGGTCCAGATCCGGTGTGGCATCGGTGATTCCGGTGATCCCGTACTGCAGTAGCCGGCGACTCCACTCGGCGGTGGGGAGAGCCCGCCGGTCGGTGCCCCAGGTGGTGTCTGCGCTGCGCAGCCGGCCGTCGGGATGGTCGGAGCGGCCGAGCAGGCGCAGTCCTGCCGAGTTCATCATCCACAGCGCGCCGGTGCGGTGCTGGATCCGGACCGGCACCCCCGGGGCGAGGTCGTCGAGGACCGTTCGGTCGAGCGGTCCGGCCGCCGCCTCGTGGTAGTCGATGCCCCGGATCCATCCGTCCGCACCCGGCGTCGCCGTACGCAGCAGCCGGCCCAGCGCGGCGCGGCCGGCGACGGCGGCGGGGCCGACCCGGATGGATCCCGAAGCCGCTGCGGCGGAACGGATGTGAAGGTGGTGATCGTGCAGCCCCGGGATCACGGTCATCCCGGCGGCGTCGAACACGTCTTCACCGGGCCACGGGTCGAGGGTGTCGGCGACCGCGTCGATCAGCTCGGTCACCCGCACGTCCACCCGACGGCCGTCGAGCAGGCGGGCTCGTTTGATCAGCATATGTGGCTGCGGCTTTCGATCAGATCGCGCACCGCGGCATTGTCGCGGCCCAGTGGTGCCGCCCGATCCGTCAGGCGGGGTGCGCGCAGGCCCACGTCGTCCACACCGTCGGGCGGCAGCGCCGCGTACCCGGCGGCGACGGCCGCCATCGCGAGCTCGATCAACTCGCCGCCACCCCGGGCCGCCGCTTCGGCGACGCAGACCGCCGCCTGCAGTCCGGTCAGCGGATCGGCGATCGCGTCGCCGAGGAACACCGGACCGTCGCCCAGCAGCCCGCCCGCGACGGCGGCGTCGTCACCGAACGCCACCCGGTCCGCGAACTCCCCCGCCGCGCCGTACCCGGTGATGCGCAGCCAGATCCGGCCGTCCCGCGCGGGCACCTGTTCGGCCGCGAGACCACGGCGGGCCAGTGCGGCGGGTCGCGACCCCTCGATGACGACGTCGGCCACCGCGAGCAGGGCCCGCACGGCGTCGTCCGCCAGATCGCTTGCATAGCTGAGCTTTCCGGCGTTCGTCCAGTCGAAGAACGGTGGCGGGCCGGCCCGGGTCCCGTCGGGCCGCGCGGGGCTCTCCACCTTGACCACCGTCGCCCCGGCCTGTGCGAGCAGGCGGCCGCACAGCGGTCCGGCCCACATCGACGCCAGCTCGACGACGAGCAGATCTCGCAGCGGGCGGGGCGGCGCCGGGCGGCCGAGCGGCCGGATCACCGGCGTGGTGGGCGCCGTCTCGCCGGGCACGGCCGCGGGCAGGCCGAGCAGGCGGGCGCGGGCCACGGCCTCGGTGGCGGTCCGGTGGGCGGACCAGTCGGCGAGGGCCGGCCAGGGATCGGCATCGACGCGGTCGGCCTCCACCAGCGCGGGGACTGCGGCGATGTCGTCAGCCCGCGACAGGGTCAGCGCGATCCAGCCGTCGCGGGTGGGCAGCAGCCGCGAGGCGCCGCCTGCGGAGATCCGCCCCGGCGCGGGCAGGCCCAGCAGCGCGGCGCGACCGGTGAGCAGTTCGATCGCGTCGACGCGGTCGGGGAGGCGGTCGGCGAGCCGCTGCGCATGGGCGGGCACCGCTGCTGCCAGCCGCCATGCGCTCATCGGTTCATTGTGCGCATCGGTTCAGAACTGGAGCGCGGAGAACCGCCAGTCCAGCACCTGGCGGTCGTCGCCGCCGCCGTCGTCGGACGCCGCGAAGACCAGTGACCGCAGCCCGAGCACGCCCCCGCGGCCGTCGGCCAACGGTGTCGCGGACTCGACGTGGAGCTCGCTGTAGAGCGTGTCACCTTCGTACACCGGGCCGGTGTGGTCACAGGACTCCCACCCCAACACCGTGACCAGATCGGGCAGCAGGCGCGTCGCCTGCGCCAGCGCCAGCCCGATGGTGTGCCCGCCGTACACCAGGCGCTGCCGGCCGAAGCGGGCATCGTGGTGGATCGCTGCGATGTTGAGGCTCAGGCGCGCGAGTTCCGGTGCGCTGCTGACGACGTCGGCGGTGCCGTGCAGCACCGCGCCGGCCAGTCCGGCGTCGAAGTGCGCACCGGGCACCCGGTCGCGGTAGGCCGCCGCGTCCCACTCCGCGGTCGGATCGGGCGGTGCCACGGCGTCAGCGCCGATCGACGACAGATCGTCGGCGTGGCCGGTATCGGCGGCATTATCGCTCAGTGGCAGCATCGCGCACCGGTAGAAGTCCAGGACGAGGCGGCCGAGCTGGTCGACCGTCGTCATCCGCAGTGCGGCCAGCCCGGTGCGCGCACGGCCCGGTTTGACCGAGTTCTGCCGCAGGCCCACCACCTCGGTACGGGTGAACAGGCTGTCGCCGATCACCGGGTACCGGTGGAACACCAGCCCGCGGTAGAACAGGTTCGCCTTCACCCGATGGGTGACCAGCGTGGACTGCCCGATCGCGACGTCGCACACCAGGGCCGGATGGGCCAGCGGGACAGTCGAACCCGTGACCGCGGTCGCGAGGTCGGCGTCGAGGGTGAGGCGCAGCCGGTCCCCGATGATCGAGTGGTGCACCGCGGCCGATCCCGTGGTGAGCGTCATCGACGGGGCGGTGTCGAAGACCTGCCCGACGGTGAGGTCGTCGAAGAATGGCCCGCCCGCCAAATGGCCGTACAAAGTCACAGCTGTCGACTCTGGCAGTGCCCCGAGCAGTGTGTCAACATGGCCGTACATATGACCGAAGAAGAGCAGCTCCTCGTCGACACCGTCCGCCGCTTCATCGATCGCGACGTCCGCCCGACCGTGCGCGAGGTCGAACACGCCAACACCTATCCCGAGGCGTGGATCGAGCAGATGAAGCGCATCGGGATCTACGGTCTGGCCGTCCCCGAGGAGTACGGCGGCTCGCCTGTCTCGACCCCCTGCTACGTCGAGGTCACCCAGGAACTCGCGCGCGGCTGGATGAGCCTGGCGGGGGCGATGGGCGGACACACCGTCGTCGCCAAGCTGCTCACCCTGTTCGGCACCGAGGAGCAGAAGCGGGTGTATCTGCCGGGGCTGGCCACCGGCGAGATCCGCGCGACCATGGCCCTGACCGAACCCGGCGGTGGCTCGGATCTGCAGGCGATGACCACCACGGCGCTGCCGTGCGACGGAGGCGGGCTGACCGTCAACGGCGCCAAGACCTGGATCAGCAACGCCCGCCGCTCCGGGCTGATCGCGCTGCTCTGCAAGACCGATCCGGCCGCCGAACCGCGGTACCGGGGGATCTCGGTGCTGCTGATCGAACAGGGCACGACGGGGCTGTCGGTGTCGCGGGATCTACCCAAACTGGGCTACAAGGGTGTCGAGAGCTGCGAACTGCTCTTCGACGACTGCCGCGTCCCCGCCTCGGCGATTCTCGGCGGCGATCCCGGCCGGGGCTTCGGCCAGATGATGAAGGGCCTCGAGACGGGCCGCATCCAGGTGGCCGCCCGCGCGCTCGGCGTCGCGACCGCGGCGCTGGACGAAGCCCTGCGCTACGCCCAGGAGCGCGAGAGCTTCGGCCGGCCGATCTGGAAGCACCAGTCGGTGGGCAACTATCTGGCCGATATGGCGACCAAGCTGACCGCCGCCCGCCAACTCACCCGCTACGCCGCCGAGCGCTACGACAGCGGTGAGCGGGCCGACATGGAGGCGGGGATGGCCAAGCTGTTCGCCTCCGAGGTGGCAATGGAGATCGCGCTGAACGCCGTACGCATCCACGGCGGATACGGCTATTCGACCGAGTATGACGTAGAGCGCTACTTCCGCGACGCACCGCTGATGATCGTCGGCGAGGGCACCAACGAGATCCAGCGCAACGTGATCGCCGCCCAACTGGTCGCGCGCGGCGGACTCTGAGCGGTGCGCACCGAACCGGCCTACCAGCTGCTGCGGGAGCAGCTGCGCGACGAGATCGCCGCGGGCCGCTACCCCGACGGCGTGCGGCTGCCCACGGAGTCCGAACTCGTCGAGCGACACGGCCTGTCGCGCCAGACGGTGCGACGCGCGTTCCAGGATCTGGTCGCCGAGGGGGTGGTCTACCGGGTGCCCGGCCGCGGCACCTACGCCCGCGGCACCGGGCGGTATCTGCGCCAGCTCGGCTCCATCGAGGATCTGATGAGCCTGTCGGAGGACACCACGATCGAGGTGATGGCCGGGTTGACCAGGCGCACCGACGTCGAGGCCGCGAGCCGGCTGCGTCTCGACGACGACGTGGTACACACCGTCGTGTTCCGCCGGCTGCACGGTGCGCCCGGCGAGGGTGTGCCGTTCGTGTCGACGACCGTGCATCTGCCCGGATCCGTCGCCGCCGCGGTGCGCGGTGACCTGGGGATCTCCGCCGCGCTGCGCACCGGCGCCGTCGGCACCCACACCGTCATCGGGTTGCTCGAACCACATCTGCCCGAACCCATTGCCGAAGCCGCGCAGTCGATCACGGTTGCGCCCGCCGACGCCGGCGTGGCCGCGGCGCTCGGCTGCGCACCGGGGCACCCGATGCTGCGTGTCGACCGGCTGTACAGCGATGCGTCGGGGCGGCCCGTCGAGCTGTCGGTCAGCCATTTCCTACCCGAGCAGTACACCTACCGGGTGACGTTGCGCCGCTCCGGATGATCGGTGGCGGCGATGGCGCCGAGCAGCGTCACCGCGTCGGCGCTGGGGCTGCCGGGTTCCGCGTCGTAGACCACGAGCTCCTGACCGGGGGCGGACCGGACGTCGAACGTCTGCATCCGCAACGTGAGCACGCCGACCTGTGGATGACGGAACCTCTTCTCCGCCAGCGATTTCCGCCGTGCATCACGGCGCTCCCACAGTGCGCGGAACTCGTCGCTGCGCTCGAGCAGCTCCGACAGCACCGCACGGGTTCGTGGATCGTCGGGTGCGCTGCTGTGGGCCATCCGGAAACCGGCGGTCGAATCGGCGGCGACGGCATGCCAGTCCACGTAGAACTCGCGGGCCCGCGGTTCGGTGAACACCAGCAGCATCAGATTGCCGACCGCCCCGACCGGTCCGAACAGCGCCTCGGCCAACGGATTCACCGCCAGCACGTCATAGGACCGGTTGTAGACCAGCGCCGGGTTGTCCGGCCAGGCGTCCATCAACCGCAGTAGCGCCGGATCGACCCGGTCGGACACCCTGGTGCGCTGGGGTGTCGGTGCGTGCCCGGCCAGCCGGAACAGGTGGGTGCGGCCGTCGTCGTCGAGGCGCAGCGCCGCGGCCAGCGCATCGAGCATCTGCACCGACGGTGACCGCTCCCGCCCCTGTTCGAGGCGGCTGTAGTAGTCGACGCTGACACCGGCCAGCATCGCGACCTCTTCACGGCGCAGACCCGGCACCCGGCGGACGCCCACACTGGACAGCCCGGCGTCGGCCGGGCGCAGCGCGGCGCGGCGACTTCGCAGGTACTCGCCGAGTTCGGCCACGTCCTCAGCCTAACCGCGCCGCCGGATCCAGACAGGGTGCAGCGCACCCTGGTTGGCGGCGCCCGCGCGACGAACGATGGGGACATGACCGAATCCAAGACCGTCCTCGTCACCGGAGCCAGCAGCGGGATCGGCGAAGCGGTGGCCCTCGCCCTGGCCGCCGAAGGCCATCAGGTGGTGGCCGGCGCCCGCCGGGAGGACCGCCTGGCCGAACTGGCCCGGCGCTCCGGCGGCCGGGTCGACACCCACCGCCTCGACGTCACCGACCGCGACGACGTCACCGCCTTCGTCGACGCCGCCGTGGCGACCCACGGCCGGGTGGACGTCATCGTCAACAACGCCGGGGTGATGCCGCTGTCCCGGCTCGACGCCCTGCTGGTCGACCAGTGGGACGCCATGATCGACGTCAACATCCGCGGACTGCTCAACGGCATCGCGGCCACGCTGCCGCATTTCCAGCGACAGGGCGGCGGGCACTTCATCACGGTGGCCTCGGTCGGCGCCCACGAGGTGGTGCCGACCGGTGCCGTCTACTGCGCGACCAAACACGCGGCCTGGGCCATCACCGAGGGTCTGCGGCTCGAGGTCGATCCGTCGATCCGCGTCACCACCGTATCGCCGGGCGTGGTGGAATCCGAACTGGCACAGACGATCACCGACTCGACGGCCGCTGAGGCGATGCGGCAGTACCGGGCCGAGGCGATCCCGCCGGCGGCGATCGCCCGGGCCATCGCCTACGCGATCGGTGAGCCGGCGGAGGTGGACGTCAACGAGCTGATCATCCGCCCGGCCCGCCAACGGTGACGGCGTCGACCAGGCCCCAGCGCAACGCGGTCGGCGCACCGATCGTCCGACCCGACAGCACCAGATAGGCCGTGCGCCACCGGCCGATCCTGCGGGTGACGCTGACCGTTCCGCCCGCCCCGGGGATCAGGCCCAGGTTCAGTTCCGGCAGACCGAACACCGCGTTGGGGGCCGCCACCACCTGACCGCAGTACGCCGCCATCTCCAGCCCGCTGCCCAGGACCTGACCGTGCACCCGCGCCACACAGCGCCGGCCCAGGCGCGCGGTGAGCTCGTCGAGGACCAGCGCCGGACTGTGCCGCGTTCGCGCGAGATGGGCGTGCGCCGGATCATCGAAGCTGCCGAACTCCGCGAGATCGCCTCCGCTGCAGAAAGATCGGCCCGCACCGGACAGCACCACCGCGTCGATTGCCGGATCCAGCCTGGCCACCTCGAGCGCCTCGAGCAGAGCGGCGCGGGTGTCGGTCGCGAACGCGTTGTGCCGTTGCGGCCGGTTGAACTCCACCGACAGCGTGTTCCCGTCGCGCCACGCGCGCACCGGATCCGGTGAGGTCGGCGCCCGGGCGGGTCCGCGGGCGGCGAGCCAGCCGGCGAACTCCGGACCGGCCTGCAGCGTCGAGTACGCCAGCGATTCGGTGACCACCCCCGCCCGGGTGGTGCCCGCCGGATCGATCGCGCGTAGCACGTCGTCGCAGACCGCGGCCGCCACCGGGCGGCGTGCGCAGCGCTGCGTCAATTCGTCGAGGCTGTCGCGGACCGAGGCCACCGTGACGGCCCGCCGGTCGTCGGTGTCCTCCTCGAGGAGCGTGAACGTCGTGTCGGCACGGGGCTTCCCGACCCCGACGACGATCCCGCCCGGCAGCTCGACGGTGCTCACTTCACGAATACTTCGTGATCAGCTCCTGCTTGTACAGCTTGCCGGTGTCGGTGCGCGGCAGCTGCGCCTCGAACGACAGCGAGCGCGGACACTTGTAGTGCGCCAACCGGTCCCGCAGCCAGTTCAACAGTTCCTCGGCGAACTCCTCGGTGGCATCGCTCGGATCGACGGTCTGCACAACGCCTTTGACGCGCTGGCCCATCTCGTCGTCGGGGACGCCGAACACGGCCGCATCCATCACCTTCGGATGGGTCACCAGCATGTTCTCGGCTTCCTGCGGATAGATGTTCACCCCGCCCGAGATGATCATGTGGTGGCGCCGGTCGGTCAGGTACAGGTATCCGTCCTCGTCGAGGTAGCCGATGTCACCGACGGTGGCCCAGCCCTTCGGGTGCCGGGATGCGGCGGTCTTGTCCGGGTCGTTGAGGTACTCGAAGGAATTGCCGCCCTCGAAGTAGATCTCACCGGCCTGCCCCGGCGGCAGTTCGTTGCCGTCCTCGTCGAGGATGTGGATGGCGCCCATCATCGGCTTGCCGACCGACCCGGGATGCGTCAGCCACTCCTCGGCACCGATCAGCGTCGACCCGTGCGCTTCGGAGGAGGCGTAGTACTCGTCCACGATCGGGCCCCACCAGTCGATCATCTGCTTCTTGATCTCGACCGGACACGGCGCCGCCGCATGCATCACCCGTTTGAGGCTCGACACGTCGTAGCGGTTGCGCACCTCCTCGGGCAGCTTCAGCATCCGGGTGAACATCGCGGGCACGAACTGACCGTGGGTGACGCGGTACCGCTCGATCGCCTCCAGACAGCCTTCGGCGTCGAACTTCTCGAGCACCACGGTGGTGATGCCGCCTGCCTGGATCTGCATCGACCACACCGACGGTGCGGTGTGGTACAGCGGGGCCGGGCTGATGTAGATCGCGTCGGGGTCGAGCCAGAACCCGACCAGCGCGGCCATCAGACCCGGCACCTCCGACGGCGGCAGATGCGGCAACTCCCGCTTGATTCCCTTGGGCCGGCCGGTGGTCCCCGACGAGTACTGCAGCAGGTCGCCTTCGATCTCATCGTCGATCGGCGTATCCGGTTGGTCGGCAACACCTTCCGGATAGCGCACCCAACCGTCGAGATCGGCGTCGGCGATGAGCCGTACCGGCGGCAGACCGTTGGGCAGTTCGGCAACCAGTCCCGCGCAGGTGTCACGCAGCGCGGCCGAGCCCACCACGGCCTTGGCCCCGCTGTTGTCGATGATGTAGGCGGCCTCGGCCGCGGTCAGGTGGGTGTTGATCGGCACGTAGTACAGGCCGCTGCGGCGCGCCGCCCACATCACGGCGTGGATGTGCTCGTTGTTCTCCATGAGGATGGCGACGACGTCACCCTCCTGCAGTCCCTGCCGGCGAAAGTAGTGCGCGAGCCGATTGGCCCGTGCCTCGAGGTCGTCGAACGTGATGACGGTGCCCGACGGGTGAAGGATGATCGCCGGCTTGGACGGTTTCCCGTCCTTGCTCAGGTGCTCACGAATCTGCATGCGCTGACTCTACGATGAGCACCACTTGACGCGTGTCAAGTGGTCCGAATTACGCCGATCACGTCAGGCCCTTGCGGGTGAACGGCTCGGCCTTGCCCTGATCGACGGCCTCGTCGTGTTTGTCGGCCGCGCGCTCCAGCAGCTCCATCAGCGCCGGTTCGTCGCGCACCATCTGCCGGTACTTGGGCCCGAGCGCCAGGATCTGATCGCGTTCGGCGAGCAGCTTGGCGAAGATGCGCTCGCGTTCGGCGTCGTCGCGCGTGTACTCCGAGTCCAGATACGCCGTGGCATGCCTGCGGGCGTTGGCGATGGCCGTCTGCGCCTTGCCCTTCTTGCTGAACAGCGAGGCGAGCACCGTGACGACCAGCACGCCGATGATCACCGACAGCGACACCGAGGTCCCGATCTCGACGACGGGCACCGGCTCGCCGTCGTTGATGAACGGCACGTTGTTCTCGTGCAGGGCGTGCAGGATCAGCTTGATCCCGATGAAGCCGAGGATCGTCGCCAGGCCGTACGACAGGTAGATGAGGCGGTCCAGCAGACCGTCGATGAGGAAGTAGAGCTGACGCAGGCCGAGCAGGGAGAACGCCGTCGCGGTGAACACGATGTAGACGTCCTGGGTGAGCCCGAAGATCGCGGGAATCGAATCGAGGGCGAACAGGATGTCGGTGCCGCCGATGGCCACCATGACCAGCAGCATCGGCGTCAGGGCGCGTTTGCCCTCGTGCATGGTGAACAGCTTGTCGCCGTCGTAGTGCTCCGTGGTGTGGAAGATCTTCTTGGCGATCCTGATGATGAAGTTGTTGGCCTTGCTGTCGTCCTCGGAATCCTCCGGCTTGAGCATGTTGCCCGCGGTCAGCAGCAGGATCAGGCCGAAGAGGTAGAACACCCACGCGAAGCTGTTGATCAGCGCCGCGCCCAGGAAGATGAACCCGGTGCGCGCGATGAGCGCGAACACGATCCCGAACAACAGCACCTTCTGCTGATCCTCGCGGGGCACCCGGAAGCTGGCCATGATGATCAGGAAGACGAACAAGTTGTCGACCGAGAGCGCCTTCTCCGTGACATACCCGGCGAAGTACTCGGAGCCGGGTTCGGTGCCACCGAACACCAGCACCCCGACGCCGAACAGCACCGCGATGCCGACGTAGAGGGACGACCAGATCGCGGCCTCCCGCAACGTCGGGACATGGGCCTTGCGTACGTGGAAGATGAAGTCGAAGGCCAGCAGGCCGGCGATGCCGGCGATTGTCAGGCCCCACACCCAGGTCGGCACGTCCATGTCGCCACAGTAGCGGCGTGCCCGGACTGGGCCGTCTGACCAACCACGTTTGCTACATCTGACCTGCGGGGATACCGGACACATGGACATCGAGCAGCTCACCGACCCGATCGCCGAGCACGGTGAGGGTCCGGTGTGGTGGGCCGACTGGGGCGGTCTGCGCTGGGTCGACATGACCGCGGGCGACGTGCTGTCGTTCGGCTCCGACGGCGCGGTCCAGCGGCGTCACGTCGATGCGGTCGCCGCGGCGGTGCGGCCACGCATCGGCGGCGGTGCGGTGATCGCCGTCGAACGCGGCTTCGCGCTGGAGGACCCCGACGGCACCACGACGCCGCTGCCGCCGGTGTGGTCGGATCCGGGGATCCGCATGAACGAAGGCGGCTGCGCGCCCGACGGATCGTTCTACTGCGGCTCGATGGCCTACGACCAGCGGCGGGGTGCGGCGTCGCTCTACCGGCTCGCGCCCGACCATTCGGTGAGCGTCGTGCTGACCGGCGTCACCGTGTCCAACGGCCTCGACTGGTCCCCCGACGGGGCGCTGGCCTACTACAACGACACCGAGACCGGCCGGGTCGACGTCTTCTCGTGGGAACCCGACCGCGGACTGCACGATCGGCGGCCCTTCGTCACCCTGTCCGACGGGCGGCCCGACGGGTTGACGGTGGACGTCGAGGGCGGCGTGTGGACCGCGGTGATCGACCACGGGTCGGTACACCGCTACACCGCCGACGGCGACCTCGACGCGGTCATCGACTTCCCCGTCCGCAAGGTCACCGCCTGCACGTTCGGCGGCCCCGACCTGGCCACCCTGTACGTCACGACGACGCAGGAGGGTCTCGAGCCGGGTGAGGACCGACTGGCCGGAGCACTGTTCGCCGTCCGCCCCGGGGTCAGCGGCCGGCCGACCAGGGCCTACGCCGGATGATCCCCACGCTGCTGATCATCGGAGCCACCGGCGATCTCACCTCGCGCTATCTGCTTCCCGCGCTGGCCCACCTCACCGCCCGCGGGGCCCTTCCCGACGACTTCCGGCTGATCGGCGCCGCGGTCGAGGACTGGTCGGACGACGTGTTCTGCCGCCACGTGCGCGACGCCGCAGGTGTGCTCGCCGGCACCGTGACCTACCGGCAGCTCGACGTCACGGACGCCAACGCCGTACGGGCGGTGGTGGCCGACGCCGCGTCGAGCGGCCCGGTGGGCGTGTACGTCGCGCTGCCCACCGGCCTGATCGCGGCCACGCTCGACGCGCTGGCCGACGTCGAACTCCCTGCGGGCAGCCGCATCGCGGTGGAGAAGCCGTTCGGCGACGATCCGGACAGCGCGTGCCGGCTCGACGAGCTGCTGTTGCGAGCCGCAGGCGCGGCCGGCGAACCGGGCGTGTACCGCGTCGACCATGCGCTCGCCATGAGCGGTGCGCGCAACCTCGTGACGCTGCACTCGGCCAACCGGCTCATCGCCGACACCTGGCACTCCGGTGCCGTCGAACAGGTCGACGTGCTGTGGGACGAGACCATGGCGCTCGAGGGCCGGGCGGCCTACTACGACCGGGCCGGCGCACTGCGCGACGTCATGCAGAACCACATGATCCAACTGCTGTGTCTGGCCGCCATGGAGCCGCCGGCGAGCGCGGCGCCCGGCGACGTCGGCGCCGCCAAACTCGACGTCCTGCGCCACGCGCAGGTGGCCCGCGATGCGGACGGTGCGCTGCGCACCCGGCGCGCGCGGTACACCGCCGGCGTCCTCGTCGGAGAGCCGAATCCCCGGCCCGTACCCGATTACACCGAGGAGGACGGCGTCGACCCCGGCCACGAGACCGAGACCCTGGCCGAGGTGGTCCTCGATCTCGACACCCCGCGGTGGCGCGGCACCCGGTTCGTCCTGCGCACCGGAAAGGCACTCGCCGCCGCCCGGGTGGGGGTGCTGGTGCACTACCGGCGTCCCGACGGCCACCCGGAGGGCGTGCGGGATCGGCTCTGGATCGGCGTCGACGACCCCGACGACGTCCGTCTCGAGCTCGCGGGTGCCACGCTCGGGCCACCCGCCGAGATCCGGCCGCTCACACTGACGGCGCCGGTGCCCCCGGCCGACCAACCCGCCTACGGACACGTGCTCACCGACTTCCTGTCCGGCGGGAAGGCGTACTCGGTGATCGGGGACGAACCGGTCGAGGCGTGGCGACTCTTCCAACCGGTCTTCGACGACTGGCGAAGCGGTCGAACGCCGTTGACGACTTATCCGGCCGGATCGCAGGTGCCGATGACGGAACCGTCACCCTGAGAAGTGCCCGTGGAAGCCTTGCGGGATATGACTTTTCAGCTGCGCCGTCGCGATCGGACCGGTGGTCGGATCTGAGGCGTCGAACACCACCAATCGCGACGTCTGTTGCGCGGCCTGGTATTCGACGGTCAGCAACCAGCCGTCATCCTCGGCGACGGCGCCGGGCCGGGGCGTGAACACCGGTTCGCAGAAGCTGTTGCCGGGTTCATTTGCGCTCCAGGTCAATTCGGCCTGGGCGGCCAGGTCGAGTTTGGTCACCGAATCGTAGAACGCCCGCAGTCGCCTGCGGGTGTTGACGTAGGCGTAGCGGTGGGGGCGCCCTTCGTATGCGGGATGGTGCCGGGGGAATTCGCACGGGCTGTCACTCAGCGGTTCGGTCACCACCCGGCCGGACGCGGTGATGCGGAACCGGGTGAACACCGACGGCGCATCGTCCAGCGTGCTGGTGTGGAACCGGGAGATTCGTTCGAGCAGGGTTCCGTCAGGGTAGGTGACGGCGTCGACGACGACGTCGCCGCGGTCGTCGAACGCGTTGCTGAGGTGGAACTGCAACACTGCGGGGTGCTCGATCCGGCGGATCCGGCCGCCGTCGCGGGGGATCAACAGGAAGACGCTGCCGCGCTCGGGGCGGTAGCGCAGCGTGTCGCCCATCGGCGCCAGCCCCAGCGTCACCGCCCGGGCGTCGGGGATGATCGGCGACACCAGGAACACGAGATGGCGCTCGGTGATCGCGAAGTCGTGCACCATCGCCGGATACGGCAGCGGCGTCGACCGGAAGTGCCGCAACCGGCCGCGCCGGTTGGTGCGGTAGATGCGCAGATGCGGCCGCGGTACCAGTTCGACGCCGAAGTTGAACATGGCCCCGCTGCTCGGGCAGAAGCTCGGATGCGCTGAATATGTTCCCAGCCAACGCAATTCGCCGCCAAAGCGGGTGGCCCCGATGGTCTCCAGGGTGTCGGGGTCGATCTCGTGCGGCGGCCCGCCCTCCCAGAGCGCGTAGAGATGTCCGGCGTGCTCGACGACGTTGGTGTTGGCGAGATTCGGCGGAAGCCGCCCGATGTTGGCCGGCCAACCGCCCGGCGCCGCCGTACCCATGTGACTGACGCCGGAGCGGCCCTGGAAGTGTTTGGTCCGCACGTAGCGGTTGCGGTAGCGCACACCACTGGAGCCGATGGTGAACGCCGAGAGCATGCCGTCGCCGTCGAAGAGGTGGTGCAGCGGCCGGCCGGTGTGGTCCTCCCAGCGCCCCGGCCCGTTGCGGTACAGCGTTCCGGCCAGCGCGGCCGGCAGGGTGCCGTCGATCTCGTCGACCATGTAGTCGTGCTCGACGGTCTGCGGTTCGCTGACACCGAGGCTGCTGAGATCCGCGGGGCTCAGCGCCGCGAGCCGGTCGAGTGCCGAGGAACGTTCGTCGGCGGGCAGCACGTCGAGATACCGGCGCAGCGACGGGAACGGACGCAGATCGACAGATGGTTCCACCGAGGTACCGGACACGACGCTCCCCACTCGCTGAGACTAGATTCGAAATTAGTCTCAGAACGAGATGCCGTCAATGACTCGGCCCCGGCGGAGGCTGAGGCAAAATGCCGGTGATGCCCTCGACCCGGTCGCATGACGCGCTGTTGGAATCGGCGCTGCAGCTGATCGCCGCAGGCGGCGTCGAGTCGCTGACGCTCAGCCAGGTCGCCGCGCACGCCGGGGTCTCCCGCGCGACGGCCTACCGGGAGTTCGGTGACAAAGACGGCCTGATCGGCGCGGTCGCCCGCAACGAGATCGCGACGATGCTGATCGCGGTGTCCGCCGAGATCGACCCGCACGCCGACCCGCTTCCGCTGGTGGCGTCCGTCGTCGTCGCGGCGCTGCGGTATCTGCGCAACCACGCCGCGTTCAGCTACGTCCGCGACCACGAACCGCGCTGGCTGCTGTCCGCCGCGATCGGTGGCGGATCCGGGCCGAACCTGGTGCAGACGGTCGCGTCCGCCGTCGCGCCTGCGGTGACGCTGGACGCGGCGGGCCTGCGGATCCCGGTGCACAAGGCCGCCGAGGTGATGGTGCGAACGGTGCTGTCGCACAGCCTGATCGAGTCGAGCGCGCTCAGCGATCAGGAGGTCGGTGACGCGGTGGCGTACGCGGTCGTCGCGTACTGACCGCGCCTACTCGGCTTCGGCCAACCGGGTCTTCAGCGCGTCGAACTCGTCCTTGATGCCGGTGGGCAGCTTCTCGCCGACGAACTCGAACCACTCCTCGATCAGCGGCAGTTCCTCGCGCCACTCCGCCGGTTTCACCGCCAGGGCGGCGTCCACGTCGGCGGGGTCGACATCGAGGCCCTCGAGGTCCATGTCGGCCGCGGTCGGGACGATCCCGATCGGGGTGCTCTGGCCGTCGGCCTTGTGCTCGATGCGCTCGACGGCCCACTTCAGCACGCGGCTGTTCTCACCGAATCCGGGCCACAGGAACCGGCCGTCGTCGCCGCGGCGGAACCAGTTGACGAAGAACACCTTCGGCAGCTTCGACTCGTCGGCCTGCTTGCCGATGTTGATCCAGTGCTGGAAGTAGTCGCCGACGTTGTAGCCGAGGAACGGCAGCATCGCCATCGGGTCGCGACGCACGGTGCCGACCTTGCCCTCGGCCGCGGCGGTCTGCTCGGAACCGAGGGTGGCGCCGATGAACACGCCGTGCTGCCAGTCGCGGGCCTCGGTGATCAGCGGGACCGTGGTCTTGCGGCGGCCGCCGAACAGGATCGCCGAGATCGGCACACCCTGCGGGTCGTCCCACTCCGGCGCCAGCGTCGGGCACTGCGAGATCGGGGTGCAGTACCGCGAATTCGGATGCGCCGCCTTGGTTTCCGTCTCGCGCAGGACCCAGTCCTCGCCCTTCCAGTCGATCAGGTGGTCGGGCTCACCCTCCAACCCCTCCCACCACACGTCGCCGTCGTCGGTCAGCGCGACGTTGGTGAAGACGGTGTTACCGGCGGCGATGGTCTTCATCGCGTTCGGGTTGGAATCCCAGTTGGTGCCCGGCGCGACGCCGAAGAAGCCGAACTCGGGGTTGGTGGCGTAGAGGCGGCCGTCCTTGCCGAAGCGCATCCAGGCGATGTCGTCGCCGACGGTCTCGGCGCGCCAGCCCGGGATGGTGGGCTGCAGCATCGCGAGGTTGGTCTTACCGCATGCCGACGGGAACGCCGCGGCGATGTAGTAGGCCTTGTTCTCCGGGGAGATCAGCTTGAGGATCAGCATGTGCTCGGCGAGCCAGCCCTCATCGTGGGCCATCGCCGAGGCGATGCGCAGCGAGTAGCACTTCTTACCCAGCAGCGCGTTACCGCCGTAGCCCGAGCCGTAGCTCCAGATCTCCCGGGTCTCGGGGAAGTGGGTGATGTACTTGGTCTCGTTGCACGGCCACGGCACGTCCTTCGCGCCGTCGGCCAGCGGGGCGCCGACTGAGTGCAGCGCCTTGACGAAGAAACCGTCGTCGCCGATCTTCTCCAGCGCCGCCGCGCCCATCCGCGTCATGGTGCGCATCGAGACGACGACGTACTCCGAGTCGGTGAGTTCCACACCGAGCTTGGGATCCTCGGCGTCGAGCGGTCCCATGCAGAACGGCACCACCCACAGGGTGCGGCCGCGCATGCACCCGCGGTACAGGTCGGTCATGATGCCGCGCATCTCGCCCGGGTCCATCCAGTTGTTGGTGGGTCCGGCGTCGACCTCGCGCTCGGTGCAGATGTAGGTGCGTGACTCCACGCGCGCGACGTCCTTGGGATCGGACAGCGCCAGGTACGAGTTCGGCTGCTTGTCCGGGTTGAGCTTGCGGAAGGTGCCTGCCTCGACGAGCTGCTCGCAGAGGCGGTCGTACTCCTCCTGTGAACCGTCTGCCCAGGCGACGCGATCGGGCTGGGTGAGTTCGGCGACCTCGCGCACCCACGCCAACAATCCCTCGTGCTTGGTCGGCGCGGTATCGAGGCCCGGAATGGTCGCTGAGGTCATGAGTTCTCCTGCGTAGGTTCTCTGCCAGGACGCAGGTCGCGGACCATTTCGGCGGCGATCACGGTCGTCCCTAGGCTTCGAGGTTAACGTGGGTGACATACCCCGCGGAATTCGGATCCATGTCCGATGACTCACAGGAACGATTCAGAAAAGGGCTTTGTACGCGCTACCGATCGGTAACCCGCAATTTGCGCCCGGCAAATTCGTCGGACCCACCGAACATGCGTCCTCGACGCCCCTCGAACGCCTCGCGTGTCCACGCCGATTCCGCGTCCAGCACCCGCAGCGCGACCGTCTCGTCGGCCGCCGATCGCAGCAGGGCGCACACCTCGGCGACCCACCGGTCGAGCGCCGCGCGATCGTGCAGCAGACCGCGGATGCCCACCACCCACGCCGTCACCGCCAGACCGGTGACACCGCCCGCGAACAGCCCGGCCACGGTCAGCCCCGGATCCAGCCCGGACAGCAGCCGGCTCACCGCCAGCGCCACCCCCAGTCCGAATCCGACTCCGAGCAGCGTCGCCAACCGGTTCTCCTGCCGGCGTGGCCGCAGTGCCGGGCCGGTCACCACCGGCGGCGCGCCTGGGTTTGTCGGCGGGGGCGGCAGACCCAGGTCGGCGGCGACACCAGCCAGCTCCGCAGTCACCTCACGGTCGACCTCGGCGAAGATCTCGGCCGCGCGACGGCGGACGTGCGCGGTGAAGTGATCGAACCGACGGCGACCGAGGTCGGCGATCTCGTCGTGCAGCTCCCCGCGCAGCGCCGCGCACCGGGTGCGGGCGTCGTGGGACAGCGCGACGCGGACCCGCTGGACGCGGTGGCGCAGCACGACGGTCCGGGCGGCCGGCGCGGGTCGCCGGCGCGGCAGGGCAAGGGCTCGGCCGAGCAGATCGACGAGATCATCGAGCCACGGCTGCGGCCCGGCGGCCACTCCGGCCCACGGTAGGTCCGGGAACTCGGCGGCGACCATTGCGCGGTTGGTCTCCAGTACGGCTCGCCAGTCGTGGTGGGCGTCGGTTTTCGTCACGGCCGCGAGCACGGGCGCCGCGCCGCCGGCCGCTGCGCGCAGCAGGGCGCGGTCCGACCCGGCCATCGGGGCCACCGCCGACACCGCGAACACCACGACGGCCGGGTCGGCCCCGTGCCTGTCCTCGTCCTCGGCGAACACGACGCCGGGCAGCCGGGTCCGCAGCGCCGCTACCAACGTCGTCACCCCGGCCGACGGCGGCCCGGTCACCCGCACGGAGCCCGTCATCGGCCGGACCGGCCCAGCAGCCGCAGCGATCCGCGGCAGACGTCGAGCCCGCAGGCACGGTGCAGCGGGCCGACCGGTCCGCGGCTGTACGCGCGCCACCGCACCGCCCGGCGCAGATGGGCGTGCGCCGTATCCCCCGGATCGACGGACAGGCCGGCGGCCTCCAGTACGTCGACGGCCGCACCCATGGTCGCCAGCGCCAACTCGTCCCCGGCGAGGAAGTCCGCGATGACGTCGCCCGGGTCGCCGCGCAGAGCGACCGCGTGCAGCGCCGTCACCGCCGCTCGCGCACGCCGGTATCGGACGGTGGCGGTGAGATCGCCGAGCTCGCGGTGCACGGCGTCGATGCCGCTGGCCTCCCGCAACACGGCCCGCAGCCCGTCGGGTGCGGCACCGTGCTGCAGTGCGTCGACGCACACCGTGGTGCCGTGGCGGTCCAGGGTGTGCAATAGCCGGCGGCGCACGTCCCGCTCCACCGACCGCAGGTCGGCCGTCCGCAGCGCGCCGAGCAGCTCGTCGTCCAGATCGACGTCGGCGAGCAGCGCCGCGCACGCCAGGCCGGACGGACCGGCGCCGAGGTCGGCCTTGGTGCGCACGACGACGATCGGCACCCCCCGGCGCCGCCACCGGGACTGCTCGGCCGTGTCCTCCGGTTTGACCGCCTCGGCGAACGCCACGACGGCGATGTCCGGATCGCCGTGCGGATCCGGGTCGACGATCCGCCACCGCCCGGCCAGGGCGCGGGCCAGTGTGCGCCGCCCCACCCCGCGCCGTCCGCACACCGCCGCCCGCACCGGCGCCGCCAGCGCGGCGGCGATCGGGGCCACGCGCGGGTCCCCGGTCTGCTCCGCGAACCGGCGAAATACCTCGGCGACGATGCGAATCCTCCGGCTGGATGGTGATCCTTTCCGGAAATCGTCACACCCGCGGCGGGGGTGTCCCGACACTTTCTCGGCAGGCCGCCGCGGTAGGCAACTGTTGGGTATCAATATGGTCGGCGATGGGGGTACCCAAGGGTCCATGAGCGACCATGGACGGATGTATGCGCGCGAGTCGGACGTCGCCGGGCGCCCGGCGACGGAGCCGGCTCCGGGCACGCCGCATCCGCCCAGGCGGGTGACCAGCTTCCGGTCCCGCCGCTCCGCGCTGTCCGACAGCCAGCAGTCCACCTGGGACCGGCTGTGGCCGACGCTGGGCACGCAGGCCCGTGACGACGCCGGCCAACCCGCCGCACCGCTGGACACCGCCGCCTGGTTCGGCCGCTCCGCGCCCGTCGTCCTGGAGATCGGCTGCGGCACCGGCACCTCGACCCTGGCGATGGCCCAGGACGAACCGCACATCGACGTCATCGCGGTCGAGGTGTACCGCCGCGGCCTGGCCCAACTGCTCGGCGCCATCGACCGCGAGGGCGTACCGAACATCCGGATGATCCGCGGGGACGGCCTCGACGTGCTCGAGCACATGGTCGGCAGTGGATCGCTGACCGGTGTCCGGATCTTCTTCCCCGATCCGTGGCCCAAATCGCGCCACCACAAACGTCGCTTCCTGCAGCCCGAGACCGTCGCGCTGATCGCCGACCGGCTCCGTCCGGGCGGCGTCCTGCACGCCGCCACCGACCACTCGGGCTACGCCGAGCACATCGCCGAGGTGGGCGACGCCGAGCCGCTGCTGCGCCGGGTGCAGCCCGACGACGAACTGCCCATCTCCACCCGGCGGCCCGTCACGAAGTACGAACGCAAGGCGCTGGCCGGTCCGGACGTCACCGAACTGCTCTGGGAGAAGACGCCATGAGCGTCACCGAGGACGCGCCGCCCGACGCGCCGCAGGTCACGCCGCCTCCGCCACCGGCCGGGCCGCAGCCCGGCACCCGTCGCGTGCTGCTGGTGTGGGACGCGCCCAACCTCGACATGGGCCTGGGGTCGATCATCGGGGGCCGCCCGACCGCCGCGCACCGCCCGCGCTTCGACGCGCTGGGCCGCTGGCTGCTGGCCCGTACCGCCGATCTGTCGGCCGGCCACGAGGACGTCACCCTCGAACCCGAGGCCACCGTCTTCACCAACATCGCCCCCGGCAGCGCCGACGTGGTGCGGCCGTGGGTCGAAGCGCTGCGCAACGTCGGGTTCGCGGTGTTCGCCAAACCGAAGATCGACGAGGACAGCGACGTCGACTCGGACATGCTCGCCCACATCGAGCTGCGCCGCCGGGAGGGCCTGGCATCCGTGCTGGTCGCCTCGGCGGACGGTCAGGCGTTCCGCCAGCCGTTGGAGGACATCGCCCGCGACGGCATCCCGGTGCAGGTGCTGGGGTTCCGCGAACACGCGAGTTGGGCGCTGGCCTCCGAGACGCTGGAGTTCGTCGACCTGGAGGACATCCCGGGCGTCTTCCGGGAACCGCTGCCGCGGATCGGTCTGGACTCGCTGCCCGACGAGGGTGCGTGGCTGCAGCCGTTCCGGCCGCTTTCGGCGCTGCTGGCCTCGCGGGGGTGACGGCGGCGGCGCACCCACAGGGACGATTGAAGGAAGGACCAGAAGAAAGGAGACAACCAGGTGAGGGCTTCGGCGCCCGGTGTGACGATTTCGCGAACATGCGGGCCGGACGCTAGCGTCGGATACCTTGGAGAGCACTGACCTGGTGCGCATTCACGCAAGATGTGTTCCGGGAACCCTTGCCGCGGATATATGGCCGCTGTCGGTGCTGCTGACCTCGCGTGTGTGAAAACAAAAAAGACCACAGCGCGGTCGTCGAAGAATTTAGTGAGGAGCTTGAGTGTTCGCCTGGTGGGGTCGAATCGTGTACCGATTCCGGTACATCGTCATCGCTGTCATGGTGGCTCTCTGTCTCGGTGGCGGTGTGTACGGGATCAGCCTGGGCCAGCACGTCACCCAGAGCGGCTTCTACGACGAGGGCAGCCAGTCGGTGCACGCCTCCGTGGTGGCCGACGAAGCCTATGGACGTGACCGGACCAGCCACGTCGTCGCGATCCTGACACCGCCCGACGGTAAGAAGGTCGACGATCCGCAGTGGATGGAGAAGGTCACCGGCGAGCTCGACGCGCTGGTCGCCGACAACCCGGACCAGGTCGAAGCCTGGGTCGGCTGGCTGAAGGCCCCGACCACAACGCTCGAGACCGTCCAGCAGATGAAGACCTCCGACCTGTCGAAGACCTTCGTCAGCATCCCGCTCAAGGGCGACGACGACGACTCGATCTTGAAGAACTACCAGGTCGTCGAACCCCAGCTGAAGGCGATCAACGACGGCGACATCCAACTCGCCGGCCTGAACCCGCTCGCCAGCGAGCTCACCGGAACCATCGGCGAGGACCAGAAGCGTGCCGAGGTCGCCGCCATCCCGCTGGTCTGCGTGGTGTTGTTCTTCGTGTTCGGCGGCGTCATCGCCGCGGCGCTGCCCGGTCTGATCGGCGGCCTGACCATCGCGGGCGCGTTGGGCATCATGCGGTTGTTCGCCGAGTTCATGCCCGTGCACTTCTTCGCCCAGCCGGTGGTGACGCTGATGGGCCTCGGCATCGCCGTCGACTACGGCCTGTTCATGGTGAGCCGATTCCGCGAGGAACTCGCCGAGGGCTACGACACCGAGGCCGCCGTCCGGCGCACGGTGATGACGTCGGGCCGGACCATCATGTTCTCCGCGGTGATCCTGGTGGCCTCGTCGGTGCCGCTGTTGCTGTTCCCGCAGGGCTTCCTGAAGTCCATCACCTACGCGATCATCGCCTCCGTCATGCTCGCGGCGATCCTGTCGGTCACCGTGCTGGCCGCCGCGCTGGCCATCCTCGGACCGCGCGTCGACGCCCTCGGCGTCCGCACGCTCGTCAAATTCGCTCTCCCGGACCCGATCCACTCCGATCCGGCCGTGCAGAAGACCAACACCTTCGCGATCGCCTCGATCCCGCTCGGGCTGCTGGTGCCGCCTGCGGGTATCGCGCTCGGCCACATCGCCCGCAAGCGGATCAAGCAGAGCGGCGAACAGGGCGCCCAGCTGGCGCTGATCGGCCTGGTCATCGGCTACACGGCGCTCTACGGAGCGATGACGTGGGGCGTCATCGCGATGAAGGACGCCGACGTCATCGGCAGCGCCGTCTACTGGATGCTGCTCGGCATCATCGCGTTCCTGGCCATCGTCACCTTCGGCCTGGCGCTCGCGCGCTACGTGCCGCTGGCGCGCCGGCCCATCGTGTGGTGGCTGAACTGGCTCAGCGACAAGACGCAGAAGACCAAGACCCGCGCCGAGGTCGAGCGCGGCTTCTGGGGCAAACTCGTCACCCGCGTGATGAAGCGGCCCGGCGCCTTCGCCGCCCCGATCATCATCGTGATGATCCTGCTGGTCATCCCGCTCGGCCAGCTGGCGCTCGGCGGCATCAGCGAGAAGTACCTGCCGCCGGACAACGCCGTGCGCATCGCGCAGGAGGACTTCGACAAGACGTTCCCCGGCTTCCGCACCGAACCGCTGACGCTGGTCATCGAGAACACCGACGGTCAGCCCGTCACCGATCAGCAGGTCGCGGAGATCCGCAACGAGGCGCTGACGATCCCCGGGTTCATCGAACCCGACGGCGATCCGTCGAAGATGTGGCAGCCGCGTGGCGGTGAATCCACCGACCCGTCGGTGCGGGTGATCCAGAACGGCCTCATCGACCGCAACGATGCGTCGCAGAAGATCGAGGAGCTGCGCGAACTGGCGCCGCCGCGGGGCCTGACGATCTCGGTCGGCGGCACCCCCGCGCTGGAACAGGACTCGATCCACAGTCTGTTCGACAAGCTGCCGCTGATGGTGACGATCCTGATCGTCACGACGACGATCCTGATGTTCCTGGCGTTCGGCTCGATCGTGCTGCCGATCAAGGCGGCGCTGATGAGCGCCCTGACGTTGGGCTCGACGATGGGCATCCTGACGTGGATGTTCGTCGACGGGCACGGCTCCGGGCTGATGAACTACACCCCGCAGCCGCTGATGGCCCCGATGATCGGCCTGATCATCGCGGTGATCTGGGGGTTGTCGACCGACTACGAGGTGTTCCTGGTCTCCCGCATGGTCGAGGCGCGGGAGCGCGGGATGTCGACCGCCGAGGCGATCCGCATCGGTACGGCCACCACCGGCCGGCTGATCACCGGCGCCGCGCTGGTGCTGGCGGTCGTGGCGGGCGCGTTCGTGTTCTCCGACCTGGTGATGATGAAGTACCTGGCGTTCGGCCTGCTCATCGCGCTGCTGCTGGACGCGACGATCATCCGGATGTTCCTCGTGCCCGCGATCATGAAGATGCTGGGCGACGACTGCTGGTGGGCGCCGCGCTGGATGAAGCGCATCCAGGAACGCCTCGGGCTCGGCGAGACCGAACTGCCCGACGAGCGCAGGCGTCCGGTGGTGCACGATCCGAGCGACGATATGGCGCTGGTCGGGGCCGGCGCGCCGGTGCCGCCGCGGCCGTCGGTCGGACATCGTCCGCCGCACGATCCCACGCATCCGGTTCCCGAGGGACGGGTCGGCCCGACTCGTATCCCGCCGGGCCCGCCGCGCGTCAGCGGTCCGTCGGTGGCGGGTACCACCCGGCTTCCGGCCGGTCGTCCCCCGGCTCCCGAACCGCCGACCACCCGGCTGTCGATGGCCAAGAACGCGGTGCGCGGGGCGGTCAACGCGACCACGCAGCGCACCCCGCAACCGCAGGCGCCGCAGCGCGAGGAGCGCGAGATCGAGTCCTGGCTCGGCGAACTGCGCGGCGGGGCGAACGGTCCGGGCGGACCCGGCGGTCAGCCGCCGCGGCCGCAGCCGTCGGCCGAGCCCACCCAGGCGATGCGGCCCGGCGGACGCGGCGGGGATCCCAACGAGGGCAACGAGCCGACGACGGCGATCCCGGTGCAGCGGCCCGCGCAGCCGCAGTCGCAGCCGGATTCCGGTGAGGCCACGACCAAGCTCCCGGTGCCCGAGAATCCCAAGTCGCCGTCGGACGCCGATTCCACGGAGAAGATCGACCTCACCGAGGAGGCGCAGAAACGGCGCGGCGGCGGGGTCAGCGCACAGGATCTGCTGCGACGCGAGGGCCGGATCTAGCAGACGCTCGAGCTGATCGAGTGTGCAACTAGTCGACCTTCTCCTCGACATCGTCGGGTTCGGCGCTGATCGCGGGGCCGTCCTCGGCCTTCAACTCGGCGGCCTCGGCCTGCGGGTCGGGGGCGGTGAGCACACGGATCGCGCTGTTGAGGAACGCCACCAGCGGGACCGCGAGCAGCGCGCCGATGATGCCCGCCGTCACGCCGCCGCCGGCGATGGCCAGCACGACGGCCAGCGGGTGGATGGAGACAGCCCGGCCCATCACCAGCGGTTGCAGCACATGGCCTTCGAGCTGCTGCACCGCCAGGATCAGGCCGAGGGTGATCAGCGCGTACACCAGACCCTTCGTCAGCAGCGCGACGATCACGGCGAGGAAGCCGGTGACGACGGCGCCGACCAGCGGGATGAACGCGCCCATGAACACCAGCGAGGCCAGGGGCAACGCCAGCGGTACCCCCATGATCGCCAGGCCGGTGCCGATGCCGATGGCGTCGACGAGCGCCACCAGGAACGTCGCGCGGACGTAGCCGATCAATGAGTGGAAACCGGCCCGGCCGGCGTCGCGTACCCGACGGCGGGCTGGTGCGGGGAAGATCCTGGTCACGAATTCGAAGATGTTGCGGCCACCGTGCAGCAGGAAGATCAGGGTGAACAGCACGAGCAGTGCGCCGGTGACGATCTCGGTGATCGTGCCCGCGGTCGACAGCGCCCCGCTGGTCACCCGCTCCTGGTTGTCCTGCAGCGCCTGGATCGCGGAGTTGCCCGCGTTGTCGATCTGATCGCGGCTCAGTCCGAGCGGGCCGTCGATCAGCCAGCGCCGAAGCCCGTCGATGCTTCGGGTCACCTGTTCGACCAGCGCGGGGGTGCCCTCGACGAACTGGCTGACCACGAACGTCAACAGGCCGCCGACGATCGCCAGGCCGCTGAGCAGGATCAGTGCGACCGCCCCACTGCGCGGTGCGCCCCTGCGGTCGAGGAAATCGACCGCGGGCATCAGCAGCGCGGCCAACAGCGTCGCCAGCGCGACCGGCACCACGATGATCTCGAGCTGCAGCACCAACCACAGCACCGCGAACACCGCCCCGAAGATCACCAACAGCCGCCACGCCCACGCGGCGGCCTGCCGGACGAATGGAGTCACCGAGAGATCGTCCGCGGACAGGCCTGCTGGCATGCGGGGTACTGTAGCCGCCCCCCGTTACCCTGTAGCCGTGTCTCACGACGCGCCTGCCGGCGACACCCAGTCGGCGGGGACCGATCCCGCGGGATCCGCCCGGGGGAAGTACTGGTGGGTGCGGTGGGCGGTCATCGCGCTCGCGGTCATTGTGCTCACCGTCGAGGCGGTCCTGGTGTGGGATCAGCTCGCCAAGGCGTGGCAGAGCCTGCTGTCGGCGAACTGGTGGTGGGTGCTCGCGGCGGTCGTCGCCTCGCTGCTGTCGATGCACAGCTTCGCCCAGATCCAGCGCACGCTGCTGCGCTCGGCCGGCGTCGAGGTCCGGCAGTGGCGATCGGAGGCCGCGTTCTACGCGGGGAACGCGCTGAGCACGACGATGCCGGGCGGACCGGTGCTCTCCGCGACGTTCCTGTACCGCCAGCAGCGGCTGTGGGGTGCGACGCCGGTGGTGGCGTCCTGGCAGCTGGTGATGTCCGGGGTGCTGCAGGGTGTCGGTCTGGCGCTGCTCGGTCTGGGCGGTGCATTCCTGCTCGGCGCCAGCAAGAACCCGCTGTCGCTGGTGTTCACCCTCGGTGGTTTCGCGGCGCTGCTGGTGCTAGCCCAGGCGGTGGCGTCGCGGCCGGAGCTGATCGACGGTATCGGGGTCAAGCTGCTGACCTGGTTCAACTCACTGCGCGGCAAGCCGGCGGGCACGGGGGTGGCGAAGTGGCGCGAACTGCTCACCCAGCTGGAGTCGGTGCAGCTCGGTAGACGCGATCTCGGGGCGGCGTTCAGCTGGTCGATGTTCAACTGGGTCGCCGACGTGGCCTGCCTGGCGTTCGCCTGTTACGCCGCCGGCGGGCATCCTTCGCTGGCCGGGCTGACGGTGGCCTACGCCGCGGCCCGCGCGGTGGGGACCATCCCGCTGATGCCCGGTGGTCTGCTCGTGGTCGAGGCGGTGCTGGTGCCGGGCCTGGTGTCCAGCGGGATGACGCTCGCGGGCGCCATCTCCGCAATGCTCATCTACCGCCTCGTCAGCTGGATCTTCCTGGCCGCGATCGGCTGGGTGGTGTTCTTCTTCATGTTTCGCACCGAACCCGACATCGATCCCGATCTGGAAGAGGAACGCCCATGATCCGCAAGAGCCGTTGCGCGACAACCCTTTTCGCGGCAATGGTGCTGCTCGCGGGATGTGCACAGTCGGCGGAACCGCCCAAGGAGACCGGCGGGCCGGCATCGGCTGCCCCGCCGTCGCCCGAGGCGGGAGCGGAGCCGCACACCTCGACCTCTCCCCCGGTGTTCACCCCGCTGCTCGCCGAGGTGCTGTCCGAACCCGTCGCGGTGCCCGGGACCGACGGCCGGGACCATCTGGCCTACGAGCTGCGGCTGACCAACGTGCTGGCCCAGGACGTCACGATCACCTCGCTGGAGGTGCTCGCCGCCGAACGCGTGCTGCTCACGCTGACCGGCGACCAGATCGGCTACTGGACGCGGGTGATCGGCACGCCGGTGCCCACCACGAGGATCGGGCCCGGGCAGACGGCCCTGACGTGGCTCGACGTCGCCATCGACCGTCCGGCCGAGGGTGGGCCGGCCGCGCCGCCGCGCGATCTCGTCCACCGGATCGGCATCTCGGTGGCCGCGCCCAGCCCGCCGCTGGTCCCGGCGACGATGACCGAGACGGTCGCGCCGGTGACCGTGCAGACCCGCGAACCCGCCGTCATCGCACCGCCGCTGCGCGGAGGCGGCTGGCTCGACGGCAACAGCTGCTGCGACATGACTGCCCACCGCATGGCCGCCAACCCGCTCGACGGCAAGCTCTGGGCCGCCGAACGATTCGCCATCGACTACGTCCAACTCGGCCCCGACGGCAGGCTCTTCGCCGGCGACCGCGCGAAGACCGAGAGCTATCCCTACTTCGGCGCCGACATCTACGCGGTCGCCGACGGCCCGGTTGTCGCCGTCGTGGACAACCTGCCCGAACAGGTGCCCGGCCGCAGCCCGACCGGCCTGCCGGTCGACCAGTACGGCGGCAACCACATCGTCCAGGACATCGGCGACGGCAACTTCGCGTTCTACGGCCACCTCAAGACCGGCAGCATCACCGTCCGACCCGGCGATCGGCTCAGCACCGGGCAGGTGATCGGCGCACTGGGCAACTCCGGCAACACCGATGCGCCGCATCTGCACTTCCACGTGATGAGCACGCCCGACCCGCTGAAGTCCGACGGGCTGCCGTTCGTGATCGACTCCTTCTCGCTCGACAACCGGCTGGCCTCGAACGACGCGCTGGACCCGCTGTTGGCCGGTGAGCCCGCGGCGATGCAACCGGACTTCGCGCCGCGAGCCGAGACCGACGTCAGTCCCCTCGTCCTGGATGTGATGACCTATGCCGCACCCTGACCGCCGCACCGCGCTCCTCGCGCTGCTCGCCGACGCCGTGTGCGTCGTGGTGTTCTGCACGATCGGCAGGCGCAGCCACGCCGAGGGCCTGAGCGTGGCGGGGGTGGCCGAGACGGCGTGGCCTTTCCTGGCCGGCTCGGGTGTCGGCTGGCTGGTGGCCCGGGCCTGGCAGCGGCCGCTGTCGCCGGCGCCGACGGGGGTGCTGATCTGGGTGTGCACCGTGGCGGTGGGGATGGTGCTGCGCAAGCTGACCGGCCAGGGCGTCGCGGTGAGCTTCGTGATCGTCGCGTCGCTGGTGACGGCGGTCCTGCTACTCGGATGGCGCGGCGCTGTGTTGGCGGTGCGCCGCCGCGGGGTTCAACGCGGCTGAGTGTCGCTGTCGCGCGGGGACGTCGAGATGGTCAACGTCGCCCGCAGGCCGCCGAGCGGCCCGTCGGACAGTTTGATGTCACCGCCGTGCAGCTTGGCCTGCTGGGCGACCAGCGCCAGCCCGAGTCCGGAACCGCCCGGTGTGGCGGTGCTGCCGCGGCGGAACCGGCCGAGGACGGTCGTGTGCTCCTCGGCGGGCAGTCCGCGGCCGTTGTCGTCGACCGCGATGGTCAGCACGCCGTCGCCGCGATGGGCGTGCAGGACGACGCGGGTGGCGTCTCCGTGGGTCAAGGCGTTGCGCAGCAGGTTGTCCACGGCGAGCCGCAGACCGCCGGGCCAGCCCCAGACCGCGCCGATGTCGTCGTCGGTCTGCACGACGATCTCCGCGCCGGAGCGGGCGTTCTCCCGGGCCACCCGGTCCAGGAGATCGGTGACGTCGATCAGCTCGCGGTCCTCGGCCTGCGCCAGTTGACCCGACGCGAGCTGCCCGAGCGCGGTGATGATCGCCTCGACGCGGCGCTGCGCCCGCGACAGGTCGGCCACCACCTCGGCGCGTTCGTCGGCGGGTAGGTCGTGGATGCGCAGGGTGTCCAGATCGGCGCGCATGGCGGTCAACGGGGTGCGCAGTTCGTGGGTCGCGTTCGCGGCGAAGTCCTGCGCGGCCTGCAACGAGTTGGTGGTCGCCTGCTGAGCGGCGGCGAGCCGGTGCAGCATCGCCGACATGGCGTCGGAGAGCTCCTCGGCCTCGCGCACGCCCCGCACACCGGGCATCGAGTCGCTGCCCTCCCCCAGGGCCGACGTCTGTTCGGTGAGTTTGCGCAGCGGCCGGATCGCCGGACCGGCCAGCAGCCAGCCCAGCCCACCGGCGATCAGCACCGTCACCACCCCGACCGTCGCGTACTGGGGGATGCGACGGCTGCTGAGCAGCAGGCTGTCGGCCCGGATGCCGATGGACATCAGGACCCCGCCGCCCTGATCGACGGGAAGTGTGCGGACGCGGTACTCCACGCCGTTGACCTCGACGGTCTCCGTGCCGGGCGGCAGCGTGGGCAACTGGAAGCCGCGCTGGAAGACGACCTCACCGGTGGAGCGGGACCGACCGGTCGTCAACACGCCGCGGCGCGGATCCTGCAGTTGTTCGGGGAACATACTGGCGTCGACGATCGCGTCGAGCCTGCGGTCGATCTGGGCGGCGTCGTTGTTGGCCAACACCAGCGAGGTGAGGATCGTGAACGCCGCCACCACCGCCGACGCCGCCGCCGCGGACGCCACCGCGACACGGGTGCGCAGCGAGGCAGAACGGATGAAGCGCGGAACCCACACGGCCGCTAGGGCTCGTCGCGCAGTACGTAACCGATCCCGCGGACGGTGTGGATGACGCGCGGCAGACCGTCGCGCTCCAGTTTGCGGCGCAGATAGGAGATGAACACGTCGGCCACGTTGGTGTCGACGTCGAAGTCGTACCCCCACACCAATTCGAGCAGCCGCTGCCGGGACAGCACCACCCCGTGGTTCTCGGCCAGCACCGTCAGCAGGTCGAACTCGCGTTTGGTGAGGTCCACCCGCTCACCGTCGACGAACACCAACCGGCGCGCGGTGTCGATCGTCAGCGCGCCGACGGTGATCGTGTCCGACGGCCGATCCGACGGGTTGGCCCGGCGCAGCAGCGCATGCAACCGGGCCACCAGCTCGCCGAGATCGAAGGGTTTGGTCAGGTAATCGTCCGCGCCGGCCTCGAGGCCGGCGATGCGGTCGTTGACGGTGTCGCGCGCCGACAACACACAGATGGGGATGTCGTTGCCGAGGGCGCGCAGCGCCGTCACGACCGCCACGCCGTCCAATTCGGGCATCTGCACATCGAGGACGAGCGCGTCGTGCGAGTCGGCGGACAGCAGGCGTAGCGCCTCCTTGCCGTTCGCCGCCACCCGCACGTCGAAACCCGAATGGCGCAGACCCCTGGCCACGGACGTGCGAACGTCCGGGTCGTCGTCGACCATCAGCACCGTACGGCCGGCGGCGTCGTGCTCTCCGTGCTCAGCCGGTGCCAGCGGTCCACTCCGCACTAGTCGATGTCGTCCGGGGACATCGCGGTGCCGCAGCGGTTCTTCAGGTCGACCAGCGGCTGCCGGATGCCGGTCAGCTCGGCCTTCACCTGCGGGTTGGCGTTGAGGTAGTCCTCGACCTGCGGGCGGATCTGGTCGCGCGGCTGACCCTCGAGGCTGGTGAAGAAATCGTTCACCCACGGGTGGGTGAACAGGTAGGCGGACGTGGACGCGGACACGCCGGACGCGACGCCCGCAAGGTCTGCGGCGGTGCAGTTCGGCGGCAGGGGCGCGGGCTGTGCCGATGCCGCGGGCATCGCGCCGAACAGCATCGCGCCGGCGGCCGCGCCAGCCCCGAGCACACCAGCGACCGCACGGGCGGTACGGGCAGGAAGCAACATGGACGAGCTCCTTCACATTCACCGTGGAAGTCGTAACCCGGCAGGTTACAGCGAACAGCTAATCAGATGTCAGCAGCAGTTTCTCGCCTTGTCGTCAAACACGTTGTCAATCCGACCTGACGAACGGCCCTCTAGCGGTACGGGCCGGGCAGCGGCCCCCGGTTCGGCAGAGTCGCCGATACCGGGGCCGGGACCGCGGCGGCCGGCATGCCTGCGCCCGCGCCCTGCTGCTGCGCGGCCTGCATCAGGCTGAGCACCTGCGGGAGGGTGATCGGCAACCGGCAGCGGCCCGACAGGCTGGTCAGCGGCTGCTGCAATTTCTGCAGATCCTTGGCGACCTGCGGGTTGGCGTCGAGGTAGGCCTTCAGCGTGGCCAGCGACTGCGGGCCCTCCTGCTGGGAGATCGCCGTCAGCGCGGCATCGGTCTCGGGGTTGGCCTCGAGGTAGATCCCGGTGTTGGTGCCGACCGAACCCACGGTCCTGGCCACCTGGCTGGCGGCGCACGGATCCGGTGCGGCGGCGGCCTGCGGGAGGCTCAGAACGGCGGCGGCGGTGGCACCCACTGTGGCGTACAGGCTGCGGCGCAGCATGCTGGTCTTCACGGCACTCCTTACGGTTCCCGGACGCCATCCTGCCACCGTGTGCGGACCGGGCCAACCGCACCAGCAGTGGATCACAGCAGGTTGGAGCGCCGGTCACAGCTTGGCGGCGGCCCGACGACGAGCCCGGTAGCCTACAGGACCCTGCGGTACGCTTCGGCAAAGAAACGCCGGACGGGCCGGGGAGACCTGACAGGAGTTGTCATCCAGCAGTTCATGATGCGCTTGAGCAGCAACCTGCGCAGATTCCGCTGGGCGGTCTTCGGCGTCTGGGCGATGCTGCTGCTGCCGTCGATCTACCTCGCGCTGAGCCAGTCGGGCAATTTGACCGGCGGCGGATTCGAGGTCGAGGGTTCGCAGTCGCTGCACGTGCAGTACGAACTCGAGGACCACTTCCCCGATCAGGGGGCCTCCCCGCTGGCGCTCGTCGCCGCCCCGCGGGCCGACGCGTCCTACGACGATATGAACGCCGCTGTAGCGGAGCTGGACCGCATCGCCGGTGAGGTACCCAGCGTCACCATCACGCCGAATCCGCAGCAGCCGCCCCCGCAACCGGACCGCCCGTACGTCGTCACACTGTCGTTGGACTTCGACAACACCGGCGCCACGGACGTCGCCAAGGAGCTGCGCACCAAGATCGGCGTCGACGGCGAGGACCCGGGCGAGTTCCGCGACGGCAAGGTCAAGTTCTACGTCATCGGTCAGGGCGCGCTCGGCGCCGCGGCGTCGTCGGCCATCAAGACCGACATCGCCCAGGCCGAACAGTGGAACCTGCCGATCGTGCTGCTGGTGCTGCTCGCGGTGTTCGGTTCGCTGGCCGCGGCGGCGATGCCGCTACTGCTCGGCGTGTGCACGGTCGCGGTGACGATGGGCGTGGTCTACCTACTGTCGACGGTGACCACGATGTCGGTGTTCGTGGCGTCCACGGTGTCGATGTTCGGGATCGCCGTGGCCGTGGACTACTCGCTGTTCATCCTCATGCGGTTCCGGGAGGAACTGCGGGCCGGTCGCGATCCGCAGCAGGCCGCCGACGCCGCGATGGGGACCTCGGGTCTGGCGGTGCTGCTGTCGGGGATGACCGTCATTGCCTCGGTCACCGGCATCTATCTGATCAACACCCCGGTGCTGACGTCGATGGCCACCGGCGCGATCCTCGCGGTCGCCGTCGCGGTCCTCACCTCGACGACGCTGACCCCGGCGGTGCTCGCCACGTTCGGCCGGGCGGCGGCCAAACGCTCCTCGTACCTGCACTGGTCGCGCCGGCCGGACACCACCCAGTCGCGGTTCTGGACCCGCTGGACCGGGTGGGTGATGCGGCGTCCGTGGATATCGGCGCTGGCGGCGACGGCGGTGCTGCTCGCGATGGCGGCGCCCGCGTTCGCGATGGTGCTCGGCAACAGCATGCAGCGGCAGTTCGAGCCGACCCACGAGATCCGCGGCGGCGTCAATGCCGCCTCGGAGGCGCTCGGTCCCGGGGCGCTCGGACCGGTCCGCGTGCTGGTGACCTTCCCCGACGGGAACGCCGCGTCGGCGGCGGCGAAGGAACCGACACTGCAGGCCGTGCGCGCGGAGATGGAGAAGGCGCCCAACGTGGTGACGGTGTCCCCGGCGACGTTCGGCGACGACTACCGCACCGCGCTGCTGTCGGCGGTGCTGTCGGTGGACCCCGAGGACATGGGCGCGCGCGAGACCGTGGACTGGTTGCGCGCCAACCTGCCCGCCACGGCGGGTCCCAACGTCTCGATCGACGTCGGCGGCCCCACCGCGCTGATCAAGGACTTCGACGATCGGGTGTCGGTGACGCAGCCGCTGGTGTTCGGCTTCGTCGCGCTGATCGCGTTCCTGATGCTGCTGGTGTCGATCCGGTCGGTGCTGCTCGCACTCAAGGGCGTGCTGATGACGGTGCTGTCGGTGGCCGCCGCGTACGGCAGCCTGGTGGTCGTCTTCCAGTGGGGCTGGCTCGAACCGCTGGGCTTCGAACGGCTGCCGTCGCTGGACAGCACGATCCCGCCGCTGGTGCTGGCGATGACGTTCGGCCTGTCGATGGACTACGAGATCTTCCTGCTGACCCGCATCCGGGAGCGGTTCCTGCAGACCAACAACACCCGCGATGCGGTGGCTTACGGCGTGAGCACCAGCGCGCGCACCATCACCAGCGCCGCACTGATCATGATCGCGGTGTTCATCGGCTTTGCATTCGCCGGGATGCCGCTGGTCGCGCAGCTCGGTGTCGCGTGCGCGGTGGCGATCGCCGTGGACGCGACCATCGTGCGGCTGGTGCTGGTCCCCGCGTTGATGGCGATGTTCGATCAGTGGAACTGGTGGCTGCCGCGCTGGTTGGACCGGATCCTGCCGTCGGTGGACTTCGAGAAGCCGCTGCCGAAGGTGCAGATCGACGATCTGGTCATCATCCCCGACGACATCTCCGCCCTCGGTCCGTCCGGCGCGGACCTGCGCGGCATGGTCAAATCGGCCGCGCGGATGAAGAACCTGGCGCCGAAGACCATCACGGTGGCTGATCCGCTCGCATTCAGCGGCTGCCAGCCGATCAAGCAGCGCGTCGTCGCGCGCAACGGCGGCGATCAGACCGTGCGATTGCGCACGGCCACCGGTTACCGGCGGCTCGGCCGTAACGGCATCAGCGGTCGCGAGGGCGGCGCGACGGTGCGCACCACGCTGCCGGTGCATCCGGTGACGATGTGGCGCGGCCGGCTCTCGGTCGCCCTCGACGCGCTGGAGACGCAGGCCGGGCGGGAGAACCTGCCGGTCGAGCGGCGCGGTCCGGTGGAGACGACGAACGTGCAGTTGCCGACCGGTGACCGGTTGCAGGTCCCGACGGGTGCGGAGACGCTGCGCATGAAGGGCTTCCTCATCATGTGCCGCAACAGCAGCCGTGACTACGCCGAATTCGCGGACCTGGCCGAAGCGATGGAGACTCACACCGCAGCGGTCGTGTTGTCCGGTATGGACCGGTACTACTGTGGGCAACACCTGATGAGGAAACAGTGGGTGGCCACCCAACTGGTGCGCCGCCTGGCCGACCCGCAGCCGTCCGACGAGTTCGACCTACTGACCTCAGACCCCGAAGCGGAGGCGGAGTGGGCGACGGTCCGGCAGCGCTGCCTGGCGGTGGCCGTCGCGATGCTGGAGGAGGCGAGGTGACAACCGAGGGGTTGCTGACGAGCGACGCGTCTTCCGCGCCCACCCGCCCGGTGCCCGCCGCGGTGCGTCCGGTCACGATCGACGACCGGCCGGTCGAGTTCTGGTCGACCGCTGCGATCCGCACCGCGCTCGAGTCCGACGATCTCACCGTGTGGCAGCGGATCGTCACGGCGATCAAACGCGACCCTTACGGCCGCACCGCCCGCCAGGTCGAAGAAGTGCTCGACAAGGCGGCACCGCCCGGAGTCTCGAAGGCGCTGGCCGAGGTCCTGGTCCGCGCCCGCGAACACCTCGATGCGTCCGAACGCGCCGAGGTGGGCAGGCACGTACAGGTGCTGCTCGACCGCTCCGGCCTCGGCGCGCCGGAGTTCGCATCACGGATCGGGGTGCCGGAGGACGAGTTCGCCGAATTCCTCGACGGGCACACCTCCCCGCCGGCATCGCTGATGCTGCGGATGCGCCGGCTGTCCGATCGCTTCGCCAAGATGCGCGCGCAACGGTCCGATCGCCCCCACTGACGCCTTCCCGCGCATCGTCGGCCCGGTTACCGGGAATGCTGGACCCATGACCGAATCAGCCGCCTGGACCGAACCCGACCACGACGAGTTGCGGCGCATCCTGCGGGAGACCCGCACGGTCGCCGTGGTGGGGGCGTCGGCCAATCCGACGCGCCCCAGCTACGGCGTCTGGGAGTACCTCCGGGACGCCAGCCACTACGAGCTGTATCTGGTGAATCCGACCGTCGGCGAGATCGCCGGCCACAAGGTCTACCCGACGCTGGCCGACCTGCCCGTCAAGCCCGACATGGTCGACGTGTTCCGGCGCAGCAGCGAACTACCCGGAGTCCTCAAGGAGGCCGTCGACGTCGGCGCGAAGACGCTGTGGCTGCAGCAGGGACTGTGGGACGAGCAGGTCGCCGCGGACGGGACGGCCGCCGGTCTGCAGGTGGTGATGGACCGCTGCCTGAAGGTCGACTACGCCCGCCTGCTCTAGCGATTTCGGCGTCAGCGGGAGTGCAGCGGTGTGACGTCCTCGACCAGCCAGCGGCCGTCGATCTTGGACAGCGTCACCCGCAGGGCCAGCACCGCGTTGTCCACCGGCTGACCCGGCACACTCTGCGTGCCCCGCAGCACCACGGCCACGCTGGCCGCCGCGGGGCCGAGCGCCTCCACACCGGCCGACGCCGTACGGGCCTGCGCCGAGACGTTCCTGCTGGTGAGGTCCTCGGCGACGGCGGCGAACTCCTGTTTGAAGGATTCGGCGCGGTCGGGCACCATCTGCTGGGCGGCGCGGTCGATCGAGGCCGTCGGGTTCTGCGGGGTGAACGTGGCCGTCGCCTCGGAGACGCTGCTGGCGATGCGCACCACCTCGGCGCTGTCGGCGGTGAAGGTGCGGTCGGGCACCGTCCACCGCAGATACCCGACCACCACCGCGGCGACCAGCGCGGCGGTCGCGACGCCGACGACCGCCAGCCGCAGACCCGGGCCGTCGTCGTCGGTCCCGACGGTGACGCCATCGCGCCGCGCCAGCACCACGTTGACGATCACGCCCTGCACGATCAGCAGGCACAGCACCGAGCACACCGACACCCACCACAGCGGCCAGGCCAGCACCACCCCGATGAACACCAGCGCGGCGATCGCCGCGGCCGGGGCCAGCGTGTCGAACGCCAGCACCCGCAGGCGATTCCTCATCGAATCGACTCCAGGCTGGAGATCATGAGCTTGCCGTCGACGTCGGACACGCCGAGCCGCAGATTCCACCGCACCGTCTGCGGCTGATCCGCGCCGGCGTTCTCGGTGACCGAAGTGGCGACCACCAGCACGGTGTCGGTGCGCGACGCGAACGCCGACACCTGGGGATCGGGCGGCGCCGGCAGCGCGGGCCCGCCGTCCGGGCTGCCCGCCGGATGGTGCAGCCCCTCCACCGACACCGAATCGATCTGTCCGGTGGTGCGGGTCTGCAGCCGCTCGACGAGCTGCCGGTAGGGCTGCACCGCCGAGTCGAAATCGGCGTTGAGGTCGCCGACGGTCTGCTCCTGCAGTCGCAGCAGGCTCGCGGCGACGTCGTCCTTGTTCATGTTGATCAGCACCGAGGCCCAGTCCGCGGCGGCCTGCAGGACGCGGGTCTGGTACGCGCGCTCGTCGGTCTCGGCCCGGTGGCCGGTCCAGATCAGCCCGGCCAGAACGACGGCCGCGACGGCCAGCACACCCAGTACCGCGGACGCCACCCCGAAGCTGCTGAACACCCGCTCGCCGCCGGTCTGCTCCTCGGGGAGCTCGTCAGACATGGCCGTGAGGCTACCGGCCGCATTCTGGAAGAATGTCGGGGTGACGGTAGAAGCAATCAAGTCGGGCATCGACCTGACGCACGTCGACCCCCAAGCCCGCCCCCAGGACGACCTCTTCGGCCACGTCAACGGACGCTGGCTCACCGACTATGAGATGCCCGCCGACCGGGCCACCGACGGCGCGTTCCGGACCCTGTACGACCGGGCCGAGGAGCAGATCCGCGAGATCATCACCGAATGCGCCGAGAAGGGTGCCCAGAAGGGGACCGACGAACAGCGCATCGGCGACCTCTACGCCAGCTTCCTCGACGAGCAGACGGTCGCACGTCTCGGCGTCGCGCCGCTGCTCGACGAACTGGAGTCGGTCGACGGCGCCGACACCCCCGACGCACTGGCCGCAGTGCTGGGCGCCCTCCAGCGCACCGGTGTCGGCGGCGGCACCGGCGTCTACGTCGACACCGATTCGAAGGATTCGACGCGCTATCTGGTGCATCTGAGCCAGTCCGGGATCGGGCTGCCCGACGAGTCGTACTTCCGCGACGAGCAGCACGCCGAGATCCTGGCCGCCTATCCGCGCCACATCGCGGCGATGTTCGCGCTGGTGTACGGCGGGGACGCCGACGACCACGCCGACACCGCCGAGCGCATCGTCGCGCTGGAGCGGACGCTGGCCGCCGCGCACTGGGACGTCGTCAAGCGCCGCGACGCCGATCTGACCTACAACCTGGTGCGATTCGCCGATCTGCCGACCCAGGCGCCCGGCTTCGACTGGGCCGGCTGGGTGGGCGCGCTCGGCGCCACCGAGGACAAGGTCGCCGAGCTGGTGGTGCGTCAGCCCGACTATCTGACGGCGTTCGCCGCTGAATGGTCCGGTGTGGGCGGCTTCTCACTCGAGGACTGGAAGGCCTGGGTGCGCTGGCGCCTGATCAAGGCGCGCGCGTTCCTGCTGACCGACGAGCTGGTCGCCGGGGACTTCGCGTTCTACGGCCGGCTGCTATCGGGCACCGAGCAGATCCGGGATCGCTGGAAGCGCGGCGTCAGCGTGGTGGAGAGCCTGATGGGCGATGCACTCGGCAAGCTCTACGTCGAGCGGCACTTCCCACCGAACGCCAAGGCCCGCATGGACGAGCTGGTGGCCAACCTGCGTGAGGCCTACCGCGTCAGCATCAACTCGCTGGAGTGGATGACCCCCGAGACGCGGGAGAAGGCGCTGGCCAAACTCGACAAGTTCACCCCGAAGATCGGCTATCCGGCGCGGTGGAAGGACTATTCGGAGCTGGTCATCGAACGCGACGACCTCTACGGCAACTACCGGCGCGGCTACCAGCTGGCCAGCGACCGCGAGCTGGCCAAGCTCGGCGGCCCGGTTGACCGCGACGAGTGGTTCATGACGCCGCAGACCGTCAACGCCTACTACAACCCCGGGATGAACGAGATCGTCTTCCCCGCGGCGATTCTGCAGCCGCCGTTCTTCGACGCCGACGCCGACGACGCCGCCAACTACGGCGGGATCGGGGCGGTGATCGGTCACGAGATCGGCCACGGTTTCGACGATCAGGGCGCGAAGTACGACGGGGACGGCAACCTCGTCGACTGGTGGACCGACGCCGACCGCACCGAGTTCGGCGCCCGCACCAAGGCGTTGATCGAGCAGTACGAGGAGTACACGCCGCGCGAACTCGAAAACGGCCATCATGTGAACGGCGCATTCACCGTCGGCGAGAACATCGGCGACCTGGGCGGGCTGTCCATCGCGTTGCTGGCGTACGAGCTGTCGCTCAAGGGCGAAGAGGCTCCGGTCATTGACGGGCTCACCGGCGTGCAACGGGTGTATTTCGGCTGGGCGCAGGTGTGGCGGACGAAATCCCGTACCGCCGAAGCGATCCGGCGCCTGGCCACCGATCCGCACTCTCCGCCGGAGTTCCGCTGCAACGGGGTGATCCGCAACCTCGACTCGTTCTACGAGGCGTTCGACGTCCACGAATCGGATGCGCTCTACCTCGAACCCGACCGGCGGGTGCGCATCTGGAACTAGGCTGCGGGGAGATCCCAGACCAACGGTCGGAGGCCGCATGGAAGCGATCGAACCTGCCTATGGCGCGACGACGCTGCTGCTGATCGCCGCGGCCGCCGTCGCCGTCCTGCTGTTCCTCATCATCAAGGTCAAGCTGCACGCGTTCGTGGCGCTGGTCCTGGTGAGCGTACTGACGGCGCTGGCGGCCGGCTTCCCGGTCGGCGACGTCCCGGATGCCCTGATGTTCGGCTTCGCCGACACCCTCGGGTCCGTGGCGCTGCTGGTCGGGTTCGGCGTGATGATCGGGCGGCTGCTGGAGATCACCGGCGGCGCGCAGGTGCTCGCCGACACGCTGATCAACCGGTTCGGTGAGAAACGCGCCCCGTTCGCACTGGGTGTGGCGGCGCTGCTGTTCGGCTTCCCGATCTTCTTCGACGCCGGTCTGGTGGTGTTCCTACCGATCATCTTCACCGTCGCGCGGCGGTTCGGCGGATCGCTGCTGCTGTACGCGTTCCCCGCGGCAGGTGCGTTCGCGGCCATGCACGCGCTGGTGCCGCCGCACCCCGGTCCGGTGGCCGCGGCGGGCGCCCTGGACGCGAACATCGGCCTCACGCTGCTCGTCGGCGCACCGGTCGCAATCCTGTCCTGGTACGTGGGCTCGTATCTGGTGTCGAAGGTGCTGGGCCGGCGGTTCCACGTCGACATCCCGGAGGCGATCTTCGGCGAGGTCAACGGGGGCCGGGATCCCGACACCGTGGCCGGCACCGACACCGACACCGCCGGGCCGGGCGGCACCCGGACCGGCACCCGCACCGCACCGGCCTTCGCCACCGTCCTGGGGATCCTGCTGCTGCCGTTCGTCCTGATCTCCTTCGACACCGTGATCAGCACGCTGGCCGCTGCCGGGGTGGTCGCGGAGGACGCCACCTGGGCCCCCTATCTGATGCTGCTCGGCAACACCACCGTGGCGCTGCTGATCACCGTCCTCGTGGCCATCGCGGTGCTCGGTACGCGCGGCCGGTCGATGGCCGACGTCCGCGACATCCTCGACCATTCGCTCGGGCCGATCTGCTCGATCATCCTGATCACCGGCGCCGGCGGCATGTTCGGCGGCGTGCTCGAACTCAGCGGCATCGGCGACGCGCTCAGCAGTTCGCTGTCCAATCTGGGGATCTCGCTGATCCTGCAGGCGTTCATCATCGCCACGCTGTTGCGCGTCGCGCAGGGGTCGGCGACGGTGGCGATCACCACGACGGCCGGACTGCTCAGCGCGGCCGCCGCAACAGCGAACCTCAGCGATCTGCGGCTGGCGCTGCTGGTGATCGCGATCGCCGCAGGCGCGACGGTCCTCTCGCATGTCAACGATTCGGGGTTCTGGTTGGTCAGCCGGTTCTTCAACATGGACGTGAAGACGACCCTCAAGACGTGGACGGTCATGGAGACCACGCTGGGACTGACGGCGTTCGTGATCGCGCTGGCCCTGTGGCTGGTGACGTGAGTCAGACCGCTCTCAGATAGGGCCGCAGCGCGATCAGGTAGCCGCCGAACAGTGCCAGCGGTGCGGCCAGCGGCAGCCACGGCAGCTGCACCGGGATCGCCGCCACCACGGTGGCCAACGCCCCGAACCCCGCGGCGGCCAGCACGCTGGGCGGCGTCACGCTGTATTCCCCGTGCCGCAGCAGGAGATACGCCGCGGCGGCCAGCCCGGCCAGCGCGGTGAACATGGGCGCCGGGCCGGACACCGCGATGGTCACCACCGCGCACAGCACGGCCAGGGTGGCGGCTGGACGGAACCGGATACCGGCGAGGACCGCGACCGCCGATGCGGCGACGGGCAGCAGTTCGACACCGACCGCCTGACCGGCCGACGCGGCGACCATCAGCAGTCCGCAGATCGTCGCCGATACCGGGGTGCCACCGAAGCGCGTCACCGCCGCACCTGCATCCGGCCCCGGCGGTCGGGCAGCACCGCCATCGCCTGGTCGAGCGTGACATCCGACGGCCACGCCACCACGTCGACACCGACGGTGCCCATATCGCGATACATGAACGACCGCTGCAGCGCCCACATCCGGTCGACGAGCGGATCGCGGTCGCCGGACAGCGGGCTGCCCTCGAGCACGTCGACGGCGATCACGGTGTGTCCGCGTTTACGGAGCTCGATCAGCGCCAGTGCGAACTCCGTCTCCAGCATGGTGGAGAACGCGACGACGACAGCGCCGGGCGGTACTGCCGCACGCGGTGCGAGTGTGCCTGTGCCGGTGTCGAATTCGTCTGATGCGTCGAGCAGGGTGTCGAGGATCCGGTAGAACTGGCGCTGCCCGATGTCGGCGGCCAGCCAGCGGGTGCGCCGGCTGCCGAGGGTGACGATGCCGGAGCGGTCGCCGTAGCGCAGCGCGCTCTGCACCACCTGGACGGCGCCGCGGGCGATGCGTTCGGTCGCCTCGGTGGCGGGCCCGGGCGGTTGGGCGTAGGTGTCGGCGAGCACGACGACGTCGGCGGAGCGGTCGGTGAGCCGGCGCGTCACGTGCAGGGTGCGTCGCCGCGCGCTGACCGGCCAGTTGACCGTGCGCAGCTGATCGCCCGGCACATAGGGCCGGATGTCGGCGTATTCGACGCCGGGCCCGTGGTGGCGGGTCAGATGGGTGCCCAGCCGGTCCAGCAGTTCGGTGCGCGCGAGTGCGACCGACTGCGGGGGCGCCAGCGGGAACACCGCGACGTAGGCGGCGTCGACGGATCCGGTGCCGGTGAGCAGCCCGCCGCGCCCGGGCACCCGCACGTGCGCCCGGATCGGATAGCGGCCCCACCGCGCGGCGCGGGCGACCAGCGTCTGCGTCGCCCCGGTTTCGAGATCCATCCCGGCGACCGTGTCGCAGTACAGATCGACCGGCGCGCCGTCGGACGCGCTCGCCCAGACGGTCATGTGCAAGGACTCGCCCTCGAAACAGCGCTGCAGCCGCGTGCCTGCATGCACGCGCACCGTCGGCACCGGCCGTTGCCAGCCCAGCGAGCACAGCACCCCGAGCAGCGGGGCGGCGAAGGCGACGAGGTCCCAGCGGTCCACGACCAGCGCCGCCGCCAGCGCCACTCCCGCGCATGTCGCCAGCGTCGTCGTCAACACCGAAGGCCGCCAACGCAATTCGACGTCAGAATCGAACGCCTCCGCGGTCACGGCGCAGCGCCGGTCCGGGGCACGGGCAGCCGTCGCAGCAACTCCTCGATGACATCGGCGCCCTGCACCCGCCGCACCCACATCTCGGGTCGCAGGCTGATGCGGTGCGCCATCACGGGTACGGCGAGGGCTTTGACATCCTCGGGAATGACGTAGTCGCGACCGGCCAGCAGCGCGTGGGCACGGGCGAGCTGCACGAGGTCGAGTTCGGCGCGGGGGCTGGCCCCGACGGCGACCTGCGGATGCTGACGGGATGTCGCGGCCAGTGCCACCACGTAGCTCAGCACGTCGTCATGCACGGTCACCTGCTCGACGGACTCCTGCATGGCCACCAGCCCCCCGGCGTCGACCACCTGGCTCACCACCGGCGGAGCCGATCCGCGCTCCAGCCGGCGACGCAGCATCGTCAACTCTTCGGGCTGCGAGAGGTGACGCAGCTCGAGCCGGATCGCGAACCGGTCGAGCTGTGCCTCCGGCAGCGGATAGGTGCCCTCGTACTCGATGGGGTTGTCGGTGGCCAGCACGATGAACGGCGCGGGCAGTCGGTGGGTGATGCCGTCGATGCTGACCTGGCCCTCTGCCATCGCCTCGAGCAGTGCGGCCTGCGTCTTGGGTGGGGTGCGGTTGATCTCGTCGGCGAGCAGGAGATGGGTGAAGACGGGACCCTGCCGGAACTGGAACCGGCCGGACTGCATGTCGTAGATCGTCGAGCCGAGCAGATCGGCGGGCAGCAGGTCGGGGGTGAACTGCACCCGGGTGAACTGCAGGCCCAGCGCGGCGGCGAACGACCGCGCGATCAGCGTCTTCCCCAGCCCGGGCAGGTCCTCGATGAGCACGTTGCCGCGGGCCAGCACGGTGGTCAGGATCAGCGACAACGCCCGCCGTTTACCCACCACGACCGAGCCGATCTCGTCGAGCACCGCTTCGCACTGGGCGGTGGTGGTCGTCAGGGGCAGGCTCATACGCGCTCCAATCGCTGCAGGATCTCGTCGAGCGCAGCGCGGCCCGGCCCGGGTTCCCGGCCGCCGGTGCGCGACACATTCTCCGGGTCGACCCACTGCCACAGCTGCGCACCGAACAGCATGCGGCCGGTGGCCTCGAACGCCTCGACGTTCCGGCTCCTGCGCTGACCCGTCGCGAGTTCGAATTGGCGGGCCAGCATCGGCCGCAGCCGGCGGTCCCAATCCGCGCGGGTCGCCTCGGACCACGAGATCATGGTCTCGGTCCGCACCGCCCAGCGCTGCAGCGCAGCGGCACGTTCGTCGGCCTCCGACGCCGGCGGCGCCGACATCCGGTCCGGACGCAGGGACCAGCGCACCGCCACCAGACCGCCGACGAGCGCGACGCCCGACACCACCAGCACGTCGTCGCGGTCGAGGCGGACGACCGCGTAGAGCTCGGCCAGCACCAGCAGCGCGACGGCGGCCGCGATCGGGCGGGTCACGGGGCGACCTCGAGTTCTGTCAGGACATCGCGCAGCACCCGCTCGGCGGCGTCGCGGTGTTCCTCGGCCATGATGTGCGGGCTGAAGCGGGCCTCTTCGAACAGGTCGACGAGTTCGGTCGCGCTGTCGGCGTGCAGCAGCCGGCGCTGCACGGCGCGGGCCAGCACCTCCGACGGGGTGTCCGAGTCCAGCGGCATCGCCCCCGGCGACTTCTCCAGTTCGCGTTCCATGGCCGCGTAGCAGGCGATGATCGCTTCCCGCGGATCCCGGCTCAGATCAGCGATCTCCGCCAGTCCGCGCTCGGCCGCGCGCGCCAGCGACTGCGATCCGGTCACCGGCGCCGGGACGTCGGCCGGTTCGGGGAGCGGCGGCGGGTCCGCCGGTCGACGCCTGCCGATCACGGTCGCGACCGCTGACAGCACGATCAACGCGACGGTGGCGGCGGCCAGGATCCCGAAAACGCCTACTCCCCCACCGGATTCGCTGCGTGGCTCCTCGGGCGCCGCCGCCTCGGCACCCGCAGGCAGCATCGGGGACGGCTCGGTCCCGGACTGCGTCGGTGGTTCCGGCGGGTCGATCCAGCCCCGCAACCGCATGAGGAACAGCACCGTGGCCAGCCAGAGGATGGCGACCGCGATCAGGATCGCCACCGTCCGCGGGGACAACCGCGTGCCACGGAGGGGTCCGGTGGAGAGTGCGTCGCCGCTCGCGCCGGCCCGGCGGGCGGGGTGTCGGGCCTGCCGCAGGATCGCCAGGGCGATGATCGCCAGTGCCAACACGATCATCACTGCGACGGGGATGAGGGAGGCCGCGCCCGCGGGCTCGGGTTCGCGGTCGGTCGGGGTGGCGCCGGGCAGGTAGCCGCGCAGTGCGACGGCGGCCAGCACGACCAGCACGATCACCGCGACCGTGCGTGCCGTCGCCTTGTCGTCGTCGCCTGACACTGCGCCCATCCTGACACGCAGCCGGAAGAGGCTGGTGCCGAACGGGAATCAGGTCAGAACATCTGCCAGTCGGATGCGCCGTCGGGCTGGGTGTACATGCCGCCGTCGGTGTTCTTGATGACCACGGCGTCACCGCTGCCGAAGTTGTCGAAGAACCACTGCGCGTTGGCCGCGCTGAGGTTGATACAGCCGTGGCTGACGTTGCTGTTGCCTTGCGCGCCCACCGACCACGGGGCGCTGTGCACGAAGATGCCGCTGTTGTCGATGCGCACGGCGTCCTGCACCTTGAGCTTGTAGCCCTCACCGGACGGATCGTCGACCGGCACGCCGTAGGTCGAGGAGTCCATGACGATGTCGGCGAACTTCTCCAGCACGTAGTAGGTGCCGTTCTTGGTGTCGTATCCGGGCTTGCCCATCGACACCGGGAAGGTCTTGATCACCTCGCCGTTGCGGACGACCTCCATCTCCTTGGTGTTGTCGTCGATGGTGGCGACCAGCTGCTCGGGCACCGTGAAACTGGACTTGGTGCCGGAGGCGTCGATGTTGACGACGGTGCCGGCCGGCCAGAAGTCCTGCGGACGCCAGCGCACCTGGGTGTCGCTGATCCAGTAGAACCGGCCGGGTACGGGCGGAGTCGAGGAGATGTGGATGGCGTCCTCGGCGAGTTGCCGGTTGGCGATCGGACGCTGGAAGTTGATGTAGATCGGCTTGGCCGCGCCCACCTTCGAGCCGTTGACCGGGTTGAAGCTCGGCGGCGCGAACACGGGCTCGCCGACGTACGGCGTCGGGTTCTGGCCGGCCGGGGTGCCCTCGGGGATGGGCAGCGGCTGCGCGGTCGGCGCGAACGGATTCGCCGCGGGCATGCCCGGCAGCGCAAAGGGGCTGGCCGGCGGCGGCGGGGCGAGGGGGTTGACGGGCACCGGCGGTGGCGGCGGCTGTCTCTTATACACATCTCCGAGCCCACGAGACACTGAGCGAGCTCGTATGCCGGCTTCGGCTTGAAAAAAAAAAGGGGGGGGGGGGGGGGGGGGGGGGGGGGGGGGGGGG